>CAVZHJ010000001.1:0-239310 GCA_963774995.1 uncultured Alphaproteobacteria bacterium
CGTTGTTGTTGACGCAACGAATATGGCGCGTCGCGGCGATAAACACAAGATGGCGCGAGCGCGCCGGAGAAGAGTCCTTCCCCACCGATTGCTATCGGCGGAGATTTCCGGGAAGTCTACCGCCCGCAAAAAAACTACAAAGTTGAAGGGAGATTTACGAGATGGCCTTTTCGCTTTACGACGCGAGGGTCGGCAACTACCTCCAGATTTTCGGCGCCGTCGGCGGCTTCCTCGAGAAGAGCCTTGTACATTCCGCGAAAAAGGCGTCGATCCGGCGGAAATCGTCGAGACGCGCCTTGCGCCTGACATGCTGCCGTTCCGGTTCCAGATCGTCTCGGTCGCGCATCATTCGCGCGGTGCGATGGAGGCGGCGAAGAACGGCGTGTTCGCCCCGTCGTCGGGTAAGCCGGACCTCGACTTTGCCGCGCTTCAGGCACTGGTGACGGAGGCGCGTGACGAACTTTCGGCGCTGACGCCCGAGGCGGTCAACGCGCTCGTCGGCCGCGACGTCATCTTCAAGATGGGCGAGCGCTCGATGCCTTTCACCGCGGAAGGCTTCCTGATGTCGTTCTCGCTGCCGAATTTCTATTTCCACGCGACCACCACTTACGACATTCTTCGCCACAAGGGTGCGCCGCTAGGCAAACGCGATTTCATGGGCCGGCTGAAGCTGAAGAGCTGAAAAAATCCTGGTCGTCCCCATAGCCGTTCGAGAACGGCATCGCTGCGCTCGCGGACCCGTTGGCCTGGCCGGGGCGACAGGCATAGTCACGCGAACCGAACGCCGATCTGCCGGTCCTTCCGCCAAACAATCGCGCACTTGCGCTGCGCCGACCCCATTTCAAGGGCGAGCGTAAACGTGTCCGGAACAAGCGTCGGATCGTCAAGTTCAATCGATGCCTCGGTCGGGGACATATCCTGACTGTGGAAACCGCGGTCGATTTCCAAAGCTGATCGTCCGGTCTTCAGAACCTTGCGCGGCGCCGGGCTTCGATCGTCGAACGGCGACTGCTTGTCCGGTTGGCGCGAATCCTGTGTGCCCTGCGGATTTGCTGATGGCTGGAGCGCCGGTGAGGTGGACAACTTCCATGGGGTCTTTCGGGCGCGGGAATCCGCCTTGATCCTGCCGGCGAAGGAAACGTCAGGATGTCGCCTCGAAATCCCGCGAGACGCGTTGCCGTTCGACCGTTCCCTGGAAGCTGATCAATTGCAATGCGGCGACGATCTGCTGGACGACGTCACCATCGCCGCCGAACGGCAACAGAACCGTCGCAATCGATCTGAGTCCGTTCGCGGCGATGGTCGTAATAATGGTAAAGACGGCGCAGCCGCTGGTCGGCGCATTCACGCGCGCCATCCAGCGAGATTCCCGCAGACCGGCGGGGCCACTTCGTCCATGGTCTTGCCGGCCACCAGGTGGTTGCCGAGAGCCTCCACCGCGCGCTCGCCGAGCCGGCGTGCGCGAAAGCGATAGCCGCCGTCTCCGTCCGTACGTTCGACGTCCCACACGATCAGTTGCCGGGATTGTGATCCTTCGGGTTCGGGCTGAATTCTTCAATGGCGGGAAAGGCGCGGTTCGCCGAAAGCGCATTCCAATGCGCGGCCGAGCACGCTGGTTGCTCGAGCGGATGGAGTGCAGCGATACGGGTTGGAACGGCATGACGATATTTCAAAGCTCGATGGCGTTGCGATCGACACTGACCGACCATCGCTTTAACGGCCGGTTGAGATTTGTTCAAGAACCCGCACGGCGTGCGCCCGCGACATGGCCGATGCATTAACCATGCGATCAGGGCGGGTCTGAATCCGGAGTGACGACAACGGTCGGGGCGAGTTGTCTCAATCCCCGAGCTGAAACTTTTCAAAGCGGCCGAGCTCCTCCTCGATGCCGCGTTTCAGTTCCTTGCGCGCGCCCTTTTGCAGCCGGCGCCGACCCAGGTCCATTTCTGCATCAGCAGTTTGCCGCTTCTGCCGGTCGGTCTTGAGATCGAGGGCCGCGACGATCGGTCGCCGACCAGCACCGGCAGCGCGAAATAGCCGAACACGCCGCTTGTCCTTCGGCACATAGGCCTCGAACTGTGGTCGTAACCGAAGAACAGCTCGGTGCGCTTGCGCTGGATGATCAGCGGATCGAACGGCGACAGGATATGCACCAGGCCGGGCGCAGCGCTCGCCTGCAGTCTTCGAGCACCTCGGGCTGCGCCCAGTGCTCCTGCTTGCCGGCGCCGTCGAGCGCACCGGCACCAGTTCGCTGCGGCGGACCCGCGCGCTCGATCAGCGCGCCGCATCGCGGGCTTGCGCGGCGCATCGAGATGACAGATCGAATCGAGGCTGACGATCCCCTGCGCGCGCAAGGCGCGATCGAGCAGATAGGCCGTGGTCTCGGCTGGCGGAGGCGGCCTTCGGCGGCTTGTCCCAGCCGAAATGCCGCGTCATCAGCTCATAGGTCTTCAGCATGCCGTTGCGCTCGCTGATCGTCAGCGCGCCGGCGAAGAAGGCGAGCTGCAGCGCGCGCTTGGAGGGCTTGCGGCTGGCCCACAGGTGCTCCTTGTCCGAGCAGCACGTCGTCCTCGATGTCGCGGATGGTCAGCGCGCCGTCGCGCTTGATCAGCCGCAGCACCTTGCGCAGATCGCCGGTTTGACCGATGCGAACCAGCGGTGGCCCTCGCGCTTGTGCGCGCGCATCGTCGGCGATGAAGAAGCGGAGTCCTCCGTCGGCACATAGGCCAGCGCATGCGTCCAGTATTCGAACACGCTCTTGTCGATGCTCTGGGCCTGCCGCAGGTCCGCGCGGCGATAGGCCGGGATGCGCGATAAACAGAATATGGTGATGGCAGCGCTCGATCACGTTGATGGTGTCGATCTGCACATAGCCGAGATGCTCGACCGCCGCCGCCACGGTCGCCGGCGGCCCGGCGCCGAACGGCTCCGACGCTATCAAGCCGCTGCGCCTGCAGCCAGATGCTGGCGGGCCTGGGCCTTGGTCAGGGGCAGGGGTGTCTTCGCAGCGCGGGGCATCGATCGACAGTGTAGCGGGATTCGATGGCCTTGGTAAAAGCAATCCGGCAACCGCAGCCCGGATGGAGCCATAGCCGATGCTTAGCGTCGGCGTTCTTGAGAACGGCGGCCGGCAGGCCGCCGATGCCATCGGGCTGCAACGTTGCTCCTCTGCTAGCCCACCCGCACCGCCAGATTGCCGACGATCGGACCGGGCGAATTCATCGTCGCGTGCTGCGCGTCGTCCCGGGACAGCTCGATCCTTGCCACGCCGGTCAGTCCTTGCGGCTCGCGATGCGCGACGACCACGAATGTCGCGTCCGGCAGCTCCGTGCGCAGCATCGTCATCAGCTTGCGCTCGGAGTCGAGATCGAGCGCGCTGGTCGCCTCATCGAGGAACACCCAGTCCGGCTTCGCGGCGAGCACGCGCGCGAGCGCGAGGCGCTGCTGCTCCCCGACGGACAGGCCTTTCGGCGCGTCCGCCAGCGAGTCCAGACGATGGCCGAGGCCGACCTTGTTCAGAAGCCGTTCGGCCTCGGCCTGCGGAAATTCATCCGGCACCGCCGGATAGATCGTGGATGCGGCCAGCGAGTCGAGCGGTTGGTAGACCTGTTGCGGCAGAATGCACAGGTGTCCGCGCGGCAGTTCGATCTCACCATCGGCGTGCGGCCAGAGGCCCGCGAGGGTCTTGAACAGCGTGCTTTTCCCCAGTCCCGAAGCGCCGCTGAGCCAGACCGCGGCGCCGCGCCTGACCTCGAGATCGCTGATCTTCAGCAGTACGCCGCCGTCTGGCGTGCGGATCGTCAGCCCTTTGATCTGCAGCGCATCCGCCGTCCTCCCGGACTCGAGTATGCGCGCCGGCGGCTCCGGTACGGCCTCCATCGCATCCAGAAAAACCTGCATGCGCCGCGTGGTCGCGACGAGGTCGGACAGGAATTTGTAGTTGAACACGAACCAGGACAAGTTCGTCACAACGGAACTGAACGAGTTGGCCAGCTGCATCAGCCCGCCCAGCGTAACCTTCCCGGCGAGGAAGGCAGGGAGCGCGATGAAGATTGGAATGCGCAGCACGGTCTGAAAATACGGGCGCTGGAACAGACCGAAGATAAATTCGCGCCGGATGACCCGATGCCAGATGCCGGCGACGTGCTCGAAATGCTGCGACAGGAGACGCCGCTCTGCGGCTTCGCCGTTCAGGATGGCGATACCCTGCGCATTCTCGCGAACATGGATCAGCGCAGAGCGAAAATCGGCCTCGCGCCTTTGCTCTTCCGCGAGCAATCCGGACAGCGGATGCCCGAGTCCGTGGGTCAGCGTGATCGCGATCGCGACGTACACCGGCGCGAACCAGAACATGTACTTCGGAATCTCGAAATCGCTTCCGAACAGGGTCAACGGCAGGGCGTATGTCGACAGCTGCCACAACAGGGTTGCGTAAGTATACAGCGCGACAATGTTCATGATGAAGTCGAGGACGCCAGAGCGCGATCCCTCGTCGCGGCCGAGCATGAATTCGCAGAACATGATGCTGTCTTCCGCAATTCGCTGATCGGGATTGTCGACCACGCGACCGCCGATCAGGCCCGGGCTCAGCAGCCAGTAAGCCTTGCGTGAGGTCCACTGCTCCACCAGCGTAACGGTAAGTCGCCGCCGCCACCTGATCTGCAGGATCTTCCGCGCATAGCGTCCGACCAGATAGATGCCGGCCGCGGTGAAGGCGAGGGCGAAAAACACGCCGATCTGTGAGGTGATGACGGGCACGTCGAGCTTTTGCAGCGCATTGTAGAAGTCAGCGTACCAATGGATCATCTTCACTTTGACCTGGATCGCGGCGTACTGGCAGCAGACCACGAAGGCGAGCAATGACAGGCTTGGCCACTTGCCGGGGCCGGACGCGGCAATGCGCAAAAGCCGCCAGATCTGCTTCAGGATATCGCGCATGGGACGTGGCCTTTACACTCTCGACAGCGAGTTGCCGAAAACGCGTTGAACCGGATGCGGGCATGCATCCGGTTCATTGCGTTCAGAACAGAAGGAGTTGCGGTTTCAGAACTGATAGTTGGCTCCGACCTTGAACGTTCGTCCGGGCGCGGTTTGCAGCTCGAGCGGGTTGGCGATGGCCACCGCGGTGGTTGGAACGATCGGGTAAGTCGTTGCGCCATTCAGCGAGCGGAAGTAGCGCTCGTCGGTGATATTGAGAACCGAAGCGCGCAAGGTGAGACCCGGCACCGCGCGCGGCGACCAGCCGAAGATCGCGTCGAACGCGACATAGCCGGCGGGCTTGTAGAGCGTCGGGCTGGAGCGCTCGAGCACGTCGCTGGCCCAGTTCGTCAGCAGCTGCGCGTCGAAGCCGGTGTCCCGATCGGTGTATCGAACGCCGAACGTCCCGGAGAACGGCGTGGTCCCGTCGAACGGAGTTTCCCGGGCATTGGGCGTGGCGATCTGCGTTCCTTCGATGAAGGCGATCGACGCCGAGACGGTCCAATAGGTCAGGAAGCGATACTCGCCCGCCATTTCCACACCCCAGGTGCTCACCTTCGACAGGTTCTGGTAGGTGAAGTCGAAGAAGCCCGGGAATGTGGCGCTTGGAACCTGAACGAAGTTCTGGATGAAGTCGGTGTAGTCCGCGCGGAAACCTGTGACGGAGATGAAGGTGGAGGGCGTCTGGACCCGTACTCCCGCTTCATAGCTCTTGACCCGTTCGGGTTTCAAATCCGGATTGGGAATGAGGTCGCTGTTGGTGCCGCCGCCGTTCGGCAGCGACGTAAACAACTGCTGCGAGGTCGGCATTTTAAAGCCTTCCGCGTAGCGCCCGACCAGGGAGACCTGGTCATTGAGGCGCCAGACCGACCCGAGCTGCTTCACCAACTCCTCGCTCTGGGTGACGCCAGGCGGCTGCTTGCCCGCCCGCACGACGTAGAACTGGTTCGGTCGCGGATCGAGTTCGTAGGTGGCGTAGCGAATGCCCGGTGTCAGGATCCAGCGGTTGTCGAACAGCTTGATCTCGTCCTGGATAAAGCCGTCGGCTCGCTTGGTCGTCGCATCCGCGAAATTGAATCCGCCAGCATTGGTGACGGTCACCGCTCCGGTGGTCAGGTTGGTCGCGGTGTCGCGCCGCTGATAGTCGGTTTCGGTGACGCTGACATAGGCGCCGTAGGTCAGTTTGTGGGCGGCGAAGGGCGTATTGAACGACGAATTGAACTGGATGTCGCCTTCGGTGAACTGCTCCTTGTAGTTCAACAGGAAGTCGAGCCGGTCGAGCTGGTTGTTGGCAAGCCGCCGCCGCCGGTCGCCGGTGAAATCCCGTTCGAACGGCGAGTGCGCGACGAACCAGCGGATTTGATCGATCCAGCCGAGGTTCGGCGTATAGCGGTGGATCAACTGGTAGCGTTCGCTCGACTGCACCTGATTGCGGATGTAGCTCAGGTTGCGAATGTTGCCGGCCTGCAGGCCGAGGTCGGCGCGCTGATCGGTGGTCTTGTCGCTCTTGTAGAACTGGGTGATGAACTTGACCTCGTGCTCGGCGTTCGGATTCCAGACCAGCTTGCCGAGCAGGTCATAGTCCTTGCCGTCCAGCGGGTTGAGTTCATTGCAGCGAATGGCTTCCGGGTTGCGCGGGCATGGCCAGCTGCCGCCGTTCGGATCGGCCTTGCTCAATGTGCCTTCGTTGTACGAGCGGTGGGTCGCAGCAATCATTGCCGACCACTCGCCGAAGCGGAAGGCGGTCGTGCCGCTCTTCGACCAGGTCTTGTCGTAGAAGTCGTAGCCGGTGTCGAGCTGGCCGCCGAAGTTCCGGCCCTTCAGATAGTCTTCCGGATCCTTGGTGACGAAAGCGACCAGGCCGCCGAGCGCATCGGCGCCATACAGGACGCCGGCGGGGCCGCGGATGATCTCGACCGCCTTGAGGTTGCCGGTGCCGACGAAATCGCGGTTGCCGTCGACGATGCTTTCGATCGTGCGTGCGCCGTCCACCAGCATCATCACGCGGTTGTTCGAGACGCCGCGGATCGTGAAGCCGGCGAGATTGCCGAACGGATCCACGCTTGATGTGGTCTTGGACACCGTGACGCCCGGCTCGTAGCGAACGAGATCCTGGATGTCGCGTACCTGACGCTCTTCGAGCTGCTGGCGGCCGATCACCGTGACGTTCTGGGTCTGCTGCAGGAACGGCTGCGGACCGCGATCGGCATACACGCTGATTTCGTCCAGCATCACGCCGTAGCTATCGGCAATGCGCCGACCGGCGGCGTCGCGCTCGCGTTGCTCCTGCGTCGAGCTGCTGCTGCTGTTCACGCCGTTGCGTTGTCGTTTGCGCGTCGGCGTCCGCGGCCCACGCGGCAGGCAATGCGATTGCGAGCAATGCCACGCGACTGCGCCGCGCGGTCTTCTTCTTCGTTGCACGAAACATCCAAGTCCCCACTGCCATCCGATGTGATGCGGGGAACTCTTCTTTTCTGCGCAACGAGCCGTCAATTAAAAGGCCTCAATAGTGGGGCGTTTGCGCGCCATCGCGCATAAATCCATCGAGACAATGTCTTTGTATTTTTTCTTGTTACAGTTCTAAATCAACACCGTCATTGCGAGGAGCGAAGCGACGAAGCAATCCGGCGCGCCATGCAGCGCAGCTGCCGACTGGATTGCTTCGCTACGCTCGCAATGATGGTGTGGATTGCGTCATCCTCATATCGTCACACCGTAGTTCCTGTCAGTCGCAGCTGCGCTGCGCGCCTTGCATCGACAGCCTGCTGCATGCGCGGCGGCAGCGGCGCCTGCGGCTCGACCTCGTCGAGGCGGAAAATCGCGTCGGCGACGCCCGCGATTTTTCGCATATCGTGCGCGGCGTCGAATGTCGGCAGCAGCACCGAGACATCCGTGATGCCGAGATCGCGCAACTGATATGGCGCACCGTGCCCGTGTTGCAGATGGCCCTGACCGATGATGCCGACCACCAATGGCGGATCGGGCTGGTCCAGCGCACGCGCAATGTTACAGGCAAATGCGCGATCCCAGGTCTGTTGCGCGCGAACGAAACGGTCTGATACCTGATCGGCGACCGACGTCGCCTGCATTGGCGCCGCGGTGCCGCGCGTAATGTCGAACAGGTACTGGCGATACGCCGGTGTCGCGTCCGCCGACGGCGTCAGGCCGTCGCGTTCGTTTTCGGGGATCGCGGCCCAGCCCTCCTTGCCGACGCGCGTCACCAGCGGCCGATGGCAGTTCAGCGCCAGCATTGTCACGTGCTGCTGCCGGCAGAAGTGAAACAGCGGCAGATAGAGGTTTGCGTCATAGCCCCAGACGGTGGGCCAATCGACGGTTTGCAGGAATGCTTCTGTCGTGAACTTGCCCGCGACCCAGTCGTCGAGCACTGGCTGTGCGGCGCGCGGAAACATCTCGAAGCCGATCGCGATGTTCGGACGCAATGCATGCAACGCGATTGCGACATGCAGTTGCCAGCGATGGATTTCGTAAACCGTATGCGTTTCGCCAAGCAGCACCGCCTGGCGGTGGGCCAGCTCGCGCAGCAAGGTATGCTGCGCGATTTCGCGCCCCGAAGACGGATCGAGCCAGACGCCTCGCGGGTGCGGGAATGTCTGCGGCGCAGCGGTATCGTGCGTCATGCCGCCTCGAACGCGTCCCGCGGGCCCTGCAGCGCCAGCCCGATGGATTTCCCGTCGGCATCGAGCGCCACCAGGCGGACGTCGCCGCCGACGTCCGTCTCCTGACGCTCCCAGCGCGCCACCGTGCCGCCGCGCAGATGCAGATGAAAATCGGACGCGATGATGTTGATGAAGCCCATCGCCGGGTTGACCGCCGGAACAAGCCCGCGCCAGCGCTGAACCACTCCGGGCTTCTGCATTTCGATCGCGATTTCCGTGCCCGACTTGTTCGCCGCCGTCAGCGGCTGCAGGCCCGGGTCATTGTCGGCCAATGTCGATTGCGTGCCTGGTTCCTTCACCTTCGGCTCGACTGCGATGCCGACAAACCGCGCCAGCCCTTCATCGAATTTTTCGATGCCATCGAGTCCGACGACGCTGAACACGAGCTTGCCGTCCGTGTTCAGGAGTTCGAGCTTCGGCAGCACCTTGTCCTTCATCCGCCCGGAGCGATCGGCGATCGCAGAGGCCACATGCGCCATATCGACGGTGCAGTCGTGTGCGGAGCCGGTGAACACGATCCGGCCCTCAGTCTTGCTGACTTTTTCGATGGTGCCGATCCGCTCGTGCGTGACGCCGCCGTCCTGCGCCACCACCATGACCTTGCCCATCGCGGTCAGCCGCGCGAGCACGCGGTCGGGTGGTGCGGTCAATTGCTGGCGTAGTGCGGTCGCGTCGTTCATCGAAGGCCCCCGTCGATGTGAAAGTTTTCTTGATCCAAGGGGTCTGGATGAACGATGGTGTGCGATCAAGCAGCGCAGTGTCGCAGATGGCGTTGATTAGAGGATTTCAATTCGGAGAGTTTGGAACTGAAATAGTTCTAATCTGATGGACGGAAGATTGGGTCGATTGAAACGACGCATTTCGGCGCGCTGGTGATGTCGCAACTGTCCGGGGCCCGTGAACTTCAATCGAGACATTCTAACCGCGCGATCGGCAAAGGCATTGCGCCGCCACACCCGTGACACCTAAAAGCAGTCGTCATCGATTACGGGAGCTGCAACATGGCTCAGCCAGGCAAATCAACGCACGACGCCGGCATGCGTCGCGAACTCCGAGTCGGAGTTGCGCGATGTCCTGATGTCGGAATTCTGCCGGAGACTGGAGAGCTCGAACGCCGCTCCCATGCACGTGCTGGACATCATGGCCCGCTCGCTCGGGGCCATCTATCGAGAGGTCTCGATCGCGCATCAGAACGGGCAGTGTCCGTGCGGCTGGGCTCCTGACACGGCCGCCGATGTCGAAGCGCTGCGCGCCTCGCTGGACGATGGCACGGCCAGCCCTGAAAATCGCAGCTTGCGATCGATGCCGGTTGTCGGCCGGGCCTAGCCGTTCGAAGAATGGCATCGCTCCGCTCGCCCTATCACCCGGCCATTCGCGTCTTGCCCTGGATGCTGTTCATAAACGTCGATGCCCGGCACGAGGCCGGGCATTACGGGCTTGAAAGTAACTGCTGAGTTGCTGCTTACGCCGTTTGCCAGCGAGCGACCCTCAGCGCCACTCCCTGATGTCCACAAAATGCCCGGCGATCGCCGCCGCTGCCGCCATCGCCGGCGAGACGAGGTGCGAGCGGCCTTTGAAACCCTGGCGGCCTTCGAAGTTGCGGTTCGAGGTCGAGGCGCAGCGCTCTTCCGGGGCCAGCTTGTCGGGGTTCATCGCCAGACACATCGAACAGCCCGGCTCGCGCCATTCGAAGCCGGCTTGCAGGAATATCTTGTCGAGGCCTTCGGCCTCCGCCTGTTCCTTCACGAGCCCGGAGCCCGGAACGATCATCGCGTTGACATTGGCGTTGACGGTTTTGCCGGCGACCACCTTCGCCGCCGCGCGCAGGTCTTCGATGCGGCCGTTGGTGCACGAGCCGATGAACACGCGGTCGATCTTGATGTCGGTGATCTTCGTGCCTGCGATGAGGCCCATATAGGCGAGCGCGCGCTCCTTCGAGAGCCGCTTCGCCTCATCGGCGATCTCGGCCGGGTTCGGCACCTTGCCGGTGATCGAGATCACGTCTTCAGGGCTCGTGCCCCAGGTGACGATCGGCGGCAGTTTTGCCGCATCAAGCCGGTACTCCGTGTCGAAATGCGCGGCCTCGTCGGAGCGCAGCGTGTCCCAGTAGCGGCGCGCGTCGTCCCAGGCTTTTCCCTTCGGCGCCTTCGGCCGGTCTTTCAGGAATTCGTACGCTTTCTCGTCCGGCGCGATCAGGCCGGCGCGCGCGCCGCCTTCGATCGACATGTTGCAGACGGTCATGCGGCCTTCCATCGACAGCGCGCGGAATGCCTCGCCGGCATATTCCAGCACGTGGCCGGTGCCGCCCGCGGTGCCGATCTCGCCGATGATGGCGAGGATGATGTCCTTCGCGGTGACGCCGTCGGGCAACTTGCCGTCGACGTTGAAGCGCATGTTCTTCGCCTTGGTCTGGATCAGCGTCTGCGTCGCCAGCACATGCTCGACCTCCGACGTGCCGATGCCGTGTGCGAGCGCGCCGAACGCGCCGTGCGTCGAGGTGTGGCTGTCGCCGCAGACGATGGTCGTGCCGGGCAGGGTGAAACCCTGCTCGGGGCCGATGATGTGGACGATGCCCTGCCGCCGGTCGAACTCGTTGAAGTACTCGATGCCGAAGTCGCGCGCGTTCTCGGCCAGCGTCCTGATCTGCTCGGTGGATTCCGGATCTGGATTCGGCTTGGAGCGATCGGTGGTCGGCACGTTGTGATCGACGACGGCGAGCGTCTTCTCTGGCGCGTGCACCTTGCGCTTGGTGGTGCGCAGGCCTTCGAACGCCTGCGGTGAGGTCACCTCGTGCACGAGATGGCGGTCGATATACAGAAGGCAGGTGCCGTCAGGCGCCTCGTGGACCAGGTGGTCGTTCCAGATCTTGTCATAGAGCGTGGTGGGTGCGGGCATGGTGTTTGGCCTCGAACTGGGAATTTGAAGAGCGTCGGCGAACGGCAGCGATGTTAGGTGTCGCAGCAAAAGATCAGGCCGAGAGCGCCGCCGTCGTCAGCCGGCCGAAGAACCGCCACGGCAGCCGGCTGCGGTCGTCGAGGACGACTCGCGCGCAGAGCAGGATTTGGCGATCTGGAACCATTCCACTTAGTAACATAAGGCGTTACGGCCCGACAATCGAGCCGTTGTCGCGGCGGATATGCGGTGCAGAAGCTTGTCATTCCGGGGTGGCCCGCAGGGCCGAACCCGGAATGACCAGGGACGATGTTCGCGCCCCGAAAGCAAAAAGCGCGGCTCGCGCCGCGCTTTCGCTAATCATGCATTCGCAACTGCGATTGCGCGCCCGCGCGTTTACTTTGCGGCGGCGGCAGCCAGTTTGGCGGCCCTCTTTTCGACGACCTGCTTGTCCTGCTTCTCGACGATACGCGCGGACTTCCCGCGGAGGCCGCGCAGGTAATAGAGCTTTGCGCGGCGAACCTTGCCCTTGCGCACCAGCTTGATGCTGTCGATCATCGGCGAATAGAGCGGAAACACGCGCTCGACACCCTCACCGTACGAAATCTTGCGCACGGTAAAACTCTCGTTCAGCCCGCCGCCGGAGCGGCCGATGCAGACGCCCTCATAGGCCTGCACGCGGGTGCGGTCGCCTTCCTTCACCTTGACGTTGACGATCACGGTGTCACCCGGGCCGAAAGCCGGGATGTCCTTGCCGGCGGACAGCCTTTCGAGCTGCTCCTGCTCGATGGTCTGAATGATGTTCATTGAAATCTCCATCGGCGGCGCGCCAAAGAGGCTGCGCAAACGTCGTATTCTTGGTGAATCTGCGCGCATTCCGGGCGCAAAACCGGAAATCCACTTTCGCTCGAAGGCGTGAAGCGGATTGGTGGCGCTCCTATAAGGGATCGGATGGCCGTTGTCACCCGTTCGTCGTGTTTTTTGCCAGGCCAGGAGCGGAGGGCCGGTTTCGGCCGATGGCGCGATTATATGTGATGTTGGTCACATTATTTCCTGTTCCAGAGTGGGAAACTCCCAAGGCGAATGACCCTCGTGAATGACCCTTGGGAACGGGTATTTCCATGCGCGCCGCTTTCACCATCACCCTGTGCCTCGCCGCGGCTCTTCTGGCTGTGAGTTCGAGCCAGAGCCGGGCCGACTTTCGCGTCTGTAACTCCTCCGGCGCGGAGGTCAAACTTGCCTTCGGCAACAATGACAGCCGCTTCGGCTGGACCTCGCGCGGCTGGTGGACGCTGCCGGCCGGCGCCTGCCAAGGCGTGCTCGATGGCGAGGTCTCGCGCGGCAACTATTATGTTTACACGCTCGATCGCGCGAACCGCGCCATCGCTGTGCCCGAGGCGCAGACGGGCGGCACCTTCTGCGCAAGGGACCAGAGTTTCGATCTGCGCAGCAGCGGCTTCATGACACCGCAGAACACCATCGCCTGCGAGGCGCATGGGCTGAAGTCGGTGAAATTCCGTGCGGTCGAAGTCGGCAATTCGGTCACGAACTACACCTACACACTGGCGCCGAACGCCGTGGGCGTCAGCGGACTGCTGCCGTTGATCAAGGAGGCCGCGCAAAATCTGGAACGGCCGGCTGCATCGCTCCCGGCTGTGACGCCGCCCGCCCCGCCGGTCTCCGTCGCGCAGACGCCTGCCGTGCAGCGTCCGGCGGCGCCCGCGGGCACGGCCTGTCAGCGCTATCCGAACCTGTGTTAGGGCCGCCATGATCACCCGCCGCGATATTGCGCTCGGAGGTCTGCTGTCGATCGGCTGGCTCGCAGCATCATGCGGCTGCCACGCTGCGCCTGCGCCACATGGGTTTGGCTGCATGCTGGCGGGCGACGTAGCGGATGCGGTGTTCGCGGCGGCGGCAGCGCCGTTCGGGCCCGGCAACTCGCCGACGATCGTCAGGTCCGGCGACCGCGAACTGGACTACGCGCTGGCGCAGACGCTGTCGCGGCTTACCGACACATGGAACGTGCTGCCGGGCTTCGCCTATTTCGACAATTCGGCCGCGCCCAACGCCTTTGCCACCTCGCGGCAACTTCTCTCGCGCAGCGACGGGACGGTGCTGTTTGGCCGCCGCCTGCTCGATCGCTGCCTGAAGGTGCGCGAACATCCCGATGTCGTTGTCAGTGCCGTGTGCGCCCACGAGTTCGGCCACATCGCGCAGCACAAGTACGGATTGATCAAGCGGATCGGCGCCGGACAGACGACGGTGAAGCGCATCGAGCTTCACGCCGATTTTCTCGCCGGCTATTTTGCCGGCGTGCGCAAGATGGAAAGGCCGGACTTTCCGGCCGCCGTCTATGCCACAACGCAATACGGGTTCGGCGACGACCGCACCGACAGCGTGCGCCATCACGGTCGGCCGGAAGAGCGCGCGGCGGCGATCGTCAAGGGATTCGAGACCGCGTTCCGCGACCGCCGCTCACCCGCCGAGGCGTTGCAGATCGGGATGAAATACGTCGCGACGACGTGAGTGTGCGGACTCTCAGTGTCGTCCCGCGAAAGCGGGACCCGGTAGTCACCGACGTTAGCGATAGTTGCGAAGTGCTCCGGCGTACTGGATGCCCGCATGCGCGGGCATGACGGCGGAAATTCGGACTGAAGCCGTCGTGCTACTCGCCCTTGTCGCGCTCGCTGCGCGAGGCGGCCCAAAGATCCGGCCGGCGTTCCTTCGTCAGCCGCTCCGCCTCGGCGCGGCGCCAGGCGGCGACTCTTGCGTGATCGCCGGAGGTCAGGACCTCGGGAATGGTCCGGCCCTCGAACTCGGCCGGGCGGGTATATTGCGGGTATTCCAGCAGGCCGTCGGAAAAACTTTCGGAATCCGAAGACGTAAGATTGCCCATCACGCCCGGCAGCAGGCGGACGCAGGCATCGATCAGCACGAACGCTGCAATTTCGCCCCCCGACAGGACGTAGTCGCCGACCGAGACCTCCTCGAGGCTACGCGCTTCGATTACGCGCTGGTCCACGCCTTCGAACCGGCCACAGATGATGATCGGCCCGGGTCCGACTGCGAGTTCCGCGACCCGTTGCTGGCTCAGCGGCGTGCCGCGCGGGCTCATCAGAAGTCGCGGACGGCCCAGGGTGGCGGGCAGGGCATCGAAGGCGCGCGCAACGATATCGGCGCGCAGCACCATGCCCGCGCCGCCGCCGGCGGGCGTGTCATCGACGCTGCGATGGCGGTCGGTCGCAGCATCGCGGATGTCGCGTGCGTCGAGTTGCCAAAGACCGGACGCGAGCGCTTTGCCGGCGAGGCTTGCGCCAAGCGGTCCGGGAAACATGTCAGGGAAGAGCGTGAGAACGGTCGCGGTCCACATGGTCAAGCGTCCGCGCTTTTTGGCGGATGTTCAGGATCCTGGGCTTCGATCTCGTCCGGCAGCACGACGATCACGCGCCTGTTCGCAAGGTCGACCGTCGGTACCACCGCGTTCGTAAACGGCAGCAGCTTCGTCTCGCCGCCATTGTCGAAAACGATTTCGATGATGTCGCCCGCGCCGAAATTATGCACGGCAGTGATACGCCCAAGCGGTTCGTGCTGCGGCGTGACGGCCGCGAGCCCGATCAGGTCGGCGTGATAGAATTCGTCGTCGTCGGTGGCGGGTAGTTTTTCGCGTGCAACGAAAAGCTCGAGCCCGTTGAGCTTTTCGGCGTCCTCGCGGCTGTCGACGCCCTTGATGCGCGCGACGAGATGATCCTTCGCCGCGCGGGCAGCGGCGATCTCAAATCGCCGGTTGCCGTCCTGCGTTTCAAGCGGGCCGTAATTTGCGACCGAAAGCGGGTCTTCGGTGAACGTCCAAAGCCTGATCTCGCCGCGCACACCGTGGGCAGCGCCGAATTTCGCGATGCAAATTCGTGCGCTCACGTCCGCGTCTCGTGTACCTTACGCCGCGGGCGCAGCGCCTTCCTTGCCGCGCTCCTTGCGCGGAATGGCCTTCTGCGGATTGTTGCGCGGGGCGCGCTTGGCGACCCCGGCAGCATCGAGGAAACGCATCACGCGATCGGACGGCTGGGCGCCCTTCGCCATCCACGACTTCACCTTTTCGAGGTCGAGCTTCAGCCGGGTCTCGTTGTCCTTCGGCAGCAGCGGATTGAAGAAGCCGAGACGCTCGATAAAGCGGCCGTCGCGCGGATAGCGCGAGTCGGCGACGACGATGTGATAGACGGGGCGCTTCTTGGTGCCTGCGCGTGCGAGGCGGATAACGACGGACATTGAGTTCTCCTGGTGTTGTCTGTCTGAGTGATCTCGTGAATTACTTTTTCTTCCCCAGCCCCGGAAATCCACCGAGGCCTGGCAATGTCGGCTTGCCGAGGCCCGGCAATCCGCCGCCCGGCAGGCTGCCTGGAAACTCCTTCGGCAGGCCGGGCATGCCTTGCGGCAGTCCGCCCGGCATCTTCTCGGCGAGCTCTTTCAATCTGCTCCGGGCTCGGCGCGCCGCCGCCGCCGAAGCCCATCATGTTGCCCAGCGCCGCCATCGGGCCGCGCTTGCCCTGGCCCATGGCCTTCATCATGTCGGCCATGTTCCGGTGCATCTTCAGGAGCTTGTTGATTTCCTCGACCTTCACGCCGCTACCGGCGGAAATGCGCTTCTTGCGGCTGTTCTTCAGCAGGTCCGGACTGCGCCGCTCCTCGCGCGTCATCGAATCGATCACCGCGACCTGACGCTTGAGAACCTTGTCGTCGAGATTGGCCGCGGCAATCTGGCTTTTCATCTTGGCGACGCCGGGCAGCATGCCCATCAGGCCGCCGAGCCCGCCCATGTTCTGCATCTGCAGCAGCTGTTCGCGCATGTCGGCGAGATCGAACTTGCCCTTGCGCATCTTCTCGGCGACGCGCGCGGCTTTCTCCGCGTCGATATTCGCTGCTGCCTTCTCGACCAGCGAGACGACGTCGCCCATGCCGAGGATGCGGCCGGCGATACGGCCAGGGTGAAAATCTTCCAGCGCGTCGGTCTTCTCGCCGGTGCCGATCAGCTTGATCGGCTTGCCGGTGACCGCGCGCATCGACAGCGCAGCACCACCGCGTCCGTCGCCGTCGACGCGCGTCAGCACGATACCGGTGAGGCCAACGCGCTCGTTGAAGGCGCGCGCAAGGTTGACGGCGTCCTGGCCGGTCAGCGAGTCGGCGACGAGCAGCACTTCGTGCGGGTTGGCGGCGCTTCTCACGTCGGCCGCTTCCGCCATCATCGCTTCGTCGAGCGTGGTGCGGCCGGCGGTGTCGAGCAGCACGATGTCGTAGCCGCCGAGCCTCGCCGCCTGCAGCGCCCGCTGTGCGATCTGCGGCGGCGTCTGTCCCTGCATGATCGGCAGTGTCTCGACATTCACATCGCGGCCGAGCACCGCAAGCTGCTCCATCGCCGCCGGGCGGCGGGTGTCGAGCGATGCCATCAGGACTTTTCGCTTGTCGCGCTCGGTCAGGCGGCGCGCGAGCTTGGCCGTGGTCGTGGTTTTGCCGGAGCCCTGCAGGCCGACCATCATGATGGCGATCGGCGCCGGGGCGTTGAGGTCGATGGTCTGGCTGTCGGCGCCCAGCGTCTCGACCAGCTGGTCGTGCACGATCTTGACGACCATCTGCCCGGGCGTCACCGACTTGACGACGGTCGCGCCGACGGCCTGTTCGCGCACCTTCTCGGTGAATGTGCGCACCACCTCCAGCGCGACGTCCGCCTCGAGCAGCGCGCGGCGAACTTCGCGCATGGCCGCGTCGACATCGGCCTCGGTGAGCGCGCCGCGGCGCGTCAGCCGATCCAGAATGCCGCCAAGCTTTTCCGACAGATTGTCGAACAAGGTCGTCTTCCTCTTACCAAAACACATTGGCGCCCGAGGGCGCACAGCGCTGTCGGGCGTTGGCCTCCGGCCTCACGGGCCGGGCGGCGGGTCGAAAAGAAAGCCTTTTCGAGAATTCGGCCGGACTTAAACCGCCTGACCCCTCAAAAGTCAAGAAATCGGGGCCGGAACCGGGGCGTTTCTCAAGACGGCGCTTAAGGCTGTACTTGGGTCACCTGGCTGGCAGCAAGCTGCCACTGGCCCGAAACCTTCGTGAACACCTGAATCCAGCGGAAATCGTAATGCCTGGCCTCATCCCGGCTCGGAATCGGGCTGCGGGCGGTCAAAATCGCCATGTCCGGACCATGGATCCGCACCGAAGCGTCGAGCATCAGCGCCGTCCTCGATCCCCGGATCCCGCGCCACCAGCGAAATAATATGGGCGTCCCTGTCGTCAATTCGGCCCGATGCGTGGGTGTGCGTGAACGTGTCAGTGATCAGAACCCGCAGTTTCCCAATATCGCGGGTCTCGGCGGCGCGCTTCAAATCGCTGCGAAACGCATCGAGCTGCTGGCGGACCTCGGCGAGCATCGGCGACGGCGTCACCGGCTGGGATCGCGCGTCGCCCGCCCGGAACAGGCCGATCGCAAGCATCGAGGCGGCAACATTGCGTCGTGTCGGCATCGGCAATATCTCTTAACGCGAACGCGCGATCCTATCGCGCAACGCGCCGCCCTCCAACGTCAGCATCGAGACGCATACACAATCGATGTCTGTCTCCCGCCGCCGCTTCCTCACTGTCTTCGCCGGCCTCGCCGCAGCTGTCGGCATTCCCACACTCTGGTCGATATTCATGCGCAACTACACGGGTCCGGTTTCCGATCATTTCGACGGCGTGCACTTCTTCGATCCCGATGGAGCGCCGCCGAAGAGCATCGGTCAGTTGCTGCGCTGGCAGCGTGAAGGCGGCCGCGCGCAATGGCCGGCCTGGGCGCCGTCGCCGTTTTCGGATACGCCGCCCGCGCGCGTGACAAGCGGCGTGCGCCTTGCGTTCGTCGGTCACGCGTCGTGGCTGATCCAGACGGCGGGCTTGAACATCCTCGTCGATCCGGTCTGGTCGGAACGCGCCTCGCCGGCTTCATTTTTGGGCCCGAAGCGCGTCAACGATCCGGGCATTGCCTTCGACAAGCTGCCGCCGGTCGATGCGGTGCTGGTGTCGCATGGGCACTACGATCATCTCGACGTCACGACGCTGTCAAAACTGCACACAAGATTCGCGCCGCGCGTGGTCACGCCGCTCGGCAACGACATGACGATGAAGGGCCATGACAGCGCCATTCGTGCGCACGCTTTCGACTGGCACGATCGCGTCGAGCTCGGCAACGGCATAGCGGTTACGCTGGTGGCAACGCGGCACTGGACCGCGCGCGGGTTGCTCGACCGCAACAAGGCGCTGTGGGCGAGCTTCATCCTCGAGACGCCCACCGGAAAAATCTACATCGTCTGTGACTCAGGCTACGGCAGCGGCGTTCACTTTCGCCGCGCCCGCGAAAAGTATGGACCGTTTCGTGCGGCGATCCTGCCGATCGGCGCCTATGAGCCGCGCTGGTTCATGGGCGACCAGCACATGAATCCGGATGATGCGGTGAAGGCTCTGGCCGACTGCGGCGCCGAGCAGGCGCTCGCGCATCATCACGGCACCTTTCAACTGACCAATGAAGCGATCGACGCGCCGGTCAATGATCTGGCGACAGCGCTCAAGACGGCGAATGTCGCGAGTGACAAATTCCGCGTGCTGAAGCCGGGCGAAGTGTTCGTGATTTAGCGTCATTGCGAGCGAAGCGAATCGATCCAGCTCGCGGACTCAGACTGGATTGCTTCGTGCCATAGCCGTTTGAAGAACGGCGTTGCTTCGCTCGCCAATGCCTCGCAATGACGGAGCGTGCTACTGTGGCTACTTCATGATCTCGTACGAAACACTCACCGAAACCCGCAACGTCTCTTCCCCCGGCGACACTTGCGCGGCCATCCCTGCCTTGAACGACGCGCGCATGGGGACCGGCCCGGCTGATCCTTCCTCGCTGATGCTGATCGGGTCGCCGATGCGGACGCTGGCGGCCTTGGCGTAGATCTCCGCCTTGCGCCGTGCATCCTCGATGGCTTTCACGCGCGCCTCGTCCAGTGCCTTCAATTCCTGCGACACCATGAAGTTGATGCCGCCGATTTCGTTGGCGCCGGCGGCGACGAGCGCATCGATCGTGCCCGCGAGTTTCGTCACGTCGCGGATTCGGATGGTGACGCGGTTGCTGGCGCGGTAGCCGGTGATCTGCGTTGGGCCGTTCGGCCGCGCGGGCGCACTTTGCGGCTGCAGCGACATGCGCGAGGTCTGGATATCGGCGTCCGCAATGCCCGCGGCCTTCAGTGCCGGCAGGATCGCAGCCATCGCGCGGTTGTTGGCGTCGCTGGCCTCGCGCGCGGTTTTTGCTTCAGTCGAGACGCCGCCGTCGATCTGCGCGAGGTCGGGCGCGACCGAGACGGACGCTTCGCCGGTGACCGAGATCGCCGGCGGCGGCGCGGCTTGAGCGAATGCCGGAACGCTCGCGATCAGTACGGCGGCGAGTGCGAGGCCGAGAGCCTTCGCAATCATCACTTCAGCGGCACGTAGACGTTGATGATGAGTTTGTCTTCCGCCGTCTTCAGCGGGTCGGTGACGTATTCCTCGATGAACAAGTCCTTCGCCTCGAGCTTCTTTTCGTCGAGATGGTTGGTGATCGCCTCGTAGGTGTTGTCCATGTTGTCGTAGCTGCCGCGATGGACGAACTTCAGCGATTTGCCCTCCGGCGACTTGCCGCTGGAGATATCCTTGGCGAGCGGTGCCTTCGGCGCCTCGGCGACCGGGATCTCGGCCTGGAACACGAAGCCCGTATCGTCGGTCGAGGTGTAGACGATCAACGGCGATCCTGCTGCCTTGATGTTCTGCTTGTCGAGCGCGGCCTGCAGCGTCTTCAGCGTCGAGGTGATGGTGTCGAAGGCCGTGTCCCAGTTGGCCGTGCCTTTCATATAGACGACGGTCTTGGCCTCGAGCATCAGTTCCTCGCCGAACGGATCGGCGGTCTGCACCGCCGGCGGCGCGGCAGGCGCGGGGGCTTGAGCCGCGGGTGGTGAGGCAGGCGGCTGCGCGGCAGGGGCCGGCTCGGCCGGCGCGGGTGCTGCAGCCGGAGGCGTCGGTGTTGCGGGTGTTGGCGTCGCCGGCGCGGCGGCAGCCGGAGGGGTCGCGGGGGTGGCGGGCGTGGTCGCCGGCGGCGTCTGCGCCAATGCTGTCGCAGCGAGGGCCACGGAGGCGACCAGCGCTGTGCCAACTCCAAAATGCCGCGACGAGCGAAGCACGAGGCGGGCCATCGGGATCTCCAGGATTCTGTTGTTCCGGCGGCTAGATGTACCACAGCGCTCGCCGTTTGGTATCGCGGCAATGATTGTCGGCGATCATGATTGTTTGAAGGCGGGCGGCTTGCGCGGCATGGCCAGGCAGGCTGGTAAAATGCATGGCTTTCGCCATATAAGTCAGGCACACGAGCCCGAAAAATGAGCGCACTGACAGCCAGGAACTTCGCCAAGATGAACGGTGCCGGCAACGAGATCGTTGTCGTCGACCTGCGCGCATCGCCGGTCGCGATCAGCGCCGGAGAGGCGCGGGCGATCGCCGCGGGCGTGCCTTACGATCAGTTGATGGCGCTCTATCCGCCGAAGGTTTCCGGAACCGAGGCTTTTATCCGCATCTACAACAGCGACGGATCGGAAGCCGGCGCCTGCGGCAACGGCATGCGCTGCGTCGCCAGGCAGATGTTTGCAACTTCGCCTGCGCAGGCGATGACGTTCGAGACCAGGGCAGGGCTGCTGAATTGCTGGCGCGGTCCCTCGCCGGAGATGTTCACCGTCGACATGGGCAAGCCGAAATTCGGCTGGCAGGACATTCCGCTCGCCGAGGAGTTCCGCGATACGCGTTCGATCGAACTGCAGATCGGTCCGATCGACGCGCCGGTGCTGCACACGCCGTCGGCGGTCAACATGGGCAACCCGCACGCGATCTTCTGGGTCGACGATGTGACGATCTACGACCTCGGCCGCTTCGGGCCGCTCCTGGAAAACCACCCGATCTTTCCCGATCGCGCCAACATCTCGCTCGCCCACATCGTCGATCGCGATCACATCGTCATTCGCACCTGGGAGCGTGGCGCAGGGCTGACGAAGGCGTGCGGCTCCGCCGCCTGCGCGGTGGCGGTAGCGGCCGCGAGGCTCAAGCGCGCCAACCGCAAGGTGACGATCTCGCCGCCCGGCGGCGATCTGCTGGTCGAATGGCGCGAAAGTGACGATCACGTGCTGATGACCGGACCGGCGGAGCTCGAATACGAGAGCCGCTTCGATCCGGCGCTGTTCGCCAACGTCGCCTGAGACAGAACTCAACGATCATGAGCGTCGATGTCATCACCTTCGGCTGCCGGCTGAATATGTTCGAGTCGGAGATCATCCGCCGCCGCGCCGAAGATGCCGGTGTGGATGACGCGATAATCTTCAACACCTGCGCGGTCACCAATGAGGCCGTGGCGCAGGCGCGGCAATCGATTCGCAAGCTGAAGCGCGAGCGGCCCGATGCGCGCATCGTCGTCACCGGCTGCGCCGCGCAGACGCAAGCCGGCATGTTCGCTGAAATGGACGAGGTCGATCGTGTCCTCGGCAACGATGACAAGCTGCGCGCTGACGCGTGGAACGAGGCTCATGCGGCGTTTGGCGGCCCGTCCTTCGGCGTCACCCGGGATCGGAAGATCGCCGTGTCCGACATCATGGCGGTGACGTCGATGGCGCCGCATCTCGTGGATGGCTTTCAGAGCGGCCTGCCGCGCGCCTTCGTGCAGGTGCAGAACGGCTGCGACCACCGCTGCACGTTCTGCATCATCCCTTACGGCCGCGGCAATTCGCGCTCGGTCGCGATGGGCGTGGTGGTCGATCAGGTGCGCGCGCTGACCGAGGCGGGTCATGCGGAGATCGTGCTCACCGGCGTTGATCTCACGAGTTTTGGCGGCGACCTGCCCGGTGCTCCGAATCTCGGCACCCTGGTGAAGCAGATTCTGAAGCATGTGCCTGAATGCAGGCGGCTGCGCCTGTCGTCGATCAATTCCATTGAAGTCGATCGGGATTTGCTCGATGTCATCGGCGACGACGATCGGCTGATGCCGCATCTGCATCTGTCATTGCAGGCAGGCGACGACATGATCCTGAAGCGGATGAAGCGCCGGCATTCGCGGGGCGATGCGGTTGCGTTCTGCGACGAGGTGCGCCGCCTGCGGCCCGACATCGCGCTCGGGGCTGACATCATCGCCGGCTTCCCGACCGAGACCGACGACATGTTCGCCCGCTCGCTCGATCTTGTCGACGCGTGCGGGCTGACATTCCTGCACGTGTTTCCCTATTCGGCGCGTCCCGGCACGCCCGCAGCGCGCATGCCGCAGGTGAAGGGCGATGTGATCAGGGAGCGCGCGCGGAAACTGCGCGCGAAGGGCGGGGCGGCGTTGCAAGGGCGGCTTGCCGCTGAAGCCGGCGAGATGCGTGATGTGCTGATCGAAAGCGACACGCAGGGGCGGACGGAGCACTTTCTGCCGGTCGCGATTGCGGGACGTGTCGTCGGCACGGTGCAGAGGTTGAGGATCACCGGCTGCGATGAGAAGCAGCTTTTCGTTGTAGCTTCGGCGTTGCGAGGCATAGCCGTTAGAAGAACGGCTTCGCTTCCCAATGACGGCTATTCAGCCGCGCCTTCGTTCCACCCGCACAACGTCAGCAGCTCCCGCATATGCTCCGGCACAGGCGCCGTCACATGCACCGGCGGCTTGTTCTTCGACAGCGGCACTGAAATTTCGCGCGCATGCAGATGCAGCATCGCTCCGCCTTCGCGAGGTGCTGTGCCATAGATGTTGTCGCCGACGATCGGCCAGCCCATCGCGGCGCTATGCACGCGCAGCTGATGCGTGCGGCCGGTGACCGGCTCAAGTGCGAGCCACGCGAGTTTCCCATCGCTGGATCGCCCCATGACCTTCCAGTTCGTCGTCGCAGGCAGGCCGTTCGGGTCGGGCTTCTGCCACCAGCCGCGTTCCTCATTGAGCCGGCCGAGCGCAATGTCGATTGTGCCTGCGTCCACGTCGGGTCCGCCCTCGACCACGGCCCAGTAGGTCTTGGAAATCCTGTTGTGCTTGAACAGCAGCCCGAGCGATGCGGTTGCCTTGCGGTGCCGGCCGAGCACGAGGCAGCCCGAGGTGTCGCGATCCAGCCGATGCGCGAGAACCGGCGAACGCGGCAGGCCGAAGCGCAGTGCGTCGAAATAGTCCTCGAACGCCGCACCACTCTTGTCGCGGCTGTTGCGCGGCCCGCGATGCGACGGGAATTCCAGCCGGTTTATCGACAATCAGCATCAATCCGTCGCGATGAAGCACGCGCGCGACAATATCGCCTATGCCTGTTCCCGGTTCATTCGCCGCTTTCGTCATGATGACGAAACGGCTATCACACGCGCCATATGAACGACAGCACTCACGAACAACCGAAACAAAGCTGGTGGCGCAGGCTCTCCGACGGCCTGAAGCGGACCTCGAGTTCGCTCGGGACCGCCGTGGCCGATCTCGTCACCAAGCGAAAACTCGACCGGGCGATGGTCGAGGAGATCGAGGATGTGCTGCTGCGCGCCGATCTCGGCACCGAGGTCGCAGCCCGGATTGCTGCTGCGGTCGGCCATGGGCGCTACGACAAGGCGATCTCCGCCGACGAGGTGAAGGCTGTGGTGGCGACCGAAGTCGAGCAGGTGCTCTCGGCGGTCGCAAAGCCGCTGGTGATCGATGCTGCGCGAAAGCCTTTCGTCGTGCTTGTCGTCGGCGTCAACGGCTCCGGCAAAACCACCACCATCGGCAAGCTCGCCTCGAAATTCCGCGCCGAGGGCCGCAAGGTGATGCTGGCCGCGGGCGACACGTTCCGCGCCGCGGCCGTCGAGCAGTTGAAGATCTGGGGCGAGCGAACGCACGCGCCGGTGATCGCGCGCGGCCAGGGCGCCGATTCCGCAGGCCTCGCCTTCGATGCGCTGACCGCGGCGAAGGCGGACGGCATCGACGTGCTGCTGATCGACACGGCCGGCCGGCTGCAGAACAAGGCCGAGCTGATGAACGAGCTGGAGAAGGTCGTTCGGGTCATGAAGAAGGTCGATGCGGATGCGCCGCACGCCGTGCTGCTGGTGCTCGACGCCACCGTCGGCCAGAACGCACTGTCGCAGGTCGAGGTCTTCCTCAAGACGGCCGGCGTGACCGGGCTTGTCATGACAAAACTTGACGGCACCGCGCGGGGCGGCATTCTGGTGGCGCTGTCGGCGAGGTTCGGGTTGCCGGTTCACTTCATCGGCGTCGGCGAAGGCATCGACGATCTCGCGCCGTTCACGGCGAAGGATTTCGCGAAAGCCATCGCAGGGATCGAGTGACTCATCGGCCGCATCCTTCGAGACGCCTGCTTCGCAGGCTTCTCGGGATGAGGAGGTTGCTCAAGGGTTGCTCCTCATGCCGAGGAGCGGCTGAAAGCCGCGTCTCCAGGGATTGAGGCCCGCAGGCTCAAGGCCACGTTGGTATTGGATTGAAGATGGACAAAGCCGCGCCGCACCCCCTGTTCAAGCTGGCGACCGAACTCGGTCCGCTGATCGTCTTCTTCGCGGCGAACGCGAAGTTCGATCTGTTCGTCGCGACCGGCGCATTCATGCTCGCCATCGTCATCTCGATGGTCGTTTCCTACACGGTGGTGCGTCATGTGCCGCTGATGGCGATCGTCTCGGCAGTGATCGTGCTCGTGTTCGGCACGCTGACCCTGGTGCTGCACGATGAGACCTTCATCAAGATGAAGCCGACGATCATCTACAGCCTGTTCGGCCTGATCCTTGGCGGCGGCCTGTTGTTCGGCAAATCCTTCATCGCCATCATGTTCGACCAGATGTTCAATCTGACGCCGCAGGGCTGGCGCGCGCTGACGTTTCGCTGGGCGATGTTCTTCTTCGCGATGGCGGCGCTGAACGAAGTCATCTGGCGAACACAATCGACCGATTTCTGGGTCGCGTTCAAGGCCTTCGGCGCGGTGCCGATCACGGCCGTGTTTGCGATGCTGCAAATGCCCCTGATCAATCGTTACAGCATCGCACCGGCCACGGCGGAGACCGCCGATACGAAACGCGGGGATGTTTAGACGGGGTACGGGCACGTATTAGAACGACAGACGCACCGGCGGGGGCACGCCGGTGCGCCGTCAGCATACTCAACTCATACGCAACCGGGCTCCAAGCGCGATCCCAAAGCCGGTACGCCTTTGGATCCCGCCGGGGAGCAGACTCGCGATCAGCTTTTCTGCTTGGCGATGATCTTGTCCTTGACGTCGTTGTAGACGTTCTCGGGCAGGATCTTCTTGCTCAGCAACTCGTCCTTGCCCTTGTAGGGCCGGCCCTTGATGATCGCTTCCGAACGCGCCTTGGCAATTCCCGGCAGCGTCGTGAGCTGGGCTTCGGTTGCCGAATTGATGTCGATCAGGTCGGCCTGTTTCGCAGCGGTGGGCGCGGCGCCCGTCGTTGCGGGCTTTGCCGCCGGCGCCGCTGTCGGCGCGGGAGCGGCCTTCTGCATGGCGCCGCCGGTCGCGGGCGCCGGGGTCTGCGCCAGCAGCGGGGTGGCTGCCATCAGGCCGATTGCGGTCAGGGCTGCAAGCGTAAGATGACGCATGGATGTTGTCCCTCCAGAGACAATGTTGTTGCCATCGAGTGACGGCGACACGAATTCAGCGCGTACTTCATGGCGGAGCCGTGTCCGGCAAATGAACGCCAGATAAATGTTCAAAATTATTTTTGATGCTGCGCGTACGGTGGTTAATGAACGTGCGTTCAAGGACCACCGCGCAAGGCTTTCTCGATTTCCGCCTTCAGCACGGTGTCGTAATTCGCCGGCGTGATCGGCCCGATCAGCTTGTAGGATATCTTGCCGTCGCGGCCGACCACGAACGTTTCCGGCACGCCATAGACACCCCATTCGATCGAGGCGCGTCCGTTTGCATCGACGCCGACCGCGCTGAACGGATTGCCGTGGCGGCCGAGAAAGCGCCGCGCGTTGTCGGGTGCGTCCTTGTAATTGATGCCGACGATCTGGAAGCGTTTGTCGTTGCTCAGCGCAAGCAGCAGCGGCGCCTCGTCGTGGCATGGCACGCACCACGACGCCCAGACATTCACGACACTGACCTTGCCTGACAGCGTCTCCGGAGCGAGACCGGGAATGCTCCTGCCCTTGTCGGTCAGGCCGTCGAGTGCGGGAAGCGTTGTTGTGGGCGCCGGCCGGCCAATCAATACGGAGGGAATCTTCGCCGGATCGCCGGAGCCGAGCCGCAGAAAGAACAGCGCCGCCAGACCGCCGAAGACGATCAGCGGCAGCACCGTGAGCCAGCGGCGGCGACGCGAAGCGGGCCGGGCTGTGCCTGGGTCGTCGTGCGCGGTCATGACCGGCTGGACGCCTGCCGCGCCGACCGGCGGGTCACACCGCTGACTTCGAGATCGCGCAGGATTGCGCGCTGGCGGCGGTGGTCGGCGATCACCCATGCGATCAGCACGACCACGACGATCGCGGCAATCGCATAGGCGGCGACAATGAAATCTGCGTGCTGGCCGAGGTTCATATCCGCCCCCGTCAAGCCCGCGCGCCCGACGCCTGCATCAGGCGGAGCGTGCGAATGCGCCGGCGCAGGATCTCGTTGCGCATGGCCGCCAGATGCAGCGTCAGGAACAGAAGCGAGAAAGCGATGGCCATGATCAGCAACGGCACCAGCAACGACGGATGAATCGTCGGGCCACCGAGCCGAAGCACCGATGCCGGCTGGTGCAGCGTATTCCACCAGTCGACCGAGAACTTGATGATGGGCAGGTTGATGGCGCCGACCAGCGTGAGGACCGCCGCCGCGCGCGCCGCGCGCGAGGGATCGTCCACCGCGCGCCACAACGCAATGATGCCGAGATACATCAGGAACAGGATCAGCACCGAGGTCAGCCGTGCATCCCATTCCCAGTAGGTGCCCCACATCGGCCGTCCCCACAGCGAACCCGTCACGAGCGCCAGAAACGTAAACGCAGCGCCGATCGGCGCCGCGGCCTTCGCCGCGACGTCGGCGAGCGGATGCCGCCACACCAGCGTGCCGAGGGCTGCGATGCACATCACGCCCCACACGAACATCGCCAGCCACGCATTGGGCACGTGGATGAACATGATCTTGACCACCGCGCCCTGCTGATAGTCGTCGGGTGCGGCGAAGAACGCCTGCTGCAAGCCGATCAGCATCAGGATTGCGGTTACCGCCGCAAGCCACGGCAGCACCCGTTCGGCGAACGTCAGGAAGCGTGAGGGGTTGGCGAGATCGATGAGGCTCATGTGGTCCTGATAGAGGCGGGCAGCGGCGCAGGCAATGCGGGGTGTTGCCCGCGGAACTCAATTTCACGCGATGGAATTCGTGGGTCGCGGCGCATCAATCCAGCCCCTGCCTGAGGCTTGCTGCTGCGGCGAATGGTCCGACGACAAGGCCGAACAGCGAGAGCGCACAAAGGATCGAGAACGGCGCGCCGAACGGCGACTGTCCGTTCGCAGCCGCATTGGACGCGATCACGCCGAAAATCAGCGTCGGGATCGACAGCGGCAGCACCAGGACGGGAAGCAGCAGCCCGCCGCGCCGGAGCGTGACGGCGAGTGCTGCGCCGATCATGCCGGTGAGCGTGAGCGCCGGCGTTCCGGCGAGCAGTGTCAGCATCACGCCTGCGGTCGCAGCACCGTCGAGATTGAGCATGAGGCCGAGGATCGGTGCCGCAATAATCAGCGGGATGCTCGACGCTATCCAGTGCGCCAGCGCCTTGGCGATGCAGATGAGTTCCAGCGGGGTCCGGCTCATGGCGATGAGGTCGAGCGAGCCGTCCTCGTGATCGGCCGTGAACAGGCGGTCGAGCGTCAGCAGGCTTGCCAGCATGGCGCCGAGCCAGAGGATCGCGGGGCCGATGCGTTTCAGCAGCGCGAGGTCGGGGCCGACGGCGAACGGCATCAGCACGACGACGCTGAGGAAGAACAGCACGCCGATCAGCGCGCCGCCGCCGACGCGCATCGCGACGAGAATGTCGCGCCGGACCAAGGCTGCAAGCGCGCTCACGCCGGGTCCCCAATCCGCAATTCGCGCGTGGAGACGCCAAGCGCATCGTGGGTCGCGGCTACGATCAGTCCGCCGGTTGCGAGATGTTTCGTCATCAGCTCTGTGAGCAGCGACTGCGCGTGGGTGTCGAGCGCCGATGTCGGCTCGTCCAGCAGCCAGACCGGGCGCTTGATTGCGACAAGCCGGGCAATCGCCAACCGCCGCCGCTGACCGGCGGAGAGATAGGATGCCGGCAGGCCGGCGAGATGGGCGATGCCTGCAGCATCGAGACACGCGTTCGGGGGCAGGCCGCTCTCGCCGCCGAGAAAATGGCGCCAGAATTCGAGATTTTCCGTCACCGTGAGCGAAGGTTTCAGGCCGTCGCGATGCCCGAGCAGGTGGCATTGCTCGGCCAGTGTCCGCTCGGTGTCGCCGCCCTGAAGGCCGATCGATCCGCCCTCGATCGACAGCAGCCCGGCGATCAGCCGCAGCAGCGACGACTTTCCAGCGCCGTTGCGCCCGGTGACGGCAAGCGCCTCGCCGCCGTCGACAGCGAAATTCAGCGCGGCAAAAACCTCGCGCCCGCCCCGCACACACGTCACGTCGCTGCCCGCAAGCCGCATGATGTCCTGTCAGCCTTTCGCGGGCCTTCTAACCTGTTTCGTGCAATGCCCACACGCATCCCAGAAAACCGGTTTGCAGATGTGGCGGCCAGTTTAAAAAGATTATAAACCGGAACCGGATGCTGCACCGCGCATCCGGCAGAACAACGTTTGGCCCGACCCGTATCAGCGGTTACTGGATACCCCTATCGGAGTGTCCGTCGGACTTCAATTGGGATCCCAACATGACCTCGCTCGACAGCTTCAAGTCCCGCAAGACCCTCAAGGTCGGCGCCAAGACCTACGTTTATTACAGCCTGCCTGCGGCTGAGAAAAACGGGCTGAAGGGCATTTCCAGGCTGCCGTTCTCCATGAAGGTGCTGCTGGAGAACCTCTTGCGGAATGAAGACGGTCGCACGGTCAAGAAGGAAGACATCCAGGCAGTGGCGAAATGGATGAAGACCCGCAAGCTCGAGCATGAGGTGGCGTTCCGCCCGGCGCGCGTGCTGATGCAGGATTTCACCGGCGTGCCGGCGGTCGTCGACCTCGCCGCCATGCGCAATGCGATGCAGGCGCTCGGCGGCGATGCGGAGAAGATCAATCCGCTGGTGCCGGTCGATCTCGTCATCGACCACTCGGTGATCGTGAATTTCTTCGGCGACAATCAGGCGTTCAAGAAAAACGTCACCGAAGAGTACAAGCAGAATCAGGAGCGCTACGAATTCCTGAAATGGGGTCAGCGCGCATTCTCGAATTTCTCCGTGGTGCCGCCGGGCACGGGCATCTGCCATCAGGTCAATCTCGAGTATCTGGCGCAGACCGTCTGGACGCGGAAAGAGAAGCTCACCATCGGCAAGAAGACCGGGATGTTCGAAGTCGCCTATCCCGACACACTGGTCGGCACTGATTCGCACACGACCATGGTCAACGGCCTCGCCGTGCTTGGCTGGGGCGTCGGCGGCATCGAGGCCGAGGCGGCCATGCTCGGCCAGCCGTTGTCGATGCTGCTGCCGGAAGTGATCGGTTTCAAGTTGAAGGGCCAGTTGAAGGAAGGTGTGACCGCGACCGACCTCGTGCTGACGGTCACGCAAATGCTGCGCAAGAAGGGCGTGGTCGGCAAATTCGTCGAATTCTTCGGCCCCGGTCTCGATTATCTCTCGGTCGCCGACAAGGCCACGATCGGCAACATGGCGCCGGAATATGGCGCGACCTGCGGCTTCTTCCCGGTCGACAGCGAGACGATCGATTATTTGAAGACCTCCGGCCGTGCCACCGCGCGCGTCGCGCTGGTCACGAAGTATGCCAAGGCGCAGGGCATGTTCCGAACCTCGGCGACGCCTGATCCGGTGTTCACCGAGACGCTGATGCTCGATCTCGCCGAAGTCGTGCCGTCGCTCGCGGGGCCGAAGCGTCCCGAGGGGCGCGTTGCGTTGCCGTCGGTCGCGGAAGGTTTCGCCGCGGCGATGGAGACCGAATACAAGAAGGCGATCGAACAGTCGCAGCGCTACGCTGTCGAAGGCCGTCCTGATGATCTCGGTCACGGCGATGTCGTGATCGCTGCGATCACCTCCTGCACCAACACCTCGAACCCGAGCGTCCTGATCGGCGCGGGCCTGCTCGCGCGCAACGCGGCCGCCAGGGGCTTGAAGGCGAAGCCGTGGGTGAAGACGTCGCTCGCGCCCGGCAGCCAGGTGGTTGCGGAGTATCTCGATAATTCGGGCTTGCAGAAGGAACTCGACAAGGTCGGCTTCAACCTGATCGGGTTCGGCTGCACCACCTGCATCGGCAATTCGGGCCCGCTGCCGGAGGAGATTTCGAAGTCGATCAACGAGAACGGCATCATCGCCGCAGCGGTGCTGTCGGGCAACCGCAATTTCGAAGGCCGCGTCAGCCCGGACGTGCAGGCGAACTATCTTGCGTCGCCGCCGCTGGTCGTCGCCTACGCGCTCGCCGGATCTGTGCGGAAGAATCTCGCGGTCGAGCCGATCGGCACGGGCAAGGACGGCAAGCCGGTGTATCTGAAGGACATCTGGCCGACGACGAAGGAGATAAACGCCTTCATCAAGAAGTTCGTCACGTCGAAGGTGTTCAAGAAGCGCTACGCCAACGTGTTCAAGGGTGATCCGAACTGGCGCAAGATCAAGACCACCGACAGCGAGACCTATCGCTGGAACATGAGCTCGACCTATGTGCAGAATCCGCCCTACTTCGAGGGCATGAAGATGGAGCCCGAGCCGATCGCAGACATTGTCGATGCGCGCATCCTGGCCATCTTCGGCGACAAGATCACCACCGATCACATCTCGCCCGCCGGTTCGATCAAGCTGACCTCGCCCGCCGGACATTATTTGTCGGAACGGCAGGTGCGTCCCGCCGACTTCAACCAGTACGGCACGCGGCGCGGCAACCACGAAGTGATGATGCGCGGCACCTTCGCCAATATCCGCATCAAGAACTTCCTGCTGAAAGGCGCGGACGGCAACATTCCGGAAGGCGGATTGACCAGGCACTGGCCGGACGGCGAGCAGATGTCGATCTACGAAGCGGCGATGAAGTATCAGCAGGAGCAGGTGCCGCTGGTTGTGTTCGCGGGCGCGGAATACGGCAACGGGTCATCGCGCGACTGGGCCGCGAAGGGCACGCGCCTGCTTGGTGTGCGCGCGGTGGTCTGCCAGAGCTTCGAGCGCATCCACAGATCCAATCTTGTCGGCATGGGCGTCTTGCCGCTGACCTTCGAGGAGGGAACGTCGTGGCAGTCGCTCGGGCTGAAGGGCGACGAGCAGGTGACGATCCGGGGACTTCAAGGCGATCTCAAGCCGCGCCAGACGCTTTCGGCCGAAATCGTGTCCGGCGAGGGTTTGTTGCGACGGGTTCCGCTGCTCTGCCGTATCGACACGCTCGATGAGCTCGAATATTTCCGCAACGGAGGCATTCTCCACTACGTATTGCGCCAATTGGCGGCGTAATGTCCCGTTTGACAGAAGACATGTCTCACTGCGATGTGAGATGTCAGTGATTGAAAGGCGGCCTATGAGTAGGCCGCCTTTTCTGCGGAAGCGGGACGCCAATATGAGCGGTGCAATGCAGGACGAACTCCCGCAACTTAAAGAGCGAACGCCTTCGTCCATGTCGCCGGTCTCGGTCGTCATCGCCGCCGGCGTAGGCCTGTTCTTCGCAAATCCCGCATCCGCCGAACCACGCGCAGTGATCGAGCTGTTCACGTCGCAAGGGTGCTCATCGTGCCCGGAAGCCGACAAGCTGATCGGCGAGATCGCGAAGGATCCGAGCGTGATCGCGGTGAGCCTGCCGATCGACTACTGGGATTATCTCGGCTGGAAGGATACGCTGGCCGATCCGAAATTCACTGCGCGCCAGAAGGCGTATTCGAAGATCCGCGGCGACCGTCAGGTCTACACGCCGCAGGTCATCGTCAACGGCAGGCTGCATGCGCTGGGCAGCGATCGCGCGAGCATCGAGCGTGCGATCGCCGACAGCGCCGGCAAAGCCGGCGTGATGTCCGTGCCGGTCAAGGTATCGGTGGCGAAGGGACAGATCACCGTATCGGTGTCTGAAATCCTCATCCGCCAGTCAGGCGGGCGAAGTCTGGATCTGCTCGGTTGCGAAGTCGGTGCCGGTTTTGATCGGACGCGGCGAGAATCGCGGCAAGGAAATCACCTACCACAACGTCGCGCGCGACTGGCTGAAGGTCGGCGACTGGAACGGCAAGCCCGCGACGTGGACAGTGCCGATCGAAAATCTCAACAGCCATGATGTCGACGGCGCGATCGCCTACGTTCAGGAAGGCAGTCGCGACCGGCCCGGCGCGATGCTCGGCGCGACTTATTCGTCACTGCGCTGATTTGCCGGAGCCTCTTAGCCCGGATGAAGCGCAGCGCAATCGGGGCCTTCTCTGCGACAAGGACCCCGATTTCGCCGCAGCCGATGCGAACCATCGGCGTTTCATGAGCGGGCGGACTGAAGGCCCGTGCCTTCAGGCTGAATTCTCGTCAATGCAGACAACAAAAAACCGGCTCGCGCCGGTTGGTTTCTCGGATCAGCGGGTTTCTCGGATCATTCTAAACTCTGCGAACGGCCCGATCCCAAAAGTCCCGGGGGGCTGGGGGCTGAGGAATCCGGAACAGTCAGAATCGGGCCAACGCAGAGATTGTTATTTCGCAAGTCAGGGCGGCGGCGGCTTGGCCGAAATTGGGCATGATTATGGTTTGTCTAACGATCCCGTGACGAGGGTAATGTTGTTGATTGTTCTACAATTTTCATGCCGCTGTCACCCGAGGCCTGCTTGAGGCTTGCAGCGGCCCACGCCCGGCGTAATCTTGCCGTGAAAACAACAGGAGGCGCCGCATGAGTTTGACGACCGGCGATGGTGATCCCAGCGAGAGCCGGGGGGCGGAGCGCAGCGGCGCATCCGTTCCCGGCCCCAGCCGCGTTACCTTCAATCGCCTCGAACTCAGTCGCATCCTCAACCTCTATGGCCGCATGGTCGCCGACGGCGAATGGCGCGACTACGCGATCGACTTTCTGAAAGACCGCGCGGTGTTCTCGATCTTCCGCCGCGCGTCGGAGGTCCCGCTCTATCGCATCGAGAAGGATCCGCAGCTGGCGCGCAAGCAGGGCGCCTACAGCGTCATCTCGGCCAGCGGCCACATCCTGCGCCGCGGCCACGAACTCGACCGTGTGCTGCTGGTGATCGACCGCAAGCTGTCGGTGGTGTGAGGCGACGCCAACTGCTTTGCGTCATTCCGGGCGCGCGCAAGGCGCGCGAACCCGGAATCCGATTTCTCTGCCGTGTCGCCGGATTCCGGGTTGGCGTCTTCGACGCGCCCCGGAATGACGAAGACAAATTCAGATCTTCGGTATCGTCCCCGCGCCTTCACCGAGCGGCCGCTGCATCAGCACCGTATCCAGCCAGCGGCCGAATTTCAGGCCGACGTTCTGCAGCGTGCCGACCATCTGGAAACCGGCGCGAGTGTGAACGCCGATCGATGCGAGGTTCGCCGAATCGCCGATCACCGCCACCATCAACCGGTAGCCGCGCGCTTCCGATTCAGTGAGCAGCGCCTGCATCAGCCGTGTGCCGACCCGCTTCCCCTGAGCCTTCGGATCGAGATAGATCGAATTTTCGACCGCGAAGCGATAGGCCGGCCGGGCCCGGTAAGGCCCGGCATAGGCATAGCCGACGACGGCGCCGTCGATGGTTGCCGCAAGGTACGGGAAGCCGCCTGCCGACAGCGTCTCGTAGCGCCGCGTCATCTCGGCAACATCGGGCGGCTCGAGTTCGAAGGTCGCCGTACCGTACAGCACGGCGTGAGCGTAGATCGCAGTGATGGCGGGGAGGTCGGCGGGCGAAGCGGGTCTGATCTGCAAGGACATGGCTCTGTAAGTGCTCGGCAACCAAAGCTAGCGCATCGTCGCAGCGGTTGGGAACCGGCTTTTGCCAGGCCGCAAAACAAAAGCCCCGGCCTTTCGGCCGGGGCTTCGTAACTGGCGATCGGGCTTACCTGTTACTCGCGCTGGCCGAGCAGCTGCATCAGCAGCGTGAACAGGTTGATGAAGTTCAGGTACAGCGACAGCGCGCCGAGGATGGCGGAGCGTTCCGCGACGTCGCCTTCGCCGGCGTAGCCGTAGATGTACTCGTTCTTCAGCCGCTGCGTATCCCAGGCGGTCAGGCCTGCGAACACCAGCACGCCCACGACCGAGACGATGAACTGCAGCATCGACGAGGCGAGGAAGATGTTGACCAGGCTCGCGATGATGACGCCGAACAGGCCCATCATCAGGAACGAGCCCATGCCGGTGAGGTCACGCTTGGTGGTGTAGCCGTAGAGGCTCAGCGCACCGAACGACGCCGCGGTGATGAAGAACACGCGCACGATCGAGGTGTGCGTGTAGACGAGGAAGATCGACGACAGCGAGATGCCCATCAGCGCCGCGAACGCCCAGAACAGCAGCTGCGCCGTTGCCGGACGGAGCCGCTGGATGCCGAACGAGATGACGAACACCATCGCCAGCGGGGCGAGGATGAACAGCCACTTCAGCGGGCTGGCATACATCGCATAGCCGAACGGCGTCAGGTATTGCCCGCTCTTCAACGCGAGCGCAGCGCCGCTTGCCGATTTGGCGGCCGCGGAAGCGTCGCCGGTCACGGCAAACATGTAGACGCCGAGGGCCGCGAAGCCGGTGATGGCGAGGCCGATCGCCATATAGTTGTAGATGCGCAGCATGTGGGCGCGCAGACCGGCATCGACGGTCGCGGCATCCGCGCGGGTGGCAGCCCGGCCGAAAGGAGATGCGTAGTTACGGTCCAAGTCCGACATGGTCGAAACCCCGAATGTTGTCCGGCAAGACGCTAAGGGCGTGCGCTGCCGGCGCGATATTGTACCGAATACCCCGGCGCCGCCGATGTGGCTGCGTTGAAGCGGTATCCGACCCGAGTAAGCATGTGGGAAACTAACACATTCGCTGCAACGGTCCACGCGCGGCTGAATGTCGCGAAGTGGCGATTCCGCTGCTACAAATTGTCATAAATTCCTGAGCACGGGCGCTGGTTTCTGGTTTAGCGCGATCAGCGTACCGATCAGGCCAAGGCCGATGGTGACGGCCAGGGCGCCAGCGACCACCGCCGCCGCACTCGGGCCGTCCCAGGCAAATGACAGAGTCATGAGCCGGGTGACGATCAGCCATGCGGCAACGGTACCAGCCAGCAGTCCGAACACCGCCGTGGCCAGACCGATCATCAGGTATTCGAGGGCATAGGCGCCGATCAGGCGGCCGCGGGTGGCTCCCAACGTCTTCAGGATGACGGCGTCGTAGACCCGATGCCGGTGACCGGCGGCCAGCGCGCCACCGAGCACGAGCATGGCGGAGACCAGCGTAATCGCGCTGGACGCGCGGATCGCCAGCACCAGGTTGGTGACCACGGCGCCGACGGTTTGCAGCGCTTCGCGGACCCGGACGCTGGTCACGCTGGGGAAGGCGTCCGCCACCGCCTTGATGATCTTTGCGTCGCTGTCCGGGCTGGAATTCTGCTCGGTCAGGGTCGCGATATGGGTGTGCGGCGCGCCCCGGAAGGCGTTCGGCGAGAACACCAGCACGAAGTTGATGCCGAGGTTCTGCCAGTCGACCGTACGCATGTTGGCGATCCTGGCGGTCACGTTGCGGCCGAGCACGTTCACGGTGACGCTGTCGCCGAGCTTCAGGCCAAGGCCGTCGGCGAGCTTCTTTTCGAACGACACCAGCGGCGGGCCGCTATGGTCCGCTTTCCACCATTCGCCCTCGACGATCTTGGAACCGGACGGAATGTCGGCGGTGTAGGTCAGGCCGCGGTCGCTTTGCAGCACCCAGGCGGCGTCCGGCGACGGCGCCAGCTCTTCCGGTTTCAGGCCGCGCGCCTCCACGATCCGCCCGCGCAGCATCGGCACGCGCTCGATCTTGCCGCCCGGAACCTGCTCGTTGAGGAATGCATCGAAGCGCTCGGCGTCCGCGGCCGGAATGTCGACGAAGAAGAATGACGGCGCCTTCTCCGGCAGCGACGCCATGAACTGGCGCTGCAGGTTGCGGTCGATCTGCGTGATCGTCACCAGCACCGTCAGGCCGAGGCCGAGCGACAACACCACCGATGGCGTCAGCGCGCCGGGCCGGTGAATGTTGGCGATTGCCAGACGAAGCATGGTCATGCGCGGCCGCGGCACGCGGCGCGCACCGGCCATGACGCCGAGCGAGATCAGCCGCAGCAGACCGAACACCGCGACCGACGAGGCGATAAAGATCAGCGCCACCCGCCGGTCATAGGCGAGGCCCACGGCAACGGCGATCAATAGCGCGATGGCGGCCGCCATCATGGCGAGGTAGCGCCGCCGCGGCCACCGCCATTCGCTTCCCGTCGTCTCGCGGAACAGCGTTGCGACCGGGATGTCGTGCACGCGCCCGAGCGGCCACAGGGCAAAGGCCAGCGCCGTCAAAAGTCCGTAGACCAGCGACAGCAGCAGGTCGCCGGCATGCACGGCAGGCTGGATCGGCAGCGGCAGCAGGTTGCCCAGCACCCCGACGACGACGAAGGGCAAGGCCGCACCGACGGCGAGCCCGATCAGCGATCCGATCAACGCAAGGATCACGATCTGCACCAGATAGATCGTGAACACGCCGGTACCGGTCGCGCCGAGCGCTTTCAGCGTTGCGATCACGTCGCGCTTGCGGTCGAGATGGCTTTTCACGGCATTGGCGACACCGACGCCGCCGACCAGAAGCGCTGCGAGGCCGACCAGCGTCAGGAACTGCGTGAAACGGTTGATGTTGCGTTCAAGCTGCGGCGAGGCATTGCCGCGGCTGCGGATTTCCCAACCTGCATCGGGAAGGCTTTTGCGCGCCGCATCGCCGACGGCCAGCACCGCCGCCTCGCTTGCGGCCGCATCGGGCAATCGGACGCGGTAGATCCAGCGCACCAGGCTGCCCGGCTGCAGCAGGTCTGTCGCGCGCAGGCCGGTTTCGCTGATCAGGAAGCGCGGCCCCAACCCGACCCCGCCCGCGAGCTTGTCGGGCTCGGAGCTGATGACGGAACGAATTTCAAATGTCGCCGACCCGACATTGACGCGCTCGCCGATTTTCAGGCCGAGCCGCGCCAGCAACACCGCGTCGGCCGCAGCGCCGAATGCGCCGTTGCGCTCGCCAAGCAGTTCGTTGGTCGGCAGTTGCGGCTGAGCGGTGACCTTGCCCAGCGTCGGGTAGGTGGCGTCCACCGATTTGAGTTCGACCAGGGCGAGCTGGCCGTCGGCCGCGCGCACCATGCCGCGCAGGGTCGCGACGACCGAGAGCTGGCCTTGCGTCTCGAGGAACGCGCGCTCTTCCGGCTTTGCTTCGCGCTGGATCAGCGAGAACGCAATGTCGCCGCCAAGCAGCGTGCGGCCCTCGCGCTCCAGACTGTCGGACAGGCTCGATGACAGCGCGCCGACGCCGGCAATGGCGAAAACGCCGAGTGCGATGCAGGCGACGAAGACATAAAATCCGCGCAAGCCGCCGCGCAGTTCGCGCATCGCGTAGCGAAACGCCTGCAGCGACGCGCGGTCATGATAGGGCGAGGGTGCGGATTGCGGCAGGTCGGATGCGAGCGCCGTCATGGCTTACGCGACACCGGCGCGGCTTTTGCCGGCCACTTCAGTATCGACGCGGCCGGAGCGCAGCCGCACCACGCGGTCGCAGCGATCTGCCAGCGCATGATCGTGCGTGACCAGCACCAGCGTCATGCCGCGCTCGGCGTGCTTGGCGAACAGGAGGTCGACGATCTGCTTGCCGGTCGCCTCGTCGAGATTCCCGGTCGGCTCGTCGGCGAGCAGGATCGCCGGATCGGGTGCGAGCGCGCGCGCCAGCGCGACGCGCTGCTGTTCGCCGCCGGAGAGCTGCGAGGGATAGTGGTGCAGCCGCTCGCCGAGTCCGACCGATGCGAGCTCCTGTTCGCGCGCGCGCATGGGCGTCGGAATCGCGCGCGAGCTCGAGCGGGACGGCAACATTTTCCAGCGCCGTCATGGTCGGGATCAGGTGGAAGGACTGGAAGACGATGCCGACATTGCGCCCACGAAAACGTGCGAGCGCGTCCTCGTCCAACGCGTTGAAACTCGTCCCGTCCACCACCACTTCGCCACGGTCGGGCCGTTCAAGTCCGGCCATGATCATGAGCAAGGTCGATTTGCCGGAGCCCGACGGCCCGATCAGGCCGACGGCGCTCCCCGAGGCGATCTGCAGGCTGATATCCTTCAGGATATGCACCCGCGCTGCACCGGAGCCGAGGGATAGGTTAACGTTGGAGAGGGCGATGGCGTCGGCGTTCGCGCCGGGCCGCAGGTGAGGATTGATGAGACTGTCCATGAAACCGTCATATGGGACATTCAGGGCGTTGGTCGAGAGGCTCACGCAAATGTTGTCGCTCGCAATCGTGGCAGGATTGGCTCTGATGTCGCCTGATTCCCTCGCGTTGGCCCGGGCTCAAGCCCAAACCCAGGTCCAAAGCCAGGCTCCGATCAAGCTCGCGGTGCTCGGCGATTTGCTGAGCGCGGGATACGGGCTGCTGGCCGGGGCGGCTTTTCCGGCGCGGCTGCAGAAAGCACTGCGGGACAAAGGCATCAAGGTCGACATTCTCAATGCCGGCGTTTCCGGCGACACCACCTCCGCCGGGCGGGACCGGCTCGACTGGTCGATCCCGGACGGGACCGAGGCCGTGATCGTCGAACTCGGCGCCAACGATGCGTTGCGGGGGCTCGATCCGAAGGTGACGAAAGCAGCGCTCGAAGACATCGTCAAACAGCTGCAGGCCCGCAAGATTGCGGTCATGCTCGCGGGCATGGTTGCGCCGCCCAACTATGGACCGGACTATGTGGCGAGGTTCGATCCGATCTATCCCGATCTCGCGAAGGCTTATGAGGTGCCGCTCTATCCGTTTTTTCTCGACGGCGTTGCGGGCGAGGCAAAGCTCAATCAGCCGGACGGTCTTCATCCGACGGCCGAAGGTATCGACGTCATCGTTGCCCGCATCCTGCCGACGGTCGAGGCTTTCCTGACCAAGGTTTCGGCGGAGCGGCGCTAAAAAAGCGTCATAAAACTCACCCGCGCAGCGCTTCGCAGCGCGGTCCGGGTTTGTTATGAATAGCAACCGGCGATTCGTCGCTTTCTGCATCGAGGAGTGTGCGATGCCCCGCCTCTTCACCGGTCTGGAAATTCCCGAGGACATCGGTCATTCGCTGTCCACTTTGCGCGGGGGATTGCCCGGGGCGCGCTGGATCAATCCCGAAAATTACCACGTCACGCTCAGATTTATCGGCGACATCGATGGCGTCGCGGCCAACGAAGTCGCCTCGATGCTGGTTCGCATCAGGCGCCGGCCGTTCGAGGTCAAGCTGCAGGGGCTGTCGTCGTTCGGCGGCAAGAAGCCGCGCGCGGTGGTCGCCTCCGTCGCGCCCTGCCGTCCGTTGCTGGAATTGCAGGCGGAACTGGAGCGGCTGATGCAACGGGTCGGGCTCGACCCCGAAGGGCGCAAGTTCACGCCGCATGTGACGCTCGCGCGGTTGCGCGATGCGTCCAACCAGGATGTCGCCGACTATCTCTCGGTGCGCGGTTACTTTCCAAGCCGCAGCTTTACCGTGGACCGCTTCGTACTGTTTTCCTCGCGCGCTTCGGTCGGCGGCGGGCCGTATATCGTCGAAGATGCCTACGCGCTGAGCGATCCCGAAAACTCCTGCCCCCGGACTTGATACGGGGGTGGATGCCGGTTGTCGGCAGGCGATCATGCTCAAACAAATACGTGCAGCATGGCGGCTAGCCGCTTGCGAACTGCACCTTCATCAGCAGATGGTCAAACCAGGCGCCGCCAATCTTGAGGGCGCGTGCATCGAGCCCTGTCACGGTGAAGCCCGCGGATTTATAGCAGGCGATGGCAGTTGCGTTTTCCGACCATACGCTCAAGGCGACTTCTTCCACGTGCTGTCGCGCGTGGGCGAGGATGCCCTCGACCAGTCGCCGCGCGACGCCATTTCCGCGCGCTTCCTCGCGCACATACATTCCCCAGAGGGTGCCGCGATGCCGCGTCTTTTCGCTGCCCTGGATGTAGAAGCCGGCGACCCCGACCAACCGGCCCCGGTCCTCCACGCCGAGTACAAAATTCCCGTCTACCCGATCTGCGAACCAGGATGGCGGATGGCCGCTCTCTTCCTCGAGGGACGCTGAAAAGGCGGCAGGGTGCTTCTCGAGCCCCTCCAGGCGGATGGCGCGAAACGCTGGCCCGTCGGCACGGGACAACCGGCGCATCTGAAAAGCAGCCAAATCCGACATCACAAATCCATCTATCGCGGCGAAACGCATGGAAGGAAAACGCTATCTCAAACCGACTCGGGCTCACTCGCAAGTGAGCGCCCGCTCGTGCAAGTGGCCATGCCAAAATTTTCCGGCGTGAACTCTTGCATTTGCGGTGATTTTCAGCCGTTAAGGCTGCATGTCTGCTGCGAAGCCCGCCTCGTTCCGTTCCCAATATCAGGCGCTTGTGACCTCCGGCGAAATCGAAGCCGATGCGGCGCAGGCGTCTGCCGCCGAGGCATTCGCCGGGCTCGAGGCGATGCTCGCGCACTATCGCCCGGCCGCACGCAAGGCGGGGTTGCTGGGCCGCCTGTTCGGCAACGGCAAACAGACGGAACAGATCAAGGGGCTCTACATCCATGGCGAGGTCGGCCGCGGCAAGACCATGCTGATGGATCTGTTTTTCCATTCCAGCCCGGTCCGGCACAAGCGGCGCGCGCATTTCCACGAATTCATGGCAGACGTGCATGAGCGCGTGCACGGCTTCCGTCAAAAGATCGCGAGCGGCGCAATCACCGATGACGATCCGGTGACCCTCACGGCGCATTCGATCTTCAGGGAGGCGTGGCTGCTCTGCTTTGACGAATTCCACGTCACCGATATTGCCGATGCCATGATTCTCGGCCGGCTGTTCACGAAACTGTTCGAGCTTGGCACGGTCGTGGTGGCGACCTCCAACGTCGCGCCGGATGACCTTTACAAGGGCGGGTTGAATCGCGGCCTGTTCCTGCCGTTCATCAAGCTCCTGCAGGCGCAGATGGACGTAGTGCTGCTCGATGCACGCACGGACTTCCGTCTCGAGAAGCTTGCCGGCGTGACGATGTGGCATGTGCCCGCGAACAAGAACGCGGACCTGGCGCTCGACAAGGCCTGGCAACGGCTGACGGGCGGAGCGCCGGCCAAAACCCAGGATATCATCGTCAAGGGGCGCAAGCTGCGCGTGCCGCGCGCCGCGCATGGCGTCGCGCGCTTCAGCTTCAAGGAACTCTGTGAGATGCCGCTGGGGGCGTCGGATTACCTGCGCCTCGCGCACGATTTTCACACGCTGGTGCTGGATCGCGTGCCGGTGATGCACTACGAGCACCGCAATTTCGCCAAACGCTTCATCACACTGATCGACACCTTGTACGACAATTGCGTGAAGCTCGTCGCGTCCGCCGACGCCGACCCGTTGTCGCTGTATCTTGCGACCGACGGCGTCGAGGTCAACGAGTTCAAGCGGACGTCGTCGCGGCTGATCGAGATGGGCTCGGAATCCTATCTGGTGCTGCCTCATGGCAGCCGCGAGCAGCAGCTCGGCAGTGGTTCGCGCGAAGGTTTGATCGAAACCTGAGCAGTTTTGGTTTGCGTCCAATTATTGAGCTACTGGCGACTTGAACGGGCCCCGTGAAAGGGCTATCGACCGAAGAGGTTCTCCCGTCCCACCTCCTGTATCCCCGTAGGCTTAGAAGGACAGTCTCCCCATGGCGCGCGACAAGATTGCTTTGATTGGTTCAGGTCAGATCGGCGGCACACTCGCTCATCTCGTCGGCCTGAAAGAGTTGGGCGATGTCGTGATGTTCGATATCGCCGAAGGCGTGCCGCAGGGCAAAGCGCTGGACATCGCACAGTCGTCGCCGGTCGACGGCTTCGACGCCGCCTACACCGGCGCAAACTCCTATGAGGCGATCGCCGGCGCTGCGGTCTGCATCGTCACCGCCGGCGTTCCGCGCAAGCCCGGCATGAGCCGCGACGATCTTCTCAGCATCAATCTGAAGGTGATGGAGCAGGTCGGCGCCGGCATCAAGAAGTATGCGCCGGACGCGTTCGTCATCTGCATCACCAACCCGCTCGACGCGATGGTCTGGGCCTTGCAGAAGGCATCCGGGATGCCGCCGAAGAAGGTGGTCGGCATGGCGGGCGTGCTGGATTCCTCGCGTTTCCGCTACTTCCTTGCCGACGAATTCAACGTTTCGGTCGAGGACGTGACGGCCTTCGTGCTCGGCGGCCACGGCGACACGATGGTGCCGCTGACGAAGTATTCGACCGTCGCCGGCATTCCGCTTCCCGATCTCGTCAAGATGGGCTGGACCTCGCAGGCGCGCATCGACGAAATCGTCGACCGCACGCGCAATGGCGGCGCCGAGATCGTCAACCTGCTGAAGACCGGTTCGGCATTCTACGCGCCGGCCGCGTCGGCGATCGCGATGGCCGAGAGCTATCTGCGCGACAAGAAGCGGGTGCTGCCCTGCGCCGTCTGGCTCAACGGCGAATACGGCATGAAGGACATCTATGTCGGCGTGCCGGTCGTCATCGGCGCCAAGGGCGTCGAGCGTATCGTCGAGATCGAGCTCACTGGTCCCGATCGCGCCGCATTCGACAAATCGGCTGACGCGGTGCGTGGCCTGATCGACGCCTGCAAGAAGATCGCACCCGACCTGCTCGGAAAGTAACGGCAGGGGAGGCGCAGGCGGCCGCGTCAATGGCGACGCGTGGAAATGAAGTCGGGGCGTAGGCGGCCTGCGGCCGCCGTTCTCAGCTAGACGCCGATGCGTCGCATCGGCTGCGGGGGCGATCGAATGAATATCCACGAGTATCAGGCCAAGGCGGTGTTGAAAGAGTTCGGCGTGCCCGTCTCGCGCGGCGTGCCGGTGTTCAAGGCGACCGAGGCGGAAGCCGCAGCGAAGGAACTCGGCGGGCCGCTCTGGGTGGTGAAGAGCCAGATCCATGCCGGCGGCCGCGGCAAGGGAAAATTCAAGGAAGCGTCCGCCGGCGACAAGGGCGGCGTGCGTCTTGCCAAGTCCATCGATGAAGTAAAGGCGTTCGCCCGGCAGATGCTGGGCGCGACGCTTGTCACGATCCAGACGGGACCTGCCGGCAAACAGGTCAATCGCCTCTACATCGAAGACGGCTCCGACATCGCCAAGGAGTTCTATCTCTCGGTGCTGGTCGATCGCGAGACCTCGCGCATTTCCTTCGTCGTCTCGACCGAAGGCGGTGTGAACATCGAGGACGTCGCGCACAAGACGCCGGAAAAGATCGTCACCTTCTCTGTCGATCCCGCGACCGGCATCATGAGCCATCATGGCCGCATCGTCGCGAAAGCGCTCGGATTGACCGGCGATCTCGCAAAGCAGGCGGAAGACATCGTCACCAGGCTTTATACCGCGTTCGTCGCAAAAGACATGTCGATGCTCGAGGTGAACCCGCTGATCGTCACCGGGCAGGGCCAACTGGTCTGTCTTGATGCCAAGGTGTCGTTCGACTCCAATGCGCTCTATCGTCATCCGGACATCGTCAAACTTCGCGACGAGACCGAAGAAGATCCCAAGGAAATCGAAGCGTCGAAATACGACCTGAACTATGTGGCGCTGGACGGCACGATCGGCTGCATGGTCAACGGCGCCGGGCTCGCGATGGCGACCATGGACATCATCAAGCTGTACGGCATGGCGCCGGCGAACTTCCTCGATGTCGGCGGCAGCGCGACGAAAGAGAAGGTCACCGCCGCCTTCAAGATCATCTCCTCCGATCCGAAGGTGAAGGGCATCCTCGTCAACATCTTCGGCGGCATCATGAAGTGCGACATCATCGCCGAAGGCGTCGTCGCCGCGGTCAATGAGGCCGGTCTGAAAATTCCGCTGGTGGTGCGGCTCGAGGGCACCAACGTCGAGCTCGGCAAGAAGATCATCAAGGAGTCCGGGTTGAACGTCGTGCCTGCCGACAATCTCGACGATGCCGCGCAGAAGATTGTCAACGCGGTGAAGGCGGCGGCCTGATGCAGGTGGCGAGCGCCAGTCTCCTGTCTCTCAGTGTGGCGCTTCCGCTCATGACCGCGTCTCGGAGAATCGGCGGGAACGCGTACTCGGTTGAACTGGTCTGCGGCTTAGAAGAGAATGAGCCGTCCGGTGCGTTCACCCCTACGACCAATCGCCAGGGAGGGTTCGTCGATGGCTGAAGATCGCCTCACTGCCCCGAAGCCGCTCGACGAGCACCGCAGGCTCGCGGCGTTCGCAGGCGAATGGAATGGTGAGGAGACGGTTTTTCCGTCGCGCTGGGTCGAGGGTGGTCCGGCCGCGTCGCATGTCAGCGCACGGCTGGGGCTCAACGGCTTCTACCTGATCCAGGACACGCTTCAGACCCGCGATGGCAAGGAGACTTTCGCCACCCATGGCGTTTTCACCTTCGACCGCGAGGACGGGCGCTACAAGCTTTTCTGGCACGATTCACTCGGCTATTTCGCGCCGGCTCCGGCTTCGGGAGTCTGGAAGGACAAAACGCTGACGCTGTTGCGAGGTTCGCTGCGCGGCAGCGCGCGCCACGTCTATGAGATCATCGACGCCGACACCTACACCCTCAAAATTCAGTTTTCGCCCGACGCGGAAGGGTGGGCCGACGTGCTCACCGGCGTCTATCGGCGACTGAAGTGATATGAGCAGGAATCCATGTCCATTCTGATCGACAAGAACACCAGGGTCATCTGCCAGGGATTCACCGGCAAGAACGGCACCTTCCATTCCGAGGCTGCGATCGCCTACGGAACGAAGATGATGGGCGGCACGTCGCCCGGCAAAGGCGGCTCGACTCATCTCGGCCTGCCGGTGTTCGACACGGTGCAGGAGGCGCGCGAGAAGACAGGCGCCGATGCCAGCGTGATCTACGTTCCGCCCGCGGGCGCGGCGGACGCGATCTGCGAAGCGATCGACGCGGAAATACCGCTGATCATCACCATCACCGAAGGCATTCCGGTACTCGACATGCAGCGCGTGAAGCGTTCGCTCTCGGGTTCGAAGTCGCGGCTGATCGGCCCGAACTGTCCGGGCGTGATGACCGCGGGCGAATGCAAGATCGGCATCATGCCGGGCAACATTTTCAAGCCGGGCAATGTCGGCATCGTCTCGCGATCCGGCACGCTGACCTATGAGGCGGTCTATCAAACGACCCAGGAAGGGTTCGGTCAGACCACGGCGGCCGGCATCGGCGGCGACCCGATCAAGGGAACCGAATTCATCGACATCCTCGAAATGTTTCTGGCGGACCCGAAAACTCGATCGATTGTGATGATCGGGGAGATCGGCGGCGCGGGTGAAGAGGACGCCGCACAGTTCCTGAAGGACGAGGCGAAGCGCGGCCGCAAGAAGCCGATGGTCGGCTTCATCGCCGGGCGGACCGCTCCGGAAGGACGCCGTATGGGCCACGCTGGCGCAATCATTTCCGGCGGCAAGGGCGGCGCCGACTCCAAGATTGCAGCCATGGAATCGGCCGGCATCCGGGTGTCGCCATCGCCCGCCCGGCTGGGAAAGACCCTTGCCGAAATTTTGAAGTCTTGATTCATTTCTTGTGTCGTTTCGTCACCCGGTCCTGATAGAAATAGGTTAAGCAGGGTGCGAAGCGCCCGGATCGCTCAAGATCCGGGAAGAGTCGCCCGTTTTGCGACGCCAGAAGTAGAAATCAGGACGCGCTCATGTCTCGTCAGGATGCGAATGCCGCCTTCGCACTGTCCTCGTTCCTTTACGGTTCCAACGCCCCCTACATCGAAGACATGTACGCGCGGTTCGAAGCGAACCCCGCTTCGGTGGACAGTGAGTGGCAGGAATTTTTCAAGAGCCTGAAGGATCAGCCGGCCGACGTTAAGCGAGGCGCCGAAGGCCCGTCCTGGGAGAAGCCGAACTGGCCGGTCACGCCGCGCGACGATCTCGTCTCCGCGCTCGACGGCAACTGGGCCGCAGTCGAGAAATCGGTCGGCACCAAACTGGCTGCGAAGGCGCAGGCGAAGGGCGTCGAACTTTCCGCGGCCGACATCCAGCAGGCCACGCGTGATTCGATTCGCGCGCTGATGCTGATCCGCGCCTATCGCATGCGCGGGCATTTCCACGCCAATCTCGATCCGCTCGGACTGGAGCCGCAGAAAGATCACGAAGAGCTCGATCCGCGTTCGTATGGCTTCACCGACGCCGATCTCGACCGGAAGATTTTTCTCGATCACGTGCTCGGGCTCGACTTCGCAAACCTGCGCGAGATCGTTGCGCTGTGCCAGCGTACCTATTGTCAGACGCTCGGCGTCGAGTTCATGCACATCTCCAATCCGCAGCAGAAGGGCTGGATACAGGAGCGCATCGAGGGTCCCGACAAGGAGATCAGCTTCACGCCGGAAGGCAAGCGCGCGATCCTGCGGAAGCTGGTCGAGGCCGACGGCTTCGAAAAATTCTGCGACGTGAAGTTCACCGGCACCAAGCGCTTCGGGCTCGACGGCGCGGAGTCGCTGATCCCGGCGCTGGAACAGATCATCAAGCGCGGCGGCAATCTCGGCGTGAAAGAGATCGTCATGGGCATGCCGCATCGCGGACGGCTCAACGTGCTGACGCAGGTGATGGCCAAGCCGCACCGTGCACTGTTCCATGAATTCAAGGGCGGGTCGTCGACGCCGGATGAGATCGAAGGCTCCGGCGACGTGAAGTATCATCTCGGCGCATCGTCGGACCGCGATTTTGACGGCAACAACGTGCACTTGTCGCTGACGGCCAATCCGTCGCATCTGGAGATCGTCGATCCGGTGGTGCTGGGCAAGGTGCGCGCCAAACAGGACCAGCATGGCGATCCGCCGGACCAGCGCATCTCGGTGATGCCGCTGCTGCTGCACGGCGACGCGGCGTTCGCAGGGCAGGGCGTCGTGGCGGAGTGTTTCGGACTGTCGGACCTGAAGGGCTATCGCACCGGCGGCTCGGTGCACTTCATCGTCAACAACCAGATCGGCTTTACGACTTATCCGCGCTATTCGCGTTCCTCGCCGTATCCTTCGGATGTGGCGAAGATGATCGATGCGCCGATCTTCCACGTCAACGGCGACGATCCGGAAGCGGTGGTGTTCGCAGCCAAGGTCGCAACCGAGTTTCGGCAGAAATTCCACAAGCCGGTCGTGATCGACATGTTCTGCTATCGCCGCTTCGGTCACAACGAAGGCGACGAGCCCGGCTTCACCCAGCCGTTGATGTACAAGAAGATCCGCTCGCATCCCTCCACACTGGACATCTATTCGAGAAAGCTGATCGCCGAAGGCGTGATGAGCGAAGGCGAGGTCGCCAAGGCGAAGGCCGACTGGCGCGCCCGGCTGGAAGCCGAGTATGAGGCGGGTACCGGCTACAAGCCGAACAAGGCCGACTGGCTCGACGGACGCTGGTCCGGCATGAAGGCCGCCGATCTGCTTGAAGATCCGCGCCGCGGCAACACCGGCGTCGATATCGCCAGGCTGAAGGAGATCGGCGCGAAGATTACGTCAGTACCGGAAGGCTTTCGGCTTCACCGCACCATCCAGCGCTTCCTCGAAAATCGTGCGAAGGCGATCGAGACCGGCAACGACATCGATTGGGCGACCGGCGAAGCGTTGGCTTTCTGCACCATGCTGAAGGAAGGCAATCGGGTCCGGCTGTCCGGCCAGGATTGCGAACGCGGCACCTTCACCCAGCGCCACTCGGTGCTGTTCGATCAGGAAGACGAGAGCCGCTACACGCCGTTCAATCACCTTGGTCCCGACCAGGCGAATTACGAAGTCCTGAACTCAAGCCTGTCGGAAGAGGCGGTGCTCGGCTTCGAGTATGGCTATTCGCTCGCCGAGCCGAATGCGCTGACGATCTGGGAGGCGCAGTTCGGCGACTTCGCCAACGGCGCGCAGGTGCTGTTCGACCAGTTCATCTCGTCCGGCGAGCGCAAGTGGCTGCGCATGTCCGGCCTCGTCTGCATGCTGCCGCATGGCTATGAAGGGCAGGGCCCGGAGCATTCCTCCGCACGGCTCGAACGCTTCCTGCAGATGTGCGCCGAAGACAACATGCAGGTGGTGAACATCACGACGCCGGCGAACCTGTTTCATGCCCTGCGCCGGCAACTCAATCGCGAGATCCGCAAGCCGCTGATCATGATGACGCCGAAGTCGCTGCTGCGCCACAAGCGCGCCGTGTCTCGGCTCGACGAAATGGCCGCCGGCACCTCGTTCCACCGCATCCTTTATGATGACGCCGAGATGCTGAAGAACGAGAAGATCAAGCTCGTCGCCGACGACAAGATCCGCCGTGTCGTGCTCTGCTCCGGCAAGGTCTATTACGACCTTTACGAGGAGCGCGAGAAGCGCGGCATCGACAATGTCTACCTGATGCGGCTGGAGCAGCTTTATCCGGTGCCGATGAAGGCGCTGGTGCAGGACCTCGGCCGCTTCAAGCAGGCGGAAATGGTCTGGTGCCAGGAAGAGCCGCGCAACATGGGCTCATGGCATTTCATCGAGCCGTATCTCGAATGGGTGCTCAACCAGATCGGCGCCGCGCACAGGCGTCCGCGCTATGCCGGCCGGCCGGCGTCGGCCGCGACCGCGACAGGGTTGATGTCGCGGCATCTGGCGCAACTCAAGGCGTTCCTTGAGGAGGCGTTGGGCTAGCTCCGGAGGCCGTCATGCCCGGGCTTGTCCCCGGGCATCCACGTCTGTCTGAATTCGAAGCGAACAAGGTGTGGATGGCCGGGACGAGCCCGGCCATGACGCCAAAGGGAAGAACGTCATGACCGAAATCCGCGTGCCGACGCTCGGCGAATCCGTCTCAGAAGCCACCATCGGCAAATGGTTCAAGAAGCCCGGCGATGCCGTCGCGGTCGATGAACCCCTGGTCGAACTCGAGACTGACAAGGTGACCATCGAGGTTCCGGCGCCCGCAGCAGGCATCCTGGGCGACATCATTGCGAAGGATGGCGAGACGGTCGCGGTCGGCGCACTGCTCGGCCAGATCACCGACGGCGCCGGTGGTGCCAAACCTGCGGCAGCGGCGCCGCCGAAGGCTGCAGCTCCCGCGGCCGCCGCGCCTGCCGCGGCGAAAGCGCCCGCGGATGCCCCGCTCGCGCCTTCGGTGCGCAAGCTTTCTGCCGAAACGGGTGTCGATGCGTCAGCCGTTCCGGGCTCCGGCAAAGATGGTCGCGTGACCAAGGGCGACATGCTGGCGGCGATCGAGAAGGCTGCGTCGCAGCCGACGCCGGTCAATCAGCCGGCGGCTGCCGTACAGGTGCGCGCACCGTCACCGGCCGACGATGCCTCGCGCGAGGAGCGCGTGAAGATGACGCGGCTGCGCCAGACCATCGCGCGCCGGCTCAAGGACGTGCAGAACTCGGCCGCCATGCTGACGACCTTCAACGAGGTCGACATGACCCAGGTGATGGCGTTGCGCAACCACTACAAGGATTTGTTCGAGAAGAAGACCGGCGTGAAGCTCGGCTTCATGGGCTTCTTCGTCAAGGCCTGCGTTCAGGCGCTGAAGGATGTCCCCGCCGTCAACGCGGAAATCGACGGCACCGATCTGATCTACAAGAACTACTATCACGTGGCTGTTGCGGTCGGCACCGACAAGGGCCTGGTCGTGCCGGTGGTGCGCGATTGCGATCAGAAGTCGATCGCCCAGGTCGAGAAGGATATCTCCGACTTCGGCCGCAGGGCGCGCGACGGCCAGCTGAAGATCGACGAAATGCAGGGCGGCACATTCACGATTTCGAACGGCGGCGTCTACGGGTCGCTGATGTCGACGCCGATCCTGAACGCGCCGCAGTCCGGCATCCTCGGCATGCACAAGATTCAGGAGCGTGCGATGGTTATCGGCGGCAAGATCGAAATCCGCCCGATGATGTATCTGGCGTTGTCCTACGATCACCGCGTGATCGACGGCAAGGAGGCCGTGACCTTCCTCGTGCGGGTGAAGGAAAGCCTCGAGGACCCGGCGCGGCTGGTGCTGGATTTGTGATCGCGAAGCCGCGGACGGGAGGACAGTGTGGCTGACAAGGTCGCGATCGTCACTGGCGGCAGCCGCGGGATCGGCCGCGCCACGGCGCTTGCTCTTGCGGCCGGCGGCTATCGCGTCTGTATCGGCTTCGTCAGCAACAAGCAGGCGGCCGCCGAAGTCGTGACGCAGATCGAGGCGAAGGGCGGCAAGGCGATCGCCGTTAAATGCGACGTCGCCTTCGAGGCCGACATTCTCGATCTCTTCAAGGCCGCCGACGCATTTGGCGCGCTCGGCGCGCTGGTCAACAGCGCCGGCATCGTCGACGTGACGGCGCGTGTCGATCAGATGAGCGCGGACCGCATGCAGCGGATGATGGCCATCAATGTCGTCGGCAGCATGCTGTGCGCGCGCGAGGCCGTGAAGCGGATGTCGACGCAGTCTGGCGGCAAAGGCGGTGTGATCGTCAATCTTTCGTCGGCTGCGGCCGTGCTCGGTTCGCCCGGCCAGTATGTCGACTACGCGACCTCGAAGGGGGCGATCGATACTTTCACCGTTGGTCTTGGGCGCGAAGTCGCCGCGGAGGGGATACGGGTTGCTGCAGTCCGGCCAGGCCTGATCGATACGGAGATTCACGCCAGCGGCGGCGAACCTGATCGCGCCCACCGGCTGGCACACATGGTGCCGATCAGGCGAGCGGGAACAGCGGACGAAGTCGCCAACGCAATCGCCTGGCTTGTCTCGGACAAGGCGTCCTATGTCACGGGCGCTATTTTGGATGTTTCGGGCGGGCGCTGAGCCGGCCGAGCAGCAGGACAGGGAGCAGTCATGGCTTGCGATCTGATTGTCATCGCCGCTGGTTCCGGCGGCTATATCTGCGCAATCCCCGCTGCGCAGTTCGGCATTGGCCTGCGGAGTGCGGCATGACGATCGAGCTGTGGCTCTTGTGCGGCGCCGTCGTTCTCGGGCTGGTGTATGTCGGCGCGCAGAGTTTCGCCTTCAAGGCCCAGGTCGGAAATGCCTACACCATGGGGCCACGCGATCAGGGATTGCGGCCAGAGCTGATCGCCGGACGCCTCGAACGCGCGCTCCGTAATTTCCTGGAGACGTTCCCGCTGTTCGTCGCTGCCGTGCTGACCGTCCAGGTCAGCGGGCGCAACGGCATGCTGAGCCTCGTCGGCGCGTCGATCTATCTCGCGGCCCGTGTACTCTATCTGCCGGCTTACGCACTGGGTGTTCCCTATATGCGAACCGCTCTCTGGCAACTGAGCGCGATTGGCATTCTGCTGGTGTTGGCGCAGCTTTTCTTTGCCGGATGATCGCAACTGGAGTTAGTCGAATGGCCACCTACGATCTCATTGTTATCGGCACCGGCCCCGGCGGCTATGTCTGCGCGATCCGCGCGGCGCAGCTCGGCATGAAGGTCGGCGTGGTCGAGAAGTGGCCAACCTTCGGCGGCACCTGCCTCAACGTCGGCTGCATTCCGTCGAAGGCGATGCTGTTTGCATCGGAACGGTTCGAGGAAGTCACGCACGCCTTCCCGAAGATGGGCATCAAGGTCGGCAAGCCGGAACTCGATCTGCCGACGCTGTTGAAGTTCAAGGACCAGGCGGTCGACGGCAACACCAAGGGTGTCGCCTTCCTGTTCAAGAAGAACAAGATCGATGCCTATCAAGGCACCGGCCGGGTGCTTGGTACGGGCAAGGTCGAGGTCAAGAGCGGTGATGGCAAGACGCAGGTGCTCGAGACCAGGAACATCGTCATCGCCAGCGGCTCCGATGTGGCGAAGCTGAAGGGCATCGAGATCGACGAGAAGCGCGTCATCTCATCCACCGGCGCGCTGACGCTGGACAAAGTGCCGGGCAGGCTTTTGATCGTCGGCGCCGGCATCATCGGGCTCGAGCTCGGCTCGGTGTGGCGCCGCCTCGGCGCGCAGATCACCGTGGTCGAATTCCTCGATCGCATTTTGCCCGGCATGGACGGCGAGGTGGCGCGGCAATTCCAGCGCCTCCTGGAAAAGCAGGGCATGGCGTTCAAGCTTGGCGCAAAAGTCACGAGCGTCGACACGTCGGGCAAGACGCTGAAGGTCAGTGTTGAGCCTGCGGCCGGCGGGACGGCGGAGGTGATCGAAGCCGATGTGGTGCTCGTTTCGATCGGCCGGGTGCCTTACACCGAAGGCCTCGGGTTGAAGGAAGCGGGCGTCGCGCTCGACAACCGCGGCCGCGTGGAAATCGACGCGCACTTTGCGACCAGTGTGAAGGGCGTCTACGCCATCGGCGACGTGGTGCGAGGGCCGATGCTTGCGCACAAGGCCGAGGACGAAGGCATCGCGGTTGCGGAAATCCTCGCCGGCCAGGCGGGTCACGTGAACTACGACGCCATTCCCGGCGTGGTCTACACCTCGCCGGAGGTCGCGTCCGTCGGCAAGACCGAGGAAGAGTTGAAGGCTGCGGGCGTCGCCTACAATATCGGAAAGTTTCCGTTCACCGCGAACGGCCGCGCAAAATCCAACCAGATGACCGACGGCTTTGTAAAATTCCTGGCTGATGCAAAGACCGACCGCGTGCTCGGCGTGCACATCGTCGGCGTCGAAGCCGGCGAGATGATCCATGAATGCACGCTGCTGATCGAGTTCGGCGGCAGTTCAGAGGATCTCGCGCGCACCTGCCATGCCCATCCGACCCGCTCGGAAGCCGTCAAGGAAGCGGCGATGAACGTCGCCAAGCGCGCCATTCATATGTAAAGCTGTCCTCCAAGCTCCGCGAAACAGGAGGATGGGGATGGCTGACGGCTTCATCGACGAACTGCGCAACACGTTCGACAAGACGTCGGTGCTGGCCGGTGCCGATATCGACGCGCGCTACTTTCACGACATGGCCGGCAATCCGGTGCCGAAGCCGCGCGCGGTCGTGCGCCCGAAGACGACCGAAGATGTCTCCGCGCTGCTGCGGCTCTGTCATCGCGAGAAAGTGCCGGTGACGACGCAAGGCGGCATGACCGGTCTCGTGCGCGGCGCGCTGCCGAATGCCAGCGAAATCGTGCTGTCGATGGAGCGCATGAACACGGTCGAGGAGGTGGATACCTCTACCGGCGTCGCCATCGCGCAGGCGGGCACGCCGTTGCAAAAGATTCAGGAGCGGGTCGAGCAGGACGGATTCATCTTTCCGCTCGATCTCGGATCGCGCGGAACCTGCACCATCGGCGGCAACATCTCCACCAATGCCGGCGGCAACCGCGTCATCCGCTACGGCATGACACGCGACATGATCCTCGGCCTCGAGGTCGTTACCGCCGACGGCACGGTGCTGAAGGGTTTGCGCAAATACATCAAGAACAACACCGGCATCGACCTCAAGCATCTGTATATCGGCAGTGAGGGCATCCTCGGCGTGGTGACGCGCGCAGCGCTGCGCATTTTCCCGGCGCCGGCGGAGCGGCAGGTGGCGCTCTGCGCACTGCCGTCATTCGGCCAGGTCGCGACCTTCCTGAAGCTCGCCCGCAAATATCTCGGCGGCGAACTGACCGCGTTCGAAGTGATGTGGAACGAGTATTACCGCTTCACCGTCGAGCGGGTGAAAGGCGTCGTCGGGCCGCTGCCGACGCATCATCCATTCTACGTGCTGCTGGAAGCGTCCGGCGGCGATGCCGAGCGCATCCATGCCGATCTCGAAAAGCTTCTGGAACTGGCGATGGGCGACAATCTCATCCTCGATGCGACGATTTCGACCTCGAACGCGTCCGCTGCGGCGATCTGGCGCATTCGCGATTCCAGCGTCGAACTCGGCCGGTCCTTCCCCTACACCGCGCGCATGGGCTTCGACGTCAGCCTCGCCATTGACCGCATGGAGGAATATGCGGGCACGATCGACAGGCGACTGAAGCAGATCGATCCCAATGCCTTCGCCATCGTGTTTGGACACGCCGGTGACGGCAACCTGCACATCGGCGTGCACCACGAGCACACGCCGGACAAACACGACGAGTTCGAGAAGCTGGTCTACGGCATCACCGGCGAATTCAACGGCTCGATTTCCGCCGAGCACGGCATCGGCATCCTGAAGCGACCCTACCTGAAATTGAGTCGCACAGCTGAGGAGATCGAGACCATGCGCACGCTCAAACGCGCGCTCGATCCGAACAACATTCTCAATCCGGGGCGAATTATCGAGGTTTGAGGTTGCCCCGAAGGCATTGACCGACGCCACTGGCGTCTTTGCGAGGAGCGAAGCGACGAAGCAATCCCGTCACGCGATCGCCGAGCTTTTGGCGCTGGATTGCTTTGCTTCGCTCGCAATGAGGGTGCCATTGCGCTTCGCTTGGCAGAGCTACCCCGCCATTTCCACATGGGCGCGGATCGCGCCGTTCTCGATCCAGCCTTTCGATTGCGCGTAGGCGGCCATCTTGTCGAATCCTTCGCGCCAGGCGGCGCCGTGCGCCTTGCCCTGTTCGATCAGCCAACCTTGCGAAATCCACGCATGCGATCCGTCATAGCGCCCGGCGGCCGACAGCGCCTTGGTCAGAAACGCACTGTCGGTGTTCGGCGCTGTCACTTTAAAGCCCTTGAAGTCGGTCGCTTCGTTGAATGATACCGTGCCGCTCTTGTCGATGGCGATGATCATGGGCTTTGCTCCCTTGCGATTGCTCTTGCGCGCGCAGCCTAAAACAAATGCACCGCATGCGGTGCAAAAATGCCGATCGCCGTGAAGCCGACGCCGAGCACGGCCAGCGCGATCGCCCCGAACGACAGGATCACCATGCCGGTGATGATGGTTGCCGAGGCGAGCACGATGCCGATCTGGAATGCCGCCGACGCAATTTCGAAGTGGTGATACTTCGCAAGCGAGTTATCGCGCCGCTCCTCCGCCTTCTTGGCGCGGGCGACGAGTTGCTTGCGGCCTTCGTTGGTTTCCGGCTCGTCGTCATAGCGTTGTGCCGTCTTCTGCCAGAAGTCGATCCGCTTGCCGGCCGTGGCCTTGAACGCCGCGTCCGCCTCTTTCTCCAGCTCCGTCTGCAGGCCTTCGGCGGCTGTGCGCACGGTGGTCATGCGGATCGTCTTGGCCTGAAAGAACGCCCAGAGATTCGAGGCCTCGATGTTCTGGCTCAGCGCATCGGTCTGCGCGCTTTTGCCGAGCGTTTCCGACAGCGCCAGAAACAGGGCGAGCATCGCGATCAGCAGTGCGATCCGCTTGTTGGAGCTGGACGCATGCTCGGCGTGTTCGGCATGCTCCATGCTTTCGTGTGCACCCATGGTGTCCTCCCTCACGTTGTCCCGCCCTGACGATTGACTGATCGGATTGCGCGACGCAAGGGCCCTGGTCGCTATTCGACAGGGTGGAGTTCAGGCGCGGGGATGGGCTGTCTTGTAAACGTCAAGAAGCCGCTCGGTGTCGACCGCCGTGTAGATCTGCGTGGTCGAGAGCGAGGCGTGGCCGAGCAATTCCTGGATCGCGCGCAGGTCGCCGCCGCGCCCAAGCAGATGCGTGGCAAATGAATGCCGCAGCGCATGCGGCGTGGCGCTGTCGGGCAGGCCGAGCGCGCCGCGCAGCCGCTCCATCGTCAGCTGGATGATGCGGGGGCTCAACGGGCCGCCGCGCGTGCCGACGAAGACCTGCCTGTCGGCCGCGAGATCGTAGGGACACATCGCGACATAATCGGCGACGAGTGTCAGCACGGCCTGCAGCACCGGCACCATGCGCGTCTTGTTGCCCTTGCCGGTGACGATCAGCACGTCGCCTGCGCCCGGTTGAGGTATGTCGCGGCGCTTCAGGCCGAGCGCCTCGGAGATGCGCAGGCCCGAGCCGTAGAGCAGCGCCATCACGGCTGCGTCGCGTGCAAGCACCCAGGGCTCGCGGTCTTCGCCCGCGCGGATGTCGGCGTCGGCCATCCGCTTGGCGTTCTCGATCGTCAGCGGCTTCGGCAGGGTTTTGCCGACTTTCGGGGCGCGGATCGCGGCCAGCGCGCCGAGCGTGCCCTTGCCCTCGCGCTCGAGGAATTTTCCGAAACTGCGCAGGCCGGCCAGCGACCGCATCAGCGAGCGGCTCGCAATGTCGTCGGCCCGGCGCATGGCCATGAAGGCGCGGATGTCCGCGGTCTCGAGCTTTGCGAATTGCTTGAGGGTGACGCGCCCACCCCAATGCCCGCTCAGGAAGACCAGGCATTGCCGGAGGTCGCGTTCGTAGGCTTCGAGCGTTTTTGCCGAAAGCCGCCGTTCGCTGCGCAGATGTGACAGCCAGCGCGTGATTTCCGCGACAAGATCGGAGGCCACACAGACGACGTCGGCTTCGGTCAGACGCATTGTCTCCGCCTCACCCTGAGGAGCGGCCGAAAGGCCGCGGCTCGAAGGGTGGGGCGGCCCCATCCCTCGAGGCGCTGAGGATGGCGCCGAATAGGTTCACCCTTCCTTAAATCCGCGGAATCGGCCAGACAAAACCCATGCCCACGCGCTTTGTCGATGTTCTTGTGCCGGTCGCGCTGGATCGCACCTACTCCTATCGAATCCCTGAGAATCTCGATCTCAAGGCGGGCGATATTGTGTCGGTGCCGCTCGGCGCACGCACGGTGACGGCCGTGGTCTGGGCGGAGAATGCCGAGCCGGAAGCGCGGCTGCACAACCGCCTGAAGGATGTCGACGAAAAGCTCGACCTGCCGCCGCTGAAGGCCGAACTGCGCAGCTTCGTCGACTGGATCGCCGACTACACCCTCTCCTCGCGCGGCATGGTGCTGCGCATGACATTGCGCATGGGCGATCTCGGACCGGAGCGCGTCAGGCTTGGGGTGCGTCTTGTGGGCGCACCGCCGCAGCGCATGACACCGGCGCGGCGACGGCTGATCGCCGTGTTGTCGGACGGCATGTTGCGGCCGAAGTCGGAGGCGGCGTCCGAGGCCGGTGTCAGCACCGGCGTGGTCGACGCCCTGGTTGATGAAGGCACGCTGGAAGTGCTGCCGCTGCCGAAGGCCATGCCCGCGCCGCCGCCCGATCCCGAATTCGCGCGTCCCGATTTTTCGCCGGACCAGCAAGCGGCCGTCGAAACCATGCGCACGTTTGCGCAGAGAGAAGAATTCGGCGTGGCGCTGCTCGACGGCGTGACCGGCTCCGGCAAGACAGAAGTTTATTTCGAGGCGGTTGCCGAAATCCTGCGCAAGGGCAGGCAGGCGCTGATCCTGATGCCCGAGATCGCACTGACCGGACAGTTTCTCGATCGCTTCACCGTGCGTTTCGGCGTGCGGCCGCTTGAATGGCACTCGGAGCTGACACCGCGCACGCGCGCGCGCAACTGGGCGGCAATTGCATCGGGCGAAGCGCATGTGGTGATCGGCGCGCGATCGGCGCTGCTGCTGCCTTACGCCAACCTCGGTCTCATCGTGGTGGATGAGGAGCACGACCAGGCCTACAAGCAGGACGAAGGCACGCATTATCACGCACGCGACATGGCGGTGGTGCGCGGGCATATCGCCAGGATTCCGATCGTGCTGTCGTCAGCGACACCGTCGGTCGAAACCGAGGTCAATGCGCGCAAGGGCCGCTACAGCCGCATCGCGCTGCCGTCACGCTTCGGCGGCCAGCATATGCCGCATATCGAGCCGATCGATCTGCGCAGCGAAGGCCCGGATCGCGGGCGCTTCATTGCACCGCGGCTGGCCGAGGCCATTCTGCATGCCGTCGAGCGCCGCGAGCAGGCGCTTCTGTTTCTGAACCGGCGCGGCTACGCGCCGCTGACGCTGTGCCGCGCCTGCGGCCATCGCTTTGCCTGTAACATCTGCGATGCCTGGCTGGTCGACCATCGCTTTCGCCAGCGGCTTGTCTGTCATCACTGTGGTTTCTCGATGCCGCGGCCGAATGTGTGCCCGCAATGCCAGGCCGAGGAATCGCTTGCCGCGATCGGCCCCGGCGTGGAGCGCTTGCAGGAAGAGGTCGCCTCGCTGTTTCCCGACGCGCGCACCATGGTGCTGTCGAGCGACCTGATCACCTCGATCGAGATCATGCGCAGCGAGCTGAATGAAATCGCCGAAGGCCGCGTCGATATCATCATCGGCACGCAGCTCGTCGCGAAAGGCCACCATTTTCCGCGCCTCAACCTTGTTGGCGTAATCGATGCGGATCTGGGTCTGGGCAATGGCGACCCGCGCGCAACCGAGCGCACCTTCCAGTTGCTCAACCAGGTGATCGGGCGCGCTGGCCGCGAAGCCGGGCAGGGGATCGGATACCTGCAGACCCACCAGCCGCAGCACCCGGTGATGCGCGCGCTGATCAGCTGCGACCGCGAGGCGTTCTATCAAAGCGAGATCGACGCACGCGAGCGCACCGGCTACCCGCCGTTCGGCAGGCTTGCGAGCCTGATCGTCTCGGCCGGCGACCGCGCGAGCGCGGAAGGGTTCGCGCGCAAGCTCGCCGCCCTGGCGCCCGCCGACGATCAGGTGAAGGTGCTGGGTCCCGCCGAGGCGCCGCTGGCCGTCATCCGCGGCCGTTATCGCTATCGCCTGCTGGTCAAATCCGCGCGGACCTATGACCTGTCCGGCTACCTGCGCGACTGGCTCGCCGAGGGTCCGAAGATCAAGGGCAATCTCAAGCTCGAGGTCGACGTCGATCCGCAGAGTTTTGTGTAATGGCGATTGGCGAATAGCGAAGGGCGAGTAGCAGGGGTGGCGGAGGCGAGGCGACGCATTCGCCCCTCCCTTTTCCCCGTTCGCCGCCAAAAAAATGCCGTGCCGCTCATGGAGCGGCACGGCATCAGTTACAGGCTTTCGCCCGGTTCAGCGCGTCTTTCTGGTTTCGACTGAAACTCAGACGCTACCTACTGCACCTCAGCCACGACATGGCCGACGCCGCGGCCGGTCAGGCCGATCACGCTGGCGGCGCCCTTGGAGAGGTCGAGTACGCGGCCGCGAATGAACGGGCCTCGGTCGTTGATCGTTACGACGACGCTGCGGCCGGCGTGGGTGACCTTCAGCTTGGTGCCGAACGGCAGGCTGCGATGAGCGGCGGTCATCCCTGCCGGATTGTAGCGGGCACCGGACGCCGTGCGGCTACCGGATTCCGAACCATAGTAAGACGCCTTTCCTGAAAACGTGCCGCCGGTGGCGGTGGCCGCATTGGCATCGCGCCAGTTCTTGCGGGCCTTGGCCTCGCCTGCGCTCGCTCCCGACGCGATCATGATTGCCGCGGCGCCGACGGTGAGCATTGAGCGAATCGCAAGCTTGCGCGCGTGAGCGCGGATAGTCGAATGAAGCATCCACCTGTCCCTTGTTACGCATTCTCAGTCGAACTGACTGAATAGACCGCCCCGTACCTGAAGCTCAGGCGGGTTCGCGTCAGAATAGGGCGAGAAAGTGACAGGTTACGTGGACCGCTAAATCTTTAGGATTGTGTCCATGATTCTGGTAGTACAATCTATACTTGGAAATTCTTGATTTTAACTTATTCATAACTATGAAATTGGTATTAATACTGTAGAGCTAAGTTTTTATGACCCTCGCGCAAGAATACGTTCCCAGGGCGCGGTATGCGCGAGGCGCTTGGCTGCCTGATCTGAGAGGGCAGCTCGGCCGTGAACCGCGGTGAGCGAGGACAGACTAAGCGCTCGCATTTGAAGCCGCAGGCGGCGATGCCGGCAGGGAAGAGCGATTTGGCCTGATGGCACGAAGCTGAATTGCTGTCGCGGCCGCCCAACAGATCTCCGGGAGGTGCGGCGGGCGGGGGCCTGTGCGCCGTACGGTCAGGGGTTCTTTCTTGCCGGCGTCTCGCTGATCCGCACAGGCAGGTCGACCATGAGAGTTTGGATCGTGTCCGCGTTCGCTCGGCCGTTGTGCAACTGGATCGCAGCCGGTCACGGCTGAAGAGCACAAGAAGTGTCATCCATGCGTGCACGTGTCGAATTTCTTCGCCGCGCAACGCTGGCGCCGCGCAAGTGGCTGTGCAACATGGTCATGTTGCGCGGGTGCGTTCACTATGTTAGCAAACCCGCGATTTTTGGGGCCACGGCTATCTTCAGTCAGCCTCGAATCGAAGTTCCGATTGAATTCCAAGGGCTTGGCGTCGCCTCCCAGCGGCGTTTTCCTTGTGAGTTCGGCAAGCTTAAAGAGCGCTTTCGTGGCAGATGAAAATCCGAACGTCTCGGGCGTGGCCGGCCGCTATGCGACGGCACTGTTCGAACTGGCGCGCGATGAAAAATCGCTTGATGCCGTCAAGGCAGATCTCGACCAATTCGATGCGATGATCGCCGAAAGCACCGATCTTGAGCGGCTTGTCCGCAGCCCGGTGTTTACGGCCGCCGAGCAGTCGAAGGCCCTCGCCGCCTTGCTGGACAAGGCGGGTATCGGCGGCATCTCGGCAAAATTCCTGAAATTGCTGGCTGCCAATCGCAGGCTTTTCGCCGTGCGCGACGTGATCCGCACGTTCCGCGTGCTGGTGGCGCACTTCAAGGGCGAAGTCACAGCCGACGTGACCGTTGCCGAACAGCTCAGCGACAGGAATCTCGACACGCTGAAGGGCGCGTTGAAATCGGTTACGGGGAAGGACGTCGACCTGAACGTGAAGGTCGATCCTGCAATCATCGGCGGGCTGATCGTCAAGCTCGGCAGCCGGATGGTTAATTCCTCGCTCCGCACCAAACTCAATTCGATCAAGAATGCGATGAAAGAGGCAGGCTGATGGACATTCGCGCCGCGGAAATCTCCGCGATCCTCAAGGACCAGATCAAGAATTTCGGCCAGGAAGCCGAAGTCAGCGAAGTCGGACAGGTGCTGTCCGTCGGTGACGGCATTGCGCGCGTCTACGGCCTCGACAACGTGCAGGCCGGCGAGCTGGTCGAGTTTCCCGGCGCCATCAAGGGCATGGCGCTGAACCTGGAGAGCGACAATGTCGGCGTCGTCATCTTCGGTTCCGACGCCACCATCAAGGAAGGCGACACCGTCAAGCGAACCGGCGCGATCGTCGACGTTCCCGTCGGCAAGGGCCTGCTCGGCCGCGTGGTCGATCCGCTCGGCAATCCGATCGACGGCAAGGGCGCACTCAGCAATGTCGCCGAGCGTCGCCGCGTTGACGTCAAGGCTCCCGGCATCATCCCGCGCAAGTCGGTGCACGAGCCGGTGCAGACCGGCCTCAAGGCCATCGACTCGCTGATCCCGATCGGTCGCGGCCAGCGTGAGCTGATCATCGGCGATCGCCAGACCGGCAAGACCGCCGTCGCCATCGACACCATCATCAACCAGAAGCCGATCAACGCCGGCACCGACGAGAAGGCGAAGCTCTACTGCATCTACGTCGCGATCGGTCAGAAGCGCTCGACCGTGGCGCAGCTCGTCAAGACGCTCGAGGACGCGGGCGCGATGGACTACACCATCGTCGTCGCCGCCACCGCCTCGGAGCCGGCGCCGCTGCAGTTCCTGGCGCCATTCGCCGGATGCGCGATGGGCGAGTACTTCCGCGACAACGGCATGCATGCGCTGATCATCTATGACGATCTTTCCAAGCAGGCCGTCGCCTATCGCCAGATGTCGCTTCTGCTGCGCCGCCCGCCGGGCCGTGAAGCCTATCCGGGCGACGTGTTCTATCTTCACTCCCGTCTGCTCGAGCGCGCCGCGAAGCTGAACGAAGACAACGGTTCCGGTTCGCTGACGGCGCTGCCGATCATCGAAACGCAGGCCAACGACGTCTCGGCCTACATCCCGACCAACGTCATCTCGATCACCGACGGTCAGATCTTCCTCGAGACGGACCTGTTCTATCAGGGCGTTCGTCCGGCGGTGAACGTCGGCATCTCGGTCAGCCGCGTCGGCTCGTCGGCGCAGATCAAGGCGATGAAGACCGCATCCGGTCCGATCAAGTCCGAACTCGCGCAATACCGCGAGATGGCGGCCTTCGCCAAGTTCGGCTCCGACCTCGACGCGTCCACCCAGAAGATGCTGGCACGCGGCGAACGCCTGACCGAACTGCTGAAGCAGCCCCAGTACAAGCCGTTCCAGGTCGAGGAGCAGGTGGTCGTCATTTATGCCGGCACCCGTGGCTATCTCGATGCAATTCCGACCAACAAGGTCGGCGCGTACCAGACCTCCCTGCTGTCCAAGTTGAAGGCGAGCCATCCTGAGATCCTCGACGGGATCCGCACCAAGAAGGAACTCTCGCCCGATCTGGAAGGTGCCTTGAAGCAGGCGCTCGCCGACTTCGCCAAGACCTTCGCGGCTTAAGGCCACAACAAAAGAGCAGTAAGGCCATGGCTTCCGTCAAGGAAATGCGCGTTCGGATCGCTGCGGTGAAATCCACCCAGAAGATCACGAAGGCGATGCAGATGGTGGCCGCGGCGAAGTTGCGCCGCGCCCAGTCCAATGCCGAAAGCGCGCGTCCCTATTCCACCAAGATGGCGGAGGTGATCGCCAACATCGCGGCCGGCATGTCGGGCTCGGACGCGCCGCTGCTGCTCGCCGGCAACGGCAGGGATCAGCGCCATCTGATCGTGGTCGCGACCTCGGACCGCGGTCTCGCCGGCGGCTTCAATTCCGGCATCGTGCGCGCCGCGCGCGTGCGCATCGACAGCCTGCTCGCCCAGGGCAAAGAGGTGAAGATCCTCACCATCGGCCGCAAGGGACGCGATCAGCTGCGCCGCATCCACGCGCAGCGTCTCGTCGACAATTACGAACTCGGCGTGAAGCCGGCGACCCTTGGCCTGGTCCGTCCGATCGCCCAGAAGATCATCGACATGTACCTCAAGGACGAGGTCGACGTGGTCTCGCTGGTCTCCAGCCGTTTCAAGTCGGTCGTCACGCAAACGCCGACCATCCGCCAGCTCATTCCCGTCGTCGTCGAGGCCGACGCGAAGAATCCCGCCTTCTACGACTATGAGCCGGACGAGACGGAGATCCTCGAATCGCTGCTGCCGCAGAACGTCGGCGTTCAGCTTCTCTCCGCTCTGCTGGAGAATCAGGCCGGCTTCTTCGCCTCGCAGATGACCGCGATGGACAATGCCACGCGCAATGCCGGCGATCTGATCAATGCTCTCACCATCCAGATGAACCGCACCCGTCAGGCGCAGATCACCAAGGAGTTGATCGAAATCATCTCCGGCGCCGAAGCCATTTAATAACAAGTCCAGCAACCGAAGAGGTGTTGTCATGGCCTATGTGACGAAAGCGACGACGAAGGGTGGCCGGAACGGGCGTGCGATGCTCGATGACGGCGGTCTGGCGCTGGCAATGGCCTTGCCGAAGGAAATCGGCGGCGCAGGCGACGGCCATAACCCGGAGCAGCTGTTCGCGCTCGGCTATTCCTCCTGCTTCGGTCAGGCGCTGCTGGTGCTCGGCAAGAAGCACGGCGTCGATGCGCAGGCCGCGAAGGTCACCTGCGAGGTGACGCTCAGTACCGACGGCGGCTTCTCGCTGTCCGCAGAATTGAAGGTTTCCATTCCCGGCGCCGAAAAGGACAAGGTCCAGGCGCTGGTCGAGGAAGCTCACACCGTTTGTCCGTATTCCAAGGCGACGAAGGGCAGCATGCCGGTCAAGCTGTCCGTCGTCTGAAGCGTGGTCCGGAAAACCGCGAAGCGGTTTGCCGATTGAGATCATGCTCAAGCAAGAACACCTGATCGTGGTCCGATCGAAGCGGACCACGACTTAGAATTCGAAGGAGAGAATATCGATGGCTGCAGCCACCAATCAGATCGGGCGCCTCACCCAGGTAATCGGCGCCGTCGTCGACGTCGATTTCGACGGCCACCTGCCCGCGATCCTGAACGCGCTGGAGACCACCAACATCGATCCGCAGGACCGGCAAGCAAGGTCCGCCTGGTGTTCGAGGTCGCGCAGCATCTGGGCGAGAATTCCGTGCGCGCCATCGCGATGGACGCCACCGAAGGTCTGGTGCGCGGCGCAGCAAGTCATCGACACCGGCGGACCGATCCGCGTGCCGGTCGGCCCGGCCACGCTCGGCCGCATCATGAACGTCATCGGCGAGCCGATCGACGAAGCCGGACCCGATCGCCATCGACCACGTCGCGCCGATCCATCGCGAAGCGCCGTCGCTTCGCCGAGCAGGCCGGCACGGCCGAAATCCTCGTCACCGGCATCAAGGTCATCGACCTGCTCTGCCCCTACACCAAGGGCGGCAAGATCGGCCTGTTCGGCGGCGCGGGCGTCGGCAAGACCGTGACCATGCAGGAGCTGATCAACAACATCGCCAAGGCCTATGGCGGCTACTCGGTGCTGGCCGGCGTCGGCGAGCGCACGCGCGAAGGCAACGATCTCTATCACGAGATGATCGAGTCCAACGTGAACATCGATCCGAAGAAGAACAACGGCTCGACCGCCGGGTCGAAGTGCGCGCTGGTCTATGGCCAGATGAACGAGCCGCCGGGCGCGCGCGCCCGCGTCGCGCTGACCGGGCCTCGCGCAAGCGGAGTATTTCCGCGATGTCGAAGGCAAGGACGTGCTGCTGTTCATCGACAACATCTTCCGCTTCACGCAGGCCGGCTCGGAAGTGTCGGCGCTGCTCGGCCGTATCCCGAGCGCGGTCGGCTACCAGCCGACGCTGGCGACCGAGATGGGCAATCTGCAGGAGCGCATCACTTCGACCAACAAGGGCTCGATCACGTCGGTGCAGGCGATCTACGTGCCGGCCGACGACTTGACCGATCCGGCGCCGGCCACCTCCTTCGCGCATCTGGACGCGACCACCGTGCTCGCCGCGATATCGCCGCGCAGGCGATCTTCCCGGCGGTGGATCCGCTGGACTCGCACCTCGCGCATCATGGACCCGCAAGGTGATCGGCGAAGAGCATTACAGCGTTGCCCGCCGCGTGCAGGAAGTGCTGCAGCAGTACAAGCCACTGAAGGACATCATCGCCATCCTGGGCATGGACGAGCTTTCGGAAGACGACAAGCTGGTGGTCGCGCGCGCGCGCAAGATCCAGCGCTTCCTCGCCCAGCCGCTCCACGTCGCCGAGGCGTTCACCAATCTGCCGGGCGTGTTCGTCAGCCTCGAGGACACGATCCGCTCCTTCAAGGCGATCGTCGACGGCGAGTACGACCACCTGCCCGAGCAGGCGTTCTACAATGTCGGCACGATCGAAGACGCCGTCGCGAAGGGCAAGAAGATCGCGGCTGAATCGGCTTAAGGAGCGAATGGCGAACAGGAGTAGCGAATAGGGGACTATTCGCTTCCGTTTCGCCACTCGCTATTCGCCACTCGCTATTCGCAGGTTTTCAATGGCCACTTTCCAGTTCGATCTCGTCTCACCCGAGAAGATGTTGTTTTCCGGTCAGGTCGATCAGGTCGATATCCCGGGCACCGAAGGCGATTTCGGCGTTCTCGCCGGTCATGCGCCGGTGGTGGCTTCCATTCGTCCCGGCATCATGACGGTGTTCTCCGGCGGCAAGCAGGAAAAGATCGTCGTGCTCGGCGGCCTCGCCGAAGTGTCGGCGAAGGGCCTGACCGTGCTGGCCGACGTTGCGACCTCGGTCGAGGACCTCGACAGGGCGGCGTTTGCCAAGACCGTTGCCGAGATGGAAGCCGATATTGCCCGTCTGACGGAGGGCAGCGATATCGACAAGGAAATCACCCGGCTCGATCACTTCAGGACCGTGCTGCAGAACCTCGAAGGCACCGCACTGCACTAGCCAGGCGCTCGGCGCCGCCGCCTGGCTTGATCTCCTGCGCCGCCGCATCCTCAATGTTGTTTCCATAGCCGGTGCAGCGCATCGGCGTTCTTAAGAACGGCGGCCGAAGGCCGCCTGCGCCATCCGGGCTGCGTGCTCTGGCCGCATTCCGAGCCCGGCTGCCGCTCAAGACCGTTGCACCCCGCGCTGTCCGGCGTCATTCTGACAGTTCAGAATTTCAGCCCGGCCGCACGTCATGAAACGCAAGATTGCAGCCATCCTGGCAGCCGACGTGGTCGGCTACAGCAAGCTCGTGGCTGACGACGAAGAAGAGACGCTGCGCAGGCTCGCCTCGTATCGCGAGGTGATGGACGATTTCATCGCCAAGGCCAACGGCCGCATCTTCAACACCGCAGGCGACGCCGTGCTGGCCGAGTTCTCCAGCGCAGTGGAAGCGGTGCGCTGCGCCATCGATGTCCAGGAAAGCCTGCGCACGCGAAACATGGCCTATCCGCCGAGCCGGCAGATGAGCTTCCGTATGGGCATCACCATCGGAGACGTGGTGGAGCGCGACGGCGATCTGCTCGGCGATGGCGTCAACATTGCCGCGCGCCTGGAGGGCCTCGCCGCACCCGGAGGCATCTGCATCTCGCGTACGGTGTATGAGCAGGTCGCCAACAAGCTGTCGGTGCAGTTCGCCGACATCGGCGCGCAGGACGTCAAGAATATTCCAAATCCGGTGCACGCCTACATGGTGGCGCTGCGGCCGGAGGATGCGAATGCCGGCGCATTGCTGCGAAGGAAGAAAAAGCCGGGGGCAGGCCTGCTGGTACCGGCGCTTGCTGCAGCTGTGATCGTGATCTCCGCCGGCGTCGGCGGCGCGTATTATTACATGCGGGTCGCGCCCAAGGCGCCTGCCGTTGCGGCAGCGCCCGCGGTTCCCGCGCCTTCGCCGGCGCCCGCCTCTGCGCCGGCACAAAAGGCTGCGGTCGTGACACCCGCTCCATTACGGCAGGACGAGATCGCAGCGACGTCGATCCCGTTCGTGCCCGATATCGTACGCGCCCAGATACGCGACGAGTATATGCCGGGCCCCGACACCAAGGCGCTGGCGATCACGACCGGGCGGATCATCGGATTCGTGACCGGCCAGCCGAACGAGGATATCGCGAAAAACGTCGCGCTCGATACCTGCCAGAAACGCGTCGAGGCCCAGAAGGTCAACCTCAAGTGCGAGATATACGCCGTCGGCAACAGGGTGGTCTATACCCGCGCCCACCCGCCGATGCCGCCTGCGCCCTACGTCACGCGCGATGTGCTGGTCGAGCGGCCACTGGTTGCGGACGAAGTGCCGTTCGTCCGGGAGCCGGCGAAGGCGGGCCTGCAGAAGACTTACATGTCTGCGCGCAAATCGAAGGCGGTGGCTCTCGGTCCCGGCGGTGCGCTGTATTATTACTACAACCACGACACCGCGGATGAAGCGATCCGGCGCGCGCTCGAACTCTGCGGCAGCAATGCCGGCACGCCGTGCATGATCATCGCGCTCGATGACAGCTTCGTCGTTCCGATTCCGAAGACCATGAAGGCGATCAACTTCTTCCGGCCGGCGACCAATTCATTCGTCGCCGCGAACGAACGGGAATTTCTCGCGCGGCGCTATGCCGGCGCGCCGAAGGGCTGGAGCGCGGTCGCGGCCAGCATCAATGGCAAGACCGGCGCGGTGTTCGGAGCGGAGAGCGAGGATGCCGCGGTGAAATCGGCGCTGGCGGATTGCGCGAGGGTCGATCGCGAGTGCCGCATCATCGCCATCGGCCCGTTCAGCGTCGAGCCGCTCTGAATTTTTCGAGCGCCGCCGGGATGTCCGACAGCGATTTCACGAAAATGTCGGCGCCGGCCGCATCGCCGCGCCGGGCATGGACCCGGCCGAACGGCCCGCGCTCGATGAAGACGGCGGTCATTCCGGCCGCCTGCGCCGGAATGACGTCGTTATCGACGCGATCACCGACATAGGCCGCCTCCTCAGGCCGGAAGCCGCCCAGCTCGAGAATCTGCCGAAAGAAATCGGCGGACGGCTTCGTCACGCCAAGCTCGGCCGAGGTCGTGATCAGGTGCGCATCCAGCCCGAACGATTCGAGCGCGGCTTTTGCGGTCGGAGGCTGGTTGCCGGCGATCCCGACGAACATTCCCCGCTGCTTCAGGATCGAAAGCGATGGCTTTGCGTCTGCATAGAGGTCGCGCGCCTCGATGAAGAAATCGGTGCCGTCGCGCTTGCGTTGCGCCCTGGCCGCAGCGACGTCAAAGCCGGGCCGCAGTCGTTCAAACACCCGGCGTATCGGCTCGTCACGCGCGATCACGTCATCGAGCACGCCAAGGAACTCGTCCCGGTCGACGCCGAGCGTGTCCGCCCAGATGTGCATCAGCCGCGTCTCGTCGATCAGGGTCTCGCCGACGTCGAAGAATATCGCTTTGATCGGCATCGGCGCCTCGTGCTCAGGAATCCGCAAATCGCGCAAATTCGCGCGCGACGGTGAGATAGACTTCGCGCCGGAACGGCACCACGAGGTCGGCAACCCGGTCGAGGCGTTCCCAGCGCCAGGCATCGAACTCCGCCGGCATGCCGTTGCGTTCCGTGAGCGGATCGACCTGGCTGTCGTCCCCGGTGAAGCGCATTGCAAACCATTTCTGCCGCTGGCCGCGGAATACCGAGAGCCGGTGCGGCTGTCCATCATAGGGCGGAAACTCGTAACTCAGCCAGTCCGTCTCGGCCAGACAGGTCGCACCGAGGACGCCGGTCTCTTCCCACAATTCTCGGAGCGCCGCCTTGCGCGGATCTTCCTCCGCATCGATGCCGCCTTGCGGCATCTGCCAGTCGAGGCCGGGCAGGACGATCTCCGGTCCATCATCCTTGAAGCGGTGCGCAATCAGCACGCGGCCTTGCGCATTGAACAGCGCGATGCCGACATTCGGGCGATAGGGTTTGTCGCTGGTCATGGGTTTCTCTTTTACCTCTCCCCGCTTGCGGGGAGAGGCCGGATCGCGCAGCGATCCGGGTGAGGGGGTACAGGCCCATCCGGCCGCTTGCACGTAGCGAGAGTCATCAGCCCCCTCACCTCAACCTTCTCCCCGCAAGCGGGGAGAGGGAGCGCAGCCTCATTGCGATAGTCCTCACTCCGCCAGCAGATGGCGGAAGTAGGAAATCGTTTCCTTCAAGCCGTCCTCGACCGTGACCTTCGGTTCCCAGCCGAGCTTGCTGCGGGCCAGTGTAATGTCAGGTTGTCGCTGGCGCGGATCATCCGCCGGCAGCGGCAGGAACACGAGCTTCGACTTTGAGCCGGTGAACTGCAGGATCGTTTCGGCGAGCTCGCGAATGGTGGACTCGCGCGGGTTGCCGAGGTTGACCGGGCCGATGAAATCATCCGGCGCGTTCATCAGGCGCTGAAACCCGTCCAGCAGATCGGTAACGTAGCAGAACGAGCGCGTCTGGTTGCCGTCGCCGTAAAGCGTGATGTCCTTGTTCGACAGCGCCTGGACGATGAAGTTCGACACCACCCGACCATCGTTCGGATGCATGCGCGGGCCGTAGGTGTTGAAGATGCGCGCAACCTTGATCCGCACCTTGTGCTGGCGGTGATAGTCGAAGAACAGCGTTTCGGCCGCGCGCTTGCCCTCATCGTAACAGGCGCGCACGCCGAGCGGATTGACGTGCCCCCAATAGCTTTCCGGCTGGGGATGCACGGTCGGATCGCCATAGACTTCGCTGGTCGAGGCCTGAAAGATTTTCGCGCGGGTGCGCTTGGCAAGACCCAGCATGTTGATCGCGCCGTGCACGCTGGTCTTCAGCGTCTGCACGGGATCGTATTGATAGTGGATCGGCGAGGCCGGGCAGGCGAGGTTGTAGATGTCGTCGACCTCCACATAGAGCGGAAAGGTCACGTCGTGCCGCATCACCTCGAAGCGAGGCTTGCTCAACAGATGCTCGATGTTGCGGCGGCGGCCGGTGAAATAGTTGTCGACGCACAGCACCTCGTGGCCGGCCGCGATCAGCAGGTCGCACAGGTGCGAGCCGATGAAGCCGGCCCCGCCGCTGACAAGTATCCGGTTTGAGGATTGCATCCGAAATCCGTGGTGACTGGCGCGACCCAGGGGCCGCCGTGCGCTGTTGCATGACAAGAAACGGTGCTTTCCGCAAGGCGCGGGAGCGGCCAGGGCGCTCCGGCGCGGGCTTGATACGGACCGTCGAAGTGTTAGGAAGTGGGTCCCTTTCAGTCACGAAAAATCGTTAATGGCCAGCCCCGTCGACATCTCCCGCGCCCGCATTCTCGAGATCGGCGGCAGCTATTTCAAGCTGGAGTACCCGGAGCGGACGACGTCGCTCTGGTCGGTGGCGCGGCTGCCGCAGGAAGGTGAGCCGATCGACGGCTTTTCGACGCCGGATCGCATTCTGCGGGAGCTCGGCGCTGCGCGCGACGGCAAGTACGACGTGATCGTCGCCAACACCTTGCGATACTCGCCGTGGCATCCGCGTTATTGGTCGCGCGGCCCGTTCTATACGCCGCGTCATCCATGGGCGTCGATTTCACGGCAATTCGGCGTGAGCATTCTGCGCTGGGCGAAAATTCCGGTGCCGCTGATCGCCATCGACATGGACGACGCGTTCGGCATCGGCCGCAGCTCGGTGTTTCTTCTCGACAAGGCAAAAATCTTTTTCAAGCGCGAGTTGCCGGTCGACAAATGGCAGGTGCTGTACGGATCGATCCATCCGCATCTGCCGACATTGCGCTATCGCAACAGCGCGAAGTGGCAGCGCCGCATGGACGCGTTGCAGCCGATCGCGTTGCCGCAGTTTCGCTACAACGAGAGCTGGCGCACTGCGCCGTTCCCGGAGAAGACGCACGACATCTTCTTCTCCGGCGCCGTCCGCGGCAATTCCACCGTGCGCAGCGCCGGGCTGCCCGAGCTCGAGCGATTGAAGGCGCTCGGCTACCGGATCGATCAGCCGTCCGGGCGGCTGCCCTACGATGCGTTTCTCGAGCGCATGTCGCACTCGTGGCTTGCGTGGTCGCCGGAAGGCATGGGGTGGGACTGCAACCGCCACTATGAGGCGGGGATCGCACAATCGGTGCCGGTGATGAATCATCCGACCATCATCCGCCATGCGCCGCTGCTTGAGGGCGTGCACGGCGTCTACTACGACGTCGAACCGGGTGGGCTGGAACGCGCCGTGGTGTCGGCGCTTGCCGACAGGGATCGCCTGAAGCAAATGGCGACCGCCGCGCGCGATCACGTGTTCGCCCATCACATCCGCAGAGCCTATTGCGAACGGATACTGAGGGCGGCGTTGGAGTGAGTCGTCATTGCGAGTGAAGCGAAGCAATCCAGCCGGCAGTTGACGCCTACCCGAACCTTGCAAACTCCTCGACCACGCGCTCGTAGACCGGCCGCTTGAACGGCACGACCAGCGCGGGGAGGTTCTTGATCGGCTCCCAGCGCCACGCGATGAATTCCTGCTTGTGGCCGGCAGGGCTCACGACATTGATCTCATCGTCGCGGCCGGTGAATCGCAGCGCATACCATTTCTGCTTTTGCCCGCGATAGCGGCCCTTCCAGGTGCGGCCGGCGACGGTGCGGGGGATATCGTAGGTCAGCCACTCCGGCACCTCGGCGAGCTTCTCGGCCGAGCGCACGCTGGTCTCTTCCATCAGTTCACGCTTCGCCGCCGTCCACGTGTCCTCGCCTGGATCGACGCCGCCCTGCGGCATCTGCCAGACATGGGCGTCATCGACATGTTCGATGCCGCCGGCGCGGCGGCCGATGAACGCAAGCCCGGCCTTGTTGATCAGCATCATGCCGACACAGGCGCGATAGGGCAGGTCCTCGTAGCGAGTCATCCCGGCCGCCTTCTTGTTTTCCTGATTTTGCGTAGCTGGATCAGGCTCTAGCTTGATTTTGATTTCTGCATCGCCGTTGTCAACGGCACAAGCAGGATGCCGCGGCTTTCGAGCACCTTGATCCACGACGCGATGCGGTCGATCGAGATCGGCAGCGCCGATGCCACGCCAACAGCCACGCCGCGCTGGCGGGCGACGGTCTCGAGCTGTGCGAGCGCACGATCGATTTCGGCCACGGTCGGCACGACGTCGATCGTCAGGTCCGCCTTTGCGAACGGCACGGCCTGGCTTTGCGCGATCTGGCCGGCGACACTGCGTGGCGCCGAGCCGTCGTCGAACCAGGCGAGGCCGCGTTTGGCCGCCTCGCGGATCACCGGCTGCAACGCCGCGTCCGTTGCAACGAACCGCGCGCCCATGAAATTGGCGAGCCCCGCATAGCCCTGGAAGCGGCTGAGGTGCCAGTACAGGCGGTCGATGTTCTGCTCCGCGTTGCCGCTTGTCAGCAGCGTTTGCGGACCCGGGTCGTTGTCGGGATAGTCGAACGGCTCCATCGGAACCTGCAGCAACACCTCGTGTCCCTGCGTGCGGGCGCGCTCCACCAGCTTGGTCGGATCGGACCCATAGGGCGTGAACGCGAGCGTCACGGCGCCCGGCAGCTTGACGATCGCGTCGTTGGTTTTCGCAGCCCCGACGCCGAGGCCGTGGACGACGATGGCGATGGACGGCATCGTCGAGGCGCGGGCGCGAATGGTCTCGTTGCCGCCAGCGTAGACCGATGACGGCTTGAGGCCATCTGCGGCGACGGGAATCATCCCATAGCGTGAGGATTCGAGCAGCCGCGGATTGATCCCGGTCATCGTCGTCGCGGCAGACTCGGTTGGGGCCGTCGGATCGGCACCCGGGACCTTGAAGTCCTTTCGCGCGCCGCTCGATCCGTCGATGATCGTCACGGTTCGCTGCTCGGTGGGCGGGGCAGCCTGTCTGACGGCCGGCTCGGCTGCCGGCACGGACTTCGCCATCGCCGGCGTTTTCGCCGAGGAGGCCGGAGGATCGCCGACACTGATCGCGATCCGCGCCATCGGCTCGCCCCCAAGCGGGTTCTCGTTGAAGATCACAACGCCTGCGAAGCCGAGCAGAAACACCGCCAGCACCGCGGCGAGCGCGTGCATGGCGTTGAAGGACAGCCGGAAACGCCGCTTGCGCTCCGTACTTTGCCCCAGGGGGGTGGTCAGATCGTCCGTCGCCAAATCGTCCGTCGCCAATCTTCCGTCGCCAAGACGTCCCAAAATCCCGCGAATCAGCTGGATGACAATATCACGAGGCATCCGCGGCCGGGCGATGCTCCTCAGGGGAGGGGAAAACGACAGGCTTGGAGAACCCGCCCAAACAAAAAGGGCGGCCTTTCGGCCGCCCTTGATTGAAATCAGGTTCTGGAGGCGTCAGTTCGCCGCCTTCTCCGTGGGGGCGGGCGTCGCGGCGTTGACCTTGACGCCATGCAGCAGGTCGGCGGCCATCTTCAACGCCTTGTCGTCCTTCGGATCCGGCGGGACATAGGACTGCGAGCCGGTCTGCTCGTCGCCATCTGCCTTCAGGTGGCCGCGCAGCGAGGCTTCGCCCTTGGTGTCGGTCCGCGCCTTCAGTTCGTCAGGCACGTCCTGCAGCACCTCGATGTCCGGGATGATGCCCTTGGCCTGGATCGACTTGCCCGACGGCGTGTAGTAGCGCGCCGTGGTCAGCCGCAGCGCGCCGTTGCCCTGGCCGAGCGGTATGATCGTCTGCACCGAACCCTTGCCGAACGAGCGCGTGCCGATCAGCGTCGCGCGCTTGTGGTCCTGCAGCGCACCGGCGACGATTTCCGACGCCGATGCCGAGCCGCCGTTGATCAGCACCATGATCGGCTTGCCCTTGGTCAGGTCGCCGGTCTTGGCGCTCCGCCGCTGCGTCTCTTCGGTGTTGCGGCCGCGCGTGGAGACGATCTCGCCGCGTTCGAGGAACGAGTCGGAGACGGTCACCGCTTCCTCCAGCAAGCCGCCGGGGTTGTTGCGCATGTCGACGATGAAGCCCTTCAGCTTGTCGCCGATCTGGTTTTGCATGTTGGTGATTTCGCGCTTCAGGCCCTCGGTCGTCTGCTCGTTGAACGAGGTGACGCGGATATAGGCGATATCGTCCTGCTCGATGCGCGCGCGCACCGGCTTGACGCGGATGTTCTCGCGCACCAGCGTAATTTCGAGCGGCTTGTCCTGGCCCTTGCGGATCACCTTGAGCTTGATCTTGGTGTTGACCGGACCGCGCATCTTCTCGACGGCCTGATTGAGCGTCAGTCCCTGCACGTTTTCGTCGTCGAGCGAGACGATCAGATCGTTTGCGAGAATGCCGGCCTTGGACGCCGGCGTTTCGTCGATCGGCGAGACCACCTTCACCAGGCCGTCTTCCATTGTGACTTCGATGCCGAGGCCGCCGAACTCGCCGCGCGTCTGCACGGTCATGTCGCGATAGCTCTTCGCATCCATGTAGCTCGAATGCGGATCAAGACCCTGCAGCATCCCGCTGATCGCCGATTCGACGAGCTTGCTGTCATTCGGCTTCTCGACATAGTCGGTGCGAACGCGTTCGAACACGTCGCCGAACAGATTGAGCTGGCGATAGGTGTCGGAGGCTGCGGCGCGCGCCGACGAACCGATCAAGGTCACGCGCGGCTGGGTCACGAGCAACGTTACCGCGGCGCCTGCGGCTGCACTGAGGAGAACCAGGGAAGTCTTGCGCATCATCCGCGAACCTTTTCGCCTTCACTTGCGGCCCACCATGGGCCTGGATCGATAGGAGCGTTGTCCTTGCGAAACTCGATATAGAGAACCGGCTGACTGGGAGCCGCCGCCAAAATCGAGGCAACTTGAGAAGTCGTCCCCATCGTCCCCACCGGTTCGCCCGTCAGCACGAACTGACCGATGTTGACCGATATTCGCTCCATCCCGGCAAGCAGGACATGATACCCGCCACCGGCATTGAGGATCAAGAGTTGTCCGTAACTTCGAAAGGGTCCTGAATAGACAACCCAGCCATCGCACGGAGTTGTGACCTGCGCGCCGGCCCGGGCCGCCACCGAAATGCCTCTTTCCACGCCCCCGGTGCCGTCGGAACTGCCAAAATTGCGAATTCTTGGGCCGTTGACGGGCATCGGCAGCAAACCTCTGGCCGAGGCGAAGGCGATGGCGGGACTGAGTCGTCCCGGATCCTTCAGCGCGGCGATATTTTTACCGGCGGGCGCCTTGACCGTGTCCGCGAGTTTTGCAGCCGCAGCCGCCTTCGCCGCGCTCTTGAGATCCTGTTCCATCTTCGCGATCAGGTCGCGCAGGTTGTCGGCCTGTCTGGAGAGGTCGGCGGCGCGCCGGCGTTCGGCCTCCATGTCCTTCTCCGCGTCGCTCTGGTTCCGTTGCCGTTCGTCGATCAGCGCCGCCATCCTGCGCTGGTCGCCCGTCAGGCTGTCGCGGTCGGCGATCAGCCGGTCCTTTTGTTCGGCGGTCTCCTTCTTGATGCTGACAAGGTTGCCAAGATCGCCGATCAGCCGTTCGGCGCGCGCGCGCATTTCCGGCACCACCGCACCGAGCAGCATCGCCGTGCGCAGCGACTGAAGTGCATCCTCAGGCCGCACCATCAGCGCCGGCGGCGCGCGCCGTCCGGCGCGCTGAAGCGCTGCGAGCACTTCGGTGGTCTCGGCGCGTCGCGCGTCGAGCGAATTGCGGATCATGGTTTCGCGGCTGTCCAGCGTGCGCAGCCTGTTCTCGGTCTCGACGATGCGTCCTTCGACAGCGCGGACGCGGGCGGCGACGTCGATCAACTGGCGATTGAGCTTGTTTCGGTCCTGTCCGATGGCGGCGATTTCAGCCTTGAGCTTGCCTTCGGCCTCGACGGCATCGCGCTGTCTGTTGCGCGCCTGTTCGAGGTCCTGCTCGTGCTTCTTGATGATGTCTTCGATCGACGATGTAGTCGGAGATTTGGCATCGATGGACTTGGCATCGATGGATTTCGCGTCGGCGGCAGGAGGCGAACTGGGCGCATATGCCTGGGCGCACGCGAAATGAACGGCGGCATCGGTGGCCATGAAGCCCGCAAGCACGACAGCGAGTGTGCGAAGGTTTGCCATCCGGTTTGCCGGATGCGCCTGCGCAAAGGTGTCGTTCGCTGTTGCCGCCGTCATCGCAATCCGGGTTTCGCCGCGTCCAAGCTGCTTCAGGCGCGATGATAGGGATGGCCGGCCAAAATCGTCGCCGCCCGATAGACCTGCTCCATCAGCATGATCCGCACCAGCTGATGAGGCCACGTCGCCTGACCAAAGGCGAACACAGTCTTTATCTTGCGCCGCAATTCAGGCGAAAGTCCGTCCGCGCCACCGATCACAAATACTACGTTTGCAGTTGATTCGTCCCGCCATTGGCCGAGTTGTTTGGCGAAGGCCGCGCTGTCCACGGCCTTGCCGCGCTCGTCGAGTGCGACGATGACCGAACCGTCCGGGATCAGGGATGAGATCGCGGTGGCTTCTTCCGCCATGCGCGTTGCCGTATCGCGGGCGCGGCTTTCGGCGATTTCGTGAATCTCAAGTCCGCGGAACCCGAGCTTGCGCGACATGTCGACGAATCGCTCGCGGTAGCGTTCGACAAGGTCCCGTTCGGGTCCGCTCTTCAGGCGGCCGACAGCAATCACAAGGAGGCGCATGAACTCCTTTTACACGGAACTGCGCGCCGCCCTAACTTGCCTTGGTCGCGGCCTTTACCGACGACCACATCTTTTCGAGGCTGTAGAAGCTGCGAACCTCAGGCCTGAAGACATGGAGGATGACGTCGCCCGTATCGATCAGAACCCAGTCGCAGTTCGGCAGGCCTTCGATGTGAACGCCCTTCATGCCGGCTTCGCCGAGTGCCTTCACCACATTCTCCGCGATCGCGCCGACATGCCGGTTGGCCCGGCCGGTCGTGACGACCATGTAGTCTGCGATAGTGGATTTGCCGCGAAGGTCGAGGGTGAGTGTGTCCTCCGCCTTCATGTCGTCGAGGCGGGCGAGGACGATCTTCAGGGTCTCTTCGGCATCAGGCCGGGATTTCGAGACCGGGGCGGACGCGGGCTTTTTGCCGGTCCGGGCGACAGCGGATTTGGTCGAAGCTGCAGAAGCAACTGGTGATGTTGTCAGGGACCTTTCCTTTCCTCATCTTCGGGGGCCGAATCCGTGCCCCTGTGCCATCCTACCCATGTAGGATTAATCGTTTCAATCTACCAGATCGGCGGGGTCATAATGACCGCTTTATGTGACTTCTGAGTTGCGTCGAGGACAGTGGCGATTTCATGCCGTGCAGGAACAGCCAGGCAGGCGCCTCGAATTCGACAAGCCGTGCCGCGGCGCTCTCATTGTGACGGTATCTTGAAAGCGCCTGCGCCGCGGGCGAGGCGAACGCGCGGAAACTGTCGGAGGGGCGATCGATCACCGCCAGCGGGATTTGCCTGGCGATGCTTTGCCAGCTGCGCCAGCGGTGGAACTGCGCGAGATTGTCGGCACCCATCAGCCAGACGAACCGTACGGAGGGATACCTGCGTCGCAGAGCGGCGATCGTGTCGACCGTGTAGCGTGTCTTGATCGCCGCCTCGATGCCGGTGACCTGGATGGCCGGGTGGTCGGCGACTTCGCGCGCAGCAGCCAGCCGCTTGTCGAGCGCGGGCAGGGCGCTTGTGTCCTTCAGCGGGTTGCCGGGCGAGACGAGCCACCACACCCGGTCGAGCTGCAGGCGTTTCAGCGCGAGCAGGCTGAGCGCGCGATGCGCCTCATGCGGCGGATTGAACGAGCCGCCGAGCAATCCGACACGAAGGCCATCGGCCGTGGGTGGAAAGGCGATCCGTTCAGCCGGGCTCACGGGCGCGTCTGGCCTGTGCCCAGCACGCGGTATTTGAAGCTGGTGAGCTGCTCCGCGCCAACCGGCCCGCGCGCGTGGAATTTGCCGGTGGCGATGCCGATCTCGCCGCCGAAGCCGAACTCGCCGCCGTCGGCGAATTGCGTCGAGGCGTTGTGCAGCACGATCGCCGAGTCGACACCTTCCAGGAAACGCTGGGCGGTCGCCCCGTCGTCGGTGACGATCGAGTCGGTGTGGTGCGAACCGTGGCGCTCGATATGCGCGATCGCGTCGTCGACGCCGTCGACCACCTTGGCTGCGATGATCGCGTCGAGATATTCGGTGGTCCAGTCGTCATCCGTGGCCGCCTTTACGCGCGTGTCGGCGGCCTGCACGGCTGCGTCGCCACGCACCTCGCAACCGGCGGTGATCAGCGCTTCGATCAAAGGCTTGAGATGGGTCTTCGCGGCCGAACGGTCGATCAGCAGCGTCTCGGCCGCGCCGCAGACACCGGTGCGGCGCATCTTGGCATTGACGACGATGGCTTTCGCCATCTCGAGATCGGCGGCGCCATCGATGTAGACGTGGCACAGGCCTTCGAGATGCGCGAACACCGGGACGCGCGCCTCGGCCTGCACACGTGCGACAAGGCTCTTGCCGCCGCGCGGCACGATCACGTCGATGCTGTTGTCGAGGCCGGCGAGCATCTGGCCGACCGCGGCGCGGTCGCGGGTCGGCACCAGGATGATCGCACCCTCCGGCAGATTCGCTTCGCGCAATCCCTTCACGATGCTGGCGTGGATCGCGCGGCAGGACCGAAAACTCTCCGAGCCGCCGCGCAGGATCACGGCATTGCCGGCCTTCAGGCACAGAGCGCCGGCGTCCGCCGTGACGTTCGGACGGCTCTCGAAAATCACGCCGATGACGCCGAGCGGAACGCGCACGCGCTCGATGGTCATCCCGTTCGGCCGGTTCCAGCTCTCGGTCACCTTGCCGACGGGATTCGGAATCTCGCGGATGGTCTCGATCGCCTCGGCGATCCCCTCGACGCGCTTTTGATCGAGCGCCAGCCGGTCGAGGAACGCCGGCGTAGCGCCGCTCGCGCGCGCCTCGGCGATATCCTCGGCGTTGGCGGCGATGATGGCGGCGGCATCGGCGCGAATCGCGCGGGCGATCGCCGCCAGCGCGCGGTTCTTCTGCTCCGGCGCAGCCTGCGCCAGCACGCGCGCGGCCGCCTTCGCCCGAAGGCCGATGTCATGCATCAGCGCGGCGAGATCGTCGGACCCATCAATGGCTTTCAGCGGCGCGGTCATCGGGATACCTTGCTTAAGGCTATGTCCTAGCACGATAATTTGTCGGCGGCCATCGCTGTCACGCGGCAGGGTGAATGGGGTGGGCCATTGGCCGACCCCGCTCTGATATGGGACCGGCGTGCCGGAACGCAAACCGCGGGCGGCCTGTCTTGGCTCACGCCTCGTAACCAAACGGGTCGTCGACCGAGCGGGCCGGCTCGGTGAAGCAGCGCGCACCCGTCCGGTTTTCCAGACCGCCAGGAGTGACGATCGGGTCGCGCGCCGGCGCGAACGCTGCTCGCGGTCGCAACGTCTTCCTGCCGAGACTCCGGCGCGCCGCGAAGCAGGCTGCGCGAACTGGCCCTCTCACATGGCACGCAAGCCGTCGCCGAACGGATCGTTCGGGTCGCGGTGGAGCGTCGCCTCGCCTGTGACAAAAGCGCGACCGGTGATGCTCGGGATGATGGCGCCGCCTGCATCGCGCCTGTAGCGCGCGGTGAACGAACTGCCGATAATGCTCTCCTGCACCCAGGCCTCGCCCGGTGCGAGCTTGCCGGCCGCTGCGAGACACGCGATCTTCGCACTGGTGCCGGTGCCGCAGGGCGAACGGTCATAGGCGCCTCCCGGGCAGAGCACGAAGTTGCGGCTGTGCGCGCCCTTCAGGACCGGCGGACCATGGAATTCGATGTGGTCGATCGGCGCGCCGTCCTTGCCCGTAATGCCGTGCCGCCTGAGCGCGTCCTTGACGGCCTCGGCTTTGCGCGACAACTCGGCGACGTCGGCCATGATCAGTGCGAACGGCACCTCATAGACGCAGAAGAACCAGTTGCCGCCCCACGCCACATCGCCGGACAGCTTGCCCACGCCGGGCACGTCCACGGTCACGCCGTCGCAAAAACGATAGCTTGCGACATTCTCGATCGTCACGTCGTTGCGGGATTTGAGGTCGACGCTGACGATACCCACAGGTGTCTCGATCCTGTGCGTGCCCGGTCCGATACGTCCCATGTGCGCAAGAGTCACCGCGAGTCCGATCGTGCCGTGGCCGCACATGCCGATGTAGCCGACGTTGTTGAAGAAGATGACGCCTGCGGCGCAGCTCTTGTCTTCGGGTTCGCACAGCAGCGCTCCGACCAGAGCGTCGTATCCACGCGGCTCGTTCACGGCGAAACTGCGATAGTGGTCGAACTGTTCGGCGAAACGAGCGCGCTGCTCCGCGAGCGGCCCACGCCCCAAAGGAGGCCCGCCTTCGACGATGAGCCGCGTCGGCTCGCCTTCGGTATGGCTGTCGATCACCCGCATTGCCAGTGACTTTCCGGTCTTCGAATCTCGGCTCGGAGGGTGCCGCTATGTATCACGAACTTCGACAAGCGGGCACCAGCCAGGACGCCGGCTTCGGGACACCCGTTCGCCGGCGACGAGTTCTTCGACGCCGTTTCCCGCACCACGCCCCTCGTCGTTCTTCAAGCACACACGAACCGGAACATGAGACGTTGTGTAAATGGACCTTACGTTCTGAACCGCCGTACGTTGAATGGCGCGATATCCAACGGGGGCGGCCTCCGGCCGACAAGCGCGCCGACGATCTCGGCCGTGAGCGCGGATTGCGTGAGTCCGTGATGGGCGTGACCAAACGCATAGATGATGCGGTCGCTGGATGATGCGGAACTGATCACGGGCAAAGTGTCGGGCAGTGACGGACGGAATCCCATCCAGCGCGTGCCGCCTTCGAAGCTGGCATCCGGCAGGAAGCGCCTCGCGCGGCCGACGATCGCGTCCACCCGCTTGTAATTCGGCGGCAGCGACAGGCCACCGAACTCGACCGCGCCTCCGATGCGGTCACCGGTGTCCAGCGGTGTCGCCGCGAAACCTTCGCCTTCGAAAAGGATCATCCGGGACAGCCCGAGCGATCCTTTCGGCAAGGTCAGATTGTAGCCGCGCTCGGTATCCAGCGGCACGTCGTCACCGAGCAGACGGCAAAGCGGTCGCGACCAGGCGCCCGCGGCGATCACGGTCATGTCGGAAGATATCGTCTGCGCTGAACTCAACCGCGTCTCGACACCTTCGCCCGTTGGCTTCAGGCCAAGGACCTCGCCCCGCACGAGCTTTGCGCCGCGACCGATCGCCGCCTCGCCGAGGGCCAGGGTCACGCTGGCGGGGTCGTCGACGTTGACGCCGCCGGGATAATTGGCCCCCGCCACCGCAGCGGCGCCGAGCGCGGGCTCCAGCCTCTTCACGGCAGCATGGTCGGACAGGATCTCGAGCTGATAGCCGAGCCTCTCCTGGCGCCGGAGCGTCGGCAGCGCGGCTTCGAATTCCTGCTTGCTGGAGTAAATGCACGCATAGCCCAGCCGGCGCAGATGCTTCTCTTCGAGGCCGAGCTTTCGAAGCCGCCTTTCCCAGGCTGCGAGCGACGCGCCGTTGAGGGCGATCAAGGCCTGCGTCGAGCGCTCGATCCTGGCTGGCGTCGAAGCTCGCACAAATCCGAGCAACCACGGCAGGATCGAGAGCATGTAGCCGGGACGGATCGAAAAAGGTCCCAGCGGATCGACGAGCCATCGTGCGATGTGGCGCCAGACCTTTGGGCTTGCGAGTGGCAGGATATCCGTATGAACAATTCCTCCGGCGTTGCCGCGGGAGGTCCGTTGCCCAAGACCGTCGGGATCGATCAGCGTGACGGCATGTCCGTCATCGAGCAGCGCATGGGCCGTTTGAATGCCGATGATCCCTGCGCCGACGATGGTGACGTGCATTGCGGATCCCCTGGTTCAAGCCGTCGAATCGCGCCGACCCGACAGCCCGGACTGATTCATGCCGGTTCGCAGTCGTGCTGTCTTTACTGAAGCCGGGGCCGCTGGCCGGAAATCGGCATAGTACGCTGCCAGTCGACGGCCGCATCCCGAATCTTTCCAGTCCGTCCGCAACACTGCTTCCGGAGCAGGTGCCCGATTGCGCAACGAGCGGAGGTGAGTTCCAACCGCGAGGGCGAGTGCGACGACCATCAACATCGCAGCGACAGCGAACGTCACCCGCAGACCGGTGGCAACGGCCTCGGGACGCGCCGTTGTGATGTCGATCGCCTCCGACGCGAGCGCGAACACGGCGCCCATCACGGATGCGCCGGTGATGAGCCCGAGATTGCGCGACAAATTCAGCAGGCCGGACATGACGCCCCGCAGGTCCGCGTCGACACCTGTCATGACCGCGGTGTTGTTGGCTGTCTGGAACAGCCCATAGCCGACGGTGACGACGACGATGGGTGCGATGTAGCCGGGGATGCCGAGCGTCGCCGGCATCATGGACAGAAGGAAGGAGCCGGCCGCGATTGCGATGAGCCCGATGATGGTCAAGCGCTGTGCACCAAAACGGTCCGCAAGGCGGCCGGCCGGTACACCGGTCAGCGCGACGACAAACGGGCCGACCGACAGGACGAGCCCAACGAGTGCCGCGTCGAGCCCGAGCGTGCGCGCGAGATAGAACGGCCCGACCACCAGCGTCGCCATCATCACCGTCGCGACGAGCGCGCTCATGGCAAGGCTCGCGCTTAGCGTCGAATCGCGGAACATCGCCGGTCGGATCAAGGGTGACGCTGCTCTCGCCTCGGTGCGCACGAAGAGGGCCAGTCCGAAGGCAGCAGCCAACAGCAGAGCCATGTTGAGCGCCCCGAAACTGCCGCGCCCGATCGTCATGGCGAGCGCATAAGCCGCGAGCGTCAGAGCAAGCAGCAGCGTGCCGACAGTGTCGAAGCCGGCCCGATCAGTCTTCGGCTGGCGGCGATCAACGGGCAGGTGGCGGTGCGCGAGAACAAAAGCGAGGATGCCCAGCGGCACGTTGACGAGAAAGATCGCCCGCCAACTCAGTCCGGCGATCAGCACGCCTCCGAGCGATGGACCGAGCGCGGTGCCGATCGCGGACATCGTTCCGAGCAGCCCCATGGCGCTGCCGGTCTTTGCCTTCGGCACCGTCTCGCCGACAAACGCCATGCTGAGGACCATGATGATGGCCGCGCCCACACCCTGCGCCGCCCGGGCGGCAATCAGCAGCCAGAGTTTTGGCGCGACGCCACACAGGGCTGAGGCCACCGTGAACAGGACGATGCCGGCCAGCAGCAGCCGTCGGCGCCCGATGATGTCACCGAGCCGCCCGACGCTGACGATCAGGGTGGTCATGGCGAGGAGATAGGCCAGCACGATCCACTGGACGTTCTGGAAGGAGGCGCCGAACGCCTGTGCCAGCGTCGGCAAGGCGACGTTGGCGATGCTGGTGCCGAGGGAGGACAGCAACATGGATAGCGAAAGGCCGGCGAGCGCCCATGGGACCGAAGATGCCGCACGTCCGGCGTCTGCATCGTCCTGTCCCGCAATGATTGGCTTCAACTTGCACTCCGTTGTCTGGCGGCTCCCGAAACGGAGCCGGCGGACGTGACGTAGTCCTTTGGCTGACATGGCGGTATGCGCACTATTTGCATCTTATTCGTGCGTATGACGCCATATCATAGCCAGTCCGTGCTAGGGTTGGTGCATGCCGACCCCCGATCTCAACCTGCTGGTCACCCTCGATGTGCTGCTTGCCGAGGGCAGCGTGGCGCGCGCCGCCCAACGGCTGCGGCTGAGCCCGTCGGCGATGAGCCGGACCCTGGCGCGATTGCGTGCGACGACGGGTGATCCGCTCCTGGTCAGGGCCGGCCGGGGTCTCGTTCCCACGCCCCGGGCGCTCGAACTTCGCGAGCAGGTCGGTCAGCTCGTTGAGGACGGAAAAGCGGTGTTACGTCCGCAAGAGGCGCTCGACCTCAAACAGCTGGTCCGAACGTTCACGCTGCGGACCCGAGAGGGTTTTGTGGAGAATTTCGGACCGGACCTCATTGAGCGCGTCAGCAGGGAAGCTCCCGGCGCCCGGTTGAGCTTTGTGCAGAAGACCGACAAGGACAGCGCGGGCCTTCGCAACGGGTTCGTCGATCTGGAAACCGGCGTTGTCGACAAAATGACCGGACCGGAACTGCGCGCGCAGGCGCTGTTCCGGGACCGGTACATCGGCGTCGTGCGTACAGGGCACGCGCTCAGCCGCGGCAAGATCACGCCCGCCCGCTATGCGGCGGGCCGGCACATCCTGGTCTCCTGGCGCGGCGGCGACGAGGGACCGATCGATGAGGCCTTGAGGCCGTTAGGGCTGGAACGGGAGATCGTCACCATCGTCGGCGGCTTCTCGACCGCGCTGGCTCTCGCCCGGGACTCCGACCTGATCGCCGGCGTTCCCGAACGGCATACCGGAAACCTGCGCGCCGGAATGCATAGCTTTCCGCTTCCCGTGGCCATGCCGGAGATCACGATCTCGCTGCTCTGGCATCCGCGGCTGGATGCGGATCCGGCCCATCGCTGGCTGCGCGGGTGCGTCCGGGATGCTTGCGCGGAACGGCTCTCCGAATTCGCGCCGTAGGTCACCGACTGCCGCCGCTACTTCACTTCTCCGCCCTCGGCCCGATCACCAGATCGTCGCGGTGGATCATCTCCGAGCGGCCGCTGATTCCGAGAATGCTCAGGATGTCGCCTGACGAGCGGCCCTTGATCTTCTCGGCGTCGTCAGCGTCGTAGGCGACGAGGCCGCGGCCGACGACTTGCGTGTCAGGCCCGAGCACCACCACCGCATCGCCGCGGGCAAATTGTCCGTCCACGCGGATCACGCCGGCGGGCAACAGGCTCTTGCCCCTGCGGAGGGCTGCGACCGCGCCGGCGTCGATGGTCAGCGTGCCCCTTGCCTCCAGCGTGCCCGCAATCCAGCGCTTGCGCGAGGTCACCGGGTTTGCCGCCGTCATGAACCAGGTGCAGCGTCCGCCCTTGGCGATCGCGCGCAGCGGATGCTCGATCTTGCCTGAGGCGATGATCATGTGCGCACCGGCCGCGGTCGCGATTTTTGCCGCCTCGATCTTTGTGCGCATGCCCCCGCGTGAGAGTTCGGATTCAGCCGCGCCCGCCATCGCTTCGATCTCTGTGGTAATCTTGTCGACCCGCGGGATCAGCTTTGCGTTCGTGTTGCCGCTCGGCGGCGCATCGTAGAGGCCGTCGATGTCGGACAGCAGAATCAGGAGGTCGGCGCTCACCATGCTGGCGACGCGCGCGGCGAGGCGATCGTTGTCGCCGTAACGAATCTCGCTGGTGGCGATGGTATCGTTCTCGTTGATGACCGGCACGGCGCGCCAGTCGAGCAGCCGCGCAATGGTCGAACGTGCGTTGAGATAGCGTCTGCGCTCTTCGGTATCCTGCAGGGTCAGCAAAATCTGTCCCGCCTCGATGCCGTGCTGACCCAGCACCTCCGACCAGATACGCGCCAGCGCGATCTGCCCGACCGCCGCCGCCCCCTGGCTTTCCTCGAGCTTCAGGGCGCCGCGCGGCAGCTCAAGCCGCGCGCGGCCGAGCGCGATCGCGCCGGAGGAGACCACCAGCACGTCGCGCTTGTCGCCATGAAGTTTGGCAATGTCCTCGGCCAGCGCCACCAGCCACGATCGCTTGACACGGCCCGCGGCGGTGTCGACCAGCAGCGACGAGCCGACCTTGATCACGATCCGTTTGAAATCGGTGAGCAGCGGAGGCGACATGTTGGTTTCAAGAGGTTGGCGCAGGCGTCATTTCGCCGCCGGATTTGCGGTGTTCTTCCACTCTCACACGGACGCTGCTTTGGCAATCGGCCTGCCGGGCGTGGTAAGAAAGCGGCGAACGTCGTTAACCGGAAGCTGGAGCCATGGGCCTGCCGACAAGAGCGATCAATTACGTCTCCTTCCGGGCGAAGCCGCCCGACCGCTCACGTGGTCAGCAGGAGACGCTGGCCTATGCGGAGGCAGCGCTCGCCGGCGCCAAGCGCGAAGGGCTTCTGCTTGCCGTCCGCGCGCGCTGGGTGGCACTCGCCGTGATCGGCGTGATCTCGCCGATTGTCTTCCCCGAATGGGAGGTCCTCTACTACGAGTTCGTCCTGATCCTGTTCGCGCTGATTGGCTGGGCGCAGCTGAAGGCCGGCACGGTCGGCGTTTCCCGCCGCGAGTTGCTGCTGATTTTCTGCGATCTTGCGTTGATGACATTCATCCTCGTCGTACCGAACCCATGGCGGGCGGTCGACTGGCCGGTGGCGATGCAATTCCACCTCGGCAACTTCCCCTACTACTTCGTACTGCTGGCGGGCGCGACGCTGGCGTACTCGTGGCGCACCGTGATTGCGTTTGGCGTCTGGACCACAGGTCTGCTGGCCATCGCCATCCTGTGGGTCTGGTTTCAGCCGGTCGATCCGGCGATGACGGAACGCATCAGTGCGGCGATCGGCGGCGACAGGCGTCTGCTGGCCATCATCGATCCGAGTTCGATCAACCTTCCGATGCGGGTGGTGGAAATCGTGGTTCTGCTGATTGTCGCTGTGACACTCGCGCTTGCCGTGCGGCGCTCGCAGAACCTGCTTTTGAGCCACGCATCGCTGGAGCGCGAGCGGACCAATCTCGCGCGCTATTTTTCGCCGACGGTGGTGCAGGAACTGTCGAAGAACGATGAACCGCTGAAACAGGTGCGGACGCAGAACGTCGCCGTGCTGTTTGTCGATATCATCGGCTTCACCGCCTACGCCGATGGCAAGAACCCGGAAGAGGTAATCGGCACGCTGCGCGAATTTCACGGCCTGATGGAGCATCAGGTGTTCGAGCACGCCGGCACGCTCGACAAATATCTCGGCGATGGATTGATGGCGACATTCGGCACGCCGTTCTCGGGTCTCAGCGATGCCTGGAATGCGTTGAAGTGCGCGCAGGCGATGATTGTGACCGTCGCCCAGCTCAATCGCGAGCGCGAGGCGAAGGGCGAGCCGCCGATCCGCGCCAGCTTCGGCCTGCACTATGGCTCCGTCGTGCTCGGCGACATCGGCGCGCACCGTCTCGAGTTCGCGGTGATCGGCTCGACCGTGAACGCGGCCAGCCGCCTCGAAGCGCTGACGCGGCAGCTCGGCTGCGCGCTGGTTGCAAGCGACGCGTTGATCGTCCAGGCACGTGCCGAGATCGGCGAGGCCGAGGCCGGTGTGGCGCAACTCGTGCAGCAGCCCGCCCAGTCCATCCGCGGTATCGAGCTGCCGATGGGCATCTGGACGCAGGCGTAAGAGGCGAAGCGCGAGGCGGCGCAACGAACCCCCACGCCGCGCATATTTCTGGTTTCCAGAAAATAGTTCTTTATTTGTTCCTCCGCCGGGGTTATGGTTTTCCCATCCCGCTCCGGCCAAAGAGGTGCGCCGGTTGCGTGACCGGCGCAGGAGCGGGATGCGACGGACCCGTCGCGTTTGCGGGCCTTTCGTGCGACGGCGCGCCGTTGAAGCGCGCTTTCTGCAAAGTAGTGAAAGGACGACGACCCGCAGACGGGGTGGGCGGCCCAAGGACCCAGCAATGCGGCGATGCCCAGCATTCAGTCAAGGCGCCAGGCGGCGTGGCGCCGCTGGGAGTTGCAAGCCGGTCAAAACCGTCGCGTGCGGAACGCAGGCGTTTCTGCGTCCGAGGCTGCTGTTTGCCGTGTGCTGTTCCAACAGGACACGGTGTCATGTGCCTGGAAAGCACATGATGCCACGTGGTCACCCACGTGGCGCCGCGGGCGCGGTGAAACGCCCTGTCGTTCCGCACGCCCCTCAGGGGAGATGAGGACGAGACAAGACCAGAATGACCGGCATGCCCTGCGCCGGCTCGTTGCAGGGGCCGATTTCGCACGTCTGTAGCCGGCGCAGATTTTTGTTTGGCGCGAACCGGGCAAGCCCGGTGCGCGCTGCCGGACGAAACACGAAACACGGGGCGATGACGCGCGTCTGGAGTTTAGTGCGCGCGTGCCCGGCGAAGCTCATCGAGCGAAGCCGGGGGCTGTTTGGCAATTGAATGCTTCCGTCATTGCAAGCGACGAACCAATCCAGACGATCGCCGAGGATGCCGCGCTGGACTGCTTTGCTTCGCTTGCAATGACGATCAACCCAACGCTTCCTTGTTGACGACGTTGTCGCGGATGATGTCGCCGTCGAACACACTGAGGATGTTCTTCGCCGTCTGCAGGCTCATGCGGTCCGTCGCCTCGCGGGTGACGCCGGCCAGATGCGGGGCGGTGATGACGTTTGCAAGCTTGAACAGCGGATGGTCGAGTCTGCGGCGGCTCGCTCGCAAACACGTCGAGGCCGGCGCCGGCAAGCTTGCCGCTGGTCAGCGCCGCATGCAGCGCCGTCTCATCGACGATGCCGCCGCGCGCGGTGTTGATGAGATACGCGGTCGGCTTCAGCTTCGAAAGCCGCGCGGCATTGAACATGCCGACCGTCTGCGGCGACTTCGGGCAGTGGATGCTGATGAAATCGGCGCGCGCGAGCGCAGGGTCGAGATCGCTCACCGGCTCGGCGCCCGCTGCGGAAATTTCCGCGGCCGGCTTGAACGGGTCATAGACCAGCACGTTCATCTCCATCGCCAGGCACCGCTTGACGGTGCGCGTGCCGATGCGGCCGAAGCCGACCACCACCGCGGTCTTGCCGAGCAGGTCGAACGGAATGGTTTTGGTGCGGTCGGGCCAGCGGTTCTGCTTCACCAGCGCATCGAGCTCGGCGCCGCGTTTCGCCAGCGCCAGCATCATGAACAGGGCGGCTTCGGCGACCGACGGCGAATTGGCGATGCCGGTGGTCATCAGCGGGATTTTTCGCTTGTTCAGCGACGGAAGATCGACCGCATCGAAGCCGACGCCGATGCGGGTGACGACCCGCATGTCGCCGGACGAATTCAGTTCGTCCTCGCCGAAGCGGGTGCCGCCGAGCGCCACCGCATGCACCGGCGCATGCTGCTTGAGCAGTGCGTTGAAGTCAGCCGCGGAAATGGCGTTGGGAAAGGTGAGCGTCTCGACATCGCTGCGCTCCTTCAGCACCGCCATGCCGCTCGTCGCGAAGGTCTCCGTTACCAGCACTTTCTTCTTGTTGGTCGCTGCCGCTGTCGCCATCGGGTTTCCTCAACTGTTCTGTTCTTGTCTTGCCGCGTCTCGCCGCTTGATACCATGGCCGTATCGCAAGCGCGCGGCTTCATCAATATGCGGTTGCACGCAGTGACAGCAGACCCTTGCCGCTGCGGCGCAGAGCGGGCAGTGTCGGGCGGCAAGACGATCATTTGTGGACCTTCAGGAGGAACGACCGTGGCTCACCCGGCAAAAGCGCCGCTGCCTGCTTCAGTGCTCGAGGCGCTCAAGGCATTCGACACGCCGACGATCTGCAACGCCATGGAGATCGTGGCGCCCGAGCGGCGCCTGATCGGTTACACGGTGAAGCCGCTGGTCTGCCCGTTCCCGAACCTGCCGCCGATCGTCGGCTATGCGCGAACGGCAACGATCCGCGCCGCGACCACGTCGAGCCTGCAAGGCGCGGCCGCTCGCGACCAGCGCGCGGCGTACTACGAGTATGTCGGCACCGGTCCCGGCCCGACCATCACTGTGATCCAGGACCTCGACGGCGCCAATGTCGGCTACGGCGCGTTCTGGGGCGAGGTGCAAAGCAACGTCCACAAGGCGCTCGGTTGTCTCGGCGTCGTCACCGATGGCTCGATCCGCGATATCCCGATGTGGGCGCCAAACTTCCAGGCGCTCGCCGGTTCGATCGGCCCGTCGCACGCGCATGTGCATCTTCAGGGCTTTGGCGAGACGGTGAGTGTCGCCGGCATGATCGTCCGTCCGGGCGACCTCATCCACGCCGACTGCCACGGCGCGATCGTGATCCCGGTCGAGGTTGCCGAGAAAATACCGGCCGCATGCGATCTGCTGACACGGCGCGAGGAAGTGATCCTCACCATCGCGCGCTCGAAGGATTTCACCATCGAGAAGCTGAAAGCCGCGATGGCGAAGTCAGCGGAGATTCATTGAGCTTGGTCGTCCCTGCGCATAGCCGTTCGAAGAACGGCGCCGCTTCGCGCGCCTCACGGCGTATGGGTCCTCGCTTTCGCGAGGACGACTACGGCGTGATGCCTAGGCCTTGTTCGGGTTGATCAGAAATTTCTCACCCGTCGCGCGCTTGTTGTAGACGGCGATGTTCTGCATCTGCAGCGCCTCGGGCAGCGAAATCACCTTCGCGTAGTGGCTTGCGAAGGTGGTCTTCAATTCGTTCGCGACACGCGTGCGCAGCTTCGCCGTGTCGGCCGGGCCGATCTTCTGCAGGAACGGTGTCAGCAGGAAGCCGCCGACGCCCCATGCCATGCCGAACTCGCCGACGAGTTCGGTCGGCGCCAGATTCAGCCGGCCATAGACGTAAACCTGCTTGTGCACCGTCGAGCCATAGCGGCTGTAGGTCTTGGCGTTCATGTTCGCTGCAACTTCCATGCGGCTCAGGAGCTGCCCTGCAAGCCTGCCGCCGCGGATTGCATCAAACGCGATGGTCGCTCCGGTCGTGGCCAATGCGCGCGTGAGGTCCTCGATGAAGTCCGGCTTCGAGGAATCGCAGACATGCTTGGCGCCGATGTCGCGCAGGATTCTTGCCTGCTCGTCGTTGCGGACGATGTTGACGAGATTGATGCCGTCCTTGAGGCAGATCTTCTGCAGCATCTGGCCGAGGTTGGATGCGGCGGCGGTGTGAACCAGCGCGGTATGTCCCTCGCGCCGCATGGTCTCGGTCATGGCGAGCGCCGTCATCGGATTGACGAACCACGATGCGCCATCGGCCGGCGTCGTGCCTTCGGGAAGCACCTGGCAGTCGGTGGCTCTCAGGCAACGGTACTGCGCATACATGCCGCCGCCGATCATCGACACGGTCTTGCCAAGCAGCGCCCTGGCATTCGCGCCGGCCTTCACGACGACGCCGGCGCCTTCGTTGCCGACGGGCATGGATTGATCAATGCGCGCGCCAAGGCCCGGCAGAGTCTGCTGCGGAACGGGCGCGGTGACGACCGAGCTGTCGCCGGTGCCGGAAGCTTTCGCGGCCGCCATGTCGGCCGGTCCGAACAGCAGGCCGAGATCCGACGGATTGAGCGGTGTCGCTTCGACCCGTACGACGACTTCGTCATCCTTCGGCTCGGGCACTTTCACCTTCGCGAGCGAAAGCTTGAGCTCTCCGCTCTTCGTGATCAGGGATTGGAGCTGCAGTCCGGTGTCGGCGACGGCGTTCATGGTGCCTCCCATACTTTTTGTTGGATTTTGATTAGGTCAGATCGCGCGGCAGCGATCAAGGCGACCAGGGCGCCGCTTCCGCCGCGCCCTTCGCCTTCGGCGTGCGGGACGCATCGCCGACAGTGGCGAGCAGTGCGCGCAGCGCGTCCTGGACACCCTGGCCGGTTGCCGCGGACAGCACCAGCGGCGTCTTCTTCGCCGCGCGCTTCAATCGCGCCAGCTGCTGCTTCAACTCTTCCGGCGACAGCACGTCGGCCTTGTTCAGTGCGACGATCTCGGTCTTGTCGCCGAGCCCTTGATCATAGGCTTCCAGTTCGGCGCGCACGGTCTTGTAGGCCTTGCCCGCGTGTTCGCAGGTGCCGTCGACCAGATGCAACAACGCGCGGCAGCGTTCGACGTGTCCGAGAAAACGGTCGCCGAGGCCGGCGCCTTCGTGCGCGCCTTCGATCAGTCCCGGAATGTCCGCCAGCACGAACTCGCGTCCGTCGATCAGCACCACGCCAAGCTGCGGATGCAGGGTCGTGAACGGATAGTCGGCGATCTTCGGTTTGGCCGCGCTGCTTGCCGCAAGGAACGTGGATTTGCCGGCGTTCGGCAGGCCGACCAGGCCGGCGTCGGCGATCAGCTTCAGCCGCAGCCAGATCCAGCGCTCTTCGCCCGTCTGGCCGGGATTGGCATTGCGCGGCGCGCGATTGGTCGATGACTTGAAGTGCGCGTTGCCGAACCCGCCGTTGCCGCCTTCGGCGATGACAAACTTCTGTCCGAGATCGGTGAAGTCGAACAGCATGGTCTCGCGGTCTTCGTCGAACACCTGGGTGCCGACCGGAACCTTCAGCGTGATGTCCTTGCCGTTCGCGCCATGTTTGTCCGAGCCCATGCCATGCACGCCCTTCGGCGCCTTGAAGTGCTGCTGGTAGCGGTAGTCGATCAGCGTGTTCAGGCCGTCCACCGCCTCGATGACCACAGCGCCGCCCCGGCCGCCATTGCCACCGCTCGGGCCGCCGAATTCGATAAACTTCTCGCGCCGGAACGCGACGCAGCCTTTGCCGCCGTCACCGGAGCGAATGTAGACCTTTGCTTCGTCGAGGAATTTCATGGGGCAGGCCTAGCGCAGTGGGTGCAGCGCCGCAACCGACAGGTTGTCCGGGCTTGCGAATAGCCTTAAAGCTTTGGTCGCGCAGTGCATATTTCAACCCCTGAAGACGCCCGAGTGCTGTTTTGCCGGGCTTTACCGCAATGACCTCAGAATGACTGCTACGCCGCTTGCCACCGGGAGCGACGACCGGTCCGTCCGCCTCACCGGCATCGGCCTGATGCTGGCGGGCGTCGGCCTGTTCTCGTTCAACGATGCGCTGGGCAAGTACCTGGTCACGACGTATTCGGTCGGCCAGTTGATGTTGCTGCGGGCGTTTGTGGCGATGGTGCTGGTGTCGCCGTTCATCTGGCGCGCGCGTGCCGAATTCGGAGTCATCCCGCGGCCCGGCTTGCAGCTGTTGCGCGTGGTGCTTTCGGCGGGCGAGGTCGCGGCGTTCTTCGCAGCGACGATCTACCTGCCGCTGGCGGATGTGATCACCTTCTATATGGCAGCGCCGGTCTTTGTCACCGCGCTGTCGGCATTGGTGCTGGGGGAACAGGTCGGCTGGCGGCGCTGGAGCGCGGTCGCCATCGGCTTCTGCGGCGTGCTGATTGCGCTGAATCCGTCGGCGCAGACCGTGAGCTGGCCCGCGCTGATCGCTCTCGGCGGCAGTTTCGCATTCGCCGTGCTGATGGTGGTCACGCGGTTCCTGCGCGGCACATCCGACATCGTGCTGGCATCGAGCCAGTTTGCGTCCTCGCTGCTGCTCGGCGCGGTGCTCGCGCCGATCGGTTGGGTCACGCCTCCGCCAAGCGATCTCGGACTGTTCGCGGTGGCGGCCTGCATCTCGGTGGCGGCGCTGCTCTGCGTCAACCGTTCGCTCAAGCTTGCGCCAGCCAGCATCGTGGTGCCGTACCAATACACCATGATCGTCTGGGCGGGAGCGTTTGGCTATCTCGTGTTCGGCGACGTGCCCGCAACCAACACCGTCGTCGGCGCGGCCGTGATTGCCGCCGCCGGTCTCTACATCTTCCTGCGCGAACGAAACCTCGTCGCTGACGGCACACCGGCGAGCATGCCGCCGGCGTGAGCGGCTTGACATAAAGTCATGACGATGCGCGGGCAATCATGATGCGTTGGTCGAGAGCTGTTCAAATCGTGTGCGCGTCAGCACCGTGTTGACGTGCGGGAAGTCGCCGCCGCGCGGCTTCGAAAACAGCGTGGTGTTGCCGTCGCGGACGAAGCCCGCCTTCTCCTGCACCCGCAACGATGCGGCATTCTCGGCGAAAGCCCCGGAATAGATGGCGTCAGGACCGGCCGACGTGAAGAGATGCCGAACGAATGCGCGAACGGCTTCGCTCATGAAACCCTGTCCCCAGAACGGTTCACCGATCCAGTAGCCGATATTCGGGCCTGCGCCGCGCTGCAGGGCGTTCGCCTCGCGCAGCCTCGCATTAATCAGGCCAATGAACGCGCCATCGCGCGTGATCGCCAGCATTTCCTCGTTCAGCCCAGGCGAACGTGCAACGGCCCCGCCGACGAACAGCCTGGAATCGCCGGCCGTGTAAGGCCACGGCGGCGAGGACAGGAAGCGGATGACGTTCCAGTTGTTGAACAGCGCAAACAACGGCGAAGCGTCGTCCTGTCGCAGCGGGCGGAGGACGAGACGCTCGGTGCGGAGCACGGGATTTTCATCGAACGGGAGCATGGGATTTCAGCGTCGTAACCGGAGTGACTGTCGTATGCATGGCTGCGGGTTGCGGCGCAGCGCCGTTGATTTTAGCGTTCATGGCAAGAGCCGGCGCTGCTCAAGCTGGCGGCAGGCGAGCAAAGCGATGCCATTGTTCGAACAACTGTGCCTGGGGCCCACATGACTTCCCTTTCCCCGCCAAGCGCGCAAGCAGGCATCGTTCGCTCGACGGTCACCGCCGGCATCCTGTTCATGCTGGCCAGCATCACGCTCTACTCCAGCCTCGATGCACTGGCCAAATGGACGGTGACGATCTATGCGGCGGCGCAGTTCCTCCTGATCCGCAGCATCACGTCGATCGCCGTGCTGCTGCCGTTCGTTGCGCGCAACAATTTCGCGGCCCTGAAGAACGTACCGCGCCCAGGCCTGCAGGTCGTGCGTCTCGTGCTGGCGATCACCGAGATCATGCTGTTCTTCACGGCGGTCTACTATCTGCCGTTGGCCGACACCATCACCTGCTACCTGTCGGCGCCGATCATCGTCGTGGCGTTGTCGGCGCTGTTTCTGGGCGAGAAGGTGGGCTGGCGGCGCTGGCTTGCGGTACTGGTCGGATTTGTCGGCGTGATCATCGCGATGAAGCCGTCGACGTCGTCGGTTTCGTTCGGCGCGCTGATCGCGATTGCCGGTGCGTTCTGCTCGGCCCTGCTGATGATCGTGACGCGGCAGCTGCGCGGAACCTCGCAGAGCTTCCTCGCCTTCAGCCAGATTTGCGGCACGCTGCTGTTTGGCGCGGTGGTCGCTCCTTTCCAATGGATCACGCCGGCCTGGTCGCATGTCGGTATCTTCCTGGTTGCAGGCGTTGTCAGCGTCGGCGCGTTGCTGTGCGCCAATCGCGCTCTGTCGATTGCGCCCGCGAGCGTGCTGGCGCCCTACAAATTCACGGCGATCCTGTTCGCGGCATTGTCCGGCTATCTCGCGTTCGGCGATGTTCCCTCGTTGAACACCATCATCGGCGCCGCGATCATCGTCGCATCCGGCCTCTACATCTTCATGCGCGAGCGAAAACTTGCGCGTGCAGAACCCGTCGTGACGCCGCAGCCTGCTTAATGCTGCGAACGTCGCGCGGCCGTCCAACTCTTCAGCGACGTCCACACGCCGCGGTCAAGCCGGAATCGATCGACCGGCACCGAGGAGCCGAGCGAGAGCACCCGCCGCAGTTCCACGCCGGTCCACTGGAAGCCGCACTTCTCCAGCACCCGCCGCGAGGCCGGATTGACGACGCGGGCGCCGGCGCGAAGCTCGGCGCTGCCGAATTCCTCGAACGCGTAGTCGATGATCGCGCGCGCCGCTTCGGACGCATAGCCCTGGCCCCAGTAGGGAACGCCGAGCCAGTAGCCGATCTCGGGCAGGTCGGGCTTGCCGAGATCGATGCCGATGCCGCCCATCAGGTCGCCGTCGCGTGTGATCGCGAAGTTGGTGTCGCGCGGTTGCTGCTCAACGAACTGGACGAAACTCTCCGCGTCGCTCACCTGATAGGGGTGCGGCAGGCGCGAGGTGTTCTGCGCAATGCGGCGATCGTTGGCGAGACGCGCGATTGCTTTTACGTCCGCGAGCGTCGGCCTGCGCAACACAAGCCGTTCGGTCTCGAGGACGACGCGACAGCTCTCCTGCAAAACGGGAGCGGGCTTCTCCAGCAACATGGTCGGGCTCCTTCAGGTCGGCGCTCCCCCAAGCGCCAAATCAAAAGGGGGAGACGGTGTCCCGTCTCCCCCTTTGAGAGCCTTGTCTGGCTCCGCCGGTTCAACGAGACCCGGCGGAACGCAATGTCTCCGCCGTTTTACTCTGCCGCTGCCTCGGTCATCGGAAGGACCGATACGTAAATGCGGCCTTTGGCTTTGGTACGGAAGTTGACGTGGCCTTCGACCTTGGCAAACAGCGTGTGATCCGTGCCCATGCCGACGTTCAGGCCGGGATGCCACGTGGTACCGCGCTGGCGCGCAATGATATTGCCCGGAATGACGTGTTCGCCACCGAATGCCTTGATGCCGAGGCGCTTGCCCGCCGAGTCGCGCCCGTTGCGCGATGAGCCGCCTGCTTTTTTGTGAGCCATTGCTCGTCTCCGAATTCGTTCGTCTTGAGTAACCTAATTCCTTGACGGAATCATTGCATTTCTTAGGCCTGCATTCCGACCCTGCGGCTGGAATGCGCGAACCAGGACTAGTCTTCGGCGTCAGGCTTCGCTTCGACCACAGCCTTTTCCCGCTTCGGCCGCGGTCCGATCGATGGCGTCTTGCCGTCGGTCAGGATTTCGGTGATGCGGATCACCGTGATCTCGTCCCGGTAGCCGCGCTTGCGGCGCGAATTCTTGCGGCGGCGTTTCTTGAAGGAAATCACCTTCGCGCCGCGCTTGTGGTCCAGCACTTCGGCGGCCACCGTCGCGCCCGCGATCGTCGGTACGCCGAGCACGGGCGTATCACCGCCCACGACCAGCACTTCGCCAAGCTGCACGATCGTGCCGACATCGCCGGCGATCTTGCCAATTTCAAGCACATCATCCGGAACGACCCGGTACTGCCGGCCGCCGGTTTTGATGACTGCGAACATCGTTCTTGTCCTTCGTGTTCAATTTCCGTCGCTCGGGCGAGCCCGGCGCGGCTTCTTTTCAGTCGGTTATGTCTGGTGTCTGGCGGCCCGTTTTTGTTCGATCGGTCCTGCCAAAACAAACGGCGCGAGAAATCCCGCGCCGGGTTTTGCCGGACTTATAGCCGCCAAAGGCCGCGAAGTCAAGAAAATCCGGGCCAAAACGGCCCTGAAATGAGAGATTTAGCGGCATTTTGCCCCCGGCAGCGCAATTCGCGCCAGCTTCCAGCCCACTGAAACCAAACGGGTTCCTTGGTCGTTGTTCGAGCTCCTGGATGATCGGGAAGGGGCAAAACATGGCCGACGAACCCTCGACTGCCGGTATCGGCAAACACGGCGCCGATCGGCTGCCATCGGTCGATATCGACAGCTACAACATCGAATTGAAGGACGAGGACGGGTTCATCGGCGATCGCGCCAGCAAGGGCGCCTTCCACGCCATCCTCGAGGGCTGGCGCAAACCCCTGCGCAAGGCCCGCGACGATCCGTTCGGCAACAAGTCGTCGGAGGAAATCTCGAAGAAGGAGCTGGATCAGATCCTGGGCGGCGACGACGCGGAAGCGGCCGCCGTCGTGCTCGGCACGGTGGAAGAGTTCGCGCAGGAACTCGCCCATGTCACACAGCGCTTCCTGAAGACGAAGGCCTGGAAGGGAACCGAGGCGATCATCGTCGGTGGCGGCTTTCGCCTCAGCCGCATCGGCGAGATTGCGATCGCCCGCGCCGGGCTGATCCTGAAGGCTGAGGGCGAGAAAGTCGATCTCTATCCGATCCGCCATCACCCGGACGAGGCCGGTCTGATCGGCTGCCTGCATCTTGCGCCCTCGTGGATTTTCGCGGCGCACGATTCGATCCTGGCCGTCGATATCGGCGGCACCAACATCCGCTGCGGCGTGGTCGAGCCGCGGCAGGACAAGGCTTCTGATCTGTCGAAGGCGCGGGTGTGGAAGTCGCAGCTCTGGAAGCATGCCGATGAAGAGCCGACGCGCGAAGGCGCGGTGAAGCGGCTCGCAAAGATGTTGAAGGAACTGCTCAAGGACGCCGAGGCCGAAGGCTTCAAGCTCGCACCGTTCATCGGTGTGTCGTGTCCGGGCGTGATCGACGCGGACGGAAGCATCGAGAAGGGCGCGCAAAATCTTCCCGGCAACTGGGAGAGCAGCAAGTTCAATCTGCCCGCTGAACTGATCGAGGCTATCCCGGATATCGGCGGCCACGACACCACGGTATTGATGCACAACGACGGGGTGACGCAGGGTTTGAGCGAGATCCCGTTCATGCAGGAATTCAAGCGCTGGGGCGTGCTGACGATCGGCACCGGTCTCGGCAACGCGCGCTTCACCATGCGCAAGACGCGCGAGAAGCCCAAAGCGAAGGACGAGAAGGAAAAGGAGAAAGCGTAGCGCCACTTCGGTCGTGATCGAAGCATCCTCTCGGGCACTATCTCGTGGCGCCGGCCGCTGCTATGGCGTTGTCTCCGCAACCAAGACCCGCCGGATTTCCATGCGCGCCACGCTGATCGGTCTGACTGCGATCCTGATGTGGTCGTTGCTGGCGGCGCTGACGGTGGCAAGCGGGCGCATGCCCGCGTTTCAACTGGCGGCGATTACCTTTGCGATCGGCGCTATCGTCGGCCCTTTGACCTGGATCGTGCGAGGCAAGGGCTGGCAGGCGCTGCGGCAACCGCCGGTCGCCTGGCTCGTCGGCGTCGGAGGGCTGTTCGGCTATCACGCGCTGTATTTTCTGTCCCTGCGGCACGCGCCGCCGGCGGAGGCGGGCCTCGTCAACTACCTCTGGCCGCTGCTGATCGTGCTGTTTTCCGCGTTTCTCCCCGGCGAGCGCCTTGCGCCGCATCACATTCTGGGCGCGCTGCTTGGGCTCGCAGGCACCGTGCTGCTTTTTGCGGGCAGAAGCGTGTCAGGTTTCGAGTGGCAATACGCGCCGGGGTTTCTGGCCGCGTTCATCGCGGCCTTCGTCTGGGCGATCTATTCGGTGGCCTCGCGGCGGCTCGCAGCATGTGCCGACCGATGCGGTTGCGGGCTTTTGTGCAGTGACGGCGCTGCTCGCGGCAGTATGTCACCTGATGCTCGAGACGACGGTCTGGCCCGAGACTCCCGGCCAGTGGCTGGCCGTGCTGGCGCTCGGCATCGGCCCGGTGGGTGTTGCGTTCTACGCCTGGGATGTCGGCATGAAGCGCGGTGACATCCGCGTCATTGGTGCGGCGTCCTACGCAACGCCGCTGCTGTCGACGGGTTTTCTCATCCTCGCCGGATTTACCGAGGCGACCGCCACGCTTGCACTCGCCGCGCTGTTGATCGCAGGCGGGGGCCTGATCGCGGCGAAGGACCTGCTTCTCGCTCGGCGGAACTAGACCCGCATCGCCGGCCGGTACATGGCCTCCGGAATCTCGGCGAGTTCGGAGCGCTGCAGCTTGCCTGGCGCGAGCCCGTAAAACTGCTGGAAGCTCATGATCAGCGGCTGCCATTTGTCGGGGTCGACGCGGTTTTCCGCGCCGTCCATCATAATGCGCTCATCGAGGTGGACACGCGTAATGCTGACCTCGATCGCCGCCAGACGCCCGCGCATCACTGCATCGCCTTGCGCCATCTGGTGCAGGCCCTCGACCTTTGCCTCGAGTTGCACCGGGCATTCGGCGACGCGCGGGGCTGCGACTGTCTCACCCGTCAGACCCGTCAGGCTGGCGACGCCGAATTTGTCCTTCTCGAAGCGGTAACCCGCCCGGATCTTGCTTCGCGGCACCGGGTTTGAGCCGGTGGTGCGGGCGAGCCTGTCGACTGCGGCAACCATATCAGCGGACGGCAGGTTCAGGACACACTCGCCGGTCCGCAGCATGTTCTCGGTGGTTTTCGAATTCATGCCGAGACCCAGCATGCAGCGCCAGCCGAGCCACCACGCCGACGACATCGGCGCCAGATTGCCGGAACCGTCTTCATTGCTGGTGCCGATCAGTACGACCGGCGTTCCGAAATAGTGGATCGCGGGCTCCGCGACCCGGTGCGTCGGGAGCGGTCGCGTGGACGATTTTTCGACAACGATGTGCATTGCTCGCTCCATTTGCTGTTGGGGCAAACGTAGCGAGCGGGAGCGGCCTGACCCACCCGAATTCCGACAAGAGTGCGCCGATGAAATCAGTCCTGCGGTGGAACAAAACCCGGCGGCGCCAGCTCAAAGCCTGCAAAGTCGAACCCCGGCGCCACCGTGCAGCCAACCAGCGTCCAGTCGCCGGTGCTGCTTGCCGCCTGCCAAGAATGCACGGGAACGATCGCCTGCGGCGTTTCACCGGAGGCGATATCGGAGCCAAGTCGCACCGACCGCCGCCGCCCCTTGTCGATGATCTCGAGCGCCAGCGCGCTGCCGGCATGGTAGTGCCAGACCTCGACCGCATCGATGCGATGCCAGTGCGAGCGTTCACCGCGCGCGAGCAGGAACAGGATCGCGGTCGATGCCGCGCGCCCTCGCGCGTCGGTGCGATGATCGCGAAACGTCTCGCGATAATGGCCGCCTTCGGGATGCGGCTTGAGGCCGAGTTGCGCGATGATCCCGGCCGCTGGCGACGGGGCAACCATCAGGACTTGTTCTTGCGCTCGCGAATCTCGCCGAACACGTCGGCGGCGCTCTTGCCCGACATGCCGAGATGCGCCGCGACCGAGGCGACGTCGGCCCGCAGGAACACGTTGGCTTTCTTCTCGTCGGCGAGCAGCGTCGGGATCGTCGGCTGGCTCGCCGCGCGCTGTCGCGTAACCTCGTCGGCGCGCGCCTTCAAGGCGGCGTTGTCGGGCTCGATGGTGAGCGCGAACTTGACGTTGGCTGCGGTGTATTCGTGACCGCAATAGATACGCGTGTCGTCGGGCAGGGCGCGAAGCTTGAGCAGCAAATCCCACATCATCGGGTAGTTGCCTTCGAACACGCGCCCGCAACCGATCGAAAACAGCGTGTCGGCGGCGAACAGCGCCTTCTCGGAATCGAACATGTAGGAGATATGGTCGAGCGTGTGTCCCGGCGTCTCCAGCACGCGCGCGGAGAGCGAGCCGACCTTCACCGTGTCGCCTTCCTTCACGCGCAGGTCGGCATTGGCGATGGCCTTCGCCCTGTCATGCGGCGCAACGACGCGGCAATTGTACTTCTGCTTCAGTTCGGCGACGCCGCCGACATGGTCGCCGTGATGATGCGTCACCAGAATGTCGGTCAGCTTCCAGCCTTCCTTCTCCAGCGCCTTGATCACGGGCCCGGCTTCCGGCGCATCGATCGATGCGGTGGCCTTCGTTGCGGGGTCGTGAATGAGATAGCCGTAATTGTCGTTGAGGCAGGGAAAGATGCGGATTTCTGCGGCCATTTGTCGGTCCATTTTCTGAGAGCACGAACGGTAGCACGTCGCCGAGCGCGACGAAATGCGGTGTTAACGTCGTGCTGCGGCAAGCTGCATGACCATGCTGGAACATGATAGGATGGCCGCATGACCATCGATGTGATCGATCTGCGCAACTTCTATTCGACGCGGCTGGGCGTGGTCGCGCGGCGTCTGATCAATCGCGGCATCCGCGCGCGCTGGCACAATGCGCAGGGGCAGCGGGTGCTTGGCGTCGGCTATTGCACACCATATCTCGGCCTGTTTCGCGAGGATGCCGAGCGATGCCTTGCATTCATGCCGGCGGCGCAAGGCGTGATGAAGTGGCCGACCGCGCGGCCGACGCTCGCGGCGCTGGTTGATGAGCTCGAACTGCCGTTGCCGGATTCTTCGGTCGACCGGATTTTGCTCATGCACGCGCTGGAGGTCTCCGACGATCCCGCAGAGCTGCTGCGCGAGATGTGGCGCGTGCTGACGCCGAGTGGCCGCATGATCATTGTGCTGCCGAATCGCCGCGGCCCATGGGCGCGCGCCGACAACACGCCGTTCGGACACGGCCGTCCCTATTCGCGGTCACAGGTGACGCAGCTGCTGCGGGAAACCTGGTTCACGCCTGCTGCATGGAGCGAGGCGCTGCACATGCCGCCGATTCGCTACAGCTGGTTTCTGCGCTCGGCGATTGCGTGGGAACGAATTCGGCTCGGTGATCGCCTCGCCCTTCGCGGGCGTTCACATCGTCGAGGCGACCAAGCAGGTCTATCGCCCGATCGCGGCCCGGCGCGAGCGGCGCAGGCTCATCCCGGTGATGGAGCCGGTGCTGGTGCCGACGACGTCGCCGCGCGACATGCCCGGAAAAAATTGAGCCGCAAAGCGGTTTCGCCTGCGGCCCAACTGATCACTTAAACAATCGCGGGAGAATTACTCCCCGGCCGGCCCGAATCCGTCGCCCGCAGGCGGCGCGCCGCCACCTTCGGGGCGCGGGCCGTGATGACGGCGGCGGCGGCGATGCTGGAAGCGGTCGCCGCGGTCTGCGCGTTCGCCATCCGGCGCGCCGGGGTTCGGCTGCGGTTGTCCACCGGTGATGAACGAGGGCAGGCGATCGATATCGCCGTCATTGACCGGCACCTGAGGTTGCGGCTGCGGCTGCGGACGATTTTCGCGGAACTGCTGCTCACGCTGCGGCTGCTGCTCGCGCTGCGGCTGCTGCTCGCGCTGATATGGCTGCTCGCGCGGCAGATAGGGCTGCTGTTGCTGCGGCTGCGGTGCGAAGCCCGGTTCGGCGCCGAAATTGGAGAATTCGCCTTCGTTCTCTTCGCTGGCGTCGTCGCGCATCTCGCCATCCGGGCGCTGCTGAAACTGCTGCGGCTGATTCTGCCGGAACTGTTCCTGCGCGGCAGCAATGATGCGGAAATAATGTTCAGCGTGCTGGTAGTAGTTTTCGGCAGCAACGGGATCGCCCGAGCCTTGCGCATCGCGGGCAAGCTGCACGTATTTCTCAGCGAGGTGCGAAGCGGTGCCGCAAATCTTGATCTCCGGACCGTTGGATTCGTAAACCCTGGTCATCGGATTCTGGCCACGCCGATTGCTGTTGTTATTGCTGTTGCTGTGGCTGTGGTTGTTGTTGCGGTTCCGCATACGCTTGTTGTTCTGGCCGTTTCTCATATCGCGCTTCTCATACATCCCGAGTTGTTGCTCTCAAACTGCCGAGCTGTTGCAGCAAACTGCAATGTCTCGAACTCCCGGCGGCAGATACAGGTCTGCCTCCGTCGTCACGCTGCGCTCAATCGATAATTCATCGCGGCCATATCGGCGCGTTACTCCTGCCGCACGCGCACTCACAATCGCGCCGGTCCGGTGTGCTTGGCTGTCAAAGCGTCGTCTTGGGTTCTCGCCTCAATATCAGGCTTTCGTTCGTTCCGGTCATCGCAGTCGCGTAGCGCTTTCAGCCATCGCGTCCCAATGTGGCCTGGCGTCCAATGTGACCTGCCCTTGGAGCCGTTGATCGTCGGGCCTGCTCCTCTGAGCATCGCTGCTTCTCTGCAGCATCTCCACCCGCAGCATCTGCGGGGCCAGCGGCCCGGAACCGATCTCTGAGCCGGAAACTAGTCGCTCTCGTCGGATAATCCAAGGGTTATTTTCGTGTTTTTGAGCTCATTAACTAACGGGCTTGCGGCCCCAGACGACACGCGGAATGCCGGCCAGATCGTGCCGATGCGGCCGGATCGTGTGCAGTCCCGTAGTCTGCATCAGTTCGGCGACATCATCGGCTTGTCCTTTGCCGACTTCGAGCACGAAGGCGCCGCCCGGATGGAGCAGGCCTGCGATATCGCGCGACATGGCGCGATAGGCGACGAGTCCGTCGCTGCCGCCATCGAGCGCCCGCCGCGGATCGTACTCGCGCACCTCGCGTGCGAGCGTATTGATTTCGCCGCGTGCGATGTAGGGCGGGTTCGAGACGATGAGGTCGAACGGCCCTTCAAGCTTCGCGCAATAGTCGCATTCGATGAACGCAGCGCGGGAGCCAAGTCCGAGCCGTTCGGCGTTGGCGTTCGCCGTGCGCAGCGCGCCGGCGCTGATGTCGGCGCCGATGCCCGTCGCAGTGGGCAGTTCGTGCAACAGCGCCAGCAGGATCGCGCCGGAGCCGGTGCCGATATCGGCGATATGCAGCGGTTCGAGCGGATCGCCGGCGGCGGAGACGAGTTCGAGCGCTGCTTCGACCACGGTTTCCGTATCCGGGCGCGGCACCAGCGTGTCAGCGGAGAGCAAAAGCGTTAAGCCCCAGAACTCCTTCTCACCGAGAATGCGAGCGACCGGTTCGTGCCTCAGTCGCCGCTGCACCAGCGCCGTGAGGAGGCTTGAATTCGTCGTCCTGCAGCGGACGCTGTGCGGCGCTCGTCAGGCCGGTCAGGTCGAGTTGCGTCGCCGCGCCGACGAGCAGCCGCGCATCGAGCTCCGGCGTGTCGAAATGCGCCGACCTCAACTGCAGCGTCAGTTCCCGCCGTGCGGCCTCAAGGGAAAGGTTTGCGAAATCGCGTCCGCTCACGCGGTCACGCCTTCGGTTGCAAGCAGCGCCGCCTGATGCTCGGTGGTCAGCGCATCGACCAGTTCGTGCAACGCTTCGCCGGAGATGACCTGCGGCAGCTTGTAGAGCGTCAGGTTGATGCGATGATCGGTGACGCGGCCTTGCGGGAAGTTATAGGTGCGGATGCGTTCAGAGCGATCGCCCGAGCCGACCTGGCCGCGCCGATCGGCGGAGCGCTCTGAATCGATGCGCTGCTTCTCGGCGTCGTAGAGCCGCGCGCGCAACAGCGCCATCGCCTTGGCGCGGTTGCGGTGCTGTGAACGGTCCTCCTGGACGTAGACGACGATGCCGCTCGGCAGGTGGGTGATGCGGATCGCCGATTCGGTCTTGTTGACGTGCTGGCCGCCCGCGCCCTGCGAGCGCATGGTGTCGATCTTCAGATCTTCGTTCTTGACCTCGACATCGACATCCTCCGCCTCCGGCAGCACCGCCACTGTCGCTGCAGAGGTATGGATGCGGCCCGAGCCCTCGGTGTCGGGCACGCGCTGCACCCGATGCACGCCGGATTCGAACTTCAGTTTCGCATAGGCGCCGCGGCCTTCGACACTGGCGATGATTTCCTTGAAGCCGCCCATGGTGCCTTCGCTTGCCGAAATCACCTCGACTTTCCAGCCCTGCAGCGCGGCGAAGCGCTCGTACATGCGGAACAGGTCGCCGGCGAACAGCGAGGCCTCGTCGCCGCCGGTGCCGGCGCGGATTTCGAGGACGACGCTGCGCTCATCCATCGCGTCTTTCGGCAGCAGCGCAACGCGAATTTGCTGCTCCAGCGCGATGCGCTTTTCCTCGAGCGCGGGACGCTCGGCGTCCGCAAGCTGGCGCATCTCGGCGTCGGTCGTAGGGTCGGCGATCAGCGCATCGAGATCCCTGATTTCGGTCTGCGCCGAGCGATAGGCTTTCACCGCATCGACGACGGAGTTGAGATCTGACAGTTCGCGCGTCGTGCGCACATAGGTCTCGGCGTTGACCTGGCCGAGCAGTTCGGCCTCCAGCGCCGCATGACGCGCCAGCAGAATATCGAGTTTGGCCTCTGGGAGCATGGCAATAATCTAGGCGGCAAAGGTCAAAGCGAAAGGCCTTCGGCCTCGGCGAAATCCTTCAGCTTCTCGCGAACCGAAACGCTGCCCGACGGCGCGTCCAGCAATGGCTTCATGATCGCGGCCGCCTTTTTGATGTCGAGGTCGAGGATCATGGCCTTCACCGGGCCGTGCCCAGTCGCCGACAGCGACAGCGAACGATAGCCCATCGCCAGCAGCGCCAGCGCGCCAAGCGGCTCTGACGCCATCTCGCCGCACAGCGAGACCGGCACCTTCGCGGCGTTGGCCTTGGCTGCGATTTCGCGCAGCGCCCGCAGGATCGGCGCCGAATGCGAATCGAAACGATCCGAGACCTTGCTGTTGCCGCGATCGACCGCAAACAGGAACTGGAACAGGTCGTTCGAACCGACCGACAGGAAGTCAACCCGCGTCAACAATTCGTCGAGTTGATATAGCAGGGCGGGGACTTCCACCATCGTGCCGACATCGACGCGCTCAGGCAGGGCATGGCCGTGCTGGCGCAAATAAGTGAGCTCGCGCTCGACCATCGTCTTCGCCTGGTCGAACTCGTCGACCACGCTGATCATCGGGAACATGATCTTCAGCGCCCGTCCGCCCGCGGCGCGCAACAACGCGCGAATCTGGCTGCGCAACAGGCCCGGCCGGTCAAGGCCGAGACGAATTGCGCGCCAGCCGAGCGCGGGATTCTCCTCCGCGACCGTGTCCATATAGGGTAGCGCCTTGTCGCCGCCGATATCGAGCGTACGGAAGGTCACCGGCTTGTCGCCGGCTGCATCCAGCACCGAGCGATAGAGGGAAAGCTGCTCGCTGGCGCGGGGCAGGGCCTGGCCGACCATGAACTGCAGTTCGGTGCGAAACAGGCCGATGCCGCTGCAGCCGGTGTCCTCGATGTGCGGCAGGTCGATCACGAGACCGGCGTTCAGCATCAGCTCGACCGGTTGTCCGTCCTTGCTGACGCAGGGCTTGTCGCGCAGCTCGCGATACTGCGCCTGCCGCCGCGCGCGAAAGCGCACGCGCTCGGCATAGGCGGATTCGACTTCCGCCGAAGGACGGATGTAGATCGAGCCGGAGGTTCCGTCGACGATGATCGCGTCGTTCGGGTCGGCGATGCCGACGGCGTTTTCCACTTCGCCGACCGCCGGAATGCCGAGCGCGCGCGCGACGATGGCGACATGGGAGTTGGCGGTGCCTTCTTCCAGCACGAGGCCGCGCAGCCGCTTGCGGTCGTAGTCGAGCAACGCCGCCGGTCCCATCGCGCGTGCGATCAGGATGGCATTGTCCGGCAGTTGCTCGCGCGAGGGCGCGTGGTCGTGACCCAGCAACTGGCGCATCAGCCGCAGGCCAAGGTCTTCGAGATCGTGCAGCCGTTCGCGCAGGTAAGGATCGGTCGAGCGCAGCATCCGCGCGCGGGTGTCCGACTGCACGCGCTCGACCGCGGCTTCGGCGGTGATGCCGGTCGCCACCGCGTCCGACAGCCGCCGCGACCAGCCGTGGTCGTTGGCGAACATGCGATAGGCTTCCAGCACGTCGCGATGCTCGCCGCCTTCGGCCACGTCGCCGCGCTCCAGCATGCGGTCGAGGTCGGCGCGCAGCTTCGCCAGCGCCGTGTCGAGGCGCTTCAGTTCCTTCGGCACGTCCTCGGCAATGTAATTGGTGATGACGACGCGCGGCTCGTGCAGCACCACATGGCCGAGCGCGATGCCGTCGGAGAGGACCGAGCCCTCAAGGTGGATCGAATGCCGGGCGGCGGGTTCGGCGCCAGGCTTGGCCAGCGCCGAGAGTTCGCCCGAGGCGATCATTTCCGCCATCACCATGGCGGTGGTCTGCAGCGCCTCGACTTCCTCTTCGACGTAGGTACGGTGCGCGCGGTTCTGCACGACCAGCACGCCGAGCGTGTTGCCCGCGCGCAGGATCGGCACGCCGAGGAACGAGTGGTAGATTTCTTCGCCGGTTTCCGGCCGGTACGAGAACGCCGGATGGCTTTGCGCGTCGGACAGGTTCAGCGCGTTGGCTTCGCTCGCCACCAGGCCGACGAGGCCTTCGTCGGCCTTCAGCACCGTCTGGTGGACGGCTTCGCGATTCAAGCCTTCGGTCGCATAAAGTTCCAAGGTGCCGTCATGGCGCAGCACGTAAGTGGAGCACACTTCGGCGACCATGTTGGCGGCGATCAGCACGACGATCTTGTCGAGACGATCCTGCGCCGAGACCTTCTCCGCCATGACTTCGCGGAGACGTCGCAGCAAGACGCGTGGTCCTCCCGAAGCGCTCCGCATGTGTTGGCCCCTGACCTGCAGTCCCAAAACCTCCGATTCCGCAAATTGTTTACGGGCCGGAAGCTCTAAGTCGCTGGAAACGAAAGATAATCTCAACCGTGCTGCAGCCCGCCAAAGCGCGCCACAAGACCATGCCTAAAGGATTTGGCCCCGCTTTGCCAAGCAAAACGCTAGCCAGACCCTGGACCCGCGCTAGGTGTGGTCGAGGCCGTAGAGCGTATGCAGCGTCCGCACCGCGAGCTCCGTATAGGCCGCGTCGATCAGGAGCGAGAATTTGATCTCGGAGGTGGTGATGGCGCGGATGTTGATGTTCCGCTGCGACAGCGCCTTGAACGCCTGCGCGGCGACGCCGGCGTGGCTGCGCATGCCGATGCCGATCACCGAGACCTTTGCGACGTCGGTCGCGCTGTCCAGCCGGGCGTAGCCGATTGCGTCCTTCGCCTTGGTGATGGTTTCCCTGGCGCGGGCATAGTCGGCGGCCGGCACCGTGAAGGTCAGGTCGGTAAAGGCGCCGTCTTCCGAGACGTTCTGCACGATCATGTCGACATTGATGCTGGCTTCGGCGAGCGGGCCGAAGATGGCCGCCGCGACGCCCGGCTTGTCCTGCACATGACGCACGGAAATCTGGGCTTCGTCCTTGGAGAAGGCGATGCCGGTGACGACCTGTTGCTCCACGATTTCCTCCTCACTGCAGATCAGCGTGCCCGGCGGGTGATTCGAATGCGGGTCGATGTCCTCGGGCTTGTCGAAGCTCGAACGCACGAATACCCGCACGTTATGCACCATGCCGAGCTCGACCGAGCGTACTTGCAGCACCTTGGCGCCCTGTGAGGCAAGCTCGAGCATTTCCTCGAACGCAACCTTCTCGAGCCGTCTCGCCTTCGGCACCACGCGCGGATCGGTGGTGTAGACACCATCCACGTCGGTATAGATATCGCAACGGTCGGCATGGATCGCCGCAGCGATGGCAACCGCCGACGTGTCCGAGCCGCCGCGGCCGAGCGTGGTGATTCGGCCGGTCTCCTCGCTGATGCCCTGGAAACCGGAGATGACCGCAACTTCCTTGCGCTCCTTGAAGCGCTTGACGATTTCGCTGCCGTCGATGTCGAGGATGCGCGCCGCACCGTGTGCGTCGGAGGTCTTGATCGGGATTTGCCAACCCTGCCATGAGCGGGCCTGGATGCCGAGCGCCTGCAGCGTGATCGCGAGCAATCCCGACGTCACCTGTTCGCCGGAGGCGACCACGGCGTCATATTCGCGGGCATCGTGCAGCGGGGAGGCTTCTGTCGCCCACCCGATCAATTCGTTGGTCTTGCCGGACATGGCGGAGACCACGACGGCGACCTCATGGCCGGCGTCGACCTCACGCTTCACGTGCTGCGCAACGTTACGTATGCGCTCGATACTGGCGACGGACGTTCCGCCGAATTTCATCACGAGACGGCTCATGACGCGCGCACGATCTCCGGTTATGTTTGATTTGCTTTACGCCGCGCAAAAACCGCAGCACGGGTGCAAAAAGGCGCGTATACATACCGGCGGAGGTTGAGGACTGCAACCGGTTCCAGCCATTTCAGCGGTCTTGCGGCATTCACGCCGGGAAACAGGGGAGACGGGGGCCTGATGGGGCGCTACATCGACGAAATCCTGCAGCCCGACGAAAAGGTGCTCTATTCCACGACCATTCACTGGATCGTCTACCTGCCGGGCATTTTCGCCTGGATCGCAGCGGCTTTCTTCTTTGCGCTTCAGCGCGGCGCTGTGACCGACGGCGCCAACGTCCTTTGGCTGGCACTGTCCGGTGTCTCGGCGCTCATCGCGCTTTACTGGACTTTCCGCGCCTGGTTCCAACGCTGGACCAGTGAGACCGATGTGACGACCATGCGCGTCGTGCACAAGCAGGGTTTTATCCAGCGCGACACATTCGAGATGAATCTCGATCGGGTGGAGAGCGTCGACGTCAGTCAGAGTATTCCAGGTCGGCTTCTGGGCTATGGCGACGTGACGATCATGGGCGTCGGCGATAGTGCAAAACCTATCAGGATGATCGCGTCGCCGATTCAATTCCGCAATCACATTACCGCACGATAGAAACCGCTGAATGTCCCCGCAATCCAACACTCCAGGTGGACCGTCAACCGTCGATCCGGCGGAGATCGCGCGCTTCTCCAGGCTGTCGGACGAGTGGTGGGACCCGAACGGCAAGATGGCGCCGCTGCACCGGATCAATCCGTTGCGGCTCGCATGGATTCGCGACACCGCCTGCCGCAAGTTCAACCGCAATCCGCGCAGCCTTGGGTCGCTGGACGGATTGCGCATACTCGATATCGGCTGCGGCGCAGGCCTGTTGACGGAACCGTTGGCGCGGCTCGGCGCGCAGGTGATCGGCATCGATCCGTCGGAATCAAACATTGCGGCGGCAAAGGTGCATGCCGACCGGTCGCAGCATCCTGATCGACTATCGCGCCACCACCGTGGAGGAGATGGGCAATCGCGAACGCTTCGACATCGTGCTGGCGATGGAGGTGATCGAGCACGTCACCGACGTCGGCCTGTTCCTTGAGCGTTGCGCGGCATTGATGAAGCCCACGGGCATGATGACGGTCTCCACGCTCAACCGCACGCTGAAGAGCTTTGCGCTCGCGATCGTCGGCGCCGAATACGTTCTGCGCTGGCTGCCGCGCGGCACGCACCAGTGGAACAGGTTCGTCACGCCGGCCGAACTGGCGCAGCATCTGCACAAGAGCAAGCTGGAAATCGCCGAGCAGACCGGCGTCGTCTATACGCCGTTCGCCGACCGCTGGTCGCTGTCGTCCGACATGGACGTCAACTACATGGTGATGGCGGAGGCGTACGCTTAGAGCCTCCGCACGGCAGACATGCGCCGCCCGGCTTGACCCGATGCGACCGCAATGGTGGTAGTGCGCACGTATTCAGCTCCCGCCTTTGCCCCAAAGCATGATCAGCATCGCCTATCTCTGGATCCCGTTCGTCATCCTGGCCTCGCTCGGCCAGGTGGCGCGCAATGCGATGCAGCGCGAGCTGACGGCCTCGCTCGGCACCGTCGGCGCGACGCACGTTCGCTTCCTGTTCGGATTTCCGTTCTCGATCGTCTTTTTCACGGTCGTCGTGCTGGTGACCCGCGAGAGCGTGGCATGGCCGTCGCCGACGTTCTGGCTCTGGCTGGTGGTCGGCACGATGACGCAGATCGTTGCCACCGGGTTGATGCTGGCGGCGATGAACGAGCGATCCTTCGTCGTCACCACCGCCTACATCAAGACCGAGCCGATCCAGGCAGCACTGTTCGGATTCATCTTTCTTGCCGACGACCTGACCGTCTGGAAGGTCGTGGCGATCCTCGTCGCAACCGCCGGCGTCGTCATCACTGCCATTCGTCCCGGCGGCGACAGGAGCTTTGCCGATCTGCGGCCGACGATTCTCGGGCTCGCGGCGGCCGCGGGCTTCGCGCTCTCAGCCGTCGGCTATCGCGGTGCAATTCTCAATGTCCCTGGCGTTTCGTTCGTCACGGCAGCTTCGTTCACGCTGGTGCTGGGCCTGATGCTGCAGACAATCTTGCTGACGGCCTATCTGCTGTTGCGCGACAGGGACACGCTGCGCGCGTTGCTCCGCATGTGGAAGCCGTCGATGCTTGCGGGCTTTCTGGGTGCGGCTGCGTCGCAATTCTGGTTTCTCGGATTCGCGCTGACCAGCGTTGCCAATGTCCGCACGCTGGCGCTGGTCGAGGTGCTGTTCGCGCAGGCGATTGCCTACTACTCGCTGAAGCAGAAGATTTCGATGCGCGAGGCGCTGGGGATCGTATTGATTGTCATCGGCGTTGGCGTGCTGATCGCCGTGCAGTGAGTGAGGCGTCATGCCCGCGCCTGGCGCGGGCATCCACGTCTTGACGGCCTGCCACGCAAGGACGACGTGGATGGCCGGGTCCACAGGCGAGCGAAGCGACGCCGTGCGTCGAATGGCTATGCCCGGCCATGACGGGTCAAAGCCGCTCGCAAAATCAGTTCCGGTCATCCGGCAGGACCGGCAGCGGCATCACCTCGACGCCCTCTTCGATCAGCGCTTTCGCCTCGGTGGGCGACGCATCTCCGTAGATCGGCCGATGCTCGATCTCGCCGTAATGCATCTTGCGCGCCTGCTCGGGGAACTGCTCGCCGACATTGTCGGCGTTGGCCTTGATGTGATCGCGCAGCTCTTTCAGCTTGGAGAGAAGCTCCGTCTCCTGTGCCATCAGCAGCGGCTCGGCTGCCTGCGGCGTTGCGGCCGGCACGGCCGCCGTCTCGGCGGTTGCCTTCCTGCGTCGCGCCGTGGCGCGAATCACCTTTTCCTCGCCGGCGCGCTGTTCGGCGGTGCGGCCCTTGCGCGGAATCTGCGGGGCCATGATCGACTTCCCGACCTTGACCGAGTCGCACATCGGGCAGCTCACAAGCCCGCGCTTCGCCTGCTTGTCGTAGGACGCCGAATCCTGAAACCAGCTTTCGAACGCGTGGCCGTGTTCGCATTGCAGCGAGTAACGGATCATGGGTGTTCCCGCACCAGATGCAGATGGCCGGTCGGCGTGTTGGCATCGGTAATGCTGAAGCGGCGGCCGTGCTGCAGCGACGGAATCTTTGCCCGCGCGTCAACGACCTTCGCCGGATCGATCTTCGCGGTGATGATACCGGGATCGACGCCGCCTTCGGCGAGGATTTCGCCCCACGGGTCGACGATCAGCGAGTGGCCATAGGTCAGCCGCTTGCTCTCGTGGGTGCCGCCTTGCGCCGCCGCAAACACGAACGCACCGTTCTCGATCGCGCGCGAGCGCAACAGCACATGCCAGTGCGCCTCGCCGGTCGGCTTGGTGAAGGCCGACGGCATGGTGAGGAACGATGCGCCGCTCTCGGCCAGCGCGCGATAGAGCGAGGGAAAGCGCATGTCATAGCAGATCGTCAGCCCGATGCGGCCCCACGGCATGTCGGCAATGGCAACGGCTTCGCCGGGTTGGTAGGTCGCGGATTCACGGTAGCTCTCGCCGTTGGCGAGGTTGACGTCGAACATGTGGATCTTGTCGTAGCGCGCGACGATCCGCCCTTTCGGGTCGATCAGAAAGCCGCGATTGGCGGCGCGGTCGGGCGTTGCGCGGACGGCGAGTGAGCCGATGTGCAGGAAGATGCGCAATTCCTTCGCCAGTTCCCGATAGGCGGCGAGCGATGTGTCGGTGTCCTCGTCGGTGATGACCTTGAACAGCGAGTCGCGATTGGCGGCCAGGATGTTGGTCATCTCCGGCGTCTGCACGTAGTCGGCGCCTTTGCCCGCCGCCTCGCGGATCAGTTCGCCGATCTCCTTCAGGTTTTCGTCCGGCGAGAGTTTCGTCCTGGTCTGCACCATCGCTGCGGTAAAGGTCTCGCTCACGGAGTCACCGCCTGTCCGGCGAGCAGCTTGTCGAGATTGCCCGCATCGTTGAGTTCATAGAGATCGTCGCAACCGCCGACAGGCGTTCCGCCGATGAAGATCTGCGGCACGGTGGTGCGCCCCTCGGCGCGCTTGACCATCGTCTGCCGCAACGCTGCGTCGGTCGACACGTCGATCTCCGTATAGGCGACGTTCTTGCGGGTCAGCAGCTGCTTCGCCATGCGGCAATAGCCGCAATAAGGCGTGGTGTAGATTTCAACCTGTGCGCTCATGCGTGTGTGGTCCATGGACGCAAGGTTTTGCCGGGATCCGCGTCCTTCATGCGGTCATTATATAGGATTTCGCGCGCCTTCGACAACTCGCGCAAACACCAGCACATCGACATTGGCGGCCTTCGCGCGCAGAAGCGTCCGCGCGCATGCATCCACCGTAGCGCCGGAGGTCAGCACATCGTCGACCAGCACGATCCGCCGGCCTTCGACTTGCGGCCTGCACTCGGCGGGGACCTGAAATGCGCCCTGGACGTTGCGGGCACGCTCGCTGCGCGACAGGCCGACCTGTTGCGGCGTCGGGCGAATACGCTTCAGGGCGCTGCCGGTGACCGGCACGTCGGCCATTCGGCCGATCACTTTTGCGAGTGCGCCGGACTGGTTGTAACGGCGGCTCCAGCCGCGGCGCCAGTGCAGCGGCACCGGCACGATCAAGTCGGCGTTTTTCAGGACCTCCGCTCCGGCGCGCACCATCCAGCGGCCGAGCGGTGGCGCGAGATCCGTGCGGTCCTGATATTTCAGGCCATGCACCAGCTGACGGGCGACGTCATCGTAACGCACGGCCGCCCGGGCGCGATCGTAGGCCGGCGGATCGGCGATCGCTTGCATCGACAGAATGCCGGGGCCGGGGTCGTAGACGAAGGGGATGCCGAGTCGCTCGCAGAACGGCGGTGCGATGAAGGACAGCTTTGCCCAACAGCCGGCGCAGACGCCCTCACCGGACACCGGGACGCGGCAGGCGACGCAAAGCGTGGGCAAGGCAACGTCGAGCGCAAGCCGGGATGCGGTTGCCAACGCCGTGCGGACGCTTCTGAGCGCGCCGCGAAAGCGGCCGGTCGGGCTCGACGGCGATGCGGTTTCAGGCGCGAGAGCATCCATGCCCAAAGGCTAGCGCCACGCCGTCGTCTGCTCAAGTCACGGGCTTGCAGGGAGGCGCCGGAGGCTTCAGAAGCGTGGCATGAAGGACGCCACTCCGGTCCCCCGCCTGATCGATCGCGCGGCTTTGTGGGCGCGGCAGGCGCGCGCGTTGCGCGCGGGGCCTGCGACATTTCTGCTCGATCGCGTCGCCGAGGATATGCAGGAGCGGCTGCATGCGGTGCTGCGCGAATTCAAGGATGTTGCCGACATCTGGACGCCGGGTGGATTGTTTCGGGGGCCGTTGCCGGATCGGTTTGGGTCGGTTGTCCCGGTCGGCATGTTCGATTCGCGAGGACGAGGCGCTGCGGCTTCCGCCGGAATCGCTCGATCTCGCGCTGTCGGCGCTCGCGCTGCAGTTCGCCAATGATCTGCCCGGCGTGCTGGCGCAAATCCGGCGTGCGCTGAAGCCGGACGGTCTGTTTCTCGCAGCGCTGCCCGGGGGCGATACCCTGACCGAGCTGCGGCAATCGTTCGCCATTGCCGAAGTCGAATGCGAAGGCGGGCTGTCGCCGCGCGTGCTGCCGTTCGCCGACCTGCGCGATCTCGGCGCGTTGTTGCAACGCGCCGGCTTCGCGCTGCCGGTCGCGGACGTGGATCGCGTCATCGTGCGCTACGACGATGCGTTCGGACTGATGCGCGACTTGCAGCGGATGGGCGCGACCAACGTGCTCGCCGAGCGCCGCCGCACGATGCTGCGCCGGACGACTCTGTTGAAAATGGCGCAGACCTACAGCGAACGCTTTGCCGACAGCGACGGTCGTATCCGCGCGACATTCGACATCGTCTGGCTGTCCGGCTGGGCGCCGCATGCAAGCCAGCAGCAGCCGCTGAAGCCGGGTTCGGCAAAAGCCAGTCTCGCGGACGCGGTGAAGGGGCGGAAGATCCCTGAAGCCTGATATTCCCATCCTGATCAGGACTGAGGTTCAGAGGTTGAGCAAATCTTCCAGGTGCGGAATCAGCGGCAGGTCGGCAGGCGGCATCGGATAGTCGCGCAGTTTTGTCGCGCGGACCCAGGCGAGTTTCTGTCCCTCGCGGGCGACGATCTCGCCTTCCCAGCGCCGGCAGACATAGAGCGGCATCAGCAGATGGAAGTCTTCGTAGGCATGGCTTGCGAAGGTGAGTGGCGCGAGGCAGGCCTCGCGCACGATGATGCCGAGTTCCTCATGCAGTTCGCGGATCAATGCGTCTTCCGGCCGCTCGCCGGCGTCCAGCTTGCCGCCGGGAAACTCCCACAGCCCCGCCAGCGACTTGCCCTCGGGCCGTTGCGCGATCAGCACCCGGTTGTCGGCATCGATCAGCGCGCAGGCGACGACGAGGGTGAGCTTCATGGCGTTGCCGTCATTCCGGACGCCGCGAAGCGGCGATCCGGAATCCGGTCGCTCTGCCGTGTCGCTGGATTTCGGGTTCGACGCTTTGCGTCGCCCCGGAATGACGGGCTTGTTCGTCTCGCGTCACGACCTGTAATCGCCGTTGATCGCGACATATTCCTTGGTCAGATCGCAGGTCAGCACGCGGTCGCGGCCCTTGCCGAGCCCGAGCGAAATCCTGATCTGGATTTCCGGTTGTTTCATCGTCGCCGAGACTTGCGCCTCATCATAGGACGGATCGCGCTCGCCCCTGGTCGCGACGCGAATGCCGTTGAACGCGATCGAGATCCTGTCGCGGTTGGCCGGTTCGCCCGCCTTGCCGATCGCCATCACGACGCGGCCCCAGTTCGCGTCCTCGCCGGCAATCGCCGTCTTCACCAGCGGCGAGTTGGCGACGGACATGGCGATCTTGCGGGCGGACTTTTTCGAGACGGCACCCTCGACGATGACTTCGACCAGGTGGCGGGCACCTTCGCCATCGCGCGCGACCTGCTCGGAAAGATCGGCCAGCACCGCATTGAACGCCTTCGTGAAGGCCTTCAGCCGCGGATCGGAGGCGCGCGAAATTTTCGGCGCGCCCTGCTCGGCAGCAGCGCCCGTGGCGAACGCGAGCAGCGTATCCGAGGTCGATGTATCGCTGTCGATGGTGATGGCGTTGAATGTGTCCTCGACGCCGGCTTTCAACAGCGCCTGCAGCACGCCCGCCGACAGCGGCGCGTCGGTAAACACGAATGACAGCATCGTCGCCATGTCGGGCGCAATCATGCCCGCACCTTTGGCAATGCCGTTGATGGTCACGCTGGCCCTGCCGAGCTTCACGGTGGCGGTCGCGATTTTCGGAAACGTATCGGTGGTCATGATGGCGCCCGCTGCGTCGAGCCAGCGATCGCCGCTGGCTTCCGTCGCCAGCCTTTCGAGCACACCGTTGAATTTTGTGGCGTCGAGCGGCTCTCCGATCACTCCGGTGGAGGCGAGAAAGACCTCGCCGCTGTTGCAGCCCGCGGCTCTGGCGGCGATCGCCGCGGTCAGCGCTGTCGAGGACTTGCCGTTCTTGCCGGTAAACGCGTTCGCATTGCCGGAGTTGACCACCAGCGCGCGTGCCTTGCCGGCCTTGATCTTGGCCTTGCACCACTCGACCGGCGCGCTCGCGCATTTCGATTTGGTGAACACGCCGGCAATCGTGGTGCCTGCGTCGAGCACTGCCAGCAGCACGTCGGTGCGATTCTTGTAACGGATGCCGGCCTCGGCCGTCGCCAGGCGGATGCCGTTGATCGCGGGCGCATGCGGAGTGGTTTTCGGGGCGAGGGGGGAGACGGAGGAGGACATGCAGTGTCGCCTTATCGCTCTTGGGCCAGCCATGAAGAAATGCCCGGGGCGGGCCCCGGGCATGACGGCAAACTCATAATAAATTTTGCTTGCGGAGTCGAACTACTTCTTCGCGGGCGCCATGGCGCCGCCCTTGGGCGCTGGTGAAGCGTCCTTCGCTGCGGGCGCTGGCGCCGCATCGCTCTTCTGTTCGGTGCGCTCGATCTTGGCGGTCTCGCGCAGCTTGCTGACGAGATCGGCCTGCGCCTTGCGCGTCACATAAGTTTCAATCTGCGGCTTCACCGTCTCGAAGTCCGGCGCCTTCTTCTTGCGTTTGTCCTCGACCTTGATGACGTGCCAGCCGAACTGGCTCTTCACCGGATCGGAAATCTTCCCGGCCTCAAGGCTGAAGGCGACGTTGGAGAATTCCGGCACCATCTGTTCCTTGGTGAAGTAGCCAAGATCGCCGCCGTCGGATGCGCCGGGATCCTTCGACTTCTTCTTGGCGAGTTCGGCGAAGTCGCCACCCTTCTTCAACTCCTCGACGACCTGCTTGGCCTCGTCCTCGCTCTCGACCAGGATATGTCGCGCGCGCACCTCTTCGTCGCCACCCATCTGCTGCGCGGCTTCGTCATAGACCTTGCGCATGGCGGCCTCGGTCGACGCGGCCTTCGCCTCGTCGGTCAGAAGCTTGTCCATCAAAAGCCGGTCGCGTGCAAAAGCCAGGCTCTTCTTGAAGGCATCGCTATCGCCGATTTTCTTGTCTTCGGCGGCCTTCGCGACGATCTTCAGGTCGATCACGTAGGACAGCAGGTTTTCGCGCTTGGTCGCCGGGTCCATCTGAGCAAGCTGACCCGAGCCCAGCTCCTCTTCAGCCATGTTGAGGTCGCTCTGACGGATTTCCACGCCGTTGACCTTGGCGAGAACCGGATTGGCGTCTTGCGCGCGAACCTGGGGGACGCTTGCGAAGACAACTGCTGCGCATCCTGCGACTGCCAGCGCGGCGAGTGCGGTGCGGAAAGGCGTTATCGGGCGCAGAAGGGTAGCGGTCATGAAAAATCTCTCAAGGATGGGGTGTTCGCGGCGGGCGGGACAGTCGCCCAATCATAACTCCTAGGCAATGCACAAAGTCAGGCAGAATCATGAATTTCCCGAGAGGTTAAGCGCCGTTGACAAGGCTTGGAGCGGCCCATATCTCTGCCCAGCCGGACGGAACTTGCCGCGGCGCGATTTCGGCTGCCCTCGTTACACCGCGCAGGCTGATTGCGGCTAAATCGCCTCTCTCAAGGACGAATTTTCAATGATCGGCGCGCTCGCCCGCAAGCTTTTCGGTTCCGCCAACGACCGGCGCATCAAGTCCTACCAGCCACGGGTTGACGCCATCAACGCGCTTGAAGGGGAACTTGCCAAGCTCTCCGACGATGCGTTGCGCGCCCGCACCAACGAATTCAGGCAGCAGCTCGAAGCGGGCAAGACGCTGGACGACATTCTCGTCCCGGCCTTCGCCACCGTCCGTGAGGCGGCCAAGCGCACGCTCGGCCAGCGTCATTTCGACGTGCAGCTGATTGGCGGCATCGTGCTGCACGAAGGCGACATCGCCGAGATGAAGACCGGCGAAGGCAAGACGCTGGTCGCGACGCTGGCGGTGTATCTGAATGCGCTCGCCAGCAAGGGCGTGCATGTCGTGACGGTGAACGATTACCTCGCCCGCCGCGACGCGGAATGGATGGGGCAGATCTACTCGTTCCTCGGCCTCACCACTGGCGTGATCGTGCATGGCCTCGACGATGCCGAGCGCAAGACGGCTTATGCCTGCGACATCACCTACGGCACCAACAACGAGTACGGCTTCGACTATCTTCGCGACAACATGAAGTACCGCCTGGAAGATATGGTCCAGCGGCCGCATTTCTTCGCCATCGTCGACGAAGTGGACTCGATCCTGATCGACGAGGCGCGCACGCCGTTGATCATCTCCGGTCCGCTCGACGACCGGTCCGAATTCTACAACACCATCGACAGCTATATTCCGAAGCTCGAGAAGGTCGACTACGACGTCGACGAAAAGCAGCGTACGGTGGCGCTGACCGAAGCCGGTATGGAAAAGATGGAGCAGATGATCCGCGACGCGGGTCTTCTGAAGGGCGACACGCTTTACGATATCGAGAACGTCTCGACCGTCCACCACATCAATCAGGGCCTGCGCGCGCATACGCTGTTCACGCGCGACAAGGACTACATCGTCCGCGACGGCGATGTCGTTATCATCGACGAGTTCACCGGCCGCATGATGCCGGGCCGGCGCTACTCCGAAGGCCTGCACCAGGCGCTCGAGGCCAAGGAGCACCAGCCGGTCCAGCCCGAGAACCAGACGCTCGCGTCGATCACGTTCCAGAACTATTTCCGCATGTACGAGAAGCTCGCCGGCATGACCGGCACGGCGGCGACGGAAGCGGACGAGTTCTTCGACATCTACAAGCTGGAAGTGCGCGAGATCCCGACCAACGTCGCCGTCGCGCGTCTTGACGAGGACGACGAGGTCTATCGCAGCGCAACCGAGAAATATGCGGCGATCCTCGCCGAGATCGAGCGCGCCAACTCGCGCCTGCAGCCGGTGCTGGTCGGCACCGCATCGATCGAGAAATCCGAAACGCTTGCCGAGTACCTGAAGAAGAACGGCTACAAGCAGATCGACTTCGGCAACCCGAAGGCGATGGAGAAGCTCTACGCTGCTGCACGCAACAACAAGCCGGCAAAACTGTTCGCGGTGCTGAACGCGCGCTTCCATGAGCAGGAAGCCTTTATCGTCGCGGAAGCCGGCGTGCCCGGCGCGATCACGATTGCGACCAACATGGCCGGCCGCGGCACCGACATCAAGCTCGGCGGCTCGCTCGAGATGCGTATTGCGCAGGAGACTGCCGATATCGAGGACGAGGCAGAGAAGCAAAAGCGCATCGAGCTGATCAAGACTGATATCGAGAAATTCCGCGAGATCGTGCTGAAGGCCGAAGAGACGGTCGAGATCGAGCCGGCGAAGGGCGGAAAGCCCGCCAAGACCATGACCAAGCCCGGTGGGCTCTACATCATCGGCTCCGAGCGGCACGAGTCGCGGCGCATCGACAACCAGCTGCGCGGCCGTTCCGGGCGTCAAGGCGATCCCGGACGCTCGAAGTTCTTCCTGTCGCTGGAAGACGACCTGATGCGCATCTTCGGCTCCGACCGGCTGGACACGATGCTGCAACGGCTCGGCCTGCAGGAAGGCGAGGCGATCATCCATCCGTGGATCAACAAGGCGCTGGAAAAGGCGCAGCAGAAGGTCGAGGCGCGCAACTTCGACATCCGCAAGAATCTCCTCAAGTTCGACAACGTGCAGAACGATCAGCGCAAGGTGATCTTCGATCAGCGCATCGACCTGATGCGTGATGAGGATGTCGCCGAAACGGTCGCCGACATGCGCCACGCGCTGGTGGATGACATGGTCTCCAGGCACGTGCCGGAGGGCGTCTACGCCGAGCAGTGGGATGTCGTCGGCCTGAAGGAAGAATTGAACCGCGTGCTGGGGATCGACCTGCCGGTCGATGAGTGGGCGAAGGAAGAAGGCATCGCCGACGAAGAGCTCATGCAGCGGATCGAGAAGCACGTCGATGAGCACATGGCCGCGAAGGTGGCGCAGTGGGGGCCGGACGTCATCCGCTACGTCGAGAAGACGCTCTTGCTGCAGACGCTCGATCATCTCTGGCGCGAGCATCTCGTGATGCTCGAGCATCTGCGGCAGGTGATCGGGTTGCGCGGCTACGGCCAGCGCGATCCGCTCAACGAGTACAAGGCCGAAGCCTTCAACCTGTTCGAGACGATGGTCGCGCATTTGCGCGAGGCGGTGACGGCGCAGTTGATGCGGGTCGAGATCGTGCCGCCGGAGCAGCAGCCCGAATTGCCGCAGATGGAAGCGCACAAGTTCGATCCGAACACCGGCGAGGACGTGATGTCGCTCGCCCAGATGGCGATTTCGCCGCCGACCGCGCCGGCCGATCGCGATCCGAACAATCAGGCGACCTGGGGCAAGGTCGGGCGCAACGAGAATTGCCCCTGTGGCTCCGGCAAAAAGTTCAAGCACTGCCACGGCAAGTTCATTTGACTCTTCAACCTCATGGTGAGGAGCGCGCTCTTGCGCGCGTCTCGAACCATGAGGCCGATGCGTCGCAACACTGTGGCCTTATCCGTCGAGACGGCCGCGTTGCGCGCCTCCTCAGAGTTTGTGAATCTATTCGACTTCTGCGATTTTCCGGATCGTAAGTCATTGATTTGACTTAGGGCCGGAATTGTCAAAATCAAAAGATTCACAGCCTCTCAGGATGAGGATCAAAGGCTCAGGGGGAGAACGACATGCTGACCATCTATGGCGTCTATCGCTCGCGCGCGTCGCGCAACTACTGGCTGGCCGGCGAACTCGGCATCCCGTTCAAGGCTGTGCCGGTGATTCAGGCCTATCGGCTGGCCGATCCGGATGCGGCGGGTGCGCCGCTGCACACGCGCACGGCTGAGTATCTCAAGATCAACCCGAACGGACGTATCCCGTCGATGGATGACGACGGCCTTGCGCTGCACGAGTCGCTCGCCATCAACCTCTATCTGGCGAAGAAGCACGGCGGCGCGCTCGCCCCAATCGATGCGGCGGAAGACGCCCTGATGACGATGTGGTCGTTGTGGGCCGCGAACGAGATGGAAACCAGTGCGTTGCAGGTGCTGACGCATCGCGCCGGCAAACCGGAATTGCGCGATCCAAAGCTCGCGCAGGCCGCAATCGACGCGTTGCGCGCGCCGTTCGCGGTGCTCGACAAGGCGCTGGCCGGCTCTGGTTTTCTGGTCGGTGGACGCTTCACGGTCGCCGACATCAACGTCGCCGAAGTCGCACGCTATGCGATGGCAGCGCCCGAGCTGTTCAGCGCCGCGCCGCGCGTCAAGGCCTGGCTCGAGGCGTGCCATGCACGTCCGGCGTTCAAGATGATGATGGCGAAGCGCGAGCAGGAGCCGGCGTGAGGCTACGCGGCCCGGATTCGACGCTGGGCGAAAGTCGGCTATACACGAGCCTTCGTGAGATCCCCTCGCGAAGGAGCATGCACCGGTGAATCCGCGCCTGCAACGCCACGTCCGGATGGTGGCGACCATCGTCGGCATCAGCGGGCTCGTGGGCGCAGGCAATGCGCTCGCGCAGAGCCACGATCACGGCCGAGTTGATCTTGACGTCGGCGCTGCACGGCGTCTGCGATCGGCTTTGCGGCCACAATGCTGGAAATCTATCTGGCCCAGGAACCCGCACGCCACTGGATCGGCCGGTTGTCCTTCACCGTTGCATTGATCCTGCGCAGCCTGGTTTATGTGCTGGTGATCGTGTTCGTGCACGCGACGATCAATTACTTCCGCCGGAGTTTCGGTGTCGCGCCGTCTCTAGGCGACACCTTCCTGGACACGGTCGTATTCTCTGCGTTCGCGGCGATCGGGATCAATTTCGTGATCCAGATCGCGAACCTGCTCGGGCCTCGCACACTGATCAATTTCTTCACCGGCCGCTATCATCAGCCGTTGCAGGAGAACCGCTTCGTGCTGTTCGTCGACATCGCCGGTTCGACCAGCCTCGCCGAACGGCTGGGCGGCATCGGCATCCATCGCTTTCTGGACCAGAGTTTTCGCCTGCTGACCGGTTCTGTGGTCGACTATCACGGCGAGATCCTCGGCTATGTCGGCGACGAACTGATCGTCACCTGGCCGGAGGAGATCGGCGCGGTGGATGCGCGGCCCCTGCGCTGCTTTCTGGCGATGCGCGAGGCGCTTGAGCACGCCTCGGCGCGCTTTGCGCGCGAGTTCGGCGCTGCGCCAAAAATCCGCGGCAGCCTCAATTTCGGTCCGGTGATTGTCGGCGAAATCGGCGACATCAAGCGCGCCATCGTCTTCAACGGCGACACCATGAACGCCGCCGCGCGGCTCGAGGAACTCAGTCGCACGGCGGACGGCGGCTTCCTCGCCGCGCGTGCGGCGATCGAGCGCTTCGACACGGCGGCGCCGGTCGCCCTGCGCGATCTCGGCACGATGCCGATCCGCGGCCGCGTCGATGCCATCGCGGTGATGGGATTGGGCGCGGCCTGAGAGCGCGGTCAGGCAATTCCGAAGATCGATATCGGTGCAGGGCGCTTGAGCGCTGCGGTCCGTCGAACGTGCGAGGGAGAGTAGACCCGAAAACCGGGAGCGATCAGCGGATCGACCAGCGGCTGTCGAAGGAGTTGGTGGGCACGATCGGCTGCGCTCCCGCCATCGCCGTGTCGCGTTCCTTCGGCTCACCAGCAGGCTTCGACGCGGTCCTGGTCTCGTTCGACCTGACGGGCGCAGGCGGCTTTGCGGCGGCCACAACGGGTTTCTGCTTCGCGGACGGTGGAGCGGCCTGTTTGGAGGGTGCGCTGGTGCTGGCCGTGGTGTCCGAGCCGCCGATCCCGATCTTGCGCGCCAGGCTGGAGAAGAAGCCCTCCGACGTCGAAGACGGCGCCGAGGCGACGCGTACAGGCCCGGCCTGCGGCTTCGCCGGTTCGGCGCGAACGGCGCGAACGGCCGCAGGAGCCGGAGCGGAGGACGCCGAGAGGAAATCGCCACCGTTCGTCGTCTGCGACGCGGCCACTGCGACAGGCCCGTCGGGCGACGCGGGCGGGTTCACGCTCGGCGGCACTGCCGGCACGGCGGCATAGGCGGCAAACGAATAGTTCTTGGCTTCCGAATAACCGGTGTTGCCATTCGGCGTCTTCGCCGCGAACAGCGCGTGCATGCCGCCGTCGATGCCCTTGCGCGCAACCACGCTCGGTGTGCCGCGGGTGATCAACTCGGCGGTCTCATATTCGTCCTTGCGCTGCTTCTCGGCGACGGCCTGTGCGACGTCGTCCTGAATGGCATAGGCCGGGCACTTGCCGGCCGGGCTGAAACTCAGCGGCCGCGTCGAGGTCGAATTCGGTTCTTTCTCGGCGTTGAACACGTAGCGCTGTTCGCAAACGTCGACCTTCGGCTCGAGCTGAGTGACCTCGAAATGGTCGTTGCCCTGCTTCAGCATCTTCCAGAACGGCATGTTCGGGTTGTTGCGGTGCTTGGCCATGTTCTGCGCAGTCATCCGGAACGGATAGGCCTGCACCTGGAACGATCGCTGTCCGCCGAAGAAGGATTCGCGGCCGAGCGCGTAGATCTCGGAAATCTGCTCGTCGGTCATCGCGTAGCAGCCGCGCGAGGAACAATCGCCGTGCACCATCAGATGTGCGCCGGTGCGGCCGAGCGAGCGGTCATAGGCATTCGGATAGCCCATGTTGAACGACAGATAGAACTGCGACTCCGGGTTCATCTGCGCGGGCGAGATGTTGTAGAAGCCCTCGGGCGCCTGGCGGTCGCCTTCCTTGACCTTCGGTCCGAGTTCGCCGGACCAGCGGCAGATCGGATATGTCTGCAACAGCGCGTAGCGGCCGGTCTTGTCCTGCTTCCAGACTTCGAGTTCGGCTTCCTGCTTGAACAGGCGGACGAGGATCGGCGATTGCGGATCCATCTCCTTCGCGGCAATTTCGGTGATCAGCTTTTGCGGGATCGGCTTGTTGGCCTTCGTGTTGGTGACGAAGGCAACCTGCTCGGCGTTACAGCCGGCCAACGCGACGCATGCTGCCACAGCAGCCGACGCGACAAGCCCCCGAACCGAACGGTCAGAATTCAAGCTCAAGCTCCCCGAGACAACCCCAACCGGACACCCCGAACCGTCCGGATTATGCGCAACCTGCCTTGAAGCCGTTGAACAATCGTTATCCTTAAGCGCCCGCGCTCGCAAGCCGATTTGCAGGTTCCGCCGCGCCGCGCCGCTGCGATAGTGAATGTGGCGTAAATGTTTGAGAGCTCTAACGAAACGCCAGAGCGTCGCTGCCCGAAAAAAGCCACGATGTGCGGCCGGCGCGCGTACGGTGTGGCTTTCCGGCAAAGGCCGCGAAAAAATGCAATTCGGCGCGAGCCGCCATGTTGAAGAAGCGCCGGTCGAATCAGCTGAGCTTGCGGCCGATCTCGAGGAACTTCTGCCGTCGCTGGGTGCGGACGGCTTCGCGGTCGAAGTTGCGCAGATCATCGAGCGCGTGGGCGATGGCGTCACCGGTGGCGGCGATGATCGTCGCCGGATCGCGATGCGCGCCGCCGACGGGTTCCTTGACGATCTCGTCGATCACGCCGAAACGCAAGAGATCCTGGGCGGTGATCTTCATGCTGGTGGCGGCTTCCTGCGCCTTGCCGGCGTCGCGCCAGAGAATCGAGGCCGCGCCTTCAGGCGAGATGACGCTGTAGATCGCATGCTCGAGCATCAGCACGCGGCTCGCGGTGGTGATGGCGATCGCGCCGCCCGACATGCCTTCGCCGGTGATGACGGCGACATTGGGCACGCCGAGTTGCAGGCAAACGTCGGTGGAGCGCGCAATGGCCTCCGCCTGACCGCGCTCTTCGGCGCCGATTCCCGGATAGGCGCCCGCGGTATCGACCAGCGACAGCACCGGAATGTTGAAGCGATCCGCCATCTCCATCAGCCGCGCGGCCTTGCGATAGCCCTCCGGCCGCGCCATGCCGAAATTGTGCTTGATACGAGCGTCGGTGGTTGAACCCTTCTCCTGGCCAATGACGCAGATGCTCTCGCCACGGAAGCGGCCGAAACCGCCGACCATGGCTTCGTCCTCGCCGAACTTGCGGTCGCCCGCGAGCGGCGTGAATTCGGTGATCAGTGCGTTGACGAAGTCGACCAGATGCGGCCGTTGCGGATGCCGCGCCACCAGCGTCTTCTGCCATGGCGTCAGACTGGCATAGAGGTCGATCAGCGCCTGCGAGGCGCGTTCCTCGACGCGCATGATCTCGTCGCCGATATCGCTGCCGCTGGCCGCCAGCGTGCGCAGTTCGTCGAGCTTGGCGTCGAGTTCGGCGACGGGCTTTTCGAAATCGAGATAGCTTCGCATTGTGATCCGGTGTGACGCGATCCGCTGTGACGGAAGGGTGGGCCGCGCGATGCGCTCTTGTCTGGCCTTGGCGGCTTTTCAAGTCAACCTGCGCGCCGGAGTCAAGCTAAGGTCTTGGGAATTCCAAGGTCCTGGCAGTTTACCGGTTTCCCATGCAAGACGACGCCTGCCTGGTCCAGCCGCCCGGCCGGTCAGGCGTCCGCCAGCGGATGCAGGTCGCGCACCAGGCTCTTCAGCCGCTCTTCGACGATGTGGGTGTAGATCTGCGTCGTTGAAATGTCGGTGTGGCCGAGCAGCGTCTGGACGATGCGCAGGTCCGCGCCGTTGTGCAGCAGATGGCTTGCGAAGGCGTGCCGCAGCACATGCGGGCTGACGAGACGCGGCGCGATTCCGGCGGTGCCTGCGAGTTCCTTCAGATCACGCGCGAAATGCTGGCGCGTCAGGTGCCCGCTCTCGCCGAACGAGGGAAACAGCCACTTCGTCGTTTTCGCTGCTTTGGCTTCGCCGCGCAGCGTGTCCATCGCCGCGAGGTAGTCGACCATCGCGCGCTTTGCGGCGTCGTTGAGCGGGACGAATCGCTCCTTGTTGCCCTTGCCGCGCACGACGATCATGCGCGCATCGCGTCGCGCCGCTGATAGCGGCAGCGTTACAAGTTCGCTGACGCGCAAACCGGTGGCGTAGAGAACTTCGAGCAGGCACGTCAGGCGTAGCGCACGCACGCGCCGCGTGGCGGTCAGCTCCGGCACCGCCGCGGCGCTGTTCGCCTGTGCCAGCAGCCTGTCCACATCGGCGATCGACAGCACCTTCGGCAACGTGCGCCCGCGCTTCGGACCTGACAGGATCGCTGCGGGATCGTCGCTGCGGATGCTTTCGCCGAGCAGAAAGCGAAACAGGTGCCGTAGCGCCGAGAGTTTTCGCGCCACGCTCGTTGCCTTGAAGCCGCGTTCATCGAGATCGGCGAGATACCCGCGCACGTCGTCGGTGGTCGCACGCGCAAAAGCCGCGCCTTTACGCGCGAGGTAGGACGAAAGGTCGTCGAGATCGCGCCGGTAGGCGGCGATGGTGTTTTCGCCCGCGCCTTGCTCGGCCGCCATCATGTCGAGAAACAGCTCGGCCAGTTGCGCGTCGCTGGAGCTTTTGCGGGCGGCCATTGTCTGTTTGCGCCGCCCTACCGCTTCTGGAATTTGTCGGGCGGGACCGTCACGGTGATCTCGCGCGGTTCGGGATCGAAGAACGTTGCCAGGGCGAAGATGCCGCCATAGATCAGCCCGCCGATCACCGCGATGACGGTCAGAAAGCGGAGCAGGGTTGGCATCTTCGACCTCGGAGCGGGACGGCTCGAGTTAACCAAACGGAATCAGTTGGTAAAGGATAGGCCGTAACGACCATGTTCACCACAGCCTGGCAAGGCCGTCTGGCCAGGACTTCTCTGGGCCGAGACTTCTCTGGCAATGCCTGTGCGGCCAGTAGTATAGGTGGCGCTCCGCCGGACGGTCCTGTTCGCCGGCCAGTTGCGGGAAGGTTTTTCGGAAGGTGGAAGGTTGATCCTGAAGTGTCCGGCACGTTGACCCACGAGTTTGCGATCGCAGCGCAGGAGGCGGCCGTCACCTCGGCGCTCGGCACGCGCGCGATCGTGCTGATCGGCATGATGGGCGCGGGCAAGTCGACCGTAGGCCGCCGGCTTGCGGCGCGGCTTGGCTTGAATTTCGTCGACGCTGATGTGGAGATCGAGACAGCACATGCCGGCGTGACCATCCCGGAGATTTTTGCCGAGCATGGCGAGCCCTATTTCCGCGACGGCGAGGCGCGTGTCATCGCAAGACTGCTGGATAGCGGACCGTGTGTCCTTGCCACCGGCGGCGGCGCGTGGATGCGCAGCGAGACGCGCGAGCGCATTCGCGCCAAGGGAATCTCGATCTGGCTCAAGGCCGAGACCGATGTGCTGCTGCGTCGCGTGAAGCGCCGTGTCGATCGCCCGCTGCTGCAAACCCCCGATCCCGCAGCGACCATCGAGAAGCTGGTCGCGGAGCGATATCCGGTCTACGCCGAGGCGGATATGACCTTGCTGTCGCGCGACGTGCCGCACGAGCGAATCGTCGATGAGTGCATCACGGCGCTTGCCGCGTATCTGTCGGATCGGGCCCAGCCCGCAAAGAGTGTGTCATGAGTGTCTTGTCCTCCGAGTCCGCCGCGCAGGCTTCCGCCTTGCGCGACCCGCAGCCGACCGTCGTCAATGTCGGGCTCGGCAATCGCGCCTACGACATCTTCATCGGCCGCGGTGTGCTGCGCTCGCTGGGCGAGCGGATCGCTGCATTGAGGCCGGGCGTGCGCACCGCGATCGTCACCGACCACAGCGTGGCCAGGCATTGGCTGGACACCGTGGAGACCGTGCTCGCGGCAGCCGGCGTGCCGTCGTCACGCATCGTCGTCGGCGAAGGTGAAGCGACCAAGAGTTACGCCGGGCTGGAACAGGTCAGCGAAGCATTGATCGCGGCGAAGATCGAACGCAACGACCTGGTCATTGCCCTCGGCGGGGGCGTAATCGGCGATCTCGCCGGCTTCGCTGCGTCGATCGTCCGCCGTGGTGTCGATTTCGTGCAGGTGCCGACGTCGCTGCTGGCGCAGGTGGACTCATCCGTCGGCGGCAAGACGGGCATCAACTCGCCGCGTGGCAAGAACCTGCTCGGCGCCTTCCATCAGCCGGTGCTGGTGGTGGCCGACACCGAAGTGCTCGACACGCTGCCGCCGCGGCAGTTCCGCGCGGGCTACGCCGAGGTGGTCAAATACGGCGTGCTCGGCGACGCGAAATTCTTCGCCTGGCTCGAAGCCAATCGCAGCGGGATTTTTTCCGGCGGCGCCGCGCGCGAGCACGCCATTGCGGAAAGCTGCCGTGCCAAGGCTGCGATCGTCGCGCGCGACGAGCGTGAGACCGGTGACCGCGCACTGCTCAATCTCGGTCACACCTTTGGTCATGCGCTCGAGGCTGCCACCGGATTTTCCGATCGGCTGTTCCACGGCGAAGGCGTGTCGGTCGGCATGGTGCTGGCGGCGGAGTTTTCTGCCGAACTCGGCATGGTCGATGCCGGTGATGTGACGCGCGTGATCGGGCATCTTGCCGAGTCCGGATTGCCGACAAAGCTGCAGGATATCGCCGGCTTTGCCCAGGAAGGCCTTGGCGACGCGGACGCACTGATGGCGCTGATGGCGCAGGACAAGAAGGTCAAGCGCGGCCGGCTGACATTCATCCTCCTGAAAGCGCTGGGTCAGGCCGTCATCGTCAATGACGTCGAGCCCGAGAGGGTGCGGAATTTTCTGGCGCGCAAGCTCGGCTAGATTATCGAATCTGCTCGCCCGGTGCGTCCGCATGGATCGCGAGCGCATGCACGCCGCCTGCAAGATTCTCGGCGAGAACCTGGTTGATCATGCGGTGGCGGTCGATGCGGCTCTTGCCGGCGAACACTTTCGATACGATATAGACCCGGAAGTGGGTTTGGCCTCCGGGCCGGTGACCGGCATGGCCTTGATGCTGGTCGGACTCGTCGATCACCTCGACGCTGTCGGGCGCGAAAGCATCCTGCAACTTCTTTGTGATGGTATCCTTCACGAGCATGCGCGGGGCTTAACGCCGTGTGCGGCTCCTCGTCAACGTGCAAACAGTCCGATTGCCGACGATGGCGTCTCGGATCGGCGGTACGCCGTATGAAAAAATCGTGAACGTCGACCGAAATAAAATCGGTTCCACGTTGCCGCTTTGAGCAATGTCAAGACTTGAAGCGTAACCGTCGCAGGCGTCTTATCCGTCCATGAGTTTCGATTCAAAACTGTTCGACAAGATTCGCATCAAGCCGCGCGGGCCCAAGCAGGCACCGGTGCGCGTTGAGGTATCTCTGTGCGAATGGCAGGGCTGCAAGAAGCCGGGCAACCACCGTGCGCCGAAGGGTCGTTCGCGCGAGCGCGAATACTGGAGCTTCTGCATCGAGCATGTGCGCGAGTACAACCAGTCCTACAACTATTTCTCCGGAATGAGCGATGATGCGGTCGCGCGCTACCAGAAGGATGCGCTGACCGGTCACCGTCCGACCTGGAAGATGGGCGCAAATTCGGGGGCGAAGGGCCGCCTTGGACCTGAGGAGGCGTTCGGCGAGACCAACGATCCCTTCAGCGTGTTCAGCGAAATCAACGGTCGCGGGAGCTGGCGTCCCGGTCCGGAAGCGAAAGCGGGCTCCGACGCGCGCAAGGTGATGAACGCCGAGCGCAAGGCGCTGCAGGTGATGGGCCTCGAGGGCACGGTGACCACCGCCGAGATCAAGGTGCGTTTCAAGGCGCTGGTGAAACAGCATCACCCCGACGCCAATGGCGGCGACCGCTCGACCGAGGACCGCCTGATCGAGATCATCAAGGCGTACAATTATCTGAAGTCGGTCTCGCGCGGCTGAATGGTCGTCTCTGCGAAAGCAGGGACCCATAGCCACCGAGGCCATGATTGGATGCCCGCGGTCGTTAGCATAGGCAGCGACTGCACTCCGTCTCATTGGCGACACGGCGTATGGGTCCTCGCTTTCGCGAGGACTAGAGGGTGATCGCTACGCCGGCACTTTCCCCACATACACCGAGCTCGGCCGGATCAGCCGTCCGGTGCGCTGCTGCTCGCGGGCGTGCGCGGTCCAGCCGGCGGCCCGCGCCACCGCGAAGATCGGCGTGAAGGCCTGGCGCGGAATTTCCAGCGCATCAAGCAGGATCGCCGTGAAGAACTCCACATTCGTGTCGAGCGGCCGTTCGGGGTTTTTGCGTCGGAGCGCCTCGCGCGCATAGGCCTCGACCTCGCCAGCGAACGGTAATCCGTCGACGCCGAGCCCCAGCCGCTCGATCGCGCTTTTCAGCACATCCGCGCGCGGATCGCGTACGCGATAGACCCTATGACCGAAGCCCATCAGCCGTTCCTTGCGCGCCAGGGCCGCATCGATCCACGGCTTGATCTTGTCGCGCGTGCCGATCGCATCAAGCATTTCCAGCACCGGCTCCGGCGCGCCGCCATGCAGCGGGCCGGTCAGCGCGCAGTAGGCGCCGGTGAGCGCGCAAAACAGATCGGCTTGCGTGGACGCAATCACCCGCGAGGTGAATGTCGAGGCGTTCATGCCGTGGTCGCAGACGGTGACGAAATATGCATCGAGCGCTGCCGATTGCTGCGGCGAGGGCGTCCGTCCGTGCAGCATCGACAAGGTATCGGCGGCATGGCTGAGCCTCGGGCTCGGCGCGACCGGCTTGTTGCCGTTCGCGCGCTGCACCAGCGCGCCGACGATCACGGGGATCGCGCCGACGATCACAGCCTCATGGTTCATGCCGTGCTCGGCGCGCAGCGCCGCGACTGCGGCCCGCACGCCATCGACGATGGAAAGGCCTTCGGTCGCGTGGATCAGGACAGGCAGTCGCTGGAACGCCCGCTCGCGTGCGTTGCCAAGTGCTGCGCGGACTTCCGCCTCGCTGATCGGCTGCCCGGTCGCGGCGGTCCAGAGCCGGGCCGTCACGCCTTCAAAGCTCGAGGTCGCGGCGAGGTGCCCGACCCGCTCGCCGGCGATGATCAGTTCGCCCCGCTCACCGTCCACATGGCTGAGCGCGGTGTCGGCGGCCGGGACGCCGTCGAGCCCGGTCGGGGTGGCGGTGAGGTGCATCGTCATGGGAAGCTCCCTTGTTTTGCCGCGGGGGCTTCCAAGATCATCGGCGTGGACACATTGATCAATCTTGATTAGCTTAATCAATATGAAAAATTCCACGGGCCTCTATCTCTCGGCGCGCGAAGCCGCGGCTGAACTCGCGGTCTCGCCGGCCACGCTCTACGCCTATGTCAGCCGGGGATTGATCCGGTCTGAGCCGTCGGTCAATTCGCGGGCGCATCGCTATCGCGCCGAAGACGTCCGCGCGCTGAAGGATCGGCGCGCGCCGTCGGCGGAGCCGCGTGCATTCCGTAATTTCGACGCCGACCTGCCGGTGCTGGATACGGCGGTCTCGACCATCACCGAAGAAGGCCCGGTCTATCGCGGCGTCGATTGCGTCGCGTTGGCGGAGACCGCAAGCCTCGAACACACCGCAACGCTGTTGTGGGACGCGGCCTCGATCGATCCGTTCGCCGCCGACAACATGCCGGTGATGTCGGAAGCGATGAAGGCGGTTGCACTGGCGGCGCGCGAGTCCGCGCCGATCGAGCGGGCGGTCGCGGTGCTCGCGCTGGCCGCCGATGCCGATCCGCGCGCATTTACGCGCGCCGCTGAAGGCCGCGCGCTGGTCGGCGGACGCATCATGCGCCTTGTCGTCGCCGTCATGCTGGGCCGTGAGCCGTCGGCGGCACCACTGCATCTGCAGCTTGCGAATGCGTGGGCGCCGGATCGCAAGGATGCCGGCGATCTGTTGCGCCGGACGCTGGTGCTGCTCGCCGATCACGAACTCAACGCGTCGACCTTCACGGTGCGCTGCGCCGCCTCGACCGGTCTCAACCTTTACGATGCGATGATCGCGGGCCTCGTCGCATTGAAGGGGCCGCGTCACGGCGGCGCGGGAATATTGGCGTCGCAACTCGTGCGCACGCTTGAGCACGGCGACGTTGCGGCCATCGTGCGCGAGCGCGTGGCGCTCGGTGAAATGTTCCCGGGCTTCGGCCATGGCGTCTATCGCAAAGGCGACCCACGGGCGTTCGCGCTGCTCGAACGGCTCGCACGCGCGGGCGCCGACAAACGCTTCACCAAAGACATCCCCGAATGCATCGCCGAGGCGGCCGGTGTCGCGGCCAATATCGATTACGCGCTTGCCGTGCTGATGCGCACGCTGGATCTGCCGGCCGGGCAGGAGCTTGTGCTGTTTGCGATGGCGCGCACTGCGGGGTGGATAGCGCACGCCAGCGAGCAGTTGCGCAACGGAAACCTCATTCGTCCGCGCGCCCGCTACACCGGGCCGATGCCGCCGCGCGCGGCGTTCAAGGCTTAGGGCATGATCGCGAAAAGCCTGTCCCCGGACTTGATCCGGGGGTGGGTAACGGATTCGGATCAGATCATGCCCAAAGACACAGATGCTCAATTCGTCAAGGCGCGCCGCCGGCGCACAAACCACACGACGACGGCAATCGCTGCGATTGCGGCCAGCGCCGGCAGCGCGATGTGCTCGATCGGCTTGCCGTACTGCTTCCACAGCGTGCCTGCCAGCGCGCCCGGCAGCACGTGCGCACATGCCCACAGCCCGATCGCAGGAATGTTCATCGCATAGAAACGCAGTGGCGGCATGCCGAGCGCGCCCGCCGTCACGGGCACGAACGCGCGTACGGGCGGCACGAAGCGGGCGAACAGCACGGCGATTGCGCCATGGCGCTGGAAGAACCCTTCGCTGCGCGCGATGACGGTCGGGTGTGACTTCAGCGGCCAGAGCCCAAGAATGCGCCGCTGATAGACATAGCCGAGCAGGAAGGCCGTGCCGTCGCCGAGTGCCGCGCCGCCGATCGCGCTCGCCAGCACGCCTGCAAAACTCAATTCTCCAGCCGCGACGAACGCACTCAATCCGATGATGACGCTCGATCCGGGCACGAACGAGCCGAGCACCGGCACGGCCTCAAGCAGCGCGGCCAGAAAAACCGTCGCATAGGCGAGATACGGGTGCGCCGAGACGAACTGGATCAACTGGTCGAGGAGGTGAGCCACCGCCGGCAATCTGCGCTGCCGGCCTTGAGCGGTCCAGCCCGGGAGCGGGCCCCCAGGGCGCCGATTGTCGAATCAGACCGTCCGGGGCGAAGACGGCTGCCGGGCGGTTTGCGCAACGCAGCCCTTCAAATCCCGTTGCAATGCCTTATCTACCTGAGGAAAAAGAGGAACTTTGATTGCGGCACAGGCTTCTGCCCGCCGTTCCCGTCTGCTAGGTTGTGAGAATTGCCGCCATAACCGTAGCCAACCACGTCTGGTCTCGGGAAAACCCCGACGCCACGGAGGAATGATGACCGCCGCCGCAGCTAACGACATGACCGCATTGCCCGACATGAAAGTTTCGGTTCGCCAGGTGTTTGGCATCGATTCCGACATGGAGGTGCCGGCCTATTCAACCGTCGATCCGCATGTGCCGGATCATCGATCCCGATTACCGTTTCGACCGCGAGACGACGCTGGCGATTCTTGCCGGCTTTGCGCACAACCGCCGCGTGATGGTCACGGGCTATCACGGCACCGGCAAGTCGACGCATATCGAGCAGGTCGCGGCGCGGCTGAACTGGCCATGCGTGCGCGTCAATCTCGACAGCCACATCAGCCGCATCGATCTCGTCGGCAAGGACGCGATCGTCGTGAGGGACGGCAAGCAGGTCACCGAATTCCGCGAAGGCATTCTGCCGTGGGCGCTGCAGCACAATGTCGCGCTGGTGTTCGACGAATACGACGCCGGCCGTCCCGACGTGATGTTCGTGATCCAGCGCGTGCTCGAAGTCGTCGGGCCGGCTGACGCTGCTCGACCAGAACAGGGTGATCAGGCCGCATCCGGCGTTCCGCCTGTTCTCGACCACGAATACGGTCGGTCTCGGCGACACGACCGGCCTCTATCACGGCACGCAGCAGATCAACCAGGGCCAGATGGACCGCTGGTCGATCGTCACCACGCTGAACTATCTGCCGCACGACGAGGAGGTCGAAATCGTGCTGGCGAAGGCGCAAGCACTATCGCACGCGCCGAGGGCCGCGACATCGTCGGCAAGATGGTGCGCGCTCGCCGACCTGACGCGCAACGCGTTCATCAACGGCGATCTGTCGACGGTGATGAGCCCGCGCACGGTCATCACCTGGGCGGAGAACGCGGAGATTTTCCACGATATCGGCTTCGCCTTCCGCGTGACGTTCCTGAACAAGTGCGACGAGCTGGAGCGGCCGCTGGTGGCCGAGTTCTATCAGCGCTGCTTCAATGCCGGAACTGCCGAAGTCGTCGGTGAACGTGGCGTTGAGCTGAGCATCTGTCGTCCCTGCGAAAGCAGGGACCCATAACCACCGGTTTGAATTGCAAGTCCGACGCGCTTTGCCCAATCGAAAGTCCACGGTGTATGGGTCCCTGCTTTCGCAGGGACGACAAAAGTGAACTGAATGACCACGAACTCCAAGTTCAGAACGGGATCGAAGGAAGCGCCGACCGAGCCGTTCAAGCGCGCGGTGACGGCGTGCCTGCGCGCGATCGCGAGCAGCCCGAGCTTGAGGTGTCGTTCGCGGCCGAACGTCCGGGTCTTGTCGCCCGGCAAGGCGCGGCTGCCTGAGCCGCCGCGCAAGCTGACGAAGGAGGACGCGGCCATCGTGCGGGGTCATGCCGAACTCCATCGCGCTGCGGCTCGCCTGTCACGATCCGACCGTGCATCGCAAACAGATGCCCGGCAACACAGCAGGCGCGCGGCGTGTTCGATGCGGTCGAGCAGGCGCGTGTCGAGGCGATCGGTGCGCGGCGCATGGCGGGCGTCGCGAAAAATCTCACGGCCATGCTCGACGATCATTTCCATCGCGGCAAGTTCGACGAGATTACCGACCGCGCCGACGCGCCGCTTGCGGACGCCCTGGCGATGATGGTGCGCGAGCGATTGACCGGCCTCGCGCCGCCGCAGGCGGCGAAGAAGCTGGTCGACTGTGGCGGCCGCTGATCGAGGACAAGGCGCGCGGCACGGCTCGACCGTCTCGAACGCGTGATCGAGGATCAGCGCAAGTTCGGCGACGCTCTGCACGATCTGCTCGACGCGCTCGAACTCGGCGACCGCAGCGACGCCGACCAGGACGACGAGGATCAGGACGAAAACCAGGACGGCGATCAGGACCAGTCCGGCGCGGAAGGCCGAACCCGACGGCGAGGCCCAGCGAGGACATGAACATGGAGCAGGCGGATGCCTCTTCCGAGGAAGCCGCCGAGAGCGCCGAAGCCGCGCGAGGCGTCATCGAGCGACACGTTTGACGACAGCGAGATGGGCGAGGACGAGACGCCCGGCGATACGACGCGTCCGCCGATGCGCGGCGGCAACGAGCCGCGCGGGCCGGAGTATCACGCCTTCGCGCCGAAATTCGACGAGGTCGTCAACGCCGAAGACCTTTGCGATCCGGAGGAACTCGAACGGCTGCGCGCCTATCTCGACAAGCAGCTCGCGCATCTGCAGGGCGTCGTCGCGCGCCTCGCCAACCGTTTGCAGCGGAAGCTGATGGCGCAGCAGAACCGCGCCTGGGAATTCGATCTCGAGGAAGGCATGCTCGATCCGGCGCGGCTGTCGCGCGTCGTCACCGACCCGATGCATCCGCTCTCGTTCAAGCACGAGAAGGAGGCGACCTTCCGCGACACCGTCGTGACGCTGCTGCTCGACAATTCCGGCTCGATGCGCGGGCGGCCGATCACGGTGGCTGCGACCTGCGCCGACATTCTGGCGCGCACGCTGGAGCGCTGCGGCGTCAAGGTCGAAATTCTCGGCTTCACCACCCGCGCGTGGAAGGGCGGGCAGTCGCGCGAGGCGTGGCTCGCGGCCGGCAAGCCCGGCGGCCCGGCCGGCTCAACGATTTGCGTCACATCATCTACAAGTCGGCGGATGCGCCGTGGCGGCGCGCGCGCAAGAATCTCGGGCTGATGATGCGCGAGGGGCTGCTGAAGGAGAACATCGACGGCGAGGCGCTCGACTGGGCGCACAAGCGCCTGCTTGGCGCGGTCCGAGCAGCGCCGCATTCTGATGATGATCTCCGACGGCGCGCCGGTCGACAATTCCACGCTGTCGGTCAATCCGGGCAACTATCTCGAGCGCCATCTGCGCTCACATCATCGAGGAGATCGAGACGCGCAGTCCGGTCCAACTGATCGCCATCGGCATCGGCCACGACGTGACGCGCTACTATCGCCGCGCCGTCACCATCGTCGATGCCGAAGAACTCGGCGGCGCGATGACCGAGAAACTCGCCGAACTGTTCAGCGAGAAGATCGAACCGCCGCCACGCGCGACGCATGGCGGCCGTAGCCGACGTCTGCACTGACGCGGATGATGCACGACGCGGCATAGCCGACGCCGGACAGCCATTGCGGCTCTGGCGGTAGCGGCCTTCCTCGTATGGTGCATTCCGCCACCCGCTCGCGCGCAGGCGCCGGCGGTGGTAGCGAGCGGTCGTTGTCGACGTCAGATCGCGCCCGCATCGAAGCGTTCGATTTGCGCGACCGCGCGCGCCGCCGCTTCGGTCAGCTTGAGTTTCGCGCAGGACTGGTTCTCACCTCGTCGTTCAAGGCGTTTGGCGGCCTGTCGGCCTTTCGCATCGACCCGAAGGGCGAGGGCTTCATCGGCATGAACGACAAGGGTGACTGGTTCACCGGCCGCCTCGTCTACAACGGCGGCGCGCTTTCGGTCTCGCCGACGTGCAGTCTGCGCCGATGCTGGGCAGCGACGGGCGGCCGATCACATCGAAGAAGATGTTCGACAGCGAGGCGCTCGCGATCGACGGCATGACGGTTTATGTCGGCATCGAGCGCGCCAACCGCATCCTGAAGTTCGATTTCCGCCAGGGCGGCATAAGCTCGCGCGGTGAGGAAATCGCAGTACCACCCGCGTTGCGGAAGCTTCCTTTCAACAAGGGACCGGAGGGGCTGGTTTTCGTGCCGAAGGGCATGCCGCTTGAAGGCGCGCTGATCGTCGTTTCCGAGCGCGGGCTCGATGCGTCAGGCAACCTGGTAGGCTTTCTGATCGGCGGGGCGCGGCCGGGACAGTTCGCGATCCGCCGCACCAATGACTTCGATATCAGCGACGCCGCGCTGCTGCCGTCGGGCGATCTGCTGGTGCTGGAACGGAAATTCTCGATGCTTGCCGGCGTCGGCATCCGTATCCGCAGAGATACCGCTGCGAGCGATTGCGCCCGGCGCCGTCGTCGATGGCCCGTCGATCTTCGATGCGGACCTGGGCCACGAGATCGACAACATGGAAGGTATCGACGTGCATCGCACGGCCGACGGCGACACTGTCCTGACGATGATCTCCGACGACAACTTCTCCATGCTGCAGCGGACGCTGCTGTTGCAGTTCACGCTGGTGGAATAGTTAGCTTCGGTAGTCCGGCAAGCTAAATCCGGGCTGGACTGCCGACAAGGATCCGGATTTCGCCATAGCCGATGCAAGGCATCGGCATCCTCAAGAACGGCGGCCGGAAGGCCGCCCATGCCATCCGGGTTACGGTCAGAAAGCAAAACGGCCGGGCATCGCCCGGCCGTTTGAATTCTCGATGACGAGAGAATCCTTAGCTCGCCGCCGCCTGCTTCTTCTCGATCTGGCGCTTGATGTCGCGGGCGCGCTTGGAAAGAGTGTCGTCCTTCGCCTTCTTCAGAAACGCATCGAGCCCGCCACGGTGATCGACCGACTTGATGCGCGTTGGCCGAGACGCGCAGCTTCACACCGAGCGACCGAGTGCGTCCGAGATCATCGTCACGTTGCACAGGTTCGGCAGAAAGCGCCGCTTGGTCTTGATGTTGGAGTGGCTGACCTTGTGGCCGACCTGGACTCCCTTGGCGGTCAGTTCGCAGCGCCGTGACATGGCGAAATCCTTGCATTGCTTCCGGCAGGCGGCCCGTTTGCGGCGCTCGCCGGGTTAGAATTCAGGTCCATTTGAAGGAACGGCGGACGTATAAGGGCCGCCCCGCCGACCGTCAAGCTGCGGAAATTCACAAAAGTTACCGCAAACGGCCTGTTCCCGGGCGCGCCCAAGGGCAAACGTCGAAGACCGCCACGGCGGCACCGGCCTTGGGTCCTTATAAACGACGCAATCTGCCGATGATCATGAGATATTGCGCGGCAGATGCTCGCCGGCCCGGGACGTCCATATCCGTGTCCATTCTTTCGATATTCGTTGCCCAGCGGCTGCTTTCGCCGGCGTTCGCTGCCGGATGTCTTGCCATGGCCGGGTTTGCGGACAGTGCTTGCGCACAAGGCAAGGTCGATGCGCAGTATGAAGTGACGCTGGCCGGCATTCCGGTGGGCAAGGGCTCGTGGGTGGTCGAAATCGCCGACGACCAGTATTCCGCGCTCGCCAGCGGCAAGACCACCGGCCTGATCGCGATCATGGCGCAGGGCGAGGGCAACGGCGGCTCGCAGGGCCGCGTGGTCAAGGGCCAGCTCGTTCCGGCGTTCTACTCAATAACGATGACCACCAACAAGAAGAACGAATTGCTGAAAATCGCGCTCGCCAACGGCAATGTGAAAGAATTCTCGATCGAGCCCGAGCCGCCGATCAATCCTGACCGCATTCCGGTTACCGACGCGCACAAGCGCGGCGTCACCGACCCGATGACCGGATCGCTGCTGCGCGTTCCAGGCACCGGCGATCCGGTCAGCCCGCGAGGCGTGCAGCCTCGGTCAGTCGGTGTTCGACGGGCGCATGCGCTACGATCTCAAGCTCGAGTACAAGCGGATCGAGACGGTCAAGGTCGACAAGGGCTATCAGGGGCCGGTTGTGGTCTGCGCGATATCATTCGTGCCGATCGCAGGCTATGTGCCGGACCGCGCGGCGATCAAATATCTGAAGGCCCAGCGCAACATGGAAGTGTGGTTTGCGCCGATCGCTCGGCACGCGCGTGCTGATGCCGTTCAAGCTGATGATCCCGACGCCGGTCGGAACCGGCGTCATGCAGGCGACGCGGTTCGTGAATTCGATCCCGACCCAGGCGGCCGGCCCGGCGGCCACCGCGCGAACCCAATAAGCGCGGCGCCCGGCTCCGCTGCACCGATCAGGTTGACAGCAAAGCCGATCGGAGTTCGTCTGACGTTAACGAACGGCGGTCGCCTGGATGCTCTCGCGAGCTGCAATTAGCCCCCATCTTGTGGTGCCAAGGTGCTAGAATGCGAGATGTTGCGGTGAACGAAACGGTCAAAGGGCCGAGTTAGCGATTCGGCGCGATTCGTTCCGGACTCGTTCCAGAGCTTAAGCCGCGTCGCTTCGCGCGTCGCATTGTGAGACACTAACTCCGCCCCGTCGCGCGGAATCGCTTGGAAATCAATGACATTTTCGTCCTCTTCGTCTGCGTTCGGCGGCGATCGTGCGCCGGGCGCCGGCGTCACCGCGGTGCTGGGTCCGACCAATACCGGCAAAACCCATCTCGCCATCGAGCGGATGGCCGCGCATTCGTCCGGCCTGATCGGCCTGCCGCTGCGGCTGCTGGCGCGCGAGGTCTACAACGGCTGGTCGACCGGGTCGGCGCGGAGATCCGTCGCGCTGATCACCGGCGAGGAGAAGATCAAGCCGCGGAATGCGCGCTACTGGGTCTCGACCGTCGAGGCGATGCCGCGCGATCTCGACGTGTCTTTCGTGGCCGTCGACGAGATCCAGATCGCCGCCGATCTCGAACGCGGCCATGTCTTCACCGACCGCATGCTGAACCGCCGCGGCCGCGACGAGACGCTGATGCTGGGCGCGGCGACGATGCGCGCCGATCGTCGAACGGCTGCTTCCCGGCGTCAACATCGTGACGCGGCCGCGCCTGTCGCAGCTTAATTTCGCCGGCGACCGCAAGATCACGCGCCAGCCGCGGCGCACGGCGATCGTCGCGTTCTCCGCCGACGAGGTTTATGCCATCGCCGAACTGATCCGCCGCCAGCACGGCGGCGCGGCGGTGGTGATGGGCTCGCTGTCGCCGCGCACGCGCAACGCGCAGGTGGCGATGTTCCAGTCCGGCGACGTCGATTATCTGGTCGCCACCGACGCCATCGGCATGGGGCTCAATCTCGACGTCGATCACGTCGCTTTCGCCTCCGACCGCAAATACGACGGCTATCAGTATCGCCGGCTGAATCCCGCCGAGTTCGCGCAGATCGCGGGCCGCGCCGGCCGGGCCACGCGCGACGGCACGTTCGGCACCACCGGCCGCTGTGCGCCGTTCGAGCCCGAACTCGTCAATGCGCTGCAAAACCACGCGTTCGACAGCGTCAAACAGCTGCAATGGCGCAATTCGGCGCTGGATTTCGCCTCGCTCGGCGCGTTGCAGGCGACACTCGCGCTGTCGCCCAAGCATGAGGCGCTGACGCGTGCGCCGGTCGCCGAGGATATTCGCGTGCTCGATCATGCGGTCCGCGACGCGGACATGCGCGACATGGCGGCCAATCCGGCGGCGGTCGAGCGGCTCTGGGATGTCTGCCAGCTCCCGGATTATCGCAAGATTGCGCCCGCGGCGCATGCGGAGATGGTGACGACCCTGTATCGGCTTCCTGATGCAGAAGGGCCGCATTCCGGATGACTGGTATGCCGCCCAGATTGCCCAGGCCGACCGGACCGATGGCGATATCGACACGCTCTCGGCACGGATCGCGCAGATCAGAACCTGGACATTTGCGGCAAATCGTCCCGACTGGCTGGCGGATCCGGAACATTGGCAGGCGACTCGCGCGTGCAATAGAGGATAAATTGTCGGATGCGCTGCACGAGCGGCTGATTGAACGTTTCGTTGATCGCCGCACCAGTGTATTGATGCGGCGGCTTGCGGGAAAACGCGACGTTGGAAACTGAGATCGGCAAGACTGGCGAAGTGATCGTCGAGGGGCACACCATCGGCCGCCTCGACGGATTCATGTTCGCGCCGGATGCTGCCGAGGCTGGCTCGGAGGCGAAGGCGTTGCAGGCCGCGGCGCAGAAGGCGCTTGCCGGCGAAATCGACGCGCGTGCAACGAAGCTTGCAGCCGGCGTCCGACGATCATTTTGTGCTCGCCTCCGACGGCACGCTGCGCTGGATGGGCGATGCGGTCGGCAAATTGATCGCCGCCGACGACGTGCTGGAACCGCGCATTCGCCTGGTCGCCGATGACAGGTTGTCGGGCGCGCCGCGCGAGGCCGTGCAGGCGCGGCTCGATCTCTGGCTCAAGGCGCATGTCACGAAGCTGCTCGGGCCGCTGTTCGAAGTATCCGGGGCCGAGGACATCACCGGCATCGGCCGCGGCATCGCCTACCAGTTGGTCGAGGCGCTCGGCGTCATCGATCGGCAGAAGATCGCAGCCGAAATGAAGGATCTCGATCAGGCCTCGCGCGCAACGCTGCGCAAGTATGGCGTGCGGTTTGGCGCCTATCACATCTACATGCCCGGATTGTTGAAGCCCGCGCCGCGCGCGCTCGCCTCGCTGCTCTGGTCGCTGAAGCACGACAATGTCGATCTCGCGGCGCTGACCAGCGCGCAGCATCTCGCAGGTACAGGCCGCACCTCGTTCCCTGCCGACAAGTCGCTCGAGCGCGATGCTATCGCACGCTGGGCTATCGCCTCGGCGGCGAACGCGCGGTGCGCGTCGATATCCTGGAGCGGCTCGCCGATCTGATTCGCCCCGCGCTTTCGTGGCGCGAAGGCATCGAACCGGCCGAAACCTGCCGGCGCATTCGACGGCCGGTCGTTCACGGTCACGCAGGCGATGACGTCGCTGACGGGATCGGCGGGCGAGGATTTCGCATCGATCCTGCGCGCGCTCGGCTATCGCATGGACCGGCGCCCGCCGTTGCCTGTGCCGGCCGCAGCACCGGAACCCGTTGTTGAACAGCAAGCCGTGACGCCGGAGGCAGAGCCGCCGAGCGCCGGCATCGTGGCCGCAAATGACAATATGGTCGGGGCGACACATACACATGATGCAACGGAGACAGCGCCTGCCGTTGCTGATGTTGTCAGCTCTGCTGCCGAGGGTGTGGTTCCGGCCGAAGTGCCGAACGTTGCCGAACAACCGGAGCCGAGCGCGGTAGAGAGCGATGCCGCCGGCGCTGCCGAACCAGCTGCCGCTGCCGTAGCGCAAGGCGAAGCCGAAGCCGCTGTAGACACAGTTGCATTGGCCGCCGCTGATGGCGCCGTCGATGATTCAGATGTTCCGGCGACGGAGACCGTCGCAGCGACCCCTGAGTTGATCGAAGTCTGGCGTCCGGCTGGCCGTCACGAGGATCGCAAGCCGAGGCATGAGCGTCCGCGCCATCGCCGTCACGATCAAGCGCAGCCTGCCGAGGCCGGAGCGCAGGCGAGCGACGGAGAGCAGGGACGCAAGGAACACCCGCGGCGGGACCGCGGCCACCGCCGTCGCCGCCACGAAGGCGGAAATGCCGAACCGGGCGCGAATGCGCAGACGGCTGCTGCTGCGGGTGGCGAGGCAAGCGCGCCCGTTGCCGACGGCGGCAACGCGCGCCCGCGCGAGGAACGCCGCCGCTTCCAGGGCAAAGGCAAGGGACGTCCGGATGATGGCCAGGCCAATCGCCGCGAGCAGCGGCATGGCGGCGGTCAACGCAATGAGCGCCCGCCCGCCCAGCGTCCGCCGCCGCGTGAGCGTCCGATCGATCCCAACTCGCCGTTTGCGAAGCTCGCAGCGCTGAAAGAGCAACTCGAGTCCAGCGCGAAGGAAAAGCTTTAGGCTCGGATCGTGGACCGCCAGCGGATTGACAAGTGGCTCTGGCACGCACGCATCGTCAAAACCCGTACAAGCGCGGCCGGGCTGGTTGCCAAAGGTCATATCCGTGTCAACAACGCCCGGGTGGTGGCGCCGTCGCACCCCGTGAAGGTCGGCGATGTGCTGACGATCGCGCTGGATCGCCGTATCCGCATCTGGAAAGTGGCGGATTTTTCCGAGCGGCGTGGCGATGCAAGTGCCGCTCGCGCGCTCTATATGGAGCTGCAGGAATGAATTGTGGCAGCGCGCATTGCAGGATCGACCGCGCTTCACTTGCAGGTAGCGGCATCCTGCGCTAGGCCACAGCGCGTATTCTGGATCGTTTCTGGCCGGACGGCGCAGACCGATGATCTAAGGGTGGTTTCTTGCTGTGAACGGCGTCAGCTTCGCAGGAAATTTGTCCGACTTTTTGACCCGTTCCGGAGCTGTCGATGACTTATGTCGTCACTGATAACTGCATCAAGTGCAAGTACACCGACTGCGTGGAAGTTTGTCCTGTCGACTGCTTCTACGAAGGCGAAAACATGCTCGTGATCCATCCGGACGAATGCATCGACTGCGGCGTTTGCGAGCCGGAATGCCCGGCCGACGCCATCAAGCCCGATACCGAGCCGGGTCTCGAGAAATGGCTGCAGGTGAACACCGAATACGCCAAGTCCTGGCCGAATATCACCCAGAAGAAGGAGCAGGATGCGGACGCGGAGAAGTTTGACGGCGAGGAGGGCAAGTTCGAGAAGTATTTCTCGGCCAAGCCCGGCACCGGCGACTGAAGCGGCCTTCCTCCCGCAGCGCCAAAGCCGGCACGCCAGACCATGCGGTTTAACCGTAAAGCCGGCTGGCTCCTGAGTTTGGTCATAAATCATTGATTTTTGCGGAAAATGTGCTATTTTGGGCACATTCAAGAAGCCGGAGTCAGTTTCCGTCCCCGCGATTGGCCGGACCCGACTGGATTCCCCGGGGAAAAGCCCGGAACAGGAGCGTGGCAATTCCACGCACAGGTTGTGTCGAGCAAAAATACGCGTTCAAAGAGTACTGCGAAGACCGCCAAGAAGCCTGCGGCCACCAGCCGGGCCTCGTCCAAAACCACTGCCAAGGCCGGCAAGGCCAAGGCGGCTCGTAACCCCGCGGCCGCCAAATCCCGAACAGCAAAGAACGTAATGGCCAAGAACACTGCCCAAAAGACTGCCAAGGCTTCCGGCAAGACCGTCTCCAAAGTCGCCGTGAAGCAAGCTGCAAAGCCCGCCGCCAAGCCTGCAGTTTCCAAGGCCCCGCAGATCAAGCCTGTCGCGCACAAGGCGCCTGTCGCCAAGGCTGTTGCCGGCAAAGGTCACCGTTGCTGCCAAGCCGGTCGCGCCGAAGGTCGAGGAGGTGAAGAAGCCTGCGACCCAGCGCCAGGGCTTCAAGACCAACGAATTCGTGGTGTATCCGGCCCATGGCGTCGGCCAGATTCTGGCGATCGAGGAGCAGGAGATCGCCGGCGCGAAACTTGAATTGTTCGTGATCAACTTCATCAAGGACAAGATGACGTTGCGCGTGCCCACCGCCAAAATCGTCAATGTCGGCATGCGCAAGCTGTCGGAACCGGCGCTGGTGAAGAAGGCGCTGGAGACGCTGAAGGGCAGGGCGCGCGTCAAGCGCACCATGTGGTCGCGCCGTGCGCAGGAGTACGAGGCAAAGATCAACTCCGGCGACATCGTTGCGATCGCGGAAGTCGTGCGCGATCTCTATCGCTCGGAATCGCAGCCGGAACAGTCCTACAGCGAACGTCAGCTTTACGAAGCTGCGCTGGACCGGCTGTCGCGCGAGATCGCGGCCGTGCAGCACATCACCGAGACCGAAGCAGTCAAGGAAATCGAGGCGTCACTCGCCAAGGGTCCGCGCCGCGGCGTCAAGACTGAAGCCGACGCGGTTGGTGAAGCCGACGGCGAAGCTGACGACGACGAAACCGATGGCGACGATACGCTTACCGCAGACGAAGCGGCGTAATCGCCGGCTTCTGCCACGAACATAGTTCGATCAATTTCGAAGCCCGGCTCTCGCAGCCGGGCTTTTGTTTTGTGGTATTGAGTTATTCCGGAGCGCTCGCTGATTGCGAATGGGCGGCTGCCCTTTGCTTACTATTCGCCACTCGCTAGCCGCGCCGGGAATGACGTGAGAAATACACGAGGGATTTGCCATGGCCCTGCTTGAGCTGCGCCCGAACTGCGAGTGCTGCGATCGCGATCTGCCGCCGCAGTCGCGCGACGCGTATATGTGTTCCTACGAGTGCACGTTCTGCGCCGATTGTGTGAGCAACGTGCTGCGTGGTCGCTGTCCGAATTGCCACGGCGAACTGGAGCGCCGCCCGGTGCGGCCCGATGCCGGCCCCGCAGGCGGTCTCGCAAAACATCCGGCGTCGACCAAGCGCAAGCTGAAGGCCGGTGGATGTGCCGCCGCGAGCGCGGCGTAGGCTTGCCTTCAACCCCCATGGCAAGGAGCGCGAAGCGCGTCGCGAACCATGAGGACGCAGCGGTTTGCTGAAATACCTTGGCCTCGATCTTCGAGACGGCCGCTTCGCGGCCTCCTCAGGGTAAGAGATGAGGGATGACCTACTCAGCCACGATCTTGACGCGGTCGCGCGCCTTGATGGTGCTCTTCGCATCGAGACCGTTCAGAATGCGAAAGCGTTCGATCTGGCGGTCGACGCCCGCCATGCGGTGCGACAGAGAATCGACCGTGTCACCCGGCTGCACCGTGATGATCTTCAGCCGCAGCGGGCGCGCACCCTGGATCTCTGCGAGCGTCAGCCGGCGGAAGGTGTTGACGGTCTCGCGGAAGCTGCGGTCACCTTCGCCGCCCTTCTGCTTGGACGCGAACACGAAACGATAGACGTCGCTGCCGAACCGCAAGGCGTAGATGCGGAAGCGCCATTGCTCGCCCAGCGCGATCGCGGTCGCAGCCGGAAAGCCGTTGACCGTCACGTCCTCGACCGTCGACTTGTCGACGTCGTCGATCCAGCCCGAGGTGAGATAGTCGCCAAGCGACTGCTCGGACGAGACGCGGGCGACATCGAAGCGCATCGCCTGCGTGCCGCCGTCGCGCACGCCGATCACCGCCTGGGCGGTGTTGTCCAGCGAGAAGCCTTCCGGCGCAGTAAAGGTGAAGCCGAGTTTTGGGTGGATGAATCTCCGACTGCGGACAAAACCCTCGCTCGGATCTTCGCCGTAGATCATCTCATCCAGTGCATCGAGGTAGCCCTCGCGGTCGCGATCCCCCGCGCCCGGCGAGGAGAACTGCCGCGCATTGGCTTGGGCGTTCTGCGCGCGCTCGGGTGTTGCCGGATGCGAGGAGAGGAAATCCAGTGAACGCGGATCGTTGCCGTTGCGGGGCGCCCGTAGCGCAGCGTTGCGCTCCATCGAGGTGAGAAAGCGCACCGCACCGAACGGATCGAAGCCCGCGCGCGCGGCAATGCCGACACCGATGCCGTCGGCCTCGAACTCCTGCGCGCGTGAAAAGCTCGCCAGCGTGAGTTTCGATCGCGCCAGCGCCAGCGCCGACAGTTCGGGATCGGCGCCGATGTCGGTGACGACGCGGCTGACGATCGCTGCCTGGCGCGCCTGATCTTCGCGGATCGCCGCATGGCGCGCGATGACATGCGCCATCTCGTGCGACAGCACCGACGAGAGTTCGGACGTGTCGCTTGCGAGCGCGATCAGGCCGCGGGTGATGTAAAGCTGGCCGGTCGGCAGCGCAAAGGCGTTGATCGCCGGCGAATTGAGGATCGTCACCTTGTACGACAGATCCGGCCGTTCGGACGCGGCGACCAGCTTGTCGACGGCCTTGGAGATCAGCCCGGAGAGCCGCGCATCCTCATAAATTCCGCCATAGGAGGCGAGAATCCGCTCATGCTCGCGCTCGGCCGCCGCGGTTTGCTGGATCGGCGTGCGGGCAGGCCGCGCGCTCTGCGACGGCGGCGAAGCGGTCGTCAGTTGAAACCGGCTGACATCGGCGCACGCGCCAAGCCCAAGCGCAGCCGCAAGCAGCATCACCGATGCTGCCACCGTCTGCGCCGTGCCTTGCCTCGTCTCCTGTCGCTTCGTACGCCCTGCCACGGTCGACCTGTCCCACCTCCGGCAAAAGAACTTATCCGGGCATGATCTGATCCGAAAGCCGGCACCCGCCCCGGATCAAATCCGGAACAAGCCTTTCGGGATCATGCCTTAGTTGCCCACCACTTCAATCTGCCCCGCCCAAGAGGCATGAATTCTCGGTCCGCCCCGCTGCTCGACCCAGCCACGGACACGTACCCTTCGCCGCTCAAGCGACTTGAGCGGAACCCCGGCAGCCTCGAAATCCGCAACGCTCCGCCTTGAAATAGTCACCGCGAAGTCCTGCGTCCAGCGCCGGCCGAAATTGATGTAGAGGGTCGCGCCCGCTTCCCGGACGGAATGCACCCTGCCTTCCGCCACGACGAACTGCCCAACCACGGCCAAAATATCGCCCGGCATTTCCGTGTTTTTTAAGGCGGACGGTTCCGCCCAGATGCCGCGTTTGGTCTGCCGCGCGCGGGCCTCGCGCCGGCGCAGGAACAAAACGCAATCCTGGTCGTCGATCGCTGACGTGACCAGCAGATGCCCATCGGCGATCATTTGCGCCTGGATCGGGTCGTCCTGTCCCCGAATGACGGCGAAAGCGACGATGCGGCCGTAGCGATCTTCTTTCGGCGATCCGCGCAGGACCATGTCGCGCCCGACGGCAATACGCTCCAGCGCGGCGCGTTGTTGCGATTTTGCCGCGAAGCTGGATGCAGCTTCCTCGACGCCCGCAAGCCGCACCTCGCGGCCGTCCTGCATGCGAAATGTTCGCGCATCGACGACGGAGGCGACGCGGCCTTCGCCGGCGTTTTCGGCCATGCAAGGCGACTCGCGCGCGTGAAGCGGCGTGGCACTCAACAGCGCGGCAGACGTCAATGCGAGCGCGACGAGATGCCGATATGGAATTATCGATGCCATTTCAAGTTGCCATCAGCCAACGCGGCCGAGCGTTCGAACCATCTTAGGCGAAGCTGATCGAGCCGGCCATCCCGCATGCAAAACGGCGATTGGCCTATGCACGAAGCAAATCCTGTTGCCCTCGGTCCGGAAGTCGCGCCATTGTTGCCGCCAACAATCAACCGGAGGAAGCCATGACCGACGTCATACTGCAGGATCTGAAAGACGGTCTTTTGACCATCACCATGAACCGCCCCGAGCGGAAAAACGCGATGAGCCCGGATTTCACCCTCGGGCTGTTGCATGCGGCGCAGCGGGCGGCGGACGATCCCGAGGTGCGTGCGGTCCTCCTGAAGGGCGCGGGCGGCACGTTCTGCGTCGGTGGCGACGTGCGCGGCATGGCCGATCCGAACCGCAAGGCGCCGAGCCTTGAGGAGCGCATCGTCAGCCTGCGCGGCCGCATGGAGGCCTCGCGTATCCTGCACGAGATGAGCAAGCCGGTGGTCGCCGCCGTGGAAGGCGCTGCAGCAGGCGCCGGGCTTTCACTGGCGCTGGCGTGCGATCTGCGCGTGGTCGGCGAGACCGCGAAGATCACCACCGCATTCGCCAAGGTTGGTCTCTCCGGCGACTACGGCGGCACCTACTACCTCACCAAGCTGATCGGCAGCGCCAAGTCGCGCGAGCTTTATCTGCTATCGCCGATCCTGAGCGGCAAGGAAGCGCAAGCGATCGGCATGATGACCCGCTGCGTGCCGGACGCCGACGTGGTCAAGACCGCAACCGACATGGCGATGCAGCTTGCGAAGGGCCCGACCATTACGCTCGGCTACATCAAGCGCAACATCAACAACGCCGAGAAGTTCTCGATCGAGGCCTGTTTCGACGGGGAAGCCACCGGCCACTCGCGCTGCGGCGAGACTGCGGACCACAAGGAAGCTGCGGCAGCGTTCGTGCAGAAGCGCGCGCCGGTTTTCGCGAACCGGTAAGTCGTCGCGTGAGCTCAGCCTCGTAGCCCGCATGAGCGAAAGCGATATGCGGGGCTAACTCCACGACAAGGACCCCGGATGTCGCTTCGCTCATCCGGGCCACAAGGATCACCATGGCCGACTTTCTCCGCCTGAAACAAATCTGCCTCGTCGCGCCGGACATCGAGCCGGCAGCGTCCGACATTGCCTCGGTGATGGGGCTCGACATCTGCTATCGCGATCCGGCCGTCGGCGCCTATGGCCTGGAGAATGTGTTGTATCCGGTGGATACGACGCTGCTCGAGGTCGTCGCCCCGACGCGACCGGGCACCGCGGCAGGCCGTTTCCTCGACAAGATCCAGGGCCACGGCGGCTACATGGTGATCTTCACGGCGAGCGACGTCGAGCGGCGGCGCGAGCATGCGAAGGCGATCGGCGTTCGCGTCGCGCATACCATCGAGAAGCCGACGTTCTACGGCATCCAGTTGCATCCGGCCGACTGCCGCGCGGCGTTCGTCGATTTCAACCGCACGCAGGACAGTGACGGCATCCTCGGCCCCTACACGGTCGCGGGCCCGAACTGGCAAAAGCACATCCGCAAGGACACGACGCAGGCGCTGGTCGGCCTCGAAGTCGAAAGCCCGGATCCGGCAGGCCTTGCGGCGCATTGGGCGAAGATCATCGAGGTGCCGGTCGGCAAAAATGCCAACGGAGACCCGGAGCTGACCTTCGTCAACTGCACGTTCCGTTTCGTGAAGGGGCCGGCAGAGGTCCTGGGCGGGCTGGTGTTCAAGGTGAACGACATCGCCAGGGTGAAGGCCGCTGCCGCTGCGAAAGGCTACAAGGTGGACGGCAACTCGTTCCACATGTGCGGCGTGAATTTCCGGCTGGTGGCTTAGTCCTCTTTGTCGTCATTCCGGGGCGCGCTGCAAGGCGCGTACCCGGAATCCAGCGACACGGCAGAGAGATTGGATTCCGGGTTCGCGCGATAGGCGAGCGAAGCGACAGCCGTTCTTCGAACGGCTATGGCGCCCCCCTGGTATAATGGCCTCAGCGCCCCGACCAGTTGGCGACGCGGCGTTCGGCTGTGGCCTTGACGCCTTCCTTGAAGTCTTCCGTCCCACGCAGCCAGTTCTGCTCTTTCAGTTCGTGGTCGGTCGCGGCCTTGACGCGGTCGGCGAGCGTGCCGCGCATGGTCTTGCGGGTCGAGATGATCGCGAGCGGCGCGCTTTCGGCGATTTCGGCGGCAAGCTTGGTTGCCTCCGCACGCACCTGATCCTGCGGCACGCACACATTGGCGAGGCCGATCCGCGTTGCTTCCTCGCCGCCGATGCGGCGGCCCGTATAGAACAGCAGCTCCGCCTGGTTCTTGCCGACAAGTTCGGTGAGCAGAACGGTCAGGCCGAAGCCCGGATGAAAACCGAGCTTTGTGAAGTTCGCCGCAAAGCGCGCTTCGGGGCAGGTGACACGGAAGTCGGCCGCGCAGGCGACGCCGAGGCCACCACCGATCGCGGCGCCATGCACGGCCGCAATAATCGGCTTCTTGGTGCGGAGCAGGCGCACAGCCTCCTGATAGAGGTGATTGGTCGGGCTGCCGCCGACCTTGGTCGGCTCCTCGCTCTGCCGCTTCGGATCGTTGAAGTTCGCGCCGGCGCAGAACGACTTTCCTTGCGCGCACAGGACCACCGCGCGGACGCTGTCGTCCTTGTCGAACTCTTCCATCGCGGAAGCGATCTGCTGGATCAGCTCCATGTCGAAGAAGTTGTGCGGCGGCCGCTGGATTTCGATGGTGCCGACGAAATTCGCGCCCTTGTCGACGCCGATGTCCTTGTACGTTGTCATTGCGAAATCCTTTTCTGCTTCCTGTGTTTGTTAGCCCAACCCGGCGCTACCGAAGTCCAAGTCCGCGGGCGATGACGCCGCGCAGAACCTCGGTCGTTCCGCCCTGAATGGTGAGCTTTGGCGCCACTTTCGTCGCGTAGGCAAGCTGCTTCTTCAGCGGCATCTGGTTGCCCGGCTCCTGATCGATGAAGGCAGCCAGCGTCCGCACGTTCGAGGGTAGCGCCTGCTCCCACAGTGTGCCCATATCCTTGACGATTGAGGCCTCGACCACCGGCTCCTTGCCGGCCTCCAGCATGCCTGCGACCGAGACCGACATGCGGCGCAGCGTGTGCAGTTGCGCGACGAGCCGGCCGACGCCTTCGGCCGAGCGCGTGTCGGGGTTGTTGCCCATTGCACGCACGAGTTCGGTCAGCACGTAGTAGGTTTCGAGGAAGCGCTCGGGGCCGGAGCGCTCGTAGGCAAGCTCGGTGGTCGCCTGCTTCCATGCGCCGTCGATTTCGCCGAGCACATGATCGTCCGGGATGAACGCATCCTGGAAAACCACCTCGTTGAACTCGTTCATCCCGCTCATCTGCTGGATCTGATTGCAGCTGATGCCCTTGGTCTTCATGTTGACGAGGAACGACGTCAGGCCGTGGCGGCGGTTTTCCTTGGTCGGCGCGGAGGTGCGGAACAGGCCGATCATGTAGTCGGACTTGTGGGCGTTCGAGGTCCAGATCTTGGTGCCGTTGATCAGATAGCCGCCGTCGGTCTTGGTGGCCTTGGTCTTGGCGGCGAACAGGTCGGAACCCGAGCCCGGCTCGCTCATGCCGATGCAGAACTGGATCTCACCCTTCACGATGCGTGGCAGCACATCGGCTTTGATCTTCTCGGAGCCGTACTTGATGATCGTCGGCCCGCTTTGCCGGTCGGCGGTGAAGTAGACGCCGGTCGGGGCGTTGGCGACACGGAATTCTTCCGTCAGCACATAGCGCTCGAGGAAGCTGCGCTCGCGCCCGCCATACTTCTTCGGCCAGGTCATGCCGATCCAGCCTTTTGCCGCCACGCGTTTGGCGAATTCCCTGCCGTCGGCGGATTCGCCGCGGCGCGGATTGTTGGGATCGAACGAGCCCTTGGCGATTTCCTCGGCGAGAAACGCGCGGGCCTCCCGGCGCAGCGCCTGACAGGTTTCCGGCAGGCGGATCGGATCGAAGGTGAGAGCTGAGGACATCTTGGGTCGTCCCTGAGAGTCGAAGTGATAAGGATTAGCGTGAGGCGACGAGCGGCCAGAGATCGTCGGCGCCATGCCTGGCGACCATGTTGCCAAGCTCGACCGCCCAGTAGCTCTCGTTGCCGAAGTCGTCGCGCCAGCCGAGCGTGCGCAGGCTGAATCTGTGCAGTACGTATTCCTTGGTGAAGCCGATTGCGCCGTGCACCTGATGGGCGATGGCCGAACCTGTGCCGGCAGCTTCCGCGCAGCGGATTTTCGCAGCCGTGGCCTCGAGGAACGTCGCTTCGTCACCCCAGGGGCTGTTGCTTGAAATCGTGTCCGCGGCCGAACCCGCGGCGGCGACAGCGGCCGCCGTCTCGCCCGCGAGTTTTGCGAGATTGTGCTGCACCGCCTGGAATTTCGAGATCTTCTTCTCGAACGCCACGCGCTCCTGCGAGTAGTTCACGCTGCGCGTCAGCATGTATTGCAGGGCGCCGGAAATCTGCAGCGAGCGCACGACGCAGCCCATCAACATCAGCGAGGTCTGGCTGAAGTCCTTCGGCGTTGCGCCGGCCTTCAGGGGCATCGTCCTGTCGAACACGAGATTGTCGGCAGGCTCGCCCGCGAGGTTCTCGTCGTCCTCACGCCGGCAATCCTTCGCGGCCACCAGCGCGACCGTGGCGCCTTTCGGTCCGTGCGCCAGCACGGCGAAGTGCTGCGCCTCGCGTGCGAACGGAATGCCCTGCGCGCGTCCGCTCAGCGTGCCGTCCGCGTTCAGCGTGACCTTGTCCTTCGGCTGCACCGGCGCGATCGACATGGCGCCGTCCGGTGAAACGACTCCACCCTGAGACAACAGCCAGCCCGCCAGCATCGTTTCGGCCAGTGGCACGGGAACCGCGAACCGGCCTGCGGCGCTGAGCAGTTCGAAGCCGTCGGCAAGGCTCGCGCCCGACCCGCCGTGCTCCTCGGAAACCCAGGCCAGCGTCAGTCCGTTTTCGGTCAGCGCCTTCCAGAGGCCGTCTTTCCACCTGTCGTCTTTTGCGCCGTTGACGGTCTGCGGGTCGCACAGGTCCGCGAAAATCCGCTCCGCCGTCTCGACGACGATGTTGCTACTCTCTCCCACAACGTTCCTCTTCTCGTAGAGCTTTTGGTTGCGGAATGATGGTCAAAAAGGATGTCCCAAGGCAAGCGCCATTGTTGGGCGGGCGACCGGCGCTATTTGCAGTGCAAATGAAAACGGCCCCGTCACCGGGGCCGTTCCGGTATTTGAAAATATCCGGCTGGCGAAAGCTCAGTCGAGATCCTTGCTGTCCATGCCGCCGTTGCGGCGCGCCTCGTGCGACATCTTCTTCAGGATCGGACCGAGTTCGACCGGGTCGGCGAGCGGCGTCCGCTGCGGGCCGCGATGCCAGCCTTCCATTACCGAGAACACGCCGTTGCCGATGTAGAACACGCGCGCGGTGATATCTTCCGACTCTTCGCTCGCGAGATAGGTGATCACCGGCGCGATCCACTTCGGATCGCCTGCAGCCTTCTGTTCCTCGGTGCGCTCGCGCAGGCCCTCGGTCATGCGCGTCACCGCGCTGGGCGAGATCGCATTGACCGTGACGCCGATGCGGCGCAGTTCGCGCGCGGCAATGATCGAGAACGATGCGATGCCGGCCTTGGCCGCGCCGTAGTTGGTCTGGCCCATGTTGCCGAACAGGCCGGAGGTCGACGAGGTGTTGATGATGCGGGCATTCACCGGCTTGCCGGTTTCCTTGTTCACGTTGCGCCAGTGCTCGGCGGCATGCCGCGAGGGACAGAAGGTGCCCTTCAGGTGCACCTTGATGACGTCGTCCCACTCCTGCTCGGTCATGTTGATCAGCATGCGGTCGCGCAGGATGCCGGCGTTGTTCACCAGCACGTCGAGCTTGCCGTAGGTCTTGACCGCCTGGTCGATCATGTTCTTGGCGCCGGCCCAGCTCGACACGTCGTCGCCGTTGGCGACCGCTTCGCCGCCGGCCTTCTTGATCGTCTCGACCACTTCGTGGGCCGGACTCGCGTCCGAACCGGAGCCGTCGACCTTGGCGCCGAGGTCGTTGACGACGACTTTCGCGCCGTGCGCGGCCAGCATGATCGCGTGCTCGCGGCCCACGCCGCGGCCTGCGCCGGTCACGATTGCAACTCTTCCCTCACACAAACGGGCCATGTCGTCTCATCCCTTGATTGAGCTTTTGATGCTGTTGGAAACTTCGCGAACCCGTCATAGGCGCAATATCCGGCAGGGCGTCAACTGCCTTGCGCTCATGGGGCGTCTGCGCTGTGCTCATTGACGCTGGCCGCACCGGCTTTCTGTTGCTACCGTCGCTGTCGCAATACCGCCGCTGCGGCGAGGCCGGTCCTGCAACCAACGACGAAGGTGGGAGAAACGAATGTCTTTTAAGGGCTTGTGCGTTCTGGTGACCGGCTCGGCATCGGGGCTGGGTGCTGCGACAGCGCTGCAGATTTCGCGGGACGGCGCGCGCGTGATCGTGAACTATTCGTCGAGCAAGAAGGAAGCCGAAGAGACCGCCGACCTCTGCCGCAAGGCCGGCGCGGCCGAGGTGCTGGTCGTGCAGGGCGACGTCTCGAAGGACGAGGACTGCAAGAAGCTCGCAGCCGCGGCCGCGGCCTGGGGCCGTCTCGACGCGCTGGTCAACAATGCCGGCACCACCAAGCATGTGCCCAATCACAGCCTGCTCGATGAACTGTCTGCGGACGATTTCCAGCGCATCTATGCGGTCAACGTGATCGGAACGTTTCAGATGATCCGCGCCGCGCGCGCGCTGCTGGAAGCCGGTGCAAAGGCCTCGGGGCACAACTCGGCCGTCGTCAACATCTCATCGGTTGCCGGTATCAATGGCGGCGGTTCGTCGGTGGCCTATGCTGCGAGCAAGGGCGCGCTGATCACGATGACGAAGTCGCTCGGTCGCGCATTGGCGCCGGCCATTCGCGTCAATGCGGTGTGCCCCGGCTATATCGATACGCCGTGGTTCTCGAAGGGACGCGGGCAGGAAGCCGCAGACAAGCTGCGCGAGCAGGTGAAGGGGCGTGTGCCGCTGAAGCTCGCCTCGAAGCCCGAGGATATCGCGCAGATCGTGTCCTTTCTCGCAAGCCCGGTGTCCGGCAATATGACCGGCGAAGCCGTGCGCATGGATGCCGGCATGCATCTGGGTGGGGGTTAGGCTTCATCGTCATTCCGGGCGGCGTCGAAGACGCGAATCCGGAATCCCGATGTGATTATGCTCTGCGTTTACTGATCTCGGGATTCCGGGTTCGATGCTTCGCATCGCCCCGGAATGACGACGCTACTGAATCACCACCAGCGGCTGGCCCTGATCGACCGAGTTGCCGGACTCGACCAGGATTTTCGTGACCGTACCGGGCTTCGGCGCCGTGATCGGATTGAACGTCTTCATCGCCTCGATCAGCAACAGCGTTTGTCCTGCTTCCACCCTCGCGCCAATGCTGACAAAGGCCGGCGCGCCTGGTTCCGGCGTGAGATACGCGACCCCCACCATCGGGCTGAGCACTGCGCCGGGATCGAGTGCAGGCGCGATGGCCGGCGCGGTTGGCGCGGCAACAGCAACCTGAGGCGTCACAGCCGGGACCACCACCTGCTGCATCGGGGCTTGCGCGTATCCGCGGACGACGCGAATCCGGCGATCCTTCTCGGCCAGCTCGATTTCGGTGAGGCCGGTCTCGGTCATCAGCTTCGCGAGCATCCGGATTGCGCCGGGCTCGAACGGAATGGGGGCCATCGTTTCTCTCGGGATTCGTGTCAGAATGAAATTGATCAGCGGCTCACGGCCGCATGGTGAACGCCGAAGGCCCGGTCTGGCGCAGGGGCGCGGCGAGATTGGCGAATTCGCAGATCAACGGCCGCGTATCGCGCGGATCGATGATCTCCTCGACCAGAAACGCCTCGGCGGTGCGGAACGGCGAGCGCAGGCGTTCGAGCCGCGCCTCGATCTCGGCAAGCCTGGCGACCGGATCGTCCGCGGCCTCGATCTCCGCGCGATAGGCCGCCTCGACGCCGCCCTCGAGGGGCAGCGAGCCCCAGTTGCCGGATGGCCAGGAGTAACGGAACGTCGGATGCGTGTGCGGCAGATGCGCGCCGCCGCCGACGCCGAACACGTTGCGGACGATGATCGAGCACCACGGCACGGTGCTCTGATGAATCGCGCTGACCGCCTGCACCGCGAAGCGCATCGTGCCGGTGGATTCCGCCTGCAGGCCGACCGCAAATCCGAAACAGTCGACGAGATGTACGACCGGCAGATGGAACGTCTGGCAGGTGTCGATGAACTTGGTGATCTTGCGCGAGGCGGCCGCGTTCCATGCGCCGCCGTCATGCAACGGATCGCCGGCAAGAATGCCGACCGGCCAGCCGTCGAGCCGTGCGAAGCCGGTGATGACGGCGCGGCCGAAGCCGCGCGCGACTTCGAAGAACGAGCCCTGATCGACGACCGAGTCGATGATCCGCCGCATCTGGTAGGCCTTCTTGCGGCTGCGCGGCACAGCGGTCATCAGGCTCTCATCGCGCCGGCCCGGGTCATCCCAGCTCTCGGCGCGCGGCGGCAATTCCCAGATCGATGACGGCAGATAGGACAGGAATTTGCGCGCACGCGCGAACGCTTCCTCCTCGCTGTCGACCGCGTCATCCACGGTGCCGGCGCTGATCTGCACCTTGTAGCCGCCGAGTTCCTGCTTGGTGCGCTTTTCACCGAGCCGGTCCACCACCGGCGGACCCGCGACGAACACCGCGGACTTGTCCTTGACCATGATCGAGTAGTGGCTGGCCGACAGCCTTGCTGCGCCGAGGCCTGCCACCGAGCCGAGGCCGAGGGCCACGACCGGCACAAGGCCCATGTTCTGCGCGCAAAGATGAAGTCCGGACGAAGCCGAGATGCCGCCGGGAAGGTTGGCGTATCCCTTCTGCTCGATGGTCTTCACCGATCCGCCGCCGCCGGAGCCTTCGATAATGCGGATAATCGGCATGCGGAACTCCGCCGCCATCCGCTCCGGCATCTGGTATTTCTCGCGGATTGACGCGTCGGCCGAGCCGCCGCGCACCGTGAAGTCGTCGCCGAAGATGATCACCGGGCGTCCGTCGATCCGGCCGCGGCCGAACACGCCGTTGCCGGGCAGGAAATCCGTCATGACGCCGTCTTTGCCGTAGGTCGCCTTGCCGGCGACGCTCCCGAGTTCGTGGAACGAGCCGGGATCGAGCGTCCTGTCGATGCGCTCGCGAACCGTGAAGCGGCCTCCCGCGTGTTGACGATCAACACGCTCCTTGCCGCCCATCTGCTGGGCGATGCGCTTGCGCTCCGCAAGCTCGTCCAGCTCCTTCTGCCAGCCGACTTCCTCGACGGGCGGGGTCACAGGGCGGTTCATCGTTGTCGTCTCCCACATCATGATTTGGTTTCGGCGGCCCGGACCATGATTTCGTCTGTTGTTCTTGCTTGTGTACGCATTGCAGCGCAGTTTCACTGCTTTACACCAGAAGTCCATGAGCCGTCGGCGCTTTTGGGTCCATTCGGCGCATATGGAGTATTCCGCAGCGGCAGGCTCGCAGCGGTGACAGCATCTTTGCGTTCCGATAGCGATAAGGCCGATCAACAAGCATCGAGGGAGAACGCATCCATGGCCGGACCGCTCACGGGTATCAAGGTGATCGAGGTCGGACAGGCGCTGGCGGGTCCGCTCGCCGGCGCGATTCTGGCGGACATGGGCGCCGATGTGATCAAGGTCGAGAAGCCGGACGGTGGTGACGATGCCCGGATGTGGGGACCTCCCTTCGTCGACGAGTCCTCGATGATGTTTCATTCGACCAATCGCAACAAGCGCTCGGTCACCGTCGATATCAAGAGTGCCGCCGACATCGAGAAGCTGAAGCTGCTCACGCGCGATGCCGATATCCTGATTCAGAACCTCCGGCCTGGTATCGTCGAGGAGATGGGCATCGGGCCGAGCCGTGATGCAGGCCGTCAATCCGCGGCTGATCTATTGTTCGATCGGCGCGTTCGGCAACAAGGGGCCGATGCGCGACGCGCCGGGTTTCGATCCGCTCGCGCAGGCCTACGGTGCGGTGATGACGCTGACCGGCCGTCCTGACGATCCGCCGACGTTCTGCGCGCCGGCGATCAACGATGTCGCCACGGGCATGTGGTCGGTGATCGGCATTCTGGCGGCACTGCAGGAACGCAACCGCACGGGCAAGGGCTGCGTGATCGATACCTCGCTGTTCGAAGTCCGCCGTGAACTGGGTCGCGGGGCCACTCAACAATTATCATATCAGCGGCAACGAACCGAAGCGGTTCGGCGGCGCGAGTGCGACGCTGGTGCCGTACCAGACCTTCGAAACCGCCGATCATCCGATCTGCATCGCGGCCGGCAACAACCGCCTGTTCGACAAGTGCGCGACGGTGATGGGGCATCCGGAATGGTCAGACCGACCCGCGTTTCAAGACCGGCCCGGATCGCGCCGCCCACCGCACCGAGCTCATCGCGCTGATCGAGCCCGTCCTGCGCAGCAAGCCGCGGGAACACTGGCTCGCGGAGTTCAGCAAGGTCGGCGTGCCGAACAGTCCGGTGAACAGCATCCCGGATCTGTCGCAATCGGAGCAACTGAAGGCCATGGACATGCTGCGCACGCTGCCCGGCTGCAATGCAAAGATTGTCGGCTTGCCGATCCAGTTCAACGGCGAGCGGCCGCATCCTTATCGCGACTCGCCGAAGGTCGGCGAGCACAATGACGAGGTGTTCGGCGCGCTGAAGGCGGATGCGGCCGAATAAAAGCGGCGCATCGAGCGGTGCGTGTTGACACACGGCGCGCTGCCGCCATCATGGACAAAAAGGGGAAACGCGCATGGCGAGCCTGGACGATTGCTACAACGTTTTCGATCTGCGCGAGGCGGCGAAGAAGCGACTGCCGAAGGGTGTGTTCGAATTCTTCGATCGCGGCACCGAGGACGAGATCGCGCTCTCCAACAATCGTGCTGCATTCGAAAAACTCAAACTGAAGCATCGCGCCCTGATCGACATGACCGATCGTACGATGGCGACGACGCTGTTCGGCAAGCCCATCAGCATGCCGATGGCGATCGCGCCGACCGGCGTTGCGGGCATGTGCTGGTATCACGGCGAACTCGAACTGGCGAAGGCTGCGGCAGCGGCGAAGATTCCGTTCACGCTCGCAACCGGCGCGATGACGCCGATGGAAGAGATCGCCGAGAAAGCCGCCGGCCGGTTGTGGATGCAGCTTTACGTCTGGGAGAAGCGCGAGCTCTCCTACGAACTGATCAATCGTGCGAAGAATTGCGGTTTTGAGGCGTTGATCGTCACCGTCGACACCGCGGTGTCGCCGAACCGTGAATACAACGCCAAAAATGGCTTCCATCAGCCGTTCCGCATGACGCCGAAGGCGACCCTCGACATGCTGTCTCGGCCGCGCTGGATGGCGACGGTTCTGGCGCGCTACGCCATGCATGGCGGCTTGCCGAAGTACGAGAACTATCCAAAACACCTGCAGCATTCGATCCGCACCGATCCCAATGTGGAGAAGGTCATGCGGCGCGACAGCCTCTCGTGGGAAGACATCAAGATCTTCCGCAAGATGTGGCCTGGCATTTTGATGGTGAAGGGGATCAACCGTCCGGACGATGCGGTGAAGGCCGCGGAGTATGGCTGCGACGGCATTATCGTCTCCAATCACGGCGGGCGGAACATGGACAGCGCCGTCGCATCCATGGATGCGCTGCCTGAAGTCGCCGAAGCCGTCGGTGAGAAGGCGACCGTGCTGCTGGATAGCGGCGTGCGGCGCGGCTCCGACATCGCCAAGGCGCTGGCGCTCGGCGCAAAGGCCGTGCTGACGGGCCGCGCGACGCTTTACGGCACGTCGGTCGCGGGACAAGCCGGCGCGGCAAAGGCCATCAGCGTGATCAAGAAGGAACTCGACACGACGATGGTTTATGTCGGCGCCAAGACCGTCGAGGAACTTACGCCGGATATCCTGTTCGGGCCGCGAACGAACTCGGCCGCGGGGTTCGTGGGGTAGGGCGTGATTCCGGGTCCGCATCTGCGGTGCGCCCCGGAATGACGGCTGGTGATCACACAGGCTTCGCCGCAGGCCGCAGCGGGGCAACCTTGTAGTCGCCGATCAGGACGCATTGCGAGGTAAACCCCGCCGTCTCCGTGTAGTCGTGCAGATAGAAACCCGGCGGCTCGTCGATGATCGAGAGCGGCGCGCCGGGGCTGCGATCCACCGCAAATCCATAGACCGTGCTCGGCACTGCGAGTGCGACGGCGTTGCCGATGCGCGCCTGCAACGTGCAGTGGACGTGGCCTGCGGTGATCAGTGAAACATTCGGATATTCTGCTGACCAGTTCCGCGAACCCCGTCGGGTTGCCGAATGGCCGCGCGTCGCTTGTCGGCCGGCCGATACGGAAGGCCGGATGATGCATGGCGATCATTGTCGGCGCGGTCGGCGCCTCGGCGAGCTTTGCTGCGAGCCACGCCATACGCTCGTTGCACAACGTCCCCTCGACCTTGCCCGGGATTGTGCTGTCGAGGCAGATGATGCGGATCGGCGGAAGCTCGATCACAAAGTGCAGGAACCCCGACGCAGGCATCCACGGTTTGTCGGCAAACGCCGCGCGCAGCATCTCGTTCTCGTCGTGATTGCCCGGAATCACGGCATAGGGAATGCCGGTGGCTTCGAGCTTTGCGCGCACGTCCCGATGTACGTCCATGTTGCCGTGATGCGTGATGTCGCCGGTGTGCAGCAAAAATGCCGGCCGCGGCTGGACGGCCGCGACCTGGTCCAGTGCCTTGATGAAGGCTGTGTGCGAATCGTAGACGCCGTGCGCGATCGCGCCGGCGGCCTCCACGTGGCTGTCGGAAACCTGTGCGATCAACATACAATGCTGATCCTGACCCGGGTTCAGACCTTGTTGCCCGGATCGGAGATCACGCCGCGCACGACCAGCCTGTTCCAGATGAACAGCACCACCAGCGCGCCGACTGTCGCAGTGATGAAGCCCGCGCCCTGGTTCAGGCTGTACCAGCCGACCGCCTGGCCGATGAAGGTTGCGAGGAATGCGCCGGCGATGCCGAGCACGCAGGTGAGGATGAAGCCGGTGGGATCGTTGGGACCGGGCGAGAGCCATCGCGCGATCAATCCGGCGACGAAGCCGACGACGACGATCCACAAAATTCCGCCCATGACCGGCTCCTTTGCGTTGCTAAGCGTGCTCTTGCGCCGCCGTCACAGCAGACGGCGCAACTCGTCGGCGGACGGCATGCGTCCATCGGGCGTCAGCTGATCGATTACGCCCGGCAGATACTGGCTGAGACCGTCGAGCAATTCCTGCCGCGACAGTCCGCTCTGGTTCATCATCATGTTGATCTGGTCGCCGCCGAGAGCACTCGCGAGATCGTTCGGCGCGATGTCCTTGTTCGGGCCCTTGCTCACCCAGGAATCCGCGACGTTCTTCTGGCCGCCCTGTTGCAACTGCTTCATCAGATCGTCGAGGCCGCCGCCCAGCACCGAGCCCGCCGCGCCGCCCGCGAGCAGGCCGCCAAGGCCGCCTTTCAACAGATCGCCGAGGCCGCCGCCCAGCGCCCCGCCGCTTCCGCTACCGGCGCTGCCGCCGCCCAGTACGCTGCCCAGAATATCGCCAAGACCACCGCCGCCGGGCAGCGAAGCCTGATCCAGGTTTGCATTCGTGCCGCCGCCTGCGGGAGCACTTTGCGGCTGCCCGCCGGTCACATGCTTCATCGCCTTGTAGGCGAGCAGGGCAAGGATCGCCATGGTGATCGGCGACATGCCGCCTTTGCCTGTGCTTGTGGAAGGCGCGCTCGGTCCGCGCGGCCCGTTCTGCATGCCGTTGAGAATGTCGAGCAAACCCATAGTCCGTCTCCTGAAGTCGCCCAGCCCGCCGGAGAAGCTAGTGCTGCTGTATGACGGTTACAAGGCGAGGGTTATTACCGATCAGTCCGCGCGGATGTTGGCCTCCCTGGCGACCTTGTCCCAGCGCTTCACCTCGGCTTCGATCAGGTCGCGAAAGGCCTGCGGCGACATGGCGCCGGCTTCCGCGCCTTCGCCTTCCAGGAAGCGCTTCATCTCGTCGCTGCCGAGCGCCTTGTTGATCTCGGCATTGAGTTTGACGACGATATCCGCCGGCGTGCCGGCGGGGGCGACGATGCCCCACCACGAGGACGCCTCGTAGCCTTTGAGCCCGCTCTCATCCAGCGTCGGCACATCGGGCAGGCTCGGCGATCGCTTCAATCCCGTCACCGCCAGCGGCCGCGCCTGACCTGTTTTCGCGATCTGCAGGATTTGCGGCATGCTGGAGATGTACAGGTCGACATGTCCGCCGACGAGATCGTTGACCGCGAGCGAGCCGCCCTTGTACGGCACATGCACGATCTTGATGCCCGCGGCCGAGGCGAACAGTTCGGCGGCGATCTGGTTGATGCTGCCGGGACCGGCGGACGCGTAGTTGATCGAGCCGGGTTTGCTTTTGCAAGCGCGATCAGATCCTGCACCGATTTGACCGGCAGCTTGTTCGCCGCCGCCATCAGCAGCGGCGAACTGGCGACGAAAGCGACCGGCTCGAACGCCTTCAGCGTGTCGAACGGCATGGTTCGCCTTCACCGCCGGGTTGATCGTGTAGGTCGAGGACACCAGCAGCAGCGTGTGTCCGTCCGGTGCCGCACCCGCGACGAATGCCGCGCCGATCACGCCGCCGGCGCCGGCGCGGTTGTCGATGATGACGGTCTGCCCCCACGCCTCGCCGAGCTTCTTGCCGATTGCGCGCGCGACGATGTCGTTCGAGCCGCCCGCGGCAAACGGCACCACGAGGGTGATCGACTTGGACGGATACTGCGGCTTGCGCGCCGTTCGCAGTGCCTAAGAGGACGATCGCAGCGGCGAGACCAGCCAGGCGTCTTTTCATTGGTGTTTCCTCGTGACCCTTAGCGGGCCTGCGTATGCGGGCTTCGTGCATTTTGCTCTGGTGTGGTGGTTCAGAAGTTCGCTTCGCCTTGACGCGAATTCATCAAGCGAACTTCTGAACCATAAACCACACTGGGATCAAAAATTTGCTAGTGTCCTTGTCGAATCCGAAGTTCGCAAAAACTTGGCCGCTGGGTGGTGCGAACTTCGGATTCGGGACACTAGTGTCGGCTATCATCGGCCCGATGGCCGTTCCGATCAACCCTTGGTGCAGGAAGCCTCGCCGTGAGTGACGCGTCGAACGGACCGATCGTGGTGGCCGGCGCGGGCAGCATCGGCTGCTTTGTCGGCGGTCTGCTGGCCGATGCCGGGCGCGAGGTCACGCTGCTCGCGCGGCCGCGGATCATCGCCGATATTGCAGCCCATGGCCTGCATCTGACGAGCATCGAGGGGCTCGACCGGCGCTGTGCCGCACAAACCATCCGCGCAACCGAGGATCCGGCGGCGCTGATGCGCGCGCGGCTTGCGTGCTTGTCGCCGTCAAGAGCACGGACACCGCGGCGATGGCCGAACTGATCGCGCGTCATGCTCCGCCGGCCGCAACGATCGTCAGCCTGCAGAACGGCGTCGACAACGTGCCGCTGCTGCGCGAACGCTTGCCCGGTCACAAGGTGCTGGCGGGCATGGTCGCGTTCAACGTCGTGTCGATGGGCAACGCCCATTTTCACAAGGCGACGTCCGGCGACATCGTCCTGGAGCAGGACGCCGCCGATACCGCGGCGCAGCTCAGCGTGCCGGGGCTTGTCGGTCAGCATCGAGCAGCAACATGCAGGGCGTGCAATGGGGAAAACTTCTCCTCAATCTGAACAATGCGATTAACGCGCTCTCCGGCCTGCCGCTGCGCGACCAGCTCTCGCAAAGGGCCTGGCGCGCGATCCTTGCCGCGCAGATCGCCGAGGCGCTGCAGATGACGAAGGCGGCCGGCATCGCCCCGGTCGACCTCGCCGTTGCCGGCGCGCGTTGCTGCCGTTTGTCCTGCGCCTGCCGGATTCCGTGTTTCGCGTCCTCGCCGCGCGGATGCTGAAGATCGACCCGCAGGCGCGCTCCTCCATGTGGGAAGACCTGCAACAGCGCCGGCGGACGGAGATCGACCACCTGCAGGGCGCCATCGTCAGGCTTGCGGCGCTGCACGGGCATGCGCGCGCCGTTGTCCGAGCGCATCGCCGCCCTGGTCAAGGCTGCGGAAGAGGCGAAGCAGGGTTCGCCGGGCTTGCAGCCGGCACAGGTCGCGTCGCCCTGATAGCCTGTGAGCAGTTGCACAATGAACATGTCGCAGCAGAATGCCGTAGGACCGTAGGGCAGCTTGGTCGGCAAATTTCAGCATGATAGTCTTCATGTGATTTGCAGCTGTCGTACGGCCGTCGCATGCGCGCGGTTTGACATATTCCAGCGTAAGCGTACGGGCGAGGCGGCGGAGTTCGCGAGTGCCGCCAGCGAGGGTGACATGCAGACTTTGATGATGCCGTTCACGCCGCGCTACTTCGTGCTGACCGCGTGCGCGATCCTGACGGTGGTCTTCTTCCTGATCGGGCTCGAAAGTTTCAAGGCGCTCGAGATCGTCATCATCCCGCTTGTGCTCTTCGGCGCCCTGACGCTGGTCGGCATTCGCGATCTGACGCAGAAGCGGCATGCGGTGCTGCGCAACTATCCGATCTCGGCGCATATGCGCTTCCTGCTGGAAAGCATCCGGCCCGAGATGCGGCAGTATTTCTTCGAGAGCGAGAAGGACGGCACGCCGTTCAGCCGCGACCAGCGGGCGCTGGTCTATCAGCGCGCCAAGATCGATCTCGACAAGCGTCCGTTCGGCACCCAGTACAATGTCTATCAGGACGGCTATGAGTGGGTGCATCACTCGATTTCACCGAAGCCGATTGCGACGGAGAAATTTCGCACCACCGTCGGCGGGCCGGATTGCGCGAAGCCGTATTCGGCGTCGATCTTCAATATCTCGGCGATGAGTTTCGGCTCGCTCAGCGCCAATGCCATCCGCGCGCTGAACGGCGGCGCGAAGAAGGGCAACTTCGCGCATGACACCGGCGAGGGCGGCGTCAGCCCTTACCACCTGGAAAAAGGCGGCGACCTGATCTGGGAAATCGGCTCCGGCTATTTCAGCTGCCGCACGCGCGATGCAAGGTTCGATCCGGAAAAATTCGCCAGGATCGCGTGCGAAGATCAGATCAAGATGATCGAGATCAAGATCAGCCAGGGCGCAAAGCCCGGGCACGGCGGCGTGCTTCCCGCGGCGAAAGTCTCGAAGGAGATCGCCGCAATCCGCGGCATCGAGCTTGGCGAAGATTGCATCTCGCCGCCGAGGCACAGCGCGTTTTCCACGCCGCTCGAGCTGATGACCTTCATCGCCGAGTTGCGGCGGCTGTCGGAAGGCAAGCCGGTCGGCTTCAAGCTCTGCATCGGCCACACCTGGGAATTCCTGTCGATCTGCAAGGCGATGCTGGAGACGGGCATCTATCCCGACTTCATCGTGGTCGATGGCAAGGAGGGCGGCACCGGCGCAGCCCCCCTGGAATTCATGGATCACCTCGGCATGCCGATGCGCGAAGGCGTGAACTTCGTGCACAACGCGCTGATCGGCATCAATGCGCGGAACCGCATTCGCATCGGCACGTCGGGCAAGGTCACGATGGCTTTCGATATTGCCCGCGCCATGGCGCTCGGCGCGGACTGGTGCAATTCCGCGCGCGGCTTCATGTTTTCGCTGGGCTGCATCCAGTCGCTGAGCTGCCACACCGACAAATGCCCGACCGGCGTTGCCACGCAGGACCATGTGCGCGGCCGCGCGCTCTACGTTCCCGACAAGACCGAGCGCGTCTACAATTTCCATCACTATACGCTGCATGCGCTGGCGGAGTTGACCGCCGCGGCCGGCTTCACCCATCCGAACGAGATGAAGCCGATCCATTTCAGCCGGCGCGTATCGAACACGGAAGTGATGTCGTTCGCGCGGCTTTATCCGTCGCTGCGCAGCGGCGAACTGCTCGAAGGCACGTCCGATCCACGCTTCCGTGATGCCTGGGCCCTGGCCCGGCCGGACAGTTTTTCGGCGAAGGTGTGAGCGGGGCCGCGCGAAAGCGCGGAGCCGCTCACATGAGAGCCATAGTCGTTCGAAGAACGGCGTCGCTTCGCTCGCCTGGGGCGAAGCAATCCAGCGCAGAATCTCCGCAAGCCTCGGACTGGATTGCTTCGTCGCTTTGCGCCTCGCAATGACGCGCAAGGGCGCGTCACTTCTTCGGCAAGAACGCCGTCACTTCGATTTCCACCTTCGCGCGCGTATCGACCAGCCCGGAAATATACAGCAGCGTCGAGGGTGGGAAGTTCCTGCCGAGCGTGTCTTTCCAGGCCGCACCAATGCCGGCGCCAGCAGCCTCGTACTCGCTCTTGCTGGTGACATACCAGACGAGGCGAACGATATGCTCCGGGTCCCGCGCCTGCTTCCTTGAGCAGTCGGATGATCCGTTCCAGCGCGATCCGCACCTGCGCACCCATATCGTCCGGATAGCCTTCGTCGGCGGCGTTGTGGCCGGTCTGGCCCGCGAGCACGATCCACTGGCCGGGACCTTCCGCGGTCACGCCATGAGAAAAGCCGCGAGGCCTGGCCAATCGGCAGGTTGCAGAACCGGCATGGTTGTTCTCCGTTGTTGCGTCGATCGAGCCGCTCCCGACCGGCCCTCGCGTCTATCATAGCGGTGCCGGCTTCGAAGGCAATTCGGGCTGGTACCCGGCTCTCGAAGTTCGTCATACAGCTCGGCTGCCTCTGAGACGAACTTCGAAAACCAAAAGGGTACTGGCAAATTTGTGATTCCGGTGTGATTTCTGGTTCAGATGTTCGCTCGATGGACTCGCGGCATGGGTAAAGCGAACTTCCGAACCGCCACATGGTGCGCTGCGACTTCATCGCGCGTGTCTCACGAACGATTGCTGATGCCGGCCTTCGCAAGGCATGCTAGATCGCAAATGAGATAGTGGAGCAGGCCAGGAATCAGGCAATGTCACGGCTGTTGGCGCTGATTGTTCGGCTCGCGTCGCCAGTGTTGCTCGCTCTCGTGCTGATCCCCGCAGCGCAAGCGCAGGAACGCATGGCGAGCGAGTGCCTCGCGGTCGCCCAGCGGCTGCCCGGCGTGATCTTCGCGAGCTACGGCAAGGCTTCGACGACGAAGTCGAGCGTCACCATCACCTATGTCGGGCATTCGACCTACCAGATCGAGACGCCGGGCGGTGTGGTGATCGCCACGGATTATAATGGTGTCTATCGGCCGCCTCTGCTTCCGACCGTGGTGACCATGAACCGCGCGCACACGACGCACTACACGCTGAGCCCCGATCCGCGCATCAGGCATGTGTTGCATGGGTGGGCCGATGATGGCGCAGCGAAGCATGCGGTGACCATCGGCGACGTGTTTATCCGCAATGTGACGACCGATATCCGCAACTTCCGCGCCTACGGGTTCGGGCGCGGCGATCTCGATTTGCCGATGCAGAAGGACGGCAACTCGATCTTCATCTTCGAGGTCGCGGGCCTCTGCATCGGCCATCTCGGCCATCTGCACCACAAGCTGGACGAGAGCCATATCGCCGCCATCGGCCGGCTCGACATCCTGATGGTGCCGATCGACGACAGCGTGACGATGACGATCGACGGCATGGCGGAGATCACCAAGCGGCTGCGTTCGTCGGTCGTGCTGCCGATGCACCGGCTCGGCACGCCGTTGAGCGAGTTCGTCAGCCGCGTCCGCGGCCAGTTCGAGGTCGACCTGAAGCCGGATCGGTCGTTCCCGGTGTCGCTCGAGACCTTGCCGAAGGCACCGACCGTCGTGATTCTTGACGGGGTCTAGCGTTTCGGCCAGAGCGTTGCGGGCACCCGGAATTTCGCACGTGATGGCCCGAGACGCTGAGCGACTGCATTTCCCGTATATCGACGGGCTTCGCGCTTTATCGATCGTCGGCGTCGTCCTGTATCACCTTGAGCCCGGCCTGCTGCCCGGCGGCTTCAGCGGTGTCGACATCTTCTTCGTCGTCTCCGGGTTCATCGTCTCGGCCTCGCTGCACGGCCACAAGGCGTCCGGATTTTTCTCGCTCGTCGCGCTGTTCTATGCGCGCCGCTTCCGCCGGATTGTTCCGGCGCTGCTGTTCATGCTGGTGACGACCAGTCTGGCCGTCGTACTGTTCATTCCGGAGGCGTTCCTCTCCAGCAACATCCGGCGCACGGCGAGCGCTGCGTTTTTCGGCTTTTCCAACTTTCGTCTTGCGGGCGGGCCCGATTATTTTTCGCCGCAGGCGGAATTCAACCCGTTCACCCACACCTGGTCGCTGGCGGTCGAGGAGCAGTTTTATCTGATCTTTCCCGTGCTGATTTTCCTGCTGACGAGCGGCGGCAGGATCGCAAAAGCGTCGGCCGTCGGGCTGTTCGCGCTTGTCGTTCTCTCGTTCGCCTACGGCTTCGTCGAGCCGTCGATGAAGTTCAACCTCGGCTTCTATTCCAGCTTCAGCCGTTTCTGGGAGATCGGCGCAGGCGTCCTGCTTTACGCGATCCTGGCGCGGTATGGCTTGTTTGCGTCGCCCGCCACCCCGCGACCCGAGATCCAGGTCGCGACATATCTTGGCGCGGGACTGATCGCTGCGGGCTTCATTGCCGGCAATTCGCAGGCCTATCCGGTTCCGGGTGCGGCTCTCCCGGTTGCGGGCGCCTTGCTTCTGATCGCGGCGCTGCAGGGCAGGGTGCCGATGTCGCCGATCGGCAAGGTTTTGGGGTGCCGCGCAGCGGTTGCGATCGGGCTGATTTCGTACTCGCTGTATCTCTGGCACTGGCCGGTGTTCGTCCTGTTTCGCTGGACTGTGGGATTCAGCACGCCGGTGCAGAAACTGCTGGCGCTGGCGATCGCCGTCACGCTGTCGTTGATCTCATATTTTCTGGTGGAAAAGCCGCTGCGGACATCGCTTCGGTTGCGCGCGCCATCGCGCGCCATCGCCGTTTACCTGCTGGCCGTCGTCCTGTGCGCCGCTGCGGCGGACCGAATGTTCGGCAATTCCTCGCGGCTCTCGGCAAGCACGGTGACCGCAAATCGTGGAGACTGGTTTCCCGAATCAAGGGCCAGGGGGAGCACGGATTGCAGGGTCGAATGGCGCACAAAACCGCTGGCCGTTGGTGCTGCACTTCTCTCGAAGCGGCTGAATTGCGATCTTGCTGATGCGAATGCGCGGCTGTTCGTCGTCGGCGACAGCCATGCAACGGCCTATCTATCGCTGCTGGCGGATTATGCGCGCCTGACGCGTATTCCAGTTGCGCTGTATCAGACGCCCGGATGCTACTTCGTGCATCTCATTCCGTCCGCTGCGGGATGCGCGGCGGTCGTTGACGTCGTGCTCGACGATATCCGCAAGCAATTGCAGGCCGGTGACGTGATTTTCATGCCCTCGTTGCGGGTTCCGCGCTTTCGCGACCAATGGGGCGATCAGGAGCTGGACACGACGGCTGCGTGGAACGGGATGACACAGAGTTCCGAGGCCGGATTTTCCGAAGCCGTCGGAATCTTCGCGAAGCTGAACGTTCCGGGTGTGCATTTCGTGTTCGAGTTGCCGAAGCCGATTTTCCCGACCCCGTTGTTCCGCTGCAGCGACTGGTTCAACCGGAGCAACCCGGCTTGCAGCGCCGGCGCAGAGATGGAGCGGGCAATTCTGGAGCGGCACCGCCAGCCGGTTCTTGCGTTCGCCGACAAGCTGCGCAGCCGCGTCATGGGGTTCTCCACATGGGATCCGTTTCCCCTGCTGTGTCCCGGCAAGACGTGCTCGATGCGGAGGGACGGCAAGCCGCTGTTCTTCGACGGCGATCATGTGTCAGGGGTTGCGAATCGGCTTCTGCTCGGCGATTTCATGCACAAAATGGACGAACTCGGTCTGCGGCCGCGCTAGCGATGGAGCGAATTTCCGAACCACGACACTGGAAATTTTTGGTCTGTTATCCGCCGCCCGTTCAGACTATTTTGCGCCCCAAGCGGTCCCGTAGCTCAGCTGGATAGAGCGGCGGTTTCCTAAACCGTAGGTCGCATGTTCGAGTTCATGCCGGGATCGCCAATTTTTCAAGATGCGTCATTTGTATAAACGTGGGTCACACATCGCTTCAGTGGCGTTCGCGGCGGGGTAGGACCAGGACGTGAGAATTTTCATGACCGGCGCCGGAGGTTTCATCGGCGGCGCCGTTGCGCGTCACCTGCTGGTGCGCGAGGCGATCGGCTTTCAGCGAGTATCTTCGATGAGGACACGTCATTCATCATAAACTCCGCGCGTACTACACCTTCGGCAGCAACAGCCGCGTTCGCGCAAAGCGTGCCCGCGAGGAACTTGGGTGGGCGCCGCGCGATGCCTCAGTGCTTGCCTGGATCGAACGGGGCATGCCCCTGGGAGAAAGCCTGGCTCATCCAGAAAGCCCGCCCACTCTATCTCAACCTTCGCTTGACGGCGGGTTGCGTCACTTTACACTCTCAGCGGTTTCCTGAATCGCAGGTCGGATGTTCTACGCATCCCGGGATCTGCACTGAAAAGAGAAACGATCGGCGACCGAAATCTGGTTCCAGATCGTCCCAATGATTGTTTGATCATTCCGCAAGGAGGAACGATGACCACAAGACGCACGTTTACGCAGGCGCTGGCGCTTAGCCCTCTGATGCTCTCCCGGTTTCCCGATGCGTTCGCGCAAGCGAAGTATCCCACCAAGCAAATCCAGATGGTCGTCGGCTTCCCGCCGGGGCAATCGTCCGACATCGGCGCGCGCATGATCGCCAAGCAGATGAGCGAGATTCTGAAGCAGACGGTTTTCGTCGAGAACAAGCCCGGCGCCGCCACCATCATCGGGCATCAGTACCTGAAAGGGGCCGCGCCCGACGGCTACACGATCGGCTACTCCTCGACCGGGCCGCTGGCCATCAATCCGACGCTGTACAAGAAATTGCCGTACGATCCGCAGACCGACTTCGAGCCCATCATCCTGCTCAACTTCAGCCCCGTATTCCTGGTGACGCACAAGGACATGCCGGTGAATAACTTCAAGGAAGCGGTTGCCTACATCAAGGCGAACCCGGGCAAGGTCGAATATGGCTCCGGCGGCAGCGGACTGACGGTCCACATCACGATGGAATTGATGAAGAAGGAAGCCGGCCTCGACATGCTGCATGTCCCCTACAAGGGCGCCGCTCCCATGATCACCGATCTGATCGCCGGACGTGTGCAGTTCGCGTTCGAAGTTGCCTCCGCCATCCTTCCTTTCGCGGAATCCGGACAGGTGAAGGTGCTCGGCGTTGCGGCCCTGGAGCGGTCGTCAGCGGCGCCGAAGGTTCCGACCTTGCACGAACAGGGGCTGACAGGATTCGAGTCGAGCACCTGGGGCGTCCTGCTCGCGCCGAAGGGAACGCCGAAGGAGATCATCAGTATCCTCAATGAGGCGGCGAACAAGGGCATCAGGACCAAGGAGGCGATGGACCAGTTTGCGCGCAACGGCTCCGAGGTGAAAGGTGGAACGCCCGAGGAATGCGCGGCATTCATGAAGCGGGAACGTGAAAAATGGGCGCCGGTCATCCTTTCTTCGGGCGCGCAGGTCGACTGACGCCCTGAACTCGCCGCCTCTTTGATTCCGGCCGCCCGTGACGTTCCGCGTCACGGGCGATTTGCTTGGCCTCTCGGCGCTTGATAGCAGTGCTGCGATTGTCGAATATACATGCAGGCGATCGTCGCGAGACCTCCCAAAACGGAAATCAAGAAAATGGCTGCGGAGAAGAAGAACCTCTTCTATGTGAAGTATCTGGCAGACGAGGCGATCTACACGCAGATCGTCGGCGACGAGGACTCGATCGCGCTGACGCGGCTGGAGAACGACAGCCCGGCAACCGTCGCAGGTCCGGTGCTCGCGGCCGCGCATGCCTACCAGGTCGGCGCATCGCGCGACGAGCTTGCTTCGCATTTCCACGTCACAAAGGAGCTTCTGTCCCAGTGCCCGAAGCTGCTGGTGGTCTCGAGCAACGGCGCCGGCTACGACACCGTGGATGTCGATGCCTGCACCGCGGCCGGCGTGCTGGTGGTCAACCAGGCAGGCGGCAATGCGCAGTCGGTGGCCGAGCATGCGCTCGGCATGATGCTGTCGCTGTCAAAGCGCATCGTCGAAGTGGACAAGGCGTTGCGCCGCGACGCGCCGTTCGAGCGCGTCGCGTACAAGGGCGGCGAGGTGTTCGGCAAGACCGTCGGCATCATCGGGATCGGCAATGTCGGCAGCAAGCTTGCGGGTATGTGCCGGAGCGCCCTGGGCATGACGGTGCTCGCCTACGATCCCTATCTCGGGGACAACGAGATCGCGGCGCGCGGCGCGAAGAAGGTCGATCTCGAAACGCTGCTCAAGTCGTCGGATTTCGTGTCGATCAACTGCCCGCTGACGTCGGAATCGCGCAGCATGATGAGCGAAGCGCAGTTCAGCATGATGAAGCCGACGGCTTTTCTGGTCACCACCGCGCGTGGCTCGATCCATGACGAGACGGCGCTGGAGGAAGCGTTGCGCGCGAACAAGATCGCGGGCGCAGGCCTCGACGTGTGGGAGAAGGAGCCGCCGCCGCACGATCATCCGCTGATGGCGTTCGACAACGTGTTCGTCAGCCCGCACACCGCAGGCGTGACAAACGATGCCCGCCGCAACATGGCTAGGATCGCCGCCGAGCAGATGGTCGCGACTCTGGCCGGCGGCCGGCCGCCGCGCCTGATCAATCCGGAGGTGTGGCCGGTCTATGCCAGGCGCTTCGCAAAGGAGTTTGGCCGCGCGCCGGGGTAGCCGGACGGCGGGTCAATCTTCAGCTTGCCTTTGACGGGCCACCCGGGCAGATCGGCGGCACTAGAAGCATAAATTTGCTAGTGTCCTTATCGAATCCGAAGTTCGCAAAAGCCTGGCCGCCTGGTGGCGCGAACTTCGGATTCGGGACACCAGGGGCGACAAGCGTGATTGCTGCGGAACAGTTTCGGCGCATGGCGTTCTGGTCGAGCGATCTGACCGCATCGGAGTTCGAGCGTGCGTGCCGGGGTACCGTCGAGCGCGCCTATCCAAAGGGTTCTTACGTCTGCCACCGCGGCGATCAGCTCGATCCCTGGATTGGCGTCGTCGAGGGACTGCTCAAGCTCGGCACCATTTCCGAGACGGGCAAGGATGTGACGCTCGCGGGACTTCGCACCGGCGGCTGGTTCGGTGAGGGGAGCGTGCTGAAGGGGGAGCCGCGGCAATATGACCTTGCCGTGCTCCGGGACACCCGGCTGGCCTTGATGAATTGCGCCACCTTCCTTTGGCTGTTTGAGAACAGCGTCGGTTTCAATCGCTTCCTGGTCCGCCAGTTCAATGAACGGCTGGGACAATTCATTGCATTGGTCGAATACGACCGCTCGCTGAACGCGACTGCGCGGCTGGCGCGAAGCATAGCCTGGCTGTTCAACCCGGTGCTTTATCCGCAAGGGAACAATTATCTGGAGATCAGCCAGGAGGAGATCGGGTTGCTGTCGGGGATTTCACGCCCGGCTGCCAATGAAGCCCTCAAAGCACTCGAGGCGCAGGGACTGATCAGGCTTGAGCGGATGGGGATCGCCGTCCATGACTTGTCCGGGCTGCTTCAGCAGCGGGACTAGCAATGGATTTGTGCTGGACGTCAGCACCCCGTCTTTACCCAATCAACCCCCCGTTTGTCTGTCAAGCCAGACCTTGTTGGACCGCTGATCCATTGTGATGTTATAGGTCTTATGCGGAATTTGCGGGGCTCGACTGCCGCGAACCGCTTCGAAGAGTTCGAAGAAGAAGAACGAGCGCGACCCAACGCGCCGGGTTTGTCCGATATGGGAGAAGGGCATGTCCGCTGGCGGACCGTTGGAAACGTTCCCCAAGCTGCTGCGGCGCAATGCTGCGCAGTTCGGCAATCACGCTGCGATCCGGCACAAGGATCTCGGCATCTGGCAGACATGGACCTGGGCGCAGGTGCTCGACATCGTGCGCGCTTACGCGGTCGGCCTGCATCGGCTCGGGCTGAAGCAGCGGCGACACCATCGCCATCGTCGGCTCCAACCGGCCGAAGATGTACTGGACCGTGATGGCCGCGCAGATGGTGCGGCGCAATGCCGGTGCCGGTCTATTCCGACGCGGTGGCCGATGAACTGTCCTATGTGCTTGGCCATGCCGAGGTGACGTTCGTGGCGGTCGAGGACCAGGAGCAGGTCGACAAGGTTCTCTCGGTGCTGGAGCGCGTGCCGAAGCTTGAGAAGATCGTCTACGACGAGACCCGGGGCCTGCGCGACTACGACCACACCAACCTGCATGCAGATCGAGGACGTCATCGCCGACGGCCGCGAGGCGCTCGCTGCCGACGGCGCGCTGGCCGCGAATGGCTCGATGCCGCAGATCGACCAGGGCGAGGGCTCCGACACATCGATCATCCTCTACACCTCCGGCACGACCGGCACGTCGAAAGGCGTCATGCTGTCCGCAAAGGGATGCATCGATGCAGCGACCGACACTGCCAAATTCGATCATCTCACCGAAAACGACGTGGCGCTGGCCTATCTGCCGCTGGCGTGGGTCGGCGACCATTATCTGAACTACGCGCAGGGCCTCGTTGCCGGCTTCTGCATGGCCTGTCCCGAGGGACCCGAGACGGTCGAGCGGACCTGCGCGAAATCGGGCCGACGTTCTACTTCGCGCCGCCGCGCGTTTTCGAGACGATGCTGACCCGCGTGATGATCCGCATGGAGGACGCGGCCGCAATCAAGCGCGGCATGTTTCACTATTTCCTGAAGATGGCGCGGCACTACGGCGAGGCGATCCTCGACCGGCAGCCGGTGCCGCTTGCAGGGCCGGCTGCTCTATGGGATCGGGCGATTGCTGGTTTATGAGCCGCTGAAGAACGTGCTCGGGCTTTCGCGCGTGCGCGTCGCCTATACGGCCGGCGAGGCGATCGGGCCGGACCTGTTCTTGTTCTATCGCTCGCTCGGGCTGAACCTGAAGCAGCTCTACGGCCAGACCGAAGCGTTTCTCTATGTGACCGCCAGCCGGACGGCGAAATCTTCCCGACACCGTCGGTCCGCCGCGCGCCGAACGTGGAGATCCGCATCGCCGAGACCGGCGAAGTGCAGTTCAAGTCGCCGGGCATGTTCGTCAGCTATTTCAAGGACGAGGCAAAGACGCGAGGAAACGATGACGCCGGACGGCTATGTGAAGACCGGCGACGCCGGCTTCTTCGACGAGAAGACCGGGCATCTGAAGATCATCGACCGCGCCAAGGACGTCGGCAAGCTCAACGACGGCACGCTGTTCCCGCCGAAGTACATCGAGAACAAGCTGAAGTTCTATCCCCAACATCAGCGAGGCGGTGGCCTACGGCGACGGCCGCGACTTCGTCGCCGTGATGATCAACATCGATCTCACCGCGGTCGGAAGCTGGGCCGAGCGCAACAACGTGGTCTATGGCTCCTACCAGGAACTGGCCGGCCATCCGCTGGTCTACGACATGATCGCAAGAACATCGAGGAGACCAACCGCTCGCTGGCCGAGGACAAGGTGATGGCCGGCGCGCAGGTGAAGCGCTTCCTGATCCTGCACAAGGAGCTCGACGCCGACGACGGCGAGCTGACGCGCACGCAGAAGGTGCGGCGCGGCTTCGTCGCCGATCGCTACGCGCCGCTGGTCAAGGCGCTCTACAACGGCTCGAAGGAGGCCGACATCTCGACCGAGGTGACGTTCGAGGACGGCCGCAAGGGCATGCTCGTCGCGCGCGGCTGAAGATCCGCGACATGCCGACGACCGTGCCCGTCCGCCGCGGCGCTGGAGAAGGCGGCATGAGAGCTCGCCGCCAGCGACATTGCCGCCGGCGAGATCCTGCTCTCGGTCGAGAACGTGTCGCTGTCGTTCGGCGGCGTGAGGCGCTACGCGACGTGTCGTTCGACATCCGGAAGGGCGAGGTCCGCGCCATCATCGGCCCGAACGGCGCCGGCAAGACCTCGATGCTCAACGTCATCAACGGCTTCTACCATCCGCAGCACGGCCGCATCACCTTCAAGGGCGAGACGCGCGACGCAAGATGCGGCCGCACGACGCCGCGCGCGGCGGCATCGCGCGCACGTTCCAGAACGTCGCGCTGTTCAAGGGCATGAGCGCGCTCGACAACATCATGGCCGGGCCGCACGCTGAAGATGCACCGCGGCTTCCTCTGGCAGGTGCTGCGCTTCGGTCCGGCGCTGCGCGAGGAGATCGAGCACCGCCACCGCGTCGAGGAGATCATCGACTTTCTGGAAATCCAGGCGATCCGCAAGGTGCCGGTGGCGCGGCTGCCCTACGGCCTGCAGAAGCGCGTCGAGCTCGGCCGCGCGCTCGCGATGGAGCCGGACCTGCTGCTGCTCGACGAGCCGATGGCCGGCATGAACCTCGAAGAGAAAGAGGACATGTCGCGCTTCATCATCGACGTGAACGATCATTTCGGCACCACCATCGCGCTGATCGAGCACGACATGGGCGTGGTGATGGACCTGTCCGACCGCGTCGTGGTGCTCGACCACGGCGTCAAGATCGCCGACGGCACGCCGGACGAGGTGAAGAGACAATCAGGACGTGATCGACGCCTATCTGGGAGTGGCGCACTAGCGTTGCGCATTGAGGAGCGTTGCATGGTTGTGTTCGGCCAGTTCCTCGAAGTGCTGATCAGCGGCCTGCTGGCGGGCGTGCTCTATTCGCTGGTGGCGCTCGGCTTCGTGCTGATCTTCAAGGCCTCCGGCGTGTTCAACTTCGCGCAGGGCGCGATGGTGCTGCTGGCCGGGCTCGCGCTGGTGCGCTCGCTCGACTTCTGGTCGCGCAAGGGCTTTCCGGTCTGGGCGGCGATCGTCCTCGGCCTGCTGTTCGCCGGCCGTGATCATGGCGATCACGCGCGTTGCTGGTGGAGCGCTACGTGCTGGGGCCGCTGGTCAACCAGGACGGCCTGACGCTGTTCATGTCGACCATCGGCGTGACCTTCATGCTCGAAGGCGTGGCGCAGATGATGTTCGGCTCCGACGTCTATCCGCTGCGGCTGTTTCCGACCGATGCCTGGTTCCTGTTCGAGAGCATGTTTCCGGGCGGCATCCTGGTCAGCAAGCTCGACGTCTGGGGCGGGCTGATCGCCGGCGTGCTGGTCGCGGGCTGGCGCTGTTCTTCCAGCGCACCAAGACCGGCCGCGCGCTGCGCGCCGTCGCCGACGATCACGCCGCGGCGCAGTCGGTCGGCATTCCGCTCGACTGGATCTGGTTCGTGGTCTGGCTGGTCGCCGGCCTCGTCGCGCTGGTCGCGGCGACCGTGTGGGGCACCAAGCTCGGCGTGCAGTTCTCGATCACGTTCCTGGCGCTGAAGGCGCTGCCGGTGCTGATCATCGGCGGCTTCACCTCGGTGCCCGGCGCCATCGTCGGCGGGCTGATCGTCGGCGCCGGCGAGAAGATCGCCGAGGCCTATCTCGGGCCGCTTCATCGGCGGCGGCATCGAATACTGGTTCGCCTATGTGCTGGCGCTGGCGGTGCTGCTGGTGCGGCCGCAGGGGCTGTTCGGCGAACGCATCATCGAGCGGATTTAAGGCCGAGGATTCAGCGTGCTCTATCGCGAGACCGGCCAGTTCAAGACCAGCTACGCCGCCGACATGGCGATCTTTCCGATCCGCCAGGATCGCGATCGCGCTCGGCGCTGCTGCTCGCCTTCGCCTTCATCGGCGTGCCGCTGCTCGACTCCTTTCAGATCTGGCCGTTCGGCGGCGAGTATCTCCTGCGCGCGATCCTCATTCCGTTCCTGATCCTGTCGCTCGCCGCCGTCGGCCTGAACATCCTCACCGGCTATTGCGGCCAGATCTCGCTCGGCAGCGGCGCGTTCATGGCGATCGGCGCCTACAGCGCCTACAAGTTCGGCACCGGCGTGCACATTCCGCTCGCTAGATGTTTCGACATCAACATTCCGCCGCTGCCGGTGCTGCGTCGATCCTGCTCGGCGGGCTGATGGCGGCGTTCGTCGGCATCCTGTTCGGCATGCCGAGCCTGCGCATCAAGGGACTTTATCTCGCGGTGGCGACGCTGGCCGCGCAGTTCTTCTTCGACTGGGTGTTCATCCGCGTGAAGTGGTTCACCAACTACACCTCGTCCGGCTCGGTGGTCGCGCCGCGAACTGAATTTCTTCGGCTTGGTCGTCAACACGCCGATCGAGAAATATCTGCTGTGCCTGATGTTCGTGACGGTGTTCGCGCTGATGGCGAAGAACCTCGTGCGCGGCAATATCGGCCGGCAATGGATGGCGATCCGCGACATGGACATCGCCGCCGAGCTGATGGGCATCCGGCCGCTCTATGCCAAGCTGACCGCCTTTGCCGTTTCGTCGTTCATCATCGGCGTCGCCGGCGCGCTGTGGGCGTTCGTCTATCTCGGCTCCTGGGAGCCGCTGGCCTTCAACATCGACCGCTCGTTCCAGCTGCTGTTCATGGTGATCATCGGCGGCCTTGGCTCGATCCTGGGCTCGTTCCTCGGCGCGGCCTTCATCCTGATGCTGCCGATCTTGCTCGATCAGGTGCCGGCCGCGATCGGCATGCCGCTGGATACCGAAACGGTGACTCACCTGGTGTTCATCGTCTTCGGCGTCGCTGATCTGCTGTCTCCTGATCGAGGAGCCGCATGGCTTTGCGCGGCTTTGGTCGATCGCCAAGGAGAAGCTCAGGCTCTGGCCTTATCCCTATTGAGCTGAGGCCGCAGCGTTAAGGCCGAAGGTCGCAACGCGGAGCGGCGATCGTCGGCTGAGGAAAAGCAGTCAAGCCCGCAGAATGAATGGCACGGCGTCAAAGCCGGGCCGAATGAGGAGGAAGTCGAGATGTTACGCAAGAGACTTTTGTTTGCGGCTGCCGTGGTCTCGCGGAGTGGCGTCTGCGACGCCGCGCTGGCGCAGAACGAGCAGTTCCTGCCGATCGCTGTCCTACCGCACCGGCCCCTATGCGCTGAACGGCATGCCGTTCGCCAACGGCGTCGCCGACTACTACGCTGGTCAACGAGCGTGACGGCGGCATCAACGGCGTCAAGCTGCTGGTCGAGGAATGCGAGACCGGCTACGCCACCGACAAGGGCGTCGAATGCTACGAGCGCCTGAAGGGCAAGGGCCCGACCGGCGCCGCGTTCTTCAAGCCGCTGTCGACCGGCATCACCTTCGCGCTGACCGAGAAGGTGCCGGCGACAAGATCCCGCTCATGACGATGGGCTACGGCCGCGCGGAATCCAAGAACGGCGCGGTGTTCCCCTGGAACTTCCCGCTGCTCGGCACCTACTGGACCGCGGCCGACATCGCCATCCAGCACATCGCCAAGGAGCTCGGCGGCATCGACAAGCTCAAGGGCAAGAAGATCAGCCTCGTCTATCACGACAGCCCCTATGGCAAGGAGCCGATCCCGGCGCTCGAAGTGCTGGCGAAGAAGCACGGCTTCACCTTCAAGGCGATCCCGGTCACGCATCCGGGCGTCGAGCAGAAGTCGCAGTGGCTGGCGATCCGCCAGGACCGGCCCGACTACGTGCTGCTGTGGGGCTGGGGCGTGATGAACTCCACCGCCATCAAGGAAGCGGCCGCCGTCGGCTATCCGCGCGACAAGATGATCGGCGTGTGGTGGTCGGGCGCGGAGCCTGACGTGACGCCGGCCGGCGATCAGTCCAACGGCTACAAGGCGCTGATGCTGCAGCACGGCGCCGGCAAGTTCAAGGTGCACGACGACCTCGAGAAGCTCGTGCTCGCCAAGGGCAAGGGTGTCGGAGCCGGCCAAGGTCGGCGAGGTGCTCTACAATCGCGGCCTCGTCAACTCCATGCTCGGCGTCGAGGCGATCCGCACCGCGCAGAAGAAGTTCGGCAACAAGCCGATGACCGGCGAGCAGGTGCGCTGGGGCTTCGAGAACCTCGACCTCACCGCCGCGCGCATCAAGGAACTCGGCTTCGAGGGCATGATGAGGCCGATCAAGATCACCTGCGAGGACCACGAAGGCGCGCGTGAAGGCCGCGTCCAGCAGTGGGACGGCAAGGAGTGGAAGGTGATTTCCGACTGGTACAAGGCGGACCAGGAGATCCTCGACCCGATGGTCAAGGACATCTCGGCCAAGTACGCCGCCGAGAAGAAGATCACGCCGCGCGATTGCTCGAAGGAGAGCTGATCTGATCTCGTCTGATTGCCGGGAGCGGCCTCGCGCCCTCCCGGATACCCTGAACCTGAATTCATTCGGAGACGACCGGTGTCAAGCCGCAAGCACTGCGACCGCCGCGGAACAGGCAAGACCATTCCTCTCGGTGAACAACATCGAAGTGGTCTACTCATGTCATTCTGGTCCTGAAAGGCGTGTCGCTGCACGTGCCGAACGGCGGCATCGTCGCGCTGCTCGGCGCCAACGGCGCCGGCAAGACCACGACGCTGAAGGCGATCTCCAATCTGCTGCATGCCGAACGCGGCGAAGTCACCAAGGGCTCGATCGTGTTCGACGGCGAGCGAAGTGCAATCGCTGTCGCCGAACGAGATGGTGCGGCGCGGCTGCATCCAGGTGATGGAGGGCCGGCGCTGCTTCGCCCATCTCACCGTCGAGGAAAATCTGCTGACTGGCGCGTTCACGCGGCGCGACGGCAAGGCCGCGGTCGCGGCCGACCTCGAACTGGTCTATGCTTATTTCCCCCGCCTGAAGGAGCGCCGCGGGTCGACTGCCGGCTACACCTCCGGCGGCGAGCAGCAGATGTGCGCGGTCGGCCGCGCGCTGATGTCGAGGCCGCGGATGATCCTGCTCGACGAGCCCTCGATGGGCCTCGCGCCGCAGATCGTCGAGGAAATCTTCGAGATCGTGAGGAATCTCAACGAAAGGAAGGCGTGTCCTTCCTGCTCGCCGAGCAGAACACCAACATGGCGCTGAAATACGCCAGCTACGGCTACATTCTCGAGAACGGCCGCGTCGTGATGGACGGCGAGGCCAAGGCGCTGCGCGACGAACGAGGACGTCAAGGAATTCTATCTCGGCGTCGCCGAGGGCAAGCGCAAATCGTTCCGCGACGTGAAGCACTACAAGCGGCGCAAGCGCTGGCTGGCGTAGCGCGAAGACGTCGCGTCATGACCGACCCGAAACTCCGACGATCTGGAGGTGCGGATCCGAGGCGCGCACGCTCGCCATTGCCGGGCGATTGCCTGAGGTCGTCGCGCACGCCATGACCGCGCCGGGCTGGGCCAGGCATCTCGAGGCGTCGATCCGAAGTCCGTCACCTCGCGCGCGGCGCTGGCGAAGCTGCCGCTGCTGCGCAAGTCCGATCTGCTCGACGCTGCAAAAGGCAGCGCCGCCGTTCGGCGGCTTCAAGTCGATCGCCGCCCGGCAAGGCCAGGCGCCTGCACATGTCGCCCGGGCCGATCTTCGAGCCCGAGGGCATGGCGGCGGACTGTTGGCGCGCGGCGCGCGCGCTGTTCGCCGCCGGCATTCGCGCCGGCGACATCGTGCACAATGCTTTCTCCTATCATCTGACGCCCGGCGCCTAGATCCTCGAGTCCGGGCGCGCAAGCGCTCGGCTGCGCGGTGATTCCCGGCGGCGTCGGCAACACCGAGCAGCAGCTCGAGGCAATCGCGCATCTACAGGCCGTCGGCCTATGTCGGCACGCCGGACTTTCTCAAGATCCTGCTCGACAGCGGCTAAGAAGCCGGCAAGGATGTCTCCTCGATCAAGCGCGGCCTCGTCTCCGGCGCGGCGTTGCCGGCGTCGCTGCGGACAGAATTGGCGTCGCGCGGCGTCGAGGTGGTGCAGTGCTACGCCATCGCCGAGACCGGCGTGATCTCCTACGAGAGCGAGGCGCGCGAAGGGCATGATCGTCAACGAGATGCTCATTCTCGAAATCGTGCGGCCCGGCACCGGCGATCCGGTGGCCGAGGCGAGGTCGGCGAGGTGGTCGTCACCTCGTTCAATCCGGACTATCCGATGATCCGGCTTGCGACCGGCGATCTGTCCGCAGTGCTGGCCGGTGTTTCGCCGTGCGGGCGCACCAACATGCGCATCAAGGGCTGGATGGGCCGCGCCGATCAGACCACCAAGGTCAAGGGCATGTTCGTGCACCCCGGCCAGGTCGCGGACATTGCCAAGCGGCATCCGCAGTTCGGTCGCGTCCGGCTGGTGGTGTCGCGCGCCAACGAGCAGGATCAGATGACCTTGCACGCAGAGTGCGCGGCGCCGTCGCCCACGCTTCTGGACGACGCCGCGGCGTCGCTGCAGGCGGTGACCAAGATGCGTGGCGAGGTGAAACTGGTCGCGCCGGGCAGCCTGCCGAACGACGGCAAGGTGATCGCCGACGAGCGGCCGGTTTGAATTCCGATCATCCCTCGATCAGCCTCAACGTGGCGATCATCGGCAGGCGCACCCAGTCGGGCCGGTTGTTGAGCTCGTAGTCGATCTCGTAGAGCGCCCGCTCAAGCTCGAAGAAGCGCAGCATGCACTCGGAAGCCTGCGCCGTCTCGGGCCAAAGCCGCTTCTCGCCAAGTCCCTCGTGGTAGGCGGCGAGGAATGTCGCGATCGATTGATCGCGCCAGTGGTCGAGCGCGCCGGCCAGTTTCCCATGGTCGTCGGCGCTCACTTTCAGCGCGCGGTCCAGGGCGGCTGCGACCGAATAGTCGATCGAACGCAACACGCCTGCGACGTCGCGCGCGGCCGGCGCCTTGCGGCGGCGATCAGCGAGGGTACGGTGCGGTTCACCCTCGAGATTGACGATGAAGATATCGTCCTTGACGACCAGCATTTGCGCCAGATGAAAGTCGCCGTGATGGCGGATGTTGACCCAGTCGGGCGAAATCGACAGCAACTGCCCGAAACGGGCGCGTAGCTGCGCGCTCGCCGCCAGAATTCGGTCGGCCGGCGCGCGGTCGCAATCCGGCAGACTGCTGCGCGCCTGGAGCATTCTCTCGTGCAGCTGTTCGGCGCGCCCGATCGCGTCGTCGACAAGACGCTTCGTGCTCGCAGGCGTCGCCGGCTCCGGCCGGAAATCCTCGATGTCGTCACGGCTTGCCAGTGCGGTCTGCATTTCGGCGATCCGCCTGCCGGCCTGTATCATGTAACGCTGATAGGAGACCTGCTCGTCGCTTTCGGTCGCGGCATCGGTACTGGCCACGATACGCTGCTCATCGATAAAGCGATCCAGATAGGCGGCCGTCACCGCCCATGCGTCGCCCTGGTTCTGGACGAACTCGTGCACGCTTGCGACCGCGGTGCGATGGCCGTCATGCACCAGTTTGACGGTGCCGAGCAGCGCGGGAGTATTGGCAAAGTCCGCGACGCCGGTGAGGAAGCTGCCGATCTCGATTTCCGGATCGACGCCCGCCTCGAGCTTGCGGTGCAGCTTGACGACGTAGCGGTCGTCGACATGCAGCGTCGTGCTGCGGTGCCCGGTCTCGATCGTCCGGACGGAGGTGATCGGCCTGAGCGGCCGCTTGCCCAGCTTCGCCGTCGCCTTGAACTCGAGCCGATAGCCCAGCGCCTCGGTGGAGGCATTGGCGCGCATGTTGTCGAGCAGAAGCGCGATAAAGGCGGGGTCTGGTGCTACGTCGACCAGCGTGCCCTCGCGGGAACTCTGACGAACGGCCGACAGCGCTTGCGGATTGTAACGTTCGCGATCGAACTTTTGCCAGTCGATCTGCATCGGGATCAGATAGCGGCCCGCATGAGGCTTGTGGGTATCGACGATCGCAAGCCAGGGAATGGCGGTATTGTCGCTGCTATTGGCGAACGGCACCGCGCCCGCGACCGAGGCGGTAATGCCCGCGTCACCGTGACCCTCGAACCAGCGCGCCCGGCCGAGAAACGGCGGCAGCACATCGCGGTCGAACACGCCGCGCGTCCGGCCAAGCGACTCCCAGGTCGAGCCGGTCGGGATCACCAGGGTTTCGACCTCCGGCGCAAGCGTCGGCGCATCGTGCGGCGAGGCCGGCTTTTCGATCAGCTTGAACCAGTAGAAGCCGTAAGGCGCGAGCGTGACCGTGTAGGTCCGCTCGCCGATCGCCGGGAACTCCGTGCGGCCCAGCATTTCCAGCGGAATGCGGCCCCGCCATGCGGCGAGATCGAGTTCGGCCGCCTGTGCCGAACGCGACAGGTTGGCGACGCACAGGATCGCCTCGTCCTCGTACTGGCGCACGTAGGCGAGCACCTTGCGATTGCTCGGACGCAGAACATCATCGTGCCGCGGCCGAAGGCCTGTGTCGACTTGCGCACCGCGATCAGGCGCCTCGTCCAGCTGAGCAGCGACGAGATGCTGCGCGACTGCGCCTCGACGTTCACCGCCTCGTAGCCATAGACCGGGTCCATGATCGACCGGTGCGTAGAGGCGCTGCGGGTCGGCGCGGGAAAAGCCGCCGTTGCGGTCCGGCGACCACTGCATCGGCGTGCGCACGCCGTTGCGGTCGCCGAGATAGATGTTGTCGCCCATGCCGATCTCGTCGCCGTAGTAGAGGATCGGCGTGCCGGGCAACGAGAGCAGCAGCGAGTTCATCAGCTCGATCTTGCGCCGGTCGTTGTCCATCAACGGCGCGAGGCGGCGGCGGATGCCGAGGTTGATGCGCGCGCGCGGATCGGCGGCGTAGGTCGACCACAGGTAGTCGCGCTCGCTGTCGGTCACCATTTCGAGCGTCAGCTCGTCGTGGTTGCGCAGGAACATCGCCCACTGGCAGTTGGACGGAATGTCCGGCGTCTGGCGCAGGATGTCGGCGATCGGGAAGCGGTCCTCCTGCGCGATCGCCATGTAGATGCGCGGCATCAGCGGGAAGTGATACGCCATGTGGCATTCGTCGCCGTCGCCGAAGAAATCCTGCACGTCCTCGGGCCACTGATTGGCTTCGGCGAGAAGATACGGCCCTTGGCGAACGCGTCCATTTCCGCGCGCAGGCGCTTGATGACGGCGTGGGTCTCGGGAAGGTTTTCGTTGCTGCGTGCCCTCGCGCTCGCAGAGATAGGGCACCGCGTCGAGGCGGAAGCCGTCGACGCCAGCGTCGAGCCAGCGCTTCATGACGCGCAACACCGCATCGACCACGCGCGGATTGTCGAAATTCAGGTCCGGCTGGTGCGAGAAGAAACGATGCCAGTAATAGGCCTTGGCCTCCGGATCCCAGGTCCAGTTGGATTTCTCGATGTCGGGGAAGATGATGCGGGTGCCCGCGATACTTCGTGTCGGTATCGCTCCAGACGTACAAGTTGCGCGCGCTCGAATCCGGTTCGCTGCGCCGCGCGCGGCGAAACCACGGATGCTGGTCCGACGTGTGATTGACGACCAGCTCGGTGATGACGCGAAGCCCGCGCCGATGCGCTTCGGTGACGAAGCGGCGGAAATCCTTCATGCGTGCCGAAGTCGGGATTGATCGCGCCGTAGTCGGCGATGTCATAGCCGTCGTCGCGGCCGGGCGAGGGATAGAACGGCATCAGCCAGAGCGCGTTGACGCCGAGATCCTGCAGATAGTCGAGCTTGTCGATCAGCCCGCCGAAATCGCCGATGCCATCATTGTTGCTGTCGGCGAACGCCTTGACGTGCAGCTGGTAGATGACCGCGTCTTTGTACCAGAGATCGTCATCGCCGGCGGCAGGCGGCGAGGTGGCGGCAGTCGCGGCGATGGACGCTCTGACATTCATGTCGTTTTCCATCACTCCTTTGATCTGCATTGCGCAGTCGATGGATTGTTCTGAAGTGCGCCAGTACGGTTGGAAGCAAGGCAACCGGGTAGGCGTGCGTCTTGCGACCCGGATCGGGCGATTTGTTGGCCGGTGAGATCAGTCGTGCCGCGGCGGCGCGCCGCTCGATTTGATGTTTTCACGTGCCCTGCATCGACATGCCGATACGCTCCCGCCGCAGGGCGAGAGGTCAGCCGGACTGGTAAAATCGCCAAAAGCCTAATGGTTCCATCGCGGAACCGGGCCTGAGCGCGCGAGCGCGCCTCAGTTCACGCAAACCGTCACTCATCTATTTGTTTGGGCACGGTCTCATCCGAAAACCGGCATCTACCAGCCGGTCACGTCCGGCAAGTTTTTCGCGATCATGCCCGAAAAAGCGAAAACCCGCCCAGGGGGACACTGGGCGGGTCGCGCTTCGACACGGGGTGGATGAGGCGCCCGTGTCGGACGCAATCCACCGTTGTCGATCAGTAGTGGGCGTGGCACTCGCGCACGTAGTAGCCGGCGAACTGGCCGAACATGTTGACAGCCGGCTTCATGGCGCAATGGCGGCGCGGGTAGTAGCCATAGCTCGGCTGCGACGCGGCAATCGATCGTGGTGCCGACGACGGCGGCGCCGAACAGGCCAGCGGCAACCGGGTTGATCTTCGGCTTCGCAAAGGCAGAGCTGATCGCAATGCTGGTGACGGCGAGAGCGGCGATAGCGAGGGTAGCAATCTTGGTCTTGATCGACATGGGGTTCTCCATCCGAGTGTTGCGGGGCGGTCCGGTTCTCGGCCGCTTGAACATTCGTCGGAGGCTGTTTCGAGTCGGTTCGAACGACCGTCGTTACACGTTTGTAATGAAAATTAATAAGTGAATTCAGTATCTTACGTGAATTTCAACGGCCGGGGTGATTGTTTCCGGACGGTCTCATTGGTTTCCGAACTGTTTCATGTCGAACTTTTCGACATCCTGCAGCAGTTCGCAGAACGCGCGCGCGCCATAATCAAGCAGGGCGCGCCCTTTGTCGGCGGACGCCTTCGTTGCGTCGCCGGCTGCTCCGCTCGGATGCAGATCCTGCGCAGCCCACGCGAACGGCGCCGGCCGGTGCGCGTTCAGCCATTTGAAGTCGCGCTCCATCGCGACGCTCGACGGCGTGAAGGTGGCGATCTTGTCGGTACGCACCTGATCGGGCCAGGCGGCCAGCATGATCGAGGTCTCGATCGCGCCGCCATGCACGCCATGCCGGATCTCCTCAGCCGTAAACAGGCCGTCCGGCGCGCCGAAGCGCGACCAGCTCGTGGCGACCGCCAGCATGCCGTGCCGTGCGCGCAAATCCTGCGCGACCAGGCTCATGGCGGCGCTGTTGCCGCCGTGGCTCGTCACCATCACGAGCTTCCGGACGCCGGCGCGGGCGATGCTGTCGCCGATCGCGAGCCAGTTTTGTAGCGCCACGTCGGTCGGCAGCGTCAGTGTGCCGGGAAAATCGATATGCTCTGTCGAAATGCCCACCGGCTGCATCGGCAGAAAGCGCACGGGCGAGCCCTGTGGCAAAATCTCGCGCACACGCGCGAGGTAGGCCTCGCCGATCATGATGTCGGTGCCGAGCGGCAGGTGCGGGCCATGCTGTTCGGTCGCCGCCAGCGGCAGCACGGCAATCAGGCGCGACGGGTCGCCGGCCGCGAGCGCACCCCAGTCGAGATCGGTCCAGTCGTGGGGCGAACGTTTTCGGGTCATGGCTCTCGAAAAAACGTGGGGCGGAGCGTTTGATTCAGGCGGCAGCAAAAGGTTAACCTGCAGCTCGCGAACGGGATGCTGGGGGGCCATTTGGGCCCAAAAGGCAGACGGAGTCCAACCATGCGCATCGCCAATGTCTTACGAACGTTAACGGTTCTCGCCATGCTGGCCGCGGCCCTCGCGCCGCCGGCAGTCGCGCAGACGCTGGACAAGGTGTCGTTCGGCACCAACTGGGTGGCGCAGGCCGAACATGGCGGCTTCTTCCAGGCGGTCGCCGACGGCACCTACAGGAAATACGGCCTCGACGTCACGATCATTCCCGGCGGGCCGAACGTCAACAACCGCATCCTGATGATCTCGGCGAAGATCGATTTCTTCATGTCGGCGAATTCGCTGCAGACCTTCGATGCGGTCATCAACAACATCCCGACGGTTGCGGTCGCGTCGATGTTCCAGAAGGATCCGCAGGTCTTCCTCGCGCATCCGGAAGCCAATGTGAAGAAGCTGGAAGACCTGAAGCCGCTGACGCTGTTCGTCTCCAAGGAAGGTGTCGTCAGCTATTTCCAGTGGCTGAAGTCGGAATACGGTTTCGACGAGACCAGGGTCAAACCCTACACCTTCAATCCGCAGCCGTTCCTCGCCGACAAGAAGAGCGCGATGCAGGGCTACGTGTCGTCCGAGCCTTTCAGCGTCGAGAAGGCAGGCGGCTTCAAGCCGACGATCGTGCTGCTCGCCGATCAGGGCTTCAACACCTACTCGACGTTGATCGAGACGCGCCGCGAGCTTGCCGAGGGCAAGCCCGATCTGGTGCAGCGCTTCGTCGATGCGTCGGCGATCGGCTGGTACAACTACATCTACGGTGACAATTCCGCCGGCAACGCGCTGATCAAGAAAATGAATCCGGAAATGACCGACGACTTGCTCGCCTTCTCGGTCGGCAAGATGAAGGAATACGGCATCGTCGATTCCGGCGACACGCTGAAGGACGGCATCGGCGCGATGAGCGACGCGCGGATGGCGAGCTTCTTCGACAAGATGGTGAAGGCCGGTGTGGTCAAGGGCGATATCGATTATCGCAAGGGCTACACCTTGCGCTTCGTCAACAAGGGCGTGGGCCTGAACCTGCGGCCGAAGAACTGAAAAATGCAGTCTCCGTCGGGGCTCGCTGCCACCTCTTCGGGGAGCGCGGTCAGGCTGAGTGGCGTCACCAAGACGTTTGCGAACGGCGTGCAGGCACTGGGCCCGCTCGATTTGACGATCGGCGCGGGCGAGTTTGTCTCGTTGCTTGGCCCTTCGGGCTGCGGCAAGTCGACCGCGCTTCGGTTGATCGCCGGGCTGACGCCGCCGACATCCGGCCAGGTCCAGCTGAGCGCGACGTCGCATTTGGCGCAGCGCCGCTCCATCGGCTTCGTCTTTCAGGAGCCGACGCTGATGCCGTGGGCAACGGTCTGGGACAATGTCTATCTGCCGCTTCGGCTGCTGCGCCGCTCGCGCGCCGATGCCGGGACTCGCATCGGCGAGGCGCTTGCAAGCGTTGGATTGTCCGACTTCGCAGGCGTTTATCCGCGCGAGCTGTCCGGCGGCATGAAGATGCGCGTCTCGCTTGCGCGCGCCCTCGTGACCGACCCCGACATCCTGTTGATGGACGAGCCGTTCGCCGCACTGGACGAGATCACGCGATTCCGGCTGAACAACGATCTGCTCGAGCTGTGGCGGCGCTCCCGCCGGACGATCGTGTTCGTGACGCACTCGGTGTTCGAGTCGGTCTATCTGTCGCAACGGGTGGTGGTGATGACGCCGCGCCCCGGCCGCATCGCTGCCGAGTTCAAGATCGAGGTGCCGGAGCCGCGCGGCGAGGAGTTTCGCACCTCGGTCGGCTACGTCGCGCACTGCCGGGACGTTTCCGCGGCGCTCGCGCGCGCCAGTGCTGCGAAGGCGGCGTGATGGTCGAGCCGCCGCAGCTGCAATCGGGCGAGCGAACCGCCGACCGGCTGCGGTTCGGCCTGCCGGTGCTGACGCTCGCGATCGGAATCCTGGTCTGGGATTTGATCGTGCGGTTGAACGATCTTCCGCCTTACACCTTGCCGGGGCCTTTGCTGGTGTTTGCGACGCTGATCCAGGACTGGCAGATTCTCTGCCAGTCCCTGCTCGTGACGCTTGTCACGACCTTTGAGGGATTTCTCGCCGCCGCAATCGGCGGCGTCGCGCTGGCGTTTCTGTTCAATCGCTCGCGGCTGATCGAATACTCGTTCTATCCTTACGCGGTCATCCTGCAGGTGACGCCGGTGGTGGCGATCGCACCGCTGCTGCTGATCTACCTGCCGCAGCAGGTGGCGGTGGTCGCCTGCGCCTGGATCGTTGCCTTCTTTCCGGTGCTTGCGAATACGACGCTGGGCCTGAATTCCGTCGACCGCAATCTGAAGGAGCTGTTCGCGCTCTATGGCGCGTCGAACGAGCAGATGCTGTGGCAGCTCAAATTGCCGTCGGCGCTGCCGCATATCCTGGGCGGCCTGCGCATTGCCGGCGGCCTGTCGCTGATCGGCGCCGTGGTCGCCGAAATCGCCGCCGGCTCGGCGGGCGCAGGCTCCGGACTGGCCTACCGGATTGCGGAATCCGGCTACCGGCTCAATATTCCCCGCATGTTCGCCGCACTGCTGTTGCTCTCTGTGGCGGGCATTGTCATTTTCATGGGCCTGTCGCTGGTATCGCATCTTGTGCTACGTCGCTGGCACGAGAGTGCGCTTGGAAAGGAAAGCTGATGGCCGCGAGTTCCGGATCGACCGAGAAGCCCGATGTTCTGGTGTTCGGCCCTCCCAGGGTTGCCGTCACCAAGGGCCTTTCCGAAGGTTTCGTGCTGCATCATTTCGAGAACCAGCGGGATCTCGGCCGTATTTCGCCGACCATGGCTGAACGCATCCGCGGCATTGCCGTGAGCGATCTCGTGCGCGTCGACCAGGCGATGCTGACAAAATTTCCGAAGCTCGAGATCATCTCCACCTTCGGCGTCGGCTACGATCACGTGGACTTCAACTACGCCCGCGAGCACAAGATTGTCGTCACGCATACGCCGGACGTGCTGACTGAAGAAACCGCGGACGCGGTCCTCGGCCTGTTGATCTGCACGGTGCGCGAGTTCGTGAAGGCCGATCGTTACGTGCGCTCGGGCCTGTGGGCCAATCAGCCATATCCGCTGACCGCGGGTTCGATGCGCGACCGGACCGTCGGCATGGTTGGCCTCGGGCGCATCGGCCGCGCCATTGCGCGCCGGCTCGATGCGATGCGAATCCCGGTCGTCTATCACGCGCGCCGTCCCAACGAGGATGTTCTCTATCGCCACTATCCGAAGCTGCTCGACATGGCGAAGGCGGTCGATACGCTTGTGGTGATGACGCCGGGCGGCGCGTCGACCAGCAAGCTGGTGAGCGCCGAGGTCATCAATGCGCTCGGTCCGAATGGCGTCGTTATCAACATGTCGCGCGGCTCGGTGGTCGACGAAGAGGCGCTGATCGCCGCGCTGAAGAACGGCGACATTCTCGCCGCCGGACTCGACGTGTTCGCCAATGAGCCGGCGGTTCCGGACCAGCTGCGCGCGATGCAGAACGTGGTGCTGCTGCCGCATATCGGCTCGGCGTCGGTGCTGACACGCGGTTCGATGTATCAACTCGTCGTCGAAAACATCAAGGACTGGTTTGCCGGCAAAGTGCCGCCGACACCGATTCCGGAAACGCCGGTGAAGGGCCGCTGACGAATGCATCGCGCCAGCCGCATTCATTGGCGATGGATCGGCGTAGCGCTCGCAGTGGTAACGCTTGCTTTCAGCGCTCCCTCGTCGTCGCAGAATGCCTCCGACCTCGCCAGGGAAATGGTGGGCGAGTGGGAGCTGTCGACGGCGGGCCGCGACCGCACCTGTGTGCTGTCGCTCAAGAACGACAATGCGGGGGGGGCCAGGAAGCTCGAGCTTGAGAAGGGCTGCAGCGATGCGCTGCCTTTTACCAAAGACATCTCCGCCTGGGCGATCAAGGGCCTCGATATCGTGCGGCTGCAGGACGGCAAGGGCGAGGCCGTGATCGATTTCACGGAAGTCGAGAGCGGCATCTTCGAAGGGCTTCGCACGGGCGAGGGCGTCTATATTCTGCAAAATCTGGCGGCGGCGCGCGCGCTGACGCGCTCGACCGATCAGTTGATCGGCGACTGGTCGGTGGTGCGCGGCAACGGCCGGGCGATCTGTTCGATCACGCTCACCAACACCGACGCCGGCAACGACAGCTTTCAGGTGTTCGTGAAGCCGCGCTGCGAACCGTCGTTCGCCAACTTTGCGCCGACGATCTGGCGCATCGAGCGTGGCGAGTTGCTCTTGATCTCCGCCAAGCGCGAGACCTGGCGATTTGAAGCCGACGATAATGCGCAGTGGCGGCGCGTGCCGGATTCGGCTGATCCGTTTTTGCTGATGCGCCAGTGAGGCGTCGACCGCCGGGCGCCGGCGATCGGGCTTGTTAGCAAGGAGGCCGTCGATGGCCTGTCATGACCGCTACGGCTTGCTACTCTCGACATCGTCCGAGGCTGCCGCGGCGGCCTATCGCGAAGGCGTCGATCTGATGCTTTCGGCATGGCCAGGTGCTGCTGAAGCGCTCGATACCGCAATCGCCGCCGATCCCGATTTTGCGCTGGCGCACATCGCGCGTGCACGCATGCACTTCATCTATGCGGATGGGCGCGCGGCCCAGGCCAGATCCGCGACGGCGCGCGAACTCGTCACCAGTAACGGCAGCGCGCGCGAGAAAAGCCACGTGGAGACGCTGGCGCTCGGCATGGAAGGCCAGTCGGCAAAGTCGCTGGCCTGTACGCTCGCGCATCTCGGCGAATGGCCGCGCGATGCGATGATCCTGTCGTTGCCGCTGGGAGCGTTCGGCCTGTACGCATTCTCCGGCATGGTCGATCACGACCAGGCGCGGGTCGATCTGTGCGAGCGCTACGCCGGGCAGTATGGCGACGACTGGTGGTTTCTGACCAACCTCGGCTGGTCGCACACCGAGAACGGCAATGTCGGCCAGGGCCGCGCGATCACCCAGCGCGGGTTCGACCGGCGGCGTGCGAACGCCAACGCGGTTCACGCGCTGGCGCATGCGATGTTCGAGGACGGATCGGGCGACGATGCCGAGCAACTGATCGCGGACTGGCTGCCGACCTATGATCGCGCCGGATTGCTGCATGGCCATATCTCCTGGCATCAGGCGCTGGTTGCGCTGGAGCAGGGCGATGCGGCGCGCGCGCTTGCGATCTACGCCGAGCGCGTGCAGCCAAAGGTCACTACCGCGCCGCCGATCAACTCCGTCACCGACGGCGCCTCGTTGCTGTGGCGGCTTGCTGCCTACGGCCACGCCGTGCCGAAGGAGATATGGGACGATGCCGCGGCACATGCCGAGCGCAGCTTTCCGAAGGTCGGCGTTCCGTTCGCCGACGTGCATATGGCGCTGGTCGCAGCCGCGACCGGAAATCAACCGGGCCTCGAGCGGCGTATCGCTGAGCTTGAGAAGCGGCTTGCCGACGGCAAGCTTGCGCCGGGCGGGGTGGTCCCGGTGGTCTGCCGCGCGATGCTTGCGTTCGGAAGCGGCGATTACCAGGCCTGTGCGCGCATCCTGGAGCCGGTGGCCGTCGAGGTGGTTCGCATCGGCGGCAGCCATGCCCAGCGCGAGATCGTCGAGGACACGCTGCTGGTCGCCTTCATGAAGGGCGGTGAGCCTGCGAAGGCACGCGAACTGCTCGACCGGCGGCTGCACCGCCGGCCTTCGCCACGCGACGCGCGCTGGCGCGCGGCGGTGACTTTGTGATGGTGGATTTCAGGTGCCGCCGTTTGGGCAGCATGCGTGCTGGATCGCGTTCGCATGGTCGAATTTTATAAACGAATCCGGATAGTCAGGCCAGCGCAGCAAGTCGCCATATTCCTGGTCGCAATTCCGGGTCCCACGCATCAAGCTCGTCGTTCGCCCAGAGCCGGGCAAATTTTATTCAAGGCGCATGTCGATCTGCGGCGAGCTGGCAGCGATCGTGCCCTCGCCCGTGATCGAACTCAATTGCGCCGTTGCCGCGGGCCTCGCGGAAGGTCCGCAAGCGGGACTGGCGATCGTGGACCGGCTGGTCGGCGAGGGCGCACTTGAGGGCTATCATCTGCTGCCGAGCGTTCGGGGCGACCTGCTGCACAAGCTCGGCCGCTACGACGAAGCGCGCGCGGCCTTCGAAGCCGCCGCAGCGCTGACGGGCAACAGACGCGAACAGGACCTCCTGAGGCGGCGCGCTGCGGAGGCGGCTGACGCCGCGATGTCATCATGAGTTCGTGCGCGCCCGTGGTCGCTTCTGGTCGTCACCGGCAGACGTGAAGGAAACCATCCGAAGCGCGAGCATCCTCAAGGACGGTCGCGTTGTGTTCAATATCGCCTGCAACAAGTACTGCATCGTGGGCTGGATCAATTATCCCGATCATGTGGTCTACATCCGCTTCATCGGCACCCACGGGCGTGAGGCGCCCGGCTGAGGGTTTCCTTCAGATCGTCCTGTAGCCGCCGTCGGCCATGACGATCGTCCCGGTGACATAGGCCGACAGATCCGAGGCGAGGAAGAGTGCCGGCCCGACGATGTCTTCCGGCTTGCCCGGACGCCCGAGCGGCGTGTGGTCCATGAAGGTCTTGACCAGCTCGGGATTGTTGGCGCGCGCCTGTGCGTTCAAGGGTGTTTCGATCAGTCCGGGGCCGATGGCGTTGACGCGAACACCGTCCTTGCCGAGTTCGGCGGCAAGTGCGCGGGTGAAGCCGAGCACGCCATGCTTCGACGTGGTGTAGGCCACCGAATTCGGTGTACGCACATGCATGAACGACTGGATCGAGCCGATATTGATGATGCGTCCCTTGTTCGCGCGCAGCTGTGCCAGGAATGCGTGCGTCACGTTGAACACGCCGTCGAGGTTGATTGCCGTGATGTCCTGCCAGTCCTTGAGCACGGCGTCGGCATCCGCGACAAACGCGTTGCGCCGGTTGATGCCGGCATTGTTGACGAGGATCGAAACCGCGCCGATTTTTTCGCCGATCAGCGCGGCAACGGTGCGGCAGGCCGCGTGATCGGTCACGTCGAGCGTGACGTCGTGCGCCTTGCCGCCCGTGTCCCGGATTTCGGCGGCCGTGCTGGCCGCCGCCTCGCCGTTGATGTCGAGTGCCACGACCTGCGCTCCCTCGCGGGCAAATCCAACGGCGATGGCGCGGCCGATTCCGGAGCCGGCGCCCGTGATCGCCGCGATGTTGTTCTGCAAGAGTGCTGCCATCTGTGTTTCTCCGCGCTTGTCTGGCCTTACGTACTATAGCAAGTGCCGCGAAGTGCCGACACGGTTACATCAACTTCAGCCCCTTCAAGCTCGCATGCCCGTTCTTGCCGACAATGATGTGATCGTGCACGCCGATACCGAGCGTAGCTGCGATATCGACGATCGCTTTCGTCATCTGGATGTCGGCGTTCGACGGCGTCGGGTCGCCGGAAGGATGATTGTGCACGAGGATGATCGCCGTCGCCGAGAGTTCGAGCGCGCGCTTGACGACCTCGCGCGGATAGACCGGCGTGTGGTCGACGGTGCCGGTCTGTTGCACCTCGTCGGCGATCAGCTGGTTGCGCTTGTCGAGGAACAGGATGCGGAACTGCTCCTTGTCGGCGAAGGCCATCGCCGTGCGGCAGTATTCGATCACGGCCGACCACGAGCTGAGCGCCTCGCGCGTTCTTGATCGCGCCTTTCGCCACGCGGTTCGCCGCGGCGGCGATCAGCCTGATCTGGGTGAACGCTGCGGGTCCGACGCCATCGACCTCCATGAGCCGCGCATCCGGCGCATTCACCGACCTCGGCGAACGAGCCGAATTTCGCGATCAGCGCCTTTGCGACCGGCTTCATGTCCTGACGTGGATGGGCGTTGAACAGGACCAGTTCGAGCAATTCGTAGTCGGGCAGGGCATCCGCGCCGCCACTGCGGAAACGCTCGCGCAGGCGGTCGCGATGACCGTGGAAGTGGGGCGTGTCCTTGCGCGTGGGTGCGACAGGTTTCGCCTCGGTGTCCGGCGTTTGGCCGATCAGTCCGAGCAGGTCGCTATCCGCGCAAACGGCTTTCGCGATCGCCTGCGAATGCGGCGCCTCGTGCATCTCGCTGCGGGCGTCGGCAGTCGGTTCGAACGCGGGCCTTGCTTTGCTGCGAGCCATCTCTGGACCTTGTGAAGTCGGCTCTGATGTTCGCTAAATGTTCCCTTTTTGGCAAGTGGATTCCGCAGGCCGTTTTGACCGGATGCACCATGCCCGTGCTGCGGAGGTTGTGGGTTTTCGCCAGCCCCAAACGCGTGCCGGCCGACGTCTGAACTCAGGCGGCCGGTTTGCCGTAAGGCGGCTTGTCGAGCTTGCCCGGCGACAGCGTGAAAATCTCGACGCCGGTCTCGGTGACGCCGACCGCATGCTCGAACTGCGCCGACAGCGAGCGGTCGCGGGTCACCGCGGTCCAGCCGTCGGACAGGATTTTGACATGCGGCTTGCCGAGATTGATCATCGGCTCGATGGTGAAGAACATGCCGGGCCGCAGCACGATGCCTTCGCCCGGCCGGCCGACATGGATGATGTTCGGCTCGTCGTGGAACATGCGCCCGAGGCCATGACCGCAGAAGTCGCGCACCACGCTCATCTGCTGCGGCTCGACGAAGCTCTGGATCGCGTGACCGATATCGCCGGTGGTGGCGCCGGGCTTCACCGCGGCGATGCCGCGCATCATCGCCTCGTAGCGTGACTTCGATCAGCCGCTCGGCCTTGCGGGCGATTTCGCCGACCGCATACATCCGGCTCGAATCGCCGTGCCAGCCATCGACGATGAACGTCACGTCGATGTTGACGATGTCGCCTTCCTTCATCGGCCGGTCGCCCGGCATGCCGTGGCACACCACATGGTTGATCGAGGTGCAGGTCGAATAACGATAGCCGCGATACATCAGCGTTGCGGGAATGGCGCCGCGGCTGAGCGCGAACTCGCGCACCACGTCGTCGATTCGTGACGTCGGCGCACCGGGTTTCACCTCATCGACCAGCAGATCGAGACACTCGGCGACCATTGCGCCGGCCTTGCGCATGCCGGCAAAGGCCGCGGGGCCGTGCAGCTTGATCTGGCCGGTTTTTCTCAAAGGGGCCTGGGCGGCTTCAACGTAATTCATGTCGGGTAATGCGGGTCCGGTAAGTCAGTTTGCAAGGTTGAGTTGTGCCTAATTTAAGCGATGGGGGCGGTAGCGCAAGCGCGATCAGGGTGTATCAGCCATTGGTAAATGGGCGGCTATCTGTCGATCCTGACCGGTCCTGCGAGCGTGATGCCGTCACGTTGCAGCGTGCACTTGTAGGCAAAGGCCTCGACGCCCGCAGCGCATGCGCGATCGAAGGCCGCGGCGTAGGCAGGATCGATATCCCGCGCCAGCGAAAAGCGGTCGGCCGAGCCGATCTGGATGACGAACAGCATCACGGAGCGGAAACCTTGCGCGACCATGACTGAGAGTTCCTCCAGATGCCGCGCGCCACGTGCGGTAACCGAGTCGGGGAATTCGGCGAGGTGGGGCTGCCGCATCAGATGCACGTTCTTGATCTCGAGGTAGCAGGCGGGTTTTGGTGGTCCTTCCAGCAGAAAATCGACGCGTGACGCCGTGCCGTATTTGACCTCGCGGCGGACGGTTGCGTAGCCCGTCAACTCCGGGATCGCCTGTGCGGCCAGCGCCTCGGCAACGATCGCGTTCGGATGGATTGTATTGAGCCCTGCGAGTTCGAGGCCTGCGCCGAAGTCGGCTTCGACCAGCTCCCACGACAGCGGCAGCTTCCGCGCCATGTTCGGCGAGCGCGAAAGCCAGACGCGCGCGCCCGGTGTCTGCAGGCCGATCATCGCACCGGGATTGGCGACATGGACCGTCGTCACGCTGCCATCGGCCAGTTCGACATCGGCGAGAAAGCGTTTGTAGCGGCGGATCAGCGTCGCCGGAATGAGTTCGCCGGGAAAGCGCATTGCGTATCGCGTCAGCGCAGATGCGCCTCGTCCACAGGCACCGCCGGCGGCGCATCGTCGATACGCATGTCGCGGATCGGATAGTTGCTGTCCGCGCCTTCGATCCGGAAGGCATCCCAGAGCGCGAGCATGACCTGGCTGCGCACGTTGCCGATACCTTTTTCGGGATCGGTGATCCAGAACGACAGCGAGAAACGCATCGAATGCTCGGCGAATTCGACGATGCTGCAGGCCGGCGGCTTGACCTTGGTGACGCGCGGCGTCGCCTTGGCGATCTCGGCGGCGATCTCGCAGACCCGGCGCGGATTCGCCTCGTAGCTGGTCGAGAACGGCACATCCACCCGCGTGTTGCTGTCGTGATAGGTCCAGTTCACCACGCGTTCGGTGACCAGCTTCTCGTTCGGGATCAGGAATTCCCGGCCGTCATTGCCGGTGACGGAAATGTAGCGTGTGTTCATGGCGCGCACCTGGCCGTGGCTCTCGCCGATAGTGACGATGTCGCCGGGCTTCACCGATTTGTCGGCGAGCAGGATCACGCCGCTGACGAAGTTGCCGACGATCTTCTGCAGGCCAAAACCGATGCCGACGCCGACGGCGCCGGAGAAGATCGCAAGTGCGGAGAGATCGACGCCGGCCGCGGCCAGCACGATGACGACCGCAAGGCAGATCAGGAGAATTCGCGCGAGCTTGCTGGTCAGCGCCCGCACCGACGGTGTCAGGTCGCTCAGGTTGGCGATCCGCGCATCGACGAAATTGCCGGCAATGTTCGCGAGCCAGAGCGCCAGGGCCAGCAGCGCCGAGACCTTGATCGCGAGCAAGAGCGAAAATCGATGACCGCCGAAGGTGATGGCGATGGAATCGAGCGCGGCTGTGGTTTGATCGAGCAGACCCAGAATACTGAGCGCCGCGACGCACCACGCGGTGATCGAGACGAGCTTCACCGCGGTCTCGTTGCGGATCAGGCTGGTCGCGAGACGGATCAGGAGCCAGGCGGTGGCCAGATTGGCGGCGACCACCAGAAGGTAGCTGCGGCTCGGCCAGGTGGATGCCACCATGATGACGCGCGCCATCACCATCAAGCCCGCGAAGAAGCCGAACGCCGCGTTGCGGATCAGCACACGCAGCGCCAGGCGGAACACCGCCGGCCACCCCATGGCAACGGATGTGACGTCGACCCGGGATCGAAGCGAGACGGCCAAAAGGTGCGCGAGCCCTGCGCCGGCGAGGATCAGTCCGATCTGAAAGTAGAACCAGGGCGAGGTGATCTCGCCGCCGACGGAGCGAAGCGCCGTCTGGAGAAATTCGTAGATTTCGTCAATTTCGGGCATCGACAAGGTCTCTGGTCTGCAATCTCTGTCCGCAATCGCCTTCGGTCGCGTGGAATGATTCGAAGTCCTGATTCTTATACGTCAGAGGTCAGGTCGGGCCAAAGACGCCCTGACGGCGGTACCGCTGATTTCGGCGTGTTTCTCGCAGAAAATGCATACGGGGTTGGCGTTGCGCACAACGGACGATAAGGAAGGGCATACACGCTTCGAATTGCGGAAATGATATGGCGTCGCTCGATTCGGTAAGCATTGCCATCCTGCTGGGAGCGATCCTGGTGATGGCAGGCATTATGTCGAGCCTGGTTGCCCTGCGCTTCGGCGCCCCGTTGCTGCTGGTCTTTCTGTTCGTCGGCGTGTTCGCAGGTGAGGCCGGTCCCGGCGGGATCAGGTTCGATGACGTCCGCTCGACCTATCTGGTGGGCTCGGTGGCGCTGGCGCTGATTCTGTTCGATGGCGGACTGAAGACCCGATTCAACAGCATTCAGACCGTGCTCGTGCCCTCCGCGGTGCTGGCGACCATCGGCGTGCTGCTCACGGCGGTGATCACGGCTCCGGTCGCCAAATACACGCTCGGCATGAGCTGGACCGAAGCCATGCTGGTCGGCGCGGTGATCGCCTCGACCGATGCCGCGGCGGTGTTTCTGCTGATCCACGGCCGCGGCCTGCGGCTGCGTCCGCGCGTCGGCGCCACGCTCGAGGTCGAGTTGGGCACCAACGACCCGTTCGCGATCTTTCTCACGCTGGTGCTGGTCGAATTGCTGTCGATCGGCAAGAGCACCGCTTTGGATATCGGGCTTCAGTTTGCCCGCGAACTCGGTCTCGGGACACTGATCGGCATCGTCGGCGGACGGCTGGTCGTGCTCGGGCTGAACCGGGTGGCGCTGCCGCAGGGTCTGCATGCGCCGTTCGTCGCAACCGCAGCGGTGGTGATCTTCGGCGTCGCCCAGAGCGCCCATTCCTCCGGCTTTCTCGCCGTCTATCTCGCCGGCATCGTGATCGGCAACCGGCCGACCCGCGCACACAATTCGGTGGTCGTCTTTCTCGACGCCGCCACATGGCTCGCGCAGATCGTCATGTTCGTGCTGCTTGGCCTGCTGGTCTCGCCTGAAAGGCTGGTCTCGACGTTTCTGCCCGCACTTGCGGTCGCGCTGGCGCTGATGTTCGTCGCAAGACCTGTGGCCGTGTTCCTGTGTCTTGCGCCGTTTCCGTTTCCGAAACGAGAAAAAATCTTCATCTCGTGGGTCGGCCTGCGGGGCGCGGTGGCGATCTTCCTGGCCTCGATTCCGCTGCTGGTCGATTTGCCGAACGGCGCAGTCTATTTCGACATCGCCTTCGTCGTGGTGATCGTGTCGCTTGCGGTGCAGGGCTGGTCGATTGCCTGGGCCGCGCGGCGTCTGCACGTTGCATTGCCGCGCACCGAGCGAACCTTGCGGCGCGTCGAGCTCGACCTGCCGGGGCAACTGGAGCAGGAACTGGTCGGATATCTTGTTCGCAGGAACAGCCTGTTCCTCAAGCGGCAGGTGATCCCGTCCTGGTCGAAGCCGACGCTCATTATTCGCGACGAGCAGATTTTCACCCCGAGCGAGGCCGAGCCGGTCGTGGCTGGCGATTACGTCTACTTGCTTGCTCCGCCTGAGAAAGCGGAAGCGCTCGACCGGTTCTTCGTCGACATGCCCGCAGTGATTCCCGTCGATCCGCACATGCTGGGCGACTTCATGGTTCTGGGTGAGATCACGCTTGGAAATCTCGCGGAAGTTTACGGCGTTCCGGTTGTGCCCGAGCAGGCGGAACTCTCGCTCGCCGACTATTTCGACATCAATCTCGATCATGCCCCGAAGGTCGACGACACGCTGCCTATAGGCGACATCATCCTCGTCGCGCGCAGCCTCGGCGGCGGGCGCGTCAGCGTCGTCGGCCTGCGGCTGCCGGAAGACGAGGAGCCGCCCGCGCCGCCGCCGAAAGGACGCGAACGCGCCAGGCGAAAGATGCGTCAGGCCTGGAAGTCGTTCGTCGAGTCGCTGTAAGCCCTAAAGACGCGAACCGCCGGCCTGCAGAACCTCCAGGCCACCCTGCGCCGTGACCTTCCCGTTCTGCAGGCGGATTACCTGCGTCGCCAGTTGCCTGACTTCGTCGGCGTCGTGGCTGACATAAACCATCGGCACCCCGGCCCGGTCGCGCAGGCGGATCAGATAGGGCAGGATTTCCGCCTTGCGATCGTCGTCGAGCGAACCCAGCGGTTCGTCCAGCAGCAGCAGCCGGGGGCGCGACAGCAGCGCCCGGCCGAGTGCCACGCGCTGCTTCTCGCCGCCGGACAACTTGCCAGGACGCCGTTGCTTCAGACTTTCAAGATCGAGCAGTTGGGCGATGCGCGCCTGCTCCGCAGCATCAAACGGCAGGCCGTTCATGCGCCGTCCGTAGTCAAGATTCTGTTCCACGCTCAGATGCGGAAACAGCCGCGCGTCCTGGAATACATAGCCGATGCGTCGCCGGTGCGCGGGAACGTGGAAGAGAGCTAGCGGTATCGTCGAGAGCTTCACCATCAATGTCGATCCGCCCGCGATCCGGCTTCAGAAGTCCCGCGATCATGTTGATCAGCGAGGTTTTGCCGGCGCCCGACGGGCCGAACAACGCGGTGACGCCGCCTTCGCTTTCGAACGACGCTTCGATCGTCGTCGCGCCCAGGGATTTCGTGACATCGACACGCAGCATGCTCAATCCCCCCGCATGCGCGCGACCGCGCGTCGTGCGAACCATTCGGAGAGCAGCAGCGCGCCGAAGGCGAGGATCATGGAGACGACGATCAGTTGCGTCGGCCTCCCGGTCGCCGGTCGGCGTTTGAATAAGTGCATAAACCGCCGAGGCGATGGTCTGCGTTTCACCGGGGATGTTGGCGACGAAGGTGATCGTCGCGCCGAATTCGCCGATCGCCTTGGCGAAGCACAGCACCATGCCGGCGATGATGCCGGGAAGCGCCAGCGGCAGCGTGATCGTTGCGAAGGCGCGCCATGGATTGGCGCCGAGCGTTGTCGCCGCCTGTTCGAGGCGAATGTCGATTGCCTCGAACGACAGCCGGATCGGCCGCACCAGCAGCGGAAACGCCATGATGCCGCACGCCAGTGCGGCGCCAGTCCAGCGAAACGACAGCACGATCCCGAACGTGTCGGCGAGGAAGGATCCGACCGCGCCGCGCCGCCCGAATGTCAGCAGCAGCAGATAGCCGGTGACCACCGGCGGCAACACCAGCGGCAGGTGCACCAGCGCCTCGACGATCACCTTGCCTGGAAAGTGCTTGCGCGCCAGCAGCCATGCGACACCGATGCCGAGCGGTGTCGCCACCAGCGTCGCAACGACGGCGATCCGCAACGTGAGCGCGATTGCCGTCCAGGCTGTGTCGGAAAGGTCGAACACGTTGTGCTTACGAAACCGGCCGGATCAGGAACGTGAAGCCGTATCGCTCGAACACGGCCTTGCCAACGGCCGAGCGAACGAAGGCCAGATAGTCCGCAGCTTCTGCCTTCGCATTCGTCAAAGCAGCGAATGGATAGACGATGGCGGATGCGAGTTCGCCGGAAAGCGGCCTACGATCTTCACACCGGGCTCGACCTTCGCATCGGTCTCATAGACGATGCCGAGCACGGCCTCGTTGCGCGCAACCAGCGTCAATGCGGCGCGGACGTTGTCGGCCATGGCGAACTTGGCGGACGCGGCATTCCACGCGCCGAGCCTTTCCAGTGCGGTCTTGGCGTATTTGCCGACCGGGACCGACTGCATGTCGCCGGTGGCGATGCGGCCGTCGCCGGCGAGTTTTGCGAGGTCGAAACCCTGAGCGATCGTCACGTTGCCTGTGGCGGAGTCCTTCGGCGCGATCAGCACCAGCTTGTTGCCGAGCAGGTTCATTCGCGTCGCTTCGTTGATGGTGTTGCTGGCTATCGCGTAGTCCATCCATTCGAGATCGGCGGACACGAAAATATCCGCAGGTGCGCCCTGCTCGATCTGGCGGGCGAGCGTGGAACTTGCGCCGTAGCTTGCGGCGATCTTCACACCGGTCTTTGCGGTATAGGCCGCGTTGATGTCGTCGAGCGCGTTCTTCAGCGACGCAGCAGCGAAGACGGTGAGGGATTTCTGCTGCGCCATGGCAGCGGGAGCTGCGAGCAAGAGACCGAAAGATGCGAGGATCGCCAGAAGTCGCGTGAATAGAAAAGCCATGTGCGCGCTCCAATGAATGATCGCCGCGCAAATTGATCGCGCAGACGCTTCAGGGTTTTGGGCAATCGATGAGGGAGCGCCGTCCCGGCGATCCGCGCCGGCTTACGGCGAGCGCGGAGATCACAGTCGCAGTTCTAGCAGGCAGGCATTTTCACGCAAGGCCGTGCGCCGGCGCGTCACGGCGCCAGCAGCACCTGCTTGCAGGCGTCCGGAAGCTGCGCCAGCGTCATCGGCGGTCTTGGCTTTGGCGGCGTCTTGGGTGGCTTCGGATGCAGCACCGGATCGCTGAACCAGTAGGCGAGATCGCCGGCCGAGCAGCCCTCCGCGGTCGTCGGCGGTTCCTGCGGCGTGCATTCGCCGCTCCCCTCCGGGCAACGGATGCGGATGTGGAAATGATAGTTGTGGCCGTACATCGGCCGCACCTTGGAGAGCCACGCGCGGTCGCCGTTGCCGGCGTCGCGGCACAGCGCCTTCTTGATCGCCGCGTTGACAAAGATGCGCTCGACGTCCGGCTCCTGCGCGGCGGCACTTGATCACGGCGACATGGCCGCGGGTCCAGACGCTCGGATCGACGTCGAGCCTGTCTGGCCGCGACGACGTCGGTCGCCGACATCTCCTCGCGCTCGAGCCGCGTCAATTCGCGCTTCGGCATCGGCGTCAGCCAGATGTCGGCATCGAGCCCGACCTGATGACTTGCATGGCCGGTCAGCATCGGTCCGCCGCGCGGCTGCGAGATGTCGCCGACCAGAAGCCCTGGCCAGCTCGCCACCTTCGGCACCTTGGCTGCGAGCCGTTCCAGCAATGCGATCAGGTCGGCGATGTCCGTACATCGCGGTTGCGCGACAGCCGCATCACCTGCCAGGTCGTCGCCGTTGATCGGCAGCGCCTTCGCGCCGGCGATGCAGCCCTTGGCGTAAAATCCGATCGCGCGCGTCTGCAGCTTCGCCGGCGTCAGCTTGCGGCCGAACAATTCCTTGGCGGCGAGCTTCGGGTCGTCCGGATCGGCCAGCGGCGGCAGCGGTTTTGGATTGACCGTGCCCTTGTCCTGCGCGAGCGCCGGCGTTGCCGGGAGGGCCGCCAGTTGCAGCGCAAAAATCGCGGGGAGGAGAACGCGGTGAATCATGAGCATTTCCTATACGCGATCTTCCGGTTTCGCGCGAGAATCGGCGTTCACCATTAAGCCTGTTCCGGCAGGAGCCGGATCGTCACGGTCTGCCCTGGCTTTACAGGCGGGGCTCCCTATCGGCATGCTTTCCGAGTGGAAGCTCACGGGCATCAGACAGGGTCATGCAGGGCGCCATCAACAAGACTGCATTCGCGTGTGGCCGGCCTCGTCTTGCTGGCAGGCTGCATGCTGGCTGCAGAGCCTGCGCGTGCAGCGATTCGTGGTCGAGATCGAGAAGTCGACGCAGACAATGTATGTCACCGTCAACGGCGTCACGCGGCACCAGTGGCCGGTGTCGACCGGGCGCGGCCGGTTCGGCACGCCGAACGGCGTCTTCCGTCCGCAACGGCTCGAGCGGCGCTGGTTCTCGCGCCGCTACTATAATTCGCCGATGCCGTACGCGGTGTTCTTCCACAAGGGCTACGCCATTCACGGCACCACCGAACTCTCGCGGCTCGGCGGACCCGGCGTCGCATGGCTGCGTGCGGCTGCATCCGCGCAACGCGGCGACGCTGTTCTCGCTCGTGCAGGGTTTTGGCCGCGGGACGAACACGGATCGCGATCTACCGCTAGCAGCCGGGCTGATCCGAGGTCGTCAGATCGTAAGGCTTCATTAACGCTGCGACGCGTTGGCGAAAATTCATGCGCGCGGCCAATGCCCTGTGCAATCGGCGTCGCCGCGGCATGATCGCAACCCGGCAATGCTGACTTTGCTGCGAGCAGCATCGGTCGGGCCATGGTGATGGTCATCGCGCATGGAAGCGTGCCGCTTGTTGGGCAATGTCATGCGCATCACAGTCATGCGGCGTCAGTCGTGCGCCGAGGTCCGATCCGGAAGATGACACCGTTTCTTCAGACAATTCGAACACAAGCGATGCGGGGAAGTGGACTGGTGGATTAAGGGCAATGCCGTCGTTTCGGCGAAAAACAACCAGCGGGGCAAAACCCCGGCGCGGGCCTGGAGCCGTTGCAAAGCGTCTTGACGCCAGGTCGAGGGACAAGACCCGCAAGGCCGCTGTCGAGATCGGCGAGATCGTTCGCAAGCGCGCCGAAGCCGAACGGGCGATCGCCGAGGCGCGACGCTCGCATGCGCGCTTGCGCGAGGCGATCGATATCCTGCCGCAGGGCATCGTCTTCCTCGACGAGGAAGGGCGCTACATCCTCTGGAACAAGAAGTACGCGGAGATCTACAGCGCCACCGCCGACCTCTATCGCCCCGGCGTCAGGCTCGAGGATACGTTGCGGATCGGCGTCGCCCGCGGCGAATATCCGGAAGCGATCGGCCGCGAGGACGAATGGATCGCCGAGCGGCTGAGCCGGCTTTATCATCCGGGCGAACGCCACGAGCAGACACTCAAGGACGGCCGCGTGATCCTGATCGAGGAGCGGCTGACCGGCGACGGCGGCGTGATAGGGCTGCGCGTCGACATCACCGAACTGAAGCAGCGCGAGGCGTCATTCCGCCTGCTGTTCGACGGCAATCCGGTGCCGATGATCGTCTGCGCGCTCGACGACGAGGCAATTCTCGCGGTCAATGATGCTGCGATTTCGCACTATGGCTACGATCGCGGGGCGTTCGAACGCATGAGCATTCGCAGCCTCCAGGCGTTCGAGAAGGACGCGCCGTGGGCCAGGGAGCAGTCCGACGACGAGCACATGTCCCGGATCTGGAAGCACGTCAAGGCAGACGGATCGCTGATCGACGTCGCCATCTATTCGCGCCAGCTCGTCCACGACGGCCGTCCGGCCATGCTGCTCTCGCTGATGGACATCACCGAACGCAAGCAGGCGGAAGCACGACTTGCCTTCATGGCGCAGCATGACGGCCTGACCGGATTACCGAACCGGGCGATGTTGCGCCAGCATCTCGATGACCAGCTCGCGCATACGCGGCGCAGCGGTCAGCAGATTGCCGTGCTGTGCCTCGACCTCGACAACTTCAAGGCGGTCAACGATTCGCTCGGCCATGCGGTCGGCGACCGGTTGCTGAAAGGCGTGGCGAAGCGGCTGCGCTCATCGTTGCGGGACGGAGATTTTCTCTCGCGGCTCGGTGCCGACGAGTTCGTCGTCATTCACCAGGACATCGCCCGGCCTGAGGCGGCGGGCCAGCTCGCCAAGCGCCTGATTCAAGCCATCGGCGAACCCTACCTGATCGACGGGCACACGGTCGTGGTCACCGCCAGCGCGGGCATCGCGCTTGCGCCGGGCGACGGCGACGATGCCGAGAAGCTCCTGAAGAATGTCGACCTTGCATTGGCGAGGCCGAAGGCGGATGCGCGCGGCACATTCAGCTTCTTCGAGTCCGCCATGGATGCGAAGGCGCAGGCCCGCCGCAGACTGGAAGTCGATTTGCGGGCTGCGATCGAGGATTGCGTGCTGCGGCCGCACTATCAGCCGCTGGTCGATCTGCATTCGGGACGCATTACCGGCTTCGAGGCGTTGACCCGCTGGCCGCATCCGGAACGCGGCATGATTCCTCCGTCGGAGTTCATTCCGGTCGCCGAAGAGACCGGCCTGATCACGGCGCTCGGCGGCATGATCCTGCGCCGCGCCTGCAACGAGGCCGCGCAGTGGCCGGACGATGTGCGCATCGCGGTCAATCTGTCGCCGCTGCAGTTTCGCACCGGCAATCTGCTGTCGGTGGTGATGGAGGCGCTGAAGCAGTCGGGCCTGCCGGCAAAGCGGCTCGAGCTCGAAATCACCGAGACGCTGCTGATGGAGAAGAGCGAGCATGTGCTCGCCACACTGCATGCGCTGCGCATGCTCGGCGTTCGCATGTCGATGGACGATTTCGGCACCGGCTACTCGTCGCTGAGCTACCTGCGCAGCTTCCCGTTCGACAAGATCAAGATCGATCAGTCGTTCGTGCGCGGCCTCGCCGGCAATCAGGATGCGCAGGCGATCGTGCGGGCGATCGTCAATCTCGGCCGTGGTCTCGGCGTGACCGTCACCGCGGAAGGAATCGAAACCGAAGCCGAACTCGGCTGTCTGCGCAACGAAGGCTGCCATGAAGGGCAGGGGTTTCTGTTCAGCAAGGCGCGGCCGCACGAGGACGTGCTGGCGATGCTGTCGCGGCAGCAGGCGCAGCGGGTGGCTTAGCGGTCATTCCGGGACGCGCCACCATAGGCGAGCGAAGCGACGCCGTTCTTCGAACGGCTAGGGGCGAGCGAAGCGACGCCGTTCTTCGAACGGCTGTGGCGGCGCCCCGGAATGACGGGTAGCTACTCGATGACGATCTCGCCGGTCATGCCGAGTTCGGCGTGCGTCTTGCCGTCGGCGCTCTTGATGTCGCAGCGCAGGTCGTTGACGCGGCCAGCCGCGACCGGCACGAACCACCATTCGGCGGACTGGCCGGGATAGACCTCGATCTCGCGGATCGCGCCCTTGAACTCGGCAAGCGTCACGCCCTTGCCGTCACGCTGCTGCACGACCTGCACCTTGCGCGTCCACACCATCTGCGAGAACGCATGCGAGGTGAAGTAATGCGGATCGTTGCTCGCGTTGCGCAGTGTCAGCTTGTAGAGCTTGCCGGTTTCGAACTTGATCTGCTTCGGCGCGAATTCATGCTTGCCCGGCGAGCCGAGATCGATCGTCACTTCGATCGGCGTCTGCCGCGACAGATCGCCGGCTGCGAGCGCTGCACCGGAGGCGATGCCGAGAACTGCCGCCGCGCCGAGCGCAAAGCGAAATGGTGTCTGCTGCATGTACGTTTCCCCTCGGTTTCCATCATTGGACTTATGCTAATGCAAGTGCGAATGAGTTGCAAATAAAGCTAAGTCATTGATGGAACAGCAGGATGGCGTGGCTCGGGCAGTGCGGTGCGGCGAAGCGGGCTAAACCCAACGGGTCGGGCGGTCGCGAACGAGCCACCAGCAGGGCAGGATGCTGATCGCCACCTGGCCAACGACCGTGCTGAGGCTTGACCAGGCGCCAGGGCCGATGACCTTGTCGGCCTCGTTCAGCGTTCCGAACACCAGGTAACGAATGCCGAGATAGCTGCCGAATGCGATGGCGCCCGCGAGCAACGCCGTCAGCAGCGACAGCCGGTGAAAGCGCGCGGCCAGCGCACAGAGGATTCCGGTCAGCAGGAACGGTGCGGCATAGACGACGTAAAGCGACGGCAGCCAGAAGAAGAAATACATCATCCCGGCGAGGATCGCGCCCGGACCCATCGAGAACAGCCCGCCGATCGAGAACATGAGCATGAACAGCAGCCCCGGCACGAGCGGGCCAAGCAGCATGAAGGTGACGGTGATGACGAGCGGACGAATCATGGCAGCGCCCCGACTGCATCATCTTATCGCCGTCGCGGGCGATAGATAGGGCGCGGCGGCCTCGGCACGGCCGCCGTGGCCATGCCGTGGCCATGCCGAGGCCGCCGCAGCATGTCTCGCCGGCCCGGCCTTACCGGCCGGGCCGGATTTCGTGGTAGGCGAAGCGATGCAGCCGACTGCCGACGCGGAGCCTCCCGGATGACTGAAGATTTGTCGCAGAACGTCGGCCAGATATTCGACGGCCTGCTGTTCGGCGTCGGTGTCCTCGCCATCTATCTCGGCGCGGTCGTCACCGGAGCGATCATCCGCTCCCTCGGTGGCGCCGGCAGCAAGGGCCTGACGATGCTCGGCCGGCATGCGACCGGCTGGCTCGACTATGTGCGCGGCGACGACCGCAACACCGTCAACGTCACGCTCAACATGGTGGTGGACAATCACCTCAAGTTCGACACGATCGTCGCCGACCGGCGCCTCTGGTCATTGTGGCCGAACGCCTACCGCGTGCATCTCATCCGCCGCGCCGCGCGGCGCACCACCGCCGACAATCCGGTGGTCACCTTCTCGCAGCAGCGTGCAGCCGCGAACGGTATCGGCCAGCGCATCACCGAGACGCTTGCGAGCGTGAAGATCATCGAAAACGGCCGCAGCCGGCGCGTTCCGCTGATCCGCGAGGACGACTATCGCGCGACCTACGGGCCGCTGATCAGCCTGATCAGCGAGAGGTGCACCAACGACGATTTGCTCGATCTGGCGCTCGGCCGTCCCATGGACGAGTTTCGCTTCGTGATAGCGCTGACCTTCGAGCAGCTTAATTCGCGCCGCGCACGCCATCTGCGCGCGATGGTGATGTGGGAGAAGGCGCTGCTCGAACTTCCCGAAGAGATGCCCCGTCTCGATGTCGCCGAGCACGGCACGCGATACCGCACGCTTCTGGCGATCGCGAAGCAATATCGTGTGCATCCCGAGCGCTTCGGCATCGTCAAGGTGTGGCGGCCGAAGGGCGTTGCCGCACCCCCGGCGCCCGGCCTCCGTTAAATACCGTCTGCCAGAGCGTGATGGTTTTGTGATCAGACGGCCTGGTCGCTTCAAACCATCGCGCTCCAGGAACGTGCACCGCTGGAGAGCTCTTTGGCGCGCGAAGCCTGCGGGCTTGCAAGTATTTCTGTTTTCCAGAAGAAATAGTTCTTGATTTGTTCTTCGGCCGGGAATATTTATTGGCTGTCCCGCTCCGACAAAGAGGCGTGCCGGCAGCATCACCGGCGCAGGAGCGGGATGCGACTGACCCGTCGCGTCTGTGGGCCTTTCGTGCGATGGCGCGCCGTTGAAGCGCGCCAGAAGGTGCGCCGATAAAGCGCGCCTTCTGCAAAGTAGTGAAAGGACGATGACCCGCAGACGGGGTGGGCGGCCCAAGGACCCAGCAATGCGGCGATGCCCAGCATTCAGTCAAGGCGCCAAGCGGCGTGGCGCCGCTGGGAGTTGCAAGCCGATAAAACCGTCGCGTGCGGAACGCAGGCGTATGCACTGCGTCTGAGGCTGCTGTTTGCCGTGTGCTGTTCCAACAGGACACGGTGTCATGTGCCTGGAAAGCACATGATGCCACGTGGTCACCCACGTGGCGCCGCGGGCGCGGTGAAACGCCCTGTGTTCCGCACGCCCCTTTCAGGGGAATGAGGAAGGCAAGACCAGAGAAGACCGGCTTGCCCCGCGCCAGCTCGTTGCAGGGGCCGATTTCGCACGTCTGTAGCCGGCGCAGATTTTTGTTTGGCGCGAACCGGGCAAGCCCGGCGCGCGCTGCCGGACAAAACACGGGGCGATGACGCGCACGTGCCGCAGAAGCGAAGCCGGGTCTGGACCTTAAATCCTCGCCCTGAGGAGGCGCGAAGCGCCGTCTCGAAGGGTTGAGGCCACATAGGCGACCCGGCTTCGCCCTGCGGGCTAAGGCGCGGCTCAGGATGAGGGACTGAAGCGCGTGCCCCGGCGTAGCTCATCGAGCGAAGCCGGGGGCTGTTTGACAATCGAATCTGGTGGTGGCGAACGCGGTCGCCTTGCGCCGTCTAGCGCTGCACGAGCTGCGTCAGCACGCCGCCTGTGACCGACGGGTGCACGAACACCTGGCCCTTGATCGGGTTGCCGGGCCCGGGATCGCCGACCAGGCGGATGCCTTTTTCACGCAATTCAGCGACGGTTTTTTCGAGATCGTCGACCTTCATGGCGACGAGATGCACGCCTTCGCCGAGATCAGCCAGCCGCTTCGCGATCGGTCCCTTGTCGCCGAGGTTTGAAACCAGTTCGACGTAGGAGTTGTCGAAGCGGAAGAACGCCATCTTCATGCCGGCCGCCTCGTTGTCGCGGCGCTCGCTGACTTTCGTGCCGTAGACGGTTTCGTAACGGCCAACCGCCGCGTCGATATCCTTCACGGCCACCACGATATGGTCGACGCCCTTGAACATGTCCTCGCTCCGTTTCTGGTTTGAATTTCGTCAAACGCTATCAGGCGCACCACGCGGCCACAACGTTGCGATCCGTCACAGGGGCTATGCGTGCGCGGGCTTGGCGTTCAAAATCGCCAGGCCCACTGCCTCATAGTGGGCGTCGCGGGCCTGCAGTTGCTGCGCGATGGCGTGCATGTCGCGAAACCGGCGTTCGAACGGGTTGGCGCTGAGTACCGCGGTGGAGCCCGCCATATGATAGGCGGCATCGACCACCGCGGCTGCCTGATGGATGGTCCAGGTCGCGGCGAGCCGTATCGATGCGCGGTGATCTTCGGAGAGTTCACGGTCGGCGCCTGTCAGTTCGCTCCAGGTCTCGCGGGCCGTTGAAAAAAGATAGGCGCGGGCCGCGCGCAGTTGCGCTTCCGCGCGGCCGATTGCAGCCTGAGCCGCATTGTTGTCGCGCATCGGCTTGATGCCGAACGACTCCTTGCCCCGCGCCAGCTCGATGGCGGCATCAAGGCTCGCCCGCGCAACGCCAAGCGACACCGCGCCAAACCCCAGCGCGTAGACGTACATGGTCGGCAGACGATAGAGCGGGCCCTTCTCATGTCGTCCACCCGGCTCATCGCGCGGCGCGGCGAACTTTTCCGGAATGAACAGGCCGTCGATTGAATAGCTGTCGGTGCCGGTGCCCTTCAGGCCGATCACGTTCCAGACGTCGTAGAGCGTGGCGCTCGCCACGGGAAACAGGATCGTCCGCACGACCGGCGTGCCGTTCGCAGCGCGCCGGCGGGTGCCGTCGGCTTCGACGATCTGAACATGCGCACCGAGCCAGCTTGCCTGCCGGACGCCGCTGGCAAACTCCCAGCGTCCACTGGCGCGATAACCGCCGGGGACGGCCTGGATTTCGCCGGCGATCGCGCCCCAGGCGAGAATGCCGTCCGGCGCTCCGAAGATTTCGCGCGCTGCATCACCGTCGAGATAGGCCGAGACCATCGCGCAAACGGAGCATTGGCCGAGACACCATGCGGTCGAGGCGTCGGCCTTGGCGACCTCTTCGAGCATTTGCATGAAGGTCTCCACCGGAGCCTCGGCGCCGCCGAGCGATTTCGGCAGCAGCGCGCGATAGAGCCCGTTCTCGATCAGCGCATCGACGACCGGCTGTGTCAGCCGTCGTGTGCGTTCGATTTCATCGGCCTCACGCGCGATCAGCGGCGCCAGCGCCCGGGCGCGTTCACTGAGGTCGATACCGGCAGGCTGGTTCATGCGTCAGGCCAGCGCTGGTTGCGCGCGCCTCGGCGCGCCGGACGGGAAGGCGATCGCGATCGCGACCGCGGCGAGGCCGACGCTGGCTGCGCCGACGTAGAGCCAGCCGTAACCATGGAACGTGTCGTAGACCATGCCGCCGGCCCACGGACCGAGCGCCATGCCGAGACTTGCGACCATCGACACCGCGCCGAACATGGTGCCCATGATCTTCTCGCCGAAATACTGCCGCACGAGAATCGCATAGAGCGGCATGACGCCGCCATAGGCGAGGCCGAAGACGACGGCGAGTGCGTAGAACTCGTTGAGCTGGCCCACGGCGAGAAATGTTCCGGCCGACAGGGCCTGAACCAGCAAGCCGCCGATCAGCACCGGCTTCGCGCCGATGCGGTCGGCCGCCGCGCCAAGCGCAAGACGGCCGCCGAGGCCGGCGAGACCTGCGACGCCGTAGATGCTGACGGCTGCCATCGGCGCCACGCCGCACACCATGGCGTAGGCCACCATGTGGAAGATCGGGCCGGAATGGCAAGCGCAGCAGGCGAAATGCGCCAGCGCCAGGGTGATGAATTGCGGGGTGCGCAGCGCCTGCGCGGCGGTCAGGGGGACATCGCTCGGTGCGACATCAATCGCCGATCCGCCATCCGTGACGGCTGCCGCAGCTTTCGGAGGCTGGCGGAGGAACAGCGAGGCTGGAATGAGCACGCCGGCTGAGGCGACACCGATGATCAGCATCGCCGCTCGCCAGTCATAGTTGATGTTCAGCCAGCTTGCGAACTGCGCGACCGTGAGCGGCGCGACGCCCATGCCGGCAGACACAAGCGCGACCGCCAGGCTGCGGTGCTTGTCGATCCAGAGGCTCGCCGCCGCGATCATCGGCGCGTAGAAACTGCCGGCGGCGGTGCCGACCAGCAGGCCGTAGATCAACTGGAACTGCCACAGCTCCGTTGCCTGGCTCGCGCCGACGAGGCCGAGGCCGAGCAGGATCGCTCCGGCCAGCACGACGATGCGCGTGCCGTAACGATCGGAAATCGCACCCCACACGAAACCCGCAACGCCCATGGTGAGGAAGTTTAGCGTCGCCGTCGCCGACACGCCGGCGCGCGACCAGCCGGTGGTTTCCGAGATCGGAGTGAGGAACACGGCGAGCGACATCATTGCGCCCATACCGACGCAGGTCATCAGGGCGCCGATGCCGACAACGATCCAGCCGTATGAGAACTTCATCTGCATCTGCGCCTCCCGCGCCATCCGGTTCCGACGTTCCTGTCGAACGAGCGGGATCGGATTCGACAGGGCCTGGCTTGCTTCTTTCGGCGAAGTCCCTGTCTCGCGCATGTCCAGCCTACCTGTGGCCGATTGCCCGTGTCGAGACCGGAAGCTGCCCAGCGCCGGGCTGCGTTGCATCTTTCGTTGTTGTCCAATCGATCAAGCGCCCGTCGCCTGCCCATCGCGCGGCGCCGATCTGTGATGGAATCTTGACTTTGCAGGTGGAATGCTGCCGTTCACTGACATCAGGACACGCTATTGACGAGAATCCGGGCGCGGCGGCGACTCACATTCCGATGAAGCATTTCTACGGTTGGCGGATTGTTGCGGCTTGCATGCTCGCCAATTTCTTTGGCAATGCGCTCGGCCTGTTCGGACTCGGCGTCTATCTGAAGGCTCTGACGGACTTGCACGGGTGGCCCGTCGGACAGCTTTCGGGCGGAATCACCATCTTCCTCGTGGTGAGCGCCGCATTGATGCTGCCGGTCGGAAAGACCATCGGCCGACACGGGCCCAAACCGATTGTGGTTCTGGGCGCCCTGACGATGGCTGTGGGCCTTCTCGGCATTGGCTTCGCAGGTACGATCGTTCAGGCCTGGTTTGCTTTCGCGGTGATGGGGATCGGCTGGGCATCATTATCGGCCACCGCGATGGCGGCGATGATCGCGCCGTGGTTTGAAAAACATCAAGGCCGCGCGGTCTCGCTGGCCGCGCTCGGCGCCAGCGTCGGTGGCGTCGTCGGCGTGCCCGTTCTGCTGTTCGCGATAGCGCACGCGGAACTCACGGCAACAACGGTAGCCGCGGCGCTGGCGACCGTTCTCGTACTCGTTCCGATCGCGGTCTTCGTCATGAAGCGCTCGCCACGAGAGCTCGGATTGTTTCCCGACGGCGCAGCGGCCGCGAGCGAGACGACGGCACGTGCCTCGGCCTGGACCGTCCGGGCAGCGGCAGGAACGCGGTCGCTGTGGACGGTGACGATCGCCTTCAGCATCGGCATGTTCGTGCAGGTGGGTTTCCTGACACACCAGGTCGCGATTTTGTCCGCGGAGCTTTCGCCCGCGCTCGTCGCGGCCACGGCTTCGGCCACGGCGATCGTTGCGCTTGCCGGCCGGTTGTTGCTGGCCGGCTTCGTCGACGGAATCGATCAGCGCCTGTTCTCCTGTGCGGTGCTGCTGCTCGCCGCGACCGTGTTCGGCGCGCTGGCGCTGTTTTCCAACACATGGGTGCTGATGGCAGGATGCGCAGTGTTCGGCCTGACCATGAGCAACGTGACGATCCTCTCGGCCATCATCGTCCGCCGCGAGTTCGGGGCCGCTTCATTCGGCGCGGTCTTCGGATTTGCCTCCAGCATCATCCAGTTCTCGACCGCGCTGGGGCCGAGCTTCTATGGCGTGCTTCGGGAAATGTCGTCGTCGTATCAGTTGCCGCTGCTGATCGCGGCCGGGCTCGATGTGGTTGCGGCGATTATTGTCTGGAACGGTCGCGGGGCCTTTGCGGCCGGCGAGGCTGCGGACCTCAGCTATCCACCTTCAGCACGGCCATAAGCGCTTCCCGCGGAATTATCGGCGTCCATTGGCCCTTACGGGGCTGGTTGTGTTTTGCTATACTGCATTCTTTCATTGCAGGGGGAATTCATGCCTGGAATATTGAGGGTGCGGGGAACGATCGATCTTGCCCAGTTCTGGCCCGATGGCGAGGCCGACGCAGATACATCCAAAATCAAGGTGGACGTTGCAGCCGATCTGTTCGCATTTGCAGAAGATGGCAAGACGTTCAAGAAGACCAAGGCCTATTTCGGAGCATTCGCGCGCGGCGCGAGCAACAAGGAAGTCGTCGACAGCCAGAACCGGATTACGGTCCGGCTGCAAGGCATCGATGCGCCGGAGCTGCACTACCGTGCCGCGGCATTGAAGACGAGCAGCAAGGTTTCCGCCGCCAAGCGCGAAAAATTCAATCTCGAAAACAAGCCGCCGCGCCGTCAATACTGGGCGGAAACAGCGACCGTTGCCCTCGCGAAAAAGCTCGCGGGATACGGTGACCCGGTCAAATGTCAGATGATTTCGCTGATTGATCGCCCGTTCGAGGTCATCGACACGTATGGACGATTTGTTGGCAATATCTGCATCGGGCCGAAGTTCAAGACCGACATCAACCTGTGGCTCAGTGAACAAGGCTGGGCCTATCCGACCTTCTACTCCTCGATGGAGCCAGAGGAGATCGAGGCATTCCTCGCAGCCATGAAGAAGGCGCAGTCCAAGGGACGGATCTGGAAGGACTACTCCACCAATGCCGCCAAGTTCGACGCGAAGCTGCTGTATCGACCGAAGGGGCCGGTCCAGGCAAGCAAGGACAAGGGCGAGGTCCTGATGCCCAAGGTGTTTCGGCGGCAGCTTTCGTATCGATTGCAAAAGAAGGTGGGCGTCGTCAGCGGGAGCTTCGCCGACTATCTGAAGGCCAACCGCGATCCCTGTTTCCGCACCGACGAATTTCTCAAGCAGGGCGCAGATACCGCGCCGGTGCGCGCGCTGCACGATTTCATCAAGGGCAGCAAGTTTCTCATCAAGCCGCACGAGGTTGTGTTCAGGGAGAAGTTCTCAAGTCTGGTCAACAAGAACGGCAAGAAGATCGAAAAATTCTGATCGTCCGGAAGCAGGCAACCCCATCGGCCGCGAGGAGCTGCGGCGGCGGTCACCCGGCGGCGCATGCCGGCATGCGCCGTTGAGGTCGGCTGCCTGTCAGGCGTCGATCAGCTGTCTACCTTCAGCGCGGCAATGAAGGCTTCCTGCGGGATGTCGACCTTGCCGAACTGCCGCATCTTCTTCTTGCCTTCCTTCTGCTTCTCCAGAAGTTTGCGCTTTCGCGTGATGTCGCCGCCGTAGCATTTTGCGGTGACGTCCTTGCGCAGCGCGCGCACCGTCTCGCGCGCGATCACCTTGCCGCCGATCGCCGCCTGGATCGGAATCTGGAACATGTGCGGCGGGATCAGCTCCTTCATCTTCTCGACCATGGCGCGGCCGCGGCCTTCCGCGCGCGCGCGATGCACGAGCATGGCGAGCGCATCCACCGGCTCGCCATTGACGAGGATCTGCATCTTGACGAGATCGGCCGGCTTGTAGTCGGTCAGGTGATAGTCGAACGAGGCGTAGCCCTTCGAGACGGACTTCAGCCGGTCGTAGAAGTCGAACACCACTTCGTTCAGCGGCAGTTCGTATTTCACCATCGCGCGCGAGCCGACATAGGTCAGCTCTTTCTGCTTGCCGCGCCGGTCCTCGCACAGCTTCAGAACGCTGCCGAGATATTCGTCGGGGGTGAGGATCGTCGCCTCGATCCACGGCTCCTGAATCTCTTCGATCTTTACCACGTCCGGCATATCGACCGGATTGTGGATCTCGATCGCGGTCTTGTCGGTCAAAAGCATTTTGTAGATGACCGACGGCGCGGTCGCGATCAGGTTCAGGTTGAACTCGCGCTGCAGGCGTTCCTGGATGATCTCCAGATGCAACAGCCCGAGGAAGCCGCAGCGGAAGCCGAAGCCGAGTGCTGCGGATGTCTCCATCTCGAAGGTGAAGCTCGCGTCGTTCAGCCGCAGCTTGCCCATCGCGCCGCGCAGTGTTTCGAAGTCGGCCGCATCGGCCGGAAAGAGACCGCAGAACACCACGGGGATCGCCGGACGGAAGCCGGGCAGTGCTTTGGCGACCGGATGCCGGTCGTCGGTGATGGTGTCGCCGACGCGGGTGTCGGCCACTTCCTTGATCGAGGCGGTGATGAAGCCGATCTCGCCGGTGGTCAGTTCGTCGACATTGACCAGCTTCGGCGTGATGTAGCCGACGCGCTCCACCTCGTAGGTCGCGTTGGTGCCCATCATGCGGATGCGCTGGCCCTTTTTCAGAACGCCATCCACCACGCGCACCAGCACGACGACGCCGAGATAGACATCGTACCAGGAGTCGACCAGCAGCGCCTTCAGCGTGGCGTCCTTGTCGCCTTTCGGTGCGGGCAGACGATGCACGATCGCCTCCAGCACCTCGTCGATGCCGATGCCGGTCTTGGCCGAAATCATCACCGCCTCGGAGGCGTCGATGCCGATCACGTCCTCGATCTGCTGGCGCACCTTGTCGGGTTCGGCGGCGGGAAGGTCGATCTTGTTCAGGACCGGAACGATCTCGTGATTGTTGTCGAGCGCCTGATAGACGTTGGCCAGCGTCTGCGCCTCGACGCCCTGGCTCGCGTCGACCACCAGCAGCGAGCCTTCGCAGGCGGCGAGCGAGCGCGAGACCTCATAGGCGAAGTCGACATGCCCGGGCGTGTCGATGAGGTTGAGGACGTAGGCTTCGCCGTTCCTTGCCTTGTAGTAGAGGCGGACGGTTTGCGCCTTGATGGTGATGCCGCGCTCGCGCTCGATATCCATCGAGTTCGAGCACCTGTTCCTTGCCCGCCATTTCGCGATCGGTCATTCCGCCTGTCATCTGGATCAGGCGGTCGGCCAGCGTCGACTTTCCATGGTCGATATGCGCGACGATGGAGAAGTTGCGAATGTTGGAGATGGGCACAGCGCTCATGCGCGCGGGATACCACCCGTACTGCAGCGCGGCAACCGAAGAAGCGGCTATTTTCAAGGCTTTGTGGCCGCAGCCGTGTTGGAAGACCTCGGCCACGCCCGCCAATTCCAGCTGCGGCCGCGCCGCTACTCGTCCTCGCCGAACTTCGTCGTCACCAGCGTCGTCAGGGCCTCGACGGCCTCGCGCGCCTCGGGGCCGGTGGCCGAGACAATCACGCTTGAGCCGATACCGGCGGACAGCATCATCAGTCCCATGATCGAGTTGCCGCCGACAGTCTCGTTGTTGCGCGTCACGGTGATGTCGGCCTTGAAGCGTTCGGCCATCTGCACGAATTTCGCTGACGCCCGCGCATGCAGGCCGCGCTTGTTGGTAATGGGAATTTCCCGGACGATGGTTTCGCCCGCTGACGGCGCGTCTCCGGCCTCGCGGCCGCCGCCGTCGGACGTCTCGCTCATTTGCCGGCGAGAACGCGGCTGGCGATGGTGACGTATTTGCGGCCCGCTTCCTGCGCGGCCGAGATCGCTTCTGGCAGGGGACGGTTGTCGCGGACTTTTGCGAGCTTCACCAGCATCGGCAGATTGATGCCGGCGAGCACTTCGACCTTCGGACGGCTCATACAGGAGATCGCCAGATTGGACGGCGTTCCACCGAACATGTCGGTCAGGATCGCGACGCCATCGCCGGTGTCGACACGCTTCACCGCTTCGATGATATCGCTTCGACACAGGTCGGCATCGTCGTCAGCGCCGATCGTGATGGATTCGATTTGCTTTTGTGGGCCCATCACATGCTCAAGCGCCGCCTTGAACTCGTCGGCGAGACGCCCGTGGGTCACAAGTACGAGACCAATCATTAAAAACTCCTCGTGCGTGCTTTTGGGTGCACTGCACGAAAGGCGGACATCATGACCATCCGGGATACGGGTGCAAGGGGGCTTATTGCGCTTTCCGGCCTTGCTGTGGCGCTTCGGATACGTAGGCGGCAGGTCAATTCCAAGCCGATAGTTGCGCTTATATGGTTACCAATTCCCTTCCGGCAATCGTCTTAAAGCCGCAGGTGAGGCGTCCGGCAAGGGGCTTGTCAGCAGCGCCGCCGTGACCAGGGGCATCGCATCGAAGCCAATTCCGACCGGGATTCGAGGTATCTCAATACCATAAAGCGTGACTGCGAGCGCGCCCGGCTCCGGCATCCGGGCGGCGTCGTCTGCCGCAAGATCGACGACCAGACCCAGCACGGCCTGCGTGACGAAGTCGCAGCGGCGGATGCCGAGGCCCCGAATTTCGATCAGGCCTTCCAGTTCGGCCGCTGGCCGAATGCCGATCCGGCCGTCCTCGGCGCCAAGCAGGACGCGGTCGTCGCCGATCAGCCGTGCGGGAGGGATGTTTCCGGCGCGGCCGGCCAGGATCAGGTCGAAGGCGAGCCGCGATTTACCCGCACCGGAGGGTCCGCGAATTAAAATGCCGATGTCGCCGACCTGGACTGCCGATGCATGCACCGTCGCGGCCGGCATCGTCATATCGCCGGCAACCGGACCACGAAGCGCGCCCCAAGGATCGGCGCCTCGCCGTCCGGCTCTGCATTGCCGAGCCGGTTCTCGGCCCAGATCTTTCCGCCATGCGCTTCGACGATCTGCTGGGAGATCGACAGACCGAGACCGGAGTTTTGTCCAAAGCCCTGATGCGGCCGATCGGTGTAGAAACGCTCGAAGATCTTCTCCAGCGCGTCGGTGCGGATGCCGGGGCCTTCATCATCGACGACGATCTCGATCCCGGTGCGCACGCGGCGGCAGGTGACGCGCACGACAGCACCCTCCGGCGAGAACGAGCAGGCGTTCGACAGCAGGTTCGCGATCACCTGGCCGAGGCGCGAGTCATGCCCCGGCGTCGAGAAGGTGTCGAAGTTCGCGCCCTCAAACCGTATCTGCACGGTGACGCCGTTGTTGTTGTGCCTGGTCTCGTTTGAAACGGTCGCCAGCGTGTTGAGCAGGCGACGCATGTCGACCGGCGCGATGTCTTGCCGTTGCAATTCTGCGTCGAGCCTGCTTGCGTCGGAAATGTCCGAGATCAGGCGGTCGAGCCGCTGCACGTCATGCTGGATGACGGCGAGCAGGCGCGCGCGGCTGTTCTCATTGCGCGCGAGCGGCAAGGTCTCCACCGCGGAGCGCAGCGAGGTCAGCGGATTTTTCAGTTCGTGCGCGACGTCGGCGGCGAAGCGTTCGATCGCCTCGATGCGGTTGTAGAGCGAGTCCGTCATGTCGCGCAGTGCGCCCGACAGATGGCCGATCTCGTCGCGGCGGCGGGTGAAGTCCGGAATCTCGATGCGCGTCCTGATGCGGCGGCGCACGTGTTCGGCGCTGTCGGCAAGGCGGCTGACAGGGCCTGCAATGGTGCTTGCGAGCAGGATCGACAGCACGATCATCACTGCGGCCGCGACGCCGAACACGCGGAGAATGGCGATGCGTTCGGCGGTGACCATCTGGTCGATGTCGTCGCCCTGCGTCGAAAGCATCAGCGAGCCGTTGATCGCCCGGAAGCGTTGCACCGGAACGGCCACGGAGACGATCACTTCGCCGCGATCATTGACGCGCACCGCGGATGCCTTCGAACCGGCGAGCGATTGCGCGACTTCGTAATAGCCCTTGCCGTTCTCCGGACCGAGTTCGCGGTAGGGCGGCAGGTCACCGCGATTGAGCCAGATGCGGATGGCGATCATCGTGCGTTCGGCGAGCCCCGGCTTGCCCCGCTGCGGCGGCGGCAGATCGAAGCGCAGCACGTCGCCGCGGGCGAACTGATCGCGGCTGTCGAGCAGCAGCACGCCATCACGATCGTAAATGCGCGCCCGGGTTTTGGTCGGCGAAATCAGGCCGCGCAACACCGGCGCCACGCGCGTCGGATCGATCGGAAAGTCGAGGCCGGAGAGAATGTCTTCCGACGGGCCGTAGGTTTCGCCGGGTTTCAGATCGATCAACCGGTCGGGATCGATGGTGACGCCATTGGAGTCCGAGGTGCCGGTCGCCGCGATCGCCCGCGCGATGATCTCGCCCTGCACCAAAAGGCTCTGCGCCTGCGCATCGATCAGGCCGGCACGGAACTGCGAGAGATAGAGCACGCCCGCGACGAGTGCGATCAGGCCTGCGAGGTTGAGCGACAGGATGCGGCGCGTGAGGCTGGAGAATGTCAACCGGACGAGGTACTGGCCGGCGCGACGCATCCAGTCCGGCGGCCGCAGCCAGGCCGGCAGGAACGGCACGATGTTCGGCAGCCACAGCCAGCGCAGCCACGCCCAGCCCGGCAACCTGGGAAATGCGAACCGCGAGCGCGCCGAACCGTCCGCGCCGCCGGCGTCGCTGCCGGGCGCAAGTGGCGGCGAAGCGCGGTCGGAATCGGCGCTTCGTTCAAGAACGGGTCGGTCAAGCAACTGTCAGCATGCCCGCTTGTTTGTCGCACACGCCTGCACGGCAAGCATGATCCCAAGCCTAGCCCAGCGCAGACCCGCCGTCAGTCGCTAACGGTGCGGGAATGCCGGAAAAATCAGGTTTCCTTAAAGCGATAACCGACGCCGTAGAGCGTCTCGATCATGTCGAAGTCGTCGTCGGCGGCCTTGAACTTCTTGCGCAGCCGCTTGATGTGGCTGTCGATGGTGCGGTCATCGACATAGACCTGATCGTCGTAGGCCGCATCCATCAGCGCGTTGCGGCTCTTCACCACGCCGGGGCGCGTCGCCAGGGCCTGCAGAATCAGAAACTCCGTCACCGTCAAGGTGACTGGCTCGTTCTTCCATGTGCAGGTGTGACGCTCCGGGTCCATGCGCAGGAGGCCGCGCTCAAGCGCCTTCGGATCGGCTTCCTTCGGTGTGGCGTTCGGATCCTTCGGCGTCACGCGGCGGAGCACCGCCTTGACGCGCTCGACCAGCAGCCGCTGCGAGAAAGGTTTGCGAATGAAATCGTCGGCGCCCATCTTGAGGCCGAACAGTTCATCAATCTCTTCGTCCTTCGAGGTGAGGAAGATCACCGGCAGATCGGACTTCTGGCGCAGCCGCCGCAGCGTTTCCATGCCGTCCATGCGGGGCATCTTGATATCGAGGATCGCAAGGTCGGGAGGCGTGCCGCGAAAGCCGTCCAGCGCGGATGCGCCGTCGGTGTAGGTCATGATGCGATAACCTTCGGCCTCCAGCGCAATCGAAACGGACGTGAGAATATTACGGTCGTCGTCGACGAGAGCGATTGTGGGCATGAGCCTGCTTTCTGAGGTGGACGGCGCCGCAACCGGCGGCAACGAAGGTCCGGCCTTCAAACCGGGAACACTGTATCAGCCAGCAATGCAAGCTGGGCTGAAATGTGACGGTGGCCGCCAAAAACGCATGCGATTTCCAGAGGTTCCAAATTAGGGCACCGCTGCACCGATGGACAATTGGCGGCCGTGGCCTTTGTATCGATAGCGGAGAGGCTGCCACGGCCCTCTCTTACCGACACCGTTTAAGCACAGGCCCGACACGATGCAACCCAGCCCAAAGTTCGATCCCGTACAGACCACCAAGTCATTGATTCGCAGCGGAAAACAGGGGGCGCTGGCGACGCTGTCGCCGGGAACCGGCGACCCCTATTGCTCGCTGGTGAACGTGGCGACCACGCCGGACGGTTCGCCCGTGCTGCTGATCTCGGCCCTGGCCCTGCACACCAAAAACATCCTTGCCGATTCGCGCGTGTCGCTGATGATCGACGAGCGCAGCGCCGGCGATCCGCTCGAAGGCGCGCGGGTGATGATCGCAGGCCGGGCCGAGAAGGTCTCGGATGAGACAGCGCTTGAGCCGATTCGGCGACGCTACCTGTCGCGCCATCCGAGCGCCGAGTTGTTCGTGGGCTTTGCCGACTTTGCGTTCTTCAAGATCGCGGTGCGCGACGTGCATCTGGTCGCGGGGTTTGGACGCATCGTCACGCTCGAAGGCGCGAAGGTGCTGACGGATCTCGGTGGCGCGGATGAGGTGCTCGCGGGTGAGGCCGGTGCGGTCGCCCATATGAATGAGGATCACATGGACGCCAACGCGCTGTATGCGACCAAACTTCTCGGCGCGGCCGATGGCGCGTGGCGTATCACCGGCCTCGATCCGGACGGTGCCGACCTTGCGCTTGGCGATGCCACATTGCGGCTGCCGTTCCCGGAGCGGGTGACAAGCGGGCTGGCGTTGCGCAAGACGCTGGTGGCCCTGGTTGGCGAGGCGCGGGCAAGAAGTTAACCCGTGTAAGCCGGCGTTGGTTGTGCGGTGCAGCGAGCGCTGTGCCTGCGGCATTTGTGGATTTAGCGTCGCGGCGGAACGCCGCGTCTGACCGAATAAAATAATGGTGGCCCAATGGTTTGACGGGGCCGCCCGGCGCGGCTTCACGGCCCATGTCATCTAATCGACCAAATTGATCTGGATCACCTTGGCAACGCGCGCGTTCGCCACTATTAGATCGCCGGACTGAGGCCGGACCGATATAGTCAGCTGGCACCCGCGACACGCGCTTTGCGACCACGCGCAGACGATACGCGGGCTCGAGGAGGAAGACTTCGTGAAAGATACGGGCGTGCACAACGGTGCCTTCGGCGCCGACAGATTTGGTTTCAAAAAACTCAAGGAAGTGAAGTGGAATCTTGGTGCCCCCGCGCTCTATGAGTTTGCGATTGCCGCCGGCGAGGCGACGATCACGTCCGAAGGCGCGCTGACGGCGGAGACCGGAACCCATACGGGCCGTTCGCCGAAAGACAAATTCACCGTGCGCGACGCGACCACCGAGAAAACCGTGTGGTGGGGCGGCAACCAGTCGATCACGTCGGATCAATTCAAGACGCTGCTCGATGATTTCATCAAACACTCCGAAGGCAAATCGCTCTACGCGCAGGACCTTTATGGCGGCGCCGATCCCGCCTTCCGCATCAAGACCCGCGTTTTCACCGAACTCGCCTGGCACTCGCTGTTCATCCGCACGCTGCTGATCCGGCCTGAGCTGAAAGAGCTCGCCGGTTTCGTGCCCGACCTCACCATTCTCGACTTCCCGAGCTTCAAGGCTGACCCTGCGCGCCATGGCGTCCGCTCCGAGACCGTGGTCGCGATCGACTTCACCCGCAAGGTCGTGCTGATCGGCGGCTCGCAATATGCCGGCGAGATGAAGAAGTCGGTGTTCACCACGCTCAACTACTATCTGCCCGAACAGGGCGTGATGCCGATGCACTGCTCGGCCAATGTCGGCGACAAGGGCGACACGGCGATCTTCTTCGGCCTGTCCGGCACCGGCAAGACCACGCTCTCCGCCGACCCGAACCGCACGCTGATCGGCGACGATGAGCACGGCTGGGGCAAGGAAGGCGTCTTCAATTTCGAAGGCGGCTGTTACGCCAAATGCATCAAGCTGTCGCAGGAAGCCGAGCCGGCGATCTTCGCGGCGAGCCAGCGCTTCGGCGCGGTGCTCGAGAATGTCGTGTACGACCCCGTGACCCGCGTGGTCGACTTCGACGACGGCTCGAAGACCGAGAACACCCGCTCGGCCTATCCGCTCGAGTTCATCCCGAACGCCTCGCGCACCGGCCGCGCCGGCCAGCCGAAGAACCTGGTGATGCTCGCCGCCGACGCCTTCGGCGTAATGCCGCCGATCGCAAAGCTCACGCCGGCGCAGGCGATGTACCACTTCCTGTCCGGCTACACCGCAAAAGTCGCGGGCACCGAGCGTGGCGTCACCGAGCCCGAGCCCGAATTCTCCACCTGCTTCGGCTCGCCGTTCCTGCCGCGGCATCCGTCCGAGTATGGCGACCTGCTGCGCAAGCTGATCGCCGAGCACAATGTCGACTGCTGGCTGGTCAACACCGGCTGGACCGGCGGCAAGTACGGCGTCGGCCGGCGCATGCCGATCAAGGTGACGCGCGCGCTGCTGACCGCGGCGCTGAACGGCTCGCTGCGCAATGCCGACTTCCGCACCGACAAGTATTTCGGCTTCGCGGTGCCGACCTCGCTGCCGGGCGTGGAGCCTGGCATTCTCGATCCGGTCACAGACCTGGGCCGACAAGGCCGAGTTCGACAAGACCGCGCGCAATCTCGTGGCGATGTTCCAGAAGAACTTCGCCAAGTACGAGAGCCACGTCGATGCCGACGTCCGCGCCGCAGCCCCTGAAGTGAAGATGGCCGCGGAGTAGGCTTCGCAAGAGTTTCGTTGGATGCAAAGGGCGGCTGAAGAGCCGCCCTTTTTGCTGTCTGGCCAAATGGTCCTGAAATCGGGTGGTCGTTCCGGCCCGCTCGCAACGCCCTTGCAAATGAAGTCGCCATCGTCACCGGCGCCAGCTCAGGGATCGGCCGTGCGGTGGCGTTGGCGTGTGTTCTCCGCGCTTCAGGCGGAGAACAGCGTCACGGGCTCATCGAAGCCCTTCAGCGCATACGCGCGGCCAGCGTCGGTTATCAACCCGTTCGTGCGGTCGCGAACGGCGGCGGTCACCAGGATCTTGCCACGCTCCGCGGCCGCCTGCGCGCGAGCGGCGCGGTTCACCACTGTGCCGACCGCCGTCAGATCCCGATGCGAACGGCCGAATTCACCGAAGTTGGTCTCGCCGCAATCGATGCCGATCCCGATGCCGATGTTCGCGTTCTGCAGGCCGACGGCTTGCAGGACCTGGTCGTGCCGGTTGCGGAATCGCTCTCTGAATCTCGCGTGCCGCGAGCAGCGCCTGGGTCGTATGGTCCGCGTTGCGCACCGGAAAATTGAAGATGGCAAACACCGCGTCGCCCAATGTCTTGTTCAGCAGCCCGTCGTAGCGCCAGATAGCGGCGGCACATTCGTCGTAGAACACGTCCAGCAGCGACGTCAGGCCTTCGCGTTCGACGGTCTGTGCGAGCGCCGTATAGCCGCGCAGATCGGCGAACATCACCGTCGCGTCGATCGTCACCGCACGCGCCTTCATGATCTTCGTGAACGCCATCTCGCAGATGGTGCAGGTGTTCGGATTCATGCGGCTCGGCCGCACGCCGAACAGGCGGAACGGCGCGGACAGCGGGCCGCGAAGCGGGACGGGCAGATGCAGGTTCTGCCAGCAACCGAGGCAAAGCGAGGCAGGCTCCGGGGTCATCGCACAAGCCCTCGCATGTAACAGGGCCGATGTCTCAAGCCGAGGTCGACAGGTTACAGCAATTCGGCATGGCCGGTAAGCGCCGGGCGGCCACAGACCGGCCAGCGTCGCGCGCTGCGCCAGCCTTGACGCTCTGCAGAAAACGGTCACAAGTCGCGTCCATCGGTCGCGGGTTGCCACGTCGATGCAGCCCGACAAGAAACTCAAAGCAGCGGGAGCAAGCCCATGAAGGCAGCGGTCTACTATCAGAACGGCGGACCCGAGGTTCTCAAATACGAGGACGTTCCCGATCCGAAATGCCATCCGAAGGGCGTCGTCATCCGCGTCGAGGCGGTGAGCATCGAGGGCGGCGATACGCTGAATCGCTTCGGCGGGGCGCTGGCCTCGACGCCGCACATTGTCGGCTATCAGGCCGCAGGCACGATTATCGAGGTTGGTTCGGAGGTCACGACGCTTAAAGTAGGCCAGAGGGTGGCGACGTCGAATGCCTATGGCTCGCATGCGGAAAAACGCGCGGTGCCGGCACGCGCCTGCTGGATCATTCCCGACGGTCTCGATGTGAAGCACGCCGCCGTTGTTCCGGTGACATTCGGCACCGCCGACGACTGCCTGTTCGAATTCGGCCGGCTGAAGGCCGGCGAGACGGTGCTGGTGCAGGCGGGTGCGAGCGGCGTCGGCGTCGCGGCCATTCAGCTCGCGAAGCGCGCCGGCGCGCGCGTGCTGGCGACCGCGTCCAGCGACGATCGTCTGCTGGCGCTTAAACCCCTCGGGCTCGATCACGGCATCAACTACAAGAAGGAAGACGTGGTCGAGGCGGTGATGCGGCTGACCGACAAGAAGGGCGTCAATCTCGTCGTCGATCCCGTCGGCGGCTCGACCCTGCAGGGTAGCATCCGGTCGCTTGCCTATCGCGGGCGCGTGTCGATGGTCGGCCGCGCGGGGCGCGAGCCGATGACCGTGGACGTGCAGAGCCTGATGGGCGGCAACCGCTCGCTGTCCGGCGTCTTCCTCGGCGCGGAGATCGCGACCGACCGCGCCTACAACAATATTCAGCGGCTGATGAACGATGTCGCCAAGGGCGAACTGAAGGTGATCATCGACAAGACGTTCCCGCTGTCGGAAGCAGCCAGCGCGCACGCCTACATCGAAAGCCGCAAGGCGGTCGGACGGGTGTTGTTGATTCCTTGATGGCTCGGCGTCGTCCCCATAGCAGTTCGAAGAACGGCGTCGGGTCGAATGCGGATTGCCCGCATTGACTGAAGCAACACTTCCGTGGACGAACCCGCGCGCGGCTGAGGCTATCCGCGGGCCCTGGCGATGGCGGATTTCAGCGATCCAGCGGCATCGTCGTAGTTCGCCCAGACCTTGCTGCGCTTCAGCAAGGCAGGGACGGTTCTGATCGTGAACTTTGCCGGATCGAGCCCCGTCTTCACCTGTGCCCAGGCGATCGGCATCGACACCGTCGCACCCGGCCGGGCGCGCGGCGAGAGCAGCGCAACGGCCGTGGATTTCGTGTCGTTGCGCAGATAGTCGAGGAAGATTTTGCCTTTGCGCTGCTGCTTCGACATGTTGATGAGGTAGCGGTCAGGATGATCGGTCGCCATATCACTGCAAATCTGCCGGGCAAAAGTCTTTGCCTCTGCCCAGGTGACCGCGTCGCGCTTCGCATGCAACAGCGGCGTCACCACATGCAAACCCTTGCCGCCGGTGGTCTTGCAGAAGCCGGTCAGGCCGACTGCCGCCAGCCGTTCGCGTAGCTCCTTCGCAGCCTCGATGATGGCTGCGAATTCAACGCCCGGCGCCGGATCGATATCGAACACCAGACGGCCGGGAACGGTGACCTGATCCGGCGCGCAATTCCACGGATGCAGTTCAATCCCGCCGGACTGCGCGATCGCAATCAGACCTTCCACGCGATCGACCTGCAGATATGGTTTTCGGTCGCCGGACACCTTCACCTCGCTCAGCAGTTCCGAGGTTCCGGGCGAAGCGTGCCGCTGAAAGAACGTCTGGCCGCCGATTCCATCGGGCGCCCGCACGATCGAGCATGGCCGTCCCTTGATGTAGTCGATCAGCGTCGCACCGACCGCTTCGAAGTAGTCAGCAAGGTCGCGCTTGGTAACCGGCTTGCCGTCACCACCGTCCGGCCACAGTGCCTTGTCCGGCTTCGAGATCGTGACGCCCATCACCGTCGCGGCACGTGCTATTCGCGACGATCCGCGTGCGGCACTGTACCGCGCCTTGCGGGCCGCGATCTGTGCGGCCTTCGCGCTATCCGCGCCAGCACTGAGCGCGGGCGGATCGGTGTGGGTGATCTCCGCGCGCACCTCGCCTGCCGGCTTGTCCTTGCGGAGTCCCTTGAAGGCGGCCTGCCGTACGTTGCCGTCACGGGTCCAGCCCGCGAACTCGATCTCGGCGACGAGCTCCGGCTTCAACCAGTGAATATCGCGACCGCCTTTCGGCGCATTCTTGCCGCCGAACGGGCTTTTCGATGCCGTGGCGGCTTTCAGCGCGGGCATGATGCGTCTGACGGTCTCAGTGCCGTAGCCGGTGCCGACGTTGCCCGTGTAGGCGAGGTGATTGTTCCTGTGGACGCCGACCATCAGCGAACTGAACTTTCCGTTCGTGCTGGTCCAGGCTCCGATCACAACCTCATGGCCTGGGCGGGATTTGGTCTTGATCCACGCGCCGCTGCGGCCGGAGCGATAGGCAACGTCCGCCTTCTTCGAGATGATGCCTTCCAGGCCGGCGTTGCGGGCCGACGCCATCACCTCCTCGCCCCCGGCATCGAAATGCTCGACGTAGCGAATCGACGAGCTTTTGGAGCGCGCGTGCTTGTTCAAGAGCGCGCGCAGCTTCTCTTTCCGCTCGACCAGCGGTAGCGGACGCAGGTCCTGGCCGTTCGCGAACAGAAGGTCGAACGCAAAGAAGACGAGATCGTTCGTGTTGCCGTCCGACAGCGCCGCCTGCATTGCGGAGAAATCCGGTTCGCCCTTCTCGTTCAATGCGACGATCTCGCCGTCAAGGATCGCGTCGGGCAGGGCCGCTGCCGCCTCGGCGATGGCGGAGAACCTGTCGGTCCAGTCGAGCGCCTTGCGGGTCTTGAGCGAGACAGCGCCATCCTCGACGCGCACCTGAATCCGGTAGCCGTCGAATTTGATCTCATGCACCCAGCCGTCCGCGGCCGGTGGCCGGTCCGCGCTGTCGCAAAGCTGCGGGGCCACGAAGTCCGGCAGCGTGCCGACCTTGATCACCTGCGCATGACTTGCGCCGTTCGCTTTCTTCCCCGGTGGCGTGGTCCGGGACATCCCGGCTTGCGCGCGCCTCGATCCGTTCGCACGCTTGCCGGCTGCGAGGCCCTTGTTCGAATTCCATACCGCCTCCGAACCCGCGGTGCCCTTGGTCATCATGAACGGTGTCGGCGCCTTGCCCTTGCCCGCGGCGATTTGTTCGAGCTTGCGGCCGGAGGCGATGGAACGATTGTCGTCGAGGACACCTTCGCCGTCGCCGGCCTTCGAAAATTCATCACGATGCTTGATCAGCAGCCAGTTGGTTCGCTTGCCGCCAAAGCGGTCACTCTTCATCCGCACCAGCACCCACTCGCCCTTGAGCTTTTCGCCCATCAGCGCGAATTTGAGGTCACCCTTGGCAAACCCCTTCACCGGATCGTCTGAGTACCAGTAGCCGCGATCCCAGATCAGGACCGTGCCGCCGCCATACTGCCCCTTCGGGATCGTGCCTTCGAAGTCGCCATAGTCGAGCGGATGGTCCTCGGTCTCGACTGCCAGGCGCTTCTCGCCCGGGTCGAGCGAGGGCCCGCGCGTCACAGCCCAGGATTTGAATACGCCGTCGAACTCGAGGCGGAAATCGTAGTGCAGGCGCGTGGCGGCGTGCATCTGGATCACGAACCGCCGCTGCGGCGCGGGCGCGACTTTTGCCGTGCCGCTCGGCTCGGCCGTCCTGGAGAAATCCCGCTTCGCGCGATAGGCTGTGAGCTTCTTGGTTGCCACGGTGTGCTGCTATCCGGTCAAAACCCAGCAGGAACAACACGCGGCAGGACCGCGAGTGCCCTGAACCTCACTTTTTTCTCTAAATAGAGCCGGAACACACGCCGTCCTGCACGCGGCCCGCGCGGCCTTTGCGCTGGTTCGCGCTGTCCTGCGACACCGGCTCGACGGGCAATCGCCGCGTGCGCGTGCGCGGATTGTATCGGCTGTTTCTGACGCGCGCCAGCCCGGCGTCAATGACGTAGCGGATGCCGGGATTCGTCAACGACGTCGGCAATGTTCGTGGCGATGACAATCTTCCGCCTCGACCAGCGTGGCGCTCATGTCGCCCTACGCGTGATGAGATGATCTTAGGCGCGTCAGCTCGGGCCGCCTCGCAGGTCCCGCTGACGAGAGCCCTATCCAGTGCATCGACATCCGAACGGCCCCATCATGTCGGCGGCGCCTGCCTGTTCGAGCCCTCCAGACGAACGGCGTCGCGAGCCGGCCCTTGGCCTTGGCGACCTTCATGCCCTCGACGCGTGCGGAGCCGGATCAGGTCGGACTCGAACTCCGCGACCATGGCCAGGACGTTGAACAGCAGCCGGCCGACGGCGTCGGTGGGGTCGTAGACCGACCCGCCGAGGCTAGAGGCTGATCTGCCGGGTGGTGAGCTCGTCGGCGATCGCGCGGGCATCGGGCAGGGACCTGGCCAGACGGTCGAGCTTGGTGACCACCAGGGTGTCGCCGGCCCGGCAGGCGGCGAGTGCCTCGCGGAGTCCGGGACGTTCGCGGTTGGTGCCGGTCAGGCCGTGGTCGACGTAGATCCGCTCGGCCTCGACGCCGAGGCCGAGCAGGGCGTCACGTTGGGCGGTGAGGTCTTGTTGATCGGTGGAGCATCGGGCGTACCCGACAAGCAGTGCGCTCATGGCGCACCTCCAAGAGGTGGCCCGGCCGTACCACGGGACGCGGCCGGCTCGGGCATCGGGCGGCGCCCGACCCCACCAGCCAGCCCCTCGGCGGCTGGAACCGCAACCCCGGCGTGCTGGGTCCCGCGACGGGATCCCGTTACGGTTGAGCGCCCTACGTTGCGGAGGCGAGTGGGAAGGATCCTGCTGGTGGGGTCGGGCGCTCAGCCCGATGCTCGAGTCGGCCGCGTTCTGCGGCACGACGGAGCCATACTCCCACGTGCCCGGCCGCTTCGATACCGACTTTCACCACGGCGTCATCGGGGAGCACCTGCCCGATGTCGGCGACCACCTGCGCCAGCGACGGACCGGTCATCGGGCACCCCGTCCGGGGCTTGAGCAACGACGTCCGGGCCCCGTCGGTTACCGAGAACGCGAACTCGGTCTTGCCAACATCGACCGCGACGACGGCCGTCGAGGATGTAACGCGAGCAGCTTGAGCAACCACGGGACCCACCTCCGGGGGTGCCGGAAAGACGGAAGGCCAACGGCGCGGCAACGCCAGACCTTCAGATGAATGGAACCTGTCGGTCCCTTCCAAGCACCTCCGGGGAGGTGTCGGTGAAGGACTACCCCGACCTATATCAGCGACGAAATGCCGTTCTCCATCGCCGTCGGATCACCCAGGGGATACTCGCCACGAGGCGCCGACCAACGATCTAGGCGTCGGGGCACGTCTGCTCGTACGGGCGATCGCCGAATGCGTCGTCCCACTCCGTCGTGGTGAGGCTGCGGCCGGCGACGCTGCAGGCGAACGCCGCCCAGTGTTGGGGGCGCGTGTCCCAGGTGTAGACCTCGCCGTCGAACGACATGACGATGATGATCGTGCTGTCAGGCAAGAAGTTTGCGAAGCCGGGCTTGCCGCTGGGCGTCACTGTGCCTAATGGCTCGGCGGTATGGCCGTTCCAGAGGTTGACGTTGCCGCCCGCTCCCGTTGTCAGAATAAGGTCGCCGTCTGGTGAGAAGTCAGCGCTGCCGAAGCTTTCTTCGTTATCGTCGACGATGGTGTCGCGGACGCCCTTCCCGGTCTCCAGATCCAGTAGCCACAACTCCCCTGAGAGGCCGACGAACGCGACGCGCTTGCCGTCCGGTGAGAAAGCGCCGTTCACAGGAGCGTCGAGCTCGATCTCGCCCTGTCTGATGACCTGACCAGACATGGTGTCTACCAGAACCCAGTCTTGCTGTGGGGAGTAGGTGCTTGGCGATGGCGTGGCATGTTCCACCATCGCGATAACCATGCCCCGGTCGGGGCTGGCGAACGCCCAATGGAGTCTGTAAGTGTCAACGTGGGCGGCTTTCTCCGAGAGGTTTCAATGTCTCAGCGTCGACCATCGACACGTTTCCTGAACCGGTGCCGACAATCAACGCGTTGCCGTCTAGGGTGTAGTCGACGGATGCGATATGTGTAAGGTCGTCGCTGGGGCCGGCCGCAAGGCGCCGCTCCATGATCAACGCCTTCTCTCGGATGCCGTTCACCGCCTTCCGTGCATCCCACAGCCGTACGAAGCCGTCTTGTCCTGATGTTGCGATCCTGGTGCCGTCGGGCGTCCATGCCACAGCCCCGAATTCGCGGTGCCCGGTGGAGATGGCGCTGCCGATGCGACCCGAGTCGACGTCGGCAACCTGAAGTCCTCCGTTGCGCAGCGGGTACGCAATGCGGTCACCGGCTGGCGAGGCAAGTGCGTAGAGCGCCTCGCTGGCCAGGTCGAACCTGACCTCTCGTGGGATGAACCGATTGCTTCCCTTCAGGTCCCAACTGAGCAGGGCCCGGTCCGGCCCGGCCGTGTAGAGCAGAGAGTCGTCGGCACTGAAACCGAGGCCATAGACGTCGGCCGCGCCCACCGACAGAGTCTCGAGCACCAGGCCGGTCTCGAGATCCCAGACTGTGACGGTCCGATCGTCCGATGCAGCTGCCAACATCGAGCCGTCGTTCGAGAACTTTTTGCTGGTAAACCTTGTGCCATTACCTGTGAACTGGAACTTCGCCTGCCCAGTCAGGGCGTCGGCGACCACGATCGATTGGGCGTCCTGGTCGTCGAACGCGAAGAGTGATCCATCAGGGCTGATCTCGGCTCCGGAGCCGCGAGGTATCGGGAGAGACTGCCGCTTGTCTGCGGAGTAGGCATGAAGCGCCGAACGGTCGGCATTCTCGGTCACGATGTACACGACTCTTCCATTCGGACTGAGCGCGACGTCTACTGCCCCCATGCCGAGGGGAGACTTGTATCGCTTGGCCGGGGCTTCCGGGTGCCGCATATCCCAGACGAGAACCAATGACGGGTGGTCCTCCCCGAAGTCCCACGCCTGGAATACGACCGCCAGATACCTGCCATTCGCGCTGTAGGTCACAGCCGTGGTGATGTATTGACGTGTTGGCATGCCCCCCAACTGAACGTCGGATTCTTCGAACGAATGTGCGTCGAGCAGCGTGACCGGAGGCTGGTCAAGCGTGACGATCCCGATGGCAAGGATCGGACCATCTGGGCTGAAAGCCAATGGCGCCACATACTGAAAAGACCTGACGTCGTCCTCCTTTGGCAGATTGGCATCGTAAGAGCCGATGAACTCCAGCGTGGTCGCGTCGTAGAACCAGACGAAGTTTGCGTCGTCGCGCACCGCCAGGGTGTTCCCGTCGGAGCTGACCGCCATGCTGTAGAAGGACTTTCCAACTCCACGTGTGGCGTGGATCAACTCCGGTGCCTTGGAGAGTGCTGACAGCAGACTTGCCCTCGTTTCGGGCGAGTCGTCCAGGTGATTGGCGGCGACTGCGAGAAGCAGCGACTGGTCGATGTCCGACTCGACCAGAGCCTGGGTACCCACTCGCCTGGCATCGGCGGCGACGGTTGCCTCGCGCGCTCGGTCAGCCTGGCGGACGGCTGCGATACCCGCCACCGCTGAAACGAGCAGCAGCGCCGCCACGCCCGCGAGCAAGCCTCGCAGCCGACGATTGACTCGCCGCTGCCGCTGGGCTTGGGCATACGCCTCCTGGCGCTCCTCCTCCGCGAGGGCTTCGCCAGCGGCGATGAACGCCATCTCAACCGCCGTAAGGTCGGGCGTTGCCCGTTTGCGCCACTCAAGCGTCTGTCGCAGCCGGACACCCCGGTAGAGCTCGGTGTCAGGTCGTCCAAGCGCGTCCCACGCATCGGCGGCGCCGGTGAGATGGCGGCGGATGCGTTGACCCTCGCTGTCGTCGTCGAGCCAGCCGCGCAGGCGTGGCCACGCACGGGCCAGGGCCTCGTGGGCAAGTTCGACGACGCCCGCGTCGCTCGTGACCAGGCGGGCGCCGACCAGCAGCTCGATCAGCTCCTCGTGCTGAGGATCGGACGCCAGCAGCCGTCTCGCGACGGGCCCGCGCACGGGCTCGCCCTCCGATCCAGACGTCACCAGGCGCAGGAGAAGATCGCGAAGCAGTGGCCGATCCTGCGCGGGCACGGCCTCGTAGACATCCTCGGCCGACTTCGCCACCGCTCCACGGATTCCCCCAGTCTCCTGGTAGCCGGCCACCGTGATGGTGCGCCCCTCTCGCCGCTCCCATGCCTGCCGCAACGCGTGCGAGAGCAAGGGAAGTGCGCCTGGTTCGCCCTCGACCTCGCGGACGAGCAGGTCTATCAGGCCTGGCTCGAGCAGCAGCCCTGCCTGACGAGCCGGTCCGGTGATGGCTGCTCGCAGCTCCGCATCGTCCATGGCGCTGAGTAAGTACAAACCGCGCTCGATCAGTTGGGCCATCGCCGGGTATGCGGAGAACTCGCCGAGACGGTCCGCACGCAAGGCGATCACTAGCCCTGAGGTGGCCGCATATTCAATCAATGCGTCAAAGAAGTGCGCTCGCTCCTCGGAGTCGTCGCAGAGCGAGAAAGCCTCTTCGAACTGATCGACGATGAGGGTCGCGGGCGACCTTGATGTTTCCAGCGCCGACAGCACATCGAGCGGGTGAGCCCCTGGACTCACGACGATGGCCTTCTCGCCTTGCTGCCGGAGGGTCGCCGCGACACCAGCCCGTACCAGAGAGGACTTTCCACACCCCGACGGGCCGACGACTGCGACGATCTGCCGCTCTGCCAACCGGTTCATGCAGTTACCGGTATCCATCTCTCGTCCGAAGAAGGTGTCGGAGTCCAGCACCTGATAGGGCACCAGACCGGGGTACGGGCACCCTTCGCTCTGTGCTGCGAGTGCCTCTACCGGCAACAGTGAATCGTCCTGGTTGAGGATGGCGCGCTCGAGTTCGACGAGTTCCGAACTGGGCTCAATGCCCAGTTGGGTGTCGAGCACCCGGCGTACCTGTCGGAGTGTCCGCAGAGCTTCGCCCTGCCTGCCGGCTCGGTACAGCGCCAACGCCAAGAGTGCCCACCGCCGCTCGCGTAGCGGTTCCCGATCCACCAGCAGCTGCGCTTCTGCGACGACCTGTTCCCCAGCCTTGATGGCCGCTTCAACCCGCAGCTCTTGCGCGTCCTGCCACCTCTGCGTCAGCCTGCTGCCCTCCATCCGCCCGGCATCCCAGTCAACGAGGTCGAGCAGCGGCCGCCCCCGCCAAAGGATCAGCGCCTCATCGGCGACGAAGCGGGCCCGGTCGGGCTCGCCCAGAGCCAGCAGCTCGCTGGCCCGTCCGAGGAGGCGTTCGAACCGGTGCATGTCGACTTCGTCGGCTGGAAGCGACAGGCGGTAGCCCTGCGGCAGGGTTTCGATCGTCTGCGCTCCGAGGAGCCTGCGCAGGCGCATCACACAGCCTTGAACCACCTTGTTCCAGGTGGTCGGCGGCCTACCGGTCCATAGGGCATCCGCCAGGCGCTCGGCACTCAGCGCCTCGCCGGGCGTCATGGCCAAGGCCGCCAGGACGATTCGGTCGCGGCGCGTCAGCGTGACCGACACTCCGTCAACCGCGAGCGGACCAAGCACGGAGATGCCCATGTTTTGAGTGTCTGCGTGGTTTCAAGGCACGTCAAACACCGCGTTACCGGCGTGACACCAGTACCGCACCCCGGCGACACCCAACGGGGGGACAACGGACATAGCCGATCAGTTCAACGAAAGGAACCGGCAATGTTCTCCTCCCGAACCTTCATCGCAGCACTGGCCGCGTTGGCCCTGACGAGTGTCAGCGGCGCTGGCATCTTGATCCCCGCAACCGCCATCTCACCCAAGTCCGACTACTGCACCACATCGGACCCCAGCCACCTCATGCACAGCGCGGACGCTGCCGCTAGCTGGCTGGCGTCCTGCCACTTCAACGACGAGACGGCTGCCATGCCACGCCAGCCCTACTACTGCACCCACGCCCACCTGCCGTATATCCCACACACTGCCGACGCGATCGCCGAGTGGCTGAGCGCATGCGACGTCGTCAAGCGCCAGGGCTCAAATTCACCAGCGCCGGTCAAGGAGCCGGGTGCGGTTCAGCAGTAGGGCGTAGCTGACCGTGCGCCTCTGCAGGTGTCGAAAGGAGCCACATTCATCGCCGTGGCGTTCTGCCTCGGCATCGGGACCGGCGGCCTCTTCACCTGAATCGCCGGTCCCGCGGGTCGGAGCCCGCAAGCGCACTGAGAGCGGTGCTCATCGTCGGTCTGATCGGATGTGTTGTTGGCCTCAAAACTGGCACACTGAAGCGACCGCTCACTGGTGCACCATCCTTGTGTCGGTGGTTCTGGATGGATCGCCGATGCACCCCTGGTCCCCACCGGGCCATCGCCACGCTCGCTCGACCTTCGAGGTCCAGCATGAGTTCTGCGAGGCCCGGTGGCCCAGGACACGCCGACTGGCTACAGGGCTGTGCGCCAGAGAGCGCCGATCAGTGAGCGACCGGCAGCCGTGTCCCGGGACCACCGGGTGTCTCCCCACTGCTCGAACAGCGAGGAGACGATGATGAGTGTCACCCGACGAAGCCGCACCGGGGCGCGAGTGTGCGCCGGGGTCGACTGGGCCAGCGACGACCACGCGGTGTGCATCGTCGACGCCGACGGGCAGCGCGCTCGACCGGTTCATCGTCGCCCACGACGCGGCCGGCCTGACGGACACTGGTCCGCCGGCTGCTGCGGGCCGGGGTCGACGAGGTCGGCATCGAACGCGCCCGACGGGCCGGTCGTCGACGCCCTGCTCGCAGGCCGGGCTGACCGTGGTGGTGATCCCACCCGACCAGGTCAAGAACCTGCGCTCGCCGCTACGGCTCGGCCGGCAACAAGGACGACCGGTTCGACGCCTACGTGCTGGCCGACATCCTGCGCACCGACCGGCCCGGCTGCGCCCGCTGGTCCCCGACACCGCGGCCACCACCGCGCTGCGCACCACCGTCCGGGCCCGCAAGGACCTGGTCGCCCACCGGGTCGCGGTGGCCAACCAGCTCCGCGCCCACCTGCAGATCGTGTTCCCCGGCGCGGTCGGCCTGTTCGCCGACATCGACTCCGCGATCAGCCTGCCGTTCCTGGACCGCTTCGCCACCCAGGACCAGGCCGACTGGCTCTCGCTCAAGCGGCTCGGCGCCTGGCTGGCCGTCGATCGGCTACAGCGGCCGCACCGACCCCGAGGTGCTGCACGCCCGGCTGCATCGCCGCACCACGCGGCGCCACCGGCACCGACGCCGACGCCACGCCGCGATCACCCGGCGCCTACGTCGCGGTCCTGCGCACCCTGAACGCCCAGATCAGGCCCTCGCCGACCAGCATCGCCGACCAACTCGCCGTCCACCCCGACGCGCACGATCTTCACCTCGCCTGCCCCGCTCCGGGACCGTCCGCGCCGCCCGGCTGCTCGCCGAGATCGGCGACGGCCGCGGCCGGTTCCCCACCCCCGAATCGCTGGCCTGCCTGGCCGGCGTCGCGCCCTCGACCCGCCAGTCCGGCAAGGTCAAGGCCGTCACCTTCCGCTGGGGCTGCAGACAAACAACTCCGCGACGCCGTCTGCGACTTCGCCGGCGACTCCCGCCACGCCAACCCCTGGGCCGCCGACCTCTACGACCGCGCCCGCGCCCGCGGACACGACCACCCCCACGCCGTCCGCATCCTCGCCCGCGCCTGGCTCCACATCATCTGGCACTGCTGGCAAGACAACGTCGCCTACGACCCCAGCCAACACCGAGCCCTCCAAAACATCCTCACACGCGACACCGAACAGGCGGCCTGAACGACAAGGGTTGACACAGGGCAACTCATCGGCTATGAGAGTGCGCCTGGGAGGAGGTCCCGCAAGCGGAACGACTCACGGCGAGGCATGACCGAGGCACACGGTCCAGCGGCTTGTCACCGCAAGCGGATCCCTGATCGGACACCCCGCGGCCGAGGGGAACTGCCTCGAACGCACGGACAGCCGATGAGGGGTCGTCAGTAGAGGGTGCCTTCGTGGCCGCCGGTCGGAGGCTCACCGGGTGTCGACCATGAGCGCGATGACGCCGAAGTTCATGCGGATGAGTGTCGGGCCTGCTCCAGGTTCGACTGGTGGGGGGCCGGAGAGCCAGTCTTGACCCAGACGCGCGTCGACCGGTTCCTCTCCTCGCCGCAGCGCGTCGATGTAGGCATGATCGGCGGCGAGGCGGGCCGCCACCTCGGGACGCTCGGCAACGGCCCGTGGCCGGGGACCAGCACATCGATGTACCGGGCGGCCGCACCCAGGCGGTCGAGTGCCGTCTCGTAGGCGCCCACCTGATCGGGGCGGCGAGGGTCGAGGAGCGGGATCAGGACGTCGGAGAGCACTAGGAGGATGGATGGTCAACTCAGACGACAACCTCTTGGCTGCAGCCCGGCCAGCAGTCGCCTCGATGGGAGCCTGACCTCGGAGTGGATTCCTGCTACGGCAGGTCTGTCAGCTCCCTCACTGCCTCACGGGCGTCCTCCTCCAACCAGAAGCCCCGGTCCACAGCCTGCTTCGCCGCGGCTGCAAACTGTCGCTTGTAGTCGGCAGGGCTCTTGTAAAGCGATGTGAGCACGGAGTTGCTCAGGGGTGTGCTCCAGCCGAAAGTCCAGCAAGAGTCAGGTGGGTCGTGGATCAC
>CAVZHJ010000002.1:0-204651 GCA_963774995.1 uncultured Alphaproteobacteria bacterium
CTGTTTAAGCTCGCCGACCAAATAGCAGCAGAGCGCCGATCCGATGAACCCTGCACCGCCCGTCACAAGAAATCGCATGCGGCAATATCCCTTAAGCGATAGCGGGAAAGACCGCGCCTAAATCGGTTAGCCGTGGCTGCATGCATCCTTCTCCGATAGCGTCACCTCGCGATATGGCACCCTCCAGTCGATGTCGAGCGCCTGATCATCGGGCCAGGCTCCGCTCATGCTGCGGAGCGTAGTAGTCGGTCGTCTTGTACAGAACCTCAGTATCGGTCTCCAAAGTCACATAACCGTGCGCGAAGCCCGCCGGTACCCAAATCTGACGCCAGTTGGCGGCTGACAGCTCGACGGCGACATGTCGTCCAAAGGTCGTGATCGCGAATGTCCACGCAAACATCGAGGATCGATCCGCACCTGACCCGCACCAGCTTGCCCTGCGCGCGCGGCGGAATCTGAAAATGCAGGCCGCGCCACACACCTCGCGCCGCCGAGCCAACGTGATTGTCCTGCACGAAAGTCGCGTCAATACTGTTGGCCGCGATCGGGTCGGCGCGAAAGGTCTCGGAGAAGACGCCGCGATGGTCCGCGATCCGGCCCGGCGCGATCAGGACAAGGCCGTCGATATAGAAGCGCTGAAAGTCCACCATCTGGCTCATCACTGAAACTCTGGCGTGCACCCGCCGTTCCGCGCCATCCCACGCTCGTGGATCATCGCTTTGGGCCATCCAATCAAAAAACCGCCTCTGTTACATTACTTGCTTCATTGTATATGCATATGCTTCAGCAATATCTTTAATTTCGACTTGCGTCAAAATGCCCTTTCTGTTGTGAAGTCAAGAGTCGCGCGTTTCGGACGCTGGCGTATCAGCCCGCGGCACGAGCATGACGGTTGGCTCAGGTTTGTCACCTAGAGTAACCATGACAAGAAATCACGCAAGACGATCGAATGCCCGATCAATGGACTTGGCAACAAGATGCGCGACTGGTGCGACGCTACGGCCTGCCGCAGTGTTCGTCACGCGGCTTGCGAAATCCGCCGCCGAAATCCTCGCAGAGAATGGTGCAGCCGCACCGGAGCTTCGCGCACTGTTCGGATAGAGCAAACTGGAAACTGCCAAGGTTTACGTCCGTGAGACGCGTGAGTGCGAATGGATTTACTCGCTGGAAGGATATCCGGAAAACGCATCAGTGCCGCCAACAAACAAAGCCTGCGGCGCCGGTACGGTCTGCGGGCGAATATTGTGCGAGGGTACCGCCTGGCGGGTGATTTTCTTTCCTCCTGGTGAGATTATTGAACGCGCATCCTGCCTGCAACAAACCGTTCTGAGCGGGCGGATCAGTCACGCCAGGCATCCGCAATGTCGCTGAGGGGCGCGAACCAGACTCCCGGATGGGATTTCATGTAGGTTATGAAACGTTCAAGCATCATGATGTTTGGAGCGCGTCCGATTGATTGGGGATGCAACGCAACGGTAAGAACGCCAGCCTCGATTTCGCGGTAGGCATAGTCGAAATGGTCCTTCCATCGTTGATAGACGACCTCGTTGGATGAAAGACCTGCGTTCATGCGCGGCACATACTCGAATGCCGGAAAATCATCCAATGCCCACGACACCGGAATTTCGAGCACCCGGCTTGGCGCGCCGAACACGCTCCCGCCCTCATCGCGCAGTGTGACGGGACGCGGCCGATAAGGCTCAAAATCCCGCCCCATCAGCGATAAGTCCCAGTCGAACTCAAATTCCTGCAAAAGCGCCAACGTGTGGTCGCTGAAATCCCAGGACGGCGAACGATAACCCCGAGGCCGCTTGCCCACGATTTGCTTGTGCAGGCCGATCTGACGCTCGAGCAGCGCTCGCTCGGCACTCTCCTCGAGCGGTCCTATTCGTTCATGAAGGCATCCGTGCGCCCCGATCTCGTGTCCGTGCTCCATGACCGCCTCGAACGAGGCGGGAAATGTCTCCATCGTATGTGTCGGCGTAAACCAGGTGGTCCTGATGTCATACGTCCTGAAAAGCCTGAGAAGCCGGGGCGCACCAACATCAGCTCCAAATTCACCGCGTGAAAGGTACCCCGGCGACTTCATTCCATAAGAACCAGGCCACACCGAATGAGCGTCGAAATCGACGCCAAGACTGACCGCAATCTTGCAGTTTCGCGGCAGAGACAGCGGCATGGGCACCTCTTGAGCTTGAGCCATGGACTGAGAACGCTTTCGCGAACCGGCGTCGGAAACGCTTCGCCATCAAGCTCATCAGACAACGGGCCCGCCTTGTCTACGATGAAGCTTGCGCCGACTAAGCGGTCTGCGCCACGGAGCTGTATCTCATATCTGCTTCGGCCTCCGCGGCGGCGTTGCGTCCGGCGATCAGACCCTGAACCACACAGCGTGCAAGACCGTGCTGGCTGAAGCCGCCGGCGGATTCTCCGCCGCAATACAGGCCCGGGATGATCGCGCCTTGCATATCGATCACCTGGCAGTCGGCGTTGATGCGCAGGCCGGCGCGCGTGTCGTGAGGCACGGGGGTGGCCCACGCGGCATAGAAAGGCGGCGTCGCAATCTTGTAGCGCGGCTTCGGCTTGCCGAAGTCTGCGTCCTCCCCGAGATCGACGAACGAATTGTAGCGCGCAACTGCAGCCGCCAGCCTTTCCGCCGGCATCGGCACGCGCTGGTACTTCATCCGGATCTTCGCCGCCAACTCGGCGATCGAATTGGCGCTGAAGAAGAAGCCGTGCGAGTGATCGACGAACGGAGGTTCCGGCACCCACTTTTCGCGAGCGACAGCGTCAGCGTCGAAGATCGCCCAGATCGGGCCACCGCCATTGTGACCGTCACCGATTCCGGCAAGAGCCGCGTTGAGGAAGTTGTTCGGTTCGTAGGTGACGTTCTTCGCGTTGAGCCAGCTGCCTGCAACATAGGGATTGACGCGATTGAAGTTGCTGGCGGTGAACTGCTCGCCGGTCTCGTCGTAGAATCGCTCCCCGAGCATGTTGACCAGAATGACATTCTGCCAGTCCGTCACGGCAAGCCCTGAGGCGCGGGCGCGCTGAAACACGGAACTGCCGGGTTCCCAGTTCAGGTGTCGATAGCCGTATTGGCAGCCAACGCGCCCGGCCTTGGTCAGGCCAAAACCGAATTCGCCGGTTTGATTGAATAGTCCCCACAGCGCGGCGCCCACGGCCATCGACGCAATTTCTCCGCTCGCATCCTGATCGGACCACGGCATTCCGGCGAGCCCGCAATACTCCTCCGTCAGGCGTGGATCGAACATGCGCCGGAAATTGACGTTGCCGATCGATCCGCCCGTCGCGATGATTACCGCCTTGCGTGCCCGGATGATGCGCGGCGCACCGCGATGATCGACCTCGATTCCGGTCACACGTCCGGACGTGGGTGTCTCGCGATGGAGAGCCGTCATTTTGTGTTCGAACAGCAACTCGACGCCAGACCGACGTACCTGCTCGATGAGAGGATGCATCAGACCTGCACCGGTGGAGGAGGTCGTTCTGCGCGCCGCATCGACAGGCTTGCCGGTCTGCGCCAGAGGCCAATCGAGCGGGACGCAGTGCATTTCACGCGGGACCGAATTGCCGACCGATATTCCGCCCCGATCGTCCGGAGCCTTGTCTGCAAATGTGACCCCATGCGCGACCAGCCAATCGAAGGTGGCGACGTTGTTGTCAGCGAAAGCGCGCACGATTTCGCGGTCGTTGTAGCGATAGTCCGGGAATCCATTCGGCTGGACGATCGACCAATCGGTGAGATCCTGAAACAGCAGGTCGGGCGAATCCTCGATCCCGTGCGCGCGCTGCGCGCTGGTGCCGCCGCCGAGCGGTACGTTGCCTCCGCTGATCATGGCGTGGCCGCCCGCATGGGGTTGGGCTTCCACCATGATAACGGACGACCCGGCTTCGCGCGCCGCGATCGCCGCAGGCAGCCCCGTCGCGCCTGCTCCAACCACAACCACGTCTGCCTCGGAATGCCACGTCACCACGTCCGCCCCTCCCCGTTGTCGTGAGCCCGCAGGCTGCCACGAGAGAAGGATCATGCCAAGGATCAAGGGTTCGAGATCATCAAGCTCGCCGCCGAACGGACCTTGAGGCGGCACCGGGCGATTTCGTGCCTGTCAAAACCGCGAGCCGCGGGTCGCGGAAAGCACACGCCGGCGCCCGATTGTCCGGCGGTTTCGCAATCCTGCTTTCAGGCCCGGCGCCACACCTTATAAAGGCGCATCATTGCGCCACGACATTGAGGTCTCACGGGGCTTCAAGCCAGACCGGCAGTTCATCGCTACGCGGTTGGAGCTTCGACCGACACGCCCGATGGTTCGGTCCAGCGGGTGATCTGCTGGACCAGCAAACAGCAATCTGAAACACGTGCCGGAAGTTATTTCTGATTTACGGAAAAATAATTCTTGACCTGTCCTACGGCTAGGAATATTTATTGACCGTCCCGCTCCGGCAAAGAGGCGTGCCGGCAGCATCACCGGCGCGGGATGCGACGGACCCGTCGCGTCTGGGGACCTTTCGTGCGACGGCGCGCCGTGAGGCGCGCTGGCTGCAGAGTAGTGAAAGGACGATGACCCGCAGACGGGGTGGGCGGCCCAAGGACCCAGCAATGCGGCGATGCCCAGCATTCAGTCAAGGCACCAGGCGTCGTGGTGCCGCTGGGAGTTGCAAGCCGGTCAAAACCGTCGTGTGCGGAACGCAGGCGTTTCCTGCGTCCGAGGCTTGTTACCTGCCGTGTGCTTTCAGCACACGGCTGCCACGTGGTCACCCACGTGGCGCCGCGGGCGCGGTGAAACGCCCTGTCGTTCCGCACGCCCCTTCGGGGAAATGAGGAAGGCAAGACAACAGAAGACCGGCGTGCCCTGGAGCCGGACAAACCACGGGGCGACGACGCACGTCTGGAGTTAGGCGCGCGTGTGCCCGGCCAACGGGTCCGGCCAACGGCCGGCCCGATGGTAAACTCCGCTCATCGAGCGAAGCCGGGGCTGTTTGACAATTGAATAAAGCGGCCGCCTTCGCCCTGCGGGCTGGCGCCTTGCAGCCTTCTCTCGCGTCGCGAGCGAAAGCTGGTGGGCCCGGCAGGACTCGAACCTGCAACCAGACCGTTATGAGCGGCCGGCTCTAACCATTGAGCTACAGGCCCTTTTCAGGGTTGCCGCATCGGGACGCGGCAAGACCTGACCCTTACAACGGCGGATGCCCGGGAGCAATCAATCACCGTGCAGCGTCGCCGTATCACGCAAACGCCGGACGCCTGCGCGAGCGCATCAACAGCATCAGCGCGATGCCGATGTTGAGCGCGTTCCAGGCAACGCCGTTGAGGAAGGCCGCGCGGTAGGATCCGGTGGCGTCGAAAATCAGACCGGACACCCAGCCGCCGAACGACATGCCGAACACCGAGGCCATGATGACGATGCCGACGCGTGTCGCCGCCTCGTTGGCCGGCATCGATCTCGCGCACGATCAGCGCGTAGCTCGGCACGAGGCCGCCCTGGAACAGGCCGAACAGCGCGGAGATCGACGTAGAGCGACGTCAGTCCGTCGAAGAACAGGTAGAAGCGCGAGCGCGAGCGCCTGCGCGACCGAGCCGAGCAGCAGCGTCACCATGCCGCCGATAGCGGTCGGCGATGAAGTCCCGAACCGATCCGGCTGATGATGCCGAAGGCGAGCATCAGCGCCAGCATTTCCGCGCCGCGCGCGACGCCGTAGCCGAGGTCGCCGCAATAGGCGACGATGTGCACCTGCGGCATCGCCATCGCCACACAGCAGGAAATGCTGGCGATGCACAGAATGGCCGTCAGCGCATTGGTGCGAGATGCCCAGATCCACACGCGGCGCCATCGCCGCCTGTGATCTGACGTACCGTGCCGCGCATGCTCGCGCGCAGGACCAGCAGCAACAGCGACATCGCGACGCGCGCAGAAAATGCCGATGGCGATATGTGTCGCGCGCCAGCCATGCATCGCGGTGCTGCGTTCGATGAGCGGCGGCCAGATCGCGCCGGCGACATAGTTGCCGCTGGCCGCGATGGTCACCGCGATGCCGCGACGCCTCGAACCAGTGCGAGGCCTCCGCCATCAGCGGCGCAAAGGTGGCCGACGCGCCAAGGCCGATCAGGACATGGATGATCGATGAACTGCCACAGCGCGGTGGAGAGACCTGCGCCGACATAGCCGCAAGCCAGCGCTGCGATGCTGAGCGCGATCGCCGGCACAATGCCGAGCCGGTCCGGTGATCCTGCCGATGACGACGCCGCCGAGGCCAAAGCCGAGCATCGTCATGGTGAAGGCGAGCGAGCGTCGCGCGCGGGTCGCCGCGAATTCGGGCTGCACCATCGGCAGCACGACCACGACCGACCACATGCCGACGCTGCCGACCGGGCCGATCACGAGCACAAGCCCGAGCCGCCGCCAGGCGGCGGGCGAGTCGGGAACAAAGACGGTGCTGGCTTTCGTGGAATCGGGGGCGGGCATGGGGCGCGGACATTCGTCATCCCGATGCCTAAGGATCAAGCACCCGGGCGATAATATTCTCCAGTGTGGTGGTTCAGACAGTTCGTTTCGCGCTTGCCGCGCGTCCATCAAACGAACTTCTGAACCATAAACCACACTGGAATTATGAATTTGCGGTCGTCCTTATCGAATCCGAAGCTCGCAAGAACCTGGCCGCTTGGTGGTGCGAACTTCGGATTCGGGACAACCAGCGGCCCTTGATTGGCGCAAACCGGCCTCGGAGGCTCGTATCTTAACCCTTTCCTAACCATACACCGGGCAAAAATTGCCCAGTGAAGTCGAGTGTCGTCGGCCGCGTGAAACGGGGGAATCCCCGTGGACGCCAGTGCGGTGCCTCACTTTCGAACCGGCGGCCCTTCGGCCGCCGCGCAGACCTTTGGCGCTCGCGAGCGCCATGCGCGGGAAGATGCGGCGACGATGGTCGATATCACGGCGGGGCAAGGCGGCGCAGGGGCACCCGGCGGCGGTCTCCGAGTTTCAAGGAAATCGGCAACCTCCTGAAGCGCGGCGACATCGCGCTGGCGGTCGGCGTCCTGACGATCCTCGTCGTGCTGATCCTGCCGCTGCCGCCGATCGTGCTCGACCTGTTGCTCGCGATCTCGATCATCCTGTCGGTCCTGATCCTGATGACGTCGCTGTTCATCCAGGCGCCGCTGGAATTCTCGTCCTTCCCGACCGTGCTGCTGATCTCGACCATGCTGCGGCTGTCGCTCAACCTCGCCTCGACGCGGCTGATCCTGTCGCACGGCCATGAGGGCACCGCCGCCGCCGGCCACGTCATCGAGGCGTTCGGCAATTTCGTGATGGGCGGCAACTTCGTGATCGGCATCATCGTCTTCGTCGATCCTGGTGATCGTGAACTTCGTCGTCATCACCAAGGGTTCGGGCCGCATCGCCGAAGTCGCCGCGCGCTTCCACCTCGACGCCATGCCGGGCAAGCAGATGGCGATCGACGCCGACCTCTCCGCCGGCCTGATCGACGAGAAGGCCGCCAAGCAGCGCCGCAAGGAGCTGGAAGACGAAAGCGGCTTCTTCGGCGCGATGGACGGCGCCTCGAAATTCGTGCGCGGCGACGCGATCGCGGGCCTGCTGGTCGTGTTCATCAACGTCATCGGCGGCATGATCATCGGCATCGCGCAGCAGGGCATGAGCTTCGCCGAAGCCGCGCGCACCTACACGCTGCTGACCGTCGGCGACGGCCTGGTCACGCAGGTGCCGGCGCTGATCGTCTCGACCGCCGCGGGCCTGCTCGTCTCGAAGGCCGGCGTCACCGGCGCCGCCGACAAGGCGCTGATCGAAGCAGCTCTCCGGCTATCCGCAGAGCGCTCGGCATGTCGGCCGCCGTGATGCTGATCATGGCGCTGCTGCCCGGCATTCCGATGCTGCCGTTCCTCGCGCTCGGCGGCGGCGCCGGCGCGCTCGCCTCGGACGTCGGACAAGCGCAAACGCAGCCAGGCCGCGGCCGAAGCGAAGGCCGCGGCCGACGCCCCGGCGGCGGCCGCCGCGGCCAGCGCCGCGGCGGAAGAGCCGATCGCCACCGCGCTCAAGATCGACGATCTCAAGATCGAACTCGGCTACGCGCTGCTGCCGCTGGTCAATGTCGCCGGACGGCACCGACCGGCTGACCGAGCAGATCAAGGCGCTGCGCCGCTCGCTCGCGATCGAAATGGGCTTCGTGATGCCGGCGGTGCGCATCCTCGACAACGTGCAGCTCGAGGCCAACACCTACGTCATCAAGATCAAGGAGGTCGATGCCGGCACGGGCCGCATCTGGCCGAACCAGTTCATGGTCATGGATCCCGACCGGCGGACAGGTGACGTGCCCGGCATCCACACCACCGAGCCGACCTTCGGCCTGCCGGCGACCTGGGTCGATGCCGCGCTGAAGGAAGAAGCGTCGCTGAAGGGCTATACCGTCGTCGATGCCGCGACCGTGCTGTCGACGCATCTCACCGAACTGCTCAAGACCAACATGTCCGACCTGCTGTCCTATGGCGAGGTGCAGAAGCTGCTGAAGGATCTGCCGAAGGAGCAGGCCGAACTGGTCAAGGACATCGTGCCGACGCAGATCACCATCTCGGGCATCCAGCGCGTGCTGCAGCTGCTGCTCGGCCGAGCGCATCTCGATCCGCGATCTGTCGACCATCCTCGAAGGCATCGCCGACGCGCTGGCGTTCTCGCGCAATCCGGCGACCATCGTCGAGCATGTGCGCGCGCGCCTGGCGCGGCAGATCTGCGCGCAGCACACCTCGCAGAACGGCTATCTGCCGCTGATCGCGCTGTCGGCGAAATGGGAGCAGGCGTTCGCCGAATCGATCGTCGGCCAGGGCGAGGAACGCAGCCTCGCGATGCAGCCGTCGAAGCTGTCGGAGTTCATCACGCTGGTGCGCGACCGCTTCGAGCAGGCCGCGCGCGAAGGCGAGGCGCCGGTGCTGGTCACCTCGGCCGCGATCCGGCCGTTCGTGCGCTCGCTCGTCGAGCGCTTCCGCGCGCAAACGACCGTGCTGTCGCAGTCGGAAATCCATCCCCGCGCCCGGCTGAAGACGGTCGGGAGCATCTAGCGCATGACCCGCCGCCAACGGCTTTTGATGGGAATTCTGCTGGTTTTTCTCGCCATCCTGCTTTACTGGATGAGGCGCTAAGTAATTAATTTTGCTGACATTTTTAATTTTATTACCGTTGCGTAAAAGTCACACGCAAATAGCGATCATCTAAATTCACGAAATCTCACGTGCTTGTGAGCCACCCTGTGGAACCGGTTATCGGCTCCCTACGTTCTTGTATGAATGTTGAACCTGCTGGGCCGCTGCCCTGACCAAACTTTAACGCAGCGTCAAAGCAGCGGAGGCTCGAAATGAACCACTCGTTTTACAGCGCAGATCGGGCGACCCACCTGAAGATCGTTGTGGTTGCGCTCGTTGCTGCGACGGCGATCGCAGGCATGGGCATCACCGCGCGCGTCAACGGCGGCGACACCTATGCGCAGACGGACCGGATTCAGGTCATCAAGGCCGACAAGCCGGTGATGGTGACGAAGACCGACCAGTCGATGGTTCGCTGATAGCGGAGAGACAAAAGGAATTCGAATTCCCGAGGCTTCTTGCGCCCCCCCAATGGTTGCCTCGGGTGGTTAGGCGGACCCCCAACGCCTAGAAGTAAGTAGACGACCCCCAAGTGACTCTACGGAAAACGCCCCCTCCCCCAGGGGCGTTTTCTTTTTGGGGGTATGAAATTCCAAAATTGGACTGGATTGGCCGCAGTCGCGCCAATGCCAGGTGGCGATCAGCGCTTCGCGGGCGGCGGCGTCGATGCCGCTGGTACGGTCTCGATCAACTTGCCTGCGTAGATCGGCGCCGACGTCGGCGCGCCGGTCGGCGAACCGCCCTCCGGCTCCACAGTCACCGCATAGATCGACGAGTGGATCGTATCCTTGTCGAAGCTGGATACCGGCTTCATGGTAAAGTCAGTCGACCCGATCACGCCAAGCGAGCGCGGTTGGGTGAAGCGGTCGGACACCATCCACAGTTCGTAAGAGCGGCCGGCAGGCGCATCCGGACCGGCCTTGCGCACCGTGAACTCTTTCGACGCAGTATCGATGGTCATGATGAAGGCGGGCGAGCCGCCGTCGCGCTGCAGCACGGCAACGAATTGCGGAGCGGTCGGCGTCAGAGCGACTTCGACCTTGCCCTGCGGGCGCAGGCGCTCCGGCAGGAGATCGGGACGGTAAGCCTGCACGACGACAAACGCCGCGAGCGAAGCCGCAAGCAAGGTGGTCACTTGCGCAAGGCTGCGCCAGCGCCGTCCACGATCCGACAGCGACACTACCTTCGCGCCGTCCGGCACGATCTCATTGACGACAGGAGGCACCACAGCCGCCGGCACCGACGTCACCTCCGGCAGCCGCATCGCCGCCTCAGGCGCGATCGCGGCCACCGCGGTGCGGATTTTCCCCAGACTTCATCGGCCGGCTCGACCGCGCCGACCATCGCGTGCAGTTCACCGAGCCTGCGCTCCCACTGCTCGACCACAAGCTTGAACTCGGGGTCGACGCTCATCATCATCTCGACCTGCGCGCGCTCCTCGCCGTCCAGGGTGCCCAGGACGTATTCGGCGGCCATCGCGATATGGTCTTCGTCGTAGCTCATCATGCCAATCCCAGGCACTCGCGGATCTCAAGCATGCTCCGCCGAAGCCAAGTCTTCACAGTGTTCACGGGCGTGTTGAACTTCTCGGCCAACTGCTCGCGGCTCCATCCGTTGTAGTAGGCAAGAAGCACGAGGCGCTGCCGCTCCGGCTCCAGCTTTCCTACACACCCCAGCAGCCGTTTGAGCTCGTCGTTCATCTCGCGACGCGCCAGCGGATCCGGAGTGTCGGACGCCACCTCCATGGCTTCCGGCTCGTCTTCAATCGACGCCTCGCTGCGCTTGCGCACCAGATCGATCGCCCGATTGCGGGCGATCGAGACCATCCAGGTGATCGGAGACGACAAGCTCGGGTTGAACTGCCCGGCACTGCTCCAGATCTTGATATAGCACTCCTGAATGACCTCCTCGGCGAGATCCTGTCGACGCAAGATACGCAGCACCACGCCATAAAGTTTCGCGCGTGTCGCCGACATAGAGGCGCTCGAAAGCGATTTCATCGCCCTTGGCGACGGCCGCAATCAGCCAGACCAGTTCTGCCGGCGTCAGCATTTCCGAATTCTACCCCTCCGCAGCCGCCGAACCGGCTGGTACCGCCTTCAAGCCGGCCTTCCCTGCGCCCCACTGGGAAAGCATTGGATTTTCCGCAGCATACCTTCCCACTTGACGGAGTCCAACCAGCACAAACGACAAACCCGGGCTTTTCAGCCCGGGTTTGCATGTCCTGTGGATTGCGGCGGCGAATTTGCCGAAACCGGAAAATTGTCCTTCTAGGCCAGCGCCGTCATCCGCGACCGCAGCAGACCGATGCCATCCATTTCAGCCTGTTCGCGGGCATCCTCTTCAGCCCGCTCGCGCGCCTGGTCACGCTCGTCCAGGAGTTCGACCTTCTTCAATTCCTCGAAGGCGTCAGCCAGGTGGCTCTTGGCGTCTTCAAGCTGGATCTTCAGCTCGTCCGCCGATCGCTGCAGGTTTTCGCGCCGCTGGATCGCCGCCTTCGCGTAGGTCGGATAGGCGAAATGCGAGGGATCGCTGATGCCCGCCCGTTCCTGCTCGGTCTGGATCTCGCGCTCGAGATCGTTCGTCATGCGCTGGAAATCGGCGATCATTCCCTCGATCTGGGCAACGCGCCGGCGCTTCTCATCGACCTGAAACTTCTTCAGACGGATTAGCGTTTCTCGTGACTTCATCAACTCATACTCCCCCGAAGTCCCTGGACTACCATGCTCCTTCGAAGTTCGTCCAACCCTGCCGCACCCTCTGAGACGAACTTCGAAAGCCAAAGGGCACTGGCAAATCCATAATTCGAGTGCCGCTTGTCGATTTGAAGTTCCTAGACGAGCTCGCTGCAAGTGGTGCAGGAACTTCAAATCGGCGACTCGGCCGGCCCCTCCGGGGTCCCGCCGACGTTACTCACACACCGGGTGGGATGATGGCCCGACAAAGTTAGCGTTCCGTTTCCAATTCACCTAGAATTTGCACAAGCTGCTGATAACCCTCTGTTAACCCGCTCGCCTCGTCCTTGGCCTGGCCAAGAAACGCTTCCAGCGGTTTGTGCAGGCGGATCGCCTCGTCGACTTCGGCGCTGGAGCCCGTGCGATAGGCGCCGAGCCGGATCAACTCTTCCATATCGGAGTAGGTCGCCATCACCTGTCGCGCGCGCGTGATCGCCGGCAGATAATCCGGGTTCGCCGATTTCGGCATCGTTCGCGAAACCGACTTCAATATATTGATGGCCGGATAACGCCCGCGCTCGGCAATCGCGCGCTCCATGACAATATGGCCGTCGAGGATGCCGCGGACCGCGTCCGCGACCGGCTCGTTGTGATCGTCGCCGTCGACCAGCACGGTGAAGATGCCGGTGATGGTGCCGTCATCCATGCCGGGGCCGGCGCGCTCGAGCAGCTTCGGCAGTTCGGTGAACACCGTCGGCGTGTAGCCCTTCGCGGTCGGCGGCTCGCCCGCGGACAGACCGATCTCGCGCTGGGCCATGGCAAAGCGCGTAACCAAATCCATCAGGCACAGCACATCCTTGCCGTCGTCGCGAAAGGACTCTGCGATCGCCAGCGTCAGGTAGGCCGCCTGCCGCCGCATCAAGGCGGGTTCGTCCGACGTCGCAACCACGACCACCGAGCGCGCGAGGCCTTCGTCGCCGAGATCGTCCTGCAGGAATTCCTGCACCTCACGGCCGCGTTCGCCGACAAGGCCGATCACCGACACGTCCGCATCGACATTGCGCGCGAGCATCGACAGCAGCACCGACTTGCCGACGCCGGAGCCTGCGAAGATGCCGAGCCGCTGGCCGCGGCAGCAGGTGAGAAAGGTGTTCAGCGCGCGCACGCCGAGATCGAGCGGCGCGCCGACACGCCTGCGCGCATGCGCCGGCGGCGGCGAATTGCGGAACGGAACCGGCGAAGCGCTTTGCGGCAAGGCGCCCTTGCCGTCGATCGGCTCGCCCATCGCGTTGACGACGCGACCGAGCCAGCCCACCGAGGGCCGTACCTGACCGGCCGCATTGGCGATGACCGCGCGGCAGCCGCGGCGCACGCCGTCGAGACTGCCGAACGGCATCAGCACGGCATTGGCGCCGGCAAAGCCGATCACCTCGCACGGAATAAAGCGGCTTGCTCCGGTCTCGATCACCACCCGCGCGCCGACCGACATGGCGTGGATCGGTCCCGCGACCTCGACCATCAGGCCGCGCACGCCGACAACCCGGCCATAAATGTTGACGGAATCGATGTCCGCAATCTGCTCGGCCAGTGCCTTCATTGCGAAAACCTTAAATTTCCGCGAGTTGCGGCCGGTCCCTTAACCCCGTGTTTACCCGCATCGTTAATCATTGCGTCACTGTCTTGATGACTGAAGACACGCGCCTTCAGAACGAAGGTGTGAGTCGGACGAGTCGGTTAACGCTGACTCCTAAAGCGGAATCTGAACACGAACGGATAAGAAAAACTGGTCTACCGCAGTATCTTAGTGCGATTCGACAGAAATGACACTCAAGACTCTTGCGGAGCGGAATCAGGATTTGTTAACCATCTCGGGTCAGGGTCCGAATCAGTTGTTAAAGGCGTTATTCCACGGCGCTGCAGATTTTGCGCGCCGACCTGACGCCCGGAGCGGCGGATAGAGGGGACTGGCATGCGCGTTCTGCTGATTGAAGACGATAGCGCTACCGCGCAATCGATTGAGCTGATGCTCAAATCCGAAAGCTTTAACGTTTACACGACGGACCTTGGTGAAGAAGGCGTCGATCTCGGAAAGCTCTACGACTACGACATTATCCTTCTCGACCTGAACCTGCCGGACATGTCCGGTTACGACGTGCTCAAGCAGCTGCGCGTCTCCAAGATCAAGACACCCATTCTGATCCTCTCCGGCCTCGCCGGCATCGAGGACAAGGTCAAGGGCCTCGGCGTCGGCGCCGACGACTACATGACCAAGCCCTTTCACAAGGACGAGCTGATCGCCCGCATCCACGCGATCGTGCGCCGCTCCAAGGGGCATGCCCAGTCGGTCATCCAGACCGGCGACCTCGTCGTCAATCTCGACACCAAGACGGTGGAAGTCGGCGGCCAGCGCGTGCACCTGACCGGCAAGGAATATCAGATGCTGGAGCTGCTCTCGCTCCGCAAGGGCACCACGCTGACCAAGGAGATGTTCCTCAATCATCTCTATGGCGGCATGGACGAACCCGAACTGAAGATCATCGACGTGTTCATCTGCAAGCTGCGCAAGAAGCTTGCGAATGCGTCCGACGGGCGCAACTTCATCGAGACGGTGTGGGGCCGCGGCTACGTGCTGCGCGAGCCGCACGAGGAAGAAGTCCGCATTCCCGCCTGACCCGTTTCCTGCGGGGCCACACCCGGCCCCTCCTCCCAGACTGACCCCGCCGAAAATGGCGGGGTTTTTGTTTTTGGGGCATCCGAAAAGCTTGCCCAGGTTGCGCACGCTGTCGGACTGGATCGCGCCCGGACAAATAGAGCCGCAAGGCCAGATCAGCTTCGTCAAACCACGCGACACCAATTTCACGCTGCAAAACCATGACGCGCAGCCCTGCCGGTCTCACAGTGTTGTGTGTGTCCAAGCCGCAGGTCGTCCGCTTAGATTTCGGAATAGTTCGAACCCCAGAAGTAACAAAGATCATTTCATAACGAACTCGCTTCTGACGGGTCGCGCGCACCGATCGGTTGAGCTTGCAATTTTCTCCGGCCAGCCCGGAGCAAGGGGAGGAATCATGAAGAATCTCAAGGTCACCGCGGCCGTCGTGCTCGGATCTGCGTCGGGCGCGCTGCTGGGTTATTCAGCGCTTGCGGGGGGCGACAAGGTCGCTTTCCCGGAGAACTTCGACAAGGGCACGCTGTACGCCATCGTCGATCGCTACGACATCAAGCAGTACCGCGAGCTTTATGCGACGCCGGCGGCGGTCGAGGCCGTGCGCAAGGGCCAGCCGATCCCAAGCGGCACCGTGCTGACGCTGGTGCAGTACAAGGCGCAGGTCGACGCAGCTGGCAATCCGACCAAGGACGCCAATGGCCGCTTCCAGAAGGGAGACCTCGTCGCCTATGCGGTGATGGAGAAGCGCGCCGGCTGGGGCACGGAATACAAGGACGACATTCGCAACGGCGAATGGGAGTACCAGGTGTTCGGACCGGACAAGAAGGTCAACGACAAGGCCAACCTGAACGGCTGCTTCCAATGCCACAAGCCGCATGCGGGGCTGGACTTCGTCATCTCGCTGGCGAGCCTGAAGGGCACACCGGACGGGCGCGATGGCCAAGCCGGCCCCGGGACCGGGCGTGGTCTCGATCGCCGACTTCAAATTCGGTCCCGAGACCGTCGTCGTCGAGAAGGGTCAGACCATCACCTGGCATAACGCCGACGCCTCGCCGCACCAGGTCACCATCACCGGGCCGAAGGCGCAGCGCTCGTCGATCGCGCTGAAGGGCCAGACCACGCAACTGACGCTCGCCGACGCCGGCATCTACGACTACATCTGCGGCCTTCATCCGGCCATGAAAGGCAAAATCGAGGTCAAATAGCCTCGTTCCGGATTCGCTTTCGAATGCACAACCCCCCGCCGGAAACGGCGGGGTTTTTTGCTGTTTTCGGCGGCCGGAAAGACCGCATCCGGCGATGAACTGGTGTCCCCGACGATGCGACCAAGGCAGGTATCCTGTCCGGTCCCGCCGCATCATTCATGTCGCTATCGTCCAGCCCGTCTCCCGACAGCCCGACCGGCGCGCTTGCCGCCTACAACCATGCGATCGAGCAGGATCCGCAGGACGAGAATGCCTGGCACGCGCGCGGCGAGCATTACGAAAGCTGGCTGGACTACGGCCGCGCCATCGCCGACTACACGCGCGCGCTGGCGATCAATCCCGACCGCCTCGATGCGCGGCTCGACCGCGCATTCTGCCATGCAAGGGCGGCGCAGTACGAGCTTGCGATTGCCGACTACGACAGGGCGATCAAGCTTGATCCCAGCCGTGCGCACAGCTGGTTCTTGCGCGGCTCGGCCCACGAAGCGGCGGGCGCGATTGCCGAAGCGATAGCGGACTTCAGCAAGGCGACGGAAATCGATCCCGCGCACGATCACGCGCATTTCCAGCTCGGATCCATTTATCTCGAGCGGAAAGACTTCGACCTCGCGCTCACAAAATTCGATGCGGCGCTGGGCGTCAGCCCACTGCTGGCGGTGGGCTGGTCCGGGCGTGGCGATGTCTTCCGGGAGCAGAAGCGCTACGCGCAAGCGGTCGAAGACTATACGCGCGCGATCAACTGCGAGCCGGACTTTGCGACGGCTTACAACAATCGCGGTATCGCCTATGACGAACTGAAACAGTACGACAAGGCGCTTGCCGATTATGACCGCAGCATCGCGCTCGCGCCTGACGCATTCCCCGCCTACAACAATCGCGGCTACTGCTATCGCCTGCAAGACGACTTCGTGCGCGCGATCTCGAACTACGACAGGGCGATCGAGCTCAATCCCGATTGCGGCGCCGCGTACTACAATCGCGGCATCGCCTGGTACAACCTCAAGGATTACGACAAGGCGCTGGCTGACTACTCAGTCGCGGTTGACAAGGATGTGCCGTCGGAGAAGCTGGCAGACCTGCACTGCAACCTCGGCCATGTGTGGTTGATGAAGGGCGACCGCGCGAAGGCCATCGACTACTACGGCAAAGCGATCGCGCTCGACGCCACCGATTCCGATTACTACAAGTTCCGGGCAGAAACTCATGAATATGATGGGAATTACGGGCTCGCCGCCGCGGACTACACCAGCGCGATCAAGCTCGATCCCGTCAACGCCGATCTCTATTCCAGCCGCTGCGCGGTGCAGATCGCGCGCTGGCGTTTCCTCGCGGCGTTTGCCGACTTCTGCCGCGTGGCGAGGTTGGTGCTCGCGGAATGAGCTCTCCGTTGCCGCGATTGCGACCTGTCAAATCCATTTCCCTGCAAAGGCGGCTGACGTAGAATCCGAAAACGAGACTAAAAAAGGGGCAAAGACATCATGGTGATCCAATCGCTCGCGGGACTTCCGGCATTTCTGGTCTACTTCTGCACGGCCGCGATCGTCGTGATGCTCTATCTCTTCGTCTACACGCGCATCACCGCCCACAACGAATTCGAGCTGATCCGCAAAAACGTGCCGGGCGCCGCGATCTCGCTCGGCCTCAGTCTGCTCGGTTTCACACTGCCCGTGGTCAGCGCCATGACGCACGCGTCGAACGTGATCGATTGCCTGATCTGGAGCATCATCGCGCTGATCGTGCAGGTGGTCGTCTATTACGCGGTGCGTATTCCGGTGCCCAATCTGTCCAAGCGCATCGAGGACGGCGAGCTTGCGCCCGCGATCTGGCTCGGTCTTGCATCGCTCGCCGCCGGCGCGTTGAACGCCTCGTCGATGATCTATTGAGGGCGGCGCCATGAAGCGATCGAGCCAGGTTGCACTCCTTCTGATGGGGACAGTCGCCGTCGGCGGCGGCGCCTATGCGATGATGCCAGGTGAGAATTGCCCGCCGAACCAGCCCGGCGTCGTCCAGCCCGGCAGCCAGCAGAGCCAGAACTGCAATCGTTCCTGGCGCGGATCGTCGGGTGGCGGCAGCTATGGTTCGTCATCCAGCTCCAATACGTCATCACGGCAGGGCTTTTCCGGCAGCGGCAGCTCTTCCCAATCGGGTTCATCTGGCGTTCATGGCGATTCAGGTTCGATCGCGCGGGGCGGGTTTGGCTCTTTCGCATCTCACTTCAGCGGTGGGGGGTAGGACATGAAGCGATCCAGGCGTGTTTTTTTGACGATGATGGGCGCGGCTGCCGTCACCGCCGCATTCCCGGTTGCGGCGCTTGCCGCTCCTTGCCCACCGGACCCTCGGCTTCTCAACAACAGCAATCCCGACCGCCTGCGTGACGACTGCGCACCTGGTCGCGGCCTGCCCGGCAACCGCTTCCAGCACCGCTTGCGCGCAGGCGGCTGACGACCTGATGCAGCGAATTGCTTGCCCCGAGCGCGCGGACTGGCAGGAAATCGCCGCCGCCACCGGCTTCGTGTTCCATTCGCTCGGCGGCGAGCGCTACTGGGACGAGAGCGCCTACTATGCGTTCGCACTTGCCGAGATCGAGCAGCAGATCGAAGGCGCTACCGCCGAGATCGACGCAATGTGCCTCGAACTCGTCGGCCGTGCGATCGACGACGAACGCACCTTACGTCTTCTGAAAATCCCCGAAGGTTTCTGGACGCTGATCGCGGCGAGCTGGAAGCGGCGCGATCCGACGCTCTACGGCCGGATCGACCTGCGCTTCGACGGCAAGGGACCTGCGAAGCTACTGGAATACAATGCCGACACGCCAACGTCGCTGTTCGAGGCTGCGGTGTTTCAATGGACCTGGCTGGAACAGGCCTGCGAGCGGCAGATCATTCCGCGCGACGCCGACCAGTACAACTCGATCCACGAGCGGCTGATCGAAGCCTGGCGGAACGTGGCACAGGGACGGCATCTGCATCTCAGCGGCATCCTTTCAAATGTCGAAGACACCGGCACGCTGCAGTATCTCGAAGACGTGGCGAGACAGGCCGGACTTGCTACCACCATGATCGATATCGAACAGGTGGGCCTGTCCGACAATGGCAGCTTCGTCGACATGGACGAGCGCGACATCGAACTCGCGTTCAAGCTTTATCCGTGGGAGTGGATGTTTCGCGAGGCATTTGGCGCGCGCCTGAAAGGCTCCTCGACGCGCTGGATCGAGCCGCCGTGGAAGGCGATCCTGTCCAACAAGGGCATCCTGCCGCTGTTGTGGGCGATGTTTCCGAACCATCCGAACCTGCTGCCAGCCTTTTTCGAAGACGATCCCAACGCCGCGAAACTCGGCACGTCCTATGTGCGCAAGCCGATCTTTTCGCGCGAAGGCGCCAACGTCACGCTGGTGAGCGGTGGCGAAGCACTTGAGCAGCACGAAGGTCCTTACGGCGCGGAGGGTTTTATCCGCCAGGCGCTCGCGCCGCTGCCGAATTTTTCCGATCAGTATCCCGTACTCGGAAGCTGGATCGTGGGTGGTGTACCGTGCGGGCTGTCGATCCGCGAGGACGAGAATCCGATCACCGGCAACACGTCACGCTTCATCCCGCATGCAATTATCTGAATTCAGATCGCACCCACCAAATACAGAACAACACCTGCCGCACACGACACCGCCAGCGTCGGCAGCATGCCGATCCTGAAGCGGAAGATCGCAAGCGCTGCGCCGAGTGCAAGCACAAGCGCCCATGTATTCACGCTTCCGAGCACCGGTGCATCGAAGGAAAGCCCGAGACGTTGCACGCGAATTACGTCGCGAAACAGCGTGTGGACCGCAAACCAGATCGACAGGTTGAGGATCACGCCGACCACTGCGGCGGTGATCGCGGACAAAGCGCCGGCCAGCGCCTTGTTGCCGCGCAAGGTCTCGACGAACGGCGCGCCGAGGAATATCCAGAGAAAGCACGGAGCGAAGGTGACCCAGGTGGCGAGCAGTCCGCCCAGCGTGCCGGCCAGCATCGGCGAGAGCCCGCCGGCCTCGCGGAATGCGGCCATGAAGCCCACGAACTGCAACACCATGATCAGCGGGCCCGGCGTCGTTTCCGCCATCCCGAGGCCGTCCAGCATCTCGCCGGGCGTCACCCAGCGATAATGCTCCACCGCCTGCTGCGCCACATAGGCAAGCACCGCATAGGCGCCGCCGAACGTCACCATCGCCATCTTCGAGAAGAACACGGCAATGTCGCTAAAGATGTTGGCAGGCCCGAGCCACACCAGCAGGGCGGCAACCGGCGCAAGCCACAGCGTCAGCCAGACAGCACCCACGACCAGCGCGCGCTTCAGATTTGGCCGCGTGTGCGGCGGCAGCTCGTTGCCAAGCAGGTCGTCGGCTGCGACTGCGCCACCCTGCCCGCCATGTCCGCCGCCGGCGAACTCCTCCCGCCCGGCTTTTGTGCCGAAAAATCCGAGCACGCCCGCGCCGATGACGATCAGTGGAAATGGCGCGTTGAAGAAGAAGATCGCCACGAACGCGGCGGCGGCGACGCCAATCATGATGCGGTTGCGCAGTGCGCGCTTGCCGACGCGCACGACGGCCTCGATGACGATCGCCAGCACCGCCGCCTTCAATCCGAAGAACAACGCGGCGACCAAGCCGACATTGCCATACGCGGCATAAACATAGCTCAAGCCCATGATGCAAACGATACCGGGCACGATGAACAGGAGTCCCGCCATCAGGCCGCCGACTGTGCGATGCATCAGCCAGCCGATATAGGTCGCGAGTTGCTGCGCCTCCGGGCCCGGCAGCAGCATGCAGTAATTGAGCGCGTGCAGGAAACGCGCCTCGGAAATCCAGCGCTTCTCCTCGACGATGATGCGATGCATCACCGCGATCTGGCCTGCCGGTCCGCCGAACGACAGCAGCGCCACCCGCAGCCAGACCCTGAACGCCTCGCCCATAGTGACGCCGTGGGCGGCGATCTTTCCCGATATTGCAATCTCGGTCATGACTCAGGCTTTCGCCTTGGTTGCGGGCCAGTTGTGAGTTTCGCCGGTTGCGTCGCGGCACCAGCGGTAGAAAGCATCGTACAACAGCATCCCGGCATCAAGCTGCGCGAGATCGTCGGCGTACATGCGCGACAGGCCGAGCGAGGCAGCGAGCAAGCCGGCAGCTTCCGGCGCAAGATCGAGCCGCGCTGTATCGGCTGCGCGGACGATGGTCGCAAGCCGATCGAGAGGTTCGCTTGCAAGGCCCAATTCCTCGATCATCACGTCAAAGGTGCAGCGTTCGCCGCGATGGCTCCAGAATACGTCGTCAATATCGAAGGGTGTGGCGTCGAAGCGCTCGGCCACCGCCCGCACCTCCGAGGCGGCAACGAACAGAAATACGGCCCGCGGATCGACCAGGCGGCGAATCAACCACGGACAGGCAATGCGATCGATCTTCGGCCGGGCGCGCGTCACCCAAACCGTACGGCCTTCGCGATCCGTTTTCGGTAGCTTTGCCTGTGGTACCAGCGGCAGCTTTGCCTGCCGCCACGCCTCAAAGCCGCCTTCCAGGACTTCGGCGGATGCGCCGGCTTGCCGCAACCAGGCCGCGGCGCCTTCGCTCAGCTTGCGGCCCTTCTGGCAAATGACAATCACCGCACGCCCGCTGATAGCGCGCGGCCCAGTCCGGCGCCGTGACATGTGGATGGCGCGCCGCGCCTGGAATAAGCCGGGGATCGGCGGAAAAGTCCTCCTCCGTACGCACGTCGATGAGAACCGGTGCGCCTGGCGTGCCGATCAGGCGTGAGATTTTATCGGCAGATATGGCTTGAAATGACGACATGATGCGTCCTCCTTTGCAGGAACCGGACGCGATGCTTGGGCATGTCGCCTCGTGGGGAGATCGCATTCCCCATGGCCGAGTTAAAACTTAAGGCCTGACGGAAGTCAACGACCGGTGAGGCAAGCCGGATCAGACCCTAGCGCGCACCCAGTGCCAGCCGCGCCCCTGCCATCATCGGCACAACCGACGGCGACGCCGTCGTCTTCGGTGCCGGATGATAGAGCCCGCGCCGTTCGGGATACGGATTGAAGCCGGCGCTCAGGCCGACCACCGTTTCCGCGGCGCCGAGCACCAGGAAGCCGTCCGGCTCGATTACTTTCGCGAGCCGATTGAACACGTTCACCTTGGTGTCCTGATCGAAGTAGATCAGCACGTTGCGGCAGAAGATGATGTCGAAGGTGCCAAGATGCGAAAAGTCCTGCAGCAGGTTGAGCTGCTTGAACTGCACCATCGCACGGATTTCGGGCGAGAGCTGCCACGTCTCGTTCACTTGCGTGAAATGCTTCACGAGCATTTGAATCGGCAGGCCGCGCTGCACCTCGAACTGACTGAAGATGCCGGACTTCGATTTCTCGAGCACCTCCTGCGACAGGTCGGTGGCGACGATCTCCGTACGCCAGCCGCTCAGGGGCGCACCGATTTCCTTCAGGATCATCGCCAGCGAGTAAGGTTCCTGTCCGGTCGAGCTTGCGGCGCACCAGATGCGGATGGAGCGGCGGTGCTTCCGCGCGTCCAGCATCGCCGGCATGATGGTTTCGCGGAAATGGTCGAACGGCACCTTGTCGCGGAAGAAGAACGTCTCGTTCGTCGTCATCGCCTCGACGACACTGACGACCAGGGGTTCTGCTCCGGCTTTCATCTTTGCTACAAGATCGCTGATGCCGCCGAGGTTTGAGCGCCGCGCGAGCGGGATCAGCCGGCTTTCGACCAGATACTGCTTGTCCGCCGACAGAATCAGGCCGGAGCGCTCTTTCAGCAATTTCTGCAGATACTCATACTCGGATGGTGTCACGAACGATCTCCGGAAAACAGACGCACCAGCTTCGGGCCGATCTGGCCTAGCGGCAGAACTGCCGCACAAATTCCCGCCTGCGCCGCCGCACCGGGCATACCCCAAACCACACTTGTCGCTTCGTCCTGGGCAATGACGTTGCCGCCGGCTGCGACAATATCCTTGCCGCCACGCATGCCGTCGGAGCCCATGCCCGTCAGCACCACCGCCATCACGCTGCTCTGCCAGACGCCGACCGCGGACTGGAACAGCGGATCGACCGCAGGCTTGCAGAAATTGATCTGTGGGCCGTCATCGAGCGCAATTTTGATGTCCGCGCCATGCCGCGCCACGCGCATGTGCTTGCCGCCGGGTGCGACGTAGATCTGTCCGGCCTTGACGACCTCTCCATCGACGGCCTCATGCGCCGGATGCTTGCTGGCGCGCGCCAGATGCTCGGCGAGAATGGTCGTGAACGTCGGTGGCATATGCTGGGTGATCAGTACTGGAAAGCGGTCGATCACCGGACCGATCTCGGCGACCAGCGTCATCAACGCCTGCGGACCGCCGGTGGACGAGCCGATCGTCAGCACGCGTGGAGGCGTTGCGCCGAACGGACGCCGCATCAGTTGCGCCTGCGCGGCCGGATGCGCGGTCGCCGGCAGCGGACGAGCTGCAGCCCCGGGCGAAGCACCGGAAGCCGGCAGCAGCGGCGGGCTGTGCGGGGCGGCTTTGATTCCGCGACGACGCGCGCCGAGGTGGCGGATTTTCTGGATCAGGTCGCGCCGGAACGTCTCCGCGGCGGCGATCTCGCGCGCACTTTCCGGCTTTGGAATGTAGTCGGCAGCGCCAAGCGAGAGTGCCTTGAAGCTGATCTCCGCGTTGCGGCGGGTCAGCGTCGACGCCATGATGACGACGAGATCGCGCTTCTTTGCCAGCATCAGCGGCAGCGCGGAGATGCCATCGAGATCGGGCATCTCGATATCGAGCACCGCGACATCGGCATCGGCGCGCTCGACATGATCGACCGCCTCGCGTCCCGTACGCAGGGACGCCACGACGAACATGTCAGGCTCTGCTTCGATCCAGCGCGAGATCAGGCCGCGGATGACGGCCGAATCGTCGACTACCATGACGCGCAGGCGTTCGTTCCGCGCATCGACGGCGCCGTTCGGCGTAGCTAACGCAATACTCATTACTCACCAACTTGACGCAATTACGCAACACGGAACATCATCCAACCGGATGACTACAGAAGGCTAGATCAGACCGACTTCGTGGAATTTCGCCGTGACGATATCCTTGTCGAACGGCTTCATGATGTATTCGTTGGCGCCGGCATGCAGCGCACGGGCGATGTGCGCGACATCGTTCTCGGTGGTGCAGAACACGACCTTCGGCTTGTTGCCGCCAGGCATCTGCCGCAGGTTGCGCAGGAAGTCGTAGCCGTCCATCACCGGCATGTTCCAATCAAGCAGAACAGCATCCGGCAACGCGTCGCGACAGGCCTCAAGCGCCTTCTCGCCGTTCTCAGCCTCGGTAATCTGAAAGTCGAGGCCTTCCAGAATTCGGCGCGCGACCTTGCTGATCACGCTCGAGTCGTCGACAACCAGACATGTCTTCATTGCACTGCCTCTGCTTCTTCCCAGAATCCCGGTGGCTCATTCTTTCCACCGGCTTCTTGCTTCAGTTCGGCGAATCTCCGGCGCCCTATGCCGCCATCGCTTCCGACGACATCTCCAGAATCCGGTCTACATCGAGAACCACCATCAGATGGCCGTCCAGCCGGTAAACGCCGGCGCACATCTTCGCCAGCCGCGGATCCAGGTTGACCGGATTCACCTCGCAGCCGTCATTCTGCAGCTTCAGAACCTCGCCGATCGCGATCGATCAGGAGCCCGTACAATTCGCCGCGCAGGTCGACGCCCACCGCCATCGATTGCGCGCCGTCGTCGCGCTTCGGCAAGCCCAGGCGCGCACGCATATCGATCGCCGTCACGATCCGGCCGCGCAGATTGAGCACGCCGGCGACTTCGATGGAAGCGAGCGGCACGCGCGTCAGCCGTTCCGGCATGAACACGTCCTGCACCCGCGAAATCGGCAGGCCGAACAGCTGTCCGCCGATCATGGTCGTGACGTATTCGGTGATGTTGGCAGTAGCGCCTGCATCCTTTGCGGTCATCGTTCAGTCCTTATGCGGCGCGATGAAGTTCGGCGGTCTGTTCTTTCAGCGCGGCGATCAGCCCCGGCCGGTCGAACTTGGCGACATAGTCGTGGAAGCCCGCCTGCCGGCCACGCTCGATGGCTGCCGGCGAGATCATCGACGACAGCGCAATGATCGGCACACTGGCCGAGCTTGTGATCGGCGCGGATCGTCTCGGCGAATTCGAAGCCATTCATGTCCGGCATTTCGATATCGGTCAGGATCGCGTCGAACTGGTTGCCCGCGCGCAGCACGACAAGCCTTCCTTTGCGTTGGTCGCAACCGAGACGCGATAGCCGGCGGCCTTCAGCACCGGCGCCAGCATGTTGCGGAAGAACGCGAAGTCGTCGACCAGCAGCACCGACTGCGCCTGCATCGACGGCTCGCATTTCCTTGCGGCTGAACCAGTCGGCGAACGCCATCGGCAGGAAATGGCCGACGTCGATCGACTTCGGTGGCCTGTCCCTTGATCACGGCCGAGCCGAGAATGCCCTCGTGGCTGCTCGCCGACCTCGATGTTGAGCCGTTCCTCGACGATGTCGACGATCTCGTCGACCACGAGGCCCATCGAGCGTCCGTCGTCGGCGAACACCAGCATCGGCTGCGACGCCATCCTTGCGGACCGTGACGCCATCCATCTGCGACCAGCGGCATCAGCTGATCGCGATATTGCACCAGGTAGCGGCCGTTCGAGAGTTCGATCTTGGCAGCCTCGATCTCCTCAAGGCGCGTGACAAGCGCCAGCGGCACCGCCTTCGGCTGTGTCGAACCGGCGCGGAACACCAGCAGCGACGTCATCTGGTCGCTGGACGCGTTGCGCATCGCTTCGTGCTCTTCGGACATGTCGCGGCGCAGCCGCGACGACCGAGTTGCCGATCGCGTGCACGATGCCGTTCGGATCGATGATCATGATCACCGAGCCGTCGCCGAGGATGGTGTTGCCCGAGAACATCGTGATGTGGCGCAGCTTGCTCGACATCGGCTTGACGACGATTTCCTCGGTGTGGAAGACGCCGTCGACGATGATGCCGAAGGTCTGGCTGCCGACCTGCGTGACGACGATGAAGCCGTTCTCGTGATCGATCTCGCGCGCCGTCATCGATCTTGAGCAGCTTCTGCAGATGGATCAGCGGCAGCAGCTTGTTGCGCAGCCGCAGCACCGGCGTGTCCTTGATCCGCTCGATGCGATGCTCCGAGTTCGCGCGCGCGCGCACGAGTTCGACGACCGAGAGCTGCGGAATGGCGAAGCGCTCGCCCGCCGCCTCGACGATCAGCGCCGAGACGATGGCCAGCGTCAGCGGGATCTTGATGATGAAGCTCGTGCCCTCGCCCGGCACCGACTTCAGCTCGATGGTGCCGCCGATCTGGTCGATGTTGGTGCGCACCACATCCATGCCGACGCCGCGGCCGGAGACGTTGGTGACCTTCGCCGCGGTCGAGAAGCCCGGCGCGAAGATGAAGTTGTGGATCTGCGCTTCCGTCATCTTCTCGAGTTCGGCTTCGGTAGCGATGCCCGTTGGCAAGCGCCTTGGCCTTGATCGCGCTCGGTGTTGAGGCCGCGGCCGTCGTCGGCGATGTCGATGATGATGTGGCCGCCTTCGTGATAGGCGCGAGAGCCGGATCGTGCCGCTGCTCCGGCTTGCCGGCGGCGACGCGCTCGGCGGGCATCTCGATGCCATGATCGGCGGAGTTGCGGACCATGTGCGTCAGCGGATCCTTGATCAGGTCGAGCACCTGGCGGTCGAGCTCGGTGTCGGCGCCGTGCATCTCGAGTTCGATCTGCTTGCCGAGTTCGGCCGACAGGTCGCGCACGATGCGCGGCAGCTTCTGCCAGGCATTGCCGATCGGCTGCATCCGCGTCTTCATCACGCCTTCCTGCAGTTCGGCGGTGACGTTCGACAGGCGCTGCAGCGGCACCTTGAATTCGGAGTCGCTCGTGGCGGCGCACGATCTCGAGCAGCTGGTTGCGGGTCAGCACCAGCTCCGACACCATCGTCATCAGGTGTTCGAGCGTATCGACGTTGACGCGGATCGACTGGTTCGCGACCTTGTCGGCATCGGCGACGGCGTGTCGATTTCCACGACGGATTTCTTCGCAGCCGGCTTGGCGGCGGCTTTACCACCGGCGGCGCTGCCTTCACGGCGCGGCCGCGGGCGCGATTTCGGGAGCCGTTTCGCGGAACGCGCGCTCGAGTTCGTCGAGCGAGACCTCGCCCGGCCGCAGCGGCGCGCTCGAGCGTCTGCGGCACGAGCGTGCCCTGTGCGACGGCGGCGAGGCGCCGGCGCAGGCTCTGCCGCGCTCAGTTCGCACCATGCGCTCGAGTTCGTCGATCAGATCGCGGTCGTTGCCTTCGGGCTCGGCTTCTGTCTGTTCGAGTTCGCCAAGGATATCCTTGATGCGGTCGATGGTGGACAGAATGAGCGTGACGGCCTCGCCGGTCACCGGCCATGCCGTCGCGGAATTTGCCCATCAGCGTTTCGGCGGCATGCGCGAGCGCTTCGAGGCGCGGCAAGCCGAGAAAGCCGCAGGTGCCCTTGATGGTGTGCACGAGGCGGAAGATGTTATCGAGGATTTTTGCGTTGTTCGGGTCTTGCTCGAACTTCACCAGCTTGAACGTCGACGAGATCGAGGCTCTCGTGGGTTTCGGTCAGGAATTCGCGGAGAAGATCGTCCATGTAGCGCTAGCCCCAGAAACACGCGGAAATACCGTCGATGCGGCCTTTCGCAGTCAGGGCAGTTTGTGGGCAAAGCCTTTATATTTGGTTGAGTTGATCGCTCACCTAACCGCGAAAACTGCGGCCATCCCAATAAGATGCAACGAAGGCGCGGATCGCTTTCCAAAAAGCGCGATGGTTAAGCAAATCTAAACAGGCGAATGCGGCTTGTTCAGACGGCGCTCACGATCACGGCGTCGCCATCCATCGCGAGCGATGCACGCAGGCCGGAGGCTTGCGCCAACAGCCGCGTATAATAAGGCTGCACGGCATGGGCGTCGATCGTGCCCTGATGCGCGCCCGCCAACTGGTCGGCGATATTCTGCGGCAGCCGCGCATTGAGGCCGGCCGCACGAATGCGGAAGCCATGCCGCATCGCCCTCGCCCCTGCGCATCGACGGTCAAGCGTGCCGCCGCGCGGAATCGTCTGCTGGGCGATGATCAGCATGTTCAGCAGCAGCTTGACGCGGTTCTTCGGCTGCAGCGTCCGCGGCAGATTCCAGGCCACCTTGGTCTTTTCGTCTTCAAGGAAGCCGCGCGTCATGTTTTCAGCATCGCCGGTGTCGATCTGCGCACCTGCGGAGCCTGCGGCGCCGAAGGCAAGGCGGCAGAATTGCAGCTTCGCGGACGCGCTGCGGGCGCTCTTGCGGATCAGATCGAGCGCAAAATCGCGGTCATCGGCGTTCTTGGCGTCATCCAGCACCTCGAGCCCATTGACGATCGCCCCGACCGGGCTGATCAGGTCGTGGCAGACCCGCGAACACAACAGCGCGGCCAGATCGAGCGCATCCGGACCAACCGGTGCGGAATCAGGGGCAAGGGTGACGGACGAGGATGAGCCGGACATGATGGGTTGTTCCCCGCAGGAATGAGCCGCATAGAACGGTTACGGCAAATCAGGACATCTAAGTCAAAGTCATAGCAGGACACCGCCCGGTCTCGAAATCGCCCACGGGTCCGTAAGCAGAGGATAACGCCAGGTGCCTTCAACAAAGCAGGCGGATAACAAGAAAATGCCCGCCGCCGGCGCTTCGGCCAACGCCGAACGCGCATGATGAGCGCCGGTTCCGTGGACGGATCCATGATCGACCGGATCGCCGCAAAGGCGCTGCTGGAGCCCCTGACCGACCTCGTGGTGCGCGCATCGGCGGCCATTCTCGATGTCGCCCGCCACAAGATAACGGCGGAAGACAAGCTGGACGGCTCGCCCGTGACGCAGGCGGATCTGGCCGCAGATGCCATCATCGTCGACGGCCTGAAGCGGTTGAGACCAAATATTCCGGTCGTCTCCGAAGAGCGGGTCGATCGCGCGACCGGTCCCTACCTCGCAAGCTTCTTCATGGTCGATCCGCTGGACGGCACGCGGGAGTTCATTGCCGGACACAACGACTATACAGTCAACATCGCACTGGTCACCGGCGGCCGCCCGCTGCTCGGCGTCATCGGCGCACCGGCGCTCGGGGTTCTCTGGCGCGGCATCGTCGGGAGCGGCGCCGAGCGCATGAGCTTCTCGCTGGATCATTCCGAGCGTGTGGCAAGCCGGACTCCAATTCAAACAAAGCCCTTGCCTGATGGACCATGGATTGCGGCCGTCAGCCGCTCTCACCTCGATAGCCGGACCGATGCGTTCATCAAGCAACGCGGCGGCGCGACGCGGGCGACGATCGGATCGGCGCTGAAGTTCTGCCGGGTCGCCGAAGGCACGGCCGATATTTATCCGCGGCTTTCCGCGATTTCCGAATGGGACATCGCTGCAGGGCACGCGATCGTCGAGGCCGCAGGCGGCATCGTTGCCGACAGCCGCGGCCAGCCGCTGCGTTTCGGCCAGCGCAAGGGCGACTTCGCCGTGCCGGAATTCATAGCCTGGGGCGACGCTTCAAAGGCGCGGTAATGGGACTGGCGGCCGCTGGAACTTTACTGCGAAAGTTCCAGCCGCAGCTTCGGCCAGCGGCGCTGGGCCGACTTCGCAAAGCCTGCGGGATTGGCCGCAAAGGCGACGCGGCTGCTTTCGTTCGCAAACAGATACAGCCGCTGGCTGTGAATGGTCCAAAGCTGCGGATTGCCCTGAACGACCTTGCCGCGCGCGACATCGACCGGATCGTAACCACCGAACTGCGGCCCGTAGACTTCCGGATGACCGACAAAGGCCGCGCGGTTACCCTCGTTGCGGAAACGCCAGACCGCGCTGTCCTGCACGGCCTCGAACTGTTCCACACCCCGCACCGCCGCAGCCTCGGTAAAGTAGGCCACCGGATCGAAGCCGGAGATCGCAAGGCCGGTAAACCGGTTCACCACCACCCGCTCGGTCGTCGCCTGGGCCAGCGCCATGCCGGGCACGCAGAGCGCGATCAGCAACGCCACCGCACCCCAGGTCTTCACGCCCCAAGTCCTCACGTCCCAGGTCCTGGACGCGAAGCCTTTCCTTTCCTGCCGTCGTAACGTCATAGTTGCCGCCGATAAAAGCTCAATTCGGGACGTTTTTGCATTCTAGATGGGGCGGCGTCAGCATCCGGTTAAGCGCCCGGCCAGGCTGACAGGTATTGCAACGGGAGACCCCCAAATGAGAGTCGTCATGCGCCTTGCCGCGGTATTGCTCACGGCAATGCTCGCCGGGACGCTGCCTGCGGCCGCCCAAGGCGGCCCGCGCTCAGGCCAGAATCCGAATCAGACGTTTTCGCCGGACGAAATCGTCAATGCCGGCCATCAATTCTTCGGCAACGTCTCACGCGGGCTCGCCTCGGTGGTCGAACGCGCGGTGAGCAACTGGGGCCTGCCGAACGGGTACGTGCTTGGCGAGGAAGGCGAGCGGCGCGTTTGTCGCCGGCCTGCGCTATGGCGAAGGCACGCTCTACACCAAAAACGCCGGCGACCTCCGCGTCTACTGGCAGGGCCCCTCGGTCGGCTTCGACTGGGGCGGCGACGGCGCGCGCACCATGATGCTGGTCTACAACCTGCCGGCGACCGGCGCGATCTACCAGCGCTTTGCCGGCCTCGACGGATCCGCCTATTTCGTCGGCGGATTCGGCATGACCGCTCTGACGGCGAACAACATCGTGGTGGTGCCGATCCGCTCGGGCGTCGGCCTCAGGCTGGGAGCCAATATCGGCTATCTGAAGTTCACGCCGCAGGCGACCTGGAATCCGTTCTAGCAGGCCCGGCCCTGAATCCGAGCTTTCCCGAGTGCCTCAACGCCCGGCCGGCGGATTCAGGTTAACGCGCTCTGTTGCTGGCGCTCGGGTCGCGCTCCATGGCATGGTAACGAAGTCCTTAATTTGTCGGAGTGCGCCATGATCGAGCCGATCATGTATTTCGCGATCGGTTTTCTGGTCTCCACCCTGCTGGGGCTGGCCATCGTGCCGCTGGTTCACAGCCGCGCAGTGCGGCTGACGACCAGGCGGCTGGAAGCGGCGACGCCGCTGTCGATGGCCGAAATCCAGGCCGACAAGGATCAGCTCCGCGCGGAATTCGCGATGTCGGCGCGACGGCTCGAAATGAGCGTCGATCAGCTCAAGGCCAAGACCACGACCCAGCTTGCCGAACTCGGCAAGAAATCCGAAGCGATCAACCGGATGAAGTTCGAGCTCGGCGAGAAGAATGCCGCGATCTTCCAGCTTGAGGCGCGCGAGAAATCCGTCAAGGAACAGCTGCGCGCGACCGAAGAAGAGTTTGCGGCGAAGACGCAATCGCTCCGCGACGCCGAGACAAAACTCTCCGACAAGCAGAACGAACTGGCGAAGATCGGTCACGAATTGTCGGACCGCTCCCAGGTCGCAGAAGCGCGGCAGGTCGAACTCGCTGCCGTCAATACGCAGATCATTGCGCTGCAACAGCGCGTCAACGACGCCGAGCGCGAATTCACCGAAGCGCAGCAGAAGCTTTCGCTCACACGCGACGAGTCGAGCAATGCTACACGCGATCTCAATGCGGCGCGCGAACGCGTCGAGAATCTCGCTGTGCGCGTCAACGACCTCGAAAAGCAGTTGATCGGGCAAACCAAGGAAGCCGAGATGCTCGGCGCGCGGGCGACCGATCTGGAAAACCGGCTCGCAGTGCAGGGCAAGATGCTGGCCGAACGCGGCATGGAAAATCATCAGCTTCGCCAGCAGCTCGAAAGCGTGCAGACGTCCGCGACGGCGGCCTCAGCGAACTCACCCGCATTCGACAAGCTGCGTGCGGAGAAGGCATTGCTTGAAGAGCAGCTCACGGCGGTGCGCGAGGAACGCGGCGCCATGCAGCGCGAACTGAACGCGATCAAGACGCAGGCAGAATCGTCCTGGGCAAGCGAGCGCATGGAAAACGCGGTGCTGCGCGAGCGCATCAACGACATCGCCGCCGAAGTCGCAAAGCTCGCGATCACGCTGGAAGGCCCGGACTCCCCGATCGAGGCGATCCTTGCAGTCGAGGCGCGTACGCCGGAGCAGAGCTACGCACAAGGCAAATCCGCCAACGCGATCGGCGCCGTGCCGAACGCGGCCAACGCCAACAAGGCCACGGCACCTGAACCCGCGCCAAGCATTACGCCGTCGGCGACGAAGGGCACGCTGGCCGACCGCATCCGCGCCCTGCAGAGTCAGGCGTCGCGCGCGCAACAGGCGCGGTAAGGGCTGAAATCAGCTTTCGCCATTCCGGGGCGCGTCGAAGATGCGAACCCGGAATCCGGAGATTGGCTGACGCTGACGATCCCAGCGTCCGGATTCCGGGTGCGCTCGCGCCCGGATTGACATCATTCGAGGGCGAAACAGGCTTCCTTGCTTGACACCCTGCCCCCGCCCTTCGTAAATCGCGACTTCCGGGCGCTTAGCTCAGCGGGAGAGCGTCCCCTTCACACGGGGAAGGTCGAAGGTTCGATCCCTTCAGTGCCCACCAGCCTTCGCTCGCTTCGCAAGCTACGGCTCGGCAAGCCATCTCGTAGCGAAGGCTGCCGCGCCGAAGCCCGCAGGGCGAAAGCGGGCGATGCTCGCCAAGTCCCCGCGCAGCAGCATGCGATCGCGACCAATACCACCGCCGAATTCCTGAACGCTTAACCTTCGATCGCTACGATGTCTTGCTGACGACACCGATTGAACCGCATCTCGCACGTGCGGACGGACGCGATCGAAATCGAACCGCCTTTGACAAGGATACTGCACATGGGCCGTTGGCTTTATCTGGGAATGATCGCAGGCATCTTTGCCGTGGGCTGCACCGTCGGCTTCGATATCATGAAGCTGCTGTCGCTGTCGCGAGAGGTGCCCAATGTCGAGTATCTGGGCTTTGCCGGCTTGATGACCAGCGCAGCATTGCTCTTCAAGGACCGACAAGACGGCCAATCGTAACTAAACGAGACGGTTTCGCGCGCCTGCGGATCGCAAGTCTCGCAACCGAGACGACGTTCAAAATTGTCCGATGCAAAACGGAAGGGCCGGATTGCTCCGGCCCTTCCTACTGGTTCCGCTCAGCCAGGCGTCAGAAGCAATCGTTGACGCCGAGAAATCCGTCGCGCCCGTTCGTCGCTTGCCTCACATCTGCACTTCGATCAGCCGCGGCCCGGGCGTTGCAACCGAATTGGCGAGTTCCCTGTGGAAGTCCTCGGCGTTCGACACCGAGACGCCCGGCACGCCCATGCCTTTCGCCAGCGACACCCAGTCGAGCGCGGGGCGGTCGAGGTTGAGCATATCGACTGCCTTCTTGCCCGGCGTGCCCGCCTGCACGTGGGTGAATTCACCCTTCAGGATTTCGTAGGTGCGGTTGGCAAAGATCACCGTCGTGACGTCGAGCTGCTCGCGCGCCTGCGTCCACAACGACTGGATCGTGTACATCGCGCTGCCGTCGCCTTCGAGCGCGATCACGCGGCGATCGGGACAGGCGACCGCCGCACCGGTCGCGACCGGCGTGCCGTAGCCGATCGAGCCGCCCATGTTCTGCAGCCAGTCATGCGGCTTCGCGCCGGCGGTCGGTGCGAAGAATGCGCGACCGGTCGTGACAGCTTCGTCGACGACGATGGCGTTCTCCGGGATCGCCGCCGCGATCGCAGCGGCGATCGAGGCATGCGTCAGCGGTCCGGTCGGCTTGACGATCTCCGCATGCTTCTGCGGCTTGACGTCGGCGGGTTTCGCGCCGACGGCATCGGCCAGCGCCCGCAGGCTGCCGATGCAATCGCCGCCGATATCGCACAGCTTGTGCATCTTCGCGCCGTCGGCCTTCAGCAGGCTCGGCTTGTTCGGATAAGCGAAGAACGCCACCGGCTCGTGCGCCTCGACCAGGATGATGTGGCGAAAATCCTTCAGCGTGCTGAGGGCGAGGTCGACGACGTACGGCACACGATCGATCGAGTAGCGGCCGGCGCCCCGCGCAACCCGCGGGTTCGAACCCTGCGCCATCACCTTGCAGCCGGTCTTGCCGGCAATCTGCTGGGCGAGCGCCAACCCGTCCTCGCGCAGCGCCCGGTGCGACATCAGGATCAATGTTGGTTCGCCGCTTTTCAGAAGCTTCGCGGCGTTGTCGACGGCCGAGGCGGACATCGCCGCGCGCTGCGAGATTGCGCCGACTTCGGCGATGCCGTCGGCGTCGTTCCACGCCGTGTCGGCCGGCAGGATCAGCGTCGCGATCTGGCCCGGCGAGGCGCTCGCCGCCGCGATTGCGGCAGCGCCATCACGCGCGACCGATTTTGCATCCGGCGACGTGCGCACCCAGGACGAGACCGGTCGCGCCAGCCCCTCGATATCGGATGTGAGCGGCGCGTTGTAATCAATGTGATAGGTCGCGTGCTGGCCGACGATGTTGACGATGCCGGACGACGCCTTCTTCGCGTTGTGCAGATTGGCAATGCCGTTGCCGAGGCCGGGACCAAGATGCAGGAGCGTCGAGGCCGGCGTGCCTTTCATGCGGTAGTAGCCGTCCGCGGCGCCGGTCACCACGCCCTCGAACAGACCAAGCACACAACGCATGCCGTCGACCCGATCAAGCGCGGAGACGAAGTGCATTTCCGACGTGCCGGGGTTGGTGAAACAGACGTCCACCTTGCCCGCGACCAGCGTTCTGACCAGACTTTCCGCACCATTCATGGCTGCACCGTTGCTTTCGTTGTTGTTGAAGGCTCCCGATCACGAAAAAATCATCCTTCGCCAGCCCCGTCAAACGCTTTGCCTGGATGCCTCAAGCGCCCGAATTCATGCCGTTCCGGCAAGGGGACCGGATGGCCCTCGCAACCAGGCGCGACAGTTGAAGCAATCCCGCTCCGCACGGCTTGCGAAACGCGGCGAATTGTGGCCTTTCTGCCGCCGCAAGGGCGACGAAGCGCGCGTTCGCCGGAATGAACCTGACAGAAATTCAGACGAGGACGGAATGAAGGGGCTGCTGGCTTTTCTGACGATTTTGATGACATTCGTTGCGCTCGCGCAACCCGTGCAGGCGCAGGTCGACGATCCCGACCTCATGTACGGCGGCGCGCCGGCAAACAAGCGCTATCAGTTTTTCAGCGGCGGCTACGCCGGCTCGGTCTCGCGCACAACGGTCAGTTTTCCCGGTGACTACAAGCCGGGCAGCATCTTCATCAACACCGCCGAACGCCGCCTGTACCTGATGATCGGCAACGGCCAGGCCATGCGTTACGGTATCGGTGTCGGTCGCGACGGCTTCCGCTGGTCCGGCGTGCACAAGGTCACGGCCAAGAAGGAATGGCCGGAGTGGACGCCACCCGCACAGATGCTGCGCCGCCGCCCGGATCTGCCCCGCCACATGAAGGGCGGCGAAGACAACCCGCTCGGCGCGCGCGCAATGTATCTCGGCTCCACACTCTACCGCATTCACGGCTCGAACGAGCCGGAAACCATCGGGCAGGCAGTGTCGTCCGGCTGTTTCCGCATGACCAACGCCGACGTGGTCGACCTCTATGATCGCGTACAGATCGGCGCGACGGTGATCGTGAAGAACTGAGCCGTCCTGCAATGGAAAGACAGAAGGCCGGCGGTTCGCCGGCCTTTTTCTTTGGCTCATCGAATGGGCTAGAATGGCACATGCATGCGAATCCGAAACGGACAGATCCCCGGCGCGCGGCAAGGGTCCTTCTTGTGGCGGCGCTGATCGCGTTGCCGGCCGGCGACCTCGCCTTTGCCCAGACCATCGTCACGCCACAGCGCGAGAAGAAGCAGTTCACCGACACCGAGATCGCCGGGGGATTCTTCAAGGTCGCGTTCGGCGCCGAATTTCATCTCGCCGGCCGCGTCGATCGTATCCGTAAATACGACAGGCCGGTGCGCGTGTTCATCGACAACCGGGCGCGCCCGGATCGCCGCGCCAAAATGCGCGAGATCGTCGCCGACATCGGCCGGCGGATCGAGCATCTCGAGATGTCGGTGATCGCGCAACGCGAGGTGGCTGACGTCGTCGTCACGCTGGTGCGCGACCGCGATCTGCATCGAACGATCGCATCGTTCTACGGCGCTGATCGCGCGCGCGAAATCCGCAAGGCCATCGATCCGCAATGCCTGTCGAGCTTCACCAAGAATGACGACTTCGCCATCGTCAATTCGAACGTCATCCTCGCAGTCGACGCCGGCAACTTCATCTTCGCCGATTGCGCCTACGAAGAGCTCCTGCAGGCGCTCGGCCCCATCAACGACACCGACCAGGTGCCATGGACGACCTTCAACGACAAGGTGAGCATGAGTCACTTCGGCGTCTACGACCAGTATCTGCTCAATATCCTCTATCACCCGCGCGTGCGACCCGGCATGTCGGCCGACGAGGTGAAGGCGTTGTTGCCCGAGATCCTGCCCGCGGTGAGGGCATGGGTCGCAAAGAGCAATGGTTTGCCGAACTGAGGTGAGTGCCGCCGATTTGGCGAAAACAAAGCTCCGTCAGCTCTTCGCCGCCGTCTTGCAGATCGCCTTCAGCGCTGCCCATTCCTGGGCCGTCAGCAGCGGTGGCGCGGACGGCGCAGCATCCTGCTGACTCATCCGCGCGAGGCGATCTTCCGACAGCGGATGACTGGATATCATCGCCAGCCCCTTGCCTTTTTCCTTGCCGGTGACGCGCAGCAGGAATTCTCCCATCGGCTTCGGCGAGCGGCCGAGCTTGCGCATCACATCGATGGTTGTCTGGTCCGCGCTTCGTTCGGCCTCGCGTGAGTGCGACGCCTGAAACATTTCGCGGCTGGCGAAGATGATGGCGCTGGATCCGGTGACATCGCCGAACAAGAGACCGATCAGGAACGACGTGCCACCATTGTAGATCAGGTTGCGCAGACCATCGCGATTCTTCACATGACCGAGTTCGTGCGCGAGCACGCCTGCTAGCTCATCGACGTTCTCGGCCTTCGTCAGCAATCCCTCGAAGACATAGATCTTGCCGCCGGGCAGTGCGATGGCGTTGGCGATGTCATTGGATATCACCGCCGCGTCAGCCGTGACATCGACCTCGCCGGCCTGCCGCAAGGTATCGACAAGCTTCGTGAACGCGGCCTTGCCGTCGGGACTCTCGCACGCCTTGCCCTCGAAGATGACCTTCACCTGCTTGTCGGCAACCTCACCGATGCGCTTTTCGAGCGCGTAGGGAATAAGCGGCGTCAGCCGGTCGGCCACCAGCGGCACGACGAACAGCACCATCAGCACGATCGAGACCAGTGCCGCGGCCGACCATCCGACAATGACGGCCACGCCCTTCGCGCCGGGCAAGTCTGCATCGAGCGTGGAACAACGGCGTTCGAGTTCGCCGGCAAGCGCCGGATCGCGGATTTCCAGCCGCGCCAGCAGCGGCGCCGACACACACATCACGCGTAATGTACCGGCCGGCCCGTCGGCGCGCCGCACATCCGTATACGGCCAGGCGGCGAGAACTTCAGCGCCCTCAAATATCTCGCAGCGATCGGCGAGCCTCAGTTCAACGTTCCGCCTGCGGCTGGAGGCGCCGTCGAGATAGGTGACTGGAGCTCGGGCCGGCGCATCTGCGTCGGACGCGGCGCCGGCCGGCGTGGAGTTCTCCGCTTCGCTCAACTGTCACAACCCTCCAACATCCAGCCCATCGGCAAAGCCTTCGCCGATCGCGTTCGCCAGATCGCCCCTGGCGGCGACGTTTGCAGCCGCTTCGATACCGTGAACGGTGATCGACGACACCGCGCGCTGCCACAGATCGCGCACAAGATAGAGGCGCATGAAGACATTCATCCCCATCGCCCAGGCTAGATAGCCGACCACGGTCAGGGCGAGGAATGGTATGCTGGTATAGAGTTCGGGATTGGCGAACACCGACTCGCCTGCAGTCGGACCGCCCATCGATCCGACGATCAGCGCAACGACGGCAACATAGCCGCTGAGCACGAACGAGAGCAGGAAGCTCCAGCCGATCGTCTTCCAGTACAGGCCGATGAAATCACCGCCATCGAGTTTTGACGAAAGCCGCACGCCGCCGAGACGCAGGCCGTTCAGCCACCAGCGCATCTGGATCGCCTTGAACGCGGCGTAGACGAACGGGATGCCGATAATCGTAAGCGTCGCAGGTATTGCCAGCAGCCACAGCCACCAGCCGCGCTTGAAGAACTCCCCGCCGCGTGCCCTCGAAGCTGCCTTGCAGGTCGCCATAGTGCGTATGCTGCATCTTGTAGCGCTCGAGCGCCGCATCGCGCCACGGCAGGACGAGGCCGAGCGTGACCACCATTGCCAGGCTCCAGAGCGAGGCGCGCAGGGCGTAGCCCCAGCCCGACCCGGTCATCCAGAATCTGACGCCGCGCCAGATGGTGCGCGTCATGCGATAGCGGCGCGCGCGATAAATCGCAAATTGCGTGAATACATACAGGAAGACCACCAGCGGTATGCTGGCGAACGCCTGCAGCCGCTCAGCCTCGAGACCGAGAATGAAGTAGGCGAGATAGATCGGTACCAGAATTGCCATCGCGACCAGGAAGCCGATCAGCAGTTCCCTGCCGCGACCGGTGTATTCGGCGCCGTCGCCGTCGACGACGGTGTGCGACCAGAGATGCCGGCGAATGTCGGTGGTCAGCCAGAAGCGATAGAAGCCGGCGGTGATCAACTCGAGGCCCGCGCCGCGCGCAACCAGCCCAAGGAAACTGCGGCGGTCGCCGGTGAACGCAACCTTCACGGGCGTCGGCGCCGGCTGAAGCGGCGCGGTGGTCAACTGATCCATGAAACAGCCCCGATTGTTCGAGAATCCCGATTAGACTTGGTCGCCTTACCCCTTACGGCGGTTCGATGTTCGCGAGTGTGATCCAGGTCGCAGACGCTGCGCCCTCACCGGTTGTTGGCTATCCCACTGTGCCGACACCCGCTCCATGCCGATTCATGCCTGTTTTTCGAACAGTTCCCGCCCGATCAGCATCCGCCTGATTTCGCTGGTTCCCGCGCCGATCTCGTAAAGCTTCGCATCGCGCAGCAGCCTGCCGGTCGGATAGTCATTGATATACCCGTTGCCGCCGAGCAACTGGATCGCATCCAGCGCGCACTGGGTCGCGCGCTCAGCCGCATAGAGAATGGCGCCGGCCGCATCCTCGCGCGAGGTCTCGCCGCGATCGCAGGCCTTCGCCACCGCGTAAACATAGGCCCGCGCGGCATTCATCGTCACATACATGTCGGCGACCTTGCCTTGCACGAGTTGAAACGTGCCGATCGGCTGACCGAACTGCTTGCGTTCGTGCACATAGGGCATCACCACATCCATGCAGGCCTGCATGATGCCGAGCGGACCGGCCGCCAGCACCGCGCGCTCGTAGTCGAGACCCGACATCAGCACATTGACACCGCTGCCGACCTTGCCGAGCACATTCTCTTCGGGCACTTCGCAATCCTGAAACACCAGTTCGCACGTGTCGGAACCGCGCATCCCCAGCTTGTCGAGTTTCTGCGCAGTCGAGAATCCCTTCATCCCCTTCTCGATGATGAACGCGGTCATGCCTCGCGGCCCGGCATCGGGATCGGTCTTCGCGTACACCACCAGCGTCTCGGCGACAGGACCGTTGGTGATCCACATCTTGCCACCGTTGACGATGTAGTGATCGCCCTTCCTGTCGGCGCGTGTGCGCATCGACACCACGTCGGAGCCCGCACCCGGCTCGGACATCGCCAGCGCGCCGACGTGTTCGCCCGACATCAGCTTCGGAAGATATTTTCGCTTCTGCGCCTCGCTGCCATTGCGGCGGATCTGGTTGACGCACAGGTTCGAATGAGCGCCATAGGAAAGGCCGACTGCCGCCGAGGCGCGCGAGATTTCCTCCATCGCCACGCAGTGTTCGAGATAGCCGAGGCCTGCGCCGCCATATTCTTCTTCCACCGTGATGCCATGCAGCCCGAGCGCGCCGATTTTCGGCCAGAGGTCGCGTGGAAAGGTGTTGGTCTTGTCGATCTCGTCGGCGCGCGGCGCGATCTCGTTCGATGCGAAACTCCACACCGTCTCGCGGATCGCGTCGGCGGTCTCTCCGAGGTCGAAATTGAAGGCGCGTGGGCTGTTGGCGATCATGGCAATGGCTCCGAACGACGAATGGTTCGGTTCTAACATTCGCATCCCGTTTCGGCGAGACCGGTCTCAGGAGACCAGGTCGAACCCCGTCACCATGTCATAGGCCAGGAGTTCGTCGGCATTGTGGGCCACCATGATCCGCTTGCCGATCAGATCGCGCAAGGTCTCCGACGTGCCGCCGCCGAGCGTGCCGTAGCGCGCGCCGCGATAGAGCCGCGACACCGCATATTCGTCGGTAAAGCCGAAGCCACCATGCATCTGCACCGCGTCATTGGTGACGCGCAGCGCCATCTCGTTGCAGAACACCTTGGCCACCGCCGCCATGAACGGGTCGGGAAACGGATCGGCGGTCATGCAGGCGCGATAGAGGATGCTGCGTCCGGTCTCGATATCCTTGTACATGTCGGCGAGCTTCCAGCGATTTCCCTGGAAATCGCCGATCGCCTTGCCGAAAATCTCGCGCTCGCGCGCATATTTCAGCGCTTCGGCGAACGCGCCTTCCGCAAGGCCCAGCGAGATGCTCGGATTGAGACAGCGCTGAGTGTTGAATGCGGACAGCAATTTGCGAAATCCGTCTTCCGCGAATCACGAGATTTTCGAGCGGCAAGTTCGCAGTTGTTGAACTGGATCTCGTGCAGGTTCTCGCCGCCCATGGTGTGGTAGGTGCCGGTCACTTCGAAGCCAGGTGTGTCGCGTTCGAGCAGTACGCAACCGATGCCTTCACGCCCCGGTTTCTTGTCGATGCGGCTGAAGATCACGAACATGCCGGCTTCCCTGGCGCGGCTGATCAGCGTCTTGACGCCGTTCAGGATGATCCGGTCACCCTTGATGTCGGCGTTGGTGCGATAGTTGGCGACGTCGGTGCCCGCGTGCGGTTCGGTCATGCAGACGGCGAGGATGCAGTCGCCGCTCACCACCTGCGGCAGGATGCGCTGCTTGATCGACTTCGGCGCGTAGGTGGAGATCACCCGCGTCTGCACGCCGGCTTCGCCGAGCGTCGCCATCGCCGTGACGTAACAGCCCTTGGCAATCTCCTCGAGGATCAGCGCAGTCTCGAAGATCGACAGGCCGAGCCCGCCATACTCCTCCGGCACCGACATGCCGAGCACACCGATCTCCGCGAGCTTCTTCATGTTCGGCCAGGGGAAGGTGCCGTCCATGTATTTCTGCGCGTTCGGCTTGAACTCGCCTTCGACAAGGTCGCGCACGGTTGAAACCATGCTGCGTTGTTGTTCGGTCAGCTTGAAATCCATTGCCCTGTCGTCTCCCTGTCGCGCAGTCCTGCTTGCGCACAATGGCACGGGCTAGCCGCCAAAAGAAGAGCGGCGGGCGAATGCCGGCCGCTCGTTCCGTCCTGAATACTGGAACTGCTTCAAGCGATGGCGCGCGAGGCTTCCTTGACCTTGCGGGTCGCCGTGTCCACCGACTGCGCCGCGCTCGCGATCTCGTTCATTCTCGCGTTGATATCGTTCACGCCCTTGGCGGCGACCTGCATGTTTTCCGAGATGTTCTGCGTCACCGAGGATTGCTCCTCGACGGACGTGGCAATCGCCGCGGAGATTTCGTTGATGCGCGAAATGGTCTGGGTGATCGCCTCGATCACATTGACCGCGCTCGTCGTAGAACTTTGAACCTCGGCGATCTGGCCGCTGATCTCGTCGGTGGCCTTCGAGGTCTGCGTCGCGAGGCTCTTCACCTCGGAGGCGACAACCGCGAAGCCGCGGCCGGCCTCGCCCGCACGCGCCGCCTCGATGGTCGCGTTCAGTGCCAGCAAATTGGTCTGCTCGGCGATGTTGTTGATGAGCTTCACCACATCGCCGATCTTCTGAGCGGCGTGCGCGAGACCCGAGACGATCTTGTTGGTTTCGTTCGCCTGCTCGACCGCCTTGGTCGAAATCGACAGCGCATCTGCCGCCTGGCGGCTGATCTCGCCGACCGAGGCCGCAAGTTCTTCGGCGCCGGACGCGACCGCCTGCATGTTGCCCGCAGTCTGGGTCGAGGCCGCCGCGGCAGCCGAAGCCTGGCTGTTGGTCGAGGAGACAGCATCCGTGATCGCGCCGAGATCGGCATCGATCACTCTTCTGGACTTCGGCGCGTTGACGGCGGCGCTCCACCGGGGCGGTGATATCGGTCGCAAACTTCACGACCTTGCAGAGCTTGCCGCCGGCATTCGTGATCGGGTTGTAGGACGCCTGCAGCCAGACAGGTTTGCCGCCCTTGCCGATACGCTCGAAGTCACCGGTTTGATATTCGCCGCTGCGCAGACGGTCCCAGAAATTGCGATATTCGCTGCTGTCGCGCATCGCCGGCGGCACGAACATGCTGTGATGCTTGCCCTCGATCTCGGAGAGCGCGTAGCCGACGGCCTTCAGGAAGTTTTCGTTGGCGACGACGACCGTACCGTCGAGATTGAACTCGATCACAGCCTGCGTCGCATGGATCGCGTCGATCTGGCTTTCGTAGTCGGCGCTGCGGATCGTCTCCGCGGTGACGTCGGTCGCAAGCATCACGACCTTGAACGGCTTGCCGTTGCTGCCGAGCAGCGGGTTGTAGGACGCCCGAATCCAGACCGGATTGCCGCCCTTGGCGACGCGCTTGTATTCGGCCGCCTGAAACTGGCCGCGCCCGAGACTGCCCCAGAATTCGCGATATTCCGCGCTGTCCCGGGTGGCGGGATCGACGAACATGCCGTGATGCTTGCCCGCGATTTCGCCGAGCTTGTAGCCGAGCGCGCTCAGGAAGTTCTCGTTGGCGGTGATGATCGTCCCGTCCAGATTGAATTCGACGACGGCCTGCGACTTGCTCAGCGCGTCCAGCTTGGCATGCAATTCCCGAGACGATCCGAACATCCCCAACAACCTCCCCCAGTGAACCCGTCCTGGTTGTATTGGAACAAAATTAACCAAACTTTACGGAAACGGTATTTGGCTGCCTTTTTTGACAAGCCGGGTGCGAGGCCGAAAATGCACAGAAACGCGGGGCGAAAACCGGCAAAATGCAGGTCGGCATGCCGAAAGCGACGATCTTCGTCACTTGCTCCGCCAGCCCCGGGGCGCCCATAATCGAATGAACGTGGCCGCTTTTGCGCGAATGACAACGCAATCATCCGGCGCCACGCGAACCGGATGATCGATAAGGGACGAACCCCCATGCACGGCACGATCAGCTCCGGTGACGCCAGGGAGCGCGCCAACTCCATTCCGCTCGCGGACATCAATGTCGGCGATCCGGCGCTTTTCGCTACCGACAGCCACTGGCCTTACTTCGACCGCCTGCGCAAGGAAGACCCGGTCCATTACTGCCGCGAGAGCGAGTTCGGCCCCTATTGGTCGGTGACGAAATACAACGACATCATGGATGTCGAGACCAACCATCAGGTCTATTCGTCCGACTCCAGCCTCGGCGGCATCACCCTTCGCGACTCCCGCCCCGATCTGCGCCGGCCGAGCTTCATCTCGATGGACCAGCCGAAGCACGGCCCGCAGCGCAAGACGGTCGCGCCGATGTTCACGCCGACGCATCTGGACAAGCTCGCCGCTCACCATCCGCGAACGCGCCTGCCTGATCCTCGACGAACTGCCGCGTAACGAAACGTTCGACTGGGTCGACAAGGTTTCGGTCGAACTGACGACACAGATGCTGGCGACGCTGTTCGACTTTCCGTGGGAGGAGCGGCGCAAGCTGACCTACTGGTCCGACATCGCCACGGCTGTTCCCGGCGCCGGCATGATCGACAGCCTCGACGAAGAAGCAGGTGATCCTCGAGGAATGCGGCGAATACTTCAAGAAGCTCTGGAACGAGCGCATCAAGCAGCCGCCGAAGCACGATCTGCTGTCGATGATGGCGCATAGCGAAGCGACGCGCGACATGGACGAACGCAACTTCCTCGGCAACCTGATCCTGCTGATCATCGGCGGCAACGACACAACGCGCAATTCGCTGTCCGGCGCGGTGTATGCGCTGAACAAGTTCCCGGACCAGTTCAGGAAGCTGAAGGCCAATCCGGAACTCGTGGAAAGCTTCGTGCCGGAAGTGATCCGCTGGCAGACGCCGCTGTCGCACATGCGCCGCACCGCGCTCACCGACACCGAACTGCAGGGCAAGCAGATCAAGAAGGGCGACAAGGTCGTGATGTGGTACGTCTCGGGCAACCGCGACGACGAGGTGATCGAGAACCCGTACGACTTCATCATCGACCGCAAGCGCCCGCGCACGCACCTGTCGTTCGGCTTCGGCATCCACCGCTGCGTGGGCTTGAGGCTTGCGGAGCTTCAGTTGAAGATCGTCTGGGAGGAAATCCTCAAGCGCTTCGACAGGATCGAACTGATGGACGAGCCCAAGCGGGTCTATTCCAGCTTCATCAAGGGCTACGAGCACCTGCCCGTCCGCATCGCGGGATAGTATTACCGTGCGGCACTGAGGGCGCGCTCTCCCCAACAAGGGGCGTGCACCCTGCTTTCACGTGCTTCAATTGTCAAACAGCCTTGCGCCTTTCGGCGCATTTCAACCCCGACCCTCATCCTGAGTAGCGCGCTCTTGCGCGCGTCTCGAAGGATGCAGGCCACAGGCGAGCGAAGCGACGCCGTTCTTCGAACGGCTATGGACTCGTGGCTTGCGCCTCGGCCTCTACCCTTCGAGACGCCCTGCTTCGCTCTTCGAGCTTCGCAGGGCAGCTCAGGGTGAGGGTTAAGGTATGAGTTCGTCTCTCCGCCGAACTCCAGACGTACGTCATCGCCCCGTGTTTTGTCCGGCTCCAGGGCACGCCGGTCTTCTGTTGTCTTGCCTTCCTCAACTCCCCCGAAGGGGCGTGCGGAACACAGGGCGTTTCACCGCGCCCGCGGCGCCACGTGGGTGACCACGTGGCATCATGTGCTTTCCAGGCACATGACGCCGTGTACTGGTGGAACAGCACACGGCAAACAGCAGCCTCGGACGCAGGAAACGCCTGCGTTCCGCACGCGACGGTTTTGACCGGCTTGCAACTCCCAGCGGCACCACGACGCCTGGTGCCTTGACTGAATGCTGGGCATCGCCGCATTGCTGGGTCCTCGGGCCGCCCACCCCGTTTGCGGGTCATCGTCCTTTCACTACTCCGCGGATCGCGCGCCTCAACCGGCGCGCGCCCCACGCGAAAGGCCCACAAACGCAACGGGTCCGTCGCATCCCGCTCCGCGCCGGTGATGCTGCCGGCACGCCTCTTTGCCGGAGCGGGATGGGAAAGATGATAATCTCGGCCGCAGAACAAAGCAAGAACTTTCTTTCTGGAAACCAGAAATCGATAAATCTGCGGGCGCGGCTGCCGTTGCGCGGCGCCTGTCTTTGCGCCCACTCCCGTCGTGCGGGACCCGTGGGGAGAAGTGAACGAAATCAGCGGCCATACCAAATCGTCGGCCCCTGTTCCCGACCCCTGCTTTTTCGCTGTAGCCCGGCCCTCACGACCGGGCTATTGCTTGAGAAAGAAGGGTGGAAACACGCCATGAACGTTGCGACAAGCGCCGAGGCCGCGGCCGTGCACGACCATCATCAGGACATCCGCGACGCGGTCGCGCGGCTGTGCGAAGGCTTTCCGGGTGAGTACTGGCGCAAGCTCGACCGCGAGATGGCGTACCCGACAGAGTTCGTGCAGGCACTGACGCAGTCAGGCTATCTCGGCGTACTGATCCCGGAGGAATATGGCGGCGCCGGCCTGAAGATTTCCGCGGGCTCGGCCATCCTCGAAGAAGTCCATCGTGCCGGCTGCAATGCCGGCGCCTGTCATGCGCAAATGTACACCATGGGCACCGTGCTGCGGCACGGCAGCGAGGCGCAGAAGAAGCAGTTTCTGCCGGGCATCGCCAGCGGTGAGTTGCGCCTGCAGGCCTTTGGCGTCACCGAGCCGACCAGCGGCACCGATACATCGTCCCTGAAGACGACGGCACGGCGCGAGGGTGACCACTATGTCGTCAACGGCCAGAAGATCTGGACCAGCCGCGCCGAGCATTCCGACCTTATGCTGCTGCTTGCCCGCACCACGCCGAAAGACCAGGCGGCACGCCGCACCGACGGCCTGTCGGTGTTCCTGGTCGACATGCGCGCCGCGCGCGGCAACGGGCTGACCATCCGCCCGATCCGCACCATGATGAACCACTCCACCACGGAAGTGTTCTTCGACAATCTGAAGGTCCCGGCCGGGAACCTGATCGGCGAGGAAGGCAAGGGTTTCCGCTACATCCTGTCCGGCATGAACGCCGAGCGCATCCTGATCGCATCGGAATCGATCGGCGACACCAAATGGTTCATCAAGAAGGCGACCGACTACGCCAATCAGCGCGTGGTATTCGGCCGGCCGATCGGCCAGAATCAAGGCATCCAGTTTCCGATCGCAAAAGCCTATGCCGCGATGCGGGCGGCCGAACTGATGGTGCGCGAGGCCGTGCGGCTCTATGAGGCGGGCCTCGACTGCGGCGCGGAGGCCAACATGTCGAAGATGCTCGCGGCCGATGCGGCGTGGGACGCGGCCAACGCCTGCGTGCAGACTTTTGGCGGTTTCGCGTTCGCCGAGGAGTATGACGTGGAGCGGAAATTCCGCGAGACGCGGCTCTATCAGGTCGCGCCGATCTCGACCAATCTCATCCTGTCCTACATCGCCGAGCATATCCTCGGCATGCCGCGTTCGTATTGAGCCTTGCCGATGCTTCCACTGGAAGGGATCACCGTCGTCTCGATCGAGCAGGCCGTCGCAGCCCCCTTCTGCGCGACGCGCCTGGCCGATGCGGGCGCGACCGTCATCAAGGTCGAACGGCCCGAGGGCGACTTCGCCCGCGCCTATGACGCCAACATCAAGGGCCAGAGCAGCTACTTCATCTGGCTGAACCGCGGCAAGAAATCGGTGGTCATCGACCTCGCCAGCGACGAGGGCCGCAGGCAGCTCGAAAGCCTGATCGCCAATGCGGACGTGCTGCTGCAAAACCTCAAGCCGGGCGCGTTCGACAAGCTCGGCTTCGCGCGCGAGCGCCTGCGCAAGGACTATCCGAAGCTGATCATGTGTTCGATCAGCGGATACGGCGACAGTGGCCCCTACGCGCAACGCAAGGCCTACGATCTGCTGATCCAGGCCGAGAGCGGCCTTTGCTCGGTGACGGGCAGCGCCGACGAAATGACGCGCGTCGGCATTTCCGTGGTCGACATCTCCACGGGAGCGACGGCGCACGCGGCGATCCTCGAAGCGCTGTTCGCGCGCTCGCGCACCGGTCAGGGCGCCGACATTCGCGTCTCGATGTTCGATGTGATGGCGGACTGGATGTCGGTTCCGCTGATGAACACCGAAGCCGGCAAGCCGCCGCCGCGCATGGGCCTGTCGCATCCCTCGATCGCACCCTACGGGGCATTCGCCTCGAAGGACGGCAAGGACATCCTGATCTCGATCCAGAGCGAGCGCGAGTGGAAGGTCTTTTGTGCGATCGTGATGGCCGACACGAAGCTCGCGGACGATCCGCGCCTCTGCACCATGGTCGCGCGCGTGACCAACCGCGAGGCAACTGACAAGGTCGTCGCAAGCCTGTTCGCCTCGCTGACGCGCGATCAGTTGATCGCCCGGCTCGACAAGGCCGACATCGCCTATGGCGAGGTCAACACGGCGCAGGACCTCGCCTCGCATCCGCATCTGCGGCGCATCGAGATCGACACGCCCGGCGGCCGCGTCGCGCTACCGGCGCCGGCACCGATCTTTGTCGGCGAAACTCGGCAATATGGCGGCGTGCCGCCGGTCGGCTCGGATATCGGAGTTCCATCCTCAAGCAGGCAGGAAGCAAGTCATGAGTGCGACCGCAGCGCTGGATCTCGACCATCTCCGCACATGGATCGGCAAGGTCGAAGAAGCTCCCGATCTCGTCACCGCGCGCATGGTGCAGGGCATGCGCGCAACACTATTTCTCGATCCCGGCGAACCCAAGGTAGGCGACGCCGCGCCGATGACGATGCACTGGTGCTACATGCTGGCGATCGTGCCGGCGTCGGAAATCGGCCCCGACGGTCACCCTGCCCGTGGCGGCTTCCTGCCGCCGGTGCCGTTGCCGCGCCGGATGTGGGCGGGCGGCCAGACCGACTTCACCGAGGCGTTGCGCGTCGGTGATGCCGTGATCCGGCGTTCTGAAATCTCCAATGTCGAGTTGAAAACCGGCGGCACCGGCGCGCTCTGCTTCGTCACTGTGAACCACACCTACTCGACGCCGCGCGGTGTGGCGCTGAAAGAGACGCAGAACATCGTTTATCGCGATCCGCCGCCCGCCGACGGCAAAGCCCCGCCGCCGCCCGCCAAAGCGCCGAAGGCGCAGCATTCGAAGGCGATGAACGCCGACCCGGTGATGCTGTTTCGCTATTCGGCGCTGACCTTCAACGGTCATCGCATTCACTACGACCGTCCCTATGTGACCGGCGTCGAAGGCTATCCAGGCCTGATCGTGCACGGCCCGCTGCAGGCGGCGCTGTTGCTCGAATACGCCATCGAGCTGCGCGGCGGTACGCCGCCGAAGCGGTTCATCCATCGTGGCGTCAATCCGCTGTTCGATGGCGACTTCGCCGTCAACGCGCAGCCGACCGCCGACGGTTTTGAGCTGTGGACGACAAATCCCGACGGCGTCGCCTGCATGAAGGCCGGCGCGTCCTGGTGATGTTTTGCTGAGCCATGAGCTTTGCGACAAGGCATCTCGGCGCGGGCGACCTCGAGGAGATGAAGGCCCTGTTGCGGCTGTTCGGCGAGGCCTTTGAAGATCCCGAGAACTACCAGAGCGCCGTGCCGAGCGACGGGTATCTGATCAAGCGTTTGGGCGACGAAACGTTCATCGCCGTGGTTGCGCACGACCCGGGTGGAGCGATGATCGGTGGCCTGGCTGCATACGAACTGAAAAAATTCGAGCAGGAGCGAAGCGAGATCTACATCTACGATCTCGCCGTCGATGCATCCCATCGGCGAAGGGGCGTCGCCACCGCGCTGATCCGAACGCTTGGCGAGATCGCACGTGCGCGCAGCGCCTATGTCATGTTCGTGCAGGCTGACACCGGCAAGGACGACGAAGCGGCCAACGCGCTGTACCGGAAGCTGTCGTCCGGGATGATCGTGGCAAACCACTACGATATTGAGCCGTAGAGTTCGTCATTGCGAGCGAAACGAAGCAATCCAGAACCGCGCGTGCCGCATCCGCGGCTGTGGATTGCTTCGTCGCTTCGCTCCTCGCAATGACGATGCTTCACTCCGCCGCCACGCCCCGGGTCTGGCCGCGCTCAGCAACCATCCTGCGCGTCATCGGAATCAATTCGCGGCCGTACTCGATCGCATCGATCAGCGGATCAAAACCGCGGATCAGGAAGATATCGATGCCGAGGTCGTAGTATTCGGCGAGCAACTCCGCGACCTGTTGCGGCGTGCCGACCAGCGACGTCGAGTTGCCCCGCGCGTCGGTCAAGGCCGCCATGCCAGTCCACAAGCGCTTGTCGAGCCGCTCGCCTTTGGCTGCGAGCGCCAGCAGACGCCTCGAACCCTCATTCGCCGGACCGCCGGGCTTCTTCGTGAACCCCGTCTGGTTCTGGACGGCCTTCGCCCGCTCCAGCGTCGCCTCTGCCTTGGCCCACGCCTTCTCTTCCGTGTCGGCCAGGATCGGCCGGAACGACAGGCTGAATCGCGGCACGGCGCGGCCGGTCTTCGCGCAGGCGGCCTTCACCTTGGCGATCACGTTGCGGACTTCCTCGTAGGTCTCACCCCACAGCGCGAATACGTCGGCATGGTGGCCGGCGACCTCGACCGCCGCATCGGAAGCGCCGGCGATGAACACCGGGATGCCGTCCTTCTGATACGGCTTGAGCTGCGAGAAACCGCGCTTCACCTGATAATATTTTCCGTTGTAGTCGAACGGCGTTTCGCTGGTCCATTCGGCGCGGACGACATCGAGGAACTCCTTCGTGCGCGCATAGCGCTCGTCCTTGTCGTCGATGGTATTGCCATCCTGCGCGAGTTCGCTCGAGTCGCCGCCGGTAATGACGTTGAGCGAGATGCGCCCCTTCGTCAGGTGATCCAGCGTGGCGAACTGCCGCGCGAACAGCGTCGGCGCCGTAAAGCCCGGCCGTTGCGCAATGAACACGTTCAATCGCTCGGTCGCATAGGCGATGTGCTGGCCGATCTGCAAGCAGTCCGGCAGTGTCGAATGAAACGCCAGCAGCGCGCGGTCGAAGCCCGCGTTCTCGTGCGCCTTCGCCAGAGTCTCGATGTGCATGACGTCAAGCAACGGTCCCGAGCGCGGCGTGGTCTCGGATGAGTTGTTGTTGCCGATGAAACCGATGAATTCGACGGACATTGTGTTCTCCGACTTTTTTGAACCCGTCACTGGATGCCGAGCGCCAAACGCCCGGCTGCAACCTTGATGGTGTCGTCCTGCGGATTGTGTACCCGTCCGCAGAGGACGTCGCGCAGGTGCCGTTCGAGCGGATTGGTGCGCGACAGGCCGTGGTTGCCGGTCAGCGTCAACGCCTCCTCGACGGCGGCGACCGCATTGTTGGTCAATGTGAGCTTCAGCGCGTTCGCATCGGCCATCGTCATATCGTGGCCGGCATCATACTCGGCGGCAAACGTTTCGAGCAGCCTGAGGTTGGCCGTCAGCTTTACCTCGATGCCGCCGAGAATCTCCTGGGCGCGCGGCAGCGTCGCGAGCGCCGCGCCGAGATTGGACGGCTTGCGGTTCTTGAGGAAGAAGACCAGCCAGTCGCGCGCCGCGCGCGCAACCCCGTCGTAGATCGCCGATACAAAGGCGCCGTGCACGATCAGCGCGACCGGATCGCCGCCCTGCCAGCCAGCCGCCGGGCGGACATCGATCTCGCTGTTCAGCGGGATCAGGACATCCTCGAGGATCAGGTCATGGCTGCCGCTGGCGCGCATACCGGCATGATCCCAGGTCTCGACGATCTTCGCGCCTGGAAGTCCTGCGGGAACAAGAAAAGTTCCCAGTCGCGGCTCCACCTCATCCGTGCGCGCCCAGACGGAGTACCATTTCAAGGCCGGCAAGCCGGTTGAATAGATCTTGTGGCCCGTGAGCCGCCAGCCGTCCGACGTGCGCCGCGCCACGGTCGCCATTGTGCCGCCCCGCGACGGCGTGCCAAGCTCCGGCTCGACGCGCAAAACGTTGACGAGCGCGACGCTCGACAGGCAATCCCCGGCAAGACGCTCCACATGATGTTTCGGCCAGCGGTAACCGCGCGCCATCGAATGATGCTGGATGTAATGCATGCCCAGAACGAGCGCGGTCGATGCGCAGCCCTGCGCGATCTCGCGGAGCACCCGCGTGCTCTCGAGCATGCCCGCGCCAAGGCCGCCATGCTCGCGCGCAGCGGTCAGCGAGAGCAACCCTGCATCGAACAGTTCCTGGAAATTCTCGAACGGAAAGCTTGCATCGCGGTCGTGCGCCGCGGCACGCTTCGCGAAGCCGGCTGCGAGCAGCCGGGCCTTATTCACCGTCGAAGATGCTGCATCCATCGGGCAACGTCCGAACCATCTGCCTTATGATGGGGCCGACCGGCCGCCTGGTCAATGAAACGACCCCTTCATATTACAGCAGGCGAAAGCACAAACGACATCTTTGCAGCCCGACCAGAATGAAAGCAGACTATGCCTGCCGCGGACAAAGAAAGAACTCTGGAGAAAACACGATGATCGCCGAATTCTCGCTTGAAGGCCGCACTGCGCTTGTCACCGGCGCCGGCCGCGGCATCGGCACCGGAATAGCCGAGGTTTTGGCCGAAGCCGGGGCCAATGTCGCGGTCAATGCATTGACCGGAAAATACCTCGACCCCTTCGTGAAGGATCTGGGCCAACGCTCGGGGCGCAGGATCGTCGGCATCACGGGCGACTGCACGACGCCGGCAGGTGCTTCGCAGCTCGTCGCAACGGCGACCACCGCGCTCGGCCCGATCGACATCCTCGTCAACAATCTCGGCGACGCGATCCGCAAGCCGTTCGAGGCGATGACCGACGACGAAATCGACAAGGTGATGGGACTGAACATCATGTCGGCGATCTACTGCGCGCGGGCGCTGGCGCCGTCAATGATCGCGCGCAAGCGCGGCAAGATCATCAACATTTCGTCGTTCAGCGGCGTTGGCGGCTCGGCCAATCTCGCGATCTATGCCGTCGGCAAGACCGGGATGGTGGGGCTGACGCGTTCGCTGGCGCTGGAATGGGCCGTACACGGCATCAACGTCAATTGTATCGCGCCGGGACTCTATCCCGATCTGGCAATGACCGGCCCCGAACGTTACGCACAGGCCGAAGAGCGGGCGAAAAGCCAGGTGCCGTTGCAACGCGTCGGCAAATTCCGGGAAGTCGGACTGCTTGCGCTGTATCTGGCGTCCCCGGCCTCGGACTACATGACCGGGCAGATCATTCCGCTGGACGGCGGATTGACGGTATAGCGACGCCTGAATTGTGATTCGCCTGGACCCTTGCGCAGGACTAGGCTCCGCCGCGGGAAGTCTCCAACAGGAGTTTCACCATGGCGACCTACATCTTGCTCGCAAGCTTTACCGAACAGGGCATTCGCAACGTCAAGGACACCGTCAAGCGGGCCGACGCATTCAAGGATCTCGCCAGGGTCTCGGGGGTGACCATCAAGGATATCTACTGGACACTCGGCCCGTACGACATCGTCGCCGTTGCGGAGGCGCCTGACGAGATGGTCATGACGGCCCTCGGCCTTGCTCTCGGCAAGAGCGGCAATGTGCGAACTCAGACGCTGCGCGCCTTCTCGCAGGCCGACATGAGCAACATCCTGGCCAAGGTCGTGTAGGCGCGAAGCGGCAACGCCTCAGCCTGCAAAGGCCGCCGGGTCGAGTGCGAAGGCGATGCCTTGCCAGGCCATGTCGCCTGCCTTGCGACGCCTTGCGTTCGCGCGTGCGGTTGAAGCGAACAGCTGCAATGCGCTCGCGGCATCAAGCGCCGAAGTGTCGCGCGCGAGATGCTCATCGAGCAGATCGCAGCGCAGCGCCTTGACGGCCGCGGCATCCTGAAAACTGACATTCATCTCCGTCTGGTTGCGGAACGACCGCTCGGCGAAATTCGTCGAGCCGATTGTTGCAAACACATCGTCCACCAGCATCAGCTTGCCGTGGACGTAGACATCGCCGCGCGAGCCGTCCGGCATCGGTCCGGCCAGTCCCGCCAGCGTGAAATTCCCATGCACGCCGCAGGCGGCGATCAGATCGAAGGTTGGCGTGTGTTCCGGCATCTGCCGGAAGCGCCGCATGTGATGTTCCCCTTGCGCGGGAACGACCACGACCACCTGCACGCCGCGCTCGAGCGCACGTTTCAGCCGGGCGATCATTTCGGGCACGCTGAAGGCCTGGTTTTCGATATAGATCGCATGCCGCGCCGCATCGATCGCGCGCGCATACTGCTCTTCGACCGAGTATTCGCCGGCCGCGATGTCGTATGCGATATCGCGCAGCGCCCAGGCACCTTCGGCATAATGGCCGTTGGGGATCGTGCGCTGGACTTGCGCGGTGACGGCTCCGCGCGACGGCGACAGGCGCGACGGCAACGGAAGCATGTCGTCGTGCAAATGGCCGAACAGCCCGTCGTCCTTGTGCCGTTCGCTGGCCTCGTTCCAGCGCTGCACGAAGTTATGATGCACGTCGGTCGCGCACGGGCCGGCGATCTCGACATAGGCGTCGTGGTCCTCGGAGTTGCCATCGCGGCAGACATGGCCGCGCGTCCCGAGTGTCGATGGCCTCATGTTCATGCCGCCGACAAATGCGATCTCGGACTCCCGACCGGCATCGACGATCCAGCTCTTCTGATGGTGGAACGACCACACGGGCGTCGAATCCCAGCGCGCGAAGAAGCGCGAGCCACGGCTCTCCAGCCACAGGCGCTGCTCCGGCGTTCCCTGAAACACGATATTGCGCGGAAACGGCCCTTCCGCGGTGTGCCGGTAGAAAATCACCCGCACATCGATGCCGCGTGCGGCGGCTGCATCGAGCACGTCGAACAGCGTGCCGCGGTCGTCCGGCAAGCGGAACGTTTCCCAGATCCATGCCACCGTGAGCCAGACGCTATGCTGCGCTGCCTCGACCGCCTCGCAAATGCGGCGATATGCGGGGTCGCCGTCAATCAACGGACGGACGCGATTGCCCGCACGAACCGGATAGGAGCCATTCTCTGCAAAGGGAATCGGAGTGTCGCCGGACGGCATCGCGATCTTCGGTCTCCGGCGCAACGTTTCCAGCGTCGTGCGAGGCTCACGCTCGCGCGACCGGCGAGACCAAGCTTACGCCGCTTTGGTTTCGACGATCATCTCTTCTACATCGCGCAGGCGATCCTTGCCAAAGAAGATTTCGTCTCCGACGAAGAAGGTCGGCGAGCCGAAACAGCCGCGCTCGACTGATTTCTGGGTGTTGGCGACCAGCTTGTCCTTGATCGCCTGGTCCTGAACCAGCGCCGACAGCCTGTCGGCATCGAATCCGCTTTCCTTCCAAGCCGCCGTGACGACCGCCGGATCGTCCATCTTGCGTGGCTCGGCCCACATGAAGCGATACATCTGGTCCACATAGCGCGGAAGGATCCCGAGCTGTTGCGCGGCAACCGCGCCGCGCATCATCATCAGCGTGTTGACCGGGAAGTGAGGATTGAACTTGAAATCCTTGATGCCGTACCGGTTCAGGAAGCGCTGTATCTCCAGCCGTCCATACTCGGACTTGTTCTTGACACCGGCATTCGTCTCGGCGGGTGAACGGTTGTTGGTCGCCTTGAACACGCCGCCAAGCAGCACCGGCACATACTCGAATTTTGCGCCGGTTCGCTTTTCAATCTCCGGAATGACGAGATGTGCGAGATAGGCGTTCGGCGAACCGAAATCGAAGTGGAATTCTATCTTCCGCATGGCCTCACCATTTTTCTCCAAAGGGACGGATTTCGTGCTCGAAGCTCCAGGCATCGCGCGGCTGCTGATAGAGCTGCCAATATGCCTCGGCGATCGCCTCGGGGCGCATCAGCCTGTCCGGCGGCAGTTTTTCCAGCGCAGCCTCGCCTTCACGCGCCTTGATGCGCTCGCGCACGAAGGCAGTATCGACGCCGGCATCGATAATCAGGTGAGCAACGTGGATGTTCTTCGGCCCCAATTCACGCGCCGCACTCTGCGCCACCGCGCGCAGGCCGAATTTCGCACTGGCGAATGCCGCATAGCCAACGCCGCCGCGCAGGCTTGCGGTCGCACCGGTGAAGAAGATTGCGCCCTGGCCGCGCGGCAGCATCAGCCGCGCCGCTTCGCGGCCGGCGAGAAAGCCGCCATAGCACGCCATCTCCCACACTTTTCGGAACACCCGTTCGGTCGTTTCCGTGAGCGGGAAATTGACGTTGGCGCCAACGTTGAAGATGCAGACCTCCAGCGGCGCATGCCCGTCGGCCTCTTTCAAAAACGCCGCCACCTCGTCTTCCTTGCGGCCATCGAGCGAGCGGCCCACGGCCTTGCCGCCGGCCGCCTCGATCCCGGCGACGAGGGGGCTGAGCTTTTCGCCGTTGCGGCGTCCGGCGAACACTGTGAAGCCTTCGGCGGCGAATTTCCTGGCGATCGCCGCGCCTATGAAATCACCGGCGCCGATGATGGCGGCGGTCGCGCGTCGATCAGCGGCCATGGCATTTCCCTTCGCGTTTCTTGGCCGTTAGCATGATGGTCATCATTCAGGTCGTCAAGGAATTTCATTTTCGCCATGATGGCTTACACTGCTGCCATGCATCTTCGCGCGCCGCGCCCTGACGAAGCCGAACTGCTGACGGAACTGTGCCTGCGTTCAAAGGCCGTCTGGGGCTATGACGAAGCGTTCATGCGCGCGTGCCGCACTGAGCTGACGCTCTCGCAGGCCGATTTTGCAAGTTCCTCGCTGCAGGTTGCGGTCGAGGGCGACACAATTATTGGTGTCGTCCAGGTTGTCGCGACCGGCGACAATGCCGACCTCGCCAAGCTGTTCATCACGCCGTCCACGCTACGAGCCGGGTTGGGAAAGCAACTGTTTGACTGGGCGGCGAACGACGCGCGCCGGCACGGAGCACGATGGCTCTGGATCGAGGCCGACCCGGATGCAGCCGACTTCTATCGGCGGATGGGCGCGGTCGATGACGGGGTGGCGCCGTCAGGCAGCATTCCCGGACGTTTTCTGCCGCGGCTGAAGCTGGCGCTATAAACCAGCCTAGCGCTTGGATCGCGCCTTGCGGGCCGCGTACTTGGCGTCGCGCTCGGCCTTCTTTTGGGCCTCTTCTTCCGCCTCGCGGTCTTCCCGCTCGGCCCGCTCGCGATCCTTGCGGTCCAGCTCTTCCTGCAGCCGCCGTGCAGCCTCCTGGCGTGCTATTTCCGCCAGCCGTTCCTTCTCCAGCGCTTCGGCCACCTTGGCCGCCTCGCGCTCGGCGCGTGCCGCAAGGACTGCTTCCCGCTCCTTCTTGCGCGCTTCGTATTCGGGATGACCCGGACCGGGCTGTGACTTGAACTTTTCCAGCAGCGCCTTCTTGGCATCCAGCGCGGTGCGCTGGCGGTCGTCAAGCTTTGGGTCTTTGAAGCCCATTTTAATCCAATACCTGTTCGGGGAATCTCGAAGGATGATTTGCCGCGCGCGGCAACGTTTTTCAAGGGGCGAGGCCTGCTTTTTTGCTGGATCCGCATTGCAGCCGGTCGTCCCGGCACCGGAAACACTTCGGAAATCAGCGTCCGCGCGGTTCGATCAGGATACTCTGCGCGGCGCGTCCGAAATACCCCTGCGCGTCGCCCAGTCTGGCGCAGGCGATGCCGCTGCCGTCCGGACCAAGCCACGTCTCGGCGTCGAGCAGAACCCAGTCTCCGACCGGATCGCGCGCCAGATTGACCGAAAGATCGCCGTTGATGAATGTCCAGGAGCGAAAGTCGAGCACCGACGAAGTTCCATTGCAGAAATCAGCCGCGATCACCGCCCGCATGGCCGCGGAGTTCGACTGACCTTCGAGGATCGGCCGATCGACGCGAAACCAGACCGCACCAGGCCCCGGCTTGTTGAAGCCGCCCTTGACGACGCTCATGCTGAGACACGCCATGAAAGGGTTGTCGGTGATCTTGCCTTGCGCGAGATGCCCTTCGGCGGCAGGCGGCAGCACGACCCGCTCGTTGCCGACCGTATCCGGCAGATCGTAGCTCTCCCGCCTGATTTTCAGCACCGTTCCCCGCACGGCAAGTTTACCGTCGGCGATCAAATCAATATTGCAGAGCTGGATTTTCCGGCCCTCGCGCAACACCTCGGTCCTGATCTCGAGCGGCGCGACCGGAATCGGACGCATCAGATCAACCGTCAGCCGCGCGACGCGCATTGGCGCGGACGTCGGCACCGCTTCCGCGACCGCGACGATCAGCGCCGACGGCGCCGCACCGTGCTGCATTTTCGGGTCCCACGGTCCGCCCGCCATCGGGCTCGTAACGACGCGCGAGCCCTCAAGTTGGTAGACGGTATCCATCGTCAGTCCTGTTCTTGCCGTTCACGACAAGGCGCAGATGCGGCGACCGCGATCTGCGCCTCTAACACGTTTGCTCTGTTGCAGATGAACCCGAGCCGTCACTCCAGCTTCACATTCGCCGCCTTGATCACCTGGGCATTCGCGGCGCTGTCGGACGCGAGAAAGGCCGCCATCTCCGCCGGCTTCTGCAGCGGGACATTGACGCTGATCTCGCGCATCCGCTTCTTCATCTCATCGGTCGCGGCAATCTCGACGATCTTGGCGTTGAACTTGTCGATGATGTCCTGCGGCGTGCCGGTGGGCGCCTGCACCGAGTACCAGACCGGCACGTCCGCATTCGGCAAGCCTGCCTCGGTCAAGGTCGGCGTATCCGGGAAATCCGGCGAGCGGGTCGGATAGTTGATGTTGAGCAGGATCAACTTGCCGGCCTTCACGTGCGGCAGGACGTTGATCTCGTTCATCATCTGGGCGTTGCCAGGCAGCAGGTCATTGAGCGCATCGGCGCTGCCGCGATACGGCACATGGACGATGTCGATACCCGCCTTGAATTTCAGCATTTCGAGGCGCATATGCGTCGATGTCCCAAGGCCGGCCGAAGCGTAATTCAGCTTGCCCGGGTTTTTCTTCGCGTAGTCGACCATGTCCTTGAAGGTCTTCACGCCGACGCTCGGGTGGATGACGAAGCCGCAGACCAGATCGCCGACCCGGCCGACCGGCGCAAAATCCTTTTGCGGATCGTAGGGTACCTTGCGAAGGCTCGGCAGCACGGTCAGCGGCGCATTCGGCGTCAGCAGGAAGGTGTATCCGTCAGGAGCCGATTTCACCGCTGCTTCGGTGCCGATCGCGCCCGATGCGCCGCCACGGTTGTCGATGACGAACGGTTGTCCAAGGGCCTGACCGAGCTTCTCCGCCCAGGGCCGACCGATCAGGTCGGTTGCGCCACCCGGCGCGTAGGGCAGGATCAGTTTGACCGGCTTGTTAGGCCAGGTCGACGCCTGCGCGTGAGACTTTGTGATCGAGAACCCGCCGATCGCGGCGGCCCCCGACAGTTTCAGGAATTCGCGACGCTTCATCCGTTCCTCCCCTTTTGATTTCGTTTTGGTGTGAACTTTTGTCCTTGCACCAGAGTGAAGGCTCACTTCACTCCAGCTTGATATTGGCCGCCTTGATGACCTCGGTGTTGCGCTTGATGTCGCTCTTCAGGAACTCCGCCATCTCCGCCGGTGTCTGAACCGGCAGGTCGACACTGAGTTTGATCATCGCCGCCTGCATCTCCGCAGTCTTCGCAATCTCGGTTACCTTGGCGTTGAATTTCTGAACGATATCCGCGGGTGTGCCTGCCGGCGCCTGGATCGAATACCAACTCGGGACATCGGAATCGGGGAAACCCAATTCGGTCAGGGTTGGAATGTCCGGCCATTCCGCAGCCCGTTTCGGCGCGTTGATGTTGAGCAGGATCAGCTTTCCTGCGCGCACATGCGGCAGCGGATTGATCTCGTTCATCAGGTGAATGCTGCCGGCCAGCAGATCGTTCAGAGAGTCCGCACTTCCGCGATACGGCACATGCAGGATGTCCACCTTCGCACGGTAATTGAGCATCTCGATGCGCATATGAGTCGATGTGCCGAGCCCGGCCGAACCGAATGAAAGCTTGCCGGGGTTCTTCTTTGCGTAGTCGATCAATTCCTGGAATGTCTTGATGCCGACGGACGGGTGCACGACGAAGCCGGAGATGAGATCGCCGACACGCGCCACCGGCGTGAAGCTTGCCACAGGATCATAGGGCGTCTTGCGCAGGATCGGCAGAATGGTGAAAGGCGCCGACGGTGTCAGCAGGAAGGTGTAGCCGTCCGGTGGGGCCTTCGAAACGGCCTCGGTGCCGATTGCGCCGGACGCGCCGCCGCGGTTCTCAATCACGAAGGGCTGTCCAAAAGCCTGACCGAGCTTTTCCGCCCAGGGCCGCCCGATCAGATCGGTCGCCCCGCCGGGGGCATAGGGAAGGATCAACTTCACCGGTTTGTTTGGCCAGGCACCTGCCTGCGCGTGAGCCCTGGTGATCGAAAGCCCGCCGATCGCGGCGGCACCCGCTGCTTTCAGAAAGTCGCGACGCTTCATTAACATTCCTCCGGATGATTGGGCAGCTGGTCGCCCCTATGCTTGTGTGGCATTTCGTCGATGCGACCACCAACGCCTTGTATTGTCAACGCTATTCGGGTTGCTTTGCCTGCGGCGCTTCGTGCCGCCGGTGAGGCAAAGCGCGCCGCCGCCTACCAGGTCGCGTCCAGAACCTCGCGCAACAGCTCCTTCTCCTTGACGAACTCCTGCCTGGGGTCGGCGTTGAAGTTCTTCAGCGAGCCTGCGAGAATCTTCTCTGCGCTCGAGCGCGGAATATCGAGCTGCGACAGCTTCGTCGGCATGCCGATCGAGGCAAACACTTTCTCCAGTTCATCGGCCGCGCGGGACGGCGCGTCGCCGACCGGATCGCCGTCCTTCCAGACGCCGAGCGCTTTCGCGATCGCGCACATCTCATCGGGATCGCGCGAGCCGAGCCTGCGCATCACGACCGGCGTCATCGCGCAATGTGCCGCGCCCTGCGAGACGTGTTCATGCAGATTGAACAGGGCCGCCGCATAGGCATAGACCACCCGGCTGACCCAGTGGCGCACCGATCCGCCGCCGTCGTCGGCCTCGCGATTTTGCAGGAACGTTGCAAGGCACAGATCGGTGCGCGCGGCGGCATCGCGCGGGTCCTTCAGACGCGGCAGCGCCCGGCTCATGATCTCGAACACCTGCCGACGGTTGAAATCCGCAAGCGGAGTGGCGCTTGTGTAGCCCATGTTCATGATCGCCCGCCAATAGATCGCACCGCCGCTGGCGCAGACCATCGACACCGGCGCAGTCAGCAGCGCGTCCTGATCCCAGAACAGCGCCACGGGCCGTGTTTTCGGATCGAAGAACTCCATGCGTCCTTCATGGCCGGCTTTCTTCATCGGCGAACCGGCCCGGTTCTGCGCCGAGGAACCGGCGGTGAGGATATTGATGATCGGCAGTTTCGGCGCCATCAGCTTCGGTGAGATCGCCGGCATCCCCGGTGGATACTGCGTGATCAGCTTCTCCACCGGCTCCTTCTCGGCGAGCAGGATCGCGACAATGCGCGTGCCCTGAATGACGCTGCCCGCGCCGATGGCGATCAGGATATCGGCGTTGGCGTCGCGTGCCTTGTCGCGCGCAGCGATCACGTTCTCGTACGGCGTGTCCTTGCCGATCTCGTCGTACATCCCGGCGAAATTTTCGCCGAGCAGCTCGCGCACGCGCGCGACCAGCGGCGTCTGGCGCGACACCGAGCGCCCGCAAATGATGAACGCGCGCCTGGCGCGATGACGCCCCACCTCGGACGGCAGACTTTCAAGCGCATCCTTGCCGCTGTAGACGCGGACCGGATAGCTGACGAGGCGGAAGTCGTGGATCTGTGAGACGGTGGTGCTCATTGTTTCTTTGTTTCTCCCGAACCTTTCGCCTCGCAGTCGAACATCACTCCAGCTTGATATTTGCGGCCTTGATCAGCTCACCATTGTTCTTCATGTCATCGATCAGGAACTGCGCCATCTGCTCCCGGGTCTGGATTCGCGCCGCGCCGCTGATCTGGGTGAGCTTGTCCTGGATCGCCGGCGTCTTGATGAGTTCGACGATCTTCGTGTGCAGCTTTTCGACGGCCTCGGGAGGCGTTCCGGTCGGCGCCCAGATCGCGTACCAGCTCGGCAGGTCGGAATTCGGATAGCCGGCTTCGGTGAGCGTCGGAGTGTCAGGGAAGGCGGCCACGCGGTCCGGTGAATTCATGCAAAGCAAATTCAGTTTGCCGGCCTTCGCATGCGGCAGAACATTGATTTCATTCATCATGTGAATCTGTCCGGCCAGCAGATCGTTCAACGCGTCGCCCGCGCCGCGATACGGCACATGCAGGATGTCGACACCGCCGCGGTATTTCAGCATCTCGATGCGCATGTGCTGAATGCTGCCGAGGCCGGCCGAGCCGTACACCAGCTTTCCCGGGTTCTTCTTCGCGTACTCGACCGTTTCCTTGACCGTCTTCAAGCCGGTCGAAGGATGCATGACGAAACCGCTGACGCTGTCACCGATCCGTGCGACCGGAACAAAGCTTTTCTGCGGATCGTAGGGTGTCTTGCGCAACAGCGGCAGGACCGACATCGCCGCTGACGGTGTCAGCAGGAACGTATAGCCGTCGGGAGCAGCCTTCGATGCGGCTTCGACCCCGATCATTCCGGCGGCGCCGCCGCGATTCTCGACCACGAACTGCTGGCCGAACGCCTGACTCAGCGCGTCCGCCCAGGGGCGGCCGATGATGTCGCTCGCCCCTCCCGGCGCGTAAGGAATGACCAGCTTCACCGGCCGGGTCGGCCAGGCCGCGGCCTGCGCGGACGCGCGGCGGCTGACGATACCGCTGGCGACTGCGGCCGACGAGACGGCGAGAAAATCACGACGACGCATGTCTGTATCCTCCGTTCTTGATTGGCTCGCACAGCCTGCGAGCGGTGCTTCGCGGGACCTTTGGCCCGTGTGGTTTATTCCTGAAACGCCTCTTCGCGCTTCTTGCGCACATTCGGCGCGATGACGATCAAAAGGAGGATCACGGCCATGGCGAGGAACGTCGCCGACAGCGGCCGTTCGAAGAATACCATCGGGTCGCCGCGCGACAAGAGCATCGCGCGCCGCATGTAGACCTCCATCAGCGGACCGAGGATAAATCCAAGCAGCAGCGGCGCGGGCTCGCATTCCAGCTTCATGAGCAGGTAGCCGAGCACGCCGAAGAAGGAGATCAGCAGCACTTCCTCGGCCGCGTTGTTCAGGCTGTAGGTGCCGATGCAGCAGAAGAACAGGATCGCGACCGCCAGCAGCCGGTACGGCACCAGCAGCATCCGCACCCAGATGCCGATCAGCGGCAAATTCAGCACGATCAGCATCAGGTTGCCGAGCCACATCGAGACGATCAGGCCCCAGACGAGTTCGGGCCGCTGATCCATCACCTGCGGCCCCGGAATGATGCCGTGGATCATCATGCCGCCGATCATCAGCGCCATGACCGGGTTGGACGGGATGCCGAGCGTCAGCATCGGAATGAACGAGGTCTGCGCGGCGGCGTTGTTGGCCGCCTCGGGCGCGGCCACGCCTTCGATCGCTCCCTTGCCGAAGCGTTCCGGCGTTCGCGAAAGCTTCTTTTCCAGCGTATAGGCCGAGAACGACGAGAGCACCGCGCCGCCACCCGGCAACAGGCCGAGGAAGCTGCCAAGCGCCGTACCGCGCAGGACAGGCCCGATCGACTGCCTGATGTCCGCGCGCGTCGGCATCAATCCCGAGACCTTGGCGCTGACGAGGTCGCGCCGGCCGGTGTTGGTGAGATTGTGGACGATCTCGGCGATGCCGAACATGCCCATCGCCAGCGGCACGAAACCGATGCCGTCGAACAGCGAACTGATCTCGAACGTAAAGCGCGTATTGCCGGTGTTGACGTCGGTGCCGACGAGGCCAAGCAACATGCCGAGAAAGATCATGCCGATCGCCTTGATGATCGAGCCGCGCGCCAGCACGACCGCGAACACGAGGCCGAGCACCATCAGCGAGAAGTAATCGGCCGCGGCAAACTGCTGAGCGACCTTGGTCAGCGGAGGTGCTGCGAGCGCGATGATGATGGTCGCAACGCAGCCGGCGAAGAACGACGCGATGGCTGCGATGGCAAGCGCGGGTCCGGCCCTGCCCTGACGTGCCATCTGATAGCCGTCGATGCAGGTCACAACCGAACTCGACTCGCCCGGAAGGTTGACGAGAATGGCGGTGGTCGAGCCGCCATACTGTGCGCCGTAGTAGATGCCGGCGAGCATGATCAACGCGCCTTCCGGCGACAGATGGTAGGTGACCGGCAACAACAGCGCGAGCGTCGCCAGAGGTCCGACCCCCGGGAGCACGCCGATCGCGGTGCCGATGATCGCGCCGGACAGGCACCAGAACAGGTTCTTGAGCGAAACAGCGACCGAGATGCCGAGGGCCAGATTGTCGAACAGGTTTCCTAGTTCCATGGCAGCACCTTGATCGGCATGCCGAGGCCGTAGATGAAGAGTCCGAGGCCGATCGCCAGCATCAGCAGCATGAACAGCGCGAATTCCTTCCAGCGCGTCTCATGGGTGCCGAGCGCGGCCAGCGTCATCGACACGATCATGGCGATCACCAGTCCGGCATTGTCCACGAGGAGGGAGAACGCGACCGTCGCCACCGTGATCATGATCAGCGGACGCCAAGCCCAGGCGTCGAGCTTTGGACCTTGCTGGATCAGGGCCTGGATCACGAGCAGCAGGCCACTGCCCATCATGCACCAGGCCAGGATACGCGGCAGCACCCCTGTGCCCGGGGTCCGCGCCGTCCCCATATTATAGGCAGCGCCGATGTAGTAGGCGCCGAAACCGATGGCGAGGAACAAAAGCCCGGTCGCGAAATCCTTTGAACTCTTTATGCGCATTGCCGGGCAGCCCCTCCCTGGACCACACGAATGAAGCCTGTCTAGGCCACGAGGTCTCGCGCCGGGTTGGTGCGGGCTGTTGCCTCCCGCGATCGCATTGTCCCGTGATCGCGCGTACGGCCAATGGGTACAATCAACGCGGGAACGAAGCAATACGAGCGGCCGCTTTCAATCAGGCGTTGGTGGAAGGCCGTGCTTTCACCCGTTCGAACCAGGCGCCGATGTTCGTGTTGGAGGGATCGAGCGGCTGACCGACCTTGGCGAAGAAGCCGACCATGCAGAACAGCAGAATGTCAGCCAGCGTGAACCGCTTGCCGCAGATGAACTCCTTGCCGTTCATCTGGCCATCCAGCCACGCGAGCCGGTTCGCCGCGATCTTCTTCAGGCCGGGAGCTGCTTCCGGCGCTGTCACAATGCGGTTTTCGAAGAACTTCAGGCCTTCGGCAAAGCGAAAGCCGTTCGCCCCCGGTTCGCAGATATTGAGATCGATGCGGCGCGTCCACATGCGGCACTCCGCGCGCTCTTCCGCGGTCGCCCCGATGAGTGCCGGCTGCGGATACTTCTCTTCCAGATACTCGCAGATTGGAATGATCTCGGAGACGAAGCCGCCATTGTCGAACTCGAGCGCCGGCATCTGGCCGTGCGGATTGCGCGACAGATGCGGCTCCTTCCGATTGTCGCCGGCGCGCAAATCGACAGTCTCGACCGGAATTGAAACGCCCTTCTCGGCCAAAAACATGCGGACGACGTGCGGATTCGGTCCAACGGAATCATACAGCTTCATACTTCGTTCCCCCCGGCGGCACATCTAGACCCGCGCGCCCGTGTATCCGCGCAGGGTAGGCGAATTCATATGGCGAGTGGAAGAGGCACGTCTCAGATGAGGATCAGATCCAGCACCGCGGCATAGTGAAAGGAGGCCGCAAGCAGGACGAAGCCGTGCCAGATTGCATTGTGAAACCGCAATCGCTCCCAGACGTGGAAGATCACGCCGGAGGAATAGAGCAGCCCGCCAATCGCGATGAGCCATAAGGTGAAGCTCGGCAGCACGGCAGCGATGACGTCGTAGACCATCACACCGCTCCAGCCCATCGCAAGATAGAGGGCGATCGCCAGCCGGTCGAAGCGGCCCGGAAAAAACAGCTTCAGAACGATGCCGGCGGCGGCGACGGTCCACACCCCGGCCATCAGCACCACCGAGGTGACGCTCATCTTCATCTGCACGATGAACGGCGTATAGGTTGCGGCGATCAGTACATAGATCGCGGAATGATCGAAGCGGCGGAGAATCCATTTCCAGCGTGACACCGGAAACAGGTTGTAGATGGCCGACAGCGCCAGCATCGTGATCAGCCCGGCCGCGTAGACAGACACCGCCGCAATGTCCGCTGCCGTTGCGAAATAGCAGGCAACGACGACAAGCACGGCGGCGGCGATCAACCCGAGGCCGACACCTATCGCATGCACGACACCGTCGGCCAAAAGCTCATGCCGGTCGTAGTTCCACCGGACACCCGGCGGTGCACCGTGCAGGGTCCGCGACGCAAGCTCTTTCAACTGGAAGATCGTCATGCAGAAATCTTGCCTGGGCTCTGAATTGCAGCGACACAGGTGACCCAATGATGTGATGATTTGATGTCACCGCGCGCTCAATCCTTCGCGCTCAGTCCTCCGTGCTCGGTGCTCAGTCCTCGGTCATCCATTGCGCGACCGTCATGACCTGCGGCGGTTGCGCATAGCCGACGGTCCACATATCGACCACCCACTCCCCGCCCCCCACCTTTTCCTTGATCACGGGCGTGTTATGCGGCGTCTGCAGCACCAGTATATTGCCGCGATAGCGCGGATTGGTCACCGTGTGATGCTTGAGGTAGCCCCAATCCTGCAACAGCAGCAGCAACGCGGTGATATTGCGCGTCGTATCCCAGCAGTCGTAGTTCGTGGCGGCTGCATTGTGACGGAAGTCCGCTCGCGCGATGCGCGTCGTCGTGCCGAGCACCGGCCCAAGCCGCCTGTCGAACCAGACGACCGCATTCTGGACCGCAGCGCGTTCCGCCTGGGCCGACGCCTTGCCTTTGGCCAGGATTGCTTCGAGCGCCTTCCGGTCGACAGCCGTGAATTCGAACGCCTCCCTGCGACGGCAAACGAAGCCGTAGCACACCGTCATCAGGTTCCCGTTCGGCGGATAGATCGATACGCTTTCATAGAGCGCGGAGATCCCGGGCGTCATTTCGATCGCCGGCGCGGGCGCGGCAAAGCCGGCGGCTGCGAGCAACAGTGCGACAGCGGAGGTTCGTAGCTGCAGACGGGAAATCATGCGGCGGAAAATAGCCGATGACGCGCGCCGTTGCCAAGCGCCGCCGGATTAAAGAAAGCCGTGAATCCTGACCGGACTGATCAAAATCCCGTTGCAGCAGACATGTGGCGGCATGTTCGCACCGCGAGCCCTGCGATAGGTTGGCCGATAGTCACCGAGGAGAGATTCAATGCTGACGATTTGGGGACGGCGCAGTTCCTTTAACTTGCAGAAAATCATGTGGCTGGTCGGCGAATTACAGCTTGAGCACCGGCACATCGAAGCGGGCGGGCAATTTGGCGGTCTGGATACCCCCGAGTTTCTGGCCATGAATCCGCATGGCAGGATTCCCGTCATCGATGACGATGGCACCGTGGTCTGGGAATCGCATGCGATCCTGCGCTATCTGGCGGCGCGCCATGGCGGCAGATCATTCTGGTCCGACGATCCGGCCGAGCGCTCGCTGTCGGATCGATGGATGGACTGGTCGGAGACGACCTTGCAGCCTGATTTTTTGCAGGGGATTTTCTGGGGCTTCTACCGGACGCCCGAGGCACAGCGGGACCTGCGTGCGATCAGGCGCAGGCTTGATCTCTGCGCGCGTCATTTCTCATTGCTTGATCGCCATCTGGAAAAACGGGCGTTCATGCTCGGCAACACGTTGACGCTTGCGGACATCCCGATTGCGACCAACCTCTATCGGTACTTCAGTCTGGAGATCGACCGCCCATCCGTCCTGAACGTGGAGGCCTGGTACGCGCGTCTCCAGGATCGTCCGGCCTATCGGCAGCACATTATGGTTCCGTTTCAGGAGCTGTTTGGCCGCCTCGACTATTGACGGTCGACCTGGGTTCGCCCGGCTGCCGCTCACTCCGCGGGTTGTGCAGCGAATTCCGGCTTGCGCTCGTCGGCCGGGAATATCAGCGCCGCGACAATGATGAATGCGGTGAGTGCCGCAAACACTTTCAGAGTCAGCGCGAAGCCTCCCATGTCGTGCAGCCAGGCAATCATGCCGACCGCCACGCCCGCCGCGGTGAAGCCGATGAAGTAGCGCACCGAATAGGCCCGCGCACGCCATTCGTCGGCCGTGTACTTGCCGACCATCGCGTCGTTGACGGTGACGAGGCCGAACATGCCCATGACGATGCCGATCGAGACGACCAGCAGCGGCACATTGTTCAGCACCGCCGCGCCATACAGCAGCGGCGCCGGAAACAGCGCCAGAACGAGGAAAATCTGCTTCAGCGAATGGCGGTCGATGAGCTTGCCGACATTGTATTGCGTCAGCGCACCGAACACGTAGACGCCCGCGGTGATCACCCCGAGCAGCGCCGGGTTCGTGGTCATATCCGTTAATCGCTCGGCGAACAGTTTTGGCAGCGCGACGGTGACGGCATTGAACGTGGTCGAGGAGGCCAGCACCGCGATCAGGAGCGCTGCGAACACGCGCCACATGTCCTTCCTGGCGACGCGGGCCGTTGCCCCCTCGGTCTTGTGACCCGAACGCACTTCATGTTGGACAGCCCGCATGAACGCGACGCCGATGGCGATCGTCGCGACACCCGGCACAATGAAGGCCCAGCGCCAACTGACATATTGCGCCAGCACACCGGTGATCAGCGCCGACAACGCCACGCCGAGATTGCCCCACACGCCGTTGATGCCGACCTCACGACCGATCTGCTGCGCGTAGGAGACGATCATGGCCGTGCCGACCGGATGATAGATCGACGCGAAGATGCCGATGGCGAACAGGGCGGCACCGAGCTGCAGCGGCGTCTGCACGAAGCCGACACTGATCATGCTGAAGCCGATGCCGATGAAGTAGATCGCCATCATGTGACGGCGGCTCCAGCGGTCGCCAAGCCAGCCGGTGGCGAGCGAGCCTGCGCCAAACGCGACAAAACCCGGCGTCGCATAGGGCAGCATTTCCGCGTAACCGAGGTTGAAGGCCGGCGCCATCAGGATCACCGCCGCGGCAAAAATCAGCATCGCGTAGTGATCGATGAAGTGCGCGATGTTGACGTAATTGATGACGGTCTGCGGGCGGTTCATGGGCTGAAGTCCGGCGTTGCAAATCAATGGCGAAAGTATATGCTGGCGCTTCATCGACGTACAGCCAATGAATATCGCCAAGACGCCAGCGCTCGATCCAGGCAACCCACGCCCTGCCGCAGGCGGCGTCGAGATTCTCGCACGCGGCTACGAGAGCGGCGCGCGGCTTGACCTGCACATGCATCGCGAGGCGCAACTGGTGTTCGCTGCAAAAGGCGTCATGCAGGTGCAGACGCCACGCGGCGTCTGGCTGGTGCCGCCCGAGCGCGCGGTGTGGGTGCCGCCGCGGCTCGAACACGCCATCGACGTTTTGTCCGACCTCGAGATGCGGACCGTCTACTTTCAGCCAGGCTGGCTTGCGGAGCAAAAGGCGGGCGCTGCGATCGGGAATGAATTCGTGGTGCGCGTCGGCGCGCTGATGCGCGAGGCAATTCTCGCGATGTTCGAGCCGCAATGCGACGCCGCGCGCAAGATGACGCTGGCGCAGCTGGTCGTGATGGATTTGCGCGATGCGGGCGATGCGTCGACATTCATGCCGATGCCGCTGCATGCGAAGGCGCGGCAGGTCGCCAACATCATCCTCAGCAATCCGGCCGCCGACCGCGATCTGGAGTTGCTGGCCGCAGAGGCCGGAATTTCGGGTCGGACGCTGACGCGGCTGTTTCCCGAACAGACGAAGCTGACCTTGAAGTCATGGAAGCAGCGCGCCCGCGTGATCGCGGCGATCGAGCGGCTCGGCCAGCCCGGCGTCTCGATCAAGCAGGTGGCAACCACGCTCGGCTTCTCGTCGACCGCCGCCTTCAGCTTCGCGTTTCGCGACGTCACCGGCGAGACGCCGACCGCATTTTTGTCGCGGCGGGAAGGCGCACGCGCCGGCTAGCCGTCATTCCGGGGCAACGCGAAGCGTCGAACCCGGAATCCGGCAACACGGCAGAGCAACTGGATTCCGGGTCCGCACCTTTGGTGCATCCCGGAATGACGGAAATCTACTCCGCCGCCACCTGCCTCGCCGGGAAGAACCGGTTCTCCGGCCGCGGCAGGCCGAGGTTCTCGCGCAACGTCGTTCCCTCATATTCTTTCCGGAAGATGCCGCGCCGCTGCAATTCCGGCACAACCTTGTCGACGAAGTCGTCGAGGCCACCCGGCAGGTACGGGAACATCACGTTGAAGCCGTCGGAACCCTCCTCGACCAGCCATTGCTCCATCTGGTCGGCGATCATTTTTGGCGTGCCGAGGAATTTCGAGCCACCATAGCCGCCAAGCCGTTGTGCGAGCTGCCGCACCGTGAGGTTTTCGCGCTTTGCCGTCTCGATCACGCGGTCGCGCGCACTCTTGCTGGCGTTGCTTTCCGGGATTTCCGGCAGCGGTCCGTCCGGATCGAACTTTGTCGCATCGTGACCGATCGCAATCGAGAGCGAGGAAATCCCGCTCTCGTAATGCACGCGGCTGTCGAGGACCGCGAGCTTCTCCTTCGCCTCGTCCTCGCTGTCGCCGACCACGACGAAGGCGCCGGGGAGAATCTTCAGGTGATCGCGGTCGCGGCCGAGCTTGTCGAGCCGTCCCTTCACGTCGGCGTAGAACGCCTTCGCCGCGGTCAGATTGCCGCCCGCAGCAAACACCAGTTCGGCGGTCTCGGCCGCGAGTTGCTTGCCGGGTTCGGATGCGCCCGCCTGCACGATCACCGGCCAGCCCTGCACCGGGCGGGCGATGTTCAGAGGCCCGCGCACCGACAGATACTTGCCCTTGTGATCGAGCGCACGCATCTTCGACGGATCGAAAAAGAGGCCCGACTCGACGTCGCGCACGAAGGCATCGTCGGCGAACGAATCCCACAGGCCCGTCACGACATCGTAGAATTCGCGCGCGCGGATATAGCGCTCGTCGTGCTCCATGTGATCGTCGAGGCCGAAGTTCAGCGCGGCATCCGGGTTCGACGTGGTGACGATATTCCAGCCCGCGCGGCCGCCACTGATGTGGTCGATCGAAGCGAAGCGGCGGGCGACATGATAGGGTTCATCAAATGTTGTTGATGCGGTCGCAATCAAACCGATGTGCTCGGTTACGCTCGCCAGCGCCGACAGCAATGTGAAGGGCTCGAACGAGGTCACTGTGTGGCTTCGCTTCAGCGCATTGACCGGCATGTTCAGCACGGCCAGATGATCGGCCATGAAGAAGGCGTCGAATTTTCCATATTCCAGTTTCTGGATGAAACGTTTGATATGCGAAAAGTTGAAATTGGCGTCGGGAAACGCTCCGGGGTAGCGCCAGGCGCCAGTGTGAATACTGATCGGGCGCATGAATGCGCCAAGCTTGAGTTGACGTTTGCTCATTGGCCGGGAGCCCCTGACATTGTGATGCTGAGCACGTATTCCGCGTTCGCCGAAGGTCAAGGGCAAGGCGCATAAGCGATCACCCGGCCGACCCAGGCTGGAGCCATTCAAAACACCGGACCCGTTGTAACGGCCTGGGTCCCGCTCGGAAAAGCATTGCTCACATTATTTTATCAGCCGCAATCCGGCCACCGCCGCCGTTGCATTCCGACCCGGAAAGAACCAATATCCGCCCGCGCCTGACGAGGCGTTTCAGATATGCCGTCCACCCCGTGGGCGGCGGCCGCGAGCCGAAAAAATCACCTGCCGGGAGCTGGACTGAACCAGCAATCCCGCATGTGTTTCCGAGGAAACTTTCAAGTCGAGAGGGTATGCGATGGTCAACCGAATGAAGTTCTATATCGACGGCGCCTGGGTCGATCCCGCCGTCAAGAAGTCGATACCGGTGGTGAATCCCGCCACCGAAGAGGCGATGTACGAGATCGCCGTTGGCTCGAAGGCCGACGTGGACAAGGCTGTCGCCGCCGCACGAAAGGCGTTCGAGACCTTCTCCGTGACCAGCCGCGACGAGCGCGTCGCACTGCTCACAAAGATCATCGACGTTTACAAGACCCGCGCGAAGGATATCGCCACCGCCATCTCCGACGAAATGGGCGCGCCGATGACGCTCGCCGAGCGCGCGCAGGCGGCTGCCGGCCTTGGCCACCTCGCGTCCACACTGCAGGTGCTGAAGGACTATCACTTCGAGGAGAAGGTGGGCTCGGCCACGGTCGTGCGCGAGGGCATCGGGGTGGTCGGAATGATCACGCCATGGAACTGGCCGCTCAACCAGATCGCCTGCAAGGTCGCGCCCGCGATCGCCGCCGGCTGCACCATGATCCTGAAGCCGTCGGAATTCACGCCGACCTCGGCATTGATTTTCGCCGAAGTGATGCATGAAGCCGGCGTACCGAAGGGCGTGTTCAACCTCGTCAACGGCCTCGGCCCCGAAGTCGGCGTCGCGATGAGCGAACACCCCGGCATCGACATGATCTCGTTCACCGGCTCGACCCGCGCCGGCATTGACGTCGCCAAGCGCGCGGCCAACACCGTCAAGCGCGTCAGCCAGGAGCTCGGCGGCAAGTCGCCGAACATCATTCTGGAGGACGCCGACTTCAACAAGGCGGTGACCGGCGGCGTCGCACATGTGTTCAACAACTCCGGCCAGTCCTGCAACGCGCCGACCCGCATGATCGTGCCGGCTGCGAAGATGAAGGAAGTGGCTGCGATAGCGAAGGGCGTCGCCGACAAGACCAAGGCGGGCGATCCCAAGGCCGAAGGCACCACTATCGGTCCCGTCGTCAATCGCACGCAGTGGGACAAGATCCAGGCGCTGATCAAGAAGGGCATCGACGAAGGTGCAACTCTGGTCGCCGGTGGCCCGGGCCTTCCTGAAGGCGTCAACAAAGGCTTCTACGTCCGCCCGACGGTGTTCGCCGACGTAACCAACGACATGACGATCGCGCGCGAAGAAATCTTCGGACCGGTCATCACGATCCTCGGTGCGAAGAACGAAGCGGAGGCGGTGCAGATTGCCAACGACACGCCGTACGGCCTCGCCGGTTACGTCTCCGCCGGCTCGGTGGAGAGCGCCACGCGCGTCGGCCGCCAGATCCGTGCCGGCAACGTCAACCTCAACGGCGTTCCGAACGAGCGCACCGCCCCGTTCGGCGGGTACAAGCAGTCCGGCAACGGTCGCGAGTGGGGCAAGTACGGCCTCGAGGATTTCCTCGAAGTGAAGGCCATCGCCGGCGCGTAAGCCGGTCCGCATCAATAATCAGCGAACGCCGGGGCCCTGCCCCGGCGTTTTGCTTTTGACGCATGCGTCGCAGTCCGCATCACCTGTTGATCGCCGATCCTTCGTTCACTACAACTTCAAATTGAAGGGGCGTGGGACGGGGCTACATGCGATATGGACGTATTCTTGTGATCCTGGCGCTGGTTGCGCCGGGGCTTGCGGCGTGCGCGACACCGCAGCCGATAACCGTTGTCGGCATCGCAACCCCCAGCCTCAAATACCGGAATGCGATGGCGATCCGTTCAGTCGCCGGTGGCCAGCATATGAACATATTGACGATGGTGGGAGTTGCCAACGAGCCCTTCCAGGCGGCGCTCGAGACCACGCTTGCGGCCAACGGCTTTCTTGCACAGTCCGGTCCGCCAAAATTTCAGGTTGATGCCGAGATCAAGCATCTGGAGCAACCGCTGATCGGGCTTGATATGGATGTGGTGGCAGAAGTTACCTACAATGTCGCCGGTGCTGGTGGAGCCGCGACCTACCCTGTAAGAAGCAAAGGTAGCGCGACATTCTCGGATTTACCCGCGGGCGCCGAGCGCTTGCGCATCGCGAACGAGCGCGCAATGCACGAGAACATCAAGCAGTTTCTACAGGGGTTGCGCTGAATTTGTGAAGACGGGGCAGCGGGCCCTGCCGCGTCGTTTGCTTTAGACAGCACAGGCAACGATCCGGAAAAGGTCTCCCCAAGACGGTACTGCAGCGCTACGACCCCGTTTCTTGTCATTCCGTGCAAGCGTCACGCTCCGGGCTCTCGCAATCCTCGACCTGAGGCCGCATAATCCTGCAAAGCCCGGCGATCGATCGGGGCGCGGGAGGACGTCATGAGCCTGAAGATCAGAGCCGTCGATCTGCTGTCGTGCGATGCCGGCTGGCGCAACTATCACTTCGTCAAGATCACAACCGATGGCGGCATCATCGGCTGGAGCGAGTTCGACGAGGGTTTTGGCGCGCCCGGCGTTGCCGCTGCGATCCAGCGGCTCTCGACCCGCGTGATCGGCCAGAATGCCAGCCATCATGAGCGGATCTTCGCCGAGCTTTACGCCGCGACCCGCCCGGCCGCGGGCGGCGTGGTCGCGCTGGCGATCGGCGCGATCGAGAACGCGCTGCTCGATGCGAAGGCCAAACATCTCGGCATCCCCTGCTACGAACTGCTCGGCGGAAAAATCCGCGACAGCATCCGTGTCTACTGGTCGCACTGTGCGACCTGGCGCATCAATCATCCCGACTGGTTCAAGCCCGCGATCACCGACCTCGACGGCGTCAAGGCGATCGGGCGCGAAGTCCGCGAGAAGAAATTCACGGCGCTGAAGACCAACATCTTCACCTACACCGATGGAAAGCCGAAAGGCTGGCGGCCGGGCTTCGGCGTTCCGTTCGAGCCCGAACTCAACGTCGACCGGAAAGTGCTGCGCGACCTTCGCATGCATCTCGAGGCAATCCGCGACGGCGCAGGCCCCGACGTCGATATCCTGCTCGACCTCAACTTCAACGCCAAGACCGAGGGCTATCTCAAAATCCTGCGCGAGATCGCCGATCTCGACATGTTCTGGATCGAGATCGACAGCTACAACCCGCAGGCGCTGGGCTACATCCGCCGGCACAGCCCGCACCCGATCTCCTCATGCGAGACGCTGCTGGGCCTGCGCGAGTTCAAGCCCTACTTCGTGGAGCAGGCGATGGACGTCGCCATCATCGACACGCCCTGGAACGGTGTCTGGCAGTCGATGAAGATCGCGAACGCCGCCGAAGCCTACGAGGTCAACGTCGCACCGCATAATTTCTACGGCCACCTCTGCACGATGATGAACGCGCATTTCAGCGCAGCCGTACCGAACCTGCGCATCATGGAAACGGACATCGATCGCCTCGCATGGGATCACGAGCTGTTCACGCACGTGCCGGAATTCGTCGACGGCTACCTGATCCTGCCGGATCGTCCCGGCTGGGGCACAGAGCCGAACGAGGAAGGCCTTCGCGCGCATCCGCCGAAGGGACAAGGCGGATTGCTGAATTACGGCAGGAAGCCGTAGCCGGCTGCCAGCCGCGACCGGTGAAATTTCGCAATCGGTTCCGACAGTTCACGGGCGCCGCGGCTTCGGGGGGCGGGGAAGGACCCGCGCCGGATGCGGGCGGGCCTGCGCTTATTGTCACTTGCGCTTTTCCGCCATGAATAGAAAACTCACCGCAAACAACAGCTTGGCTGGCCAGTTTCGCGGCGCGATACGTGTCCGGACGGCGGCCCGAGGAAACGTGGAGACGCTCTCGATGACCCAACCGCAACGCGATGCAGCCACTGCGGCGAAGAGTTACGACGTGATCGTCGTCGGTGCCGGCTTTGCCGGCATGTATCTGCTGCATCGCCTGCGCGGTCTCGGCCTCTCGGTCCGCGTGTTCGAGCAGGGAACGGACGTCGGCGGCACCTGGTACTGGAACCGCTATCCCGGCGCGCGCTGCGACATCGAGAGCATGCAGTATTCCTATTCGTTCTCGAACGAGTTGCAGCAGGAATGGGAGTGGACCGAACGTTTCGCCGCCCAGCCCGAAATCCTGAAATACGCCAACCACGTCGCCGACCGTTTCAACCTGCGCTCCGACATCCAGTTCAATACGCGCGTCGCCTCGACCGTGTTCAACGAAGATACCGACCGCTGGACGGTGACGACCGACGACGGCAAGCGTTATTCCGCGCACCATGTCGTCATGGCGACCGGCTCGCTCTCCAACGCCCGCACCCCGGATTTCAAGGGACTGTCCAGCTTCAAGGGCAAGACCTACCACACCGGCCACTGGCCGCATGAAGGCGTGGACTTCACCGGCCTGCGTGTCGGCGTGGTCGGCACCGGCTCATCCGCGATCCAGTCGATCCCGGTGATCGCCGAACAGGCGAAGCACGTCACCGTGTTTCAGCGCACGCCGAACTTCTCGATCCCCGCGCGCAACCACGACCTGACGGACGAGTATCAGCAAACCTGGAAGCGGGATTATCCGGAACTGCGACGCCGCGCGCGCGAGGAAACCCGCAACGGCGTGGTCGGCGCGATGCCGACCAAGGGCGCGCTCGAAGACAGCCCTGAGGAACGTCGCAAGGTCTATGACGAAGAGTGGGGGCGCGGCGGCCTGCACTTCATGGCGTCCTATAACAACCTCGCGCTCGACAAGGCGGCCAACGACACCGCGGCGGAATATGTGCGTGTCAAAATCGCGGAGATGGTGAAAGACCCCGAGGTTGCGAAGGCGTTGCAGCCGACCACCTATCCGCTCGGCACCAAGCGCATCTGTCTCGACACGGACTATTACGAGACCTTCAATCGCGATAACGTCACGCTGGTCGACATCCGCAATGCGCCGATCGAGGAAATGACGCCGAAGGGCCTCATCACCGGCGGCAAGGAATACGAATTCGATGCAATCGTCTTCGCGACCGGGTTCGATGCGATGACCGGCTCGTTTGCCAAGATCGATATTCGCGGCCGCAGCGGTGTGACGTTGAAAGAGACGTGGGCCGAGGGTCCAAAGACCTATCTCGGGTTGATGGTCACCGGCTTCCCGAACCTGTTCTTCGTCACCGGCCCCGGCAGCCCGTCGGTGCTGTCGAACATGATCGTCTCGATCGAGCAGCACGTCGACTGGATCACCGAATGCCTCGCCTACCTGCGCAAGAAGGGCATCGGCGCGATGGAAGCGACGCGAGGGGCGGAAGACAACTGGGTCGCGCACGTCAACGAAGTCGCTTACAAGACGCTCTATCCGCAGGCCAACTCCTGGTACATGGGCGCGAACATTCCCGGCAAGCCGCAGGTGTTCATGCCTTATATCGGCGGCGTTCAGGTCTATCGGCAGATCTGCAATGATGTGGTGGCCAGGAACTATGAGGGCTTCGCGATGACGCCTGCGAGGCAGGCCGCAACGGCAGCGGAATGATCGAGCAACTCGCAGATAGGGTGAATGCCAACGCGGCGCTGGTACGGCGCGGGCAATATCTCGACACGACGTTTCTGCTGCAGGTCGGCTCCGACGGCTGGCTGGTCACCGTCGAGAAGGGACGCATCGCGTCGGTCGCGCGCGAAGGGCTTCCGCTCGTCAGTCACGCGTTCGCGCTGCGCGCATCCCGGGAGGCCTGGGCCGAGTTCTGGCAACGAATTCCGAAGCCCGGCTTTCACGACCTGATTGCGCTCACGAAATTCCGCCACCTGAAGGTCGACGGCGACATCAGGGTCTTCATGTCGCATCTGCGCTATTTCAAGGAAGTCCTCGCCTCGCTCCGCAACACCGAGGTCCGCGCATGACACCGCGTTTCGAACCGGTCACCGGCCGCTACATGCATCTGGACATGCTTGGCCGTCCGCACCGGCTGTACATCGAGGAGGCGGGCAAAGGCATTCCCCTGCTCTGCCTGCACACCGCAGGCTCCGACGGCCGACAGTATCGCGGCCTGATGAACGATCTGCGGGTCACAGAGAATTTTCGCGTCATTGCCTTCGACATGCCATGGCACGGCAAGTCGTCACCACCCGCCGGCTGGCATGACGAGGAGTACAAGCTCACCTCACGCGACTATGTCGCGATGATCCTCGAGGTGACGGCCGCACTCGAACTCGACCATCCCGTCGTGATGGGCTGCTCGATCGGCGGTCGCATCGCGCTACATCTCGCGCTCGACCATCCGGAGAAATTCCGCGCCATCATCGGCCTGCAGGCCGGCGCGCATGCCGAGCCCTACTATGACCTCAGCTATCTGCATCGCCCGGATGTGCATGGCGGCGAAATCTGCGGCGCACTGATCTCGGGCCTGATCGGACCGAATTCGCCAGACGCCGAACGCTGGGAAACCCAGTGGCATTACATGCAAGGCGGTCCCGGCGTGTTCAAGGGCGACCTGCATTTCTACACGCGTGACGGCGACGTGCGCGACCGGGTGGCAAAGATCGACACGACGAAATGCCCGCTGTTCCTGCTCACCGGCGAGTATGACTATTCCTGCACGCCGGAAGATACGCTCGCGATCGCGCGCAGCGTGAAGGGCGCGGAAGCGACCATCATGAAGGGCATGGGCCATTTTCCCATGAGCGAGGATCCGGCGGGTTTTCTCGAATACCTGTTGCCGGTCCTTAACCGCATCAACGGCGGCGAGCGGCGTTCGTCGGCCGCTTGAGCGGCCAGCCGCCGCGGCCTAAGCTTCCCTCAACGGCAGACGTTCCGATGAAGCGAGGCTGAGGGAGGACGCATCATGACCGCCAACCGACAGATCCTGCTGGTCGAAAAGCCTCAAGGCAAACTCGGCTCCCGGCATTTCAAGCTCGTGCAAGGCACGGTACCTGAGCCGAAGGACGGCGAAGTCCTGGTGCGGGTGCTCTACATTTCCCTCGATGCCGCCAACCGTGCCTGGATGCACGGCGCGACCTATCGCTCTGCGGTCGAGGCGAACACCGTGATGGCCGGCGGCGGTCTCGCGGAAATCGTCGCGTCGAAAGCGCCGGGCTTTGCGAAGGGCGATCTCGTGTTCGCCGATACGGGCTGGCAGGATTACGCATCTCTGCCTGCCGGGCAGTTGATCAAGATCCCGCGGATCGAACCACTGACTTATCTTCTGAGCGTCTATGGCATCGCCGGGCTGACGGCCTATTTCGGACTGCTGCATATCGGTCGCCCGCAATCGGGCGAGACCGTTGTCGTCTCTGCCGCGGCAGGCTCGGTCGGATCGATCGTCGGACAGATCGCCAAGCTTAAAGGTTGTCATGTCGTCGGCATCGCCGGCGGCGCCGACAAGTGCAACTGGCTGAAGAGCGAACTCGGCTTCGATGCGGCGGTCGACTACAAGGCCGAACCCGTGTTCAAGGCGCTGCGGGCGGCGGCGCCCAAAGGCATTGACGTCTACTTCGACAATGTCGGCGGCGACATTCTGGAAGCGTGCATCGCACAGATGAACGTCCGCGGCCGTATCGCCTGCTGCGGCGCGATCTCGCAATATGACGGCGTGCCGTCGGCGACCGGACCGCGTGGCGTCCCGGGCCTGATTGTCGTCAAGCGTCTCATCATGCAGGGTTTCATCGTCACCGACTTCAACGACCAGCGCGACACGGCGCTGGCCGACCTGCAGGCCTGGGTGGCGTCGGGGAAAATCAGGGTCCAGGAAGACATCGTCGCCGGGTTGGAAAACACGCCGGCGGCGCTGATCGGCCTGCTTGCCGGAGAGAACCGCGGCAAGCGCATGGTGAAGGTTTAAACCGTCATTGCGAGCGAAGCGCAGCAATCCAGAGCGGCGAAGAAAGACTGGATTGCATCGTTGCCCATAGGCGAGCGAAGCGACGCCGTTCTTCGAACGGCTAGGGGCGAGCGAAGCGACGCCGTTCTTCGAACGGCTATGCCTCGCAATGACGGTTGTAGCTGGCGCAGCCTTACTGCGTCGCTTCGGCGGGAATGCTGCCGACATAGCCGGACACCAGCACAAGCCCGCTGACCTTGTCGCGCAGGGCGAAGATGAATGGCTTGTCGACCGACAGCTTGTCCTCGTTCAGCTTCAAGCGGATTGACGCGGTGCGCGTCGTGACCGCGGTCGCAGCTGCAGCTTCCGTGCCCTGCTCATTGATGCCGAGGAACACCTTCTGGACCACCGAAGACATGTCGATGCGGTCGGGCGACAGTCGCGAGAACGCCGTCGGGCTGAAGCGAGCCTGCTTCAAGCCGGCCGCATCCAGTGCCGGGAGAAGTTCCGCGCCCTGCTTCAGCGTAAAGCGCGGCATCCGCAGATCGACATCGGTCTCGGCGAAATTTTCGCCGGTCAGCCAGTTCGAGATGCTGGCGAAATCCTGCATGCTGGCCGGCTTGTTGCGCGAGGTGGCGATCACGAGCGCGAAGCGACCCGCCTTGTAGCGTAGATCGACCGCCGCGAACTGCTGATTGGAACGGAACGGCAGGCTGATCTTGCCGTGCATCATCGCAACGTCGCTCTGCTTGCCGTCGAATTCCTGGAACACCGCCGGGCGTGTCTGCGATTTCTCGAACGCTGTCGCCCAGTCGGACTTGAAGTAGAGCGCGTTCAGGATGACCAGGTTGGCGTCGGTCGAACCGTTGTCGATGATCGAGGGAATGCGGTTGCGCGTTTTCGCCGCCACCCAGTCGTTGATGCCCTTCACGGTCGACGGCTCGGACAATGCCTTCTGCGAGACCTCCGCGCCGGTCGCGCGCATGCGGCCGAGCAGGTCGGGAACCAGCCGCAGTTTTGGATCGAACACGGCGGCATTGGCGAAGACGAATGTCGAACCGTCGCTGCCGGCGCGATTGAGGCCGGTGATCTCCTGGCGCAGATTGGCGAAGTCGGTCGCCGCATCGACGCTGTTGTCGAATCCGAGCACGCGCCGCGCGGCGTCGCGGAATTTATCATCGGTGCCGACATCCAGCAGAGCCATCGCCGCGGCGACACCGGCCGGCGAAACGATCGCCGTCTCGCCCGGACGCGTCTGCAGGCGCTCGACCAGACTGGTCGACAGCCTGACCTGCGCCGAAAGGATCCGGTCCGACACCTCCGGCGCGGCATTTGCCGCCGTCGCCACCAGCAGCGCCAGCGCGCTCACCGCGGCTCGAACAGACCGGACACTCATCGTCGACTCCTGAAGTTCTTGTCCGCCTGGCGCATCGCGCGCCGCGGATCGAAGCCCGGAAGACATTTCGGGCGCGATTTGTCCTTCGTTGGTCGGACGCGCAGAGCGCCTGGTTCAACCAACTGAGAACACTTTGCTATTGCAATGAGGTGCAAGTCACGCCGGATCAGGATCCAGCCGGGAATCGCAACCGTCCAGCCTTTGACGACGGTATCAGGAGATTGCCTGTGCCCTGATTCGCAGGAACAGCGGCCGGCCTTCGACCAGGAATTTGGCGACTTTCGCGCTGCGCGGCGCCGCCCGGCTTGCGGAGGCCTGCTTCGTCTGCGCGGCCTTCGCCCTCGCTGCGAGCAACGACTCGGTGATCGCGAGCAATGCCGTAACGGTTGAACGAGGCTTCATCGGCGTATCCTCCGGCTCATATCCGGCAAGATAGGCACTCTTGATTCGGCGTGCTGTGAGGTGTGTCACTTTGGTCAGGACACGGACTTCGCCGTCATCTCGGCGTAGACCTGAATCCAGAAGATCGCATAAGCGAAGGTCGCAAAGCCGGCGAGGCAGGCGGCGACGCCCAGCGCCTTGCCTTTGACCGCGAGAATGAACGCCGGGATCGTGAAGGGAATCTCCAGCAGCATGATCGCAGCGCTGACGGCTACGAACTCCATGCCGTCGCCTTGCGGGTTCATCTGACGGACGATGAATGCCGTCAGGACGACGATGAACATCATTTGCGCTGCGGTGAGCAGCAGCAAGGCTATACGCAAGGCTCCGTTGGGTGCGGGAATCTCTTGAACTGCGGCGTCAGACACCCTGGTGTCTCCGGTTGATGGGCTCATGTTGGCAATTCGTCGCCGTCCGCGCGAATTGGTTCGAATTGTTCGAATGCCCGCAGGCTTTGCGTCGCCTCTGCGACGAGCCGTGCGACATCCTGCCACTCTCTGTGACAGCAATCACATTCTGAACATTGCAGACCTGCGACCGTAGCGTTCGGCACAAACCATTGCCGCTCTCCTTGAACTTGGAGAACACAATGAAGAAGCTTCGGATCGCAACCATCGTCATGTCAGCCGCGGCACTGGCCGTCATCGCCGCGCTTGCGGTGTGGTCGTTCGGGCCCATGACGGCAAACGCCCTCTCCAATCAGATCGGCGAAATGGCCGTCGCCTACAACAACGCCCAGCTCGAGCGCGATTTCGAAAAGGTCTATCCGCAATACCGCGCGCGGCTTCCGATCCAGCTGGACGACCGCACGACCTTGATCGACCTGTCATATCGCGGGCACGTCTTCCGGCTGCGCCATCTGGTGGAGCCGGACAACACCAGGACGGTGGCGGTTGCGATCGGCGAGCGCACACGCAAGGCGATGCTGGCCAAGGTTTGCGCGGATGAGGACATGCGCGCCACCATGAAGCGCGGCGCGATCTACGAATTTCAGTATCTCGACAAGCAATCGCGGCTGCTCGGCAGCTTCGATATCCGCAATGCCGATTGCGATACGTGAGGCATTCCAAAGGCTGCATCAACCACGCTGAAGGCACGACCCTCTCCCCGCTTGCGGGAGCGGTGAGGTCCGTGACCCGTCACCCCGTGCAGTGCTCGGCTTGGTAAACGGAACCTTGCCGGCCAAATCAGCGGACCGCTCAAATTTTAGCGATCCGCTGAACTTCAAAACAAAGCTTCCTCGCCAGGATGACTTCCAGAAACGAGGACGTCATGGGTGAGGCAGAATACTCTCAGCTTCTGGACGCGGTCGGCGCCGCGATGAAAAACGCGCCCGCTCAGGACTTTCTGAGCGAGGACAAGGATTTCATCTTTGTTCCGGTGGCTGACAACGACAATGACGGCCGCTGGCCGCATTTTCCGTTCCCTGAAGGATGGACGGCGTCCTGCTAGGTTCTGCGTCGCCGTCAATTGACGGGCCCCGCACCACCCATCGATTCCATATCCGGCTCCGCAGGCTTGACGCCCAGCGAGCGGTTCACCAGCATCGTCACCACCCATAACACGACGCCGATGGCGAGCAGCACGCCGGCGATCTGATACTGAAGCATCGTCCGCCCGGTCCATGGACCGGCAAGGAAAGCGCAGGAAATTGCGCCCAACACCGGCAGATACGTCGGCGTGCGGAAATGGCTATGCGCGACGCTATCCTTGCGCAACACCAGCACGGCGACGTTGACGACGGTGAACACGCAAAGCAGCAGCAGCGCTGTGGTTCCGCCGAGCGCCGGTACCTCGCCGACGAACGTGATCAGCGCGAACGCCAGCAACGTCGTGAAGCCAATCGCGATGTAGGGCGTGCGCCGCGTCGCGTGGACTTTGCCAAGCGCCGGCGGCAACACATGCTCGCGGCTCATGCCGTAGACGAGGCGGCTCGCCATCAGCATGTTGATGAGCGCGCTGTTGGCGACGGCGAACATGGTAATGAACCCGAAAATCCAGACCGGAAAGTTCGGCGCGCCGGCCTGAACCACTTTCAAGAGCGGCGTCTCGCCCTCACCGAGTTCTGCCGGCGACACCAGCGTGATCGCCGAGATCGAGACCAGCACGTAGATCGTTCCGGTGATGAAGAGCCCGGCAAGCAGCACTTTCGGGAAATGCCTCGTCGGATCCTGGCACTCTTCGGCCATGTTGACCGAATCCTCGAAGCCGACCATCGCGAAAAAGGCGAGCGTGGTTGCCGCGATCACCGGCCAGAACAGACCGGTGTCGCCGGCCTTGAACTGGATAACGCGCGAGACATCGCCCTGTCCTGCGCCAATGGCCCACAGGCCGATAAAGATGATGATCAGCAGCCCGGTCAGTTCGACACAGGTGAGCACGACATTCGCCTTCACACTCTCGCCGACGCCACGGAAATTCACGGCGGCGACGATCGCCATGAACACGAGACCGGTCATGGTGATACTGAAGGCGGAAAGGTTGAGTCCAAACGCGCTCGACATGTTCGCCGAAAACGCCCGCGACGCCGTGGACGCCGAGGTGATGCCGGAGCACATGACCGCGAAGGCAACGATGAAGGTGACGAAGTGAATGCCGAACGCCTTGTGGGCGTAGAGCGCAGCGCCGGCGGCCTTCGGATACTTGGTGACAAGTTCGAGGTAGCTGAATGCAGTGATCAGCGCGACGACGAAAGCGACGAGAAACGGCAGCCAGACCACGCCGCCGACCTGGTTGGCCACCTGGCCGGTGAGTGCGTAGATGCCGGTGCCGAGGATATCGCCGACGATGAAAAGCAACAGCAGCCACGGGCCCATGACCCGGTTCAGGCTCGGTTCGGCGTCGGTCGCGGGTGACGCAGATTTCAACGAGAGATCGGTCATCGCTCAGCCCCCACATCGCGCTGGCGTCATTGCCAGCGGACAGCGTAAGGGCTTTCGCCCCAACGCGCCAAGACGATTGGGGTAATGGCTGATCCGCGGTGCGGGGAATTACGAGCGCGAGGTGGAACCGCGCTCGCTGGTGTGGTGGGCCGAACTTCGGATTCGGGATACTGGGTAGCTACGACGCCTTTGCGTATTTGCCGGTCAGCTGCGGCGTCAGGCCTTCAAGCTTCTTGTCGGCGCGCTCGAGCCGCGTTTCGCGCGACCATGTCCGCTTCAAGGAATCGCTGATCTTGATCCGCAGTTTGCCCAGACCTTCGGTTTCCAGTTCGATCTGATCGCCGTCCATAAAGGCGTTCAGGCCGCGATGGTTGGTGCCGGTAGCGAGGATGTCACCGGGATCGAGCGTGTGGATGGCGGTGGCCCATTCGATGCAGCGCGGGATCTTGTGCGCCATATCGTCTGTGTTGAAGTTTTGCATCAGCTTGCCGTTGTTCCACAGCTTCACCTGCAGCTTGTGCGGATCGGCGATCTCGTCGGCAGTCACGATATAGGGCCCGATCGGCGCAAAGGTGTCGCGCGACTTCATCTGGAAGAAGACTGCACCCGGAGGCGGCAATCCGCGTGCGGAGCCGTCGATAAAGTTGACGTAGCCGAAGACGTGCTTCATCGCGTCGGCTGCCTTCACATTCGTCGCGCGCTTGCCGATCACGACAGCGACTTCAGCCTCGCCCTCGAACACCGCGGCCGGCGCATCCGGCAGCACCATGGTGTCGCCGGGACCGATGATCGCGTTCGGCGACTTGGTGAAGGCATTGATCGCCGCCGGCTCCGTGCGCGTACCGTCTTCCATGTAGTTCACCGCCATACAGACGATATTGCGCGGGCGCGGCAGCGGCGGTCGGATATGGACGCTGCCAACGGGCAAACCCTTGCCCGATTTCGCGGCAGCTTCCAGCTTTGGGCGCAGCCCATCGAAATGCTCGATGACGCCGGCAATCAGGTCGTGCGGACCAATATGCGGAACAGACTCCACTGCCGAGGTGACGTCGACCACCTCGTCGCCACGCAGCACACCAAGGCGAAAATCGTTGAAAAACATCAGTTTCATGGGCGCGTTTCCATCCGAAGATTATTGGTGACGCATGCTAGCACATGAGCGCATGTATTCGGCAACACCGCGCTGCGAGCAGGCAGCCCCGCCGCTACTTGCCGTCGGCGATCAGGCCTTTGAACTTCTCGATCTCGCGTGGCACGAACGCTTTCAGGTACTCGGGCGTGATCTCGCTTTCCGGCACGACATAGGAACCGAGCGCATCCAGCCGCTTCCGATAGTCGGCGTTGGCGACGGCCTTGCGCAACGAGGCATTGAGCCTGGCGATAACCGGCGCCGGCGTATTCCTGGGTGCGAACAGCGCATACCATCCCTGGATTTGAAACTCCGGCAGCCCCGCTTCAGTGGAGGTCGGAACATTCGGCAGGCTCGCCAGCCGTGCGCTCGACCCCAGCGCCACGCCCTTTACAAGCCCGCCCGCAATGGCCTGCGTCGCTGAAGACGCTGAATTGCACAGTCCGTCGATCTGGCCACCGACCAGATCGTTGAGCGCCGGTCCACCGCCGCGATATCCCACCATCGTCACGTCGATCCTGGCGGCCTGAATGAAGGTCTTGCAGAACAGATAATTCTGCGAGCCGATGCCCGAATGCCCGATCGTCACCTTGCCCGGATTGGCTTTTGCAATCGCAATGAATTCGGCCAGCGTGTTGGCGGGCGACTCTTTCTTGATCACGACAACAGCCGAACTGCGGGTGAACAGGCCGATCGGTGCGAAATCGTCCGGCGTGAATTTCACCTCAGGATTGAAAAGATAGACCGCGGTGTTGGTGCCGCTGTTGCCGATCGCAATCGTGTAGCCGTCAGGCGGCGATTGCGTCAGCCGCGTGAGCCCCGACGATCCCCCGGCGCCGGGAACGTTCTCGAGAACGAAGCGCTGACCGAGATCCTGGCCCATATATTCGGAGATCAGCCGCGCGTTCACGTCCGAACTGCCGCCCGCCGCGAACGGCACGATCATGGTGATCGATCTTGCCGGAAAATCCTGCGCGATGGCGGGACATGAGAGGACGCAAGCGCCGAACAGTACGCCGGCCCGCAATCTGAACATGCGCACGACCTTGCCCTCCCTCAGGTACGGATCTGCCGTCGTGGTGCGGCAGATTCACGTCGCAAAGGCTAGCACCGCACCGATGGCTGCGGAAGCGGCATTACTTTGGTCCGCTGAGGCGGCCGATCAAGAACCAGGTCCGCATCGGTCCCTTGCCGCGCACATCGATCGGTCCGCGCTCTTCCAGTTCGAACTTTGTCCTGAGCAACTCATATGTATCCGGCGCGACCTGAATCCTCCCGGCCTCACCGGTCGACTCCATCCGCGACGCCGTGTTCACGGCATCGCCCCATACGTCGTAGAAGAATTTACGCGTGCCGACGACGCCGGCTACAACCGCGCCCGAGGCAAGACCGATACGCGCCGGGATCGCCCGGCCGGTCGGATCGACCAGTCCCTTCAATTCTTCGCGTATCGCAATGGCAAAGTCGGCAAGTGCCGCTGCGTGATCGTCGCGTGGCTGCGGCACACCGCTGACGACCAGATATGCGTCGCCGCTGGTCTTGATCTTCTCGAGCCCGTGCCGCTCCACCAGCCGGTCGAGTTGCGTGAAAACGCCGTTCAGAAAGCGCACGAGATCGTCCGGTGCGACGTTGCCCGCAAGCGACGTAAATCCTGCGAGGTCCACAAACAGCACCGATGCGCCGTCATAGCGATCGGCGATGACGGCCCCAGCTTCCTCTTTAAGCCGCTCCGCGACGCTGCTCGGCAGGATGTTCAGCAAAAGTGACTCGGACCGCGCGTACTCGCGCTCCGCCTTTGCTTCAGCACGCACCACTTCTCGAATGGCATGCCAGACGACCGCCAGCAGGATGGCGCACGTGCCGGTCACGCCCCCAATAAAGTTCAGGAGCATGGTCGAATCCGACTGTAACCCGGTGTTCCGCGGGACGAGGATCTCAAGCGTGATCATCAGAGCGACCGCGGATGCTCCGAACAACAGCGCGAAGCGCGCGCGATGGGCATCGAAGAACAGCAGGGCGACGGCGGCCACGGCGAGATACTGCATCTGCATTCCCGTTGCAGTTCCGAGAAGCGATACGAGGACGAAGATCCCGACATAGGTAATCGCGACATAGGCGATCGGTGCAGCGAGCGCGCCGAAGCGGTGCAGCAGGGGAACCGCAGCCAGCAAGACGGTGGCGACTGCGTTGACCAGCGCCGGCTTCCACATGCCGGGCGTCGGATCGAAAGCCTGCCCGACTGCGTAAAAGCTTCCAAGCAAGGCCGTGCACCACGTCGTCGCGTTGACCACATGCAGGCGTCTCGCGACCTTCTTCGGATAATCCTGCGTGCCGTAGTCGATCGGCGGAAGCCAACGCCAGCCCATTCGAGAGCCCTCGGGTGAGCTCAAGGATCGGCGGCGATGCGCACAGCGTCAAGCAGGCAAAGCGCCCCACGTCGCGTCTGAAAATATCATGTCTGAAAATGTCATGCCTTGAAAACCGCAAGGCTGCTCGTGTGCGATAGGCGGTTGACGCGCACGCACGCGCCGCCCGACAATCGATCCAGAGCCACAAAAGCCAGCCGAGGAAACCGCCTTGCCCATCAAATACGAGAAGCGCGCCGGCGTCGCCTACATCACGCTCAACAATCCCGAGAAGGCCAACATCCTCGACAAGCCGACCTCGGACGCGATCTCGGAGGCCTGGACCGACCTCTGGGAGGATCGCGACATCCGCTGTGCGATCCTGACCGGCGAAGGCAACCGCCATTTCTGCGGCGGGCACAATCTGGCGCCGCGGCCTGATATCACCGAGGACGACCGCGAATATCTGCGCACGCAGCGCATCTTCTGGCCGCTCGCCGGCACCGTGCACGGACAAAAGACCGGCGTCGACGGGCGCATGGGGGATCATTACCCGCGCGTGTGGAAGCCGGTGATCGCCGCGGTCAACGGCTGGGCCGCGGGCGCAGGCCTCTACATCCTGCTGGCCTCGACCGACATCCGCATCGCCAGCGAAGAGCACGCGCGCTTCAAGTTCGCGCTGACCAGCCAGGGCTGGCTCGGCCACGGGCCCGGCGCAAGCCTGTTGATCAAGCAGCTCCGTTACATCGACGCCATGAAGATGCTGCTCACCGACGAACCTATCGACGCCCGGGAGGCGCTGCGCGTCGGCCTTATCAACGAGGTCGTCCCGCATGCGCAACTGCTGGAGCGCGCCGAACAAATGGCCCGGCAGATCGTCAAGATGCCGCCGGTTGCGCTGCGCATGATGAAGGAATTCGTGGTCCGGTTCGGCGACCTGCCGACCGATCAGGCCTGGCACATCCAGAACCTCATCAACTCGCTTTTGATCCAGGTGACCATGGACGGCCACGAAGGCCGGCAGGCCTTCAACGAAAAACGCCCGCCGAATTTCACCGGAACGCTGCGCCAGCGCGGCGAGCCGTGGGACGAGCCGGAAGGCGAGAAGAGGTCGAGGCTGGACGAGGCGTACCGAAGCGGAGAATTCTGAACGATGGATGTCGCGGGAAAAACGGCTTTCATCACGGGCTCGACCGACGGCGTCGGCCGTTATGTGGCGTTGCAGCTTGCAGCTCAGGGCGCAAATCTTCTGATCCACGGCCGCGATGAAGCCCGCGCCAGGTACGTTGTTGACGAGATCAAGCGCACGGGCAAAGGCAAGGCGGCCTTCTACCAGGCCGATCTGTCCTCGCTTGCCGAGGCGCGCAAGCTCGCCGATCGCGTCAAGGCCGACCACAGGCGGCTTGATATCTTCATCAGCAATGCGGGCATCGGCTCGCGCAACATGGGGCCGGAACGCCGCGTCAGCACCGATGGACACGAGCTGCGCTTTGCGGTGAATTACCTGCCGGGCTTTCTGCTCGCCTATCAGTTGCTGCCGATCATCAAGGCTGCCGCACCGTCCCGCATCATCAACGTCGCTTCCCTCGGACAGGCGCCGCTCGACTTTGACGACGTGATGCTGACGAAAGGCTATGATGGCGTCCGGGCCTATTCCCAAAGCAAGCTGTCGCAGATCATGTTCACGGTCGATCTCGCGGAAGAGCTGAAGGGAAGCGGGGTCACCGTCAACTCGCTGCACCCTGCCACGTACATGAATACGACCATGGTGCGCGCCGGCGGCGCGACGCCGATGAGCACGGTCGAGGAAGGCGGCGCGGCGATCCTGCATCTCGCCACCGGCGACGATATGGCGGGACGCAGCGGCCTGTTCTTCAACGGCATGAAGGAAGCCCGCGCGAACGCGCAAGCCTACGACGCAGCCGCGCGCAAGAAGCTGCGCGATCTCAGTCTGAAACTGACCGGCCCTTTCATGGCTTGAGCGCACCTGATAGGGCTAATCGACCAACAAGAGCATTTGGGGGAACGTCATGATCTATGAGTTACGAACCTACACCGTGAAGCCCGGCACGATCGGCGAGATGGTCAAGGCGGCGAGCACCGTCTCGCGCGAAGTCCGCGGGGACAACTACGGCAAGCTCGAAGGCTACTGGTCGACCGAGATCGGCCCGCTCAATCAGGTCATGCATCTGTGGAGCTACAGCGACCTCAACGAGCGCTCGAGATTGCGCGGCGAACTCGCCAGGAACGCACGCTGGAACGCCGAGTACGTCCCGCTGATCCGCCCGTTACTCGCACGTCAGGATATTCGCCTGCTCAATGCCGTGAAGGAGCCCGTTGCGCCTGCGTCGACCGGCAACATCTACGAGTTCCGCTACTATCGCGCCAAGACCGGTGGTGCGGTCAGGCAGTGGCTCGACCTTTATACCGCGGTGCTCCCGCATCGGGAGAAGTACTCGAAAATTGTCGGGCTCTGGCAGACCGAGGCCGGGCAGCCGAACGAGATTTGCCACATCTGGGCCTATCCCGACCTGAATGCGCGCGCGGCCGCCCGCGGAAACGCCCTGAAAGATCCGGCGTGGCAGGAGTTTCTCAAGAGCAGCTCGTCGCTGCTGGAGGAGATGAACTCGACCATCATGCTGCCCGCGCCGCACTCTCCGCTGAAGTAGTGCAATGCCTGCGCCCCGCTCGTTGATAACAACCGAACAGCTGGCCGCTGCTATCGGCCAGGCGAATTTGAGAATCTTCGACTGCACGACCTATCTCGAGCCGATGCCGCCCGGCAGCGACGCCCCATACGCCGCCGTACCGGGCCGGCACACCTTCGAGGCAGGTCACATCCCCGGCGCTGATTTTCTCGATCTGCAGGGCGAGTTTTCCGATCGCTCAACCAAACTGCGCTTCATGATGCCGGCGATCGGCCAGCTCGAGGAAGCATTTGGACGCCACGGCGTCGGGCAGGACTCGAGGGTCGTGCTCTACAGCATCGGCACCAGCATGTGGGCGACCCGGTTCTGGTGGATGCTGCGATCGCTCGGCTTCGACGCAGCGGTCCTCGACGGCGGCTTCGACAAATGGCAGGCGGAAGGACGCTCGGTCGAGCGCGGTCGTGCTTCCGGCTATCCGACCGCATCTTTCAAGGCCGCGCCGTCGCACGGCTATTTCGTCGACAAATCAGCGGTGCTCGCCGCGATCGGCAATCCTGGGAGTGTGGTTGTGAACGCGCTCGGCCCGCAATTTCATCGTGGTCAGGAGCCGGGCCGGTACGGCCGGCCTGGTCGAATCCCCGGCAGCGTCAATGTTTCGGCGGCGACGCTTTTCGACCCCGACAGCAAGACCTTTGTCGGCCTTGCCGACGCGCGAGAAAAATTCGAGCAGCAGGGCGTGACCAAGGACAAGAAGATCATCTGCTATTGCGGCGGCGGCATCTCGGCGACGATCGACCTCTTCATGCTGCATCAACTCGGTTATGACGAGGTGACGCTCTACGATGCGTCGATGGGTGAATGGGCCAGGGATCCGACCCTGCCGATCGAAACCGGTTGAGGCTCCTGCGCCGCTCGTCGATCGAGCGCAATAATTCCGGCTACGCGCTGCCGCTCCGGTATTGCGCGGCAGCGTGCGACACCGGCAACCGGGCGCGCCCAAAGAGCTTCTCGCGATAGGTCCCGCGCCCGTAGGCGGTCTTGTAGACGCCGCGCTCCTGCAATATCGGCACCAGCAGGTCGACCACATCATCGATACACTCAGGGACGACCGTTCGCGCCAGGTTGAATCCATCGACGCCGGCGCCCTCGCTCAAATCCATGAGCGTGTCCGCAACGCTGGTTGCGGTGCCGATCAGTGGCTTTTGGCGACTGCCGAGCACCATCTGCTCGAGCAGCATGCGGCGCGTCCATTTGGGCCCGGCCCTGCGCGTCATGATCTCGACGTTGGAGACGATCGCCTCGCTCTTGCTGGAATCAACCGGCTCGTCGAGATCGTACTTTGCGAAATCGATGCCGAGCGAAGCCGCCGCATGCACAAGCGCTGCTTCCGAACTCGCGTAACGTCGGTAGTCCTCAAATTTTTCCAGTGCCTCCTGCTCGGTTCGGCCCAGGATCAGCGTCACGCCCATGAACACCTGCACATCATCGGCGGCGCGACCGAGCTGCACCGCCTGCGCGCGGATGTCGTCGACGATTGCCTTCGCACCTGCCTTGTCCTGGCTGTTCACGAACACACATTCGGCATGGGTGGCGGCGAAGCGGCGCCCGCGCCCCGACGCGCCCGCCTGATAGAGCACCGGGGTGCGCTGCGGCGACGGCGCGCAGAGATGCATCGCGTCCAGCTTGTACTGCGGACCACGATGATGGATCACACGGACTTTTGCCGGATCGGCATAGACGCCGCCGGCGCGATCCTGCAGCACCGCGTCATCGTCCCAGCTTCCCTCCCAAAGTTTGTAGACGAGCGACATGTACTCGTCGGCGAGGTCGTAGCGGTCATCATGTGCTGTCTGCCCCTCCATGCCGATCGCGCGCGCAGCGCTGTCGAGGTAGCCGGTGACGATGTTCCAGGCGATGCGGCCGCCAGTCAGATGATCGAGCGTGGACATCCGCCGCGCAAACAGAAACGGCTGCTCGTAGGTGAGATTGCAAGTCACGCCAAAACTCAGGTTGCGGGTCACGGCGGCCATGGCCGGAATGATCAGGGTCGGATCATTGACAGGCACCTGAACCGCGCCGCGAATTGCGCTGTCGGCGCTGCCGCCAAACACGTCATAGACGCCGACCACGTCGGCCAGGAAGATGCCGTCGAATAGCCCGGCCTCGAGCCTTTTGGCGTAGTCGATCCAGTATTGCAGCTCGTTGAAACGGCCGGATTGGTCGCGCGGATGCGTCCAGAGCCCATGCTGGATATGGCCGACGCAATTCATATCAAAGGCATTTAGACGAATTTCGCGCGACATATTCTGATGCTCGCGTGCAAGATTTAGCCAACGGCAAGGTGTCTCACCGCAACCTGCTATACTATAGATAAAGATTACCGGTCTCGCGTACTCAGGAGCCTGCCATGCCCCCTCCCCCGTCGGCGCCCGATCTCATCATCCGCGGCGCCCTGCTCATCGATGGCAGCGGGAAACCGGCCACCCGCGGCGATCTCGCGGTGAAAGACGACCGCATCACGGCAATGGGAGACCTTTCGCAGATCAAAGGCGCGCGTGAAATTCCGGCACAAGGCCTGGCGCTGGCGCCCGGCTTCATAGACACCCACACCCATGACGACCGGGCGTTGCTCAGCGACCCGCTGATGGCGTGCAAGATCAGCCAGGGTGTCACCTCGGTGGTCACCGGCAACTGCGGCATCAGCCTCGCGCCGCTGTCGATCGACCGTTACCCGCCTCCGCCGCTCGACATCATCGGACGCGAGCCGCAGCAATTCTTTCCGACCTTCGATGCCTATCTGTCAGCGCTGGATCGCGAACCGCCCGCACTCAACGCCGTCTGCCAGGTCGGGCATTCGACCTTGCGGGTCGGCGCGATGGAGCGCCTCGATCGCGCCGCCTCCGGGACGGAAATCAACGCCATGCGGCAAACGCTGGAGGACGCGCTGGAGCAAGGCGCGATCGGTCTCTCGACCGGGTTGTATTATCCGCCTGCAAAAGATGCGCCGACCGACGAGATTGTCACACTTGCCACGGCGGTGCGCGCTTACGGCGGCATCCACACCACCCACATGCGCGATGAGGCTTCGCATCTGGTCGAGTCCGTCAACGAGACGATTTCGATCGGCAAGGCCGCCGACATTCCGGTCGTGATCTCGCACCACAAGGCCACCGGCATCCCGAACCACGGCATGGTCGCGACGACACTCGAGCTGATCGCGAAGGCCCGCAAGCGCCAGCGTCTCGGCCTCGATGCCTATCCTTATGTGGCATCCTCGACGATGCTGGACCCGCGCCGTATTTCGCTCGCGAGCAAGGTCATCGTCACCTGGTCGAAGGCTCGCCCGGAGTTCGCGGGCCAGACCCTCGATGACATCGCGACGGCTCTCGGCACCACCCTGGACGATGCCGCGACACAATTGCTGCCTGCAGGCGCGATCTACTTCATGATGAGCGAGGACGATGTCCGGCGCGTGCTCGCGTTCCCCCATACCATGATCGGATCCGATGGTCTGCCGCACGACGAGCACCCGCACCCACGGCTGTGGGGCACCTTTCCGCGGGTGCTCGGTCACTACGCGCGCGACGTAAAACTCTTCACGCTCGAGGAAGCGGTGCGGCGGATGACGGCGCTATCCGCCGCGCAGTTCGGCCTGAAGGATCGCGGCGTACTGCGGACCGGTGCCTATGCCGATCTGGTGCTGTTCGATCCGGCGACGATCGCCGACGCCGCAACCTTCGCACAGCCGAAAACGCCGGCGAAAGGCATCACCGAGGTGTTCGTCAATGGCCGATCCGTCTGGAAAGACGGCGCCGCCACCGGCAATCGGCCCGGCCGCGCACTGCGGCGACACCAGCTTGGCCCGATGGGCGGCAGCATGGACGCGGCGTAGGGAACACGCCCGGCCGAAGCGTTCAAAGCATCGAAACTCTTCAACGAACGGCAACCCCGAAAATGGTCCAGACAAGGAAGATAGAATTTACCGGCGCCTCCGGGCAGAAGCTGGCCGCCCGCCTCGATACACCGCCCTTACCCCGCGCATACGCGCTGTTTGCGCACTGCTTCACGTGCGGCAAGGATATCTTCGCGGCAGCCCGAATAGCTGAAGGCTTGACTGCACGCGGCATTGCCGTGTTGCGCTTCGATTTCACCGGCATCGGCAGCAGCGAGGGTGAATTCGCCAACACCAATTTTTCGTCCAACGTTCAGGATATGATCCACGCCGCAGACTACCTGCGTCAGGAGCTGTCGCCTCCGGCCCTGCTGATCGGCCACAGCCTCGGCGGCGCCGCGGTTCTTGCGGCCGCGCCGCATATTCCGGAGGCGGCTGCCGTGGTCACAATCGGCGCCCCCTCTTCGGCTTCGCACGTCTTGCACAATTTCGCAGGCAAGCTGGACGAGATCCAGCAAAGCGGGTCGGCAACCGTCACGCTGGCGGGCCGCCAGTTTGTCATCGCCAGGCAGTTTCTCGATGATGTCGGCAACCAGAATTTTCTTGAAGGCGTCGCCCACATGAAAAAGGCGCTGCTGGTCTGTCATGCCCCGCTGGATGAAATTGTGGGGATCGACAACGCCACCGCAATCTTTGTCGCGGCACGGCATCCCAAGAGCTTTGTATCACTCGACACCGCAGATCATCTGCTGCGAAAGCGCGCGGACGCGATCTATGCAGCCGACATGATTGCAGCCTGGTCGTCGCGCTATCTACCGGAAACTGCTCAAGCCGGGGGCGTTCTGCCCGCCGGCCTTGTGGAAGTGAGCGAGACAAGGACCGGTCCACTGACACAGCTGGTGAGGGCCGGACAGCATAGGTTCCTCGCCGGAGAGCCCGTTGCAGCCGGCGGTGACGATGCCGGGCCCGGACCCTATGACCTTCTCCTTGCCGCCCTTGGCACCTGCAGCTCCATGACGATGCGGCTCTATGCCGATCGAAAAGGAATTGCTGCAGACAGGTTCACCGTTCGGCTGACGCACCGGCGCGTCCACGCCGAGGATTGCCTCGATTGCGAAACGGAGAAAGGCGACATCGGCGAGATTTCCAAAGAGATCACCATCAAGGGCGATATCTCCGAAGCCGACCGAATGAAGCTGTTCGAGATTGCCGCAAAGTGCCCCGTTCACAAGACTCTGACGAACGAGATCAAGATTCGATCAAAACTCGTGCAATAGCCCGCCGCGCGGCGGACTCTGATGCCATTCCTGCTAGAGTAAGAAAAATCGGGAGCGGGAGGAAGGCATGACCATTTCACGTCGGCGTTTCATCGGCAGCGCAGCCGTGATCGCCATTACCGCAGGTTCCTCATGGTCGCGCGCCTTTGCGCAAACCAGCGCCGCGCCGCCGCCGATCGTTTTCGCGCATGGCAATGGCGACCACGCAGCGCTGTGGATGACGACGCTGTGGCGGATGGAATCCAACGGCATTGCGCGCGATCGCATGCATGCGATCAATTTCACCGATCCGTTGGCACGAAGCGACGACGCGAAGGAGCAACCGAACCGGTCCTCCACGGAGGATCAGCGCAACGAATTCGCCAGGGCCGTCGCCGGGTTGAAGCAACGGACCGGCGCACCGCGCGTCGCAGCGATCGCCAATTCGCGCGGCGGCTACGCGATCCGCAATTATGTTGCCGGCGGGGCCAAGGATATCAGCCACGCCGTGCTTTGTGGTGTCCCCAATCACGGCGTGTTCAACTGGGAGGATTCCCCCGGCAGCGAATTCAACGGCCGCGGATCTTTTCTGACAAGGCTGAACAGCGGCGAACTTGAGGTCACGCCCGGTACCGAGTTCCTGACCTTGCGCAGTGATGGCTACGACAAGTTCGCACAACCGGACGGCCGATTTGCCGGCAAGCCGGGCACACCGACCGGCGTAACCTCCGAGGGACCGGCGCTGCGCGGCGCGACAAATCTCGTGCTTGACCGGCTGGATCATCGCGAAGTCGCTTTCCATCCGCGCGCCTTTCGCGAGATGTTCAAGTTCATCGCCGGGCGCGAGCCGGAACGGCTCGATATCGTGCCGGAGCCGCGCGTGCGATTGTCCGGCCTCGTCACCGCCCTCGCCGGCGGCGCGCAGACCAATCGGCCGGTCGCTGGCGCATCGGTCGAAGTCTTTCGCGTGTCTGCCGACAGCGGGGAGCGGCTGGGTGCGGCCGTCTACGCGGCGACGACCGCAGCCGATGGCGTGTGGGGGCCGGCCGAGGTCGAGCCAACATCCTGTCTTGAGTTCGTTCTTGGCGTCGAAGGCTCACCGACGACTTATTACTATCGCTCACCCTTTTCACGCTCGTCGAATGTGCTGCATCTCCGGCCCGGGCGTGCGCTGGCCCCAGCTGATGCGGGAGCCGGCGCAGTTGTCCTCATGACACGTCCGCGCGGCTATTTCGGCTTGCCGCGCGATGTCGTGCTGCTCGATGGCAAGGAGCCGAAGGAAGTCGCCACGGGCGTCCCGGGCGATGCGACCGCGACGGTGCGGCTGCCCGAGAACGAAAAGGGCCGGCCGGTGGTCGCCATGTTCAACCAGGAGCGGATCGTCGCACGCGCCTGGCCGGCTTCGGAGAACAGGATCACCATTGCCGAACTGACGCACTAAAGCGCAATGAGTTGAGGTCCGGTCAACGTCATTGCGCACGTTCGCGGCCAACAGATTCAATTGTCAAACAGCCTCGCGTCTCGTTCCCGGATGGAGCGCAGCGCAATCCGGGCTGAGTTTGCGACAAGAATCCCGGATCTCGCCATAGCCGATGCGAAGCATCGGCGTTCTTTCTTAAGAACGGCAGCCTGAAGGCCGCCTATGTCATCCAGGCTGCAATCCAGACGCGCGTCATCACCCCGTGTTCAGTCCGGCCCCAGTGCACGCCGGTCTTCTGTTGTCTTGCCTTCCTCATCTCCCCCGAAGGGGCGTGCGGAACGACAGGGCGTTTCACCGCGCCCGCGGCGCCACGTGGGTGAACCACGTGGCAGCCGTGTGCCGAAGCACACGGCAAACAGCAGCCTCGGACGCAGGAAACGCCTGCTTTCCGCACGCGACGGATTTGCCGGCTTGCAACTCCCAGCGGCGCCACGCGCTAGGCGCCTTGACTGAATGCTTGGCATCGCCGCATTGCTGGGTCCTCGGGCCGCCCACCTCGTCTGCGGGTCGTGGTCCTTTCACTACCTTACAGGCAGCGCGCCTCACGGCGCGCGCCCGCACGAAAGGCCCACAGACGCGACGGGTCCGTCGCATCCCGCTCCTGCGCCGGTCACGCAACCGGCGCACCTCTTTGGCCGGAGCGGGATGGGAAAAACGATAATCCCGGCCGCAGAACAAATCAAGAATTATTTTCTGTAAATCAGAAATATGGCAGCCCGCGGGCGTCGCGCCACAGAACTCACCGGCGGTGCAAGGTCCCGGAGCGCGATGGCTTGCCAGCCGGTCAAAAAAACCACGAACCATTCACGCTTTGGCGCGCGAGTTCTCGCCGACCGTCGCTCTCAAAACAGTCGCTGGGCATTCCTGGACAGTGAAAAGCCGTGCCCCAACGCGTTGGAGCATGTCACGCCGCTCTGCTCGGATGCGCACGTGAAACCGCCATGTCGCCAGGTGCTGCCGTAACGCAGCGTCGGCAGGCTGTCGTCAACGGCTGTGTCGCCGTGGCAAAGCCTCACACCCAATCGGCTGTCGGCTGCAACGGCGAACGCCCGCCCCCAGTCAAGCTCGCAATCGCGCGGCCTGGATGGAGGCGCGCTCGATATCTGCACGATGTCGCAGCGAAGCTCTCCGTCAAAATACTGGCAGTGGATGTTGCTTGAGGGAGACTTGAATCCGGCGGGCCCGGTGCGAGCACCCTGCGGCGTCGCGGATGTCAGGCCGGCGAGAAGAACAACGATCGCGGCAACAACTGCGCCGGCATGGCTACCGCATCTCATTGCAAGCCTCTACCCTACGCCCATCAGCCTGGCGATGACATTGCGCATGATCTCGCTGGAACCGCCGCCGATCGGTCCGACGCGGGCATCGCGGTACAGGCGGCTCATCGGACCGTCCATATAGCCGGCGCCGCCCATGATCTGCACGCCCAGATCTGCGACCTTCATATTGTTCTCGGTGGCGACGGTCTTGGCGATCGATGTCTCCATCACCGCCGGCACGCCCTGATCCAGCATATCGGCCGCAGAATAGGTGTGCAGCCGCACGCTCTCGGTCAACATCATCATGTCGGCGAACTTGTGCGAGATCGCCTGATATTCCGTGATCGTCTTGCCGAACGCAACGCGTTGTGTTGCCCAGTCCCTGGCGATGTCGATAATCTTGAGGCATTGGCCGGCGCTGGAGGCGCCGAGCAGAACGCGCTCGAGATTGAGGCCGCGCATCATCTTGCTCCAGCCTTCGTTTTCCTCACCGATCATCCTGCTGGCAGGAACCCGCACACCGTCGAAGAAGATCTCGTTCGGCAGGCTGGTGCGCCGGCCCATCGGATTGAGCGGGCGGATGGTCACACCCGGAGCCTTGGTATCGACGACGAATACGCTGATGCCTTTGCGCCCGGCATCGGGTTTGGTTTTGGTCGTCACCACAAGAAAATCTGCCACGTGTGCATTGGTAATGAATACCTTCTGTCCACTGATGACGTAGTCGTCGCCGTCGCGCACGGCGCGCGTCTTGATCGCTGCTGCATCCGATCCACCGGATGGCTCGGTATAGGCGATTGCCATCTTTCGCCGGCCTGCGATGATCGGCGGCAGAAACTCCTTCTTCAGCCCGGGCGTGCCGAAATACTGGATATACATTCCGGCATAAATGATCGTCGTCATGAACGCCGATGCGATACCGGGATGGTGATAGGCGATCGCCTCGATGAACGCAGCAAGATCGCGATGACCCGCATTGCTGCCGCCGAACTCCTCATCAAACGGCAGCGCGAGATAGCCTTCCTTCGCCAGCGCCTGATAGGCCTCCTCCGGAAAAGCGGAATTTCTCTCCCACTCGTCGAGCTTGTCGTCCGGCGCCGCACGTTGCAGCAGCTTCAGCACAGAATCGCGGACGAGAACCTGCTGCTCGGTAAATCCAAAGGTCTTGTAGGTCATGGTACCCGCTCGCTATCTCGACACGCCCCACGACGACAGTATCTCTTCGGTGTGCTGTCCCGGCCGCGGCGGCGGCCGGCTGACAACGGGCTTCGTTCGGGAAAAACGCGGCGCCGGTCCCGGCTGCGGAATGCCGGCCACCTCGATGAACGTGCCACGCGCCTTGTTGTGCGGATGCTGCATCGCTTCCTTCACATCGAGAACCGGTGCGAAGCAGACGTCTGTTCCTTCGAGTATCTTGCACCACTCGTCGCGGGTTTTCGTCTTGAACAGCGCAACGAGCTTTTGCTTCGCGGCGTCCCAGCCGGACCGGTCGCGCTGGCCGGTCGCAAACGCGTCCTTCAGGCCAAGGCGTTCGAGCAATTCCTCGTAGAACCTCACTTCGATGGAGGCGATCGAAACGTACTTGCCGTCCTTCGTCTCGTAGGCGCCATAGAAATGTGCGCCGCCGTCGACGGAATTCGAGCCGCGCTCATTGACCCACGCTCCGGAAGCGGTGCCGCCGAACAGGCCGGTGATCAGCGACGCCGCACCGTCAACCATGGCTGCGTCGACCACCTGCCCCTTGCCGGATTTTCTTGCCTCCAGCAGTCCGCAGGCAAGTCCGAACGCCAGATACAGCGCGCCACCGCCGAAATCGCCGACAAGGTTCAGCGGCGGCACTGGCGGTCCATTCTTCGGGCCGATCGCGTTCAATGCGCCGACCAGCGAGATGTAGTTGATGTCATGGCCGGCCGCGGGCGCGAGCGGTCCCTCCTGCCCCCATCCCGTCATCCGGCCGTACACCAGCCGTGGATTGAGCCTGAGACACGCGTCCGGGCCGAGCCCCAGCCGTTCCATCACGCCGGGCCGGAATCCTTCGACCAGCGCGTCGGCCTTCGCCACCAGCGCCTTCGCAACCTCGATGTCGGCAGGTTTTTTCAAGTCGAGCGCGATCGAACGGCGTCCGCGCGTGAGCAGATTGAATTTCGGCTCGGTCGGCGTACCCAGGTCAGCAGGCTCCGTGCGATCGATCCGGACGACATCAGCGCCCATGTCCGACAGCAGCATGCAACAGAACGGGCCCGGCCCGATGCCGGCGAACTCAACAATCTTGATTCCTTCCAACGGTCCCATCTGATCCTGCCTTTCAATTTTCCCGGTCATGGCCGGGCTTGACCCGGCCATCTCGCTTGGGGGCACGGTGCCTCCATGTCCTCACCGCTTCACCCGCTGCGCCACCTTGGCCAGCGGCGAGGTGATGTCGGCGAAGGTGATATCGGTGAGCGAGGTGACGACATCGATCACCGCCGGCTTGCGCGCGGCCATTGCGGCCTTGATCGCGGGACCGAGTCCTTGCGGATCCGAGACCCGCTCGGCATGGCAGCCCATCGCGCGCGCGATGCTGGCGAAATCGAAGTCGTTGAATTTTGCAGCAAAACCAGTGCCGCCATGCAGCACCCAGCCGAGTGCCGCGTTGTTGAAGACGACCACGATGATCGGAATGTCCTCCTCGATCGCCGTCAAAAGCCCGTTCATCGACATCGCAAAGCCGCCGTCGCCGCACACTGCGACCACGGTGCGATCCGGATAGACCAGCTTTGCGCCGAGTGCCGCGGGCAATGCAAACCCCATCGGGCCGGAGCCCGCGGCCTGCATGAAGCCTTCCTCGCGCTGGGTCTGATAGAGATGCGTCATCAGGATGCGGTTCTCGCCGGCGTCGCAGGTCACGATCGAGTCCACCGGCAGGTGGCGCCGCAGTTCGCCGATGATCCGCTGCGGATGGATCGGCGAGGTCGAGGCATTGTAGGCCTCCTGATCGAAGTAGCCGGTTTCCCTGCGCTGCTTTGCCACGCGCGCGATGCCGGCCTTGCCGCGCTCGGCGTCCTTGCCGGTCACCTCCCGAAGCTGCTTCAGGATCATCCCGGCATCGCCGATCAGCACGTGCTCGGCCGGAAACGTCCATGACGCATTCTTCTGTTCGATATCGATCTGGATGAACGTCTGCCGCGACGGATCAAGCAACTCGGGATTTTCGCGCGCCGTATCGGACGCGCCGAGTTTCGAGCCGACCACCAGCACAAGGTCGGCGGCGCCGACGACAGCATTTGCGGTCGCAATTCCGAACGTTCCGTAGACGCCGAGCGCGAGATCATGCGTTTCCGGAAATGTGCCCTTGCCGCCGGCGCTGGTGGCAACAGGAATACCGAGCGCTTCCGACAGCGCCCGCAGCTCCTTGTAAGCATGCGCAATGCGGACGCCGTTGCCGGCGATGATCACCGGGCGTTGCGCCGTCTTGAGCGCCTCCGCGGCGCGCGCGATGGCCGCGGGATCGGCGGCGGATGGCTGCGGCGGCATGTACAGTTGGGTCGGATAGAGCGTCGGCACGGTGTCGGGACCGACCTTGCCGTTCAACGCCGCGAACGAGAACAGCACCGCGACCGGCCCCTTCTGACCCGACATCGCATGCTTGATGGCGTATTGGGTCGCTTGCACCGCTTGCGCTGGATCAAGCGCCTGGAACACCTGCTTGGTCACGCCGCCGAAGGCGCGTCGCGCATCCCATCCACCGTAGTCGCCTGCGCCGGACTGATAAGGCGCGTGCAGTGCGAGATTTGGCGGATCGGAGAAATCGGTCAGCAGCAGCATCGGCGACGACGACAGATGCGCCTCCAGCGTGCCGAGCAGGCCGTTGCCAAGCACCCAAGGTCCCTGCCCGATCAGCACGCCGGGCAGTCCGCGCAACCGGCCATAGACTTCCGCCATCACGCCGCCGAGCAACTCTTCGCGCACCAGCACGGTGCGGATGGCGTTCTGCTGCTTCTCCAGCCCCCTGAAAATCCGCCCGGTATGTCCGCCGGAAATGCCGAACACCATGTCGATCCCGGCATCGCTGAGCACGCGGGCAACCACGTCGCCGGCGTTGGTCTCCTCCGTCACAAGGTGCTGAACGGGCATCGGTACGTCCTCCCTGGCAGCGGAGCTTTTGGCGCTCCGTCGCGTCCACTATCGCAATGCTCGCAAGCAGCCGACAAGTGCAAACGACGGACGCTGCCTTGCGCTGGGGACGGCCGATGGCTCGATACCTGAAATTTTTGGCCTGAGGGGCTGCTGATTCAGCGCCTAGTACGGGGTCGTCGACGCCAACCGCGTCTGGGCCGCAAGCCGGATCGGGGCATTTGCGGCGCCGAAGCCCGCATAGCCTCGTCTCTCGACGATTTCGAAGAACAGACCGCTCTCAAGCGCTGTCGTGTAGACTTGGAAATATTCCGTCTCGCCATCCCGATCGTAGAGAATGTTGTTGGCGCGCAGGCGTTCGATCTGCGGCGCATCGAGATCGAGCCGGACTTCAACGTCACTGTAGTAGTTTTCCGGAATCGGAAGAAGATCGACGCCCTTGCGTTTGAGCGCCGCCACCGTCGCAAAAATATCGGTGGTGCCGAATGCAATGTGCTGGACCCCGGATCCAAAGCGCTCATTCAGGAAACGCGACGATTGGGTTTGCTGGCTCTGCGACGCATTGAGGACGAGCCGAAGCCTTCCGTCCGCCGTCTCGACAACCTGGCTTTGAACGATTCCGCCGGGATCGAGCACCGATTGCACGGGGGTCTTGCGGACATCGAATAGCGAAACATAGAACAGAAGCCACGTCAGCATCTCCTCGTAGTGCATGGACTGCGAGATGTGATCGACCGTCGCCAGTCCCGCTTCCGGCTGGTCGCAGGCAACCGGTTCGAAATCGATATCCCACAAGCGGTCGAGACCGCTCGCGTGGTCGATGAAATACAGCAGGCTGCCGCCGAGGCCGCGCACCGCCGGAACGTTCATCTCGCCCGGACCGACCGGCTGCTGAAACGGCTGATCGAGAAGCGTCAGCGCCCGCTGGACTGCCCTCTGTGCGTCGTCGACCCGAAGCGCCAAGGCGCAGACAGACAGCCCGTGCACTATATTGAACGAGTGGGCGAAGCCTTCGTTTTCCGCATTGATGACGATATTGATGTCGCCCTGCCGCCATCGCGTCACGGCCTTGGAACGGTGCCGGCCGGCCTTCCGGAAGCCCAGCTTGGCGAGGGTTTGCTCAAGCGACAATCTGGCGCGCTCATCAGTTGCGAACTCGATGAATTCGACACCTGAACAAGCAGCTTTTGGCGGCAAGGTCGGCAGTCCGGCCGCGGCACTCCTTGTTCTGCGGCGGAGATCGTCGAGCATGACGATCAGCGAACGTTGACCGTCGATGGCAACGCTGCGCGCGGAACCAGCCCGAAAGCGATCGTTGAAAATTTCCAGCGAGAGCAGACCGTCAAAGCCCGTTTCGTCCAGCGCCAGCATGAAGTCGGCGATCGGCAGATCGCCCTGTCCGGGAAAACAGCGGTAGTGCCGGCTCCACGACAGGTAGTCCATCTCCAGCCTGGGAGCGTCGGCCATCTGAACAAGGAAAATGCGGTCCGGCGGAATGGCTTTGATGCCCGACAGGTCGGTCCCGCGCGCGAGCACATGAAAGGAATCCAGCACGAGGCCGAGCGCCTTGTGATCGGCTCGCCGCACGATTTCCCAGGAATCCCGGTAGTCATGCACGTGCCTCCCCCACGACAGCGCTTCAAAGCCGACGCGCAGGCCGCGACGTGCGGCTCGTTCGGCAAGTTCTCGCAAGTCGGCCGCTGCCCGATCGATGCCGCCGAGGGACTCCGGCGAAACATTGCTGCAAACCATCAACAGATCGCAGCCGAGTTCCTCCATGACGTCGAACTTGCGCTCGGCCCTTGCGAATGCCTTCGCGCGCAGCGGCTCCGGCAGACCCTCGAAGTCGCGGAATGGCTGAAACGTGACCGTCTCAAGGCCTGCACCTTCGATCAGGCGCCGGGCATCGCGCGGAGTGCCGTTAAATGACAGGAGATCATTCTCGAATATCTCGATGCCCTTGAATCGTGCACCGGCGATCGCTTCAACTTTCTCAGGCAAAGCGCCGCTCAAGCAGACTGTCGCAATCGCCGTACGCATGCTCGCTGCTCACTTTTCTGCCAGGTGTTGAAGACCTGCCAGTTGTTTTCGCGACTATCGAATTGTTCCGGTCGCAAGCGCGTGCTCGACGCCACCTGCGACGTGGCGGCTCAGCACCTTGGTTGCGGTCGCGGCATCGCGCCTCATCGCGCATTCCAGCAACAAGGCATGCTCGCGCGCCGCGACGTCGCCACGGTAACTCAAGGCCAGCATCTGGTAGCGCAGATACTTGTCGAACACGGCCGCATGGGTCTCGACCAGCATTTTCGAGCCGCAAGCCGAGATCAACGCCTGGTGGAATTGCCAGTCATACTGTTTCCATTGCTCGGTGCAGGACGTATCCCCCTCCGCCATACGCGCTTCCATACGGGCCAATCTGTGGTGGGCGGCGACGACGCGCCCCTCCCACTCCATGTCGCCGCTGCGAAACGACTGTTCGAGAGCATGGCACTCGAGCATCTGCCGAAGCGCCGCAATTTCCCGCAGGTTCGTTGCGGAAACCGGAGCTACCTCGAAACCTTTCTGCCCTTCGGCCAGAACCAGTCGCTCGGACGAGAGGCGGTTCAGGATCTCGCGCAAGGTGCTGACGCTTGGTCCGTAGTCGGACTTCAGATTGTCGAGCTTCAGCTTTCGCCCGGGCGGCAGGCGACCAAATACAATGTCGGAGCGAATCCTGCGATACGCTCGCTCGCCGACCGACACCAGTTCCGCGACTGTCTCATCGTTCATCGCAGCCGCGCTTCGTCAAGGGTGTGGGCCACGCAGTCATTGACATGGCGCGTGAGCACCTCGCACGCCTGCGCCGGATCGCGCGTGAGCGCGCAGTCGCGCAGCAGCCTGTGCTCCTCGGCGGCGAGTGCACCGCGAAAGACCACTGCGACGATCTGATAGCGAAGGTAATGATCGAAAACGCCGTCATAGAGATCGAGAAGCGTCTGCGAACCGCAAACCTCGACGAGCACCCGATGGAATTCGCGGTCGTAGCGCTTCCATTGTTCAGTCTGGTCTCGCTCGCCGGCGAGCATGCGGCGCTCCATGTGCGCGAGCTTGTGATAGGCGGCGACGACGCGGCTTTCCCACTCCAGATCGCCCGCGGCGAACGACATCGGCAGCGCGTATTTCTCCAGCAGCAGCCGCATCGCGGCGACGTCCTTAAAACCTTCGGCCGAGACCGGCGCGACCTGAAAGCCGCGCTGCCCCTCCGCGATCACAAAACCTTCTGACGACAGCCGGCTGAGGATCTCCCGCAAGGTGCTGACACTGGTCGCATAGGCAACCGCGAGCCGATCGAGCCCAAGCTTTGATCCGGGCGACAGCCGCCCGAAAATAATGTCCGACCGGATATCGCCATAAGCGCGGTCAGCAATGGAAGTCGCGACGAGTTCGATGCCCATGCAAATCACCTGAGGAAACATAAATTATCATATGATCTAAAAAGTCTCTATTGATTCTTCCAACCTCCGAGCCAATAGTGACGACAAATCCGCGCTTACAGCGGTGTTTTCAGGCTCAGGGAGGAAAAAATGAAGGCTCAGATCGATCGGCGGCAATTGATGGTGGGGGGCGCAGCCCTCCTTGGCGTTGGCTCGGGCGTTGGTTCACTCGGACCGGCCGCGGCTCAAGCGCCGGCCGCGCTACGCTTTTCAGCAGTGTTTCCCGAGCAAGACACCCGCGCTGAAATGATGAAGCGGTTCGCCGAGGACATTAAGGCGGACTTCGCCCTCCAGCCCTACTACGGCGGAACGCTGTTCAAGCAGGGCACCGAGCTGGTGGCCCTGCAGCGCGGCAATCTGGAGATGGGCAACATCGCGCCGCAGGACATCTCCAACCAGATCCCTGCGTGGTCGATCGTTGACGTCGGCTTATCTCTTCCGCGATGCCGATCATCTGGCAAAGGTGTTTGCCAGCGAGGTCGGACAACAGCTCAAGAAGATGGCCGAGGACCAGCTCGGCATCCGCATCCTCGGTCCGACCTATTTCGGCGTCCGCCACGTCGGGCTGAAGCCGAAAAAGAAGATCAGCACGCCCGCGGACCTTGCGGGCATCAAGCTCCGCATGCCGGCGGGCGACGCGTGGCAATTCCTGGGGCAGGCGCTCGGCGCAAACCCGACGCCGATGGCTTATGCCGAGGTCTATACCGGACTGCAGAGCGGCGCGATCGACGGCCAGGACAATCCGCTGCCGAACGTCCAGAACATGAAGTTCTACGAGGTCTTGTCGCAGATCGTCCTGACGTCGCATCTCGTCGGCTTCGACCTGCTGACCGTCTCGAACAAGGTCTGGAACGCGATGACCCCGCCGAAGCAGGCGGCTTTCCAGGCAGCGGCGGACAAGGCCATCGCCTGGAGCACGCAGCAGCACCTGAAGAAGGAAGGCGAGCTTGCGGACTTCTTCAAGGCCAGGGACTGGACGTCTATGCGCCCGACGTCGAGGCCTTCCGCGAGTTCGCGCAGAAGAAATATCTCACGTCCGATCTCGCCAAGAGCTGGCCCGCCGGCATGATCGACAAGATCAACGCCCTGTAGCGCACGGGGAGCGGCGCGATTTTTCCCGTCGCCGCTCAACCCTGCCCAATTTCGGCCCAGAGGCTTATGCCCCATGTCTCTTGCTGCCTCATCGTGGGCATCCTGGCTCGCTCGCCGCGCGGAAAATGTCGCCGCCGCAATGCTCGGCGTGATGTTTGCGGCCTTCATCGTCCAGATCTTCTTCCGCTACGTCATGAACTTTCCGGTCGGCTGGACGCAGGAGCTCAGCGCCATCCTCTGGCTCTGGCTGGTGCTGTGGGGCGCCGCCTTCGTCGTCCGTGAGCGCGAAGAGATCCGCTTCGACATCATCTATGGCGGGGTCGGTCCAGGCGCGCGCCGGGTGATGTGCATCGTCACCGCCGTCGCACTGATCGTGCTCTATGTCGTCTCGCTGCCGGCCGTGGCTGACTACGTGACCTTCATGAAGGTCGAGAAGACCGCCTATCTCAAGATCCGCTTCGACTGGCTCTATTCGATCTATGTCGTCTTCGCCGTCGCCACGATTTGTCGCTACCTCTGGCTTGGCTGGCGGGCGATGCGCGGGGTGGCCCCGGAAGAGTTCGATCCGACCAAGGCGGGCTCCGGCGTATGAACCTCGCAAGCCCGTTCTCGCTCTCGCTGGTCATCATAACGGCTCTCGCCTTCCTCGGCTTGCCGATCGGCCATTCGATGATCGCCGGCTCGATCCTGTATCTGTTGCTCGCCGGCCAGGACATGGGAACCGTCGCCGAGCAGTTCCTCAACGGCATGTACACCAACTACGTCATTCTCGCCGTGCCGCTGTTCATCCTCGCCGCCGAGTTCATGAATATCGGCAGCATGACCGATCGGCTGCTGACGTTCTGCAACGCGCTGGTCGGCCGCTTTCGCGGCGGCCTGGCGCAGGTCAACATCCTGCAGAGCATCATCTTCGCCGGCATGTCCGGCTCGGCGATCGCCGATGCCGCGGGCAGCGGACGCATGATGCAGACGATGATGACCCGCGGCGGGCGCTACACGCGCGAGCTACGCCGCGGCCCTGACGGCGGTTTCCTCGGTGATCGGCCCGATCATCCCGCCGTCGATCCCGATGGTGCTCTACGCGCTGATCTCCGATGCCTCGATCGGCTATCTGTTTCTCGGCGGCGTCATTCCGGGCCTGCTGATGGCGCTGGGCCAGATGGTGATCGTCGCGCATCACCGCGAAGCGCAGGAATTTTCCGGTCGAGGCGCCGGTGCCGCTGCGCGAACTTCCGCGGATCACGTGGCAGGCCTTGCCGTCGCTGATGATGCCGGTCGTGCTGCTCGGCGGCATCTATGGCGGCGTGACGACGCCGACCGAGGCCGCGGCGGTTGCCGCCGCCTATGCTCTGCTCATCTCGGCGGTGCTCTATCGCAGCGTCAGCCTGAAGAACTTCTACGACTCGCTGGCGGTCAGCGCGCGCACGACCGCCTCGATCGGCATGCTGATCGCCGGCGCGCTGGTGTTCAACTACGTGGTGACGGTCGAGAATATTCCCGAGGCCCTGAAGGGCATCCTGGCCGGATGGGAATTGTCGTCCGACGACCTTCCTGATCCTCGTCAACGTGGTGCTGCTGCTGCTCGGCTGCGTGCTCGAGGGCACGACGATCCTCCTGATCATCGTGCCGGTCTTCATTCCGACCGCGCAGGCGCTGGGCATCGACCTGGTGCATTTCGGCGTGGTCGTGGTGGTCAACATCATGATCGGCCTGATCACGCCGCCCTACGGGCTGTTGCTGTTCATCATGTCCAACATCTCGGGCGCGCCGCTGCGCGACATCGTCCGCGAGTGCCTGCCGTTCCTGTTGGCGATGATCGTGGCGCTCGCGATCATCACCTTCGTTCCCGAAACGGTGCTCTGGCTGCCGCGGCTCCTGGGCTACCAGGGATGATCCACGTGGAAGGAACGCAGATGACGAAGCCGATCTACGTCCTCAACGGCCCGAACCTCAATCGCCTCGGCACGCGCGAGCCGGAGATCTACGGCACGACCACCTTGCGGAGATCGAGGCGATGTGCCGCGAGGCCAGCCCGGACCGTCCGATCGTGTTCCGGCAGTCCAACCGCGAATACGAGCTCATCGAGTGGATTCACGAGGCGATCGATCAGGGCAGCGCGATCATCATCAATCCGGCGGCCTTCACCTTCACGTCGATGGCGATCCTGGATGCGCTTGAAGATGTTTCCGGGTCCGATCATCGAGCTGCACATCTCCAACATCCACAGGCGCGAGCCGATCTATCACAAGTCCTATATGTCGGCTGTCGCGACCGCGATCATTGCCGGCCTCGGCCCGAACGGCTATCCAACTGCCGTCAGGGCTGATTTCCGCTCTTGTCGACGCAACATCCGGCCAGCAGAAAGGCTGATGATCGACAATGGTGCACGGGCGCCAACCAGCAGGCCGCTCCGTCCTTGCTGGCCTCATTGGTTCCGGCATCGCGGCCTCGCGAACGCCGCGCCTGCACGAGTGCGAAGGCGCCGAGCAGGGCCTGCACTATATGTACAGGCTCATCGATCTCGATGTGTTGGGTCTCGACAGCAACGCGCTTCCCGAAATCCTGATTGCCGCGCAACGGTTTGGATTTGCGGGCTTGAACGTGACGCATCCGTGCAAGCAGACGGTGATCGCGTTTCTCGACGAGCTGTCACCGGAGGCAGCGACGCTCGGCGCAGTCAACACCGTTGTCTTTAAGGATGGCCGCCGCCTCGGCCACAATACGGATCGCTCGGGCTTCGAGGCGAGCTTCCAACGTGAACTATCCGACGTTAGCCGCGCGCGCGTCGTCCAGTTCGGCGCCGGCGGCGGGGGCGCGGCGGTCGCCTACGCGCTCTTGAGCCTCGGCGCAGGCGAGCTGTCGATCATCGACACCGAGCAGGCCCGTGCCGAAAGCCTGGTCAAGGCCATGTGCGAGCGATTTGGACCTTCACGTGCACGCGCGAACCCCGAACTCGCCGCAGCGATGGCCGCAGCCGATGGCGTCGTCAATGCGACCCCTCTCGGCATGACGCGCTATCCGGGTTCGCCGGTTCCCGCGACATTGCTTCGACCGGAGTTGTGGGTCGCCGATATCGTGTACTTCCCGCTGGAAACCGAGCTGCTGCGTCAGGCGCGCGCGCGCGGCTGCCGAACCATGTCAGGCGGCGGCATGGCCGTGTTCCAGGCGGCCGATGCCTTCCGTCTTTTCACCGGCCAGGAGCCCGACTGCGAGCGCATGCTGAAACACTTCGCAAGCATGTGAAGGTCGATGCTGCGCGCCCGATGGGCGACGCAGCGTACCGTCTGTCGTCACCGAGAGGATCAGATGCTCGTGGTGGTTATCCCGCCATCCACGGCCATGACCTGTGAGGTCACGAATCCGGCATCGTCGCTGGCCAGGAAGCAAATGGCCTTGGCGATATCATCGACGGTGCCGAGCCGGCCGAGCGGCGTGCGCGCTACACGTCGCGCATCCAGCTCCGCATTGCGGTTGCGCATCGTGCCTTCAGTGGGCACGGCGGATGGCGCGACCGCATTGACCCGGATGTTGCGCGCCCCAAGCTCCGCCGCAGCCGCACGCGTGATGCCCATCACGCCGGCCTTGAGGCCGCTGTAGACAATGCTGTTCCTGGCCGACGTAAATCCCGCGATCGAAGCCACATTGACGATCGCGCCGCCGCGCACAGGATCCATCGCCTCGGCTGCGGCCTGAATTCCCCAGACGACCGCCTTGAAACCGATATCAAGCATGCGCTCCATGGTATCGGGTGCGATGTCCGATACGGACTGGTAGCGCACCCAGGCGGCGTTGTTGACAAGGATGTCGAACCGCCCCTGATCCTTTGCAAAGCCGAGCACCGCGCTGCGGATACCGTCGCGGCTGGCAACGTTCTGCGTCACGGCGATCGCCTTGCCGCCCGCAGCCGTGATTTCCGCGACGACGCTGTCGACGAACTCCACCTTCAGGTCGTTGACCCCGACGGTCGCGCCGAGCGATGCCATGCGAAGCGCCGTCGCCCGCCCGATGCCATGTCCGGAACCCGTGATGAGCGCTGCGCGGCCTTCCAGAAGTCTGGTCATTTTGAGCAACCTTCTTGTTGTTGCAACCGCGGGGATTGATATCGCCCCGCCGTGGACGCCAATTTTGCCATAAATCCGATCAATGCCGCAGTGTGAAATGAGCCTCAAGAACGTTCTGGACAGTTGATAAAGTGGTCGGATTTCCTATTGTCCGCCCCGAATCAAAAGGAGGCCCTATGGCCAAGATGACCAAAACACAGTTGATCGACGCGATTGCGGAATCGAGCAATGTGTCCAAGAATGACGTGAAGGCCGTGATCGAGCATATGGCGACGGTTGGCTATAAGGAACTCAATAAATCCGGTGAGTTCGTCATACCCGGCTTTGCGAAGATGTCCGTCGTCAACAAGCCTGCCACTGAAGCGCGGAGCGGGATCAATCCGTTCACCAAAGAGCCGATGGAATTCGCCGCCAAACCGGCGAGCAAGACCGTCAAGGCGTCTCCGCTGAAGGTCGCCAAGGACTCAGTGTGAGCTAGGCGTTCCTCAAGTCGCTCTTCCGTCGGAATATTGACCAACGACAAACCGCAACGTTGCCTGGCAGCTGCTACGCTACGGGCTTTGCCTTGCGCGAATTGAGCCAGTTGCGCGACGCTTGCAAGACCAGGGAATTGCCTGCAACCTTCCCTGCCGCTATCAAAAAAGCCCGAGGGTCCTGCAAGAGGCAAGAAAAACGATGAGCGCTGGACGCCCGCTTCCCGGTACCCCAACTCCGATGCACAGATGGAAGGGGGCCGGCGGGCTCTCGATCGCGGGCGACACGTGGGGCGACCCGAAAGGACCGCTCGTGCTGCTGCAGCATGGCGGCGGACAAACGCGTCACGCCTGGAAGGGCGCCGGCGAACATTTGGGAGCTGCGGGATATCGCGCCGTGGCGTTCGACGCGCGAGGCCACGGCGATTCCGAATGGGCGGCTGACGGAAACTACACCCAGGACGCGATGGTCGAAGACCTGTTGTGCATCGTCGCACAATTGGGCGATCCGCGTCCGGTGCTGGTGGGCGCCTCGATGGGAGGCGGCACCAGCCTGACGGCCGTCGGCGAAGACCGGATCGATGCCACAGCTCTTGTGCTGGTCGATATCGCCCACCGCGTGGAGCCCGACGGCGTGAAGAAGATTCGCGCATTCATGGGGCAGAAGCCGGACGGCTTCGACTCGCTGGAGGAGGTCGCGGACGCCATCAGCAGCTATCAACCACATCGCAAGCGCAAGACCAACCTGGAGGGGCTGGCGAAGAACGTTCGTCTCGATGCCAATGGCAAATACCGTTGGCACTGGGATCCAAAGTTCCATGCAGGCATTCGCAACGTCGACATGCGCCAACAGCGCATGGAAGCGTGCTCACGCAATCTCTCGCTTCCGACCCTGCTGGTTCGCGGCGGTCTTTCGGACATCCTGAGCGAGGAAGGCGCCCGTGAATTTCTGGCCCTGTGTCCGCGCGCGGAGTTCGTCAACGTGACCGATGCCGGTCACATGGTGGCCGGCGACCGGAACGACATTTTTGCGAACGCCGTGATAGACTTTCTGTCGCGCACGGTTCCTGTCGGAAAAACTCCTGTTCATCCGCCGCATGAGCCCGCGCCGCATCATGAGGGACCACCCGGCGATATTACCGACGTGCCGTAAACGCGGCGAGCCCAAAGCCGGCACTTTGAAACACGCATCGCCAGTGTTTGTGGTATTCTCCTTCCAGCATGACATTGCCCATCGTACAGCTTTGAGCCCTTTGGAATCGCCATGGGCATGACACTCGCTGAAAAGATCATCGCACGGGCGTCGGGGCGTACCCGCGTGTCCCCCGGCGAGATCGTCACCTGCAACGTCGATCTGGCGATGATGCATGATTCCGGCGGCCCGCGGCGGGTGAAACCCATTCTCGACCGGCTCGGCGTCGGCGTATGGGATCCCGAAAAGGTCGTGCTGATCACCGATCACTATGTTCCGGCAACCGATCAGGAAAGCCGTCAGATTCAGGATGTGACGCGAGCGTTCGCAGCCGCTCAGAAGATCGTTCGCTTCCATGACCAGGAGGGGATCTGCCACGTCGTCCTTCCCGAACGGGGCCACCTCAAACCTGGAATGTTTGTCGTCGGCGGCGACAGCCACTCGCCGACCGGCGGAGCGTTCGGCGCGTACATGTTTGGCGTCGGCGCGACAGAGATGGCCGGCGTGCTCGCAACCGGCGAAATCTGGCTGAAGGTGCCCGAAACGATCCTGATCGAGTGGACAGGCCTGCTTGGACGAGGCTTGTCGTCGAAGGACATCATGCTATTTCTTTGCGGCCGGCTCGGAATGGACGGCGGCCGCTATCAAGCCGTGCAGTTTTGCGGCGAAGCGGTTCGCGCCCTGCCGATGCAAGAACGCATGACGCTGTCGAACATGGCCGCCGAGCTTGGCGGTCAGACCGGATTGATCGAAGCCGACGCGACCACTTTTGATTTTCTGCAGCGAGCCGGCGCCGGCGTGGATGGAGCAATCGCATGGCGCGGCGATGCCGACGCGCAGCCGGCTGAACACCACGTGTTCGATGCGAACGCGCTCACGCCGCAGGTCGCAGCGCCACATAGCCCAGCCAACGCAGCACCGGTCGGAGACCATGCGGGGGTAAAGATCGACGTCGCCTATGTCGGCGCATGCACCGGCGCAAAACTTGCTGATCTGCGCATGGCCGCCGAGATCTTGCGCGGGAAGCACGTGGCTGCTGGTGTCGAGCTTCTCGTCGCGCCGGCTTCCTTGCGCGATCAGGAGATCGCACGCGACGAAGGCACGCTCGGCGCTCTCCTTGATGCGGGCGGGCGTCTGCTGCCCAACGCCTGCGGCATCTGCGCCGGCTACGGCGACGCACGGTTTGGCGAGGATGTCACCGCCATTTCCTCGACCGCGCGCAACTTCAAGGGGCGCATGGGCGCGGCCAGTTCGAAGGTATATCTCGCCTCGCCCTACACCGTGGCTGCCTCTGCAATCGAAGGCAGCATTGCCGATCCGCGGCCGCATCTTCAGGAGCGTCAGCAATGAGCGGCCGCGCCTTCGTGTTCGGCGACGACGTCGATACCGATGTTCTCGCCCCCGGACGTTACATGAAAGCTCCGATCGAGGAACTCGCGCGTCACTGCCTCGAAGCCATCGCTCCCGATTTCGCCGGTGCCGTGCGGCCCGGCGACATCGTCGTTGCCGGGCGGAATTTCGGCATGGGCTCCTCGCGCGAACAGGCGGCACAGGCTCTGAAGACGCTTGGCGTGTCGGCAGTCGTTGCCAAATCGTTCGGCGGTATCTTTCTCCGCAATGCACTCAATCTCGGATTGCCGGTCATGACGTGTGCCGAGACCGACACCGTTCAGGCCGGCGATCGCGTCTCGGTCGATCTCTCCAAGGGCGTTCTCGTCAATGAGACGCGCGCAACCGTTCTGCAAGGCGAGCCGCTCCCCGCATTCCTGCTCGACATGCTCGCCGATGGCGGTCTCGTGCCTCACCTCGAAAGAAAAATGGCCGCGAAGCGGGCCGCCGGGTGATCAAATGCCGGGCGCCGCGAGACCCGCAGCCCGTCCGAGCGACATCGCGGTAAGCAACCCGTTGCCTGACAGATAGCCCGACGCTTCCGGTCCCGACAGGCCGCGCGCGGCTCCGCCCCCGGCAAAGAGATTGGGCAACCTGCTGTCGTCCGGCCGCAACACGCGCGCTTCTCTGTCGACGACGAGACCGCCTTGCGTATGAAACAACGTGCCGGTCACGCGCACGCCGCAATACGGCGGTTGCAGCCGCTTCGCCGCGGCGAACGCCCGGCCGAAGCGATCGGTGCCGCCCTCGCGTGCGAGCGCGTCGATCTCTTCGAGCGTGCGCGACAGTTCGTCTTCCGGAAGATTGAACAGCCGCGCCAGTTCGCCGGCGCTGCGCGCATGCTTGATCGCGCCCAGGTGCTCCGCATTGCGGTAGTCCTCGAACTCCATGCCCAGCGCATGCAAGCGCTCGTCATGAATGCCGATCGCTATCCCGTCTGGCTGAACAAGCACCGCTTCAGCCTGTTCGGAGTAACCGAGCTGCTCGTTGGAGAAGCGACGGCCGGCAGTGTTGACCTGCACCCCGCCCTCCATCATCAGCGCCCAGGTGATCAGCACCCCATGCGGATGCGCGACCGACCCGTGCCCCTGATAGCCGGAGAGATCGGCGCTGGCGGCACCGAGCGCATCTCCCCAAAACAGCGCATCGCCCTGGTTGCCAACGTGGCCGAAGTAGATGGCATTCGCCATCGCGGGAATATGCTGGCGCACCAGCGCCGGATTGCCACCATAGCCATTGCAGGCCAGAACAAGCGCGCGACATGCGATCAGCTCGCGCTCGCCGCCCGGGCGGATCACTTCGACACCGAGCACGCGGCCCTCGTTGTCCGCAAAGAGGGTCGTTGCATGCGCGCTGGTCAAGATATCGAGCCGAGCGCGCTCCGCCGCAGCGGTGAGCATACCCATCAATTCCTGGCCGGTTCGCCTCGGCGTTCCGTGCATGCGCGCAACCGAGTGGCCTGGATAGAGAAATCCTTCGAGCAGTTCGAACACGACCCCATGCCGGTCCGCGAGGTCGTGAATCGCGTCGCCTGACAGGTCGGCGACCAGACGCGCAAACGCAGCGTCGGTGCGATGGTGGTTCTTGCGAAGAATGTCGGCGGTCAGGAGCTCCGCGCTGTCGTTCACACCTCTGTCAGCCTGAAAGCGCGTACCCGCCGCCGGAATCAGACCGGACGAGAGTCCGGTCGAGCCTGACGGAACCGCGTCCCGCTCGATCACCAGAACCTCGCTGCCGATCGCATTCGCCGTCAGCGCGGCAACGAGTCCGCAAGCGCCGGCGCCAATGACGAGCGTCTGGACCTCGGTCGGCGCGCTGAAAGACGAAATGCGCTCGACGCCGCTCATTGACGGACCTGAAGCGCGGCGATGAAATCCGCGCATGTCATGACGTCCGCGACCGAACGGAGAGCGGCTACATTCGTGCGATGCGTCTCATCGGAGAAGGCCGCACAACCGTCTTCAAGCAGGACGGCCGAGAAGTCGCGCACATGCGCATCGCGCAAGGTCGAAGCGACACCACCATTCGTCACGATTCCGGAGAAGACGAGCGTTTCGATCCCGGCTTTGCGCAGAACCCATTCCAGCCGGCTCATATAGAAAGCCGAAAACGCCACCTTGTCGACGGACAGATCAGCCGGCTGCAGAACGTCGACAAGGGCGTGACCCAAGCCGCCGGGGGCGAAATCGCCTTTGCTCAGGAACGGCCGCAAGGCGGCGAGATGCGGCGAGATGAGCGGCTCGCCGTCCTTGCCCGGCACCAGCGTGAAATGCGTCGAAACGATCCATCCCCCGGCGGAGCGAACGCAGTCGGCGACGGGCTTCAGCCGGGCCGGCAGTGCCGCAATAAAGCGGACGTGGCATCGCCACGCGCATAGGCGCCGTTGGGATGCAGGAAATCGTTTTGCAGGTCGACGATGACAAGACCGATCTTTTCCGGGTTGCTGAAATCGATCATGGGGTTCGCCGCTCGATGATGATGTTGCCGAAGCGATCGACATGCGCCTGAAGCTCGGGCTCGACGAAGATCGTCGCATCCTGCTGCTCCAGAATTGCCGGTCCGACGATCGCCGCCTCCACCGGCAGCTGATGACGCGCATAGACTGTCGCATCCCACCACTTTCCGCCGAAGTAGACCCGACGTTCGCCCTGCTTCGCTGCCTCGATGCCGCCGCCGGAAGGCGCAAGGGCCGACAGATCGAGCTTCGGTCTGCGTCCGATCAGTGCGACATGAATATTCAGCACACGGATCGGTATGGCATCGAGCAGCCGGCCATAGACCTCGCGATATCGCGCCTCGAAAGCCTGCCGCAGCATCACCGCATCCAGCGCTCGCCCCTTGCGCCATTCGATCGGCGTCGCGACGGTATGGGTCTGGCCGAGATACAGCATGTCGCAGGCCACCAGCGTATCGCGCGCCCGTAAACGAGACGCCCGACCGTTCGAGCAAACGCTCCGCCCTCCGACTAGTCGGCAATTTCCGCATTGACGGCGCTAAATCAATCTCGTCGAGCGTTCTGTTCACCGTCTGCACGAAGTCATGCCGCATGTCTGCGATGACGCAACCGAGCGCCGACGTCACTCCGGGATAGGGCGGCACAAGCGCCGCCTTCAGTCCGACCTCCTTCATCAGCGCGCCGGCGTGCAGGGCCCCGCCGCCTCCGAACGGCATCAGCGCGAAATCGCGCGGATTGTGGCCGCGCTCGATCGACACCAGCCGAATGGCCCCTGCCATGCGGCTGTTGGCGACACGGATGATCGCCTCCGCCGCTGCGACCGGGTCGAGGCCGAGCGGATCGGCGACATGCTTCTTGATAGCCGCTCTCGCCGCATCGACATTCAGGCGCACGAGGCCGCCGCCGATCGGCCGGTCCGCATTGATGTCGCCCGAGAACAACGTTGGCGTCAGTCAGCGTGGGCCGGTCGTTGCCCTGGCCGTAGCAGACCGGACCTGGCACCGCGCCCGCCGATTCCGGCCCGACTTGCAGCAGCCCGCCGCGATCCACATAGGCGATCGATCCGCCACCGGCGCCGATGGTCGTGATCTCGATCATCGGCGTGCGCACGACGAGCCCGAAATCAATCGCCGTCTGTGCCGCGAGTGCAGTTTGCCGCGATGCGATCAATGACACATCGAAAGCTCGTGCCGCCCACATCGCCGGTCACGACATTCGGAAAGCCCGCCGATCTCCGCGATGTGAGCCGCGGCGATCACGCCGGCTGCCGGACCGGACAGCGCGGTGCGCACTGGCACGCGACTTTGCGGTCTCGACCGTCATCACGCCGCCATTCGATTGGACGATCAGCAATTGCCCCGCAAATGCCCTGTTCCGCGAGATCGGACTCGAGCCGGTCGAGATAGTCGGCGACCACAGGCTGCAGATAGGCGTTCAGCGCCGTCGTGGATGCGCGTTCGAATTCGCGGATTTCGGGAAGTATGTCGCTCGAGATGTTCACATAGGCGTTCGGCCAGACGGATTCGGATTGCCTCCGCTGCAGCGCGCTCGTTTTCACCATTCGCGTAGGAGTTGATGAAGGTGACGGCGACGGCCTCGACGCCCAGTGCGAGCAATTCGCGGGCGCGCGCATTCACTTCTTCGGGATCGATTGCGGTCCGCACGGTTCCGTCCGCGAGCACGCGCTCGCGGACCTCGAGGCGTCGTTCTCGCGGCACCACCGGCTCGAACTGCCCCCACAGCCCCCAGGTCTGCGGCCGATCGCGCCGCCGCATCTCGAGCACATCGCGGAAGCCTTCGGTTGCGATCACGCCTGCTTTGCCGCCCTTGCGCTCGAGCAGCGCATTGGTGCCGACGGTCGTGCCGTGAACAATCGTCGCGATCGCGCGAGATCGTCCGTGCCTTGCCGGATACCGTTCAGGAAACCGACTGCCTCGCGGCCGCGCGTGGACGGGACCTTTCCGATCCACGATTTGCCACGGTTGCTTCGTCGAGAAAGAAGAGGTCGGTGAATGTGCCGCCGACATCGACGCCGATCACGAGCCGCCCGGTCATGCGCGCCCGTCTTGCCGTAAGCGCGGAGCGCGGCCTCGCGCGTCACATATCCGTTTTCGATGTCGCTTCGCTATCGCATGACGCCGGCCGTTCATTCGCAGGCCCATAGCCGCCGCCGCCCGGCGTCTCGAGACGCACGCGATCGTTTTTCGCGAGCTTGATGCCGACCCATTTCGACGCCATCGGCGGAGCTTCCGCGCTGCCATCCTTGCGGATGACGCTGAAGCGGTTGAGCGCAGCCGCCGAGCCGCCGAGCACCCCCGGCGGCGCGAAGCGTCCGCGTTCTCCGAACAGGAAGACGTCGGCCTGCTCTTCGAGCAGTTCGATCTCGTAAATCGCGCCGAGCCCGCCGCGGTGGCGCCCCGCTCCACCGCTGTCGGGGCGAAGCGCCCAGCGCGTGAACATGACCGGATAAGCCGCCTCCAGGATCTCCACCGGCGGAATCGTGGCGGTCGAAATCGGTGCGTTGCCGTGATTGAGCCCGTCGCCTTCGGGATGGCCGCCATGTCCTCCGCCGAAGAATGAGAACATTACCCAGCGCCGCCCGTCCTTGCGATGGCCCGCCAGCGACAGCGCGTTGATGGTGCCATAGGCGCAGCCATTGACGCGATCGGGGCAAGCCTTTGCGAGCGCGACGAAAATCGACGTCAATCATCCGCAGGATCGTTTCGGTATATCCGCCGACCGGCTTCGGCGACTTTGCAGCGAGGAGCGAACCCTCCGGGATCACAAAGCTGATCGGATCGAGCACGCCCGCATTCGCCGGTACATCGCGGAATACGTGTTTCAGCGCGACATAGCAGGCGGCGATGGTCGTAGAGCGCGAGATATTGAACGGTCCTGCGCAGGCGTTCGCGCAGCGGGAGAAATCGAAGGTCATGGTGTCGCCTTCGATCTTCAGGTCGAGGGCGATCTTCAGCGGCTTATCCTGGATCCCGTCATTGTCGAGATAGTCCTCCGCGGAATAGATGCCGTCCTGCAGGTCCCGATATGTCGCCCGCATCAACTGCGCCGGCGCGGCTGCGCAGCTGCCTCAGGGCCTCGGCTACGATCTCGTCGCCGATACTCATCGAGCAATGCCGCAAGGCGGCGCGCGCCGAGATCGAGCGCGTTGATCTGGCCGTTCAGATCGCCATACGCACTGTTCGGAAGCCGCGAATTCGCCGTGACGATATCGATCACGTCGGTCCGTATTTCGCCGCTTGCGAAAAGCTTCACCGGCGGGATCAGCATGCCCTCCTGAAAGCATTCGGTTGCGACAGGATTATAGTTGCCCGGAACGTTGCCGCCCACGTCGTGCCAATGCCCGACCGAGGCGAGCCAGCAAAAAACACTGCCGTTGCGGAAGAACGGCCGCACCAGTTTGAAATCGGAAAGGTGCGTGCCGCCATCGTAGGGATCGTTGAAGATGTAAACGTCGCCATCGGCGAGATCGCCTTGCCGGCCGGACTTCTCGATCACCGCCCTGACAGCAAATGCCATCGCGCCAACGAAGATCGGAAGCCCCGCCTTGCCCTGCACCAGCGTGTCGCCTGTCGTCCGCGTGATAGAGGCCGTGGCTGGCGTCCCGTGCTTCCGCGATGATCGGATTGAAGGCGGTGCGAAACAGCGTCGCGTCCATCTCGTCGGCGATCTGCTCGAGCCGGCCCTTCAGAACAGCCAGCGTAACCGGATCGATGTCACTCATAGCGGCGTCCGATGTCCAGCATCCCGGCGGTCCCGACGATATCGTTGATGCCGTTGAAGTCCAGCATTCGGTCACGGAACGGCGCCGTCGTTCCGTGCGCCTTCAGGCTGGCGAAATAGTCGCCAAGATGATGCGCCAGCGCCCGTACAGTACCGCCCGGGAAGATCGCAATGGAAAAGCCAAGCTCCTGGAGTTCGCCGGCGTCCAGCAGCGGCGTTTTCCCGCCTTCGACCATGTTGGCCAGCAGCGGCACCCTGCCTCGAAAGCTGTTGGCGATCTCCTTCAGCTGCTCTGCGTGATTGAGGCGCCTCGATAAACAGGACATCCGCGCCGGCATCCGATAGGCTTCGCGCGCGATCGAGCGCGGCTTCGAAGCCTTCGACCGCGATCGCATCGGTGCGGGCGATCAAGCAGCACGTCGTCAGTGGGCCTTGCGTCGAGCGCCGCCTTGATCTTGCCGACCATTTCGCCAACGCCAACGAGATCCTTGTCGTCGAGATGACCGCAGCGTTTCGGCGTCACCTGATCCTCCAGCTGCAGCGCGGAGGCGCCGGCCTGCGCGAGCAGCTTCACGCTGCGCTGTACATTCAGCGCGTTGCCGAAACCGGTATCCATATCGACGATGAGCGGGATGGAGACCCGCTCGCGGATGGACGGCAACGATATCGGCGAGCTTCGCTGAAGGAGACCAGCCCGATATCGGGGCGACCGAAGCCGTGTATAGGCGATGGATGCGCCCGATACATAGGCAGCGTCGAATCCGGCCCGCTCGATCAGCAGCGCCGACAGCGCGTCGTAGCAGCCGGGCGCGACGAGAAGGCCGGGCGTTTTCGGGACGGGCGCGCTGAAAGGCCGGCCATGTCACAGATCCCAGATAGGCTTTCTTCAGTTGCGGATCGTCGCGCAACGCGGCTGCCGGGACCTTCCAGCGCTACGGCGCCGTTTTCGAGCATATAGGCGCGCGAGGCGATTGCGAGCGACTGCACGACATTCTGCTCTACCAGAAGGATGCCGGGGCCATCGGCGCGGATGCGTTCGAACGAGGCCGAACATCTCCTCGACCAGCAGCGGGGAAAGGCCGAGAGAAGGTTCATCCAGTATCAGAAGCTTCGGCTCCGCCATCAGCCCGCGGCCGATCGCCAGCATCTGCTGCTCGCCGCCCGGAGAGCGTTCCTGCGGCCTGGCGAACCCGCTCCCGGAACCGCGGGAAGATGCTGAACACCCGCTCCAGATTGCGAGCGCGATTGCGGCGCGCCCGCCGGTAGCTTCCGAGCTCGAGGTTCTCCCGCACATTGAGATTGGGGAAGACGCGCCGGCCCTCCGGGACATGCACGAGCCCGGCTTCGACCATGTGTGCGGCATCGCAGCCGGTCGTGTCTCGGCACCGTCGAAACGCATCGTGCCGCTCCACGGCGGCATCAAGCCGCTCACCACGCGATTGAGCGTCGACTTGCCGGCACCGTTCGAGCCCAGCACAGCAATGACCTCACCCTGCAGCAACATGGATATCGACGCCCGCGCAGCACCGGGACCGCGCCATAGCCCGCATCAAGGCTGCTGACTTCAAGGAGCATGAGCTGCCTGCAACCGGCTTTTCACGCGGCTCGGCGGCGCCATGTCCTAGATAGGCTTCGATCACGACGCGGATCGCTTGCGATCTCTGCGGTGGTGCCGGAGGCAATGATCCGTCCGTTGTTCAGCACATAGGCGCGCTCGGCAAAGGCTGACGACGGCCTGCATCACGTGCTCGATCAGCATCACGGTCACGCCGCTGTCGCGGATCGCCCGCACGATCGGCACGATCTCCAGAATTTCGTCGGGATTCAGCCCCGCCATCACTTCGTCGAGCAGGAGCAGCTTCGGATCGGTCGCGAGCGCGCGGGCGAGTTCGAGGCGCTTGCGGCCCGCGACGGTAAGCGTCGACGCTGGTTGATCGAGCCGCTCGCCCAGGCCCACCTGCGCCGCGACTTCCTCGGCCTTGGCGAGCGCATCCCGGCGCGACGCGGCCGATGCAGGTGCGCGCCGACGGCGATGTTTTCGCGAACGCTGAGCGCTCCGAACGGCTGCACGATCTGGAACGTACGCACCATGCCGCGCGCACAGATCACGTGAGGTGCGAGTCCGGTGATCGTCGTCGCCCGGAAGCCGGACGTGGCCTGTATCCGGCGGCACAAATCCGCGTGATCGCCGCGAACAATGTGGTCTTGCCGGCCCCGTTCGGTCCGATCAGCGCGACGATCTCGCCTTGTGCCACATCAAGCGAGGCGCCATCCACCGCCGCGATTCCGCCGAAACGCTTGCCGAGATCGCGGACCTCAAGCATGCGGGCCGTTTCCCGTTTGCTGCGGGGCAGACGCGACGAACATGCCTGCGATGCCGTTCGGCAGGAAGCGCAGTGCGACGATCAGCAACGATGCCGTAAAGAACCAGATTCAGTCCAGGCGCATTGCCGGTCGCCTGCTTCGCGGCTTCGCCGAGCGCATGAAGCACCACCGCGCCGAACAGGGGCCCGAAGACCGATCCCCAAGCCCGCCGATAATGCAGACGAGCAGCGCCTCGATCGACATTGCCGGTCCGAAGGCGACGTGGCTGTCCACGAACAGGTACTTCTGCACGTAGAAGACGCCCGACGGTCGCCGCCATGCCGCCCGACAGCGTGATGGCTGCGACCTTGGTGCGCACAAGGTCGATGCCGAGTGCCTGCGCGGCATCCTCGTTCTCGCGCACGGCCATCAGGTGCGCGCCGAAGCGCGAATTCTCGAGCCAGAACGCGATCAGGCATCCGAGCACGACGAGAGCCCAGGCCATCAGATAAAGAACGCTGCCGATCGGCAAACTGGAAATTCTCGCACCGTCGCGAAAGGGGGATCAGCATGCCGAAACCGCTGCCGGTATACTGGAAGGACGAGACAAGCACGCGCGCGACCTCGGCGAAAGCAAGCGTCACCAGCGCAAAATAGGCGCCGCGCAGCCGATAGCGGAACACCAGAAAGCCGACGAGCCCGCCGAGCGGCGCCTGAACATGCGATGGCGATCGCGCCTGCAGCATAGGCATTCACGCCGTGCCGCACCTGCAGCACGCCGGTGCCGAAGGCGCCGATGCCAAAGAACAGCGCATGCCCGAACGAAAACTGCCCGCCGTAACCGCCGAGCACGTTCCAGGACTGGCCGAGAAACGCGAACATCAGAACCAGCATCCAGAACGACAGCCAGAATTCGGATCGCACGACGAACGGAACGCACAACAACACTGCAAGCAACAGCGATCCCAGGATCTTGGCGTTCAGGACTGGCGTTCATGCGCGCGCCCCGAACAGCCCGGTCGGGCGAAACAGCAGAACAAGGATGAAGATCGACGAAGATGCCGATCTGGCCGAGACTTTCGCCGAAGATAGAGGCCGCAAAGAGCCTCGACGACGCCGAGCAGCAGGCCGGCCACAAGCGCACCGGCAAAACTGCCCATGCCGCCCAGCACCACGGTCGTGAACGCGACGAGCACAAAGGCGTAGCCGACCTGCGGCGTGACATAGAAGGCTCGGCAGCAGAAGGCAGGCCGCGGCCGCGACGACCGCCGTGCCGATGCCGAAGGTCATGGCGTAGATATGCTCGACCCGGATCCCGACGAGGCGCGCGCCTTCGCGTTCGCGCGCCACCGCGCGGATCGCCTTGCCGAGATCGGTGCAGGTCGATGAGCCCCATAAGAGTCGCGGCAGAGCAAAGGCGCCGAAAAACGCGATAGCTTTGGCCAGCGGGATCAAGTGCCACGCCGAGATCCAGCACCTCGAACGAATAGTCCGTATCGATGGTTCGCGTGGTCGAGGTCCAGAGCCACAAGCGCCAGATTGTCGATGATAATGGCCAGCCCCAGCGTCACCAGCAGGATGTTCTCGTCCCGCCCGTGGCTTGACGGCTAGATGACAAAGCGCTGCAGCACGATAGCCGAGCGCGAAGAACAGCCGGCATCAGCACGAGCAGCGCCAGGTAGGGATCGACGCCGCCGAGCGCGTGAAGAAAGAATGCCGCATACAGCGCCAGCATCAACAGGCTGCCATGCGCGAAGTTGATGATATGCAGAACGCCGTAGATCAGCGTCAGGCCGAGCGCGATGAGCGCGTAAACCGCCCCCATCGTCAGCCCGTTCATGACAGCAGGAAGCAGCAAGCCGAAATTGAGCATGGCCCTGCGATGTTCCTGCGCGGAGGCGAGATCAATTGGCCGGCATCGGGAAAACCGCTTTGGCCGAAGCAAATTCCTGCGGATAGATGACCTCGACGTTGCTCTTGAGGATCTGGGTGTTGGCCGGCTGCGCGCCCTCGTTCTGTCCGTTGACGAACTTTGTCGGACCATAGGGCATGATGTGATCGTTGTAGGTCGACGAGGCGAGCGCCTCGTTGACCTTGGCGCGGTCAGGCGCGCCCGCCCGCTCGATCGCGTCGGCCAGCACCCGCATGCAGGTGTAGTTCAGCATCAATCTCGTAGGTCAGATCCCACCCCTTCTCCGCCACCTTCTTTGCGAAGGCCTGCGAAAGCGTCCTTGGTCGGATTGTACCAGTGATTGCAGTCCATGATGTATTCGGCGGCCTCCGGATATTGCTTGGCAAAGGCGATGTTGGACGCGGCGCCGCCGAGCATGGCATAGATCGCCACCTTCGGCTTCACGCGCTGCTGCTGCAGCGTGCGCGACATCAGGATGAACTCGTTCTTGTAGTTCGACGGAATGATCAGGTCCGGGTTGGCCTGCTTCATCTGCAGGGCGATGTTGGTGAAGTCGCGCTGGGGGTTGGATGGCTGAGGGTCTGCGTCACCTGGATCCCGAGACCGGGCAGCTTCTCGTTGAGGAGTTTCGCCATTCCCGATCCAAAGGCGCCGTCTTCGTGGATGATCACGGCGGTCTTTGCCGGGTTGCCGGCAGCGGCGTTGATCTTCTGCAGTGCATCCAGCGCAACGAGGTGATCTTTCCGAAACCCGGCGCGAAACGGAACGTGTTGGTGAGACCGCGCGTCACAATCTGCGTCGACGACGCCGACATCAACGAGGTGCGGCGAGATTGTGCTTGGCCGCTGCCTGTGTGGTGGCGAGCGCGATGCCGGAGGCGAACGGTCCCTGCACCGCAAGCACGCCGGCTTCGGCCAGGCGGTCGATTTCCGCCGCGCCGACATCGGGCTTGGACTGCGCGTCGGCGAGTACGGCTTCGAGCTTGGCGCCGCCCATCGACTTGATGCCGCCGGCCGCATTGATCTCTTCGATCGCGAGCAGCGCGCCCTTGCGACACTGCTCGCCTTCGTAGGCGAGAGCGCCGGTGACCGGATGCAGAATGCCGATCTTCAGACTCTGGCTCTGCGCACGCAGGATCGCGGGCATGCTGACACCCGCCGCTGCGACACTCGCCGCCCCGACCAGAATATTGCGCCGGGTGAACCGTAAGCCTGCCTGCTTGCTCTTGTTCGTCATCGCACTTCCCCTTCTCGTTCGGCCTTATGATCGTTTACGTGATGGCGGGTTTCGCCCACCCTGCTTCGAGGTCCCGGATGCCGGAAAGCGACCGTGTCCCGCGGTCTGCTCGCGCGTGAGCGACATACGGTATTCGAAGCGATCCGGCCGATAAAGAATTTCGATATACTGCACGGGCTTGTCGTTGATGTCTTTCACGCACCGCTTCATCAGCAACAGCGGCATGCCGACCCCGACCTTCAGCCGCGGAGCCGTCAAGGTGTCAGCGGCTGTGGCGGAGAGCGATTGCTCGGCCGCTCCAACGATGATGCCGGTTCGTTCCAGAAGGTCGATCAACGGCGTCGTGGCCATGTCCTTGGCGCCATAGGCTCGGCCAATATGCTCGGGCACAAAGGTTGTTGATTGCGAGAGCGGCTCGCCGTCCAGGCTGCGAACGCGCACGGCACGTTGCACAATGGAACCGGGGCCAAGCGCAAGCTGCTGACGCACGAAATCGGGCGGCGGGGAATAGCCGTACTCGATAACGTCAATGGAGGTCTCGCGGCCGATGGCCGTCAGATTCTCAAGCAGCCCGTCGATGCTCGCCATGATCGGACGAGCCGTGATCAGCGCCGAAGCGCGACTTGTCACCGTGGTGCCGCGACCACGCGTGCGCTCGACCAATCCTTCGGCCGCCAGTTCGTCGAGGGCGCGCTTGGCCGTAATGCGGCTGACGTTGAACGCCTCCGTGATCTCCACCTCGCCCGGCAGTACCGAACCGACGGGGTGAACACCACTGGTGATGCGTTCGCGCAGGATCACATAAAGTCTGTAGTACAAGGGTACTGGCGACTTTTGCGCGAGCGCTGTCGAGTCAAATGGTCGAACGTTTGGAACGGCCGTTTCGCGCGTTAGTCATGCGCGCTCCCCATATCGGCCTGAAAACTAGCATCGGTAAAGATCGATTGCTATAGCTTTATAACAAAGTACCGACCAGCGGAAGCATGCAAGGTTTGCGACACGGTTGCCGCCCCGGACTTGTGAGCCTTCCACAGCGAGCTTGAGTTTCTGCGAACCGACGATTCATTTGCAAGCCGGAGGGACGCTGCCCGGGCCCAAACTTGCCAGGCGGCGAATTGCAGTCAGCATTGCGCCCTGACCTGCTCTCGCTTTCGGAACTCAACGCTGTTTCGGAATAGAGCCGGCCGTTCCATGGAACGGCGGCTTGACGGCCGGGACCCGCGCCAACAACATACGGCCGATGACGATCCCGCAACGGCAATCCGAGATCCTGAACATCGCCCGCATGGCCGGGCGGGTGACGGTCGATGACCTGTCGCGCCGGTTCGAAGTGTCGGTCCAGACCATCCGCAAGGATCTGAACGAGCTGTGCGAACGGCGTTCGCTGACCCGCGTGCATGGCGGCGCGATCATCGCATCCGGTGTCGAGAATCTCGCCTATGAGGCCCGGCGCTTCGTTGCAGCGGAGGAGAAACGCGCCATCGGTGCTGCGGCAGCCGCACTGATCCCGAACGGCTCCTCGCTGTTCATCAACATCGGCACCACCACCGAAGAGGTCGCGAGCGCGTTGCGCTTCCACGAAGAATTGCTCGTCATCACCAACAATCTCAACGTCGCCATGCAGCTCTATCGCCACCCGCGCATCGAGGTGGTGGTGGCCGGCGGCTCGGTGCGGCGGACCGACGGCGCGGTGATCGGCGTCTGCGGCCAACACTCTGATCCAGCAGTTCAAGGTCGACTACGCGATCGTCGGCGCATCGGCGATCGACGCGGAAGGCGCGCTGCTCGATTTCGACTATCGCGAGGTGCAGGCAGCCCAGGCGATCATCGCCAATGCGCGGAATGTCATTCTCGTCGCCGAACTCGACGAAATTCCGGCGGACCGCGCCGGTGCGGATCGGCCATATCAGCCAGGTCCAGACCTTCGTCACCGACGCAGCCCTGCCGTCCGGACTGCAGGCGATCTGCCAGAGCCGCGGCATCACCGTGATCGAGGCGCTCCCCAAGCCGGCCGCTGACAACGACGAACCGGACTGACGTCCGGACGTCAGCAGCCTCGCGAATACCCGCGGCTGCAACTTTTCCGCCACGTATTGCTTTCGCTTTTGATTGCGTATTTAGTCCGATCCGAAATAAAATCGCACTATTCGAAGGCGATCTGCTTCGGGGAAGCGCCTTGTATCAGGTCTACGACCTCGCGATCATTGGCGGAGGCATCAACGGCTGCGGCATCGCGCGCGATGCAGCCGGCCGCGGCCACTCGGTTTTCCTCTGTGAAATGAATGACTTGGCGAGTGGGACGTCGTCCTGGTCGACCAAGCTGATCCATGGCGGGCTGCGCTATCTCGAATATTACGAGTTCCGGCTGGTTCGCGAGGCGCTGATCGAGCGCGAGGTGCTGTGGCGCATGGCGCCGCACATCATCAAGCCCATGCGCTTCGTTCTGCCGCATCATCGCAAGCTCCGGCCGGCCTGGCTGCTACGGCTCGGGCTGTTTCTCTACGATCATCTGGGCGGCCGAAAGCTGCTTCCGCCGCACGCGCACGCTCGACCTCACGCGCGATACGGCCGGCGAACCGCTGGCCAAGGGGCGCTTCACCCGCGGTTTCGAGTATTCCGACTGCTTCGTCGATGACGCCCGGCTTGTTCTGCTCAACGCCCTCGATGCGTCCGCGCGCGGCGCGGTCATCAGAACCCGAACCCGCGCCGTCGAGGTCAAGCGCGCCGAGGGCATGTGGCAGGTCATCGTCGAAGATGCGGTCACGGGCAAGCGAGATGCCATTCGCGCCCGAAGCATCGTCAACGCGGCCGGCCCCTGGGTTGAAGACATCCTCAAGCGTGAAGCCGGCATCAATGCGCGCGCCGGCGTACGACTGGTGCAAGGCTCGCACATCGTCGTCCGCAAGCTCTATGCGCACGCCCGCGCCTACATGTTCCAGAACGAGGACGGTCGCATCGTCTTCGTCATCCCGTACGAGAACGACTTCACATTGATCGGGACGACCGATCGCGACTACGAAGGCGATCCGGCCAAGGTCGAAATCACGAAGGACGAAATCGACTACCTGTGCGAGTCCGTCAGCGAGCTATCTCGCGCAGCCGGTCACGCCGGCCGACGTGGTGTGGACCTACGCCGGCGTTCGCCCGCTTTACGACGACGGCGCCAGCGAAGCCAAGGCTGCGACCCGCGACTATGTGTTCGAGCTCGACGCGACCGACAATCTGGCCCTGCTCTCGATCTTCGGCGGAAAAATCACGACCTATCGGCGTCTCGCGGAAGAGGCGCTGGAGCGGCTCGCGCCGTTCCTTCCTGAAAGCCTGCGCGAACGCGAAGGCTGGACCGCCACAGCTCCGCTGCCCGGCGGCGACTTCGATGTGCGCGGCCTCGCCGATCTCGCGAGCGATTTACGCCGCACCTCACCGTTTATCGAGCGCGACCACGCACTGCGGCTCGCGCGGTCCTACGGCACGCGCGCGCGCGATATCCTCGGAAAAGCCACATCGTTCGCGGACCTTGGCAGACACTTCGGTGCGACCCTGACGGAGGCCGAGGTGCGCTTTGCCATGACGACCGAGTGGGCGCTGACCGCCGACGACATGCTCTGGCGGCGCTCCAAGCTGGGATTGCGGCTGTCTCCGCAACAGGCCGAAGAGCTTGAGGCATGGATGCGCGCCGCGCGCGAAGCGGCTGCCGCACAGAGCCACGTGGGAGCACCCGCGTGAGCGTTGCCCTCGACCATGCGACCCGGACGGTGAGCGGCGTGCCTTACCTGCACGACATTTCCCTGACTCTGGAGCGCGGCACACTCAACGTTCTGCTCGGGCCGACGCTGTCGGGAAAGACATCGCTGATGCGGCTGCTCGCCGGTCTCGACCGGCCCGACACAGGAAGCGTGCTGGTCGACGGCAAGGACGTGACCGGCGTCGACGTGCGGAAGCGCTCCGTGGCGATGGTTTATCAGCAATTCATCAACTATCCGTCGCTGTCGGTCTACGAGAACATCGCCTCGCCATTGCGCGTCGCCGGCAAGCGCCGCAGTGAAATCGATGAGCGCGTCCAGAGCGTCGCGAAGCTCCTGAAGCTCGAGCTCTATCTCGATCGCACGCCGCTGCAGCTGTCCGGCGGCCAACAGCAGCGCACCGCGATCGCACGCGCGCTCGTGAAGGGCGCCGACCTCGTGCTGCTCGACGAGCCGCTGGCCAATCTCGACTACAAACTGCGCGAGGAACTGCGCGCCGAGCTGCCGCGCATTTTCGAGGCCTCCGGCGCGATCTTCGTCTATGCGACGACCGAGCCCACTGAAGCGCTGCTGCTGGGCGGCCGCACGATCTGCATGTGGGAAGGCGAAATCCTGCAGATCGGAAACACGGCGAACGTCTATCGCCACCCGTCGTCGCTCCGCGTCGCCGAAGTCTTCTCCGATCCGCCGCTGAACAAGATCGGTGTCGAAAAGAAGGACGGCTCGATTCACTATGCCACCGGAGAACGCGCACCGGCCAACGGCCTCTACAGGGATCTTGCAGACGGCGGCTACAGGATCGGATTTCGCGCCCATCAGCTCGAGGCCGCGAGCGGCAAGAACGAACGCCATTCGTTCGCGACGACGGTTCTCTTGACGGAGATCACCGGCTCGGAAAGCTTCGTCCACCTGAAATGCAACGGCTCGAACTGGGTCGCGGTGATGCGAGGTGTGGTCGACTACGCGCCGGGGGACCGGCTCGATGCCGCGATCGACCCGGCAAATCTCTATGTCTTCGACCTGTCCGGGCGGCTGGTTGCCGCGCCGGCAACGATGTGAGAGGCGCCATGGCCCGCATCGATCTCGTCGACCTCGCCCACTCCTATCACGGCCCCTCTGCCGACCCTGAGTCCTATGCGCTAAAGCCGATGTCGATGACGTGGCGGCAGGGTGGCGCCTACGCGCTGCTTGGGCCATCCGGGTGCGGCAAGACCACGCTGCTCAACATCATTTCCGGCCTCGTCAAGCCGTCGCGCGGCAAAATCCTGTTCGACGGAACCGACGTCACGCCGCTGTCAACGCAAAGGCGCAACATCGCGCAGGTGTTCCAGTTTCCGGTGATCTACGACACCATGACGGTTGCGGAGAACCTCGCGTTTCCGTTGAAGAATCGCGGCATGCCCCGCGACAAAATCAACGAGCGGGTCGCGGAAATCGCCCACCTCCTCGATCTCACGCCGCACCTCGCACGCAAGGCCACGCGGCTCTCCGCAGACGCCAAACAGAAGATCTCGCTCGGGCGCGGGCTGGTGCGGCCGGATGTGGCGGCGATCCTGTTCGACGAGCCGCTGACCGTCATCGATCCGCATCTGAAGTGGGAGTTGCGCTCGAAGCTGAAGGCGCTGCATCGCGCGCTCGACCTGACGATGATCTATGTGACGCACGACCAGACCGAGGCGCTGACCTTCGCCGATACGGTAGTCGTGATGCAGGACGGCCTGGTCGTACAGAGCGGCACGCCGCAGGAACTGTTCGAAAAGCCTGCGCACACCTTCGTCGGATATTTCATCGGCTCTCCCGGCATGAACATCCTGCCCGCCGCCGTGTCGGGACGGCGCGCGCATCTGTCGGGACATCCGATTACGCTGATGCGTAACTATGACAGGCTGCCCACCGGCGCGCGGATCGAGATCGGCGTGCGGCCCGAATTCGTGCATGTCGCGGCTCCGGCGCCGAACCTGTTGAGTGCCAGAATCGAACGGATCGACGATCTCGGACGCACCCGCTTCGCGCGCGTTCGTGTCGGCGATCAGAAGCTCGCGGCGCATGTTCCCGACGGCATGATCGTCGCCGGAACCGACGTCGGTCTCGCCTTCGATCCTGCTCACGTTCACGTCTACGCAGACAGCCACCTGGTCGAGGGAGCTGCGTGATGGAAAAGGTCGTCAATCAGAAGGCCTGGCTCCTGGTCCTGCCGGTGTTCGTGCTGGTCGCCTTCTCGGCGATCATTCCGCTGATGACGGTCGTGAACTATTCGGTGCAGGACACGTTCGGCAACAATCAGTTCTTCTGGAACGGCGTCGGCTGGTACAAGGACCTGCTCGATCCGTCGACGGAATTCGGCGGTCGCTTCTTCGCATCGCTCCAGCGCAACCTGTTCTTTTCCGCGGCCGTGCTCGCGATCGAGATCCCGCTCGGCATCCTGGTCGCACTGTCGATGCCGCGCGACGGCTGGCCTGTGGCGGCCTGTCTCGTCCTCCTCGCGCTGCCGCTGCTGATCCCGTGGAATGTGGTCGGCACAATCTGGCAGATTTTCGGCCGCTCCGACATCGGCCTGCTCGGCTATGCGCTGAACGCGCTCGGCTTGAACTACAACTACGTCTCCAGCCCGCTCGATGCCTGGCTGACCATCATCACGATGGATGTCTGGCACTGGACCAGTCTCGTCGCGCTGTTGTGCTATGCCGGCCTGAAGTCGATCCCCGACGCCTACTATCAGGCCGCCCACATCGACGGCGCGTCGCGCTGGGCGGTGTTCACGGCGATTCAATTGCCGAAGATGAAGCGCGTGCTGCTGATCGCCTTCCTGCTCCGCTTCATGGATTCGTTCATGATCTATACCGAGCCGTTCGTCGTCACCGGCGGCGGCCCCGGGAACTCGACCACGTTCCTGTCGATCGAACTCGTCAAACTCGCGCTCGGACAGTTCGACCTCGGCAAGGCGGCGGCGATGTCGATCGTCTACAACCTGATCATCCTGATCGTGTGCTGGGTATTCTACACCGTGATGACCAATGTCGGCACCGAGCGCCGGCCCACGGTGGGGGGCGCGTGATGCAGTCGATCCCGGGCCGCCGCATCATCCTGACGCTGTTCCTCATCTTCCTGATGCTGCCGATCTACTGGCTCATCAATATGAGCTTCAAGACCAACACCGAAATCATCTCCACGATGACGCTGTGGCCGCACCGGCCGACGCTCGACAACTACCGCACCATCTTCACCGACCCGAGCTGGTATTCGGGCTACATCAACTCGCTGAAATACGTCCTCATCAACACGATCCTGTCGATCTCGTTCGCGCTGCCCGCGGCTTACGCCTTCTCGCGCTACCGCTTCCTCGGCGACAAGCATCTGTTCTTCTGGCTGCTGTCGAACCGGATGGCGCCGCCGGCGGTGTTCGCACTGCCGTTCTTCAACCTGTATTCGGCGATCAACTTGTTCGATACCCCCTGGGCGGTCGCACTGGCGCACTGTCTGTTCAACGTCCCGCTGGCCGTCTGGATTCTCGAGGGTTTCATCTCCAGCGTGCCGCGCGAGATCGACGAGACCGCGTTCCTCGACGGCTATTCCTTCCCGCGTTTCTTCGTGAAGGTCTTGATGCCGCTGATTGCCTCAGGGGTCGGCGTCGCCGCCTTCTTCTGCTTCATGTTCTCGTGGGTCGAGCTGCTGCTCGCGCGAACGCTGACGTCAGTCAACGCCAAGCCGATCGCCGCGACCATGACCCGCACGGTTTCAGCCGCCGGCATGGACTGGGGCCTGCTCGCAGCCGCGGGTGTGCTGACCATCCTGCCCGGCGCGCTGGTGATCTGGTTCGTCCGCAACTACATCGCGCGCGGTTTTGCGCTCGGCCGGGTTTGAGGGAGGCCATCATGGATCATATCGCATGGATGGCTTGGACGCCCGCAACCGCCATCTTCTTCGCACTCCTCGCGACCACGCTGTGCATCATGACGCTGCTGGCGCGGGGTAAGCCCGAAGCCGAGCGCGTGGGCGTTCTCGGCATCGCGACCACGCGCGGCGATCGCCTTTTCATCTCGCTGGTGCTGGCTGCCGTCATCCACCTGGTGTGGATCGGCGTTGCCGGCACAAACACGATTGCAACCTTGCCCTTTGGAGGAGGGATCGAACTTTCGAGCCTGTGGCTCGCAACCGCCGTTTCGCTCGTGGTGGCCGCCGGCATTTTCCGCACGGTCTAGCGAACGGAAAAGAAGCAGAGAGCCGGGGTCTACCCGGACGTCGCTTTTGTATTTTAACGGAGGAAGCTATGCAAACAAACACAGCAAGAGACCGCTTTTTGATATCCAGCGCGCTCGCACTGATCGCGATGGTGAGCTTGCCGGCGATGCCGGCTGCGGCTGATGAAGCCGCCGCGAAGAAATGGGTCGACGAGGAATTCCAGCCCTCGACGCTCTCCAAGGCCGACCAGATGAAGGAGATGCAGTGGTTCATCAATGCCGCAAAGCCATTTGCGAACATGGAGATCAATGTCGTCTCCGAAACCATCACCACGCATGAATACGAAGCCAAGACGATGGCCCGCGCCTTCACCGAGATCACCGGCATCAAGGTCAAGCACGACCTGATCCAGGAAGGCGACGTGGTCGAGAAGATCCAGACGCAGATGCAGTCCGGCCGCAACATCTACGATGCCTGGATCAACGACTCCGACCTGATCGGCACGCATTTCCGCTATCAGCAGGCGGTGCCGCTCTCCGACTGGATGTCCGGCGAAGGCAAGGACGTGACCCTGCCCTCGCTCGACGTCGACGACTTCATCGGCAAGTCGTTCGGCACCGGGCCGGACGGCAAGCTCTATCAGCTGCCGGTACAGCAGTTCGCGAACCTGTACTGGTTCCGCTACGACTGGTTCACCAACGCCGACTTCAAGGCGCGGTTCAAGGCCAAGTATGGCTACGACCTCGGTGTGCCGGTGAACTGGTCGGCCTATGAGGACATCGCCGAGTTCTTCACCAACGACGTGAAGGAGATCGGCGGCGTCAAGGTCTATGGCCACATGGACTACGGCAAGAAGGATCCCTCGCTCGGCTGGCGCTTCACCGACGCGTGGCTCTCGATGGCCGGTAACGGCGACAAGGGTATTCCGAACGGCAAGCCTGTCGACGAGTGGGGCATCCGCATGGAAGGCTGTCGTCCGGTCGGCTCGTCGGTCGATCGTGGCGGCGACACCAACGGCCCGGCGGCGGTCTACTCGATCGTCAAATACGTCGACTGGCTGAACAAGTATGCCCCGCCGAACGCACGCGGCATGACGTTCTCGGAGTCGGGACCAATCCCGGCGCAAGGCGCGATCGCGCAGCAGATCTTCTGGTACACCGCCTTCACCGCCGACATGGTGAAAGCCGGCCTGCCGGTGGTGAACGCTGACGGCACGCCGAAATGGCGCATGGCTCCCTCGCCGAAGGGCTCGTACTGGAAGGACGGGATGAAGCTCGGCTATCAGGACGCCGGCTCCATTACGCTCCTGAAGTCGACGCCGGTCGACCGCCGGAAGGCTGCGTGGCTTTACATGCAGTTCCTGGTCGCGAAATCGACCTCGCTGAAGAAGAGCCACGTCGGCCTCACCTTCATCCGCGAGAGCGACATCTGGCACGCGAGCTTCACCGAACGCGCGCCGAAGCTTGGTGGCCTGATCGAGTTCTACCGCTCGCCCGCGCGCGTGCAGTGGACCCCGACCGGCAACAACGTTCCGGACTATCCGAAGCTCGCGCAACTGTGGTGGCAGAACATCGGCGATGCGTCGTCCGGTGCGAAGACGCCGCAGGCGGCGATGGATTCGCTCGCCGCCGCCCAGGATGAAATCCTTGGCCGGCTCGAGCGCGCCAACGTTCAGGGCGAGTGCGGGCCGAAACTCAACCCGAAAACCACGGCCGAGGAATGGTTCAAGAAGGCCGAGGCCTCCGGTAATGTTGCGCCGGCCCGCAAGCTGGCGAACGAGAAGCCAAAGGGCGAGACTGTCGACTACGACACACTGATCAAGTCGTGGCCGGCCACGCCGCCACGCAAGTAATGTCAAACTGAGTAACTGAAGACTGAGTGACTGAAGACTCTGGGAGGCCGGGGCAACCCGGCCTCCTCCGAGATTACGGAAAACATAGATAAGAGCATAAATTTTGGGGGGCTTCCATGCAGGGCAAATGGCATCTCGCCGTCGTCGGCGTGTTGATCATCATCGTTGGCGGGTTGATCGCACACTTCACGCAGACGACCGGCGGTATCACGATTCAGGACATCCGCTTCAAGGGCGCGAAGGGCAACACCATGAGCGCCCTGCTCTACACGCCGCCGAACGCGACTGCGCAAAAACCTGCGCCTGGCATTCTCGCCGTGCACGGCTACATCAACTCGCGTGAAACGCAGTCGGGCTTTGCCATCGAGTTCGCGCGGCGCGGGTACGTGGTGCTGGCGCTGGACCAGACCGGCCACGGCTACAGCGATCCGCCGGCGTTCGCCAACGGTTTTGGCGGGCCGGATGCGCTCGCCTATCTGCGCAGCCTCGATATCGTCGACAAGGCCAATATCGGCCTCGAAGGCCATTCGATGGGCGGCTGGACGATCCTCGCCGCCGCTACTGCCATGCCGAACGACTACAAGTCGATGGTGCTCGAAGGCTCGTCCACCGGGCGCCCGTTCGCCGCCGACGGCACGCCGACATGGCCGCGCAACGTCGCGCTGGTGTTCGCGCAATACGAGGAATTTCCCCGGCTGATGTGGGGCGTCGAGCGCGCCAAAGACGTCGTAACCAGTCCGAAGCTGCTGACGTTCTTCGGCGCAACAGGCGCGGCCGAGCCCGGCAAGGTCTACGGCGATATCGCCCAGGGCACCGCGCGCGTGATCTACACACCGCCGATCACCCACCCGGCCGAGCACATCTCGCATGTCGCGATCGGCCATAGCATCGACTGGTTCGCGAAAACGCTTCAGGGCGGCGCGCCAATCCCCGCAAACCAGCAGATCTGGTTTCGCAAGGAATTCGGTACGCTGCTTGGGCTCGCGGGATTCATCGTGCTGCTGCTCGGCGCCTTCCAGCTTCTGCTGACGGTGCCGGCCTTCGCACCGCTAGCGGCTCCGGCCGCAGCCGGCGCGCCTGCGCCTGCCCCGCGTGATCGCGCCTGGTGGGCGGCGCTCTTGCTGACCGCGCTGGTGCCGGCGGTGCTGTATTATCCGGTGCTTGCCTTCGCCAACAACTACATCAAGGCGTCACCTTACCTGCCGCAAGGCATCACCAACCAGATCGCGACCTGGGCGCTGGTCAATGCCGTGCTGACGCTGGTGCTGCTGTACTTCGCACCGAAGAAGCGCACCTCGCGCTCGGGCATCATCCTGCCGTCAATCCTGATCGCAGCCGCCACCGTTGCGATCGGCTACCTGTCGCTGGTGCTGGCCGACGTGCTGTTCAAGATCGACTTCCGCTTCTGGATCGTCGCGCTGAAGCTGATGAACGGCAAGCAGGCACTGATGTTCCTGATCTATCTGATCCCGTTCGTCATCTTCTTCGTCGTTGCGTTCCGTTCGATCCGGGTGAACCTGTATCGACCGGGTGAGCCAGCGGTTGCGACCTACTTCAGCTGCATGGCGGCACTGGCGCTGGGCTTCCTCATCCTATGCATCGTGCAATATGGCGCACTCTGGATCGACGGCAAGCTGATCGACGCGTTCCCGGCCGTGATCAACTCGGTGCCGCTGAACACCATCATCGCCACGCAGTTCATGCCGCTGCTGGCGGTCCTCGGTGTCATTGCAGCATTCACGATCCGCAAGACCGGCACGTCGCTTCCGGGCGCCCTGATCTGTGCGTTCTTCATCACCTGGTACATCGTCGCCGGCCAGGCGACGCAAGCGGCATTCTGAGCAGTGGAGCAATTTTGCCGGGGCTTGCACCCCGGCAATCACCCCCCGCGCACGCGGCGCAGGTTCATGAACTGGAACGGGGTCTTCATGACTCCGACCGGCACCTCGATCACCGTCGGCATATCGGCGCCAAGGCCTGCGGTGATCGCTGCGGTCAATTCCGCTGGCGTTTTCGCGCGCGCCGAACGCGCGCCGAAACTGTCGGCGAGCTTGACGAAGTCCGGATTGGTCAGGTCACTGGCAATCGTGTGGCCGTTGAAATTCTCGGTCTGCATGCGTTTGACATTGCCGTAGGCGTTATCGTTGAACACGATGAACACGATCGGCAGCTTGAAGTGCACGGCCGTCGCCAATTCCGGCATCGTGAACATGAAGCCGCCGTCGCCGTTGATCGACACGACAGGCCGGTCCGGCAGCGCCGCCTTGACCCCGACGGTGGTGGCAACGCCCCAACCGAGCGTGCCCTGGAAGCCCGAGGTGATGTAACTGCGCGGATTGTAGACCGGAAACGAGAAGCGCGAGGCGTAGCCGATCTGTGTCATCTCCTCGACCAGAATACCGTTCTCGGGAAGGGCGGTGCGCAGCGCCTTCACCCAGCCGGACTGCTCAGGCAACACGCTCTCGACCTCCGCGTAGAACTTGCTCTTCCGCTCGGCGAGTTCCGCCGTCGTTGCGCGCTGTTTGACCGGAGCCACAACCTCGAGCAGCGCCGCGACGTTCGCTTTCGCGTCGCCGACAATGCCGAGCGTCGGCCGCTCGATGCGACCCATCTCCTCGGCATCGGTCTCGATGCGGATAATCGTCAGCTTCCTGTCGGTGCCCCAGCCACGATACGGGGTCGCCATGCGCGTGCCGATCGCCAGCACCACGTCGGCGGCAGGCCACAGTTGATGCGCAACGGCCCAGGGTGCGCTCAGCGCGTGTCGCGCGTCCATCACGCCGAGGCCCATGCGCGCGGCAGTGACCGGCGCCTGCAGCCGATCGGCCAGTTCACGCACCTCTTTCGATGCGCCCTGCGCGCCGCCACCGACAATGATCAGCGGCCGCTCGGCTTTTGCGAGCAGCGCCGCGGCGCGATCGATCAGGTCCCAGTCGACGGCGGGAATGCGCGGCTCGACGGACCCCAGCGCGGCGGCTGGCGCGGCATTCGCCCAGACGTCGGTCGGCACCTCGATGCCGACGGGACGCGGCCGGCCGGAGACCAGATCGGTCAGGATCGCCTGCATCGCCTGCGGCGCCTCGAACGCGCTGTCGATCCGCCTGGACGACTTCGTCATCGAACGCAGGATGCCGCTCTGGTCGACCACTTCATGCAGCGCGCCATAACCGCGGCCGATCTGCGACATGGCGATATGCGAGAGCAGGATCATCACCGGCGCGCCGGTCGAATAGGCGGTGGCAAACGCCGTCGCCCCGTTCAGGAAGCCGACGCCCGGCACCAGACAGCAGGCCTGCGGCTTGCCGGTGGCAAGCGCCGCACCCATCGCCATGTAGGCCGCCCCCTGCTCATGCCGGCTATGGATCGGCTTCAGCTCGGACTGGCGATGCCACAGCGCATCGAAGAACGGATCGTTCTGCACACCGGGGAGGCAATACAGCTTGTCGATGCCGGCGGCGACGAGGCCGTCGATGACGAGGTCGGCGGTACTGCGATTGGGCTGCGCGTTGGATCGCTGGGAGGATTGTGCAGTCACGCGTTCGTCCATTGCCTGCTCCCTGACTGGCGCTTGTTGCTTTGTTCATCCCGCAGTGCGGCGAGGTTTTGCGCCTGAGACAAGGTTAGTGCGATCCCGGTGAATTGCCTAGCGCGGCCACGCCCGCAATGCGCCGAGCCCGCCGTCGATCGGCAGCATGATGCCGGTCACCCAGCGCGACTCGTCGGATGCGAGATAGACTGCGCCGTGCGCGATGTCCCAGGCCGTACCTTCGGTCTGCATCGGCACCATCCTGACGCGCCGCTCCCGCGCTTCTTCGCCCTGATGCGCGACCATCGGCGTGTACACCGAACCGACGACGATGCAGTTGGCGCGGATGTTCTGCGTCGCATAATCGGCGGCGACCGATTGGGTGAAGCCGTGCAGGCCGGCCTTGGCCGTCGAATAGGCCACCGCCCCGGGACTGCCCATCAAACCCAGGGCGCCGGCAATCGACGACACCATGATGATCGACCCGCCGCCGCCTTCCTTCATTCGCGGCAGGCAGAATTTCGTGCACAGCATGGTCGTCGTGAGGTTGGCCTCCAGCACCTTGTTCCAGTTGTCCAGCGTCACCGTCTCCGGCGTGCCCGGCGCACCGATGCCGACATTGTTGTGCAGGATGTCGAGCCGGCCATATTTTTTGACCGCAAAATCCGCCATCGCCTCGCAGGCGTCGGCTTTGGCCACGTCGCCGGCGAACACGGAAGCCTCACCGCCTTCGTCCTTGATCTGCTTCGCAAGCTTTTCGGCGCGCTCGGCGCTGCGGTTCACCAGCACGACCTTGCCGCCTTCGCGCGCGAACAGGATGGCCACCGCCATGCCGTTGCCCACGCCATCGCCGCGCGGTGCCGCACCCGTCACCACCGCCACCTTGCCCTTGAGCCGATCGGTCATATTCACTTCCCCCGACAGAATTCCGGAGCGGAAGTGTTCGGCTGTTTCGAGGCGTTCTGCAAGTTCGCGCGTGGTATACGTGGCTTGCCGCTATTCCTTGACGGCGCCTGTCAGCGAGGAGACGTAATAGTCCACGAACAGCGAATAGAACAGCGCCACCGGCAGCGAGCCGAGCAGCGAGCCCGCCATCAGCGCGCCCCACTGGTAGACGTCGCCGGTGACGAGTTCCGTCAGAATGGCGACCGGCACGGTCTTGTTGGCGCTGCTCTGGATGAAGGCGAGCGAGTAGATGAACTCGTTCCACGACAGCGTGAAGCTGAAGATTCCGGCCGAGATCAGCCCAGGCACAGCCAGGGGCAGTGTGATCTTGCGCAGGATCTGCAGCCGCGTCGCGCCATCGACCAGCGCGCATTCCTCAAGTTCATACGGGATCGACTTGAAGTATCCGATCAGGAGCCAGGTGCAGAACGGCACGAGGAACGTCGGGAACACCAGGATCAGCGCGAGCGGCGAGTCGAACAGGCCGAACTGGACGATAACCGTCGCCAGCGGAATGAACAGGATCGACTGCGGCACGAGATAGGCGAGATAGATGCCGAGACCGACATAGGCGCTGCCCTTGAACCGCAGCCGCTCGATCGCGTAGGCAGCCAGCGTGCTCGCGAACAGCGACAGAAACGTCGAGCACACCGCGACCAGCATCGTCGTCCACAGCCAGCGCGGATAGGCAGTATTGAACAGCAAATGCTTGATGTGATCCAGCGTCGCCGACGTCACCCAGAACGGATTGTGGGTCTTGTAATCCAGGAGCTCGGCGTTCGGCTTGATCGAGGTGAGCGTCATCCAGTAAAACGGAAACAGCAGGATGAACAGGAAGATCGCCAGCGGCAGGTAAATCGTGATCACCCTGCGGGTGCGCGAATCCCACGACATCATCTCGGGCTGTGCCGTGGCCGCGCCAGTCTGCTGGTTGGTGACGATATCGCTCATTCTATTTCACTCAATCTGTATTGTCTGATCCCTGCTGCCACTTGCGGCGGCCGAGTCCGAAGTAGCTGAACAGGGTCGCGAACACGAGGAACGGGATCATCGACACGGCGATGGCCGCGCCCTCGGCGAGCTCACCGCTGGCGATGCCGCGCTGGAAGGCCAGTGTCGCCAGCAGATGCGTCGAGTTGACCGGGCCGCCGCGGGTGATCGCATAGACCAGTTGGAAGTCGGAGAAGGTGAAGATGATCGAGAACGTCATGACGATCGCCAGGATCGGCATCATCATCGGCAGCGTGATGTAGCGGAAGCGCTGCCACGGCGTTGCGCCATCCAGCATCGCCGCCTCGTAGAGCGACGGCGAGATGGTCTGCAGGCCCGCCAGCAGCGAGATCGCGACGAACGGGATGCCACGCCAGATGTTGGCCGCGATCAGCGAGAAGCGCGCGCCCCACGGATTGCCGAGAAAGTCGACATTCGTCTCGCGGACACCAAGCATGTCGACCAGAAGATGCGAGATAATCGAGAACTGCGGATCATAGATCCACCAGAACGCGATCGCCGACAGCACCGTCGGTACGATCCAGGGCAACAGCACGATCGCGCGGATCAGGCTCTTGAACGGCAGGTGCTTGTTCAGCAACAGCGCCAGCCAGAAGCCGAGTGCAAACTTTCCGGCCGTGGCGACACCGGTGTACAGCACGCTGTAGAACACGGCATTCCACCACAACGGATCGGTGAGCAGATACTGGAAGTTTTCAAAACCGACGAATTGGCCGCGCCGGCCGATGGTCGTGTCGGTAAACGCCAGCCAGATGCCCAGTCCCAGTGGATAGGACAGGAACACCATCAGAAGGCCGATTGCCGGGATCAGGCAAACGACGATCAGAAACATCTTGTTGTCGAAGAGCCTCGCCAGCGCATTGGGCTGCGCGCGGCGCACCACGACGTCGTCGATTGCAGATGTCAGGGCCATTGCTTCATCCGGCTCGATATCGCTTCCGTCTCGTCATGCCCGCCTTTGTTTCGGGCATGACGCCTCTTCTCGCCTGTGACGTGCACGGCCAGGTCAAGCCTGGCCGTGACACGCTTGCGTTCTTACGAACGCCGGTAGTAGCGCTTCGCGCGGCGTTCGGCTTCCGCCGCGGCCGCCTCAGCCGTCGCCTGACCGGTCGCGACCGATGCGCACATGTTTACCAGCACGTAGTCTGCGTTCACCGCGCCGCTCGCCTGCGAGATCGGTCCTTTGTAGCCGGTGTAGAATTTGCTGTTCATCACGTCCTTGAACAGCTTGACCTTCGGATCGCCGGACCAGACTGCGGCATTGGCGTAAGCGCCGAGCGGCTGCGACCAGTAGCCGCTGTTCGCGTTGAGCCAAGGCTCATACTGCTCGCTCTCCAGCATGAACGCGAGGAACGCCTTCGCCGCATTCGGGAACTTGGAGTGCTTGAATACCATGGCGTTCAACGTCAGCCCGCCCATCGGCGCGGTTTCCGCCACACCCTTCGGCAGCAGCTGGTGCTCGGAGTCCTCGGCAACCGCCCGCGTCGCCGCGTCGTTCTTCATCGAGAAGTAGAGCGAGACGCCGTTGGCGGTCAGCGAGATTTCGCCCGAGGAGTAGGCGCGGTTGTTGCTGACGTCGTTCCATGAGGCCGTGCCCGGGATGAAGTGCGGATAAAGCTCCTTCAGGTAGTTCAGCGCGGCGATCGTCTCCTTGGAGTTGATGATCACATCGCCCTTCTCGTTCAGCAGCGAAGCCCCGTGCGACCAAAGGATCCAGTTGGCGAAGCCGTTGCCGTCGCCGACTGCGTTGCCGAGCGCGAAGCCGGCCGGTTTGCCGGCTTCCTTCAGCTTCTTGCAAAGCTCCAGCACACCTTTCATGTCTTCCGGAACCTTGTCGTAGCCAACCTGCTTCAGGATCGACTTGCGGTAGATCAGAGGGCCCGAGCTTGCGCCGAACGGGATGCCAATCCACGAATTGGTGCCGTCCTTCTTGCCGTATCTCTGGGCCATCGCAAGCCAGCCGCCATATTTCTTGCCGAGATAGTCGGCGACATCGGTCAATTCGATCAGCTTGTCGGCGTAGATATGCGGCGCATCAGAGAAGCCCATGATGAGATCGGGGCCTGCGCCTGAGTTCGAGGTCACCGCCGTCTGCTGGTTGATGTCTTCCCAGCCGACGAAGTCGACCTTCATCTCGACGCCGGTCTTGTCGGTAAAACGCTTTGCGTTGGCGCGGAAGATGTCTTCATCCGGCTGCACGAACTTGACCGGCCGCAGCATGGAAAGTTTGGCGCCGCTCTCGATCTTGAAATCCGGCGCGGGCACGGCCGCCCCCTTGATGGTCGACTGGGCCGATGCGCCTGCCGCGTAGAGCGCGGCAGCTGAAACGCCGAGACCCAATGCGCCGCGACGAGTGAATTTATCCTGCATGACGTCCTCCCTGTACGTTTTCTATTTGATCGAGACTTTTCTAGTTCCAGTCTAGTTCATCGCTATCCGGTTGCCGGTTTCGGCATCGAAAACATGCGCCACCGCCCGGTCCGGCATGATGCGGATGGTGTCCCCCGGCCGGGCATTCACGCGTTCCCGGAAGGTGCAGACCAGCGGCGTCTCGCCGAGCCGAACCGTGACCTGGGTTTCCGATCCCATCGGCTCGACCAGATGCACCCGCGCCTCGAGTCCGTTGTCGGGCGCGAGACGAATGTATTCCGGGCGAATCCCGTAGACCGCCGGCCGCGAGCCCATGTCCTTCGGCAGCGGCAGCACCGCGCCGCCTTCGGTGCGAAACTGGTCCTTCTCGACCTGACCTTTGAGCAGGTTCATCGCCGGCGAGCCGATGAAGGCGGCCACAAACAGGTTGGTCGGACGATCGTAAAGCTCGAGCGGCGTGCCGATCTGCTCGACATTGCCGTCGCTCATCGCCACGATCTTGTCGGCCATGGTCATGGCCTCGATCTGGTCGTGCGTGACATAGACCGTCGTCACCTTCAGCCGCTGATGCAGGTCCTTGATTTCGGCGCGCATCTGCACCCGCAGTTTTGCATCGAGGTTGGACAGCGGCTCGTCGAACAGAAACACCTGCGGGTTGCGGACGATGGCGCGGCCCATCGCCACGCGCTGGCGCTGCCCGCCCGACAATTGGCGCGGATAGCGGCCGAGGAACTGGCCGAGCCCCAGAATACCGGCGGCGCGGTTGACCTCGGACTGAATTCGTTCTTTCGGAGCCCCGGCGAGCGTCAGCGAGAAGGCCATGTTGTCGAACACGGTCATATGCGGGTAGAGCGCGTAGTTCTGGAACACCATCGCGATATCGCGTTCCTTCGGAGCGATATCGTTCACGACGCGCGGACCGATCCGGATTTCCCCTGATGTGATGTTTTCGAGCCCGGCGATCATCCGGAGCAGCGTCGACTTGCCGCAGCCCGACGGGCCGACCAGCACGACGAATTCGCCATCATCGATCCCGACATCGACGCCGTGCAGCACCTGAACGCTTCCAAACGATTTCTTGACGCTGCGGATATCGACGCTGGCCATCAGTCCTCCCGTGCAGGCGCGTTTGCCGCGCCCATTTCCTGCTTCAGCCGTCATGGAACCTGCGCGTCAAGCGGCGCCTGGGAGTTCCACACGACCAGAATTTTTCAGTCTTATCTTCGGCCTCTTTGCGGGCCTTCGCAACAAACTCTATCGACGGCCTAGTTTGCTATCGAAACGCAATCCGTGGAAGTTTTCATCCAGCGAAAAAGCGCACTGCCGCACCTGAACTTTAGTAGCCCGACCGGGCAACGGATACCAACTTGTACGATGTCCGACCACTTTGGCCGATGTGCGGTGCAGCAATGAGCCTGGAACTTGCCGCCGGTGCTTCGGCCATGTTTAGTTGCGGGCTGTCGCCAGACGCATCCCGAAGAAAGCGTAAGCATTAAAGCGGCTTGCCGTCGCCAAGTTTCCACAATGCGACCGGCTTAATGGGATGAGCCTTCGACCGGGAGAGTGACGCGCATGCCTGTCTATCAGAACCGCTCGGTCGGCCGTGTCCTGAGCATCCTCGAGCTTCTCGGCAACACCTCCAAGGCCCTGACCCTCACCGAAATCGCCCGCGGCGTGAAACTCGACGCCAGCACCGCCTATCGCGCGCTGCGCGCGCTGTGCGAACGCGGCTTCGTCTACCGGATCGAGGCCACCCGCCGCTATGTGCTGAGCTACAACGCCTTTCGCCTGGGAAGTCCCGACCGTGTGGTGCAGGGCATCAACAACCGCGCGCGCATGATCATGGTGCGGCTTGCCAAGGAAGTGAACGAGACGATCCGCCTTGCCGTTCTGGAAGGCGCCGAAGCGCGCTTCTGCGCCGAGGCCGGCGTCGCGCGGCCGGGATTGCGCATGCTGGGCGCAATGGTGGACGTACATGCCTCCGCGGCGGGCAAAGCCCTGATCGCCTGGCGCTCGCGCGCGGAGATCGAGCTGCTCTACCGCGGCCGAAGCATGCACGCCTATTCCGAGCGCACGTTGCGCGACGTGCCGATGCTGCTCACCGAGCTTGCCGAGGTGCGCGCGCGCGGCTGGGCGGTCAGCGAGGGCGAAGGCCTGCGGCCGGACGACCGGGGCCTCGCCGCCCCCTGCTTCGACAGCAACGGCCATGTGCGCTTTTCGATCGCGATCGCCAGTACGCGCAAGCGGATGCCGCCAAGCCGCGACAAGGCCTGCCTGCCGAAACTGCTCGCAGCCACCCGCGAGATGTCCGACGCGCTCGGCCTGCTCGGCTCGGACTGGACGCCGCTCGGCGTCGCCGACTACGCCGCAGCCGCCGCCAGCTACACGCCGCCGCCGCGCGAGCAGGCAAAACCGCGCGTGGCGGTGATTGCGGACATTCAACCAGAGACGTCGAGCGCGTAGTTCCAGGCTCGTCCCGTCGGCTGGCTCCGCGGCTTTCATCCTCCCCGAGACGGCGCTGCGCATCTCCCCAGGATGAGGAGAGATGTTTGCCATAGCCGTTCAAAGAACGGCGTCGCTTCGCTCGCGTTTGGGAACGCCACCGAGTATTTGGCTGCGCTTTCGCCCTAACTATTCGGACCCCGGCCCATGCCGATCGGCTGCCAGCGCTTCGAGCTTGGTGTTTTGCAGCACGGTGCGGATTGACGCAGCTCATCGGCCAGAAGCCGGTCAGCACCAGCGACAGCTCGTTGCCGACGCGGCGCTTGCGCGCTTCGTCGAAGCGGGCGGAGGCGGAGGCGTTGTGCGGGGACAGGATGACGTTGTCCATGCCCAGCAGCGGATTGTTGTGCGACGGCGGCTCCTTCTCCAGCACGTCGAGGCCGGCGCCGGCGATCCACTTTTCCTGCAGCGCCTTGATCAGACGCCTCTTCATCGACGGTCGGGCCACGGCCGGTGTTGATGAAGATCGCCGATCTTCTTCATCTGCCTGAAGTGCTTTTCGCCGAGCATGTGATGGCACTCGGGCCGCGCCGGCGCGTGCATCGAGACGAAGTCGGATTGCGACAGCACCTCCGAGAGCGTCGCCGGCAGCACGCCGTGGTCGGAGATCAGCATCTCCTCGATGAACGGATCGTAGGCCATCATGCGCAGGCCGAACGGCGCGGCGCGCTTCGCCACCGCGCGCGCGACGCGGCCGAACGAGACGAAGCCGAGCGTCTGCCCGGCAAGCCGCGGAATTTTCAGCAGCGCCGGACGGCCTTCGCTCCAGCGCCCTTCGCGCACCATCCTGTCCTGCTCGATCAGGCGGCGGAAAGCCGCGAGCAGCAGCGCCATCGCGTGATCGGCCACTTCCTCGATGAAGGTGTCCGGCACGTTGGTGACCGGAATGCCGCGCGCGGTGGCGGCCTTGACGTCGACGCTGTCGACGCCGACGCTGCCGAGCGTGATCACCTTGCAGTTCTGCGAGCGCATCGATGATCGTCTTGGTGATCGGGATGCCCTTGGCGTAGATCGCATCGGCGTCTTTCGCGGCCGCGATGAATGCCCGCCTCGTCGGCCGGCGCCTCGATGATCTCCGCATCGATTCCGATCAGCGCCTCGCTCTCGATGTCGTAGCCGCCGCCTGCCGTGGTGAAGCTTGCGCCCTTCGGCGTGACAACTTTGTATTTTGCCATGTTTGGCTCTCCCTCTCCGTCATTGCGAGGCGTAGCCGTTCGAAGCACGGCGTCGCTTGCGCCCGTCTATGGTGACGAAGCAATCCAGTCTGAATTTGCCGTTCTGGATTGCTTGGCTTCGCTCGCAATGACGTGCTTGTTGCTAGCTTCGTGCTTCCTTGATCGCCGCCTTCGCCGCGTTGACCATGAGTCCGACCTCGTTGGAGATTGTCACCAGCTTGAAGCCCATTTTGATCGCGCGTTTCGCATAGGCAGCACTGCCGCAATGAATGCCGGCGGCCTGTCCGCGCTTGGCGGTCGCCGCCAGCAGGCCCTCATAGATCTTCAGGATCTCCGGGTCCTCGACGTCGAGCTTCGGCTCCTTGCCGTAGGAGAACGACAGGTCGGAGGGACCGACATAGATGGCGTCGATGCCCGGCACGTCCAGAATGGCGTCGATGTTGCCGATCGCCGTCTTGGTCTCGATCATCGGCATCAGGATGATTTCGTCATTGGCGGTCTTCTGGTAGCCGCTCGGGTCGCCATAAAGCGCGGCGCGAACCGGGCCGTTGCTGCGCGTGCCCGCAGGTGGATATTTGCTGTACTGGACCAGCGCCTTCGCCTCGGCGACGGTGTTGACCATCGGGCAGATCACGCCATAGGCGCCGGCGTCGAGCACCTTGCCGATGATGCCCGGTTCGTTCCACGGCACGCGGACCATCGGCACGATCGGCGACGACTGCATGCCCTGAAAGCAGGCAACGCAGGAGAGATAGTCCTGCACGCCGTGCTGCATATCGACGGTCACGCTGTCCCAGCCGGCTTTGCTGTACATCTCGGCCGAAAATGCATTCGGGATCGCCAGCCAGCCGTTGACGACTGCCTTGTTCGCCTGCCACGCCGCCTTGAGCTTGTTTGTCATGAATTTCCTCGTTCTTCGTGATCGCGAACCAACGAATTGGCTGTGCTCCTCGCAATGACGGCGGGAGCCTTACATTATAATGCTTAGCGAGGGGAAACCGCCGAGGTCAATGCGCGGCGCAACAATCTTGCAGCCAGCGAAATTGGTGGGGCGCAGGACTTCGAGTCGACGCAGTTTCTATACGGACTTCTTCTTGTCAGCTGTCGTTTTCGGCTTCGCTGCCTTTGGCTTCTGTTCCGCGGCTTTCTTCATCGATCTCACATAGCTGTCAGCGGCATTCTCGGCTGACATCTGCAGCCGCTTCGCGACAGCCGCGCCTTGCAGCATCGTGTCCTTCGCGACCTGCTTGTGACGGCCTCTTGTCTCCTTGTCCTTCGCCCTGGCGGCCAATGCGAGATACCGGTCACGCCGTTTCCTGGCCGCGTCCATCAAACCCCTGGTTTGCTCTTTTGCGATGCGCCGAATGACGACATCCAGATCTGCCTCAGCCATTCCATAACCTTCCATCGACGTCCGTTGGATCGCACCCGCTGCCACGGTTGCTCACCGAGAGCGGCTTTCCAGGACACCCCTTTAATAAGGCGACAGAGATCACGCAACAGATGCGCAACACGACCCCATCCGAAAACCGGCATCCACTTTTCGGGATCATGCCCTAAGATCAGCGGATGGACGACGAAGACTTCGCCAGGCTTGCGGACGACACGGCCGAACGCTTGCGGCGATCGGCCGATCGTGTCGAGGCGTTGAAGACAATCATCGATGAGAGCGATGTGGTCTTCGGCCTGTACCCCGACCCTGAAAGCATGTCCCGCTGGGACAAATTTCTGATCAAGGGTGATGCAAATTCCGCATCACCGAACATCGCCTGCATCTGGTGCAGGGCGATCGAAGAGGCGCTGGCGCTGAAGCGAGCCTCTTCGCCGGCTTCCGGCTGACATTCCAGGCCGCGATGCTTCACCCTCCCCTGGAGAGGGTGGACGCGACCACCTCAATATCCCGTCATCTCCAGATATCCCTCGCCGCTGTGGCTCCCGGACACCTGCACCGGGCCTTCCCAATATTTGAAACGGGCATTCATCCAGCTTTGCGGGTTGAGCGGCACGGTTGAAATCTCGAGCCCGCGGGATGGAATGGACAGCTTCCAGGCGGTCGGCATGTCGCGCCCGGCAACGCGCGTCGTGGCGGCCGGCGTCATGGCGATGGCGTTCGACTGCAGCGCTTCCGAGCGTCCGTCACGGCCGATCCAGTTGCCGGCGAAGAAATGCTTGCCGTCGGCATGGCGCAAGCGAAACAGCATCAGCTTCTCACCGGACGCAAGATGCAGCGAAAACCAGTCCCAGCCGGTCTGGTCGGAGTTGAGCGGCTGACTGCTCCATTCGCGATCGATCCAGCCCTGCCCGGTGACCGCGATGGCCTTGCCGTCGAGAATGAGAGAACCGGAGACGCGCAGGTAGGGCTGGCTGTAATAATACGACGCCTGGCCCTGCTCCGACTTCCGGCTGTAGCCCGCATCGCCCTGCAGAACAATCGGACGGTCGCTGTCGAGCCGCAACGCATACGAAAAGTCCGTCGCAGATGCAGTCAGTTCCAACGGCAGAAGGGCTGACGGTGCATCCGGCGTGAGCGTTCGCATCTGCCAGTTGTCGATCCACGCCTTGAACGGTGCTGCTTCGACGCCCGCCTGCCCGACGCCGCCGCGCGCAAAACGCTCGGCAAACCGATGCCTTGCGGCATCGGTGACCGCCGCATGCCCCATAAAGAGTTGCCGGCTGACCCAGCCGCGCTCGCTGTCGCCGGGCTTGTTCGCCTGCCGGAACAACGTCCACTGCACGCCGTAGCTGGCTCCGTCCGCATCCTTCAGGTTCGCGGTGACGTACCACCACTCGATGCGAAAATCCGGATGCGCGCCGTGATCGGCCGGAAACGCCAGCGGCTTGCCGGGTAAGACTTGCGCGAAACCGCCGGCGTCTTCGCCAAGACCTGCAAAGCCTTGCGCCGGACTTTGCGCGCGCGCGGGTTCCACAGCCGTCATTGCGAGGAGCGCAGCGACGAAGCAACCCGGCATCTTCAGGAAGACCGGATAGCTTCGCGAAGCCTGTCGTCGGGCCGCGCTTCGCGCGGACCCGATGGCTCGCAATGACGCCCGGGATCTATCGTTCATCGGCAAAAATCTTCAGGAGCGTGACCGGCTTGATGCGCGAGAGCTTGAATGCCGGAATCAACGTGGCCAGCAATGCCGCCAGCATCGCGACGACGAGCAACTGGCCGAGTTGCGCGGGGAATATCATCAGCGGTAACCGCCAGCCGAATGCCTTCACATTGACCACCTCGATCAGGCACCACGCCACCACAATCCCGAGCGGCAGCGCCAACAGCGTCGTCAGCAAGGCCAACAGCATCGTCTTCACAAGCTCAAGTGCCGCGATCTGCCGCCGCGTCAGGCCGATCGCCCACAACGGCGCAAGCTGCGGCAGGCGCGCCTGACCCAGCGTGAGAAGACTGGTGAACAACGCAATGCCTGCAACAGCGAGCGTGAACGCGTTCAACGCGGCAGTGATCGCAAACGTCCGGTTGAAGACGCGGCGCGCTTCCGCCTTTGAGGTTGCCTGATCGGCGAAATTCGCTCCGCTGAACCTGCCTTCGAGCTCGGCCATCAACGCGGGCACGCGGGCCGTCTCGGCGCGAATGCCGAAGCGCGTCCGCTCCGTATCGGGAAGGCGGCGTAACAACTGGTCGACGTTGACGATGATCTGGCCTCTCGGGTTGCCGTAGTCCGCATAGAGCCCGCCCACCTTTGCTGCCCAGGCGCCGGATGCGGATGGAATGCGGATCTCGTCGCCCACGCGAACGTTCAGCCGGCGGCCCAGTTGCTCGCTGACCAGCACTGCCGTCCCGTCGCGGACAAGGTCCCAGACGTTCGCCGACGAGGCCAGGAGCGGCCAGCGCTCGCGATAAGTTGCGTGATCGGCGAGGCCCAGCACTTCGACCGGTTCGCCTGCGACCTTCGTCTCGTTGCGCGCGCTCGGCAGAACGGCATCCACGTCCGATCGCGCGCGCAGCCATGCTTCGATCGCCGCACCCTGTGCCGGATCCTTCGCCGCGAGATAGATTTCGGACGAAAGCCGGCCGTCGAGCCAGCGGGTGAATGTCGTCTCAAAACTGCCGACCATGGTGCCGACGCCGACATTGACGGCCAGCGCCAGCAGCAGCGCCATCAGCGCCAGCGACAATCCGGACAATTGCTGGCGGCTGTCCGCCCACGCCCAAAGCGCGACCGGACGACGCGACGTCCGCTCGCCGGTTCGCAGCATCAGGCTGAGGACCAGCGGCAGCAGAAGTGCGGCGCCGAGCAGGATCCCCGCGAGCACTGAAAATCCGGCGATCAGGCTTTCACCAAACAGCAAGCACACTGCTGCGGCAGCGAAGGCGGCGCATGCGAGCCCGCCCTGCCAAAGCAGCCAGCGCTGCTGCGCCTGCTGCCACGCGAACGGCTGCGCCGATGCCAGCAGCGGCAAGCGGAGCGCCTTGAACAACGCGTGCGAGGCCGCAAGCAGCGCGCCGGCGATGCTCATGCCGAGCCCGGCAAGCCACCATTGCGGCGCAAGCCCAAGCTCGCCCGAGACGCTCGCGCCGTAGAGCCCGCGCAGGCTCGCCGCCACATCCGGCAGCAGCATGGAAGCGATCAGGTAACCGCTGACGACGCCGCCGGCGCCCGCGAGCAAGGCGATGAGCACAAGCTCGACGACAAGCAGCACGACGAGACCGCGCGCGGACACGCCGCAGGCGCGCAAAGTGCGCAGCATCGGCAGCCGCTGCTCGAACGCAAGCCCGGTAGCCGAATGAACGATGAACAGGCCGACGAGAAACGACAACAGACCGAACGCCGTGAGATTGAGATGAAAGCTCGCAGTGAGACGCTGCAGATCAGTCTCGGCGTCCGCCTCGATCAGCCAAAGGTTTTCGCCTGCGACTTGCTTTAACGGCTCGCGCCGGCCGGCATCGGCGGGATCGAGCAAAAATCGCGACACGCGATCGCCCGTTCGTAGAATCCGTTGCGCCCAGCCGATATCCATCACCAGCAAATTGGGCGCAAGGTCGGCGACAAGATGCAGCGGAGGAAGCAATTCGCCGGACTCGGTCGCAAGCACCGCGCCTTCGCGCGCTGCAAGCCCGTGTGCGGTCTCTGCTGCAATCAGCGTCTGTCCGTTCGGCCCAAGGAAGTTCTGCAGCGCGGGCTCCGTAATCGCGGGCGCGGGTCCTGCCCCGCGCGGCAGACTGATGGGCTCGACGCCGACAAGGCGGATTTGCCGCGCGCCAATCCGGACGCGGCCGTCGACAACCGGCGAGACCAGCCAGCCGGCGCGCCGCAAGTCGGCGAACAGAGATTGCGGAACAGTCGCGTCGTGAGCCGGCACCAGCATGGCCGTGTTGGCGCCGCCGAACGACGCCGCGGCCCGGTCGTAACTCGATCGCGCCTGGCTGTTGATCGCCTGCACGCCGCTCCACAGTGCCGTCGCCGACATCAGCCCGATCAGGAGCGTCGCAAGCTGCATCGGGTGCCGCGCCCAGTGGCTCAGCAGCACCTTCAGCGTCCAGAGGGCGCGGCTGGACGTTGCGCGGATCATGTCAGGCGGCCGCCGGTCAGATGAACGCGCCGGTCGAGCAGGCTCGCGAGCCGCGTGCTGTGTGTCACCATGAGCAGAGCGCAGCCGGTGCGCGCGACAAGATCGGTCATCAGCTTCACGACCTCGTCGGCGGTCGTCTCGTCAAGATTTCCGGTGGGCTCGTCGGCGAGCAAAAGCTGCGGCTGGCTGGCGAGCGCGCGGCCAATGGCGACGCGCTGCTGCTGTCCGCCGGACAGTTGCTCAGGGTAGCGGTCCAGCACACCGCCGAGCCCGAGACGTTCGGCGAGTTCGCCCTGCCACGCCGTATCGAAGCGACCGGCGATGCGCGCCTGAAACGCCAGATTGTCGGCGACCTTCAAGCTCGGAATCAGGTTGAACTGCTGAAACACAAGACCAAGCCGGTCTCGCCTGATCCGCGCGCGCTCGTTCTCCGAAAGGCTCGAGATTACCGCATCGTCGAGTGCGATCGTCCCGGCATCGGGATCGTCAAGGCCGGCGATCAGGTGCAACAGCGTGCTCTTGCCCGAGCCGGATTCGCCCGTCAGCGCGAGGCTCTCGCCAGTCGCCACCTGCAGATCGATGTCGCGCAGCACCGACAGCGTTCCGGCAGGCAGCTGATAGCTCTTGCTCAAGCGGGAGACGTTCAACATCGGATACACGTTCTGCTTCGGCCCAGGCTCTGACTCAAGCCTTTTCAGCGTCCGCTTGAGCTTGCGTCCGTTCGCCATGCGCGTCAGACACGTCCTGCTGACCAGGATTGGCGTGCCGGGCGCGGACAATGGCGATGGATGATTTTTGCGGCATCCTTTCGATATAGGTATGCCCCACCAGATGCACGATCAGGTTCGCGAAGACGCTTTCAACGAGGGACGAAACGGATGGCCCAAGAGCAAAGCCACAAAGCCCACCTGACCCCGGAAGACCATGAGCATCTGCGAGAACTTCGGGCGCAAAGACCGGCCCGCCATGCACCCAGGCTCGCAATGTCGCGGGGCGCAATGTTTGCCGATCTGGTCGCGGAAACGGTCGGCTCCTGGCGCTTCATCATCATCCAAAGCGTCCTGCTTGGCATCTGGATTGTTCTGAACATGCTGGCGTATATCAATCACTGGGACCCATATCCCTTCATCCTGCTGAACCTGGTGCTTTCGTTCCAGGCTGCGTATGCAGCGCCGATCATCATGATGAGCCAGAACCGGCAATCGGAGATCGACCGCAGGCACGCAGAACATGACTATCGCGTCAACGTGAAAAGCGAGCTTGAAATCGAATTGCTGCACAACAAGATCAATTCCTTGCGCGCGCAGGAAATCTCCCAGCTCATCAGCATTATTCAGCGCCTGTCCGCGCACCTTGCGCCTGAACTTGTCACGGCCGTCGAGGCCGACGCGACAACGGACAAAGCCTAGGCGGCGGTGTGCTGCTCGCGTTTGACGTCGAACCTGAATCCCTGAGTGCAAAGCAAATGAAAGCAATCAAAATCCTTAGCCTCCAGCGCATCACGCCTGACGACCGCAAGAAGATCGAGGCCGTCGATCCCCGCATTCAACTGACCGACGCGGGGGGCTGGTTTGACGGCGAGATCCGCGAGAGCTGGTCTCAATTCAGCTCACAGCGATATCTGGCGTCGAATGCACAGGGTCACGGCAGCCGTGACGAACGCGATTCGCTCCTGGCGGATGCAGAGGTCATGCTTGGCGGCTGGCCCTTCCCGCTCGATTTGCGCAAGCGCGCGCCGAAGCTCAAATGGTTCCATCAGCTTCCCGCCGGCGCCAGTAATCTGCGCATGGGCGACCTGTGGGGCAGCGACGTGATGGTGACGACATCACGCGGGGTCGGCTCAACGCTCGCCATTGCCGAGTATGCCCTGGCCGGCATCATGCATTTTGCCAAGAGTTTTCATCGCGCCAACGCCGATCGTCAGTCGGGCAAGTTCGAGCATGTCGCCTACCGGCCGCTGCTGCTGGACGGCAAGACCGCGTGCATCGTCGGCGCCGGCGGCATCGGCCAGGAAGTCGGCAAGCTGTGCGCGGCGATCGGCATGCGTGTGCTCGGCATTCGCCGGCAGGTGCAACCCGGCGCGCCGCTGCCCGCAGGCTTCAGCCGGATGGGAACGAGCGCCGATCTCGACAGCTTCCTCGCCCAAAGCGACGTCGTGGTCGTTTGCGCCCAATGGACGCCGGAGACGACGAACCTGATCAACAAGGACAGGTTCGCCGCGATGAAGCCGGGAAGCATTCTCGTCAACGTCGCGCGCGGCGAGATCATCGACGAAGACGCCCTTGTCGATGCACTGAAGCGCGATCGTCTGCGCGGTGCAGCCCTCGACGTCTATGTCGGCGAATTCGAGCGTATGCCGCCGGCGGTGCTGTGGTCCGACCCGCGGGTGCTGATCACTCCGCACACCTCCGGCGGCTCCGATGACCATCGCCACGGCGGCGTCGACCTGTTCTGCGAAAACCTCCGCGCCTACATCGGCCGCCGGCCGCTTCGCAACGTGATCGACTGGCAGCGGGGATACTAGGTCGCGTTCCACATGCGACGAATCAAACGTCGTCATGGCCGGGCCGGTCCCGGCCATCCACGTTCTGCTTTTCGGCACCAAAGACGTGGATGCCCGGCACAAGGCCGGGCATGACGGTGGAGGGGTAGTGCAAGCCAAAGGCCTACGGCAACGGCCGCGGCGGACGCGGCACGTACGCGTATCCGGGCACGGTCGAGGGCTGTGGCGGCGGCACGATGGCCTGTTGTTGAACTGCGGGCGGCGGCGGCGGAGCGGCGGCGGCCGAGTAACGCGGAGGCGGCGGTGGCGGATTGCGCGGAGGGGTAGCAGCGGGCTTCGGCGCCGCCGCTGTGGCCGCAATCTTGCGCCGTGCGTCCTGCTCCCTGGCAAGGTCGCGGCTGATCTGCTGCTGGCCGGCCTTCAACTGTTCGATCGTCTGCCGGAGCGACGCGATCTCGTGCGACATAGCCTCGATCAATGGCGTGAGTTCAGCGGATGACGCAGCTTGAACCGGAGCAGCCGTCTGCGGCCCGGTCGTCGTGTCAGCGGCAGAAGCCGGTTTCTCGGGTGCTGCCTCTGCCGCGCCCTGAACGGGCGCGGGGGCCGGCATTTCATCGGCGCTCACGCTTTGCGCCTGCACCGGCGAGGCCGCGAGCAGCCGCGGCGCAACAGTCGCCAGCATCTCTTGTGCTTCCTCGCCATAGGCCTGCCAGCCAATGGTCGCCGCCACGCCGATCGCCGTTGCCACCATGAAGCGCGCGAAACCGCCGGCAGGCTGCGGCCCAGCCGCACGAAATTCGGTTCCCGATTGTCGTTCAATGGCGGCGCACGCAGCGCGGGATCGAGCGCCAGATCCAGCGCTGCGGCGGACGAGGCATGATCTACTGCGTTGATGTGCAGTTCCGACGGATCGCGCGCGATGTGCGATGGCTCTTCGGCGCGAAGAATCGCGGCGAGGTCGTGCAGGTCAGTTTCCGGATCGGCAGGTTGGACGTTTGTAGGTTGCATTGGCGCTCCGAAATCGTGGGATTGGCGCGGCTGAACGCGGACAAGGGCGACGCTCCTCCAGCCAATGTGCAGCCAGAGGTTCATTCCGCTTTGGCCGGAGGAAGGCGAGATGGTGGAAAGTATGCGGCTGATGGAACCCTGCGTTGCCCCCGCATGAACGCAATTGATTATGCGCACGACCAAGACAAAGCTTCTCTCGTTAAGGATCCCGCATGACGATCTGCACGAAGCTGTCGGCACTGGCCGTCGCAGCACTTGCTCTTGCCCCCGCCAGCCACGCGTCCGCGCAAACGCCGCGGACCAGGCCAAGTCCTCCCAGGCAGGCGCAGGCCGTCCAGCCGCCAGCCTCGACGCCGCAACAATTCTTCGCCACCAAGGGCGTCGAGCCGCTGACGCCGGAGCGTGAGCAAACGCTGAAACCGAGGGACAGCTTCAAGGAATGCGACATCTGCCCGGAAATGGTGGTGATCCCGAAGGGATCCTTCGTCATGGGTACGCCGGACAATGAGCCCTACCGGTCGAAGGGCGAGGACCCGCAGCATCGCGTGACCCTCGCACAGCCGATCGCCGTCGGCCGGTTCAGCTATCAGCTTCGATGAATGGGATGCCTGCCTCGCCGATGGCGGCTGCGCGGGAATCAAGGGCGACGACAGGGTATTTGGCCGCGGCCGCCTGCCCGCGCACGGCATCAATTTCGAAGCCGCCAGGAGCTACCTCGCCTGGCTGTCACGCAAGGTCGGACGCACCTATCGTCTGCCCAGCGAATCGGAGCGCGAGTATTTTGCGCGCGCCGGGACGACGACTCCGTTCTGGTTCGGCAAAACCATCTCCGCCCGAAATGCAAACTACGATGCCCGGAACAACTATCCCGGCGGCCCTTATGGCGTCGAAAGCAAGGGCCCGAAGCCGGTCGACTCATACCTGCCGAACAGGTTCGGGCTCTATCAGGTGAACGGCAACGCCGCGGAATGGACCGAGGACTGCTACAACAAGCGCTACACCGAAGACACGCCCGCCGACGGAACGCCCTGGCTCGAAGGTGACTGCAGCAGGCGCATGGTCCGCGGCGGCGGCTGGATCGGCGCGGCCCACCAGCAACGGACCGGCTACCGCGACAGTACGCGGATCGACTCCGGAGCCGGCTTCCGTGTGGTGAGGAGTCTGAATATCCCCTGACGTGTTGTCGGCCTCGCGCATAGCCCTTCGAATAACGGCGTCGCTTCGCTCGCCTATGGCGGGGACGACAACAACCCTACGCCGCCTTGATCTGACTGAGGAAACGATCGACCTCGCCGCTCAGCGCTTCGGACTCCGCGGTCAGGCGCTCGGTCGATGACAGCACGTCCTCGGCGGTCTTGCCGCTCTCGCCGGCAGCAGCCGACACGCCGACGATATGCGAGGAGACCTCCTGCGTTCCGGCGGCGGCTTCCTGGATGTTGCGTGCGATCTCGGCGGTGGCTGCGCCCTGTTCCTCCACAGCGGAGGCCACCGACGTTGCGATCTCCGACATCTGGTCGATGATCTCGCCGATCCCCTTGATCGTGTCGACGGCTTCGCGGGTCGAGCCCTGGATCGCGGCAACCTGGGCCGTGATGCCTTCGGTGGCCTTGGCAGTCTGGGTCGCGAGGCTCTTCACCTCGCTTGCGACCACCGCAAAACCCCGGCCGGCCTCGCCCGCGCGAGCGGCTTCGATCGTCGCATTGAGCGCCAGCAAATTGGTTTGCGCCGCGATCGTGTTGATCAGGCCGACCACCTCACCGATCCGGTTCGCCGCATTGGCAAGCTCGGTAACGGTCGCTTCACTGCGCGACACCTGCTCGACCGCCTGCGAAGCGATCCGCGCGGACTCGCCGACCTGCCGGGAGATTTCGCTGATCGAGCTGGTGAGTTCTTCGGTCGCCGCAGCCACGGTCTGCACGTTCGCGGCCGCCTGCGCCGACGCCGTCGCCACTGCGCTGGTCTGGTCTTTGGCCTGTTCGGCCACACGCGACATCTTTTCCGCGGAGCCCTTCATATCGGAGGCGGCCGCCGACACGGCAGCCAGCGCGCTGCTTGCCCCTTCGTTGAAGCCGCGAGTCAGAGCGTCGATCGCGCCCGCGCGCTTCTGTTTCGCTTCCTGCTCAACCGCCTGCTCGGCAGCCGCGGCATTCGCCTGCACCATCCCGTCACGGAACACCGACAGGGCGCGCGCCATCTGGCCGATTTCGTCGCCGCTTTGCTTCGCGCTGACCTCGGCTGAGAGATCGCCGCCAGCCAGCCGCGTCATGGTCCCTTCAAGACCGACCAGGCGCGCCACCAGATTGCGTCCGATATAAAGCCAGACAAACAGGCCGGCGCCGGCCACACTCGCTGCCGCGATCAAAAGCATGACGAACGTGCCCAGACCGATGGCAGCGTCGGAGCGGTCGGTTGCTTCCTTGGTTCGGTCGTTGACGACCTTGACCTGGCGAAGCACCTCGCTCGCCAGTTCGTCGGTGGCGCCCTGGGTTTCGCCGAGCAGCTTCTGTCCCAACTGATTGGCGGCAATCTCCTTGCGGCGGACTTCGAAAATGGCGTTGGCGCCGGAGCCTTGTGCAAGCCACGCCTCGGTTGCCTTGCGCAGGCCGTCGGTCGGTTGCAGGGTATCGACGATGTCGAGCTTCTCCTCGACGCGCGCCGATATCGCCTTGAACTCCTTTTCGAGCGCTGCGACACCGGCCTCGCTCGGTGAAACGGCCGCGCGATCCAGCATGCCGGACGCCAGATTGACGAGGCCAAGCAGATCGGCGAAGCCTTGCGATACCGGCACCTGCGTCGATACCAGCTTCAGCAACGTCATCGTCGCCTGGTTCGCATCGCCGCCGATGCTCATCGAGACCATCGTGATGTCGCCCTGGGCTTTCTCTGCCGCGGGAAGCACCACGCCATTGACCTTCGCCTGCGCCTCGTGGGCAGCCTTGACCACTTCTTCGCCGCGAACGCCGAGCTTCAAGCGATTGTCGACGACCGTATCGAGCGCTGCGATCCTGTCGTTGATCGATGCATTCAGGCTCTTCAGCTTGGCGATCGATTGCTGATCCGACCGTTTGCTGGCGATCGTATCGAGCTGCTTGGCGACGTTGAGCTGGCGGCCCTTGAGAGCGGCCATCTCCTGTTGCCGTTGCGGTTGCGTCTTCGCAGCCAGCAAGGCCGGTGCGGATGCGGCGAGCGTCTGGGTTTCGGTCTGCAATCCGAGCGTTGCGACAATCTCGGGAATGCTCTGATCTGCGACGGCGTGAAAAAGATCCCGGATTTGCGAGAACATCAGCCAGGCGGCGACGCCGGCGATCACCGTAGTTCCTGAAACCATGGCGAAAGCGAAGAACAACTTCGCCCGGATTCCGAATTGACGACGTTCTGTCACGGATTCATTCCCCTTAAAATTCATCACGGTGGTGCGGCGCGCCTCGAAGTCGCTTTCTGACGACTACTTGGCGGCGACCTTGTATTGCTGGATCAGTTCGCGCGCACGCGCATACAGGCGCTCGCTGTCGATACCGAGCTTCGCCATGCTGGCTTTCCATTCCTCGATTGCCGGCATGGTCACGCGCTGCAGTTCCGCGCGCTGCTCGTCATTGAATGAGATCGCGGTGAGCCGCGGGTCGGCCTGCAGCTTCTTCTTCGTCGCCGCTTCCTGGGTTTCACGCAGGCGGGCGCTGGCGATCGCGAGGTCCGAGCTGTGCTTGTCGATGATCGCCTTGAGATCGGCGGGCAGCGCGTCAAACTTTGCGCGGTTCATGACCACCATCAGGGCAGGTGCGGCGAGGCCGATATCGACTCCGACGCTGACCTGATCGACCAGCAGCTTGCCGTTCGCACCCTTGGCCGTCGTCACCGAATCCCAGCCATACGCGATGGCATCCACGTAACCGCCCGCGATCGTGTCACCGATCATGTTCAGCGGAATGCCCAATGGAATCGCTCCGAGCTTGGAGAGCGCCACGCCGACCGTCGTGCTGGGGGTACGGATCCGCAAGCCACGAAAATCCCTGACCGACTCGATTTTCTTGCCGGTGGTGAAGATCGGATAGGGCGGCAGGACATAAAGCGCCAGCACCTTGACCGATGCATAATCCTTGGCGAGCAGGCCTTCCTTGTAGAGCGACATCATTGCTTCGGTGCCGGCAACGGAATTTCCGAACATCAGCGGCAATTCCATCACCGAGGACTGCGGGAAACGGCCTGGATTGTAGCCCTGCACCGTCGACGCCAGCTCGATGTCGCCCCTTTCGACCATGCTGAAGAGATCGGTCGGTTTGCCATAGCCGCCGATCGGCTTCAGCGCGACCTCGATGCGTCCTCCAGACTCCTCTTCAAGAGCGCGCGCAAACGGCACCAGCACCTTGTCGTAAGCGAGCGTGCCCTCGGTGTTGATCGATCCGAAGCGCAGCACGACCTCCGCGGCCTGCGCGGGAGCGCTCAGGCCCCCGATGAGGCCAAGCAGCAAGGCGATGGATGAGGACAAATTTGCATGGGAGCGCATTTTCGATTCCTGTTTTCGGCGAAGCCGTCTCGTTTTGTTGGAGGGCTGACTACTGAGGAACCGAACGGGGGGAGACCATGTCGATCCTTGGGAGGGACTTCATGGTAGATTTACCCTATCGCCTGTTAATCCCGGGTAAAGGTACAACCGGAAGACGAGCGTGCGCGCACCGTGCGGATGAGAATTCCGCGAGCACTTGTCGAAAACGCAACCATGACGCGCTTTCACGCTTCAGCGCATCTCGTGTGATGAGCCCACTTCAGAAACCGGAGCCGATCATGACCCCTCTCGATCTCATGACTCGCGTCGCGCTGGTGACCGGCGGCTCGCGCGGCATCGGCGCAGCGATCGTGCACGCGCTGGCCGCCTCGGGCGCTGCGGTCGCAATCAACTACCGTGAGCAGGCCGGTGCGGCCGAGGCGCTCGCAGCGTCGATCCGGAACGCCGGCGGGCGCGCGATCGCCATCGGCGCGGATGTCTCACAAGGCGATGCGGTGGCGAAAATGTTCGAGCGCGCGGCCTCGGAACTCGGACCGGTCGACATTCTCGTCAACAATGCGGGCATCGCCATCACGCGCAACATCGACGACCTCACCGAAGCGGAGTTCGATAAAACCATCGCGGTCAACCTGAAGTCGGTTTTCCTCTGCACGAAGGCCGCGCTGCCCGCCATGCGGCGCAAACGATGGGGCCGCATCGTCAACATTTCGTCGGGCGCCGCACGCGGCGGCGGCGCGATCGGCCCGCACTATAACGCATCCAAGGCAGGCCTCGAAGGATTGACACGCGGTTACGCCGCCCGCCTCGTGAGGGAAGGCATCACCGTCAACGCCGTCGCCCCGTCGCTGATCGAAACCGAGATGATCAAGGATGCGCAAGACCTCGTCGCGCGCATTCCGCTCGGCCGTTTCGGCACGCCGGACGAGGTCGCCCAGGCGGTGATGCTGCTGATCGAAAATTCCTACATGACCGGCCAGACGATCGCGCTGAGCGGCGGCATGTCGTTCAATTGAGCGCGGTCGCCGCCGTCCATCAGCCCGTGCGTTTGGTCGAAATATGCGCGGGATTATGCGCGACCTTCGCCTGATACATGCCGACGAGCGAAAGGCCGAGGCCGATTGCGATCGCGATGGCGGCGACAGCGAGTTTGGTCATGGCGACATCCTGCTTTTGACGTAGGGACCATCCGCCCGCCTTCAACGGCTGTGCGGCGCGCCCCCCGATCGCAGCTGCGTTTTACCAGGAGATGCCGAACCGGGCGGCGATGCGGCGGGCCTTCTGTTCGTCACTCTCGCGCTTCGCCACGCGTTTCTTGACGGGCTGCTGCTCCGGCTGCGCCTGCACGGGGGCTTGCGCTTCCACGGGCTTTGCCGCCGGCTGTGTCTGCACGGGCGCCTGCGCCTCGACGGGTTTCGCCTGCACCGGCGTTGCCTGAACCGGCGCTGCTTCGACGGGCCTGGCGACTGGCGTTCCGTCGGATTTGATTTCGCCAGCCGCCTTCAGCTTTTCCTCGACCGTCAGCGGCGGCACTTCGACGCGCAGCGGCAGCTCAACATTCCGGGCCGCGGGCTGCTCGTCGGGCGCCGGAAGGATCGTCACCTCGGCCTGGCGAACCGGCTTTTGCGGCTCGGCCGGCTGCGTCGACGACAGGCCGCGCGGGCCCGCAAAGGCGGAGGATGAAAGAAGGATGATCGCCGTTGCCAGAATAAGCTTGCGCATGTTGCGTCCTCATTATGCGGTTGGCTCACCGCGAACCTAGAACGACGGTTCAAAGTTTTATGTGAGGAAGATCACATGGGAACATGCCGTCCCGGCGTAACCCGCAGGGCGAAGCCGGGCGGCAGTGACGCTGAGGGTCGGAGCCCCGCCTACTTGTCGAGCCAGACTTCCTCATATCTCACGTAGTTGTACTGGCTGTTGTCGTGCGGAACATAGTTCCTGACATAAGAGTGCCAGCAATTGCCCGCGACACTGAACTGGATGACGGGGCGCGCCGTATCCTCGACCAGGAATTTTTCGATTTCCCAGACGATTGCCTTGCGCTTGTCACGGTTCATTTCGCGCGATTGCGCGGCGAGCATCCTGTCGACGTCCGCATTGCAATACTGGGTGTAATTGCGTTCCGATCCGCAGGCATAATTCTCGACGATGTTGCCGTCGGGATCGTCAACGGCGACGCCCATGCCGTTGAGCGCGAGCGTGTAGTCCTTGCGCGACAGCCGCGCGTACCATTGTGTCGAGTCGAGAACATCCAGCTCGGCGTCGATATGGATCTTCTTCAACTGATCGATCATCAGGACCGCGGGATTGCGATAGGTCGCCAGGTTGCGGGTCTGGATCTTGATCTTCAGCGGATTGGCATCACCATAGCCGAGCTTCTTCATGATCTCGCGCGCGTCGCTGAGGTTCTTCGCAGTATCAGGGCCGTACCCCGTCAGCGCCTCCAGCATCTCGCGCGGCATGCCCCATTCGCCCGCCGGCTTCGGCAGCATCGCCCCACCGATCAAGCCCTTGCCTTCCAGCAAAATCGTGTTCATCGCGCTGCGATCAATCGCCAGCGACAGCGCGTTGCGAAGCTCGGCCTTGTCGAACGGCGGGTTGAGGCGATTGACCAGCAAGGTCGTCAGCGTACCGGTCGTGACCATCTCGCACGTGGCGGTCGGGGCGCGCGCCTTCACGTCCTTGAACAGGGGAACGGCAACGTCGGAGGGAAACGTGATATCGAACTCGCCGGTCGAGAACGCGAGCATCCGGGTCGCCTGGCTTTCGATGATCTTGAACGTGATCTCGTCGAGATACGGGCGGTCCTTCTTGAAGTAATCCGGATTGCGCGTCAGGCGAATCGAGTCGCCGCGCCTGAATTCAGCGAGCTTGAATGGCCCGGTGCCGATCGGCCGCGTGCGCATCACCTGCTGTGTCACATGGCACGGGTAGACGGGTGAGAACGAGCTTGCGAGCAGCACCAGCAGGCTCGGTTGCGGCTGGCTCAGCTCGAACGTTGCCTCGGTGTCGCCGTTGATCGTGATGTCCTGCAGTCTCGCCCACCAGACCGCGCGCGGATTTCGGCGGAAGTCCGCCGTGTCGCCCTTGCCGATCAACATGCGCCAGGTGCACTGCACATCCCTGGCCGTGAACGGCTTGCCGTCATGCCATTTGACGCCTTGCCGGAGTTTGAACGTCAGTTTTGTGTTGGTCGCATCCCACGACCAGCTCTCCGCCAGATCGGGGACGATGGTGTCGAGGCTCTCATGCGGCTTGAAAGGATCGAACATCACCAGATTGTTGTAGACGCCCGAAAACGGCGTCACCGATGTGATCGTCAATTCCTCATGCAGCGAAGCGCTGGGCGGATTGTCGAGTTGATACAGGCGAAGGGTCCCGCCCTTCTTCTGCGCCAACGCAGGTGTTGTTGCGATCAGCACCGCAACAATGAGCGCCATCGATCCGGTTTCGATCCAGCGCAACAATGGTCTGCCGCACATATCAGCCTCCCATCAGCTTCTTCTTGTTTTGTTTTTCTTAGAGCAACAGCCGGCCAGGCGCAATGTTGCGGCACAGCGTCGAGCTGTGTTCCGCGCGAGAGAACTCGCCGGGGGTTGACGACGTTTCACCGTTGCGGGCCTGGCGGAAACGTGCAGGATAAACTTCGATCAATCACCCGGATGGCTAAATCAATGTCAATGGACAGACTCCGCGTCGGTATCATCGGCGCCGGCGCCAATACGCGCTCAAAGCATATTCCAGGGCTGCGCACCCAAAACAGCGTCGAGATTGTCGGGGTCGCCAACCGCTCCGAGGAATCGAGCCGGAAGGCCGCCAAGGAGCTGGATATCCCGAAAGCCTATGCCGACTGGACCGCGATTATCGCCGATCCCGGCATCGATGCGGTGTGCATCGGCACCTGGCCCTATATGCACGCGCAGATGACGATCGCGGCGCTCGATGCCGGCAAGCATGTCATGTGTGAAGCGCGCATGGCCATGAACGCGCGCGAGGCGCACGCGATGCTGGCGGCGTCCCGCCGCAACCCATCGCGCATCGCGCAGATCGTGCCCGCGCCGGGAACACTTGCGGTCGATCGCACCATCATGGACACGATCGCGGACGGCGGCATCGGCGACATCACCGCGGTCGACGTCCGCGTGTTCGCTGGCGACTATCCGAACCCGGCAGTTCCCTTGCACTGGCGTCACAACCGGGACTTCTCCGGCAACAACATCATGTCGCTCGGCATCTGGTACGAGCAGATGATGCGCTGGGTCGGCCAGGCCGCGACCGTGTTCGCGGTCGGCCAGGTGGTGGTGCCGCATCGGCGCGACGCGTCTGGCCTGCGCGTGCCGATCTCTGTGCCCGACCATATCGATGTCGTGGGGCATCTGCAGGCCGGCGGCCAGTATCGCCTGGCGGTGTCCTCGGTGCTCGGCCACGCGCACAACCGCAGCGAAGCCTGGATCTTCGGCGACAAGGGGACCATCGGCTTCATCGCGCCGCTGGACGGCGAGCCCTATCTGCAGATCGGCAAGAAGGGCGGCAGCGGCCTTGGACCCCTCGCCATCGACCCCGCCAAGCGTGGCGCATGGCGGGTCGAGGAAGAGTTCGTCAATGCGGTCCGGGGCCGTGAACCGATCACCCACACCGACTTCGTGACCGGCACCAAGTATATGGAGTGGACCGACGCGGTCGCGCAATCAATGCGCACGCGCGCCGAGGTCGCCCTGCCGTTGCAGATCGCAACCGCGTAGTCCGGCTCGGCAATGCGGTGTTCAAGGCACTGAGACCCGTGTCGTTTGAACGAGCCGGTTGATCGCGGACCGGAAAGCCGGTCCGCAATCAGCGCGGTCGAGAATTCCTGTGTTTGTGGCGCCTGCACCGCCGTAAGCTTGATAACCACATGGCAGCAAAACCCGAGTCACCCTGGATTTTCGTGGGCGTCGGCTTGCTGGGCTTGGCGACAGGCACCGCCATCATTCTCAGCGTCACGGGCGTGCTACCTGTGCAAGGACGGCTTCAACCCGGCGTCACCAACTGGATCGTCATCTGTGCGGGCATCGTATTCGCGAGCATTGGCGGCATCTTCGCGCTGACCGGATTCTCCGGAACGAAGGTCGGCAGCAGGGTTGAGGCGCGTGCCCCGATTTTACTTCGCCTGCTGAATTTCCTGATCGCGTTGGTGGCGCTGGGCTCGCTTGCCGCGATAACGAGCTTTGCCGCATTCGGTCCAGGACCGCGCAGCTTCAGCTTCACAATTCCTTTCGTCGGTCACATACCGGGTGCCGAACTGATCGGCCGCGTATTCTTCGGCGCGATCGCGATGATCCTGTGGGGCGTGGTCGCGGTGTTTCTGTGGTTCGGGGTGCCGGGTATCGTCGGAAGAGGCCCGCGATAGCATCCGGCTTCTGCAGGCCATTGCCGCCGAGATCGGTCCGGGACAATCGGAAGAAGACCCGGCGGATAGTCATTGCCGGCGTATTCGCGTGGCGCTCCCTGGGGGAGGCGCTGGACTATCGCAAAAACCCGCATAAAATGGGCACAAATCGGCGCTGCAGCCCTGCGAGAGATACCACCTGAGGCTACCACTTTCAACTAGCGTCTATCTCAGCCTAGCTCTCTCAGTGAAGTACAGTTGGGTGGCCTCTGCAGCCGTACGGCATTTCTCCACGGCCCTTTGCTTGTCGGATGGTTGACGCTGGCGACGTGCGCGGCGGCTCGAACGCAAGCCTTTCACAGCTTCACCCAAACCGGCTCTTTATGCCCATGCATCCATACGCGCATAAAGTAGTTCCCGTTCTTCGGCGTTAGGGGAAAAAACTCTCCCTCTGAAAATCCAAATCGGTAGGCCTGCTTGGGTTCCAGCCGAATGTTCAACAAGTCATCCTCTAACCGTACGACATATTCGAAATTCTTCTCTTCATCGCCGGCGCGCGCTGCGTCGACAATGTCGTATTCAAAGATAAGGATCGGTTCATCCGATGTGTTGACAAGCAAAACCTCATGCCCCAGCTCGACGTGATCCCTCAGTAAGGTAATTGCATCCAAAGGTTTGCGGGGGAAAAATCTTGCGCGTAACTTTTTCCAGGCGAATATCACTATCTGGAATGCTCCGCCAAGCGGAATGCTCTCAATCATCGAATGCTTCCTAAATTCATAAGATAGTTGTCCCGCGCACTAACTTTTAATCTCTCGGACGCTCTTTAAGTCGGGAGTGAAGCGCCAATAGCCAAGGATCGACGCGGCGCCCGTCACCAATTCTCACCGCGCGCTCAATAGTCGACCAGTCCGATTGTACAAACCAAGCCACGATGTCGGTAGACGCTCGTGAGCGCTTGAACTGATCCGCGATCCGGGTTGCGTCAACTCTTTCGACCCCCAAATCGAGCACAAGTTGTAAGGCATCAAAATTCGGCACGCCCTCTGCCGCGAGCACGGAAAGAGCGCTTAGCCCATCGCCAACTGTAATTCCCCGGCGTTTGGCCTCGTACTGGAGAAGCTCGTGCATCCCGAAAAGGCCCCAAGGCAGCAAGTACTGCATTCGTCCGTAGATATTGTTGACCATGCGACCAAATGAGGCGCCGCGCTCTTCCTGAAAGCTTGCGAGCGGTATTCCGCGTATCCACTTTTCAGCAGTGAAGCCAACAGCTCCGCCCAAGGCCGATCCTTCGAATGCAATAAGGTGCTTGGCTAGAGGCCCAATCAGGAAGCCCAGCCGATCAAAGTTTCGGACATAGCCCGCAATGACCATGTTTCCAAACTGCTCGAGTTGCCAATTCTCTCTAGTGCTCAACCAAGTATGCAGAGCCTGTTGTGCTTCCAACGACCAGCCAACCAGCGCTGCAATTGCCACAAAATCCGGATCACCTTCAGTTGCGCGCGAAACGACGTTGCGTTGCTGCACCCCGAACCTTCGAGCAAATTGCACTGAGCTGGGGGACATTTGTTTTGCGGCCAGCAGCTCATCTTCAAATTCAGGGGCTTCAGATTTCTCCAGCGAGATCAGATTGCTGGAGTTCGCGTGTGCGTAGCCAACGCGCATGATGTTGACCAAAGCACGGATTGACCTCGCCTCGTTGTTTATGCGGTTGCTCACCTTGACATCAGACAGTGAGACCTCGTCCAAGGTCGCTGGATCGAGTTTCCCCTCGCTAATGAGCCGCTCAAGATGTTCAATTCCCGAGGCCAAGGCTGATTTAACTGGCGGGATGTCAGCGAGCGCCACTTTCATGTAGTCGCTAAGTTTGTATTCGGTAAGCCGCTCCGACCAAAGTTCGGGTCGGAAAAGAATACAATGCCCTTCGGAATCCACACCAAAGCGGCCCGCCCGGCCGGCGATATTCCAAAGTGCACGGGGACTCAATTCAAACGCCTTTGAGACGAGCGTCTCAACCACCACGGTTGAGAATGGGAAGTTTACGCCTTCCGCTAGCGTCGTCGTCGCACAGATGACGTCCACCATCCGCTCACGAATTGCCTCCTCCAGTCCCTGCCGCACGCGGGGCGGCTTTGAACATGATGAAAAACAACTCGTTTGCGGTAATGTTGACGCAAATCAAACTCCGGATACAATTCGCGCTCGATCCATGCATCAAGGCGTTGCGATACATCGGCTTTCAGCTCTTGGTTTTCCGTTCGCAACTCTGCAACAAAGCCTGCAATCTCTTCAGCGACAGCTGGACTAGAACAGAGAACGAGAACAATACCGTTCTGGGCTAAGTGGTTTGCCAGCGCGGCGAGGCCCTTCTTGGCATTCTGAGGAAGCGAGCCATCGGATAGCAGGCGGTACGGTACATCACCGAAGTCGAGCACTGCGCCGCCGCGTGCCGTTCGTTCTAATATTCCCACTCGCAGACGGCTCGTGCGCCAGTCAAGCATTACGGAATGAGAGCCGCGACTATTTGCCAGCCAATCTGTCAACTCCGCAATATTTGGGGTCACCGCTGAAAGTTGAACGATGCGGAGACTCCATTGGAATCATTTTGCGCAGTCGCCACAGATAAAATTCTAGCAGAAATTCCTCTGGGGCCTTGTTCTATGTGATGCGCTTCATCGACTATAACCAGACATACTTGGCGGATAAATTCGGGATCGATACGCAGAAGCAGGTCGGCGCGTTCCGGGGTGAACACGATTATGTCAGCATCATCGGATGATACGGGGATCATCTCATGGCTGGTAAGGTGAGCCCCTGCTCTGAGTACTTTGAGGCCTATCGCACCAAGCAACTCCTGTAGATCGTCAGCGACTTGATGCACCAAGTGAGCTGCTGCCGGTTTGATGGACGGCTGGTTAAGCTAATCCCACCTTCCGCTCGAACTCAACCGGGCTGAGATACCCGATCGTCGAATGACGTCTGATGGCGTTGTAGAAGCGCTCGATGTAGTCGAACACATCTGCCTGTGGCCTCGTTCCTGGTGCGATAGGTTTTGCGTGCCGTGCGTTCGGTCTTCAGCGACGAGAAGAAGCTTTCCATGGCAGCATTGTCCCACACGTTGCCCGATCGGCTCATGTTGCAGACGATGCCGCTGTCAGCCATCAATCGCTGGAACTGCTCACTGGCTATACTGACTACCCCGATCGGAATGATGCAACAGCTCCCTCGGCTTGCCACGCCTCCAGACTGCCATCAGCAGGGCATCCGCGACCAGTTGCGCCGTCATCGTGGCACTCATTGACCAGCCGACCACGCGGCGAGAGAGCAGATCGATCACCGCCGATACATAGAGCCAGCCTCGGCGGTCCAGATGTAGGTGAAGTCGGCGATCCATTTCTGGTTCGCTCGCTCGGCCTCAAACTGCCGATCAGGATGTTTGACGGCACGGTCGCGATCTGCCGATCGCCCTCGTCTTTCGGCAGTCGTCGCCGACGAGGTCGCGCCCGCAGGGCCTGCAGGCTGCATCAGCCGCTCGATCCGGTGCAGACCACACGCAAAGCCCTCTTCCAGCATGTCGTGCCACACACGACGGGCGCCGTATGTCCGGTCGCTGGCAACAAAGCTCGCCTTGACCCGCTGGCCAAGAACTTCGTCGCTCCGGGATCTGGCGCTCGGGGTTCGGTTCAGCCAGGCATGGAAGCCGGACCGGGAGACGCCCAATGCATTGCATAGCCATGCCACCGGCCAGATGGCCCGGTGCTTCGCAATGAAGAAGAACTCATGTGCTTCCTTCGAGAAGAAGGCTGCGGCTTTTTTAGGATATCCCGCTCGGCCTTGAGTTTGTTGACCTCGCGGCGGAGCTGCTTGATCTCCTGCTGTTCGGGCTTCATCTGCGCATGGCCGGAAAGGCCTGCACCGGGTCGGAGCCGAACTCCTTCACCCATTTGCGAAGCACGTTCTCGTGCACGTCCAGGTCTCGGGCGGCTTCCTGAGATCCCCGCGCTCCCTGATCAACTTGACAGCCTCAAGCTTGAACTCTCGACTGAACCTTCGTCTCTGCATGCGCAACCTCCGGCTTCATGAAACACCCAATCTCGGTGTCCATCAAAAAGGCAAGATAATCGTTTAGCTCGCGCACTTCTGCTTCCAGCCTCGTCGTGTGCGCAGTGTGATCGACGGGCATTCGCATGCCGCGTGCGTCGCCGCCAGAGTTGTCATCCGACTTAGACGCGCGCAGCTGTGAGTGGGTCTTGGGGCAGCTCAACGGCCACGTCAAAGTGGATGTCAGCTTCAGCGACTGACACACCCAATCGTGCGCTCAGCTCCACAAGACGCCTCGTCGCAGTGACGCCGCAATAACCTGTCACCGCTCCAATGGGCGGTGCTGTCGTGTACCTTGATCAGTCCCAATTCTTGCAAGCCATGCACTACGCTGCGTGCATCTCGATAGCTCGGCGGTGCACCCGTGAAGGCAGCAGCATCCATCGATCGGTGCACCCATACGTTGGGGCTAGAAGGCATTTGGGCGATCAGAAGGTCAGCGGCAAAAGCGGCTACGGCGTCACGAAAGGCCTGCTGCCGCTGGCCGTGCCGATTGTAAGACCGCTCCCTGTCTGCAGCTCGCGGGCAGTGATGCGCGCGCTCAATTCATCCACTAGTGCACACGCGGCCTGTGTCACAGCACGACCGCGCAAGGTGGCGTATGAGGCGTCGCGCAGCTCCGCCCCTATGCTCCCGCTCTTGCTCACGGCATCACTCGCTGCGCGCACCCGCGCGGCCCCTAAGTTGCTCCACGCGCTTGCGCTTCGCGCTCAGCCTGCCACGTGCGGCTGCGGTACAAGTCGCCGCACCACATCGTCCATCGCGACCCGCCATGTGGTGGCCCAGCGATCCGCGGCCAACTCAAGTGCTTCCCCGTGGGCGCTGATGTCCTCGCCAATTGTCATCAAGCCCCAAGCGAGGCGCGTGCGGAGCTGTTCGCTGTGCATGCCTCAAGCCATTCCGCAGAGCCGCACCACATCGCGACCAGCGTACACAAGACCCCACGCAACGCTCAGCGCCTTGTGAGCATCACGCGCCTGCACTTCGTGACGAACGTATTCATGTTTTCCCTTGTGCCCCTTGTGCCCCTTGTGCCCCTTGTGGGCGGTTGCGACATTGCTTCCCTTGACGCTGTACGGCCGCACGCTCACTAAACTCAGGCCTTCATAGTCGACCTGACCAATTGCCTTTTTCAGCGCCCTCGCACCAAACCTATCCACCATTGCCTTCGCGCCATAGCCGCCACTCACAGTGGAATCGTCTGCGTGCCCCACCAATGCCTCCCGCAGTTCGCCATCCACACCGCCTCGGCGCAGCGCGTCCTTCATGGAGTGTCGGAAGGAGTGAAACACTTTGGCGGTGTCAGTGATGCCTCGGGCGCGCAAGTAGCGTCCGAACCATTTCGACCATGCGGCCTGCTTCCCGCCTGACGGTGCAATCTCGGGGAAGAGCCACGCATCTCGCCATGTTGCCGTGCCACGTTCTTAACGAAGATCAGGAAGCCGAGCCGCACCAGTTCAGCATGAACGGGCACGACACGTTGCGACGCTCTCGTCTTCAGCCGTTTACCCACCACCGGCTCCCTCACGAAGTGCAACAGCGTTAGCCCGGGTGAGTGCGACTGGACGTTCTTGGTCTTGAGCGCTGCTAATTCACCCTGCCGAGCGCCCGTGAACAGGGCCAACAAGGGAAGCCAGAACGCTGCCGATCCGCATCCGCCTGTAGGAAAGACGTGGCGCGTGAACACATCCGCGCGAAACAAGACGTCAAGTTCCTGAACTCGAACGCGGTCCGCTCCGAACCCTCTTCCTCCAATCGCATCCTTGCAAATGGGTCAGACCACTGCACGTTGTCCGGTATTAGCCCGTTGTTATGCGCCATACCGCGAGGGTCTGAACGGCTCCAAGATTCTTGTTCACCGTGCCTGTAGCGATTTTTGGTGCTTGCGTGTGTTTGCGGCCGTACTCTTCCAATTCCGGCAACGGCGCTTTCAACAGCGCGCCCTTACGGCTGCGCGGGACAAGTTGCAACGCCTCGCGAAACGCACGTGCGTTAGAGCGGGTGATCGCCGCAACCCGCAAGCTGCCATGCAGTTGCGTGAACATTGCAACCGCGCGTCCGTACTCTTTCACCGTGCCCGGAGGCCTTTTGCGCTCCTTTGACCAACCTTCCAGTGCATTTGCCAAAGTGCCCCCTGCAGCACTTGTCGCCGTGTACTGGCCCGGCATTGGCAAAGGCGGCACGTCGATCGGTACACCTGCGTTGCGCTGTTCAATGGCGTGTAGCGCTTTGACGTACGATTGCAGCACGGCCATGCCGAGCGCGGGGCGCGATGGACTGACCGGTGCGAGGTTGATACCGAACGTGCTGAGTGCGAGTTCCACCTGGTCTTGCACCGCCGAGGTATTTGCGAGCGCCAGCGCCCGCCTATAGTCCGCGAGGCCTTCGGTCAGCTCAGCGCGATAGACGTCTAGCTGTTCCTGCGAGATGCCATATGCGGGCAGCGTGTCGAAGTCGAGGGCGGGCGGTCCTACGGGATGCTCGGAGTTTCTCAGCAGCCAATCATACTGCTTGCGTAACAATTCGCGACCACCGACACGCCATTTTTCATGGTCTGATAACTCGCTCGCGTACACGAAGTCAGCAATCAGCGTAATTTCATGGTGCGTGATCGTGTGCCTGACCGGCAGCGGTGCCGCCAGCTTCGCCGCTTCCTCAAGTATTTGATTGAACTCTAGGTACACGGGGATTGCGCGGATGTTCGCTTGGACCGCGCTCTTCGTACCGAGCGACTTCTTCAGGAAAGTCTGACGCGGCTTGCCAGTCTTGCGCACGTGCGCAACCGCCTCTTGAAGGCGCTCCGGGACCTTGCGCTGGGCGTAATACGTCCCATGCCGGTTCTTGATTATTCCCATCAACAAATGCGCCACTGCTACCCTCAAGTGCTACCACCTGCGCGCAGCCAAAGCTATGATTTGTGCGGGGAACTTGAATTATAGGGCTTCGTGAAGGCGTGGCGCTCCCTGGGGGAATCGAACCCCCGTTTCAGCCTTGAGAGGGCTGGGAAAAATCTGGTGACCCGTTCGGGTACATTCGCCATAGTCCAATATTTTCAATATGCTAATCTACTATCGTTCGTCACCGTCCGCCGACGTACGGGCACATATATTCGACAGATATTCGACGGTCTGAGTGGAGGAGCGAAATGCCGAAATCGCTAACGGAGGCGCAGATCACGACCGCAAGGGCGCGGTCGAAGCTGCCTTACGGCGAGTACTGGCGCCGCCTCGATGCCGAAGCGCATCTCGGCTATCGCAAGGGCAACCAAGGCGGTGTGTGGTTCGTGCGATGGCGCAATCACTTCGCCGGCGCCAACTACAAGCAGGCACCGATCGGCATCGCCAACGAGGTCAATGATAAGCAGACCGAAGGAGTGCTGACCTTCGAGCAGGCCGCGAGCCAAGCGCGGTATCTCGTCAATCGAGCAAGAGCACAAGCAGCGGCGCAGGCAGCCGGGCCAGCGCCTACCGTGCGCTCGGCGGTCGACGCCTACATCAAGGAGCGTAACGCCCGCGACACCCGTAGGGCGGGCCGTGAAGTACGCTCCGATGCGGGCCACCGCTTGCGGCGTTATGTTCTTGGTCAGGACAAGCGCGGAAAGCAGGAGGCTAGGAAAGCGGCGCCGCTCGCGGCTGCAGCGCTACATGCATTGACAAATCCGACTTGCTGATGTGGCGCGAAGAACTCCCCGATGAGTTGAAGGGCACCTCGAAACAGCGCCTCGCAAACGATCTAAAAGCAGCACTCAATACTGCGTGGCCTCGGCTTTCCGCCGCCCAGAAGAAGCTAAATCCAACATTTCCCACAATAATCAAGGATGGCCTCAAGGCTGAGCGCCTGGACGATGACGACGATGCATCGGTCGCCCGCGACAACCAGATCCTCACCGACGCGCAGATCGGGACGCTACTTCGAGCTGCACGCGAAATCGACACTGAGCTGGAATTTGACGGCGATCTGTTCCGTATCGTCGTAGTCTTGGCCGCAACCGGCGCGCGGTATGCGCAAGTCAGGCGGATGCGTGTCGGCGACGTGCAGCGAGCAGAGCGGCGTCTCATGGTGCCGGGTTCGTACAAGGGACGCGGCGGCAACGGGGGCGCCGTTCCGGTACCCGTAGGGGCAGACGTGCTTGATGTGCTTCTGCCTGCGGTGACAGGCCGTTCGAACGAAGCGCCATTGTTCGAGCGATGGACGCATGAGCAGATGCCTGGTGGCATCGAGTGGAAGAAGTCCGAACGCGGGCCGTGGAAGAAGGCCGAACTTACCCGTCCATGGCAAGCTATCCGCGAGCGCGCCGGAATGCCGGATGTTATTCCATACGCTCTGCGGCACTCCAGCATCGTGCGTGGCCTTCGAAATGGCTTGCCAATCCAGCACGTTGCTAAATTGCACAATACTTCCGTCGCAATGATCGAGCGTCACTACGCGAAGTATATTGCAACTGCCCTCGAGGATCTTGCACGAGCGGCCGTCGTGCCGCTGGTGCCGCCGGACGGCAACAACGTGGTTTCCATCAGGGGTCGGGCGTGATGCGGTGCGATCGTAAGTCAACTTGCGCAGCAGGAAACGGATGAAATCCGTCGCGCCTACACCATGCAAAATGAGAGCCTGAGCAAACGCGTCCGAACAGGGGTTGCCCGCATTTAAGTCCCGCTCCCATCACCTCGATAAATTCGCTTCTAGAAACGACAAAAGAGAACTCACCCCAACTAGCCGTCGACGTCCGACTGTTGTCGTGGCGAGTTGTCCAGCTCCTATCAGCTCGTAAAGCTTCGTGCGTCCTAAGCCGGTCGCATCGCATGCTTCGTCAATCGTGCAGGTGAACCGCTGGGCGAACGGAATCGACTTCGATTTTCCAAGTTTCGGAGTTGATGGAGTAACTGGTGACTGTTCTCCACTGCTCTTCTCTAGTCGTTTATACCTCATGAAATCCCTCGCGTGCCGAACTCGAAGTGCGAGAGTTAGTTGTGCGACCAGCAACGTCAATGCGGACAACTGAGAGCTGCCGCGCACGGTGGCGAGCTTCAGCGTTCGTTGGAAGGCCTTCGGATATCAACAGCGGGAGAGAAACTTTTCGCAGCTCGTTGGCCAGTGTAAGGCGGCGGTCAAACGCCCCAACGCTTTGCGATCTCTTTGCGCCGTTTGGGGTGTGTTCTGCGACCGCACTAGCGCCTGCGGTGGGGCGGTTTGGGCGGCTATCATCGATGACTACCGAACGCGCGCTCGATGAAAGACTGCTCGAGCTGCAGGATCGGCTCGAGCTAAAGCTAGCGACAATTCTTGGGGCGGTCCGCACGTGGCGTTGCGATCAGCATGCACGTCGGCACCAGTAGATCTTTGATATCGTTCGGAGTGCGCTCGGCACTAGACCTGCAACCAGATCGTTATGAGCGGCAGAGCAAAGCATGCGATCGTTGTTTTTCCTACGCTTTTGCCGATGCTCGACTACGTTTGATGTACTCTGTTGCCGTCGTTTCTGGTGCGAAACTGGTGCGGGAGCGGGTCGCTCAAAGTTTCCTCCACCAACGGCCTCGAGAGCAACGTGCAGTACTGGAAGCGGTCCTTACCTTGGAGGCAACGCAATGAAGCGAGTGAAGGCGCCAGACACGGTGGACGAGACGAACCGAGTGCCGCCGCGGCTTCTGTCGCGCCAGCAGGCCGCCGCGTATTGCGGCCTATCGGCCAGGTCGTTCTCTGATTGGGCCGCCAAAGGACGCTTGCCTCGGCCCCTTCCGCAAACCTCGTTGGGACATCCGAGCGATCGACGCCGCGATAGACCAGATGAGCGGGAGTACTCCTCACGTTCAGCCGCTCCCACTGGACGTCTGGCGGGCCAATCGAGCACGTCAACAGACATGAACCAGCCAAGTGTAAAACGGTGAGGCCCATCGCTGTCAATGGAGCGGACGCCGCTCCATTGCGACCTTATTGCTTCGGAATGTTCATGCTCTCGAGAAACGCACGGGTAGCTGGGGCTTCTTTGTTATAGATCGCCTGTGCTTGCTCATAGCCAACTGGAGGTTCTATTGGAAATTGAGCTAGTGCGGCCTGCGTTTTCTCATCTTTTCCGGCGGCAACCATCAGCTCGGACAATTTCCGAACTATCTCAAGTGGCGTACCCGCTGGCGCAGCAAGCATTCCGCTAAAACCGCCGAGCTCAAATAACTTCGAAGTCGCTCCTTGCTGTGCCAACGTCTTAAGCTCCGGCAGAATTCTGATGGGCCGGCTGCTTGCGGAGATCGTTCTACCTTTCTTGGCCTGGAGGACAGGAAGAGCAGCAGGATAACTTCCAATTGCGCCCTCAATCGAATGGCTCATTACATCGGCCCACATTGGCGCTTCACCGCGATAGTGGACCGGTTCAATGTTGAGACCGTACTGCTTGTTGAGCTCGAGAATCGTCAGATGCGCCGTTGAATTGGCACCATATGTTCCGAAACTGACCTTCTCGCCTTTCCTAACGAACGCAATAAACTCTTCCAAATTGTTGGCTGGTACTTTCTCGCTGACTACAACCGCCAGTCCTTGGCTGGCAATCGATGAAATCAAGACAAAGTCCTTGTCGGGATCGAAAGGCAAATCCTTGTATAGAGCGACATTGTTGATAAGCGACGAGCCGATCGTCATCATTAGCGTATAGCCGTCTGGCGCAGCCCGCTTGACTTCGGTAGTACCGATGATGCCGCTAGCGCCCGACTTATTGTCGACTATCACGGGCTGACCGAGCTGCTTTCCTAAATAGTCTGCATAGGTCCGCGTGATCAAATCGGTCTGCCCGCCAACTGGATACGGCACGATTATCTTAATCGCCTTCGTAGGCCATGCATTCTGAGCATGAAGATTTGTGACGACAAAAGATAGCGCTGCGGCAGATGCAGCGACTCGAAGTAACTGGCGACGATTTAGGTGGACAGGCATCTAAACTCTCCGTGAGCAGTAACCGGGTTGAGGGCGCCATTCACGAGCTTTTCCTCAATCGTAAGTTCGAAGCAGATTCTTAAAGCTGATGCCGAGACGAGGTATACCCAGCACTGGCATACGTAACTCGCAGCAACCCGTGCTTGCTCAGCCGCACTTAGTAATTTTTCAGCAAAACCTCTTGTGCCACCGCGTTCGAGTGCAAGCCATCGAGGTTCCCAGCCAGCTACGCATGGCTATTCCGGACTGATCTGCGCCTCCTTGATCATTGCGTTCCACCGGCTGATGTCTTCGGGAAGCTTCGCGGCAAATTCGTCGGGACCAACGATGTTCGCCAGACCGCCGCTCCTCGCAATCAATTCCGTGAACTCGGGGGACTCGATGGATTTGCGGAGCGCAACAGCCAGCTTGTCCAGAACCGGTTTCGGCAGTCCCGGAGGGGCAAACACAGCCGTCCACAGGGAAAGGTCAACGCCTGGGGCGATCGTCTCGTGATAAGTCACAACATCAGGATAGAGCGGGTTTCGCTTTGTCGAAAAGAACGCAAGCGGCGTCACTTTGCCCGCCGCTATCTGATCCCTGAGCGTTGGAACGTCTCCAACCATCAATTGGATGCTGCCACCCAGAAGATCAGCGAGGGCTTGCGGGGTTCCGCGATAGGGCACGCCTGTGACTTCGACAGCCGTCCGCTTCTTCAAGACTTCAACAGCAATTTGACCGCTTGCATTCGCAGTACCCACATTCAGCTTGCCGGGATTCGCCTTCGCGTAAGCGATAAGTTCGTCGAGCGTACGAATACCCATGTCCGGCCGAACGGCCAGCATTGTAGCCCCCGCGTAAAGAATCGACACAGGCGTGAAGTTTTTGACCGGATCATACGGTACGTTCTTGTAGAGCCCCTGCACGGATGTGTGCGTCGAGTTGGTCGTGAAGAGAAGCGTGTACCCGTCCGGCTTTGCGCGTGAAGCCACTTCGGCGCCCGTCATGCCGTTCGCACCCGGGCGATTCTCGACAATGAATTTCTGTCCCAAATCCTTCTCGAGTAACCGCGAAACCAGCCTCGCATTTGTGTCGGTCGCCGTTCCGGCCGCATAGGGGACGATGATCGTGACGACACCCTCCGGATAGGTGGATGCTCTGGCTTGAGGCGCAATCGTAAGAGCAACTATCAAACAGAGTAAGGCTATGCGTTTCATTTCCTTTTCCCTTCATTCCTTTGACGTGACCGGTTGGGGCTCACGATGACATCAATGCGGATATGAACTGGCCGATGCTGGGAAAATCCAAAGCGCATTGATCAGCACCAAATCGGGCTGCGTACACACCCTTCAATCTCTAGGCTGGGATCGCGAGTGCGTTCCGCGGCTGAAATTCAAGGAAGACCTCCGAACCGATATGCTTTGACGATTCCGCGTCTGCGGTAACCGTAACGGTGCTTCGTCCAGCTTGAACGGTATACCGATTTGACGCCCCACTAAACGCAGCCAAGGCAATCGTTCCGCGCAGGCGGTTCGTCGACACGCCCTGAGCAACGCTATCAGCATTCGAGAGAGAGATAGACTCGGGACGCACGGAAATAGCCACTTCCTGCCCGACCTGCGCAGCCGTAGGGAAGAGGCAACGAAGCATCGTTGCATCGTCCAAACGAACTGCCCCTTCCTGCGTATCTCGCGACAGTTCGACGACGACGCCTCGAAAGAGGTTTGTAGAGCCGATAAACTCCGCAACGAACGCGTTGCTTGGTCGGAAGTACAAGTCGCGCGGCGATCCCATTTGCACGATACGGCCGTGATTAAGCACCGCAATCGTGTCGGACAATTCCAGCGCTTCTACCTGATCGTGCGTAACGTAGATCGTCGTGATGCCTATCTGCTGCTGCAGCCGCTTGAGTTCCTTACGCATCTCTTCACGAAGCGACGCGTCCAGATTGCTCAACGGCTCATCGAGCAACAACACTTTTGGATGTCGGACGATCGCTCGAGCGAGCGCAACGCGTTGTTGTTGACCACCCGACAGCTGCGTCGCAGATCTCTGCGCAAAGCCCGTCAGATTGACGACCTCCAGGGCATGACGAACGCCGCGGTCGATCTCCTGGGTGCTAAACCGCTGGTCCTTGGCAACCCTGAGAGGGAATGCGACATTCTCGAATACCGTCATGTGCGGCCAGATCGCGTACGACTGAAATACCATTCCGAGCCGGCGCTCATTCAGGGGCGTTGAGATTCCTCGCCTCGAATCATAGAACGTGGCTTCGCCAACGCGGATTCGACCTGAGTCCGGCTGTTCGAGCCCCGCGATACACCGCAACGTGGTCGTCTTCCCGCACCCGCTTGGTCCCAACAGCGTGAAGAAAGTGCCCGCTTCGAGCTCGAAGCTGGCCTCGCGCACGCCGCCACCTACCTGCTCTCCGATCGAAGCGTAGACTTTTGAAAGCGAATTGACCTCAATTAAACTCGACATTGGCCGTGTCTCCGATTAGGCGCTCTGCGCCGAACGAGGGCGTCGCTGTGTAGTGGCATAGAACGCGATCGCAAACAGAGTCATCACGGCGGTCCAAAACAAACCCAGTGCGGCAAGCTCACCAGATTGCCCATTGGACCACTGATCGAGCATTGTGACTGCGATGGTCTGCGACCTCGGTCCGGCGAGCAACACCGCGATCGCGAGTTCCTTCGATGCCACCAGGAAGATGAATAGCCAACCAGAGATGATCGCCGGGGCTAGAAGTGGCGCGACGACGCGACGAAGCGTTTTGAGTGGTGTCGCACCGGAGACACCGGCTGCCTCTTCTAACTCCCGATGTATTTGCAGTACGCCGGAGAATGTGTACCGCATTCCAAGGGGGAGAAAGCGGACAGCGAAAGCCGCAAAGATCAGCCAAAGCGTCCCATAGATCGGAATCGGCGAGCGGAGCCCGATTTGCATCATGGCGACACCAAAAACGATACCAGGAAACACAAAGGGGGCCATCGCAAGCTGATTGATGAGGGCACCACCTGGTCGGCGCCTTGCCGCCAGCCATCCAGCCAGCACGGTGATCGCCATGCTCACCGTGGCCGCCCCAGCCGAAACCAGGATCGTATTTAATCCCAGCGATAATGTCCCTTCAGAGCCAATAACATTCGTGAAGTTTTGGGTCGTAAGGCTCGAGAACGCCGCGAACCGGAACGACCTCGGAAACGGCGACAACGCAGACCACAAGAGCGCAAGCATCGGCAGAACAAGCAGGACAACAAAGCTAACTACAATAACGGCTCCACCTATCCAACGGGCGCGCCCAAGATCGAACGGTCGCGGCCGATAGCCCTTTCCCGTGATGCTGGCATACCGATCCGCATGCTTCGCCACACGACTGTAGAACCAAAAGAGCACTCCAACGAGCACCAGCATGACAACGGAAAACGCACATGCGCGGCCCAGGTTGGGTGGTTGATGCCGAATGGATTCATAGATATCGGTCGTGAGTACATTGATGCGACCTGGCATTCCGACCAGCGCCGGCACATCAAACGCTTCCAGATTTCCGATGAAGACGAGGAGCGCCGTCGCCATGAGAGCAGGGAAGGCCAACTTCATCGAGACATGATAGATTGTCTCAAAGACCGACGCCCCACTCACACGAGCAGCCTCTTCCATCTCGGCATTGGAATTTCGGAAGGCAGCTGCGAGAAGCAGGAACACAACAGGACACCAGATAAAGCCCTGTACAAGGACCATTCCTGCAATCGAGTGAATATTGAAGAGCGCGTCTGTCGATCCGGTCAGCGTCCGATAGAGGTCGTTGGCGGGACCTACACGACCAAGCAGGAAGAGCCAGCTCACTGCATACACCACGTACGGCGTCCCGAGCGACACAACGCTCGTAATGTAGGCAAGGTTCTTGAAGGGAGCGTTCGTCCGCTCAACCAACCATGCCATTGATCCGCCCACCACAAGCGCGAGTGCAGTGGCAAACGTGGCTACGATCAATGAATTGGAGAAGCCGGAAAAAAGACGATTGCTTTCGAGGATCTCTGCATAGTTGGAGAGGGTCAAACTGGATTGGCCGGCTCCCATAGTTGAAACGGTAAAGCTGCCATAGATCAAAATGACGATCGCCGGCACCACCAGAACAACCAAGAGCAAAAGTACCCCGGCTGCAATTGGACCAACTGACTCTTTCGTTGAGCCTCGACCTCCCGACAGGATACGCCGCCATCCTATAGTCGCCGAAGGCTTTTCATCGGCCAGCGCTCCATTTGGGATCGTCACAAGGACCTCCTTTGAGGTAACCATCTTCCCGCGCGCTCACGAACTCAATCCGCTTTAACAAACAAGTGAATCGAATTCAGTGGGCGCGCGAGGCGCAGGAATTTCAATGCTATTTGAATAGCTCGTTGTAGATGCGGATCCATTCAGGCATCACATCCACAATGTCACGCGCCATGATCCACTCGACCTTGAATCCGCCGGTCAGCGGGCTCAGCTCAGGCACTTTCGGTGAAACCCGCGGGCTCGTGGGGATATATCCCGCTTCGCGAAAGACCTGCTGGCCTTCATCAGAAACCAGGAAATCAATGAGTAACCGACCTGCATTGGGATTTGGGCCCTTCTTGACCAGGTTTGCCGAATGGGTGAGGCCCATGAGCGGCTCCATGTTCAGAAATTTGTTTGGAGCTCCCCTGGCGGCCGTTATCACGGTGTGGTGATTGAAGATCACGAGTGCCAACGGGTACTGACCCGAAATAACCTGATCAAGCACCACGCGCGACGCGGCAGGAACATTCGCGATATTTTGCTTGGAAAGCTTCCGCAGATAATCCATGCCTTTTTCGCGACCCATCGTCTTCAACACGAGGCCTACGAAGCCAGGCCCGCCGTCTGTATTCGGGTTACTGCTCCACGCGATCTTGCCAGACCACTTCGGATCCAGAAGGTCATTGAAGGTCTTTGGCGCATCCGCTGCCCGCACCAGATCGGTGTTGAAAGCCGGCCCCAGCACATACATGACAAATGCAATTCCGCGCCCATCCTCTTCGACAAATTGCTTCGCATAGTCCTTGGCAATTGCCGGCTCGTATGATTCGATCAGATCGGTTTTGTAGAGCGCGACCAGCCCGCCATCGACGACATCGGATTGCGGCTTTCCGGCTTGGGCCTCATTCGCAAGACGTAGTGCAATTTCGCCAGAGTTATATCGTGCAAAGCGAACCTTGATGCCCGGATACTTCGCTTCGAACGCGGCAACCATCGGTCGCACAGCCTGGTCGACGATGAGGGTCGTATACCAGACTACTTCTCCCTCTTTCTTCGCTGCTGCAAGACGCTGATCGTCAGAAGCGCCCGCCGGCGAAAGCGCAAGCAAGACGGCTGCGGCGATTCCCGCGCCCATTGCACTAGGAATCGATCTTCGCTTGGAAACGAATGTCGAAATCATCTCGCAAACGGCCGAGCTCACTCCAAGCATAGCTAAATCTCCCTATTTCGTTGATTTAAGTGCAACAGATTAAGCCGTCGATCGAGTTAGCGCTGCGTGAGAGCGGCTCGATCGGAATCCTTGTGCAAGCGATGCGCGACTAGAAGCCCATCTTCTTCTTGAGGTCCTGATCAATCCAGATTCGGGCATAGATTGGTCCTGGCCGCACGGCCCCTGCCCTCAACTCGCCCTCGTATCCTTTGACCCACGGCCACCACGCCGTATAGGCATAGGGCGTCGGAAGCCAAATGTATGGTGCCTTGTCGACCATTTCAGTGGTCAGTTCTCTTAAAGCGGCCTTACGCTTACCCTCGTCCCGCTCCCGATGAATCTCTTCAATCCGCGCGTCGAGCTTCGGGTCACTCCAATTCGAGGGATTCCACGTTTGTCCGGTCATAAAACTCTTGCGGATCGTCGTGGTTGGATTGGTATGACCATTGTTCATAAAGTAGCCCGGCCCGTTGGTCTTGTTTGTCATGACTGACATAAACGAGGCCATCTCCAAGGGTTGGACCTCGACTTTGACACCGACCTGTTCGAGATAACCTGCGACCAAGGTCAGCAGGTCAGCATGGTCAGATTGATGGGTGCCAACCTGAACCTTGAAGGTAAACCCTTTGGCGTAGCCTGCTTCAGCAAGGAGCTTCTTTGCCTTTTCCGGATTGTATTCGAACAGTTCCTTCACACTCGCAGGCTGCTCGCTTAGCGGTTGATAGTATCCATCATACTCGGGAGATTGCGGATAGGCGAACAGTTCAGCGTTTCCGTTGTAGTACGCCTCGATAATCTCCTTTTTGTTTACGGCCAGATTGAGCGCGCGACGAACGCGGATATCGTCAAATGGCTTCTGGTCGACGCGGAATGCCAAAAGCGTGCCGCTGGTGTTGAGCCATCGATGCCACTTGAGTTGCGGCACCTGCTTGCGCAACTGATCCGCGTCCTGCCAACGCATGGTTTCAATGATGTCGACCTTGCCGGTTCGTAGCGCGACAGATCGCGTCGCCTCATCTTTAATGAAGCGATAAGTCATTTTATCGGCATAGGGCAGCTTGAACTGCTTGCCGTTGATGGTTTCTAAATCCCAATAGTCCTTGTTCTTTTCGTAGATCTGAGAATTTCCAGGAATGACGTCAGTCAACCGAAACGGACCCGTGCCGTTGACGTTCTTCCAATTGTTGGCGCCGGCCTCAACGACTTCCCGCGGGATAATTCCGGAGTTGTACCCGTAGCCAAACCGGTAATCCCATTCGGCATTGTATTCCTTCAACTCAAACACGACAGTGTGAGAGTCAGTCGCCTTCACGGCGCTCACGTAGTCGAAGTATCCCGGCGTCATCTTCGGGCTGCTTGAAACTCGCTTGTATGCATAGACGATGTCGTCGGCCACGAGTTCTCGCGCTTTCATAACTCCTGCCTTCTCAGGGAACATGATCCCCTTGCGGATCTTTATTTCAATGCGGAGCGGGTTCTCAAACCATTGCCAGCTTTCAGCAAGCTCGCCCCGGATGCCTTCACTCGGCAGATACGCGTCAGAAGTGAACGCAAACTTTCCGCCCCTACTTCTTGCCTTGGACAGATCCGCAGCAAAAAGCTGCTCGTAAACTTGCCCGGTATCCTGGTTGTGCTTCCAAATCCAATCGTAGTTGTCCCACGAGAGAGCAGAGACACCGGGCGTAACCGAAATGACTTCCAGGGAGCCGCCATACTTCGGTTCCTCTGCGCCGAATGCCATGCCGGTCGTCAGTTGGCCTGCCAAAGCCAAGATACCGAAACCCTGGATCATGCGTGTCAGCACGGCGATTTTCCCCTTTTTCTGTGCGACGGCCCGTCACTCGAACGACGGCTTAGTTGCATTACAGTGACTTTTGCTTGCGCGACTCCGCGCCGACAATCCAAAAAACATCAATCGGCCATTCAGTTATTCTCATGCCGTCGATTTGCAGCGGGGAGCGCGCGCTTTGGCGCGGCGATAAACTTCGCCCGCATCAATTTGCTCAACCACAGCGTTGGCGAGGTTAGCTAGGACAATCTAGAGCGAATGCTGCCAAGCCTCGGAAATGAACCCGAATCCTGCACCTACATGAACGAGGCGCCCGAAGCCCGGAAAGTGTGTATGCATGCCGGCAACGAGCATTTTTTCTTTGGCAACCCGGTCAAACATCCGGGCTCTTGATGCCGCTGCTTGCTCGACATCAGTATCGAACGACATGCCGGCCTGCGGAAAAGCAGTCTGGACCTCGGGGATATGCACAGTATCACCCCAGATCATCAGCTGTTCATCGCCGGATGATATCAAAAATCCGGAGTGTCCAGGGGTGTGTCCGGGAGATGGAACGGCCATCACGCCCGGAAATACCTCACCATTGTTGAAGAGGTTGAGCCTTTCCTTATAGGCGGTGAGGACGCGCCGCGCCGGTTTGAAAAATGAATTCCGGACGCCCTCAACTGCGTTCTCGAAAACACGGTTATCTCCCCAGTACTGGGCTTCATCCTGGTGCAATACTATTTTGGCGACAGGAAAGACCGCGACGTCATCAGCGCCTGTAAGAGCCCCAACGTGATCAGGGTGCAAGTGCGTGAGCAAAACGGTGTCAATCTGGTCAAGCGTAACTCCCATAGTGGCAAGGTTGGCCACAAGTTTTCCACCCGTCGCAGCCATTTTGTCGCCGCAGCCGGCGTCAATAAGCGCCATGCGCCCCCGGGAGTGAATCAGGAACGTGTTTACGCTTGTGCGCCGCGCGGGCCGAAAATTGTCAGCAAGCACCTTGTGAGCAAGGTCGAGGTCAACATTCCGCAAGACGGTCAAGTTGCCGTCGAGGTAGCCGTCGCTCACCGCGGTTACGACGATGTCGCCAACCTTGCGATGATAAATCCCCGGAATCTGAACTGTCGGTGTCACGGAACAACCTTTCACAACCAAACGAAAGCTTGGCTATCCTACTCGCGAAACCATAGGTGGACGACCCGCATAAAGCTAAAGGCCACGTTGAGATTTTCTCACTTGAGGACAGTATGTGGTTCCGCAAAGGTATTTCATCAAAGTGAAACAGGGAGTGAGAGCGCATGAAGCTTCATTGGTCCCCACGATCGCCCTTTGTAAGAAAGGTGATGATCGCGGCGTACGAAAAGGGGATTGCCGAACAGCTTGAACTCACTCGATCGGTTGTCCCTACCGACGATTCCGGTCATGCCATTTTCGCCGACAATCCGATGGGAAAAATTCCTACGCTCGTCACAAATGACGGATCGGCATGGTTTGACTCGTCGGTCATTCTGGAAGCGATGGATGGCATCAAGCCCACGCCACGAATGTTTCCGGAGAAGGCTCAAGCCCGTCTCGAGACGCGTCGGCGGGAGGCACTGGGCAACGGCATCATGGAGTTCATGGTCGGTTGGATAACCGAGCGATATAATCCATCGCAGAAAACCGAGGCGATGATGGCGCGAGCCGCCAACAAGCTTGAGAAATCACTCGATCATCTTGACGCGACAATTGACAGGTACGTTGAGGTCGATGCGGGCAGCGTGACGGTCGCGTGCGCTTTATCTTACGTCGACTTCCGTTTCTCCAATATTGAATGGCGCACGAGCCGGTCTCGCCTATCGGATTGGCACGCTACGTTCAGTAAGCGTCCTTCCATGATCCAGACCGAGTTCAAGGACGGCTAGCAAGCCGTCTGGTCATTTGAGAAAGCTTGGCAGGCTTGGAAAGTGCGCCCTGATGCGCTGTTCTGACGCGCCAAGTTCTTGCAACAGCCATACACGAAAGGCCTCGATTTCCGGCCTGATTTTCCGCCTCTTAGGCCATACCAGATAATACGGCTGCTCGTTCCAGGGCACAATTTGCAGGAACGGCGCAACAAGATCGCCCGAGATGATCTCTTCGCCGACAAGCAGGATTTGCCCAAGTGCAACGCCTATCCCGGTTCGAGCAGCCCGATACACCTGGGAGTAGTTTTCCATCCTGTGGCCTGCTTCCGTATCAAAGCTTGCGCCACCCACCGCGCGAAACCAGTCCGACCAGCCAAACGTTGACCCCATCGAATGAAGCAGTCTGTACTTCGCAAGATCATCTGGCACCATTGGCCGACCAATCCGATCCATCAGCGCGGCATTGAGAATGGGCAGGAAGGTTGGGGTATAGAGATGTTCGCACTCAAGGTTCGCGACGTTGCGAAAGCCGACCACAATGCCGGCGTCGGCATCTTCCTTGTCGAAATCCACGGAGCGCAACTGGGCCGTCATCGTCACGTCAATTTCTGGATGCGCGGCTTCGAACGAGTGAAGTCGGGGCAACAGCCATTCCGTTCCGAACGTTCCCCAGACGCGGAGCGCAAGCCGCGTCTTGTCCCGCACGCCTACGAGATCGTTGCTCGCTTCATCGATCAGATCAAAGGCAACACCGATATCAGACAGGTATTTACGGCCGCGCTGACTCATCACAAGGCCAGCCTGTGTTCGAACGAACAGGCTGCAATTGAAGTGAGCTTCGAGCAAAGCCACCTGCCGGCTCACGGCTCCAGGGGTGACACTGAGTTCGGCAGCCGCGCCGGATACGCTGCCATGACGACCTACCGCTTCGACAGCGCGCAACGCGTTGAGCGAAGGAAGCCGATGCCTCACGTTCCCGTCCCCGTCCGTTTTGAGTTTGTTTAACCAAACTACCGATCTGGGGGACAAGATTTACCTATATTCCGACCGAGTTACGCCAAATCTGGCAAAAATAGGTAATATAAAACCTCTAACGTCAGGTGATAGGTGAGATTAACTCACTTCCATTCGGGTATCGGTGGGTCAGTTCGACCCGCGTCGCGACGGCTTGCCGAGCAAGACGTCAGCGATGATGCGCTGCTGAATTTCGGACGTGCCTTCAAATATCTTGGTCAACCGGGCGTCTCGCCAGTACCGCTCAATTGGATGCAACGTCGTATAGCCGGCGCCACCCAGGATTTGTAACGCTTCGCTGGTTACGCGCTCGGACATTTCCGACGCAAAGTACTTGACCATCGAGATTTCCGCCCGCATCGGCTCGCCGCGATCCAATCCATCGCACACGCTATACATGAGCTGTCGCGCGGCCTGAATTTCAGTTGCCATGGTCGCAATCTTGAATCGGATGGCCTGAAAATCCGAAATGGGCTGTCCGAACTGGACACGGTCCTTCGCGTAAGCCATCGCGTGTTCCAAGGCTCCTTGAGCAAGCCCGATCGACCGGGCTGCCGTGTGAGCCCGCGCCAAGCCCAGACCGATCGCCGTCCTCTGAAAGGCCCGACCGTCGTTGGTCCGCTTTTCGTCCTGATCATCGGCCTTTGCCCGAGTGCCATCAAAATGCAGTTCCCAGGTCTTCCAACCGAAGTATCCTATTTTTGGAATCGGGCTTCCGGAGCAACCTTTTGGCAACTCGCCGCGGGGTTTTTCGACTGAAATGCTGACGGTTCCTCGGCCGTCGCCCTGGTGCCCGTCCAGTTTACAAAGAACGCTGATGTAGTCGGCGCCATCAGCGAACGTGCACCAGTATTTGTTGCCCGTGATGACCCAGTCACTCCCATCGCGGCGCGCACGACATGTCACGCCGGACAAGTCTGATCCTGTGCCCGGTTCAGAAAGGGATGCTGCGCCAAGATACCGCCCCTGGGCCATGGCTTCGACCCTGTGTCGACGCTCCTCGCCCTGGCCCGGCACCGAGCGGTAGAAGTTGTTGCCGCGGGCTATGATGCTGGCAACACTCATCCACCCGCGTGCGAGCTCTTCGGCCACCATGCAGTACTCAAAAGCGCCGAGGCCAAGGCCACCGAACTCTTCAGGAATAAGAATCCCGAAGAAGCCCAGCTCCCCCATTTTCTCAATGAGGGAGCGAGGAATATCGCCCTTCTCGGGATCCAGCCGATTGGCAACCGGCAGCACCTCGGCATCAACGAACGCGCGAGCCATGTCACGCATTTGCACGCGCTCCGGTGTCAAATAGCCGTGCGGCGACGAAGAAGCAGTCGCGTTCATTTTATGACTCCTAGACTGAGAACCGCCTCAGCTACATCCCAATGAGTTCAGCTTTGCGGACAATGTTTGCCACGATGCGCACGGATGCTGCGTCAACCATCGTGCCATTCACATTGACCGAACCGATCCCCTCGCTCACTGCCTTGGCGTATGCTTGAGTAAGCTCACGAGCGCGGGCTACAGCTTCGGGCGTCGGTGAGAAAATCTCGGTCGCCAAGGGTATCTGCGCGGGATGGATGGCCCACTTTCCAGAGAAGCCAATCATGAATGCGAGACGGGCTTCCCGCTTATACCCTTCTATGTCTTTGAAATTCGCAAATGGTCCGTCAACGGGATCGAGGCCAGCTGCTCGAGCTGCCATGGCCACGCGAAACCGCGGATAGTGGAAAATATCTCCCGAGTACCCTTCGCCGCCAAAGCCGCGCAGATTCATCTGCTGCGATGCGGAGTAGTCTCCCATGCCGAAGATGAGAGCTTCCAGCCGTGGCGACGAAGCGGCGATCTCTTCAACATTCTGGAGTCCGATGGCTTCCTCGATGAGCACCTCAAGACCGATTCGCCGTTTGAGGCCGAGTTTCAGCTCCAGTTGATCAAGCAGGAGGGATACAAATTTTACATCCCCGCCATCGCGCGCCTTCGTCAGCATGATGGTATCGATGTTGCTTCCAGCACCCTCAACGACCTCGATCACATCCTCAAAACACCACTGAGTCGTGACGTCATTGATCCGAACACATCGGGTCTTCTTTCCCCAATCAAGGCTGTTCAGGCCGGCCACCACGGTCTTCCTCGCAGCCTCCTTTGCAGACGGTGCAACAGCATCCTCCAGATCCAGAAAAACATGATCGGCGGCTCCGTTCGCGGCCTTCTCGATCATCTTCTCACTGATACCCGGAACTGAAAGCTGGCTTCGGCGCAAACGCGCGGGTCGCTCTGTCACTTGAGTTTCCTCTCTGTCTGTCGATTAGTTGATGACACCAGCTGCCCTCAACCCCTCAATCTCCGGGTCCGAAACCAACAATTCGCGCAGGATTCTTTGGGTGTGCTCACCCAAGTCGGGGCCACGTCGCTGCACGCCACTGGGCGTCACACTGAACTTGATGGGTTGTCCCGCAACCTTGAGGCCGGCAGGAAGCCCGGGCACGTCAATGGCAGGCAACATGTCCCGAATGCGGAAATGCTCGTCTGCCGCTATTTCTTCAATGTCATAGACCGGACCAAACGGCACCAGGCCTCCCAGTCGCTCAGCGAGCTCCGCCTTCGTGTATTGTCGAGTAATCGAACTCAGGGTTTCGATGACCAGCTCCCTATTTTGCTTTCTTGAGTTCGCATCGACAAATCTGGGGTCTTTGACCAGGTGCTCTGCGCCTAAAGCTGCGCAGAGCGTCGGGAAAAACCGATCGCCAGGACAAGCAATCGCGACGTGCCCGTCTTTGGCCGGATATGCGCCAAACGGGAGCAAAAACGGATGATGATTACCTTCAGGACCGGGGATGGTCTGACCAAAGGAGAACTGGTGAACGATCCTCTCGCAAACACCCAGGATCGCATCGACCATCGCCACATCAACAAACTGGCCGATGCCCGTTCTGCGAGCGTTGAGCACCGCGCTTACAATGCCAAGCGCGAGATACAAGCCAGGAACGGTATCGCCGACGCCAGGACCCACCTTCAGTGGCTCTCCGGGCCCGGTACCCGTGATGCCCATCATTCCGCCCATTGCCTGACCTACGACATCGTAAGCGGGCCACTCGGTATATTTGGTTGCGCCGGTGCGACTATCGCCGAAACCGCGGATGGTTCCGTACACGAGGGCAGGATTGATCGTCCGCAAGACCTCGTATGAAAGTCCCAGGCGATCCATTACGCCTACCCTGAAGTTCTCGACGACCACGTCGAACGACGGCAAGAGCCTCTTTACCAGCGCGACACCCTCCGCCGTCTTGAGGTCAATCGCCATGCTTTGCTTGTTGCGATTGATCGAGTGGAAGTATCCCGAATTCTTCTTTTCAGGATCAGAAACGTGAAACGGCCCGGAGCGCCTCGACAAGTCGCCCCCGTCCAGAGCTTCAACCTTGATGACCCGTGCTCCGAGGTCGGCGAGCTGCTGGGTACAAAACGGGCCCGCGAGCGCTTGTGTGAAGTCAAGGACCCGCACGCCTTCCAGGGGCCCGCTCACCGATCCTCCCAGTGACTTCGCCGCTTGAGCAGCATTCGTCGCTCTCCCTGAAAGATCGTTTTGTCGTGTTGATTTACCCCGTAGTGACGAAACGTAACGATGCCTGCATCTTCACGATCAGCATCCGTGACTTCAAGAACTTCGGAGTAGGCATACAAGGTGTCTCCGTGAACCACTGGAGCCAGAAGGCGAATGTTATCCAGCCCCAGCTCTGCGATGGCGTTCTCACCGGTGTCTTGCATGGCGAGGCCCATGACGATCGAAAAGTTCACGCCGCCGTATGAAAGACGCCCCTTGTGTTCACTGTTCTGCATCACATGGTCGTTGAAATGCGCCTGAGCGGTGTTCATGACCAGATTGGTTATGAGGACGTTCTCAAGCACTTCGATCGTCTTTCCGCGCGAATGCCTGAAGACCTGCCCGATCTTGAAGTTCTCGAAGTAGTTATCCTTTCCGGTCAAACTGGACATCTTCATGCGACGTCTTCCTTCTTCGGCTGAGGCGTTCGCAGCCGCACAAGGTTCGAGCGCTCGAAGTCGATCACCAGCTCCTCGCGTTGATTGAACCCCTCGGTAAGCCACGTCACGATTCCGTGCGACGGACGGCTTGCGGATGTTCTGGCTGCGGATGTCGTGCTTCGCGCGCGGATGGTATCGCCCGGATAAACCGGCTTGCGATACGTCAGCTTTCCGACCCCTACAAAGGGGCCGCCGATCTCACTATTGTCTTCGACACTAAGACCCAGAACAGTATTAAAAACCAGGAGCGGGTTCACCACGATGTCGGGATGGCCCAACGATGCCGCGTAAACCCGGTTCGTATACATGGGATTGTAGCTGAGCGTGAGTGTCGTAAAAAGAATGGTATCCGACTCTGTAATCGTCCGGCCCCAGTGGTGGTCGCGCATCTCTCCGACTACGAAATCCTCAAACAGACGCCCCTTCGTCCATAGTTTCGCACGTTGCCTGAAATCGTCTGCCATTTGCCTCAATCCCGCACAGCAATATCAAACCACGACTGCCCGAGCAGCTGGTAGTTGAAGAACTTTGCATCGGTCATCAACAATGATCGGCGCTCCGGTTTTCTTCTTCAGTTCGTCGATACTGACGCCGCTTAAAAGTTCAACGGCAACAAACCCGCCACTTGTAATGGCAATGACGGCAATATCAGTGAACACCTTCGACACACACCGCTTACCGGTCAGCGGCAGGACGCAATGCTTCAAGAGGCGCGGAGAGCCGTCCCGCGCATTGTGAGACATCATGACCCAGGTGGATTTTGCCGAGGATGCGAGATCCATCGCGCCTCCGACCAGCGGCGCATCTTCAGGGCCCCCCAGCGTCCAGTTCGCCAAATCTCCCCCGGCCGACACCTCAAAGCCGCCAAGCACGGTGATGTCGATGTGTCCGCCCCGGATCATGCCAAAGGCGCTAAGGGAGTCGACGACACAGCCGCCGCTTCGGAGTTTGATTGCGCGCGAGCCGGCATCTATGAGGTCCCAGTCGGCATCCTCATCGCTCACCACCGCTCCAAGTCCCAGCACGCCATTTTCCGATTGAAAGAAGACGTCTCGGGTCGCTGGAACATAGTCGGTTACCAGTACCGGCATTCCAAGGCCGAGATTGACATATGATCCATCGGGAATTTCTTGCGCTACCCGCCACGCAATCTGCTGTCTTGTGAGCATGTCACGCCTCCGCCGAGATGACGCGCTGGACGTAAATGCCGGGCAGGCGAATGGCATCCGGAGGAAGGCTCTCGCCCACGAATTTCGTGGCCTCGGCAATTGTGCATCGCGCAGCTGCGGCCATCGCCGGAGCAAAGTTGACCTGAGTATGACGAAACGACAGATTGCCGAACCTATCGGCGCAGTCGCCACGGATCAGCGCGTAGTCCGCGGTGATCGCTGTTTCGAGTACGTGTTCGACGCCTCCGAATACGCGCGTTTCCTTGTTTGTCGTCAGATTGGTGCCGACGCCCACCCGCGAAAAGAATGCCGGCATTCCCACGGCGCCAGCGCGAATACGCTCAACGAAGGTGCCCTGCGGCACGCACTCCAACTGGACTTGTCCCGAGCGCCACTGTTGCTCGAAGAAGGATTTTCCCTCACCGCTTCGTGCAGCACTTGTGACGACCTTACCGACGATGCCCGACTTGAAGATATACCCCATCTCATCGTAGCGAGAGATGACAGCATTGGCGATCAATGTAAGATCGCGCACCTTCAGGCTTGCGAGTCCCGCCATAAGCTTCAGAGGCCAGCCAGCGCGACCAAAACCCGCCACCATTATGCTGGCGCCATCGCTGATCCCGTGGAGCGCTTCCTCAATTGACTTCGTTCTTTTATCGATCATGTGATGTTGTGCGGTTCACATCTGCTTCCGGCATCCTTACCGGCCGATATCCGAAAGCAGTATGCTAAAATGCTCAAATGGGATTTGAGATGACATTGTCCCGTTCATGGCGAGGCCATGTGCAACGCGCCGACCCCAGGCCAGCGCGCGCTATCAAAGGCAGATTATCGCTCGCTGAAATCTAGCGGATCAGGCTTGTCAGCCGCTCGATACGGTCAAGGTCTTCAATATCTCGAACAACGTTGACAATCTCGGTTGCCTTCGTCTTTCCAACAACAGGCTCCACGAGGTGACGGAATTTCCGTTCAATTTTGTCCTGCTGAAGTCCGAGATCACGCAAAGGTACCGCAACGTCAAACGTTTTCGACAACAATCGGCCATCCTTGAGACGTAACTCCACGATCGAGCCTCGCGGGCCTGCTGACGGCTCAACTGCAACCTTCTGTCTGAGGGCAATCAGGTCGGGCCGAACTGCTGTTTCGTCGCTATACAATGCGGTGCTGAAAGTATCTTCGCCTGACAGCGCCATGGCAGTGGTCATTCTGAGCGAAAACTTGCACTCTAGGCCCGTCCGCTGGATCCTGAATGTTGCAAACCCCGAGATGATTTTGGCGGACCCTCACACGCACGTCCGCAATGTCGTCAACGGCAAATTCGTGCTCGCCGCGCAGTGCTGCCGACGCCTCAATCGAATCGTGCGTCATGTAGCAGGCGGCGTGATATTTGAAGAGAGCATCTTCAATCACCAGCCGATCGGCGTCCTCTGTCATGGCGTTCACATTGGCAGTACGCGACTGTGTCGCAACAAATCCCTGGCTCGAACCCAGAACATTCTCATCGCTGGTGTAACCGGCTTTTCCGAGTCGGGCTGCGAGAATTCCGTTCTGCGCAGACTTGCCGGGATGGAATGGCTTGGTCATCGTTCCAAACATGCTCTTGAGACCGGCTGCTTGGGTGCCTGCCAAACCGTATGCGTGCAGCAACTGCGGCTTGTTCAGGTTCATCAGCTTTGCGCAGGCGGTCGCAGCTCCAAACGTGCCCAGTGTCGCCGTGGCATGCCAGCCATCAGCATAGTGAGAAGGGCCAACGAGTCTGCCAATTCTCGTCTCCGCCTCAACACCGAGAATGAATGAAAGCAACACATCGCGTCCGGATGCGTTTAAGGACTTGCCCACTGCAAGTGCTGCCGGCGCCACCGGCGCCGTCGGATGCCCCATCCCCGTGATGACATCATCGAAATCCAGAGCGTGTGACATCGCGCCATTAATAAACGCAGCGGTAGCGGCCGACACGCGCTGGGGATAGCCTACCAGCGAGCATTCCTGCTTTTGAATTTCGTCGGCGAATTCGCTCACGAGGATCTTTACCAAGGGCTCGTCGCGGGCCGCCATCGCGACACCGATCCAATCGAGCAGACACTGCTTGGCCACAGTCCGCGCTTGCTGCGGCACCTGCTCCCACCGAGCACTCAGCAACCGCTCCACCAACCAGGCGGTCGCCGTTTCTTGCGAGATCACGTGAGCGGGTGCATTCATACTGTCCTCGATGTTTCCTCGGTATCGGCCGTCTGACGACCACCGTTTTTGAAAGCGGACCATGTCGTTGGTCTCATAACAATTCGATTTTTCTCAATTCTCGCTTGACCAATTTGGCTCATCGGCCGAGCGTTTTTTCTGGATTTCGCCGAAGGTTGGCGAATAAAAGTCCGAAAATGGTAGCGCAGAAGGCAGGAAGAACATGCAGTGGGTATTGGCAAATGGCATTTCGTTGCGCTGCGAAGTTACCGGAAACGGTCGCCAGGCGCTTGTATTGGTTCATGAACTTGGTGGAACCCTCGAAAGTTGGGACGACGTGATCGCCAGGCTCAGGAATGACTGGAAGATCATCCGCTACGATTGGCGCGGTTCTGGGCTATCCGAAAAAATTACCGACGCCGTCACGATTACTGACCACGCCTATGACCTTAAGTCCTTGCTGGACAAGCTCGGCATCAAAGGACCCGCCGTCTTGGCGGGTTGCGCTGTTGGCGGGGCAATAGCCTTGCAGTTCGCAAGAATGTTTCCAGCCAGCACCGCGGGCGTAATTGCCATGTGTCCGGCGACCGAAGTAGCTGCTGACCGTAAGGAGGCCAGTCTTGCATTCGCCGACCGCCTGTCCGGAGACGGCATTGGTCTCGTGGTCGATAGCGGGCTTGCTGGTGCTTACCCACCTGAAGTCCGCAAAGACCAGGCCAGGTATGACGCTTATCTTGCGAAATACCGGAGTAACGATGCGCGGAGCTACGCGGCCATACTTCGAATGGTGGCCATTCAGGACATGGATCAGGACCTGAAGGCTATCCAGTGCAAGGTTGCCGTTCTTTGGGGTCGGTACGATCAAGCGCGCCCGCGAGCGCTTACAGAAAAGGTAGCAAAGCTGATTCCGAATGCTCAGTTCAAAGAGGTGGATACAGCTCATTTTATGCCTATTCAGGCCCCAGAGCTGGTTGCTGAGGAAATTGATCGCGCCTACCAACAGAACTGAACGTTGCGCGCAAAACCAACCTCAATGCTTCGATTTTCTCAAATCCCGGTTTGAATAATTTCAATTCAATACCCTGGCAACCATCGTTATGGTCGAAGCATTCGATCGATCTCCTTCCGACTCGGTCCCATTTCTCGCCCGGCGCTTCAACAGTGCCGGGCGTTTTTTTGGTCCATGCCTCTTGCAAATCATGCGGTGGCCAGCATTCTTGCACCCGTTGATGGCGCAGTTCTAGCAGTGCCCCCGACAAAGCGATTTCCTATTTTGAAACGTGTTCAGCGCTCGCAATATTTCTGAGAGAAGAATGCCAGACAGCCTTGCGCCCGCATTCCTGACTGTACCCGGTGCCAGGCTCTGCTATCGGGACAGTAGCGGCGGTGGTGCCCCGATAGTGATGCTTCACGCCAATACGGGCACCAGCGCAAGCTGGCAGCCGCAGTTCGAGAGCTTCGCTAACGCGGGCTACCGGGTGATCGCTTTTGACCGCCGTGGCTGGGGTAACAGCGTAGGCGCCCCTGATACCGGACCGCAACCGGCAAGCATCGCCGAAGATTTACTGGCGCTAGCAACGCAACTGTCATTGCCAAAGTTTCACCTGCTGGGTGTGGCCGGTGGCGGCTTTGCTGCACTTGATTTCGCGGGTTGGCAACAGGGCATGCTTCGAAGCCTGGTCATTGCCGCCAGCACCGGGTCTTTTAGCGAACCTGACATGGAGCGACTCTCGAAGAACATCTCGTTCGAAGGGTTCAGCAAGCTGCCGGAAACGTTCCGCGAGATCGGTCCATCCTTCAGAGCTCTTGAACCTGAAAGAACCAAGGAATGGGCTCACGCCCAGGAAACAGCAAGGCAGCGCGACGCACCTGCTCAACCGCTGAGAACTCCGAATACGTTCGATAAAATATCGCGGATAACGATTCCGTTTCTGGCAATTACATCAAGCGCCGACCTGCTGGCGCCTCCTGCATTGATGGCGAGATGGATACGGCAAATTCCGCACGCAAAAGTCATATCTATTGCGGACGCGGGACATTGCGTTCCCATGGAACAGCCTGAAGTCTTCAACAACGCCGTGCTAAACTTTATTCGTAACTATTAGACTTCGGGATACGCGCGACAAGCAACGTGCGTCGCCAACGTTAGTCATCAGTTCGTCGACGTCACGATCCATGACCATTCATCCGACCTCGACGCAATGCTCGACGGCCTCGACGTCATCAATCCTCTCGTTAATGCAGGCTGCGCAGTAGTGGGAATCGATCGCACTTCATTTCGCCGCCAGATTTCCGACACGAACCGCAGTTGTAGCGGCAATGTGTCCTGCCACCGAAGTTACGGAGGCGTGCCGAACCGCAAGCCTGTCGTCTACTCAGCGCGTCGCGGAAGATGGGATAGGCCCTGTGATCGAGGTGGTTTGAACGCCGCCTATCCTCCAGCGGTCCAAGAGAAGCAAAGGCCAGCGACGACTATCTGGTCAGGTATCGCGCGAACGATCCGCTCAGCTACGCTGCTATGCCTCGTCACCCGCCCGCCAGGGTTCAATTTTCATGTGACTAATGAGCCATTGGCCATCCACGCGCGCAATGGTGTGAGTGTACAGGCCAAGCATCCTCAAAATCGGCGGTTCCCTTTCAGCGTTCTTCCATATGTAGAATGACCAGAATGACTTCACCCTATACTCAACATCCGCCATTTTCTCGAATTTGACGACCTGGAAATAATGCTGGCCGGCCCGTTTGTGAGGCGTGGTCAGGAAATTCTTGCAGAACCCTGCCACGCCACCTGATTCTCGATCCCATTTCTTTCCTGTGACGTCGATGCATTCGGCATCCGGCGTGAAAAGACTTTTGACGGCGTCGGCATCGCCGGTGTCCATTCCGTAGACATACCGCGCGATGAGTTCTTGCGCGGCCATGCGATCTTGCAATTGATTCATCGCCTCTTCCTTCGCCTAACTCTCAATTCAATGACCTAGCAGAACAAATCACGCGAACCAATCCTCAGGATCTCAAACGGGATTTGACGATATCTTCTGGCTCACCGGCTGTGGCGCCAGATCGGGCATCACTGTCTCGGCTCGACCTACAGTCACTCCTCTCAAGGCGGCGGCAAAAAACTCAACTGCTGCCTTACCAGATTGTCGCTGTGTAGTTTTCACACACACGCACTAATCATTCGGATACAGCAAGAACGGAGGCACGTTATAGCGGAAATGAATAGAAAGAATCAGGTCGCATGGCGACCGTGGAGACACAGCCGTATCCAAAACACAAAAGATCAATTCCGCTTTCAGTTTTTTCGTTCCTCCGCTCGCGCGCTTTGAGTTGACGTATAAACTTTGCTCGGCACAGTTAGACCAGCAACGCTTTAAGGGGAGAAGGCCAGATGACGATCCAAGGCAGGCTTGCAGGCAAGACGGCCATCGTGACCGGATCCGGCCAGAACATCGGACGCGCAATAGCCCGCCTGTTCGCAAGGGAGGGCGCCTCGGTTGTTATCAACGGCCATCGAAGCCGGGAGAACGTCGACAGCGTTGTGAATGAGATCAAGCAAGACGGTGGAACTGCCATCGGCATCATGTGCGATGTCTCAAATCCCGAAGACATTCAGAAGTTGGTCCACCAGACCGAAGGGGCCTTCGGAGCAGTCGACATTGCCGTGAATAATGTAGGGAGACGGATGCGTCAGTCTTTCGAGGAAATCTCAATTGAAGACTGGCAAAGCACAATCAATCATAACCTCAGCTCAGTCTTCTACATGGCCCACTATGTTCTGCCGAAAATGCGCGAGCGTGGGTGGGGTCGCATCGTAAACATCTCCGGCTATGACGGTTTCACGGGCCATATGGATCAACGTGCCCACAACGTTACGGCAAAAGCCGGCATGCACGGACTGTCCAAAGCCATTGCCAGGGAGTACGGCATCCACGGCGTGACCTGTAATACCGTGGCGCCAGGCGCAATTGCGACCAAGCGAGACGCCGCGCAGTATTCCCACGTTAACCGCGAGCTATTGATGGCCCGGCTCGCCATCAAGCACACTGGCGATGTCGACGATATCGCCGAGGCATGCCTCTATCTGTCGGCAGACAGCGGCAAGTTTGTCACAGGCCAGGTTATCCACGTGAACGGCGGCGAGTTCATGTTCTAAACGTAGGCCGCCAACTTCGGATTCTGGGTAACTGGTCGGCAACGCCTGAATTTCCTTCAACACACCCTACTTTAAGGCAAGTATGGCATCGAAGGTTTGCCCAACTGTGTCAACAGCACGCGCTGGGCGTCCTCGACGAACTCGCACAACAGCGCTCGCGTTTCGCGCGGGTCGATGATGTCCTGTCCGGTGGCCTCGGCGGTTCGGAAAGGCGACGCCAGCGCATTCAACCGAGCCTCGATTTCCTTGCGCCTGGCTTCCGGATCGGGTGCGCTCTCGATCTCGCGTCGATAGGCTGCAGAAGCGCCGCCGGAGATATGCATCGAACCCCAATTGGCCGACGGCCAGGCGTAGCGGCGAAACATCCCGGACGGGCGGTGGTGGCACTGCCCAGCAACGCCATACAGCCTTCCTACAACGACTGTGCACCAGGGCATTTCGCTCAGGCAGACTGTCGAAACGATCCGCGCTCCGGCGCGCTCGATCCCCTGCTTCTCCGCCTCGAGACCCACCTGAAAGCCGGGCTCATCAGCCAGCGAAATCAGCGGTAGATGGAACGTATTGCAAAGCTGGATCAAACGGATCGCCTTGCTGCCCGCAGCCACATCGGTTGCACCGCCGTTGACCATCGGATTATTGGCCATGATGCCGACCGTGTAGCCGTTCAATCGCGCGAGTCCTGTCACGCGCGAGCGCCCGTATCGCGGTGCGATCTCGAAAAACGACTCTTTATCAACGATCATTTCCACAAGCTTCCGCCCGTCGAACGGCCTGCGGCGATTTCGCGGCACGATCGAGAGCAACGCTTCTTCTGCGCGGTCCGCCGGATCACCGGTCAGCTCGCGTGGAGCCATTTCATCGACGCTGGAAGGCAGGTAGCTCAGGAACCTGCGGATCTGCTCGAACGCGTCCTGCTCCGTCTCGGCGAGATTGTCGATGCAGCCGCTGATGTTGACATGAATTGCATCACCACCGAGCTCTTCCTTGGTGATGTCGTAGCCGAGCGCGGCTTTGACGACCGGTGGCCCCCCCGGAAAGATCTGACCGATGCCCTTCACCATGACGCTAAAGTGCGAGAGCGGCGCGAAGATCGCTGGCAGGCCCGCCACCGAACCCAGCACCGCCGAAACCACCGGCACGAGCGACAGCAATCTGACTTCGGGCGCGGTATAGATGTTCCCGTCGGGCAAATAGGTCCGCCCAGATTCTCAAAACCCCGCACGCTACCGCCCGCCGCATCGAGAAGCCGGACCAGCGGTAACCGCCATTCAGTAGCCCTCGCGCTCGCCGACAGCTCCTGCCCCAAGTGGCCTGAGGCCGAACCGCCCGCACCGCCACGTACGGTAAAGTCGCTTGCCTTGACTATGACCTTGCGCCCATCGAGCGTCATCGTTCCTTCCACCTGCGGCTTCGGGACGAAACTCACCAACTTGCCGTCTTGATAGTTCGCGTTCCCGACCAGCCCCATAAATTCACGGAAGCTTTTGGGATCAGCCAAGGCGTGAATCCGCTCCCGCACAGTGAGCTTGCCGCGCTGACGTTGCTTCTCGACGCCTTCGGCGCCACCCATCTGCTCCGCAAACTGTTTGCGCAGATTCAGTTCAGCGACTTCTTCGAGCCAGGACATGACGTACTCCGGATTGGTCTGTTGTTATCGGTTGGCAGCGGGCTGCCGCAGGTGACAGGAAACGACATGGCCGGGCGTCACTTCCAGAAGTGGTGGACTTTCATTTCTGCAGCGCTCGAACGCGAGCGGACAACGCGTATGAAAGTGACAGCCAGAGGGGCGATTGATCGGACTCGCAACATCGCCCTGCACAATCGTCCGGTCTCGCTCGATTGTGGGGTCGGGAATCGGAACCGCCGCCAGCAGGCTTTCGGTATATGGATGCAGGGGATTGCCGAACAGCTCGCGCTTGTCGGCAAGCTCCACAATGCGGCCGAGATACATCACCGCGACCCGGTGGCTGATGTGTTCGACGACAGCGAGATCGTGCGCGATGAACAGGTAAGACAAGTTGAACTCATCCTGCAGATCGCGGAGCAGATTAATGACCTGCGCCTGTATTGAGACGTCGAGCGCCGACACTGCCTCGTCGCAGATGATGATCTTCGGTTTAAGTGACAACGCCCGCGCAATTCCCAGTCGCTGGCGCTGCCCACCGGAGAATTCGTGGGGATAGTTCTCCATCTGCGCGGGCCGTAGTCCCACTTTCTGGAACAGCTGGGCAACGCGCTCGCGCAATTCCTGCTTCGTCAAGCTCCCATGAATTTTAAGGTATTCGCCGACGATGTCACCGGCCTTCTGGCGAGGATCCAGCGACGAGGCTGGGTCCTGAAACACGATCTGCATGTTGCGCCGATGCGGGCGCAATTCGCGGTTGCCGAGTCTCGTTATGTCGTGCCCGTCCAGAACGATGCGACCATCAGTCGGAGTGATCAGTCGTAGCAGCGTCCTGCCGACCGTGGACTTGCCGCAACCGCTCTCGCCGACGAGACCCAACGTTTCACCCTGCGCGATCGAGAACGAAACACCGTCAACAGCGTGAACGTGGCCTTCGACACGGCTGAAGATGCCCCTCCTGATCTCGAACCGCTTCTGAAGATTGAACACTTCCAGCACCGGATTGCTTGCCGCAGCCGACTTGTTCGCAGCGCCATTCGACAGTGCAGACGCAATCATAGCATCACCTGTTCGACCGCCACCGACTTCCAGCACGCGACCCAATGCTCGGGGCCGACCTGTTCATAGGCGGGCTGCTTCTCGCGACAGGCGCTTTCTGCCAGCGGGCAGCGCGGCGCAAACGAACAGCCGGGCGGTAACTCTGTCAGCGGTGGCACGATGCCCGAAATTTCGGTGAGGCGCGGTCGCGCATCTTCGGATTCGTTCAAGCTCGACTTCAGTCGCGGCATGGATTTCAGGAGGCCACGCGTGTAGGGATGCTTCGGTCGCGCAAAGAGGTCGCGCACCGACGCTTCTTCCACCTTGCGTCCGGCATACATGACGATGACGTTGTCGGCGGTCTCTGCGACCACGCCCAGGTCGTGCGTGATCAGCAGCAACGCCGTGCCTAGGCGACGCTGCAGATCGCGGATCAATTCGAGCACCTGCGCCTGGATCGTTACGTCCAGTGCAGTCGTCGGCTCGTCGGCGATGATAACCTTCGGGGTACAGGACAACGCCATGGCAATCATCGCGCGCTGGCGCATGCCGCCCGAAAGCTGATGCGGATACTCCCGCACCCGCCGCGCGGGCTCGGGAATTCGCACCAACGCCAGCATTTCTATCGCTTTTGCGTGGGCATCCTTTCTCGAGAGGCCCTGATGGCGGCGGATCACCTCACTGATCTGATACCCGATCGTCAGAACAGGGTTCAGTGACGTCATCGGCTCCTGGAAGATCATCGAGACTTCGTTTCCGCGAACGTCGTTCATCTCCTTTTGCGTGAGCTTGAGCAGGTCTCGGCCGTCGAGCAGTACCTCGCCCCCGCTCATCCGCGACGAGCCGAGCAGCCGCATGATCGAGAGGGCGGTGACACTCTTGCCCGATCCGCTTTCGCCGACGATGCAGAGGGTTTCGCCCTCGCTGACGGATAGCGATATTCCGTTGACGGCCCTGGCAACTCCTCCCGGCACGACGAATTCCGTCGAGAGGTCTCGCACTTCGAGGATTTTGCGTCCACTCTGCGTCTGCCAACGTACTGACGATTTCACATTCACGAAGGCCTGCCTGACACTGGTGCGGCGACGGCTGACCGGTCGTCAGCCATCTCGACATCGCTCACTGTTTGATCCAGAGATTCTTTAGGCGCATCTTGCCGTCCCAGGTCAGCAGCGACTTCAGGTTCTGCACCTTCTTTGGCGCCGCAGCGTGGGTAACCGAATAAAGCATTGGACGCCACAGCACCTGGCTGAGTTCGATATCGTTGATCCTGGCGTAGATTTCCTTCCGCTTGCTTTGGTCGTAGGTGGACGCACCTTGCTGGATCAACGCGTCCAACTCTGAATTCACCTGCTTGCTCGCGTTGTAATATGCCCCGCTCTTGTAGTTTGTCGATGCTATGACGTCGGGCTCTGGATATCGGCTCCAGGACGTCAGAAACAGCGGTGTGGACTTTCCCGCAAAGAATTTTTCAGTCGACGCGGCCACGGTCAGCACCTCAATGTTGGCCTTGATGCCCACTCTGCCGAGCTGCGCACGCAGGATTTCTGCGGTCTGCTGATGCAGCGGATTGTTGAACGTGACGATATTGAGTTCGAAGCCGTTGGGCTTGCCGGCCGCGGCCAAGGCCTCCCTGGCCTTCTTTACGTCATAGGTCACTCGCGCCGAGCTCGGCTGATAGGCCCACGAATTCACAGGCCACATGCCTGACGCGGCGATGATCGCCTTGTCGAAAAAGACCGCCTTGTTGATGTCGGCGGGATTGATTGCATGGGCGACGGCGCGGCGGAGATTGATGTCGTTCATCGGCGGAACATCCTGATTGAACGCCAGCAGGGATGCGATGGAGCCGCCCTCCATCTTTTCGATGTTGAATTTCCCCTCCGCAACAAAAGCGTCGACTTCGCGGTTCGGAACGTAGGCAACATCGATTTCGCCGGTCTTCAGGGCCGATGCGAGAACCGTTTCGTCCTTGATCATCTTGATGGTGATTTCGTCAAGATAAGGCAGCTTATTGCCCGCGGGGTCCTTCCCCCAGTAGTCCTCGTTACGGACCATGCGGACGAAGCTGCCGGTGACCACTTCCTTGATCTTGAACGGACCGGTGCCGGAAGGATTCCACCCGTAATCCTGCAAATACTTGGTGAGTGCGGCCGGCGAGCTTATCGCGCCGCCACGATCCGCCAGCAGGGCAAGACCGGAAGCCCAGGGGCCGCTCAGATTGAGCTTGACCTTGAACTCGGAGAGCACTTCGACCGAGGTAATCACGGCAAAACTGCTGCGCGGCGTAGCCTTGCTTGCCGGGTCGAGAATGCGGTCGATGTTCTTCTTCACGGCGTCCGCGTTGAAGGGGGTACCGTCGTGAAACTTTACGCCATCGCGAAGGCTGAGTGTGATCGCGTGCGGGTTCTCGGAGATTTCCCACGCGGTTGCCAGCGATCCCGACGCGTCAGGCGCGCCGGCTTGATCGGCATCCACAAGCTGATCGAATATCTGACGGAAGTAATAGGCGTCCGCCCCTGATCGGCCGGCAATCGGATCGAGTGAGGTAAGTTCAACACCGACACCGACGCGCAGATGCCCACCGTATTGCGGCTTCTCCTGCGCAGCCAGCGGCGACAGGCTGGCGCAAACACCGAGAGCCAGGGCGACCACACCGTGCAGCGCCGACAGCTTCGACAAACTATTCATGATCGTTCTCCCGCTTCCTGAGAAGGCCCCGCCTCGCGGACGAGCCTAAGGCTATCTTGCATCCCCGTGCCGTTGACGAATTACTTCAAGTCAGGTCTCCCGATGTCGCGAACACGGCTGAGCGCTGCGACGCGAAGGCCTATTGTTTGATCCAAAGATTCTTCAACCCCATTTTTCCATCGAAGCTGATAAGCGATTTCAGATTCTGATCTTCTTTGGGGCGGCCGCGTAGGTGACCGAATAGAGCATTGGGCGCCACAGCACCTGGCTCAGCTGGATATCGTTGATCTTGGCGTAGATCTCCTTCCGCTTGCCTTGGTCGTAGGTTGATACGCCCTGTTGAACCAGGGCATCCACTTCGGCATTCGCCTTGTTGCTGGGATTATAGTAGGCGCCGCTCTTATAGTTGCTCGACGCAATCCAGTCGGGCTCCGGATAGCGGCTCCAGGACGTCAGAAACAGCGGCGAGGCCTTTCCTGCAAAGAATTTCTCGGTCGCCGGACCGACCGTCAGCACTTCGATATTCGCCTTGATGCCCACCCTGCCGAGCTGTGCGCGCACGATTTCCGCCGTTTGTTGATGCAGCGGACTGTTGAATGTGACGATATTCAGTTCGAAGCCGTTGGGTTTCCCGGCAGCGGCGAGGGCCTCCTTGGCCTTCTTTACGTCATAGGTCACTCGCGCCGAACTCGGCTGATAGACCCACGAATTCACAGGCCACATGCCCGACGCGGCGACGATCGCCTTGTCGAAAAAGACAGCCTTGTTGATGTCGGCGGGATTGATTGCATAGGCGACGGCGCGGCGGAGATTGATGTCGTTCATCGGAGGAACATCCTGATTGAACGCCAGCAAGGATGCGATTGCGCCGCCTTCGACCTTCTCGACGTTGAAATTCTTGTCTGCGAGAAAGGCATCGACATCGCAATTTGGCAGATAGCCAACATCAATCTCGCCAGCCTTCAGCGCGGAGGCGAGGACGGTTTCATCTCTGATGATCTTAAGGGTGATCTCTTCCAGATAGGGCAGCTTGTTGCCGGCCTTATCCTTGCCCCAGTAATCCTCGTTACGGACCATACGGACGAAGCTGCCGGTAACCACTTCCTTGATCCTGAACGGACCTGTACCCGAAGGACTCCAGCCGTAATCCTGCAACAGCTTGGTAACCGCCGTCGGCGAACTCATTGCGCCGCCGCGATCAGCCAGTAGCCCGAGGCCTGACGCCCAGGGGCCGCTCAGATTGAACTTGACCTTGAACTCGGAGAGCACTTCGACCGAGGTAATCACGGCAAAACTGCTGCGCGGCGTAGCCTTGCTTGCCGGGTCGAGAATGCGGTCGATGTTCTTCTTGACTGCCTCCGCGTTGAAGGGCGTGCCATCATGAAACTTCACGCCCTCGCGCAATGTGAACGTAATGGCGTGCGGATTTTCGGAAATGTCCCATTTGGTTGCGAGCGATGACGATGCATCCACCCCGCCCGACTGATCGGCATCCACAAGCTGATCGAAGATCTGACGAAAGTAATAGGCGTCGCCGCCCGAGCGCCCGACGATCGGATCGAGCGAGGTTGGTTCAAGGCTCAATCCGACACGCAGATGGCCGCCGTAGTGAGGCTTCTCCTGCGCAGCCAGCGGCGA
>CAVZHJ010000003.1:0-476775 GCA_963774995.1 uncultured Alphaproteobacteria bacterium
GGTTTGCGGAGCGGTGGCCCGTCACATGCATGCCGGTTTGCGGCGACAGCGGAATATAGGCCAGTGCTGCCAGGAACGACCACCGTCAGTGTAAAGCCGAGGCCGACGCGGAAGTCGAACAGGGTCAGCGTTGCGCCGGCACCGCCATGCGAAGTGGAGGACAGCGCCAGCACGACGGCGGCGAGCCCGACGCCGATCCCTGCGCAGCCTGGAAGGACATACTGTTCAGCGCCGACGCGCTGGCGATCTGTTCCGGCGGCAGATCGGCGAAGACGAGCGAGTTCAGCGCAGTGAACTGCACCGAGCGGCTCGCACCGACAACGACGAGGATCGGTACGAGAATCCAGAGCGGCGTTTGCGGTCCAACCACAAGCAATGGCGCGCTGCAAGCTGCGACGAAGAGCGTGCCGCCGATCAGGGTGTTGCGGAAGCCAAAGGTACGGACGATCCGGTTCGCCGCCACCTTGATTCCGGATCGCCGGCGAGATAGGCGCCGACCAGAAGGCCGCTTGCGAAGGCGCTCACGCCGAAGCCGATCTGGAACATGACCGGCAGAATGAACATCGTCCCGTTGGAGGACAGGCGGAACAGTCCGCCGCCCGACAGTGTGCCGACTGAAAACGAAGGGATGCTGAAGGGTGCGAGTGACAGCAGCGGCGACGGATGACGCCCGCGTGACGGATCGCGAACGTGCCAAGGATCAGACCAAGGCCGAGCAAGCCGAGGGCGACGAGCAGCGGCTCATTGCGGCTGACGCTTCGATACCGAAATCAGCGCGCCGAGCGCGCCGCCGTTGAGCGCGAAACCCAGTGCATCGAAGCGGCGCGGCTCGCCGCTGCGGCCACGATCGAAGAACGCCAGCACCGACGATGCCGATGATGCCGATCGGCACGTTGATGTAGAAGATCCAGCGCCATGAGAGAACGTCGTCAGCAGGCCGCCGAGCGGCGGGCCGACGACCAGCGCGCTCAGGCCCGGCCAGGTGACGAATGCGTCATGCGGGCAGCTTGGTCTTCTCGGTGCGCCGCATCGCTTCGATGCGCGCGAACGGCGACATCATAGCGCGCCGATACCTGCGGCACACGCACCGCGGTAAACTGGGTCAGGTTTTCGGCAAGGCCGCACGGCACCGAGGCGATCGTGAAGACGGCGATGACACAGGCGAAGACGGCACACACGCCGAACCGGTCCGACAGCCACGCGCTTCCCGGATGAAGATCGCCACGGTGATAAGGAACGAGGAGATGCCGGTCGACACCGCGACCGGCGTCGTTCCGAAACTCGCCGCCATTTCCGGGATCGCGGCGGAATGATCGTGGCGTCCAGAATCTCCATGAAGAGCGCGGAGGCTGCGATCAGCGCGATCAGCGTCGGATTGCCGGCCGGTTGCGGCGCCGGGCCTGAGGTCGGTGCCTTTCGGGCAGGGGCGGGCCGCGGCGCCGGCACCGGCGCGGCCGGGAGGGTCACAGTGCGACTCCGCGGAAATCAGCTTCTCGCGCGCTTGCGCCATGAAGCTAGTTCCGGATTTCGACCGCGCGGGTCAAGACGCTGGAGTCCGATCGCGCTGCTCTCCCTATATGATGAGCCAATTGACCGTCTTTTCAGCTGCTGGGCCATTTCGATTGACTTCCGGCCACCCATGCCCATAAACCGGCCGCCGCAAGCAAGCGTGGATTGCCCTGTGCACAAGGCTTTATATATGCCTTGACCGCGATGGCTCCCGGGGAGTGTCCCGAGTGGCCAAGGGAGCTGACTGTAAATCAGCCGTCTTATGACTTCGAAGGTTCGACTCCTTCTTCCCCCACCAGCCTTCGCTGGCTTCGCCAGCTACGGCTGGGCAGGCCAGCACAGTATTTCGTAGCGAAGCCAGCGAAGGCGCAGTGTCGTCCATCGCCGAACTGGGCTGGCCGAACTTAGTAGTGCAGGACATTCGTCGGTTTGCATGGCTGGGAGTTCGAAATTTGCTCGGGTCAATCCTACTGCGATCCGAGGCGCACGCGATCCGCAAATTCGATGTGAAGATCGAAGCCGGCGGGGAATTCGTCAAGGGACCCTATCGCGCCGAGACGTCCCGGTCTCGGTGGAGCGCAACTACCTCGTGATCGAAGCATAGCGGAAGACTGCGCGCTCCAGTTCGGGCTGACAGTCGCCAAGGTCACTTGAAGCCGCGTCAAAAGAGTTCTCGCGCACATTGTGTCGCACGTTTCGGCATCGCACGCGCCGCACGTTCCGAATGTCGGAACCGATCATCGAAAAATTGTACGCCATACCGCTGTACCCGAATTGCTTGTGACGGTATGATGCGCGGCGATTACTAACTGCCCAAGAACAACAAACATCGGACGGTTTTGCCGGATGGCTGAACTCAGTGCACCGATCAGTGGGGAAACGACGGGAACGCTCGGCATTCTTGCCGCGCGCACGCGTCAATTGATGACGCCCACGGCGATCGTCTCGCTGGTCCTCGCGGTCATCCTGATATTCCTTGTCGCCAATCCGCTGTTCCAGCTGGTGAAGGAGAGCTTTACCCACGGCAGGACCGGCGACTTCACCTTCGCGAACTACGCCGCCGCGTTTGCGCGGCCGCGCTACATCCAGGCCTTCAGCAATTCGCTGCAGCTCGGCGCCTGGGTCGCGCTCGTCGCCGGCGCCATCGGCGTGCCGCTGGCCTGGGCGGTGTCGCGCACCGACATGCCATGCCGCGAGCTCGTGCATGGCATGGTGATCGGCTCGTTCCTGATTCCGCCGTTCGTCGGCGCGATCGGCTGGATACTGCTCGGCGGTCCGAACGCCGGCTGGATCAACCGCATCTATATGGCGATCACCGGCGCATCGTCAGGGCCGTTCAACATCTTCACGTTCTATGGCCTGGTGCTGGTCATTTCGCTTTATGTCTTTCCGCTGATCTACGTGTTCAGCAAATCGGCGCTCGATCTCGTCTCGACCGAAATGGAGGAGGCCGCCGCCATTCTCGGATCCGGACCGGTGAGCACGACGCTGCGCATCACGCTGCCGCTGGTGCTGCCGTCGATCCTCGGCAGCCTGTTCATCGTCTTTCTCGAAGTGCTGGGGCTGTATGGAACCGCGGCGCTGATCGCGATCCCTGCCGGCTTCAATGTCGTGACCACGCAGCTTGCGGCGTTTTTCGAGAACCCGGTGCGGGTCGAGGTTGCCGCCGCCTTCTCGATGCCGCTGATCCTGATCACCGTGATCTTGCTCGGTGCGCAGCGGCTGCTGCTGGGGCGCAAGGGCTATGTCACGGTGGGCGGCAAGGGCGGCCACCGTTCGCCGATGAAGCTCGGCATGTTCCGCTGGGTGATGCTCGGCTATGCGGCGCTGGTGCGGCACGCTGTCGGTGTTAGCTGCCGATGTACATCATCCTGCAGAGCGCGTTCACCAAAGCCTGGGTCAAGGGCCTGTCGGTGAACAATCTGACGCTCGACAATTTCTATCAGGCGCTGTTCGGACAACCCTCGATCCGGCAGTCGCTGGTCAACACGTTTCACTATGCGTTCTGGGCCGCGACGATCTGCACGGTGCTCGGCTTCGCCGTGGCCTACATCTCGCGGCGAAAACTGTTGCCGTTTGCCGGGCTTTTATCCGGCATCACGCTGGCGCCGTTTGCGGTGCCGGGAATCGTATTGGCGATCTGCTTTTATGCGGCCTATGCGCCGCCGCCGTTTTCGCTCTACGGGATGGGCGCGCTGATCGTCATCGCCTTCGTCACGCGCTTTCTGCCGATCGCCTTCGTCAATTCGAACTCGGCCATTCAGGGGCTTCACCCCGAATTGGAGGAAGCTGTGCGGGTCGCCGGCGGCTCGCAGGGACGGGCGCTCTGGGAAGTCGTGTTGCCGGTTCTGAAGATGTCATTGCTCGGCAGTTGGCTGCTGATCTTCGTGATCGGCACGCGCGAACTGTCGACGGCGATGTTTCTGTCAGGCCCGCAGACGCGGGTTCTGTCCGTGCTGACGATCGAGATGAGTGAGCAGGGCCAATACGAGATCCTGTCGGCCATCGCGGTGCTGCTGCTGCTCATAACCGGAATTGTGGTCGCGATCGGCACGAAGATTGTCGGACGCGATTTCATGCTGAGGCGATCATGATGGACAAATTGCGGCTTCGCGGTATCTCAAAGCGGTTCGGCGAGGTGACCGTCGTCGACCGGCTGAACCTGACATTGCGTGCCGGCGAATTCGTGTCGCTGCTCGGCCCGTCGGGTTGCGGCAAGACGACGACGCTGCGGATGATCGCGGGATTCATCGTACCGAGCGCCGGAACAATCGAGCTCGACGGCAGGCAGCTCTCCTCGCAATACGAATCACTGCCGCCGGAGAAGCGGCGGATGTCGATGATCTTCCAGAGCTACGCGCTGTGGCCGAACATGACCGTCGAGCAGAACGTCGCCTTCGGCTTGAGGATGCGAAAAGTGCCGAAGGACCAGATGCGCAGGCGTGTCGCGGAAATCCTCGACATCGTGCAGCTCGATCCGTTTGCAAAACGCTATCCGAACGAACTGTCCGGCGGCCAGCAGCAGCGCGTGTCGCTGGCCCGTGCGCTGGTGGTGAAGCCGGAGGTGATGCTGCTCGACGAGCCGCTGTCGAACCTTGACGCCAACCTGCGCGATGAAATGCGCGGCGAGATCAGGCGGCTGCACAATGAGTTCGGCATCACCTCGATCTATGTGACGCACGACCAGGCCGAGGCGATGACCACGTCGGATCGCATCGCGATCATGAGCGAGGGACGGATCGAGCAGATCGACGATCCGCTGACGCTCTATAACCGGCCGAAAACCCGCTATGTCGCCGAGTTCATCGGACGGTCGAACATTCTTGACGGCAAGGCAAATGGTGTGGGCGTCTCGTTCAAGGGCTTTGACGTACCGGCGGTGCGGCTGAATGCCACGAGCGCCATCGCTACCGACATCTTTTCACTGCGCTCCCAGAACATCGGCCTGCACGCGGCGCGGCCGGCGAACGCAGAGAGTATCGTTCTGCCCGGCAGCATCATTGACCGCTCGTTTCTCGGCGAGACCTGGGACTACGCGCTGCAGGTGGCAGACAGTGATCTCAAGCTGCGCGTGACATCGCCGCCGTCGAACATCTTCGCGGTCGGGCAGAGCGTGTTCGTCGAGATCGATCCCGGCGACATCGTGCCGATTCAGGACGATCAGGCTGCCTGAACTTCAACCAAACAAGAACAAGGACGTGACCATGGGCATCGATCGCAGAGCGTTTCTCCGGACGGGCGCAATCGTCGCGATGGCGCCGGCGATCGCACGCAGCGCGCTCGCCCAGTCCCCCGATCCATACTTCGCCGATCTCTACGAGAAGGCGAAGAAGGACGGTGAGGTGACCTGGTACATCGGTCACTGGCGCACCGAGACAGCCGAGCGTGTCGGCAACCTGTTCACCCAGCTTTATCCAGGCGTGAAGTGCAACGTGGTGCGCGCCACCGGCCAGGTGCTCTATCAGCGCCTGACGCAGGACGCGCGGGCCAAGGTCGCTAACTGCGACGTGTTTTCCTCGACCGATCTTGGCCAGTACGTGACGCTGCGGCAGCAGAAGCAATTGCTGCCGTTCAAGCCGAAGCGGCTGGCGGAATGCGAGCCGCTGGCGCGCGATTTCGATCCGACCAACCAGATCACCATCACTGACGCGAACACGACGGTGATGTGCTACAATACCAATCTCGTAAAGGCTGAGGAAGCGCCGAAGAAGTGGACCGATCTGCTCGATCCGAAGTGGATCAATCAGGTCGCGGTTGCGCATCCGGGTTTCAGCGGCGCCATGGGCGGCTGGGTTGTCACGATGAACAACCTTTACGGCTGGCAATATTTCGAGAAGCTCAAGGCCAACAGACCATTTGTCGGCCGATCGCTGGTGGATCCGCCGACGTCGATCAGTTCGGGCGAACGGAAAGTGGGCATCGGGCCGGGCAATCTGACGCTTAATCTGGCCGCGCGCGGCTCGCCGCTCAACACGGTTTATCCGGAAGACGGCACCATCATCGGCTTCAGCCCGACGAGCGTCATGGCCAATTCGACGCGGCCCAACGCGGCCAGGCTGTTCGTCGAATTCCTCCTCGGCAAGGAATGCCAGATGCTGGCGAGCGCCGAATTCACGACACCGACGAGGCTCGACGTTCAGCCGCAGCCCGGGGTTGCACGTCTCGGCGAGCGCAAAGGTATCGCGCGCGATCCCGAGCAACTCCACAAGGAACTGCCGGATCTCATCGAGAAATGGCGGGACACGTTCGGGGTTTGATCGTCAGTCGTTCGAAGAACGGCGTCGCTTCGCTCGCAATGACGGCTTGAAGGGAGGCGCCCATGATTGTCGATCGCAGAACGCTGTTGACGTATTCGCTCGCAGCCGGCGCGACGCTCGCTGCACCGGCCGTGCGAGCCCAGGACAATTCGACCTATTTCACCGACCTCCACGCCAGGGCCAGACAGGAAGGCGAACTCACCTGGTACATCGCTCACTGGCGGGTCGAGATCGCCGAGCGCGTGGCGAAGCAATTCACCGAAGTTTACCCGGGCATCAAATGCAACGTCGTGCGTGCGACGGGGCAGGTGATCTATCAGCGACTCAGTCAGGACCTGAAGGCGAAGGTCGCCAATTGCGACGTGTTTTCCTCCACCGACCTCGGCCAGTACGTGTCGCTCAAGGCTGCGAAGCAACTGCTGCCGTTCGTGCCGAAGAACCTTGCCGACTGTTCGCCGCTGATCGCGAAGTTCGACGCCGACAGCGCCTACACCATCACCGACGGCAACACGACGGTGATGTGCTACAATGGCGATCTGGTCAGCGCGGCTGACGCGCCGAAGAAGTGGACCGACTTCATCGACCCGAAGTGGCGCAATCAGGTCGCGGTTGCGCATCCGGGTTTCAGCGGCGCCATGGGCGGCTGGGTATTGTCCATGACCAATCTTTATGGCTGGGAGTTCTTCGAGAAGCTGAAGGCCAACCGGCCGCAGGTCGGCCGTTCGCTCACCGATCCGCCGACGACGGTCGCCTCGGGCGAACGCAAGATCGGGATGGGCTCGGGCGCCAGCGTGTTCGGGTATGCTGCGCGCGGCACCGCGCTGAAGGGCGTCTATCCCGAGGACGGCACGATCGTCAGCTTCAGCCCGACAGGCATCGTTGCGACCACGCTGCGCCCGAATGCGGCAAAGCTGTTCGTCGAGTTTCTGTTGAGCAGGGAATCGGCAGCGATCACCGCGAGCGAGTACACCGTCCCGGTGCGCACCGACGTGACGCCCGCGCCGGGCATTCATCCGCTTGGAACCCTGAAGGGCATCAGCAAGAGCCCAACCGAGATGCACGAAAAGCTGCCGGACTTGATCGAGCGCTGGCGGGATACGTTTGGGGTGTAGGGCGAACCCTCACAGAAATTCCTGATAGAACGCCAGCGCGGCCTGGGTCGCGTCAGCGCGTTTGTGACAATAGAGATCGCAGTGGCCGCCGCGCAGCATCTTCAGCCGCTTCGGCTCGAGCGCGAGATTGTAGGCGCCGAGAATCTCGTCCGTCGGCGTCACCGTGTCGTTGTCCATGGTGATCATCAGGAGCGGCGTCGGTGAGATTTGCGTGACGAACGCGCCGGGCTCATAGGTGCGATAGAGTTCGTGCGAACGCAACGTCAGCTTGTTGCCCCAGCCCGTGAGCTTCTCCGGTGGTGTGGCGCGAACCCAATCGACCGACGAATTCCCGGGCCGTGCCTCGTCGATTGCAATGTCGTTGCGCGCAATGTCTTCCGGCTTCAGGTCCGGCATCTGCGCGCCGACCGCCATCGCGGCGCCTTTGAACACGGCGTCGCGATCGGCCGCAAAACGCTGCGCCATCCTGCCCCAGCTGTCGCCTGGAAACCGCCTGAGCGACGTCCGCCAGCCGCTGATGGTCGCGCCCTGGGCAACCACCGCGCTGATCCGCCGGTCGGTCGCCCCCATCACCAGCGCATGACCGCCGCTGTAGCTCGTGCCCCAGATGCCGAGCCGCGTGCCATCGACCCCGGGCAGGTTGCGTGCAAAAGTCACGACCTCGCGGCAATCGGCGACCTGCTGCCACGGATCGATGTGATGCCGCGGCTCGCCGCCGCTGGCGCCGAGGTTGCGGTGATCGTAGACCACGCAATTGAACCCGCCGCCCGCAAAAACCTCGGCGATCAGGTCGAGCTGCATCTCTTTCACCACGCCGAATCCATGGCTCATCACGATCACCGGCGCGTCGGCCAGCGACTGCGCATAGTGCCAGCCGCGCAAGCTCACGCCGTCGGGCAGGGGAATGTCGATATCGTGGCGGGTCCAGCTTTTGGCGCTGTCAGACATCAGGTTTCCTCACCCTCCGCCGGTGTTTCACTGCGGGAAACCGGCCGTTCGTTGTTGTTGAGACCGCAAGAGGGCCATGCTAATCGAACCGGCGATGCGGGTGTAGCTCAATGGTAGAGCAGCAGCCTTCCAAGCTGAATACGAGGGTTCGATTCCCTCCACCCGCTCCATTTCCCCACATTTCCCAGCGTGCGGCGCGGTAGCCGGAATCGCGCCAAGGCCCGCCATCCGCCCGGCGATTTCGGGGGGTTAGGCGTTCCGCAAACCGGCTTGCCCAAGGGTCGCGGCGCTGTGTAGAAAGGCCGGACAGTACAGAAACTAAACAAGCGTGAGGGATCGCCCATGAATTTCGATATGTCGGAGCGCCAGCGCCATTGGCTCGATCGTGTCGTCAACTTCATGCAGAAGCATGTCGAACCGGCTGTGCCGACCTATCGGGCCCAGATGAACGAAGGTGAGACGCGCTGGAAGGTCGTTCCCGTCCTGGAAGACTTGAAGAAGAAGGCGCGCGCCGAGGGCCTCTGGAACATGTTCATGCCCCCGAACGACCATGAGGACGACGAGTTTCATGGCGCCGGTCTGACCAACCTCGAATATGCGATGCTCTCCGAGCAGATGGGCCGCATCAGCTGGGCCTCCGAAGTGTTCAACTGCTCGGCGCCGGATACCGGCAACATGGAAGTGTTCCTGCGCTATGGCTCCAAGGAGCAGAAGAAGAAGTGGCTGCAGCCGCTGATGGACGGCGAGATCCGCTCGGCCTTCCTGATGACCGAGCCCGCGGTTGCCTCGTCCGACGCCACCAACATCGAGACGCGTATCGAGCGCGATGGCGACTATTACAAGATCAACGGCCGCAAGTGGTTCTCGTCCGGTGCGGGCGATCCGCGCTGCAAGATCGCGATCCTGATGGGCAAGACCGATCCGAGCAACCCGCGCCATCAGCAGCAGTCGCAGATCCTGATACCGATGGACACGCCAGGCCTCGTCATCGAGCGTATGCTGCCGGTGTTCGGCTACGACGACGCGCCGCACGGCCATGCCCAGATCCTGCTCAAGGATGTGCGCGTGCCGCGCGAGAATCTTCTGCTCGGCGAAGGCCGCGGCTTCGAGATCGCGCAGGGGCGGCTCGGTCCGGGCCGCATCCATCACTGCATGCGGGCGATCGGCCGCGCCGAGGTCGCGCTGGAGCGGATGGTCAAGCGGCTATCCGAGCGCGTCGCGTTCGGCAAGTACATCATCCAGCACTCGATCTGGGAAGAACGCATTGCGGAAGCCCGCACCAACATCGAGATCAACCGGCTGATGGTTCTGAAGGCCGCCGACATGATGGACAAGGTCGGCAACAAGGCGGCGCAGCTCGAGATCGCGATGATCAAGGTCTCGGTGCCGAAGATGCTCCTGAAGATCGTCGACGACGCGATCCAGGCATTCGGCGGCGCGGGCGTCACCGAAGATCCGGGTCTTGCGCGGATGTATGCGCAGTCGCGCACGCTGCGCCTGGTCGATGGCCCGGACGAAGTCCACAACCGCTCCATCGCGCGCATGGAGATCGCCCGTCACGGCAACTTCACGCCGATGAAGACCCAGTAAGCAGAGGCTTTCATCATGGCGGAAGCCGCAAGCCGCGACGACGAGTTCAACGGCACCAAGGAGGTCGAGGAGCGCCATCGCATCAACGAGGCGAACCTCGACAAGTGGCTGCGCGAGAATGTCGAAGGATATTCCGGGCCGCTGAAGGTCAGCCAGTTCAAAGGCGGACAGTCGAACCCGACCTACCGGCTCGACACCCCGGGCCGGTCCTACGTGATGCGCCGCAAGCCGTTCGGCAAGCTTTTGCCGTCTGCGCATGCGGTGGATCGCGAATACAAGGTGATCACCGCGCTGCACGCGCAGGGGTTCCCGGCGCCGAAGACCTATGGCCTTTGCGCCGACGACAGCGTTATCGGCAGCATGTTCTACGTGATGCACATGGTCGAAGGCCGCGTGTTCTGGGATCAGACGCTGCCTGGCGTGGCGCGCGAGGAGCGCCGGCCGATCTTCAACGACGAAATCCTGACGCTCGCAAAACTGCACAGCTACGATCCGGAGAAGATCGGGCTCGGCGACTATGGCCGCTCCGGCAACTACTTTTCGCGCCAGGTCGATCGCTGGACGAAGCAGTACCGCGCCTCGGAGACTGAGAAGATCGATGAGGTCGAGCGGCTGATCGAGTGGCTGCCGAGGACGGTGCCGGTTCAGGAGCGTGTTTCCGTCGTGCACGGCGACTATCGCCTCGACAACATGATCTACGCGGCCGACAAGCCTCAGGTCATTGCGGTGCTCGACTGGGAGCTGTCGACGCTCGGCGATCCCTTGGCGGACTTCTCCTATCTCTTGATGCAGTGGGTGATGTCTTCCGGCGGCGGCCGCACCGGGCTGGTCGGCTCTGACCTTCCCTCGCTGAACATTCCGACACTGGAAGAGGCGATCGAGATCTACTGCAAGGCGACGGGCCGCTCCGGCATCCCTGACCTGAACTGGTATTTCTCCTACAACCTGTTCCGTTTGACCGGCATTCTGCAGGGCATTGCCGGGCGGATCCGCGACGGTACCGCGTCCAGCGCCCGCGCCGCCGAAAGCGCCGCGCGCGTCGTGCCGCTGGCGAAGGCGTCGTGGGAGTATGCGGTGAAGGCGGGGGCGAGCTGAGCTAGCGCGTCAAAGTCGTCATTCCGGGGCACGCGCAAAGCGTGAACCCGAAATGACGCCTGAAGACGAGGCTTGAACTTTACTTGCCTTGAGACTTGGGGGGCCGGACGTCGTAAGGCATCGACGCGGTCAGCCCGCCATCGACGGCGATCGATTGACCGTTGACGTAGGATGACTCATCGCTCGCGAGATAGAGCGCCATGGTGGCGATCTCGATCGGCATGCCGTTGCGCCTGAGCGGCGTCAGATTGCCCATTTGAACTTCGCGGCCGCGTTCGCGCGCCTTTTCGATGGTCGGGCGCGTCATGCCGGTTTCGATGATGCCGGGACAGACCGCATTCACGCGAACGCCGGTGCCCGCAAGCGAGTAGGCCGAGGTTTTGACGAGGCTGATGACACCGGCCTTGCTGGCGCTGTAGTGGTGCGAGCCCGCATTGGCGTTGATGCCCGCAACCGACGCGGTGCAGATGATCGAGCCGCTTCCACGCGCGACCATGTGACGGCTGGCGTGCTTGATCGCCAGAAACGGCCCGATCAGATTGACCCGCAGGATTTCCGCCCAGCGTTCCGGCGTCTGCTCGTTGAGCGATACCCAGCCCCCCGGAATGCCGGCGTTCGCGAACACGACGTCGAGCTGACCCCATTTGGCAACCGCGGTGTCGATGGCGTTCGATACGTCGGCTTCGAGACCGGCATCGCCCGTCATCGCCTCCGCAACGCCGCCCGATGCACGGATAGCTTCGGCCGTTGCGCGCGCGGTGTCAGCATTCCTGTCGAATGCAAGCACTTTGGCGCCTTCGCGCGCGAACAGCTCCGCGCTCGCCTGGCCGATGCCGCTGCCAGCGCCGGTGATGACGGCGACCTTGCCTGAGAGGCGGGACATCTTACGCGCTCACTTTCTGAGTTTGCCGGCAAAAGGCATCGAGGCGGTCAGGCCGCCATCGACCGGGAAGGCCTGTCCGTTGACGTAAGACGCCTCGTCACTGGCGAGAAACAATCCCATCGCCGCAATTTCATGCGGCTGGCCGCCGCGCTGCGTCGGGTTGATTTGCCCGATCTTGTCGGACTTGCCGACTTCGCGCGCCTTCTCAAAGGTGCTGCGCGTCATGCCGGTCTCGATCAGGCCGGGGCAGATCGCATTGACGCGGATGCCGGTGCCGGTCAGCGCGTATGACGAGGTTTGCACGAGACTGACCACGCCGGCCTTGCTGGCGCTGTACGGATTGCCGCCGGCGTTGGCCTTCAACCCCGCGACCGATGCGGTACAGATGATCGAGCCGCCATGATCCTGCTTCATCATCTGCAGTGAGGCATGCTTCACCGCGAGGAACGGCCCGATCAGATTGATCCGCAGAATTTCGTTCCATTGTTCGACCGTCTGATCGTGCAGCGGCACCCAGCCGCCGGAAATGCCGGCATTGGCCCAGATCACATCGAGCTTTCCGTAGGCCGCCACCGCCTTGCCGACGAAACCCGCGACATCGCCTTCGAGCCCCGCATCGGCCTTGACCGCTTCGGCGGTGCCACCCGCGGCGCGTACCAGCTTGACGGTTTCATCGACGGCGTCGCTCTTGTCGACGGCGATCAGTTTCGCGCCCTCCTTGGTGAACATCAGCGATGCCGCGCGGCCGATGCCCGAACCCGCACCAGTTATAATGACCGATTTGCCTTCGAGGCGGCCCATGCGTTGTCCTCCATCTTACGTTTTGTCTTGTTTCGCATGCGCCGAAAGCGGCTTGAGCCCTGCTGCGCACTGACGTAGCTAGTTACTGAGAACAATATTGAAGGGCTTCTGCCATGTCCAATGCGTCCAGCGCCCAACCGGTCACCACCCGCTGGTGGTGGATTCGTCATGCGCCTGTGCGCGAAGACGGTGGACGCATCTACGGGCAATCCGATCTCGGCTGCGATTGCAGCGATACGGTTGTGTTTCAGGGCCTGGCCCGCACGTTGCCGAAGGACGCCGTCTGGGTTTCAAGCAATCTGAAGCGCACACATCAGACGGCCGCTGCGATCTGGGGCGCGGGTTTCCCGAAACCTGCTTCGATGCCGCACGAAGCTGATTTCGCAGAGCAGAACCTCGGCGACTGGCAGGGCAGGGATCGCAGCACGTTCTATGCGAGCCGGCCGGTACAGCTCGGCAGCCATTGGTTCGGGCCGGCCGATGAAAGGACTCCGAACGGCGAGAGCTTTCTCGATCTTTGCGCGCGTGTCGGCAACGGCATTCACAAGATCAATGCGGCGCATGAGGGTCGCGATGTCGTCGCGGTGGCGCATGGCGGCGTCATCAAGGCGGCGATCGCGCTGGCGCTGGGCCTTGGCGCGCAGGGCGGGCTGTCGTTCGCGATCGAGAACTGCTCTTTGACACGGCTCGACTTCCTGACGTTCAACGGAGATTCCGGCTGGCGGGTCGGTATGGTCAATCATCAGCCCTGGCTTGCGGGCGGCGATCATGCGGCGATGCATCAGCCGGCGGGTCCGGAAATCCAGAAGCACGCCTGACACTTTTCTGCGCACGCGCTCGCGATGTCGGCCCTGCCTATGCCGGCGACGCATTGTCTTTCCGCTGGTTGCCGGACGCGGCAAAGCCTGCTTAAAGTCAGCTATCCAAGAACGCGCGGGAGCGCTCGCGGCTTAAGTAAAAAGGGAGGGTTGAATGCCAAGTCTGTTCGATATGACCGGCAAGGTCGCAGTGGTCACCGGTTCGTCGCGCGGCATCGGCCGTGCCATCGCCGAGCGCTTCGCAGAGCATGGCGCCAAGGTCGTCGTTTCGTCGCGCAAGCTGCCGGCGTGCGAAGAGGTGACGAAGGCGATCAATGACAAGCATGGCGCCGGCACGGCGATATCGATCCCGGCCAACATTTCGTCCAAGGAAGAACTGCACGGCCTGATTGATAAGACGACCGAGAGGTTCGGCAAGGTCGATGTGCTGGTCTGTAACGCAGCGTCGAATCCGTATTACGGTCCGCTCGCCGGAATCAGCGACGATCAGTTCAGCAAAATTCTGCAGAACAACATCATCGCGAACAACTGGCTGATCTCCTACACCGTGCCGCAGATGATCGCGCGCAAGGACGGGTCGATCATCATCATTTCCTCGGTCGGTGGCTACAAGGGCTCGACCACCATCGGCGCCTACTGCATCTCGAAGGCGGCGGATCTGCAGCTCGCGCGTAATCTCGCGGTGGAGTACGGCCAGCACAACATCCGCGTGAATTGCATCGCGCCCGGCTTGATCAAGACTGATTTCGCCAAGGCGCTGTGGGACAACCCGGACACACTGAAGACCACTGAAGCGCGCTCGCCGATGCGGCGCATCGGTCAGCCCGATGAAATCGCCGGCGGCGCGGTGTTCCTTGCCTCGAAGGCCGGCGCGTTCGTCAACGGCCAAAGCATCGTTATCGACGGCGGCGGCACGATCAGCTGATGATGTCATTCCGGGACGCGCCGAAAGGCGCGGACCCGGAATCCTTGCCCCCTGCGCTTCCTTGCCGTTGCCGCATCAGTGAAGGCAACTGATGCCCGTCATCTCACCACCGCCGGGCGTATGGAGTCCGGGCTCGACGCCATAGGCGAGCGAAGCGACGCCGTTCTTCGAACGGCTATGGCGAGCGAAGCGACGCCGTTCCTCGAACGGCTATGGCGTCGCGCCGGAATGACGGCTATCCCCAATTCGCAAGCTGCATCCGGATCGCGGCGACCAGCGCCAGCGGCTGGTCGGCCATGATGTGATGATCCGAATCCGGGATGACCATGAACGGCGAGCCTTTCCGAAGGTGGGCCTCAAGGTCGTACATGCGCTTTTCCGTCACGAAGCCGGATCGCGATCCGCCGATCACGGCAATCGGGCATTGCGCGGCGGCGAGATCGTTTGCCGGATAGCCGTGCAGGAAGCCCATGAAGCGGAGCGGATCGAAACGCCACGTGTAGCCGATGCTGTCGTCGGCGCGGCGAAACTCGCGGATCGACGATCGCGCGATCCAGTCGGCGATGAACAGATTTTCGCAATCCTGATCGGGCGCGAAACGGAATCGCGACAGCGCTTGCGCAAGCGTGTCGTAAATGCGCTTTGGCCGCGGCGCTCCGCGCATCTCGCGTGCTCGCTTGCGCGCGGCAGATCCGAGAAAGGGACCATCCAGCAGCATCGCACCGCCGATCCGCGCGCCCGCACGTCCGACGACGCCCGAGGTGATGAACGCGCCGAACGAATGGCCGATGATGACGGGCCTGACTGCCGACGCAAACAGTCCGGCGGCCTCGGCAACCGCAAAGGCTTCATCGACATAGAGATCGTAATTGTATCTGTCGCGCCAGGTCGAGCCGCCCATGCCGGACATGGAGAACGCCGCGATGCGGTGCGTGTCCGCAAAGAACGGCGCGATGAAACTCCACCAGTCGGCGCAGGCCCCGTTGCCGTGCAGGAACAAAAGTCCCGGCTTGCCGCGCTCGCCCCACGTCAGCGTTTCGATCGCGGCTCCCCGTACATCGACGAAGGTCCGCTCGGGTGCATTGGCGATGGCGTCGTGGAACCATGGCGGGGCCGGAGGTCTGGCGCCATGAAACGGCGCGAGCAGATTCCGCCGGTCAACGACAGGTTCAATCTTGTTCATTCAGCCTTCGCAATGGAGGTTCCCGATACCTGACGTGAATAGGGACCGCCTATGGCTCTGTAAAGCCATGGCGGTCCCTGAAGCGGAATGGGAGCCAGACGCGAACGATGGGCGGCCAATCAGCTTTCGACGGCCGCGTAGACCAGATTGCGGAACAGCACGCGCACGTAGTCGCGCTGGCCGGGCGCCTGCACCATCAACACCGCCCAGAGGTCTTCCTTCGGGTCGACCCAGAACTGGGTGCCGGCGGCGCCGCCCCAGTAGAATTGTCCGACTGAGCCCGGGTAGGGCGCCATGCCCGGCTGCATGCGCACTGCGAAGCCAAGACCGAAGCCGTGGCCGGGTGGAATCTGCGGCGTGTCGATCTTCACATTTGGGCCGAGATGGTTGGATGCCATCAGCTCAAGCGTCTTGCGGCCGATGATGCGCTCGCCGTTCAACGAGCCGCCATTGGCAAGCATTTGCGCAAAGCGGGCGTAGTCCGCTGCAGTCGACACCATGCCGCCGCCGCCCGATTCCGAGATCGGCTTCTGTGTCATGCTGAAGTAGACGACCTTGTTGCCGGTCCACGGATCGTTCGGAAACGGTTCGGCAAGCCGATCGTGAGCGCGCTCCTCCTCGATATGGAAGCCGCTGTCGCTCATGCGCAGCGGCGCGAGGATACGGTCGGTCAAATAGTTGCCAAGCGTTTGACCTGCGACGACCTCAACCACGCGTCCAAGAATATCGGTGGACCGGCTGTAATTCCACTCGGCGCCCGGTTGGCAAATCAACGGCAGCCTTGCGATGACTTCCGCATGCTCTTCGTTGTTCATGCTGCGGCGGTAAATTTTCGCATCCGAGTAAAGTGTCTGGATCGGGCCGGGGCCGGTGATCTCGTAGGAGATGCCGCTGGTATGGCTCAAGAGGTCCTGGATCGTGATCTCGCGTTTCATCGGCACGAGATGGATCCTGCCGTCTCTCACGTCACCAACCTGCGCCTGCGCAAAGGATGGAATATATTTCGACAGCGGATCATTGATGAGGATCTTGCCGTCCTCTACCATCTGCATGATGGCGACCGAGACGATAGGTTTGGTCATCGAGAAAATCCGGAACACCGAGTCCTGCCGCATCTTTGCGTCCGACGACGGACCCTGCCTGCCGATCGCGTCAAAATGCGCGACCTTGCCCTTGCGGCCGACCATCACCACTGCGCCCGGCAGCGTGCCCTTGTCGACCTCGCGACCGATTGTCTCGGACAACGCTTTCAATCGCGCGGACGAAAGGCCGACGCTCTCAGGCTTCGCCTTCGGCAAGGCGGGCGTCTGAAAGCCGTTCTTCTTCGGGCTTGCGGCTTTCTTTGCGGTCGCGCGCGCTGGCATTGGTGATCCTCCCGATTGCTCTTGAATTTGTTCCGGTTGTTGTTCCGGATCGCGGTCTAACCGCGAAAGGTGAGGACAGCTTGGCCCACAATGCAGGATTTGAACAGGCGCGTTTTGGGCTGAGAGCGATGCGCTCAAACATATGGCGCATACGAAAATCGCGAGGACTGCACTGCAATCCCCGCGATCTGCTTGTCGTCAGAGCAGCGGCTGTTCCAACCGCAGCGATTGTCTGCGATCAGTATTTGCCACCGTTCTGCACACAGAAGTCGACGCGCGGCGGGCGGTTGATGCCATCGTCGCGGGCGCCGCGCGGCACGATCGCATCGCACTTGGCGTAGAGGGCTGCGCGGTCGAGCGTCGGGCCGGCTTTTGCCCGTTGCGACGGCTGCGCGTTCCCGCCAGCGCCTCCGCCCTGGGCGGGAAGCGCGACAGCCCTGGACTGTGCGGCGATGCGTGCCTCTTCCTTGCGCTTCTTCCGCTCGGCGGCGGCGACGCGGGCCTGCTCTCGCTTCTTCGCGTTTTCGGCATCGAGCTTCGCCTTCAGCGCGGCCTTGGCATCAGCATCGGCCTTGGCTTGATCTGCCGGCGCGGCGCCTTCCTTGCTGAGACGCGCCTTCTCCTCGGCTGCCTTCTTCGCCTTCTCGGTGGCGCTGGTGCTGGCTTGCTCGGCATTCAGCTTGGCAAGCTGCGCGCGGGCGAGGTCGGCATAGAAGCCGGCGCCGTGGCTCTTCAGGAACAACTCCCAGCCGGCCCTGGTGCCGACACGCTCGGCATACTCGTAGTCGCGGCGGATTTCGGCGGCAGGATTGGCGGTCGCGGCAGGTTGAGCAGCAGCGGCCGATGCATCCGTTGTCGAGGGCGCGGCAAGTGCTGCCTGCTGCACCAGCGCAACCGTCGCGCCGCCGAGCGAGCCATACACGAACGGCTCCTGCTTGTTGTCGGTCGCCTTCATCACGTCGTCGCGAACGAGGCCGAACGCCTGGCGCAGGTCGAGGCCCGGCGTCGGCAGGTACTTCAGCAGCGCCGAGGCGAACGGGCTGTTGGTGCCGTCGCCGTCTTCCGCCGTCGAGCCACCCTTCGCAGCATAGGCGATCAGCGTGTTGGCCTTCATCGGTTCGACCGCAATCAGGCCGCGGTTGAGCGAGCGCAGCGCCGAGACGCGTTTCATCGATTTCGTAAACGGATTGTCGCGGCATGCATCGAGGATAACGAGGCGCAACGTCTTCGCAGACTCGACCGTCTGCAGGACGCGCTCGAGCGAGATCGCCTCGTCATAGACGTCGCGGTCGCAATTCAGCATCGCGTCGGTCGGGATCAGGTAATTCTGGCCATCGACCTCGATGCCGTGGCCGGCAAAATAGACGACCGCCACATCGGCATTCTGCGACTTGTCCGAGAACTCGCGCAGCGTGCGGCGCATGTCCTGATTGTCCGCGTCGCGGACGCTTTCGACGACGTCGAAGTTGGCCTTGCGCAGCATATCGCTGATGGCGGCCGCGTCCTTCGGCGGGATTCAGGAGTTGCGGTGCGTTCCGGTAGGCGGAATTGCCGATCACCAGCGCAACGCGCTTCTCCGCAAGCGCAGCGTCGCTCGCAAAGATGAGAGAAAGGAACGCGGTCAGGGCCAGAGCCATCTTGCGCATGACATCACCAAAGAGTTGGGCCAGCGGGACTGCTGGCATTCTGAACACCGATTGGTATCCCGGACACTCAGGTCGATCTGTTACCTGGGGCACACTGCAGCTATACCAGCCGATCGGGCAGTATTGGACCTTATTAGTCGGGCAAATGCGGGGTGAGGTTCAGCGGGATCCCGGGAGGCTCGATCGCTGGCTCACGCCGCCGTGAACAACCAAGGCCTCTGACAGGCTGTCTAGCGGCAGATTTCTCGCGCCCAACCGTTCACGCTGCCCTCAAGGGTGGTGCTCGACACTCTGCATCCAGGCTTGACCGGCCGGCATCCCTGAAAATCGCAGACGACCTGATCGGCAATGGGCTTGGGGCGCGGCGCCGGATCCGGGCGGCTGGCCAGCCCGCCGGATTCCATCTTGGCGATCAGTTTCCTCAATCGCTCGGTTTCATCCTCGGCAATCCTGCGCGCATCCTCGGCGGCTCGCGCACCGGCTTCCGCCCGCTCCAGGATGGCCTTCGCCTCGGCCGTCGCGCGCTCGCAAATCTGTCGCGCGTCGGCCTCGGCGGCATCCTTCGACGGCTTTTCTGCTGTGCGAGCTTCCTCCGCGGCAATCTTTTCCAGTTGTCCTCGCGCGAGGCCGGCAAACAATCCATCCGGATATTGGGCCAGATAGGACCTCCATGCCTGCGTGGTGCCGAGTTGCAGTGCGAGTTCGTAGTCGCGGCGCGCCTCACCGTGCGGACTGCTTGCAGGTTGCACGTTCGTATTGCCGGCGATCTGCGTTGCAGCAGCAGCTCGCTGTGCGGGATTGGGCTGCGCCGTCGGGACGAGCACCACATCCGCGCCACCGAGCGAGCCATACAGGAACGGCTCCTGCTTGCTGTCCGTCGCCTTGATAACATCGTCGCGCACCAAGCCAAAAGCCTTGCGCAGATCCAGTCCGGGCGTGGCCAGATGCTTGAGGAGCGCATTGGTGTAGGGACTGTTCGCACCGTGCCCATCGTCGGCGATCGAGCCGCCTTTGGCCGCGAAGGCAATCAGCGTATTTGGTTTGCCAGGCTCTACGCCGGCAAGTCCTCGCACCGACGATCGGCCGGTGAACGAGCGTTTCATGGTGCGCGCGAACGGGTTGTCACGGCAGGCATCGAGGATCACAAGACGCAGTTTTTTCGCAGGTTCGATCGCCTGCAAGACGCGATCCAGCGCCACCGCTTCGTCATAGGCGTCGCCGTCCTGATCGAGCACGGCGTCAATCGGGATGAGATAGTTGGTTCCGTCGACTTCGATGCCATGGCCGGCGTAGTAGACGATGGCGTAGTCGGCATCTCGGCTCTTGGCGGAAAAGTCGCGCAACGCGCGGCGCATCTCGGTGTTGTTCAAGTCGCGCTTCAACTCGATCACTTCAAACCGCGCCCCGCCGGAACATCTCGCTGATTGCGGCCGCGTCGTTGGCCGGGTTGGTAAGCAGTCCCGCAGTCGTGTACGCAGAGTTGCCGATCACAAGCGCAATGCGCTTCTCGGCCAGAGCCGGTGTTCCGGCGGTGACCAGAAGGAATAGCGAGACAAAACAAATTGTCGCTCGCGGGCGCATAAAGCCCTCACACGAGTCCTGAAAGCGGAAGAAAGTTTACCAGTCGCACCAAGTATAACCAAGAGGTGTGAGAAAGGCGCAACAGCGTCGCGCCTCGTCTATGTGAGGCGACCTCACACTGCTCTGTGGCACGGATTATAATCCCATGGCTCTCGAAACTGCGATCCTCAGTATCAAGCCGGGCCAATCCTCGGCCTTCGAAGCCGCGATGGCCGAAGCGAAGCCGCTGATCGCAGCGACGCCCGGCTTCCAGCGCATCGAGGTCAGACCTTGCCTCGAAACGGCCGATCGCTACCTGCTGCTGGTGTGGTGGGACACCCTGGAGGCGCACACGATCGGCTTCCGGCAATCCGAACGCTATGAGCCCTGGCGGAAGCTGCTGCACCATTTCTACGCGCCGTTTCCGCTGGTGGAACACTACGACGAGCCGATTTAAGCGGATTCGCGACGAAAAATCGCTGAAGCGGGGGCGTGACGAGGGCTTATGCCTTCGTTATAGAAGCCGCTTAGTAGGAGTGTAGCTCAATTGGTAGAGCACCGGTCTCCAAAACCGGGGGTCGCAGGTTCGAGCCCTGCCACTCCTGCCAGACGATGACCTGGTTAGATTTGCACTTTGCACCCACTTTGCACCTGGTTCAGATTTGCACTCGGTCCGGGTCACCGTGCGGCGGCGGACTTTCGGATCAAGCGATCAGGTAGATCGGGCTGGACCAGGCCTGGTTGCCGTCGGCCTGCGTGACGCGGACATAGACCGGCAGATCGGCGCCGCCGGGGAACGTCACGGTATGATCCAGCGTGACACGCCGGCTCCAGTCGCTTCGGGCAGGCGATAGACGCTGAGCTTCCGCGCCAAGCCCGCCGCCGTCGAACGTGACCGTGTTGTCGGTCGAGCGCAGCCAGGTCGACGTCGCCCGACACCACATTGGTCTCGATCTTGAGCGAGCCGCTGTTCGCCTGGTCGAGCCAGAGATCGATCGCCGGCGAGATTGCCGGTCGTCACCGAAGTCCAGGCGAGCGCGGTGCCGGGCGCGGTCTCCTGCACCTTGCGCTCCGGATTGAGGAAGTTCACCGGCGCAAATCGCGCGATGCGGTTGCCGGCGAGCGTCAGCTTGCCCTGCCAGATCGTCTTCGCGGCCGCGGCCGCGATACTCCGCGCCCTGCCAGAGCACGCGCACGCGGCGGCCGAGATCGCCGGCGGCGAATGGCCGGACCGTCTGCACGACCTGCGTGCCGTGCAGCACGTCGACCCGCTCGACCGGCGCGGTGCCGATGACCTCGGCGGAAAGCTTCATCGGCACCGCCCGGCCGGATGATGTCGCCCATCCGCGCTTCGCGCGTCATGTGCTCGTCCGCCGGGCCGAGCTGCGGGTCCTCGGAGAATCCGGTGACATCGCTCGGTCGAACGCGCCATGCAGATCGAGGAAGATGCGCGTGCCGGTCGTGCCGTAGTGCCGGCGCTGGCGCAGCGCCTCGAACAGCGCATCGCGCGTCAGCTCCGGCATGAAGTAGCAGGTAAGCCCGCCGATCGCGCCGAAGGTCGAGGCGCCCGGCCGCGTCGCGCCGGGCCGTCCCTTGTGATCGTCGCTGTGGCAGACCACGCCGACGCGATAGCCCTTGTCGAACGCGTCGTGCAGCAGCCATTCGAACGTGCCCCAGGACGAATGCACCTCGACGGCGCGCTCGACGCGGCCGTCGTGGGCGTATTTCAGATCCGCGTAGCGGCCGCCGACATGCGCGATGACGCAGCAGTCCTCGTCCTTGAGCCACTCGAACAGCTCGTCGGCGGTGTAGATCGCGTCGGTCGAGGTCTGGCCCTCGACCAGAATGTGCGACGAGCGGCGGATCGGCCGGCCTTCGCGGCGGAAGAAGATGTTGCGGTCGCCGCCCATGCCGGTGTTGCCGGACCATTCGTAGCCGGGCAGGCAGACGAACTTGCCGGGCTGGTCGAATTCCGCGGTCAGCCGGTTCAGCTCTTTCCAGAACGCGTCGGTGATCTGGAAGTCGTTGCCCTGGTGGCCGACCATGTCGACGAAGGCCGCGTCGCGCGCGTAGCGGAAATAGTCTTCCGCCGAGCCCATGCCGATGGTTTCGCCGCTCTGGCCGTGCAGATCGCCCCAGTAGCGGCGCAGCGGCGCGCTGCGCGACGACGCGCATCGGATTGGCGCGCGCGACTTCCTGGCCGCTCGGCCATGACCGACAGGTCGACGTCGCCCGCCGCGTCGGCGACGAGATTTTCGATCACGCGCGGGCCCGTCGCCCGGTTTGATCGCGATCGCTTCCGGCAAGCCGCGCATCGGCCGCGACGGACTTGAGCGTAAGCGGTGACGTCCGCCTCGTCGGTCGGGTTGCCCCACATGTCCTCGGCGACGATCGCGAGGCGGAACGGCTCGCCCGCGACCGCGAGCGACGGCAGGATCGCCTTCCAGCTCGCCGCCGGCCCGGACACGAGATCGAAGGCCGGCTGCCGGCAGCTCGCAGAATTCGTAGGTGGCAAACGCGTCGACCGAGGTCTTCAGCTCGACGTTGCTTCTCGACATTGGTCTGCAGCCGCCAGCCGGGCGAGCCCTGGCGGCGGTCGCCGAAGCGGATGGTGAGCGTGTCGCCCGGCGCGCAGATAGCCGCGGCCGACGCGGATCAGCAGCGTGTTCGCATAGGGCCGGATGTTGAGCCGGTCGAACCAGACTTCGAGCTTGGCGCCGTTGCTGGCCTCGACCGTGGTGAAGTTCGCCGCCTGCGGCTTGTCGAACTGCGGCTTGCCATGTCCGAGGTGGTCCGCCACGAGATCTTCACCATGCCGGTGTCGTCGATGCCGAACGTGCCGGCGGTGTAGATCAGCGTCAGCTCGGCCAGCGAGCCCGCGACGAAAGGGCCCGGCGGCGTGAGCGCGGATCGAGCCCATGTGCTCGGGCAGATAGGTGGAAAACGGCATCGGGCTGGTTTCACGCTTGTCATGACGTTATAGGACGACCTAGTATGACTGTGAGTTGCTCGTCCGCCAAGTTGGGATGTCGTGCGCACCAGAACAAATCAGCCGCCGGCCGTGCTGGATCGCTCGAGCCCCGAGCCGCTTTACCGACAGCTCGCGAATCTTCTGGAGAACGCGATCCGCGGCGGAGAATTGAAGCCGGGTGACCGTCTGGATTCCGAAGGCGTGCTGGCCGCGCGCTATGCGGTGAGCCGGATCACGCTGCGGCAGGCGGTTGAATTGCTCGTGAACAAGCAGCTTCTTGTCCGCAAGCAAGGCAAGGGGACGTTCGTCACCACGCCGGTCGTGCGTCATGATCTCAGGAAGCTGCACGGTCTGCTCGGCTCGCTGTTTTCGCAGGCTGAAGGCGCCAGCGCCCGATTGCTGCACTATGAATTGCGTGTGCCGCCCGTGGATGTTGCCGAGGCGCTCGGCCTGAAGCCGCGCAGCGATGCGCTGTCACTGGAACGGCTCTATTTCATCGACAAAAAGGCAGTGGCGCTGACCAAGGCGTGGCTCGTTCCCGCAGTTGCGGCGCTGCCGCGTGCCAGGGCGGACCTGATTTCGACCGAGGACATGATGCGCGGCGTCGGCATTCACATTGCCTCGACGCAGGTGGCGATTCGCGCCGAGGCTGCCGGTGCACGGGTTGGCCGGTTGCTGCAGGTGTCGTCGCGTGCGCCGGTGCTGGTTTTGCGCCGAACGGCGCTTGGCACGGATGGTGTCGCCAAAGAGGTCGGTCACGTCTGGTTCTGCTCGGACAGCTACCAGTTCGTCTGCGCCACCCAGAGAGAAAGTTCGATGGAAGCCTTGTTCGACATCCGCAATGTGACGGAGCGCGTCTGATCGGCGGCGTCGATCGCGCGCAGCATGGGAGCGATAACGATGATGATCCGCATCCTCGCGGCGCTGGCGGTCCTGGCCCTGGCGTCGCCACCCGACGCGCAAGCCCAGCAATGGCCGAACCGTCCGGTTCAGATGATCGTGCCGTTTGCGGCCGGCGGTTCGACCGACGTCGCTGCGCGGCTGGTTGCCCAACATCTGTCGAAGGTGCTGGGCCAGCAGGTCGTGGTCGAGAACAAGACCGGAGCCAACGGCAACCTCGGCACGGAACTCGCCGCCAAGGCGGCGCCTGACGGATACACAATTCTCGTGGTTCCGGAATCGATCGTCAGCAACGCCCACGTCTACAAGGTCAATTACGATCCGCTGCGTGATTTCACGCCAGTCATCCAGATTTCGCGTCAGCCGATCGTGCTGGCGTCGCATCCGTCGCTTGGCGTCAAGACGATTGCCGAACTGGTGGCGCAGGCGAAAAAAGAGCCCGGTATCCGCTTTGGAACCGGCAGCGGTGCAGGCTCTCAGCAGCACATGGTGACGATGTGGTTCGCCAGGATCGCCGGCATCGAACTTGTGCAAGTGTCGTATCGCGGCGGCGGCCAGGCGATCAACGACCTGATTGCCGGCCATGTAAAGCTTGGAACGCTTGGATCGACACCGCTCATCCCGCACTACAGGGCCGGCACCTTGCAGTTGCTGGCGCAGACGACGTCCACCCGTTCCCCGGCGTTGCCGGATGTCCCGACATTCGAACAGGCCGGTATCAAGGGGCTCGTCTCCGAACAATGGCTCGGTGTTTTCGTGCCGCAGGGAACGCCCGCGGATATCGTTGCTCGGCTCAACGCGGAGATCGGCAAGGCGATGGCCGATCCGGCAATCAGGAAGAACCTGGAGGATTCCGCGCAGGAGCCCATTGGCGGCACCGCGGACGCCTTCGCAAAACTGGTGCGCGACGATTTCGTCAAGTTCGAGAAGCTGGTGAAGGAACTCGACATCCGCGTGAACTAGAATTCAGCAACGGCGCAAAATGAAAACGGCAGCCCGGCCAAATGGCGGACTGCCGCTGGCGGGATGTTGTTGCGTTGCTTACGCGCCGGTGCGCTTTACCTTCGGCGGAACCAAATTCATCGGCTTGGACGCCTTTCCGGAAACCGGCTGATAGTTCGCGGACGCGGCCGGAGCAGGGGCAGACTTATTCATCACGGCACGGCAGCCGGCACTGAGCTGCGACTTGTTGCGCATCATGCACGCAGTGACGCGCTGGACATCGGGAATTTCAGAGCTGCACACGCGGAAGGCGTCGTTGGTGCACATCGCCTCCTGCTCCTGGGTGTAGGCATTGGCCGCCGACATCATCGCAAAGGTCATCGCGGTTGCAATGAGCAGCTTGCCGAAACCGATCTTTGAAAAAGTCATTGTCGTCCCCCTGGGTGAGCGCAGAAGTTTTGAATTTTGACCGGCGCATCCGATGCAGGATCGTCAGATCAACGGCTGGCCATCACGACCGGCTGCGAAGGATTGATCTGGAACAGGCCCGCATGCGGCGCGCCGTCGTCGGAGGAGCCGGCAACCGAGACACCCGAGAGAACGAGGGTGAATGCGAGGATCAGGCTGAGGCTGAGAGCGCGCATTGTGATCTCCATCCGGTTGCTTGCGACTGTCCGCCGCGTCGTTGGACGGAGTTGTAAGCCCTCACAGTTTCGGGAGTTCTGCGTGAGAAGGGCAAAACGGTTTCGTTGATCCTGCAATTGTGTCGTTGCGAGGCGACGACGAAACAAATCGGCCTGACGGCCATTTTCTTCGGCCTCGCGATGAGGCTTAGCCCTTCGCCATCTGCTGTGGCAGCACCATCATGGTCGATGTGCCGTGCGCGAGAATCTTGCCGTCGCTCTTGGTAAAGACCCGCGCTTCCGCCGAGACGATCTGCTTGCCCTGCGCGACGACGCGCGCCTCGGCACGGACCCGGCCGGTGTTGTGCAGAATCGGGCGGGAGAGGTTGCCCTTGGTCTCGACGGTGGCGTAGCCCGAGTTCGGCGGCATCAACGAATAGCAGGCGCAACCGGTCGCGCTGTCGATCAGCGTCAGCGCCCAGCCGCCGTGCACGGTGCCGCGCGGATTGAGCACATGCGGTCCCGGTTCGCCCTCGAAGGCCGCGAAGCCGTCGCCGATTTCGACGATCCAGAAGCTGAGCGCCTGCGAAATCGGCGCCTGCGGGAATCTTCCGTCGATGATTCCTTGCAGCACCTGCTTGCCGCTCAGGCCCTTCACATCGGCAGGATCGGCCATTCCGTAGCGATAGGCAGCAGCTGCGGGCGCGTGCACGTTCATGACTTTCTCCTTTTCTTGTAGATACAAATATTGTATATACATACAATGACGCTCAGGAAACAGCAACCCCACTCACTTCGCACCGACGCGGAAGAGGCGACGCGGCTGTGCGCCGGCTGGAATTCCCGGCTGGCGGCGCGGCGCATCACACGCTTTCTCGATGGCCAGATGGCCGAGGCCGGACTTTCGGTGGCGCAGTTCGGTCTGATGGCGCAGGTCGCGGCTGCCGCCGACGACACGCTCGGGGCGCTCGCGAATCGGACCGGGATGGAGCAATCGACGCTGACGCGGAATTTGCAGGCCCTTGCACGTGAGGGACTGGTTGAGATCGCCGTCGTCGAGGGCAATCAGCGCCGCCGCATGGTCTGGCTGACCGAGGCGGGAGCCGTCCGTCTGAAGGAGGCGATGCCGGCCTGGCGCCGGGCGCATCGGTCGCTGTCGGCAGCGCTTGCCCCGGAACTTGCGCAGCAACTGGCCGCGGCCTCCGAAACATTGGAAACCCCGTCAACGAGGCGGGCCAGGCGGGCTTCCTGATCGTGGAAGCAGGCCAGGATAGGTGCCGGGGCCAACAAACTTGACGTTTTGACCGTTGCGCAGTACCAAGCGCCACCCGTGATCGGCCCGGTTAACGGACTTCCGAGACGGCACTGAATTTCCCACATTAGGCCCGCTTGTCGGCCACATCCTCAGGAACTGGGGTTGGGCGTAATTGAGACTGGCATAGTGGGGCTATCCGGATTCCGGACACGGAATTCGCGCAAGGAACGTAACGAGAGCGATGACGAGCCCCTTCAAATTCCTGCAGGAAGTGCGAGCCGAGGCCTCCAAGGTCACCTGGCCCTCGCGCCGGGAAACCATGATCACCACGGTTATGGTGTTCATCATGGTGGCAGTGTCGTCGATCTTCTTCCTGGCGGCCGATCAGATCATCCGAGTCCTTGTGACCTTCGTCCTCGGCATCAAAGCGTAGGCTTACGGATCCCATCATGAGCATGCGCTGGTACATCGTTCACGCCTATTCGAACTTCGAGAAGAAGGTCTCCGAATCGATCCGCGAGCAGGCCAAGCAGCGCGGGCTTGAGGATTTGTTCGAGCAGGTTCTGGTTCCGACCGAAAAGGTCACCGAGGTGCGCCGCGGCCGCAAGGTCGACACCGAGCGCAAGTTCTTTCCGGGCTACGTGCTGGTGAAGATGAATCTCACCGACGAGGCGTTTCATCTGATCAAGAACACGCCGAAAGTGACGGGTTTCCTCGGCGCGGATAATCGACCGCAACCGATCTCCGAGGCGGAGGCGATGCGCATCATTCACCAGGTGCAGGAAGGCGTGGAGCGGCCGAAGCCGTCCGTGTCGTTCGAGATCGGCGAGAATGTGCGCGTGGCGGACGGACCATTTGCGTCGTTCTCCGGCGTGGTCGAGGAAATTGACGAGGCGCGCTCGCGCGTGAAGGTCGCAGTGTCGATCTTCGGACGCGCGACGCCGGTCGAACTTGAGTTCGCCCAGGTCGAGAAGGTTTGAGAGTTTTCTGTCTTGACCGGCCTTATGCCGGTCATCCACGTCTTTCGGGCGTGGCGGCAGTAGGAAGACGTGGATGGCCGGGACAAACCCCGGCCATGACGGACGGAGAGAAATCTCCGGAATACCGTGGAAGGAGACGGAGCGGTCGCCAGCTGCTCCTTGAACCGCACCACGGTCCCTGAAAGGCGCGGATGGTCCGTGCCCGAAAGAGGAGTATACGATGGCAAAGAAAGTGACCGGATACCTGAAGCTTCAGGTGCCGGCGGGCGCGGCGAATCCGTCGCCCCCGATCGGTCCCGCGCTCGGTCAGCGCGGCCTCAACATCATGGAATTCTGCAAGGCGTTCAACGCGCAGACGCAGAAGGAAGAAAAGAATACGCCGATCCCGGTGGTCATCACGATCTATCAGGACCGTTCTTTCACCTTCGAAATGCGCACGCCGCCGATGTCCTACTTCCTGAAGCAGGCGGCCAAGATTGCGTCCGGCTCCAAGGCGCCGGGCCGCGACAAGGCCGGCAAGGTGACCAAAGCGCAGGTGCGCGAGATCGCCGAAAAGAAGATGAAGGACCTGAATTGCGATACTATCGAAGCGGCCATGAAGATGGTCGAGGGCTCGGCCCGCTCGATGGGTCTGGACGTTGCGGGGTAACGGATCATGACAATCGGAAAACGTTTGACGAACGCCTATGAGGGCGTGAACCGCGAGAAACTCTATCCGGTCGCGGAAGCGATCAAGATGGTGAAGGAACGCGCCAAGGCGAAGTTCGACGAGACCATCGAGGTGTCGATGAATCTCGGCGTCGATCCACGCCATGCGGACCAGATGGTGCGCGGCGTGGTCAACCTGCCGAACGGCACGGGCCGGACGCTGCGCGTCGGCGTGTTCGCGCGCGGCGCGAAGGCGGAAGAAGCCAAGGCCGCCGGCGCCGATGTGGTCGGCGCGGAAGACCTGGTCGAGAAGGTGCAGAACGGTACGATCGACTTCGACCGCTGCATTGCCACCCCCGACATGATGCCGCTCGTCGGCCGTCTCGGTAAGGTGCTCGGCCCGCGCGGCATGATGCCGAACCCGAAGATCGGCACCGTGACGATGGACGTCACCAACGCCGTGAAGGGGGCCAAGGGCGGCTCGGTCGAATTCCGCGTCGAGAAGGCCGGCATTATCCAGGCCGGCATCGGCAAGGCGTCGTTCTCAGAAGACAAGCTGGTCGAGAACGTCAAGGCGCTGGCGGATGCGGTGATCAAGGCGAAGCCTGCAGGATCGAAGGGCACTTACGTGCAGCGCGTGGCGATTTCGTCGACCATGGGCCCCGGCGTGAAGATCGATCCGTCGAGCCTTTCGAACTGATTGAACACGCTTTCGTAGATCAACAAATACGGGGCGGAGCGGGGAAACCTGCTCCGCCCTTTTGTTTGGGAAGCGGGGGGACACATGGACACGCGCTATCAGGTTTTGACCGCTGTACTGTCCGACTATTTCGACGGCCTCTATCACAGCGACACCGTGAGGCTTGCCAGGGTGTTTCATCCCGATGCGCACTATGTCTGCGCGACCGGCGGCACCCTCCTGCATCTTCGCATGCACGAGTATTTTCCGATCGTCGACAAACGGCCATCGCCGGCCAGCCGTAACGAACCGCGCGCCGATCAGATTGTTTCGATCGAATTTGCCGGACCGGTGACCGCCTTCGCGCGCGTCAATTGCGCGATCGGCGAGCGATTTTTCACCGATCTCCTGACCCTTGTTTGCCTTGACGGCCGCTGGCAGATCATCTCGAAAGTCTTCCACTACGACCTGCGAGGTTGAGGAATTGCAATGACGATCGAGACATCCGTCACGAAGCTGTTCGGCATCGAGCATCCGGTGCTGCTTGCGCCGATGGGAAGCATCGCCGGCGGGGCGCTCGCTGCCGCGGTCAGCCGTGCGGGCGGCCTCGGCATCATTGGTGGCGGCTATGGCGATCGCGCGCAACTGACGCAGGAGTTCGCTGCGGCGGGAAACACGCCGATCGGTGTCGGCTTCATCACCTGGTCGCTGGAGAAACAGCCGGAACTTCTCGATCTCGCGCTCGAGCGCGCGCCAAAGGCGCTGTTTCTGTCATTCGGTGAACTCGGTCCGTTTGCGGCGAAGATCAAGCGGGCGGGTGTCCCCCTGATTGCACAGGTGCAGACGCTTGAGCAGGCACGACGCGCGCTCGGTGAGGGGGCCGACGTTCTGGTCGCGCAGGGGACCGAGGCCGGGGGCCATGGCGGGACCCGTGCGACCTTTCCGCTTGTGCCGGCTGTCGTCGATATCGCCGCCGGCACTCCGGTTCTTGCCGCGGGCGGCATTGCCGATGGCCGCGGTCTCGCTGCGGCGCTGATGCTTGGCGCGGCGGGCGTGGTCTGCGGGACGGTGTTTTATGCGAGCGCGGAGTCGACCGCCCATCCGAATGCGAAAAAGATCACCGTCGCAGCGTCGGGCGACAATACCGAGCGTGGCACCTCGGTCGATGTCGTCCGGGGGATCGATTGGCCGGCACAGTGGAACATTCGTACGCTGCGCAACGCCTTCGTCGACCGGTGGTCGCGCGACCCGGCCGGGCTCAAAGCCAATGTCGATCAGGAGCGGCAGCGCTTCCTGGCAGCCCGGGAAGCCGGGAACACCGACGTCGCGGCGGTCATCGTGGGGGAGGGGGTCGATCTTGTCCGCGAGCTTAAGCCGGCGGGTGAAATCGTGCGAAGCATGGTCGCCGAGGCCGAGCGGTGCGTACGGCGGGCATCGGGCTTGCTTTCGGCGAATTCCTGAGCCTTTCCCGAACTTTCCACTTGGCAAGCCGGTTCTGACCGACTAAACACCCGGCACCGGGCGTACCGGCCTTTGGCCAGTGCGCCTGTGCGTTTTCGAACAACTTCGAATTGGAGGCCTTCTTCGGCGAAAATCCGCTTGGATTGCTCGAGGAGGTTGCCAAGTCTGTTGGCCGGAATTGCAAGGGATCGTCCGGTTCGCCGGCCGATTCCATCCTGTCCAAGACTGCAGGCGCCCGCGGCTGAACATCAAGTTCTGACAACGGCTTAATCGCATGGCCTGCATAGACGGGTGAAGACCGGATTTTTGGTTCGCTTGAGCTTTCAAGCGGACCGCATTGATGGTTCGAACCTCGACACTCCGCTTCGGTTTTCCGCAAGCGGAAGGGCAGGCTTCTGAGAGCTGTCGGGCCGATGATCTTCTTGGGGGCAACCTTGGGAATCGAGGCCGGGCAGCGGGTGAAACCCGGCGATCGTGCCTTGCGCAGGTCGCCAACCGGAGAGAGCTTGCTGTGGAACGAGCGGCAAAAGAAGAGGCGATCGAAGAGCTGAACGGGGTCTTCAAGGCCACCAGCGTTGCGATCGTAGCTCACTATTCCGGCCTGACCGTCGCCCAAATGCAGAAACTGCGAACGCAGATGAAGCAGGCGGGCGCCTCGGTGAAGGTCTCGAAGAACCGTCTCGCCAAAATTGCTCTTGAAGGCACGGATATCGTTGCCATCGGCTCCCTGCTGAAGGGGCCGACTGTGATCGCGACTTCAAACGATCCGGTAGCGGCACCGAAGGTCGCCGTCGAATTCGCCAAGACGAACGAACAGTTCGTCATTCTTGGCGGCTCGATGGGCAAGACCGTCCTGAACGTCGACAGCGTCAAGGCGCTCGCCTCGCTGCCGTCGCTTGATGAACTGCGCGCGAAGATCCTCGGCCTCCTTGTGGCGCCGGCGACCAAGATTGCTCAGCTCACCACTGCACCTGCGGCCAAGCTCGCGCGTGTGGTTCAGGCTTATGCCTCAAAGAGTGAAGCGGCGTAACGCTCTTCGCCATCGTAACTGGTTCGAACTGATATCAAGGAATGACGACAAATGGCTGACTTGCAAAAGATTGTAGACGATCTGTCGAGCCTCACGGTGCTCGAGGCGGCAGAGCTTGCGAAGCTTCTCGAAGAGAAGTGGGGCGTTTCGGCCGCTGCTGCCGTGGCCGTGGCTGCTGGCCCGGGTGCCGCTGCCGCTCCGGTCGAGGAGAAGACCGAGTTCACGGTCGTGCTGGCTGCGGCCGGCGACAAGAAGATCGAGGTCATCAAGGAGGTCCGCGCGATCACAGGCCTCGGCCTGAAGGAAGCCAAGGACCTGGTCGAGGGCGCGCCGAAGAACGTCAAGGAAAGCGTCACCAAGGACGAGGCCGAGAAGGTCAAGGCTCAGCTCGAGAAGGCTGGCGCCAAGGTTGAGCTCAAGTAAGCGAAGCTTAGTCGAGCGAAATCCCCGGGGCGCGCAACGCGGGACCCGGGGATTCTGCGGCAAAACGGTGCCCGGGCAGCCTAAACCGCTGCCCAGACACAAGAATGTGTGGGGATTTGTGGGAACACCCCTCGAATCGCCATGATCGCTGCCCTATATCGGGGCGGCAGCAGACAGCACGATCCGCGACAGGGAATCAGTTAGGTTCCGCGCGGAACGTTGGGAGACAGGTCATTTCGGGCTTTTTTAGTCCGTAAAGGCAGATTCGGAACGTGCGGGGCGCAGGGTCGCGCCCAGCGCGTTCTTTTGCGTTCTGGATTTGGGACCCGTGAACTCAGGAAAAATTTCCTGACAAATCGGATTTTGGGACCCGGGACGCTCTAGGATTTCAGCCCGGAGGCGACGTCAGTCGTGCTCCGGTCGGGCCGCTCCGGCAGGCGGCGATGATGAGAGGACACAATGGCGCAACAAACGTTCACTGGTCGCAAGCGTGTTCGCAAGTTCTTCGGTCAAATCAAGGAAGTGGCCGAGATGCCGAACCTCATCGAGGTTCAGAAGGCGTCTTACGACCAGTTCTTGATGGTCGATGAACCGGCGGGCGGGCGCCTGGATGAGGGCCTGCAGGCCGTTTTCAAGTCGGTATTCCCGATCTCGGACTTCTCCAACACCTCGATGCTCGAATTCGTGCGCTACGAATTCGAGTCGCCGAAGTACGACGTCGATGAGTGCCGTCAGCGCGGGATGAACTTTGCCGCGCCGCTGAAGGTGACGCTGCGCCTGATCGTGTTCGATATCGACGAGGAGACGGGTGCGCGCTCCGTCAAGGACATCAAGGAGCAGGACGTCTACATGGGCGACATTCCGCTCATGACCATGAACGGCACCTTCATCGTCAACGGCACCGAGCGCGTCATCGTTTCGCAGATGCACCGTTCGCCGGGCGTGTTCTTCGATCACGACAAGGGCAAGACCCATTCGTCGGGCAAACTGTTGTTCGCCGCGCGCGTGATCCCGTATCGCGGCTCGTGGCTCGACATCGAGTTCGACGCGAAGGACATCGTGTTCGCGCGCATCGACCGCCGCCGCAAGATTCCGGTGACCTCGCTGATGTTCGCGCTCGGCCTCGACGCCGAGGAGATCCTGTCGACCTTCTACAAGAAGATCACCCACAAGCGCCTCAAGGAAGGCTGGCGCGTGCCGTTCGACGCGACCCGCTTCCGCGGCTATTCGACGATCAACGATCTCGTCGATGCCGACAGCGGCAAGGTCGTGCTCGAGGCCGGCAAGAAGCTGACCGTGCGCGCGGCGCGCACGCTGCAGGAAAAGGGCCTGAAGGCGCTGCGGCTGTCGGATGCCGAACTCGTCGGCATGTATCTCGCCGAAGACCTCGTCAACCCGAAGACCGGCGAAATCTACGCCGAGGCGGCCGAGGAACTGACCGAGAAGTCGATCAAGGCGCTGATCGAGCACGGCTACAAGGAATTGCCGCTGCTCGACATCGACCATGTCAACATCGGCCCGTATATCCGCAACACGCTGAACGCCGACAAGAACATGACGCGCGAGGACGCGCTGTTCGACATCTATCGCGTGATGCGTCCAGGCGAGCCGCCGACGCTCGACTCGGCGCAGAACATGTTCCAGTCGCTGTTCTTCGACAGCGAGCGCTACGACCTGTCCGCGGTCGGCCGCGTCAAGATGAACATGCGCCTCGATCTCGATGCGCCCGATACGCACCGCACGCTGCGCAAGGAAGACATCCTGTCCGTCATCAAGACGCTGGTCGACCTGCGCGACGGCAAGGGCGAGATCGACGACATCGACCATCTCGGCAATCGCCGCGTGCGTTCGGTCGGCGAGTTGATGGAGAACCAGTACCGCATCGGCCTGCTGCGCATGGAGCGCGCGATCAAGGAGCGCATGTCGTCGGTCGATATCGACACCGTCATGCCGCAGGACCTGATCAACGCGAAGCCCGCGGCTGCCGCCGTGCGCGAGTTCTTCGGCTCCTCGCAGCTGTCGCAGTTCATGGACCAGACCAACCCGCTGTCGGAGATCACCCACAAGCGCCGCCTCTCGGCGCTTGGACCGGGCGGTCTGACGCGCGAACGCGCCGGCTTCGAGGTGCGCGACGTGCATCCGACGCATTACGGCCGCATCTGCCCGATCGAGACGCCGGAAGGCCCGAACATCGGCCTGATCAACTCGCTCGCGACCTACGCGCGCGTGAACAAGTACGGCTTCGTCGAGACGCCTTATCGCAAGGTGAAGGACGGCAAGGTCACCGACGAGGTGGTTTATCTCTCGGCGATGGAAGAGGGCCGCTACCACGTCGCGCAGGCGAACGTGCCGCTCGACAGCCGCAACCGCTTCACCGACGAACTCGTCGTCGCGCGCCATGCCGGCGACGTGCTGCAGGTGACGCCGGACAAGGTCGACTACATGGACGTCTCGCCGAAGCAGCTTGTTTCGGTCGCCGCGGCGCTGATCCCGTTCCTCGAGAACGACGACGCCAACCGCGCGCTGATGGGCTCGAACATGCAGCGCCAGGCCGTGCCGCTGGTGCGCGCCGAGGCGCCGTTCGTCGGCACCGGCATGGAAGGCGTCGTTGCGCGCGACTCGGGTGCGGCGATCGCCGCGCGCCGCTCGGGCGTGATCGACCAGATCGACGCCACGCGCATCGTCATCCGCGCGACGGAAGATCTCGATCCGACCAAGTCGGGCGTCGATATCTACCGGCTGATGAAGTTCCAGCGCTCGAACCAGTCGACCTGCATCAACCAGCGTCCGCTGGTGAAGGTCGGCGACATCGTCAAGAAGGGCGACATCATCGCCGACGGTCCGTCGACCGATCTCGGCGAACTCGCGCTCGGCCGCAACGTGCTCGTCGCGTTCATGCCGTGGAACGGCTACAACTTCGAGGAACTCGATCCTGCTCTCCGAGCGGATCGTGAAGGACGACGTGTTCACGTCCATCCACATCGAGGAATTCGAGGTGATGGCGCGCGACACCAAGCTCGGCCCTGAGGAAATCACGCGCGACATTCCGAACGTGTCGGAAGAGGCGCTGAAGAACCTCGACGAAGCCGGCATCGTCTACATCGGCGCGGAAGTGCGCGCCGGCGACATCCTCTGCGGCAAGATCACGCCGAAGGGCGAAAGCCCGATGACGCCGGAAGAAAAGCTGCTGCGCGCGATCTTCGGCGAAAAGGCCTCCGACGTGCGCGACACCTCGCTGCGCGTGCCGCCGGGCGTGCAGGGCACGATCGTCGAAGTGCGCGTGTTCAACCGCCACGGCGTCGACAAGGACGAGCGTGCGCTGGCGATCGAGCGGGAAGAGATCGAGCGTCTCGCCAAGGACCGCGACGACGAACAGGCGATCCTCGACCGCAACGTCTACGGCCGTCTCGGCGACCTGCTCGACAACCGGCAGGGCATTGCCGGCCCGAAGGGCTTCAAGAAGGACACCAAGATCACCCGCGCGGTGCTCGACGAGTATCCGAGGTCGCAGTGGTGGCTGTTCGCCTCGCCGAACGACAAGCTGATGGCCGAGATCGAGGCCATGCGGAAGCAGTACGACGAGTCGAAGAAGGGCCTCGAGCAGCGCTTCCTCGACAAGGTCGAGAAGCTGCAGCGCGGCGACGAACTTGCCGCCCGGCGTGATGAAGATGGTCAAGGTCTTCGTCGCGGTGAAGCGCAAGATCCAGCCGGGCGACAAGATGGCCGGCCGTCACGGCAACAAGGGCGTCGTGTCGAAGATCGTGCCGGTCGAGGACATGCCGTTCCTTGAAGACGGAACGCATGCCGACATCGTGCTCAATCCGCTCGGCGTGCCGAGCCGCATGAACGTCGGCCAGATCCTCGAGACGCATCTCGGCTGGGCGTGCGCCGGCCTCGGCAAGCGCATCGGCGCAGGCGGTCGATGCCTACTACCTGAAGCAGGACATCAAGCCGCTGAAGGAGACGCTTGAAGAAGATCTATGGCGAGGACGAGACGATCAAGTCGCTCGGCGAGGCCGAGCTGCTCGAACTCGGCCGCAACCTGCGCCACGGCGTGCCGATCGCGACGCCGGTGTTCGACGGCGCCAAGGAGACCGACATCGAGGAGATGCTGAAGATGGCGGGCCTCGACGCGTCGGGCCAGTCGGTCGTGTATGACGGCCGCACCGGCGATGCGTTCGATCGCCAGGTGACGGTCGGCTACATCTACATGCTGAAGCTGCACCATCTCGTCGACGACAAGATCCACGCGCGTTCGATCGGTCCGTACTCGCTCGTCACCCAGCAGCCGCTGGGCGGCAAGGCGCAGTTCGGCGGCCAGCGTTTCGGCGAAATGGAGGTCTGGGCGCTCGAGGCTTACGGCGCCGCCTACACCTGCAGGAAATGCTGACGGTGAAGTCGGACGACGTCGCCGGCCGCACCAAGGTGTACGAGGCGATCGTGCGCGGCGACGACACGTTCGAGGCCGGTATTCCGGAATCGTTCAACGTGCTGGTCAAGGAAATGCGTTCGCTCGGCCTCAACGTCGACCTGCACAATTCGAAGCAGCGGTCCGGCGCAGGAAGCGGCCGAGTAACTTCAGACGGAGCGGCGGCGGAAGCGCCGCCGCTGGACAGCGTTTCGCTCGCGGCGAGACAGCAGTGAAATTCTCAGGCCGACATTGGTCGGCAAGCGGAGAAGACGATGAATCAAGAGATCATGAATCTTTTCAGCCCGACGACCCCGGCTCAGGTCTTCGACCAGATCCGGATTTCGATCGCGAGCCCTGAGAAGATCCTGTCGTGGTCCTACGGCGAGATCAAGAAGCCGGAGACGATCAACTACCGCACGTTCAAGCCGGAGCGCGACGGCCTGTTCTGCGCGCGCATCTTCGGGCCGATCAAGGACTACGAGTGCCTGTGCGGCAAGTACAAGCGCATGAAGTACAAGGGCATCATCTGCGAGAAGTGCTGGGTCGAGGTGACGCTGTCGCGCGTCCGGCGCGAGCGCATGGGCCATATCGAGCTCGCCGCGCCCGTCGCGCACATCTGGTTCCTGAAGTCGCTGCCGTCGCGCATCGGCCTGCTGCTCGACATGACGCTGAAGGATCTCGAGCGCATTCTCTATTTCGAATACTACGTCGTGCTCGAGCCGGGCCTGACCGCCGCTGAAGGACCGTCAGCTGCTCTCGGAAGAAGAGTATCTGCGGGCGCAGGACGAATACGGCCAGGACAGCTTCACCGCCAAGATCGGCGCGGAAGCGATCCGCGAGATGCTGGCAGGGCTCGAGCTCGAAAAGCTCGACGACGATCTGCGCGCGGACATGCTCGCGACCGACAGCGACATCAAGCGCAAGAAGCTCGCCAAGCGCCTGAAGATCGTCGAGGCCTTCACGCATTTCCGGCAACAAGCCGGAATGGATGGTCCTGACGGTCGTGCCGGTGATCCCGCCGGACCTGCGTCCGCTGGTGCCGCTCGACGGCGGCCGCTTCGCGACGTCGGACCTCAACGATCTCTACCGCCGCGTCATCAACCGCAACAACCGCCTGAAGCGGCTGATCGAGCTGCGCGCGCCGGACATCATCATCCGCAACGAAAAGCGCATGCTGCAGGAAGCCGTCGATGCGCTGTTCGACAACGGCCGCCGCGGCCGCGTCATCACCGGCGCCAACAAGCGTCCGCTGAAGTCGCTCGCCGACATGCTGAAGGGCAAGCAGGGCCGCTTCCGCCAGAACCTGCTCGGCAAGCGCGTCGACTATTCGGGCCGCTCGGTGATCGTCGTCGGTCCCGAACTGAAGCTGCATCAGTGCGGCCTGCCGAAGAAGATGGCGCTCGAGCTGTTCAAGCCGTTCATCTATTCGCGGCTCGACGCCAAGGGCCTGTCCACCACGGTGAAGCAGGCGAAGAAGCTCGTCGAGAAGGAGAGCCCGAGGTCTGGGATATCCTCGACGAGGTCATCCGCGAGCATCCGGTGCTGCTGAACCGCGCGCCGACGCTGCATCGTCTCGGCATTCAGGCGTTCGAGCCGGTGCTGATCGAGGGCAAGGCGATCCAGCTTCATCCGCTGGTCTGCGCCGCGTTCAACGCCGACTTCGACGGCGACCAGATGGCCGTGCACGTTCCGCTGTCGCTGGAGGCGCAGCTGGAAGCGCGCGTGCTGATGATGTCGACCAACAACATCCTGCATCCGGCGAACGGCCAGCCGATCATCGTGCCGTCGCAGGATATCGTGCTCGGTCTCTATTATCTGTCGCTGATGCGCGAGGGCGAGCCGGGCGAGGGCAAGGCGTTCGGCGACATGGCCGAGATCGAGCACGCGCTGCATTCGCAAGGCGATCACCTGCACACGCAAGATCAAGTACCGCTGGGACGGGCTCGACGAGAACGGCAAGGCGGTCACGAAGATCTACGACACGACGCCGGGCCGCGTGATGCTCGGCCAGCTGCTGCCGCGATCGTCGAAGGTGCCGTTCGACGTCGTCAACAAGCTGATGACCAAGCGCGAGATCTCGAGCATGATCGACACCGTCTACCGCCACTGCGGTCAGAAGGAGACGGTGATCTTCTGCGACCGCATCATGGCGCTCGGCTTCTACAACGCGTTCAAGGCCGGCATTTCCTTCGGCAAGGACGACATGGTCGTGCCGGCACGCGAAGTGGAAGATCGTCGACGAGACGCGCACGCTCGCCAAGGAATTCGAGCAGCAGTATCAACGACGGCCTGATCACCCAGGGCGAGAAGTACAACAAGGTGGTCGACGCCTGGTCGAAGTGCGACCGACAAGATCGCCGAAGAGATGATGAAGGAGCATCTCCGCCGTCAAGAAGGACCCGAAGGGCGGCGACGAGCTCGATCAACTCGATCTACATGATGGCGCATTCCGGCGCGCGCGGTTCGCCGGCGCAGATGCGTCAGCTCGCCGGCATGCGCGGCCTGATGGCCAAGCCGTCGGGCGAGATCATCGAGACGCCGATCATCTCGAACTTCAAGGAAGGCCTGACCGTTCTCGAGTACTTCAACTCGACCCACGGCGCCCGCAAGGGTCTCGCCGATACGGCGTTGAAGACGGCGAACTCCGGTTATCTGACGCGCCGTCTGGTCGACGTGGCGCAGGACTGCATCATCACGTCCGATGATTGCGGCACCAAGAACGGCATCAAGATGCGCGCGATCATCGACGCGGGCACCGTCGTTGCGTCGCTCGGCCTCGCGCATCCTCGGCCGCACCGCGGCCGAGGACCTCAAGGACGCGGCCACCGGCAAGGTCGTCGTCAAGCGCGGCACGCTGATCGAAGAGCAGCACATCGACGCGATCACCGCAGGCCGGCATCCAGGAGGTGAAGATCCGTTCGGTGCTGACCTGCGAGACGGAGAACGGCGTCTGCGGCAAGTGCTACGGGCGCGATCTCGCCCGCGGCACGCCGGTCAATCTCGGCGAGGCGGTCGGCGTCATCGCGGCGCAGTCGATCGGCGAGCCGGGCACGCAGCTCACCATGCGCACGTTCCACATCGGCGGCGCGGCGCAGATCAACGAGCAGTCGTTCATCGAGTCGAACTTCGACGGCAAGGTGAGGATCAAGAACAAGCGCGATTGCCCGCAACTCCGACGGCGACCTGATCGCGATGGTCCGCAACATGGTGGTGGCGGTGGTCGACGCCGACGGCACCGAGCGTGCGACGCACCGTATCCAGTACGGCTCGCGCATGCGTGTCGACGACGGCGATACGGTCAAGCGCGGCCAGCGCATTGCGGAGTGGGATCCCTATACCCGCCCATTCTGACCGAGGTCGGACGGCACCGTCGGCTTCGAGGACCTGGTCGAAGGCCAGTCGATGTCCGAGACGGTCGACGAGTCGACCGGCATCGCCAAGCGCGTGGTCATCGACTGGCGCGCGTCGGCCGCGCGGCGGACCTGCGTCCGGCGATCGTGATCAAGGGCAAGGACGGCAAGATCCTGAAGGTCGCGCGCGGCGGCGACGCTCGCTACATGCTGCGCGGTCGACGCCATCCTGTCGGTGGACGTCGGTGCCAAGGTCAAGGCGGGCGACGTCGTCGCGCGTATCTCGACCGAAAGCGCCAAGACGCGCGACATCACCGGCGGTCTGCCGCGCGTTGCCGAACTGTTCGAGGCGCGCAAGCCGAAGGATGCGGCGATCATCGCCGAAATCTCCGGCACGGTGCGCTTCGGCCGCGACTACAAGAACAAGCGTCGCATCTCGATCGAGCCAGCCGACAAGAGCGAGGAGGCGCGCGAGTATCTGATCCCGAAGGGCAAGCACATCCACCTGCAGGATGGCGACATCGTCGAGAAGGGCGACTTCATCGTCGACGGCAATCCGGCGCCGCACGACATTCTGGCGATCAAGGGCATCGAGGAGCTCGCGGCCTACCTGGTCAACGAAATCCAGGAGGTCTACCGGCTGCAGGGCGTGCTGATCAACGACAAGCACATCGAGGTGATCGTTCGCCAGATGCTGCAGAAGGTCGAGATCACCGATCCGGGCGAGACCGATCTGATCCAGGGCGAGCAGATCGACCGCATCGAGTTCGACCACGATCAACGCCAAGGCGAAGGAAGAAGGCAAGAAGCTCGCCACCGCGCGTGCCGGTGCTGCTCGGCATCACCAAGGCGAGCCTGCAGACGAAGTCGTTCATCTCGGCGGCGTCGTTCCAGGAGACCACGCGCGTGCTCACCGAAGCTGCCGTCAACGGCAAGGCGATGCGCTCGAGGGCCTGAAGGAGAACGTCATCGTCGGCCGGCTGATCCCGGCGGGCACCGGCGCCTCGATGACGAAGATCCGCGAAGTCGCGACCAAGCGCGACAAGCTGATTCTCGACGAGCGTGAGAAGCAGGCGGCGGCCGCCGCCGCAGCGATCGTGCCGGACGCGCCGCAGCCGGAACCGCTGGCCTTGCCGCCGGCGGAGTAACGATCTCTTAAGGCATACCGCTGTCGAAAAGGCCGGGGTAACCCGGCCTTTTTTGCGTCTTTGTCGCCTTTTTCCCGTCCACCCCCGGTTTGTTCATCTTCCTTTCAGGTGAAAAACGCTTCCTTATTGAAGCTCGGGGCTGACTGCGCACGGGCACGAGAATGCGGAGCGGCCGCGTCCAGGGAAGGGGCAAATGTTGGATCTCGCTATTGTGGGGGGTGGGCCCGGCGGCCTGATGACCGCTTGGTATCTCAAGAAGAAGCTCGGGCCCTGTGCAAGGTGACGATCTTCGAGGCCTCCGACCGCGTCGGCGGCAAGATCGTGATCGAAGAAGTTCGATTCCGCGCCGGCGATGTATGAAGCCGGCGTCGCCGAAATCTACGACTACTCGATGACCGGACCGGATCCGCTGCGCGACCTGGTCCAGCATCTCGGGCTGCAGACCATTCCGATGGATGCCGAGCAGGTGCAGCATCGACGGCGAACTGCTGGACGACGTCGACGGGATGCGCCGAAAATATGGGCCGAAGACCGCGGACGCCATCGAGGCGTTCCGCAAGCGATGCGCCGAGATGATCTCGCCGCTGGAATATTATGAAGGCGTCGGCGCGCACGACAACGAGCACCCCTGGGCCTTCATCAATTGCGAAGAGCTGCTCGAGCGCGAGGTCAAGGACCCGGTTGCCAAGCGATTCTTCAAGGTGATGGCGCGATCCGATCTCGCCACCGAAAGCCACAACACCAACGGCCTCAACGCGCTGAAGAACTTCGTGATGGATGTCGACGGCTATATCGGCCTCTATTCCATCCAGAACGGCAACGAGCAGATCATCGAACGCCTGCGCGAGCGAGATCGACGCCGACATCCAGTTCAATCATCGCGTGCTGAAAGTCGGCAAGAGCGAAGCCGGCCGCTATCAGCTCAACATGATGAACGGCAAGGGGCCGGAGACGCGCGACTTCGATCTGGTCGTGATGTGCCTGCCGCACAACTGGCTCGCGACCATGGGCTGGGACGACGAACGACTGCGCTCGTCGATGGTCAAGCATGTGGCCTATTTCGACCGGCCGGCGCACTATCTGCGCGTCGCGCTGCTGTTCGACGAGCCGTTCTGGGGCGAGAAGATTCCGGGCGCCTGGTGGATGTCGGAAGCGTTCGGCGGCTGCTGCGTCTATGTCGAGGGCGCGCGGCACGACGTCGGCCGCCACGGCGTGCTCAACTTCCTGATCGCCAGGCTCCGATGCGCTGGCCTTCGTCAATCTGCGCGATGAGCAGCTGGTCGATGCTGCGATCAAGTCGTTGCCGGCCTCGCTCGGCGATGCGCGTGCGCATTTCATGGAAGGCAAGATTCATCGCTGGCTGTCGTCGGTCAACGCCATTCCAGGCGGACTGCCTGCGCGCGACGTGCTGACCAATCATCGTCCCGAGCCGAAGGACCATCGCAGGCTTGGTCGTTGTCGGCGATTACCTGTTCGATTCGACGCTGAACGGGCTGTTCGATTCGTCCGATGCCGCGACCGATCTCATTCTCACCGAGACGATCAAGCTGCGTTACGCCAAGGGGCAGGGCGCACAACCGGTCTCCGACAAGATCGATCGCGACTATTTCGACAACTATCGCGGCGTCGGCCCCTATCGCGAGGTCTGGAGCCAGTTTACCGATCCCGACTACCTGATGGGCCTGATCAAGACTCGCCTGGAGATCGCGCGAAAGGCTACAAGCTGCTGATCGCCGGATCGGCGAGCGGCGAACTGGTCGGTGCGCTGCGTGCGCGCGGCGTCGATGCCTGGGGTGTCGAGAGCAACCGCGCCATCCATGCTCGCACGCCGAAGGAATTGAAGAAGTACAACCTGTGCGGGTCGATCACCGATCTGCCGTTCAAGACCAACCAGTTCGACTTCGTGTTCGAGACCAGCCTGTGTCACGTCGGCGACAAGCAGATCGTCAAGGCGATCGGCGAACTCAACCGCGTGATCCGCAAGGGGCTGATCTTCGGTTCGGTCACCAGCGACCTGCCGGCCGCGCTGATCGACAAATACAACCTGCTGCGCGGCGTGAAGAAGCTCGGCACGTGGTGGGAATGGTCGGAATTGTTCTTCACCAACGGCTTCGACCTGTCGATGAACCGGCGCGACGTCACCGCTGGCACTGTGGGAAACGACGATCGCCGCGAACAAGGGCCCCGGCCACTGGTTCGCGGACGCGGATTCGCTGCGTTATTCGTTCTTCGACAAGACCTCCGACGACGATTGATCGTGCACGAGGGTTTGCGGCAAGCGACCTCTCCTTGGCCGGAAAACGCGCGCGTGCCGCCGGTTTGAGGCTCCTGCGCGACGCGTGGCGAGACCCGCTCAGGATCGTAAAAATCGCAAAGCGGGACGCGATTCGTGGAATTGCCAGTGCCCTTTGCGCCGGCAGCGGCTATTGAGCCGCTGTGGCCGTCCGTGTCATCCTGCAATCAATCTTCATCGGTAGTCCTGTTGCATGGCGTTGCCGCCAAAATCTCCATCCGACCCGAGTGTTGCGCCCGATAGCGAAGTCGCGGCGCAGCCGATCCTGTCGAGTCCGAGGGCAAGCTGTAGTGCTGCCGGGACGAGACGGACGATCCGGCGAAACTCGCGGATGCGACCGATGCCTGCACCGCCGGTTCCTGAAGTCGATGACGATGATGACGACGAGGATTTGATCGTCTTCACCGCGCGCGAGGCGGCGGGCGCGTTCGCGACCGTCTATCGTTTCACGCTGCCGTTCCTGAAGAACTACAAGCAGGGGCTGGCGATCGTCGGCTTCGGCCTGCTGGTCGAGACGGCTGTTCAACGTCATCATGCCGTTGAGCCTTAAATTCCTGATCGACGATGCGCTGAACGAAGAGGACACGCAGACCCTCTATCGCATCCTGGTCGTGCTGGCGGTGGCCGGCATTTTCACCTCGATCGTCGCGGTCTGGTACGAATTGTGGGATGCGCGCACCGCGGCCGGCGTCATCGCCGATGTCCGCGCGAGACTGTTCGACCATGTGCAGAATTTGCCCTCGGCATTCTTTGCGCAAGACCAGGCGCGGCGAAATCCTCTCGCGCTTCTCCGTGGACATGGCCGCCTACGAAGGGCGCGGTCAAGCACGTCGCCAACGGCGCGCTGCTGCCGTTCATGGAGCTGATCGCCGGCATCGGGCTGATGCTGTACCTGAACTGGCAACTCGCGGCGGTGGCGCTTGCTGGTTTTCCCGGTCACACTGATCGGCCCGCGCATCCTGACGCCGAAGGCCGTGCAAGCCAACTACGAGCAGAAGGTCAACGAATCGACGATCCTCGGCATGGTCCAGGAAAACGTCGCGGCGCAGCAGGTCGTGAAGGCGTTCGGCCTGCAGCGCCGCGCGCTCGGCTGGTTCTCGCTGCGCAATCATGCGGCGCGCGCCAGCATGATCCGCGCCACGTTCCTGTCGACCATGGTCGAGCGCACGGTAACGATTTCGGTGCTGATCCTGCACCTCGTGGTGCTGGCGATCGGCGCCTACCTCGCCACCACCGGGCAGATCTCGGTCGGCACGTTCGTCACCTTCGAGAGCGCATTCTGGGAAATCTCCTACAACATCGCGCACCTGATGCACTTCATTCCGGTGGCGATCCAGGCCGCGGCGGCGACGCGGCATATGCAGGAACTGCTCGACGAACCGGCGCATGGGTCTGACCGCGCGGGCGCGCCGGACATGCCGCGCATCACCAACGACATCACCTTCGATCGTGTCAGCTTTCACTACGAGGGCGCCGACCAGCCGGTGATCAACAACCTCTCCCTGAAGATTCCGATCGGGCGGAGCGTCGCCGTGGTTGGTCCGAGCGGTTCGGGCAAGAGTACGCTGCTCAACCTGATCTTGCGGCTTTACACACCGACCGAAGGCCGCATCACCATCGACGGGGTCGACATCCGTCGCGTCACGCGCGACTCGCTTCGCTCCAGCATGGCCGTCGTGTTCCAGGAGAACATGCTGTTCAACATGTCGCTGCGCGAGAACATCCGGCTCGGCAAGGAAGGCGCGACCGACGAAGAGGTGGAGGAGGCGGCGCGCAACGCCGAGATCCACAGCTTCATCATGAGCCTGCCCGAGGGCTACGACACCATCGTCGGCGAGCGCGGCGATACGCTGTCGGGCGGTCAGCGCCAGCGCATCGCCATCGCGCGTGCGATCGTGCGCGATCCGTCCGTGCTGCTGCTCGATGAGGCGACCTCGGCGCTCGACCAGACCACCGAGGCTGCGATCAACCGGACGCTGCTGGACCTGGCGAAGGGCCGGACCATGATTTTCTCGACGCACCGGCTGACATCGGTGGTCGAAATGGACGAGATCATCGTTGTGGCCGGGGGGCGGGTGGTCGAGCGCGGTTCGCATGATCAGCTTCTGGCCGATGGCGGCGCGTACGCGAAGCTCTGGGAGGACCAGCAGCATCGCTCGCACGAAACGGCCGAAGCAGATGACGACAATGAAGATGAGGACGACGACGATTAGCAGTTCGCGCCTGATTTACCCGGATAATATTGACGTCCATATTTTACCCGGCTAAAACCTCCAGCGGAGGTTCCTGTGCCGCAAACTGCCCCAAAATCCTGTACCGCCTTCGCAGGCTATTCCCGGGTAGCCGCGGGATCGGTTGCCGAAGTTGCGCTTGCCGCCAAGGCCCTTGTTGACCAGGGCGACCAATCGCCTATGCTGATTTTCGACGATGCGACCTCGCAGCCGGTCGAGATCGACTTCCGCGGAACTCCGGGCGAGGTCATTGCCCGTCTTTCCGGGCGCTTTCCTGGCTCAGAGCAGGCTGCAAGGCTTGGTACGCCCAAGCGGCCGCGCAGGGCCGGCAGGCCAAAGCTTGGCGTCGTTGGTCGGGAAGTGACGCTCCTCCCGCGTCACTGGGACTGGCTGGCGCAGCAGCCGGGAGGTGCTTCCGTGGCCATTCGCCGGCTGGTCGATGCCGAAAGAAAGGCAAGTGGCTTCAAGGATTTGGCGAGGAAGAGCCAGGAAGCAACCTACCGTTTCATGAATGCGATTGCCGGTAATTTTCCGCACTTCGAAGATGCTTTGCGCGCGCTGTTTGCGGGCGACCGCGAGACGTTCGTCCGTGTGACCGAGGATTGGCCTGCGGACGTGCGCGATCACGCGCGCTGGCTGATGCGAGGCGGAGCGGAGACTTCGGACGCTTGAAACTGTAAGGTGAAGGACTTCCGCGCAGGGATTTGCCGGATGCCGGAAGTGCTTGTTTGACGCTGGTTTTATGCCTTGACTTGCCGACTCGTGATGGCTAGAACCCGCGCACTTTACGACAGGCGGTGAGCTTCACGGCGTCGGAACGGATCACCCCTTTTTCTCCAGAGAATCATCTCGGCGAAGAAGCGGGCACCAACCTCGACCAATGTCGCTCAGACGCTGTCGATCAAAGCCAGGCAATGCCAAGACGATCTTCGATCTCTCGACGCAACTCCTGAGATCGAATTCGAGTGCATGATCTCGATGGGCCCTCAAGGCTCGTTGCGGTCCTCTGTGGCGACGAACGCTTTCCGCTCGGATGACGAGTGGTTGGCGTTGTTTCGTTTTGCGCGTTGAAGCGAGTTTCGGCCCTTGGGCCAGGTGGATTTGCGAAGCTCAGTTGGGCTTCGCGCGAATAAAGGATGAAGGCTGACAATGCCGACGATCAACCAGCTGATCGCAAATCCGCGCGTCGTTCAGAAGTCGCGCAAGAAGGTGCCGGCGCTGAAGCAGTCGCCGCAGAAGCGCGGTGTCTGCACGCGCGTCTACACGACCACGCCGAAGAAGCCGAACTCGGCGCTTCGTAAGGTCGCGAAGGTGCGCTTGACGACTGGCTTCGAGGTCATCGGTTACATCCCGGGCGAAGGCCACAACCTGCAGGAGCACTCGGTCGTCATGATCCGCGGTGGCCGCGTGAAGGACCTTCCGGGTGTCCGCTATCACATTCTCCGCGGCGTCCTCGATACGCAGGGCGTCAAGAACCGTAAACAGCGCCGTTCGAAGTACGGCGCGAAGCGTCCGAAGTAAGCGGTAGGGTATCGAACAATGTCGCGCCGTCACGCTGCAGAAAAACGCGAAGTTCTTCCGGATCCGAAGTTCGGGAACATCGTCATCACCAAGTTCATGAATTCCGTGATGCATCACGGCAAGAAGTCGGTCGCCGAAGGCATCGTCTACGGCGCGCTCGGCATCATCGAGAGCAAGACCAAGCAGAACCCGCTCGGCGTGTTCGAGCAGGCGCTCGACAACGTGATGCCGTCGATCGAAGTTCGCTCACGACGCGTCGGCGGCGCCACCTATCAGGTGCCGGTGGAAGTGCGTACCACCCGCCGTCAGGCGCTGGGCATTCGCTGGCTCATTTCGGCGGCGCGCGATCGCAACGAAAAGACAATGACGGAGCGGCTCTCGGCGGAGCTGCTCGATGCGTCGAATAATCGGGGGAACGCCGTCAAGAAGCGTGAAGACGTGCACAAGATGGCGGAAGCCAATCGCGCCTTCTCGCATTATCGCTGGTAACGGCGACCGGAACCCGAAGGACAAGCCCACATGCCCCGCCTCCATGCCATCGAGAATTACCGAAATTTCGGCATCATGGCGCATATCGACGCCGGTAAGACGACGACGACCGAGCGTATTCTTTTCTATACGGGCAAGAGCCACAAGATCGGCGAAGTGCATGACGGCGCTGCGACCATGGATTTCATGGAGCAGGAGCAGGAGCGCGGCATCACCATCACGTCGGCGGCGACCACCGCGTTCTGGAACGGCAAGCGGCTGAACATCATCGACACCCCTGGCCACGTGGACTTCACCATCGAGGTGGAGCGTTCGCTTGCGCGTGCTCGACGGCGCCGTGTGCGTGCTCGACTTCGAATCAGGGCGTCGAGCCGCAGACCGAGACGGTCTGGCGTCAGGGCGACAAGTACCGCGTGCCGCGCATCGTCTTCGCCAACAAGATGGATAAGACCGGCGCCGACTTCTACAAGTGCCTCGACGATATCGTCGACCGCCTCGGCGCCAAGCCGATTGCGATCCAGCTTCCGATCGGTTCGGAAAACAACTTCAAGGGTCTCATCGATCTCGTTCGCATGAAGGCCGTCGTCTGGGAAGACGAAGGGCTGGGCGCGAAATTCCATGACGAAGAGATTCCGGCCGACCTCGTCGACAAGGCGAAGGAATATCGCGAGAAGATGCTGGAAGCCTCCGTCGAACTCGACGACGAAGTGCTGGCCGCCTATCTCGACGGCAAGGAGCCGGACGAGCCGACGCTGAAGCGCATGATCCGCAAGGCCGTGCTCACCGGCGCCTTCTATCCGGTGCTGTGTGGTTCGGCGTTCAAGAACAAGGGCGTGCAGCCGTTGCTTGACGCAGTGGTGGACTATCTGCCGTCGCCGGTCGACGTGCCCGCGATCAAGGGCGTCGATGACGACGGCAACGAAGTCATCCGTCAGGCCGACGACAAGGAGCCGCTCGCGCTGCTCGCATTCAAGATCATGGACGATCCGTTCGTCGGCACCATCACGTTCTGCCGAATCTATTCGGGCACGCTGCAATCGGGCACCGGCGTCATCAATTCGACGCGCGAACGCAAAGAGCGTATCGGCCGCATGCTGTTGATGCATGCGAACAACCGCGAAGACATCAAGGAAGCCTATGCGGGCGACATCGTTGCGCTCGCCGGCCTGAAGGAAGCGCGCACCGGCGACACGCTGTGCGATCCTGCCAAGCCCGTGATTCTGGAAAAGATGGAGTTTCCGGATCCGGTCATCGAGATCGCGATCGAGCCGAAGTCGAAGGCCGACCAGGAAAAGCTCGGCGTGGCGCTGGCGAAGCTCGCTGCCGAAGATCCGTCGTTCCGCGTGTCGACCGATCAGGAGTCGGGTCAGACCATCCTGAAGGGGATGGGCGAACTGCATCTCGACATCAAGGTCGATATTCTCCGGCGCACCTACAAGGTCGACGCCAACATCGGCGCGCCGCAGGTTGCGTTCCGCGAGCGCATCACCAAGCGCGCGGAAGTCGATTACACCCACAAGAAGCAGACCGGAGGTACCGGCCAGTTCGCAGCTGTGTCGATTATCGTGGAGCCGAACGAGCCGGGTAAGGGCTACGAGTTCGAATCCAAGATCGTCGGCGGCGCGGTGCCGAAGGAATACATCCCGGGCGTCGAAAAGGGCATCGAAAGCGTGCTGGGGGCGGGCGTCGTCGCCGGCTTCCCGGTCGTTGACGTCAAGGTGCAACTCGTGGACGGCAAGTACCACGACGTTGACTCCTCGGCGCTCGCCTTCGAAATCGCATCGCGCGCGGCCTTCCGTGAAGCGTTGCAGAAGGGCAAGTCGATCCTGCTCGAGCCGATCATGAAGGTCGAGGTGGTGACGCCGGAAGACTACACCGGCTCGGTCATCGGCGACCTGAACTCGCGGCGCGGCCAGATCCAGGGCCAGGACATGCGCGGCAACGCCAACGTCATCAATGCGATGGTGCCGCTGATGAACATGTTCGGTTACGTGAACAACCTGCGCTCGATGAGCCAGGGCCGCGCGACCTTTACGATGCAGTTCGACCACTACGCAGAAGCGCCGGCCAACGTGTCGGCAGAAGTCCAGAAGAAGTTTGCCTAATTGTCTTTGACGGTAAGTCGAAGCCCGAACGGAGAATGTCATGGCCAAAGCGAAGTTTGAACGTAACAAGCCCCACTGCAACATCGGCACCATCGGTCACGTCGATCATGGCAAGACGTCGCTGACGGCGGCGATCACGAAGGTTCTCGCAGAAACGGGCGGCGCTACGTTCACGGCGTACGACCAGATCGACAAGGCGCCGGAAGAGAAGGCGCGCGGCATCACGATCTCGACCGCTCACGTCGAGTACGAGACCGCGAATCGCCACTACGCGCACGTCGATTGCCCGGGCCACGCCGACTACGTGAAGAACATGATCACGGGCGCGGCGCAGATGGACGGCGCGATCCTCGTCGTGTCGGCCGCCGACGGCCCGATGCCGCAGACCCGCGAGCACATCCTGCTTGCCCGTCAGGTTGGCGTGCCGGCGATCGTCGTGTTCCTCAACAAGTGCGACATGGTCGACGATCCGGAACTGCTCGAGCTGGTCGAGCTCGAAGTTCGCGAACTGCTTTCGAAGTACAACTTCCCGGGCGACAAGATTCCGATCATCAAGGGCTCGGCGCTCGCAGCGCTCGAGAACAAGGACCCGAAGCTCGGCCACGACGCGATCCTCGAGCTGATGAAGGCCGTCGATGAAAGCATCCCGCAGCCGGAGCGTCCGGTCGACCTGCCGTTCCTGATGCCGGTGGAAGACGTGTTCTCGATCTCCGGTCGTGGCACCGTGGTGACCGGCCGCGTCGAGCGCGGCATCATCAAGGTTGGTGAGGAAATCGAGATCGTCGGCCTGAAGGCGACGCAGAAGACCATCGTCACCGGCGTCGAGATGTTCCGCAAGCTGCTCGATCAGGGGCAGGCGGGCGACAACATCGGCGCGCTGCTGCGCGGCACCAAGCGCGAGGAAGTCGAGCGCGGCCAGGTGCTCTGCAAGCCGGGTACGGTCAAGCCGCACACCAAGTTCAAGGCCGAGGCCTACATCCTCACCAAGGAAGAGGGTGGCCGCCACACGCCGTTCTTCACCAACTATCGTCCGCAGTTCTACTTCCGCACCACGGACGTGACCGGTGTCGTGCATCTGCCGCAGGGCACCGAGATGGTGATGCCCGGCGACAACGTATCGATGGAAGTGCACCTGATCGTTCCGATCGCGATGGACGAGAAGCTTCGCTTCGCGATCCGCGAAGGCGGCCGCACGGTGGGCTCCGGCGTCGTCGTCAGCATCATCGAATAAAGCGGACGAATTGCGAATAGGGAGTGGGGAATCAAGTCAATTCGCCACTCACTACTCGCTACGAGAAAGAGACACGGCAATGAACGGCCAGAATATCCGCATCCGACTCAAGGCGTTCGACCATCGGATTCTCGATACGTCGACGCGTGAGATCGTGAACACGGCGAAACGGACCGGTGCGCAGGTGCGTGGACCTATCCCGCTGCCGACGCGCATCGAGAAGTTCACCGTCAACCGTTCGCCGCACGTCGACAAGAAGAGCCGCGAGCAGTTCGAGATGCGCACGCACAAGCGCCTTCTCGATATCGTCGACCCGACACCGCAGACCGTGGACGCGCTGATGAAGCTCGACCTGGCCGCGGGCGTGGACGTCGAGATCAAGCTCTAAGTAGTCACGTCCTTCGGGACAGAAAGACAGGAAGCACGAAGATGCGTTCCGGTGTGATCGCACAGAAGCTGGGGATGACGCGGGTGTTTACGGACGCCGGCGAGCATATCCCCGTGACTGTGCTGAAGTTGAGCAATTGTCAGGTGCTGGGACATCGCACCAAGGACAAGAACGGCTACGTTGCGCTGCAGCTCGGTTCGGGCGCGCGCCGCGCGGTCTATATGCCGAAGGCCGAGCGCGGCCAGTTCGCGGTCGCCAAGGTCGAGCCCAAGCGCAAGGTCGCGGAATTCCGCGTCAGCGAAGACGCGCTGATTCCGGTCGGCGCCGAGATCACCGCCGATCACTTCGTCGCGGGCCAGTTCGTCGATGTGACTGGCACCTCGATCGGCAAGGGTTTTGCCGGCGGCATCAAGCGCTGGAACTTCGGCGGCTTGCGCGCAACGCACGGCGTCTCGGTTTCGCACCGTTCGATCGGTTCGACCGGCGGCCGTCAGGATCCCGGCAAGACGTTCAAGAACAAGAAGATGCCCGGCCACATGGGTGTCGATCGTATCACCACGCTCAACCTTCGGGTTGTGCAGACCGACGTCGAGCGCGGGCTCGTGCTGGTCGAAGGCGCGGTGCCCGGTTCGAAGGGCGGCTGGATCATGGTGCGCGATGCGGTGAAGAAGCCGCTGCCGAAGGAAGCGCCAAAGCCCGGCAAGTTCCGCGTCGCCGGTGGCGAGGCTGCTGCCGATGCGCCGGCCGAGACGGAGGGTGCGTGATATGGAACTGAAAATCACAACCCTTGAAGGCAAAGAGTCGGGTTCGGTGCAGTTGGCCGACGCGATCTTCGGTCTTGAGCCGCGCAAGGACATCATCCAGCGCTGCATCCAGTGGCAGCTCAACAAGCGCCAGGCTGGCACACGCAAGACCAAGGGCCGTGCGGAGATCTGGCGCACCGGCAAGAAGATGTACAAGCAGAAGGGCACCGGTGGCGCCCGTCACGGTTCGGCCCGCGTGCCGCAGTTCCGCGGCGGCGGCCGTGCGTTCGGTCCCGTGGTGCGCAGCCATGCCACCGATCTGCCGAAGAAGGTTCGTATCCTCGCGCTCAAGCATGCGCTGTCGGCGCGTGCGAAGGACGGAGGCCTGATCGTGGTCGACAACGTCCAGCTCAAGGACGCCAAGACCAAGGCGCTTGCCGCGCAGTTCTCGGCCCTCGGCCTGATGAGCGTGCTGATCATCGACGGCGCGCAGGTCGACGCCGGTTTCGCTCACGCGGCGCGCAACATTCCGAACGTCGATGTGCTGCCGGTGCAGGGAATCAACGTCTACGACATCGTGCGCCGTCAGAAACTGGTGCTGACCAAGGCTGCGGTCGAAGCGCTGGAGGCGCGTTTCAAATGAGTATCGATCCGCGTTTCTACGACATCATCGTCGCCCCGGTGATCACCGAAAAGGCGACCATCGCGTCCGAGCACAACAAGGTTGTGTTCAAGGTCGCGCGTAACGCGACCAAGCCGCAGATCAAGGAAGCGGTCGAGAAGCTCTTCGACGTGAAAGTGAAGAGCGTGAACACGCTGAATCGCCCCGGAAAGATGAAGGTCTTCCGCGGCCGCTTCGGCATGCAGCAAGATTCGAAGCGCGCGATCGTGACCCTCGAAGAAGGTCACCGCATCGACGTGACGACCGGGCTGTAAGGGCGGATTAGTCAGATGGCACTGAGAACCTACAATCCGAAAACGCCCGGCACGCGACAGCTCGTGCTCGTGGATCGTTCGACGCTCTACAAGGGCAAGCCCGTCAAGGCTTTGACCGAGGGCAAGAATCAGACCGGCGGCCGCAACGGCTACGGCCGCATCACGGTGCGGTTCCGTGGCGGTGGTCACAAGCAGTCGTACCGCACGATCGATTTCAAGCGGACCAAGCTCGATATGCCGGCAACGGTCGAGCGGATCGAGTACGATCCGAATCGCACGTCGTTCATTGCGCTGATCAAGTACAAGGACGGCGACCTGGCCTATATCCTTGCGCCGCAGCGTCTTGCCGTCGGCGACACCGTGATCGCCGGCAGCTACGTCGACGTGAAGCCGGGCAATGCAATGCCGCTCGGCAACATGCCCGTCGGCACCATCATTCACAATGTCGAGCTGAAGATCGGCAAGGGCGGGCAGCTCGCACGCTCCGCCGGCACCTATGCGCAGATCGTCGGCCGCGACCAGGACTACGTCATCGTTCGCCTGAATTCCGGCGAGCAGCGCCTCGTTCATGGCCGCTGCACCGGAACCATCGGCGCGGTGTCGAATCCCGATCACATGAATATCTCGATCGGCAAGGCCGGTCGTAATCGCTGGCTCGGCAAGAAGCCGCATAACCGCGGCGTCTCGATGAACCCGATCGATCACCCACACGGCGGCGGCGAAGGCCGCACTTCGGGCGGCCGTCATCCGGTGACGCCGTGGGGCAAGCCGACCAAGGGCAAGAAGACTCGGACTAACAAGTCGACCACGAAATTCATTCTGCTCAGCCGCCACAAGCGGAAGAAGAAGTAAGGATCGCGACGTCATGGCTCGCTCAGTATGGAAAGGCCCGTTTGTCGAGGCCTCGATTTTGAAGAAGGCGGACGTCGCGCGTGCGTCGGGCCGTCACGATGTGATCAAGATCTGGAGCCGCCGCTCGACGATCTTGCCGCAGTTCGTCGGTCTGGTCTTCGGCGTCTACAACGGCCAGAAGCACGTGCCGGTTTCGGTGAACGAGGAAATGGTCGGTCACAAGTTCGGCGAGTTCTCGCCGACGCGGACGTTCCACGGCCACTCCGGCGACAAGAAGGCCAAGAAGGCGTGAGCCAGGCGTGAAAATTTTGTGAGCCTGAAAACCGGGCTTGAGGATTGAGGCTATGAGCAAAGAGAAACGAGCCAGAGTGCTGGCCGACAACGAGGCGAAAGCCATCGCGAAGATGCTGCGCATCAGCCCGCAGAAGCTGAATCTTGTCGCCGGATTGATCCGCGGCAAGAAGGTGGCGTCTGCGCTTGCCGACCTTCAGTTCTCGCGCAAGCGGATCGCGGTCGATGTGAAGAAGTGTCTGGAGTCGGCGATCGCCAATGCCGAGAACAATCACGACCTCGATGTCGACGATCTGGTCGTCGCCGAGGCGTTTGTCGGCAAGGCGCTCGTGATGAAGCGTTTTCATGCCCGCGGCCGCGGCCGGGCGGGTGGAAATCTTGAAGCCATTCTCGAACCTGACGATCGTCGTTCGTCAGGTCGAGGCAGCCGCTTAAACGGGGCGCGGGAGAGAACGATGGGTCAAAAGATCAATCCGATCGGGCTGCGTCTTGGCATCAACCGGACGTGGGACTCGCGCTGGTATGCCGGCAAGAACGAATACGGCAAGCTGCTGCATGAAGATGTCGAAATCCGCAAGATCCTGATGAAGGAACTGAAGCAGGCCGCCGTTGCCCGCATCGTGATCGAGCGTCCGCACAAGAAGTGCCGCGTGACAATTCACTCGGCGCGCCCTGGTGTCGTGATCGGCAAGAAGGGCGCTGACATCGACAAGCTGCGCAAGCGTGTTGCCGACATCACCGCATCCGATGTCGTCATCAACATCGTCGAAATCCGCAAGCCCGAACTCGACGCGACGCTGGTCGCCGAATCGATCGCGCAGCAGCTCGAGCGCCGCGTCGCATTCCGCCGCGCGATGAAGCGCGCGGTGCAATCGGCAATGCGTCTCGGCGCCGAGGGCATTCGTATCAACTGCTCGGGCCGTCTGGGCGGCGCGGAAATTGCGCGCATGGAATGGTACCGCGAAGGTCGCGTGCCGCTGCATACGCTGCGCGCCGACGTCGATTACGGCGTTGCCACCGCGTTCACGACGTTCGGCACCTGCGGCGTCAAGGTCTGGATCTTCAAGGGCGAGATCCTCGAGCATGATCCGATGGCGCAGGACAAGCGCATGGCTGAAGGCGACAGTGGTCGCCCACGCCGCGACGCGGCATAAGCTTTAAGGGATTGAAGGCGTAAAACCATGCTGCAACCAAAGCGCACCAAGTTCCGCAAGGCCCACAAGGGCCGGATTCACGGCGTCGCCTCTTCGGGCGCGACGCTGGCGTTCGGCCAGTTCGGGCTGAAGGCGGTGGAGCCGGAGCGCGTCACCGCGCGTCAGATCGAAGCCGCACGGCGTGCGCTGACGCGTCACATGAAGCGTGCCGGCCGCGTCTGGATCCGCGTGTTCCCGGATGTGCCGGTGTCGAAGAAGCCCGCCGAAGTGCGGATGGGCTCGGGCAAGGGCACGCCGGAATTGTGGGTCGCGCGCGTCAAGCCGGGCCGCATCCTGTTCGAGATCGACGGCGTGACGAACCAGACCGCGCGCGAGGCGCTTGATCTCGCCGCCGCCAAGCTTCCGATCAAGACGCGCTTCGTTGCGCGCATCGCGGAGTAAGAGAGATGGCCGATTTGAATGCCGAAGATATCCGGCGGATGACCACCGACCAGATGGACGACGAGATCCTGAAGCTGAAAAAGGAGCGTTTCAACCTCCGCTTCCAGCGCGCCACCGGTCAACTCGAAAATACCTCGCGCTTGCGCGAAGCACGCCGCGACATCGCTCGCATCAAGACCATCGCCCGGCAGAAGCGCCAGGCCGACAGCAAGAAGAGTTAAGGAGTTCAGATGCCGAAGAGAACTCTTCAAGGCGTTGTCGTCAGCGACAAGCAGAACAAGACGGTCGTGGTACGCGTCGACCGTCGCTTTACGCACCCGATCTACAAGAAGACGATCCGCCGTTCGAAGAACTACCACGCGCACGACGAGAAGAACGAGTACACACCGGGTGACGTGGTGTGGATCGAAGAGAGCAAGCCGATTTCGAAACTGAAGCGCTGGGTCGTCACCCAGGGCGAAAAGAAGAAAACCGCCTGAGCGCATTTGCGCTGTAAGGCTTAGATAAAGAGGACGAGGTGCATCAATGATTCAGATGCAGACCAACCTCGACGTGGCCGATAATTCCGGCGCGCGCCGTGTCATGTGCATCAAGGTGCTGGGCGGCTCGAAGCGTAAGTACGCCAGCGTCGGTGATGTGATTGTCGTGTCGGTCAAGGAAGCGATTCCGCGCGGCCGCGTGAAGAAGGGCGACGTGATGAAGGCCGTCATCGTGCGCGTGCGGAAGGACATTCGCCGCGCCGATGGCTCGGTCATTCGTTTCGACCGCAATGCAGCCGTGCTGATCAACAATCAGTCGGAGCCGGTCGGCACCCGTATCTTCGGGCCCGTGCCGCGCGAATTGCGCGCCAAGAACCACATGAAGATCATTTCGCTCGCGCCGGAGGTGCTGTGATGGCTGCCAAGATCCGGAAGGGCGACAAGGTGATGGTGCGGAGCGGTCGCGAGAAGGGCCGTACCGGCGAGGTGTTCGAGGTGCGCCCGAGCGAAAGCCGCGCGCTCGTTCGCGGCATCAACATGGTCAAGCGCCACCAGAAGCAGAGCGCAAGCCAGGAGGGCGGCATCATCTCGAAGGAAGCGCCGGTCCACCTGTCGAACCTCGCGTATGTGGACAAGGACGGCAAGCCGACCCGCGTCGGCTTCAAGATTCAGACGGACGGCACCAAGGTGCGCGTCGCCAAGCGCTCGGGAGCCGAGATCGATGGCTGAGACCGCATATATTCCGCGGCTGCGTACGCAGTTCGACCAGGAAATCCGGACCAAGCTCATCGAGCAGTTCGGCTACAAGAATCCCATGCAGGTGCCGACCCTGGACAAGGTCGTGCTCAACATGGGCGTCGGCGAAGCCGTCAACGACCGCAAGAAGGTCGAACTCGCTGCCGCCGATCTCGCGCTGATCGCCGGTCAGAAGCCGATCGTGACGCATTCGCGCCTGGCGATTGCGACGTTCAAGCTGCGCGAAGGCCAGGCGATCGGCTGCAAGGTCACGCTGCGCAAGGCGCGCATGTACGAGTTCATCGACCGTCTGGTGAACATCGCGCTGCCCCGCGTCCGCGACTTCCGCGGCCTCAACCCGAAGAGCTTCGACGGCCGCGGCAACTACTCGCTCGGCCTGAAAGAGCACATCGTGTTCCCGGAAATCGACTTCGACAAGTCGGGCGATACCTGGGGCATGGACATCACGGTTTGCACGACGGCGCCCGACGACGAGCAGGCGCGCGCGTTGTTGACCGCATTCAATTTCCCGTTCCGGCAGTGAAGGCTGACTGACGCTTTCAAACGCGGAACCTCTGGAGAGACGCATGGCGAAGAAGAGTTCGATCGAGAAGAACAACCGGCGGAAGAAGCTGGCCAAGCAGGCGCAGCCCAAGCGTGCGAAGCTGAAGGCGATCATCGCCGACAAGACACGGCCGATGGAAGAGCGGTTTGCCGCGACGCTGAAGCTCGCGGCCTTGCCGCGGAATTCGTCACTGACCCGCGTTCGCAACCGCTGCGAACTCACCGGCCGTCCGCGCTCGGTCTATCGCAAGACCAAGCTCAGCCGTATCGCGATGCGCGAACTCGGCTCGAAGGGCCTGATTCCCGGCCTCGTGAAGTCGAGCTGGTGAGGGAGGATCGAACATGACCACACACGATCCCATCAGTGATTTGATCACCCGCATCCGCAATGCGCAGATGCGCAGCAAGTCCAAGGTCTCGACGCCCGGTTCGCGCATGCGCGCCAACGTTCTCGAAGTGCTGAAGTCGGAAGGCTACATCCGCGGCTACGCCACGCTGGAGCATGCCGGCGGACGCAGCGAGATCGAGATCGAGCTGAAGTATGCCGACGGCGCGCCGGTGATCCGCGAGATCGACCGTGTTTCGAAGCCGGGCCGGCGGGTCTACGTGTCGGCAAAGAACCTGCCGCGCGTGAAGAATGGCCTCGGCATTTCGGTGTTGTCGACGCCGAAGGGAATCATGGCCGACCACGACGCCCGCGAGGCGAACGTGGGCGGCGAAGTTCTCTTCACGGTCTTCTAAGGAAACGTGCGATGTCCCGTGTAGGCAAAAGACCAGTGACCATCCCGTCCGGCGTCACCGCCAACGTCGAAGGTCAAACCGTGAAGATGAAGGGGCCGAAGGGCCAGCTTCAGTTCGTGGTTCATGACGACGTCGAAGTGAAGTTCGACAAGGGGTCGATTTCGGTCGATCCGCGCTTCGAGACCAAGCGTGCGCGCTCGCTGTACGGCACCTCGCGTGCGGTGATCGCCAACCTCGTCGAAGGCGTGACCAAGGGTTTCGAGAAGAAACTCGAGATCACCGGCGTCGGCTATCGTGCGGCAGTGCAGGGCAAGGTCCTGCAGCTCTCGCTCGGCTACAGTCACGACGTGAACTATTCGATCCCGGAAGGGATCGCGATCACCACGCCGAAGCCGACCGAAATCCTGATCGTCGGTAACGACATTCAGAGGGTCGGCCAGGTCGCTGCCGAGATCCGCAGCTATCGCCCGCCGGAGCCCTACAAGGGCAAGGGCGTGAAGTATGCCAACGAGTTCATCTTCCGCAAGGAAGGCAAGAAGAAATGACGACGGCTACATTGATCGAGTCGTTGAAGCCGGGCGAACTGGTCGTCAGGTGCGCAGACGGATCGTTTCTGCGAACGATGACCAGCGATTTTCGCGCTGCCCACGAACGGCGGCCGGTTAGCGTGCGCAAGCTGACGCGCAAGCTCACTGCCATCAAGCAACGCAAGAAGAGGTAACGGAGCGGGTCATGTCGAAGCTGAAAGTGACGAACGCCCGGCGCCAGGTCCGCGTGCGGCTTTCTTTGAAGCGCACCGCGAACGGCCGTCCGCGCCTGTCGGTGTTCCGCTCGTCGAAGCACATCTACGCGCAGGTTATCGATGACCTGAAGGGCGAAACGCTCGCAGCAGCCTCGTCGATGGAAAAGACGCTGCGTGACGGCGGCAAGACCGGCGCGGACATGGCGGCTGCGGTGGCGGTCGGCAAGCTTGTTGCGGAACGGGCGCTGAAGGGCGGCGTCAAGGAAGTAGTCTTCGACCGCGGCCAGTATCTTTATCACGGGCGCGTCAAGGCGCTTGCGGATGCGGCGCGCGAAGGCGGACTGAGTTTTTAACTTTTTAAGGGACACGAGGGCTGCGGCTCTCGCGAACAGATCGGAACAGCACCATGGCAGGTGAACGCGAACGCGGCGGACGCGACCGGAGAGACCGGGAAGAGCGCGACAGCGAGTTTGTCGACAAGCTCGTCCACATCAACCGTGTCGCCAAGGTTGTGAAGGGCGGACGCCGCTTCGGCTTCGCAGCGCTCGTCGTTGTCGGAGACCAGAAGGGCCGCGTCGGCTTCGGTCACGGCAAGGCGCGCGAAGTGCCGGAAGCGATCCGCAAGGCAACCAACTCGGCCAAGCGCAACCTGACGCGCGTGCCGTTGCGCGAAGGCCGCACTTTGCATCACGATGTTGCCGGCCGTCACGGCGCAGGCAAGGTGTTTCTGCGCGCGGCGCCTCCAGGCACCGGCATCATTGCCGGCGGCCCGATGCGCGCCGTGTTCGAAACGCTCGGCGTGCAGGACGTCGTGGCGAAGTCGCTCGGCTCGTCGAACCCCTACAACATGGTGCGTGCGACGTTCGATGCGCTGAAGCACCAGGATTCGCCGCGTTCGGTCGCGGCGCGCCGGAACATCAAGGTTTCCACGTTGCAGTCGCGCCGCGTCGGCGGCGACGCTGAAGTGGTCGCCGAGTAAGCGGCGCCGTCGGGAGATACAAGCCATGGCCACGAAAACCATCAAGGTCGAGCAGACCGGCAGCGCAATCCGCCGCCATCACTCGCAGCGCGAGACGCTGGTCGGCCTCAAGCTCAACAAGATCGGCCGCGTCGCCGAACTTCAGGATACGCCTGCAGTTCGCGGCATGATCGACAAGGTCAAGCATCTCGTCCGCGTCGTTGACGCGAAGTAAGGATAGAGAACGATGAAACTCACCGATCTCGCCGACAATCCCGGCTCGCGCAAGAAGCGCATGCGCGTCGGCCGCGGCATCGGCTCAGGCAAGGGCAAGCAGGCCGGCCGCGGCGGCAAGGGCCAGACCGCGCGTTCAGGCGTGCGCATCAAGGGCTTTGAAGGCGGCCAGATGCCGCTGCATCGCCGGCTGCCGAAGCGCGGCTTCAACAACATCTTCGCGCTCGATCTGGTCGAGATCAATCTCGACCGTGTGCAGGACGCGATCAACTCCGGCAAGCTCGACGCCAAGGGCGTCGTCAATGTCGAGGCGCTGGTGAAGGCCGGCACGCTGCGGCGTGCACGCGACGGCGTGCGCTTGCTCGGCCGTGGCGAGATCAAGGCGAAGGTGGCTTTCGAAGTTCACGGTGCGTCGAAGTCAGCGATCGCGGCGGTCGAAAAGGCCGGCGGTTCGGTGAAGATTCTCGCGCCGAAGAAGGGCGACGAGGCGGCCGCCTAGGCGCGATACGCGCCAGGCAATATTGGTCACTTTGCTGTCATCTGCGGCTGCGACGCCCGATGGGTTGAGGTACGGCGTGGATTTTGCGGCAGGCCCATATCATATTGGGCGAGGTGGCTACCGGACGGTCCTGCTCGGGCGACGGTGAAAGAGGCGCGGGAGAAGTCCGAAGATGGTCTCTGCAGCAGAACAACTGGCGGCGAATATCAACTTCTCCTCGTTCGCGAAGGCGGACGAGCTGAAGAAGCGAATCTGGTTCACCCTCGGCGCGCTGCTCGTCTACCGGCTCGGCACCTACATTCCGCTTCCCGGCATCGACCCCAACATCTGGGACCAGGTGTTTCGCTCGCAGGCGGGCGGCATTCTCGGCATGTTCAACATGTTCGCCGGCGGCGGCATCAACCGCATGGCGATCTTTGCGCTGAACATCATGCCGTACATCTCGGCATCGATCATCATTCAGCTTCTGACCACCGTCTCACCGCAACTCGAAGCGCTGAAGAAGGAAGGCGAATCCGGGCGCAAGACGCTCAACCAGTACACCCGCTACCTGACCGTCATCCTGTCACTGTTCCAGGCGTACGGCATCGCGATCGGTCTCGAAGGCGCCGGCAATGTGGTCGCCGATCCCGGCCTGTTCTTCCGCATCTCGACGGTGATCACGCTCACCGGCGGCACGATGTTCCTGATGTGGGTCGGCGAGCAGATCACCGCACGCGGTATCGGCAACGGTATTTCACTGATCATCATGGCAGGCATCGTCGCCGAGCTGCCTTCGGCGATTGCCGGAACACTCGAACTCGGCCGTCAGGGCGCGCTGTCCACCGGCCTGATCCTCGCGGTCATCATCATGGCCGTCGCCGTCATCGCCTTCATCGTGTTCATGGAGCGCGCGCAGCGCCGCCTGTTGATCCAGTATCCGAAGCGCCAGGTCGGCAACAAGATGTTCGAGGGTCAATCCTCGCATCTGCCGCTCAAGCTGAATACGTCAGGCGTGATTCCGCCGATCTTTGCGTCCTCGCTGCTGCTGCTGCCGACGACGATTGCGAGCTTCAACGCGGGCAAGGGACCTGAGTGGTTCCAGTGGCTGGTGACGCAGCTTGGCCACGGCCGGCCGCTGTTCCTGTTCCTCTACATCTCGCTGATCATCTTCTTCGCGTTCTTCTACACCGCGATCGTGTTCAACCCGACCGAGACGGCCGACAATCTGAAGAAGCATGGCGGTTTCGTTCCGGGCATCCGCCCGGGCGAGCGCACGGCCGAATACATCGACTATGTGCTGTCGCGCATCACGGTGCTCGGTGCGGGTTATCTCTCGATCGTCTGCCTGATTCCCGAAATCATGATCTCCTATGCGTCGGTGCCGTTCTACTTCGGCGGCACGTCGCTGTTGATCGTCGTCAGCGTGACGATGGATACGGTCGCGCAGGTGCAGGGCTATCTGCTGGCGCACCAGTATGAAGGTCTGATCAAGCGTTCGAAACTGAAAGGCCGTCGCAGATGAGGCTGATCCTTCTCGGGCCACCGGGGGCAGGCAAGGGAACCCAGGCGCAGCGTCTCGTTCAGAAGTACGGCATCGTCCAGCTCTCGACCGGAGACATGCTGCGCGCAGCGGTCGCAGCCGGCACGCCGATCGGCCTCAAGGCCAAGGACATCATGGCGAGCGGCGGGCTTGTCAGCGACGATATCGTCATCGGCATCATCTCCGATCGCATCGAACAGCCGGACGCCAAGGCCGGTTTCATCCTCGACGGTTTTCCGCGCACGGTGCCGCAGGCCGAGGCGCTCGACGGCCTGCTGAAAGAGAAAGGCCTCAAGCTCAATTCGGTGATCGAATTGCGGGTCAACGAGGCTGTACTGCTCCGGCGGGTGGAAACCCGAATCGCCGAAATGCAGGCACGCGGCGAGACCGTGCGGGCCGACGACAACGCCGAAGCATTGGCGAAGCGCCTTGAGGCCTATCGGGCACAGACCGAGCCGCTGGTGCACTACTATGGTGACAAGCGGGCGCTGGCGACCGTGGACGGTATGGCGTCGATCGACGAGGTGACCGCCCAGATCAGCCGGATTCTCGAGGTCCAGGCTGCGGTTCCTGCGAAATCCAGGCCGACGCCGAAAAAGACCGCCAAACTTGCAAAAAAGCCGGCCGGCAAAGCCAAATCCGCGGCGAAAGCCAAGCCGCCCGCAGCCAAGGCCAAAAAGGGCAGAAAGTCGCCCAAAAAGGCCAGGGCCAAGGCCAAGGCGAAGGGAAAAGCCAAGGGAACTGCCAAAGCTGGAACCCGCAAGCCGTCGGCTGCCAAAAAGACGGCCAAAAAGACCACCAAGAAAGTCGCTAAAAAGGCCAAGAAGTCCGCTGCTAAACGGCGGAATCGGTTGACGAAACGACGTTGAATACCTTAATAACCCGGACATCCAGTCGGATAGTTTCAGACGATGCCGGGCCCCGAGGAAATCTAAGGGGAAGGGCGTCGTGTTCGCGTTTGTGGGCAAGACCTTAACTGAAGCAGAAGACGAACAGCCGGACAGAAACTGATCCGGTAACAGGAGAATAAGCCGTGGCTCGTATTGCCGGCGTCAACATTCCGACCAACAAGCGCGTGCTGATCGCGCTTCAGTACATCCATGGCATCGGCCAGAAGAACGCCGCCGAGATCATCGAGAAGGTCAACATTCCGGTCGAGCGCCGCGTGTCGCAGCTCAGCGATCAGGAAGTGTTGCAGATCCGCGAAGTGATCGACCGCGACTACATGGTCGAGGGCGATCTGCGCCGTGAAGTCGGCATCAACATCAAGCGTCTGATGGACCTCGGCTGCTATCGCGGCCTGCGTCATCGTCGCGGCTTGCCGGTCCGTGGCCAGCGCACGCACACCAATGCGCGCACGCGCAAGGGTCCGGCGAAGGCAATTGCCGGCAAGAAAAAGTAAAAAGCGCGAATAGCGGGTAGCGAACAGTCCTTTCGCTGCTGGCCATTCGTCATTCGCTTCTTTGGTGGAGCCGCTGGCATTACGGCGGTGTCGAGATCGTCAAGAAAGGTTTGAAATGGGTAAAGAGGCTGCTGCGCGCGTTCGCCGTCGTGAACGAAAGAACATCGCTTCCGGCGTCGCGCATGTGAACTCGTCGTTCAACAACACGACCATCACCATCACCGACGCACAGGGCAACACGATTGCCTGGTCGTCGGCCGGCACGATGGGTTTCAAGGGTTCGCGCAAGTCGACACCTTATGCGGCGCAGGTTGCCGCCGAGGACGTGTCGAAGAAGGCGCAGGAGCACGGCATGCGCACGCTCGAGGTTGAGGTCGCAGGTCCGGGTTCGGGGCGCGAGTTGGCGCTTCGTGCATTGCAGGCCGCGGGTTTCACAGTGACGTCGATTCGCGACGTGACGCCGATCCCGCATAATGGTTGCCGTCCGCGCAAGCGTCGGCGCGTCTGATTTTTCCTCGCGGGCGAGGTGCCCGCGAACTCCACATAGGCGGAGCGAAGCGACGCCGTTCTTCTGAACGGTACATAGGCGGAGCGAAGCGACGCCGTTCTTCGAACGGCTATGTGTTGAGCGGGCTGGTCCGCAGTCTCCAACGTGATGGGTGAAGCGAAGTGACAATCCAGAAGAACTGGCAAGAACTGATCCGTCCGAACAAGTTGCAGGTGACGCAGGGCAGTGACCCGGCGCGCTTTGCGACGATGGTTGCCGAGCCGCTCGAACGCGGCTTCGGCCAGACGCTCGGCAATGCGCTCCGCCGTATTCTGCTGTCGTCGCTGCAGGGCGCGGCCGTGCAGTCGGTGCACATCGACGGCGTGCTGCACGAATTCTCCTCGATCGCCGGCGTGCGCGAGGACGTGACCGACATCGTGCTGAACATCAAGGACATCTCGATCAAGATGCAGGGCGAAGGCCCGAAGCGCATGGTCGTGAAGAAGTCCGGACCGGGCGTCGTCACCGCCGGCGACATTCAGACCGTCGGCGACGTCATGGTGCTCAATCCCGACCTGCAGATCTGCACCCTCGACGAGGGCGCGGAAATCCGCATGGAGTTCACGGTCGCCACCGGCAAGGGCTACGTCGCTGCCGAGCGCAACCGGCCCGAGGATGCGCCGATTGGCCTGATCCCGGTCGACAGCCTGTTCTCGCCGGTCAGGAAGGTTTCCTACAAGGTCGAGAACACCCGCGAAGGCCAGATCCTCGACTACGACAAGCTGACCTTGACGATCGAGACGAACGGCGCAGTGACGCCGGAGGACGCGCTCGCTTACGCCGCGCGCATCCTGCAGGATCAGCTCAACGTGTTCGTCAACTTCGAGGAGCCGCGCAAGGAAGTCGCACAGGAGGTCATTCCCGATCTCGCGTTCAATCCTGCGTTCCTCAAGAAGGTGGACGAGCTCGAACTGTCAGTTCGCTCGGCAAACTGCCTGAAGAACGACAACATCGTCTACATCGGCGACCTTGTGCAGAAGTCGGAAGCGGAGATGCTTCGCACCCCGAACTTCGGCCGCAAGTCGCTGAACGAGATCAAGGAAGTGCTGGCGCAGATGGGCCTGCATCTCGGCATGGAAGTGCCCGGTTGGCCGCCGGAGAATATCGACGAGCTGGCCAAGCGGTTCGAGGATCACTACTGATCGAAAGATCATCGTCTTGGCCGGGCAACTTTGATCCGGCCGTCCAACCTGGGCGAACGCAGGTAGCCCACCTGAGAGCCATGTCCGACACGCCGTCGTGACGACAGAGAGAAGAAGAGAGACCAGTCCATGCGTCACGGCAAAGTACACCGCAAACTCAACCGCACCGCCGAGCACCGGCGCGCGATGTTCGCCAACATGTCGGCGGCGCTTATCAAGCACGAGCAGATCACCACCACGCTGCCGAAGGCGAAGGAATTGCGCCCGATCGTCGAGAAGCTGATTACGCTCGGCAAGCGTGGCGGTCTCAGCCTGCGCCGTCAGGCGATCGGCGAGGTGCGCGATGTTGCGATGGTGAAGAAATTGTTCGACGTGCTGGCGCCCCGCTACAAGGACCGGCAGGGCGGCTACACCCGCATCATCAAGGCCGGCTTCCGCTACGGCGACAACGCGCCGCTGGCCGTGATCGAGTTCGTCGATCGTGACGAGGACGCCAAGGGCCAGGATTCGGGTCCGGTGCAGGAGAAGGCGGCGGAAGCCGCTTGATCCAGGCCATCTGAATTTCGAAAGGGCAGCCTCTGGCTGCCCTTTTTTGTTTTGAGAACCGCGTGTTTCTCCGGCGTACAGGAATCCGTTTGGTCATCGGAATGCACCGTTCACCGGCAAGCCGGTGACCGCGGAGGAGAAGGGCGATCCGGTGAAACGCGGCAGGTATCCCGTCACGCTGAGTCGCGATCCTCGAACATTACCGCATACGACGTCCGGCCTTGGCGGCTGGACGGACGGGAGATCAAGCGGGCCATCAGATCGCACGACGGGCGCCAGGCTGAACCCGCCAATGGCGTTTGCAGCCTGTGCGGGCATGTTGGTGCAGGATCAGGATGCGATCGCCTTCCGCGCGAATAGCTGCGAAAACAACGGCTTTCGCCTTCAAATCAGCGCCTGCGGTCGCTATATCTGGGCAGATCAAGGCCTGTCCGGAGACTTCCTCAATGCCCCTCGCGTCGCGGCTGCTGCTTGCAGCGTTTGCGCTTGTCGCAAGCGCCTTTCCCGCCGTGGCGCAGGATCGCCGCGTTCCGACGTCGCCGGGCGAACTGAAGCTCTCGTTCGCGCCCATCGTGCAGCGGACGACGCCTGCGGTCGTCAACGTCTACGCCGCGAAGACGGTGCAGAACCGCAATCCGCTGCTCGACGATCCGATCTTCCGCCGCTTCTTCGGTATTCCCGGCAACCAGTCGCCGGAACAGATGCAGCGCTCGCTCGGCTCAGGCGTGATCGTCGATCCGTCTGGCCTGGTCGTGACCAACAATCACGTCATCGAAGGCGCCGATCAGGTCAAGGTTTCGCTGGCCGACAAGCGCGAGTTCGAGGCGGAGATCGTCTTGAAGGACAGCCGCACCGATCTCGCGGTATTGCGACTGAAGGCACCGCGCGAGCAGTTCGCCGCACTGGAGTTCTCGAACTCCGACGAGCTTCTGGTCGGCGACGTGGTGCTGGCGATCGGCAATCCGTTCGGCGTCGGCCAGACGGTGACGCACGGCATCGTCTCCGCGCTCGCCCGCACCCAGGTCGGCATCACCGATTATCAGTTCTTCATCCAGACCGATGCCGCGATCAATCCGGGCAACTCCGGCGGGGCGCTGGTCGATCTCACCGGCAAGCTCGCCGGCATCAACACGGCGATCTTCTCGCGCTCGGGTGGTTCGCAAGGCATCGGCTTTGCCATTCCGGCCAACATGGTGCGCGTCGTCGTCGCCTCCGCCAAGAGCGGCGGCAGCGCGGTGCGCCGGCCGTGGCTCGGCGCGCGGCTGCAGACTGTGACTTCTGAAATCGCTGAATTGCTCGGGCTTGCACGGCCCTCCGGCGCGCTGGTGTCGAATGTCGCGCAGGCGAGTCCCGCCGCGCGCGCCGGCCTGCGCCTGAGCGACCTGATCACGGCGATCGACGGGCAGGCCGTCGATGATCCCAACGCCTTCGACTACCGCTTCGCGACGCGGCCGCTCGGCGGGACCGCGCAGATCGACATCGTTCGCGCAGGCAAGCCGCAGCGCCTCACCATTGCGCTGGAGACCGCGCCGAACACCGGCCGCGACGAACTCGTGATCAAGTCGCGCTCGCCGTTCCAGGGCGCGAAGGTATCCAACATCTCGCCGGCGGTTGCCGACGAACTGCGGCTCGATTCGAATGTCGAGGGCGTCGTGATCGTCGAACTTGGCGACGACGCGCCGGCCCAGGGGGTCGGCTTCAAGAAGGGCGACGTCATCCTCAACGTCAACAACCAGAAGATCGTCAGGACCGCGGACCTCGAGCGCGTGACGCGCGAGCCTGCACGCTTCTGGCGGATCACGGTGCTGCGTGACGGGCAGCAGATATCCGTGACGCTCGGCGGATGAACGCCAAACGCCAGCGGGAAGGTGCGTCACTGTTCACCGCCGCCGGCCTTGAGCAGGATGCACCGCGCCCGCTCGCCGACAAGCTCCGGCCGCAGACGCTCGCCGAGGTCGTCGGCCAGGATCGCATTCTGGGGCCCGACGGCGCGCTGACGCGCATGCTCGAGACCCGCTCGCTGGGCTCGCTGATTTTCTGGGGGCCGCCGGGCACCGGCAAGACGACCGTGGCACGCCTTCTGGCCGATGCGACCGAACTGGAGTTCGAGCAGATTTCCGCGGTGTTTTCCGGCGTCGCCGACCTGAAGAAGGTGTTCGACGCGGCGCGGGCACGCCGTGAGATCGGCAAGGGCACGCTTTTGTTCGTCGACGAGGTGCACCGCTTCAATCGCGCGCAGCAGGATTCGTTCCTGCCGGTGATGGAAGACGGCACCGTCGTGCTCGTCGGCGCGACCACCGAAAATCCGTCATTCGAACTGAACGCAGCGCTCTTGTCGCGGGCGCGCGTGCTGGTGTTTCAATCGCTCGACACGGATGCAATCGAAAAGCTGTTTGCGCGTTCGGAGCTGGCGGAGGGCCGCAAGCTTCCGCTGGACGATGAGGCGCGCGCCTCACTGGTGCGGATGGCCGACGGCGACGGCCGCGCCGCTTTGACGCTTGTCGAGGAAGTCTGGCGGGCGGCGCGGGCAGGCGAGGTGTTCGATGCGGAGCAACTGCAGACCGTTCTGCAGCGCCGCGCACCGATCTACGACAAGTCGTCCGACGGCCATTACAACCTGATATCGGCGCTGCACAAGTCGGTGCGCGGCTCCGATCCGGATGCCGCGCTCTACTATCTCGCGCGCATGCTGGACGCCGGCGAGGATCCGTTGTTTCTCGCGCGGCGGGTCGTGCGCATGGCGATCGAGGACATCGGGCTCGCCGATCCGCAGGCGCTGGTGATCGCCAACGCGGCGAAGGACGCCTACGATTTCCTCGGCTCGCCCGAAGGCGAACTGGCGATCGCGCAGGCGGTGATCTATGTCGCCACCGCGCCGAAGTCGAATGCCGCCTACACCGCGTTCGGTGCGGCGAAACGGGCGGCGAAGGAGCACGGTTCGCTGCTGCCGCCGAAACACATCCTGAACTCGCCGACCAGTTTGATGAAGTCGGAAGGCTACGGCGCCGGTTACGAATACGATCACGACACGGCGGACGGGTTTTCCGGACAGGACTACTTCCCGGAAGCGCTCGGACGGCAGACGTTTTACGATCCGCCGGAGCGCGGCTTCGAGCGCGAAATCAGAAAGCGGCTGGACTATTGGGCCAGGCTGCGGAGCGGAAAGACCTCATGAGCCGTCGAGACAAGAAGCCGCTCGCAAAGGGTTCGCGGCGGCCTGGTGACCGGCCGCGCGGCGCGCGGCCCTATGCCGAGAAGGCGCGCGGCGAGCGGGGCAAGGGCAAGCCTTCCTTCGGCGACCGGCCGACGGGCGGCGAGGCTGTCGTTCGCCTGGGCACCGCCGCCGTTCCGCGCACTGCAAGACCCTCGGCGCCGGCCGAGGAGTCGAGGAAGAAGGTTGCGGAAGCCGCGCCCTTGCCGACCAAGGTCCAGACCGTTGCTGTGACCGCCGATGAAGCCAACATGCGTGTCGACCGGTTTCTCGAGGCGCGGTTTCCGGGCCTGAGCTTCTCGCATATCCAGCGCGTCGTGCGGAAGGGCGAGCTTCGCGTCGACGGCAAGCGCGCCGACAGCAAGGACCGGCTTAAGGAAGGCCAGAACGTTCGCATTCCGCCGCTGCATCTGGACGCGCCGAAGAGGTCGTCTGCCCTGAGCGAGGCGGCCCAGAAGACGCTCGCGGCGCTGAAGGAGATGACGCTGTTCGAGGACGACGACGTGCTGGTGCTGAACAAGCCGGCAGGCCTCGCAGTGCAGGGCGGTTCGGGTACGACGCATCATGTCGACCAGATGCTGGAGGTGATGCGCGACTCAAAGGATCAGAAGCCGCGCCTGGTACATCGGCTCGACAAGGAAACCTCCGGCTGCCTGCTGGTGGCCAAGACGCGGTTTGCCGCCTCACAGCTGACCGGCTCATTCCGTTCGCGCTCGGCGCGGAAAATCTACTGGGCGATGGTCGCCGGCGTGCCGAAGCCGAAGCAGGGGCGAATTTCGACATTCCTTGCCAAGGAAGAACGCGAGGACGATTCGTTCATGCGGATCGCCGAGCACGGTGACGACGGCGCGAGCCATGCGGTGACGTATTATGCGGTGGTGGAGACGTCCGCGCAGAAACTTGCCTGGGTGTCGTTGAAACCGGTCACCGGCCGCACGCATCAACTACGTGCGCATATGGAGCATATCGGCCATCCGATTGTGGGCGATCCCAAATATTTCGACATCGAGAACTGGGAATTGCCGGGCGGCATCCAGAAGCGGCTGCATCTGCTGGCGCGACGGATCGTGATTCCGCACCCGCGCGGCGGATTGATCGATGCGACCGCCCCGCTGCCGCCTCACATGCAGCAGTCATGGAACCTGCTTGGGCTCGATGCGTCGCGGTTCGATCCGATCGAGGATGCGCCGGAGGAGTAGGGACTTGTCGGCAGGGAGTGCGATGCCGATATCCTTGCGATGAAAACGTTCGTCGCCGCCATCTGCATCCTGTCGCTCGCCATCACTCTGGCGGGCGGCGACGTGGCGCTCGCCCAGGATTTTTCATCACCGCCGAACATCCTGCCGCCGCCTCCGCCGGCTCCACCGCCGCCGAAGCTCGAGGTGCCGAAGATCCCGAAGATGGACGAGGTCCCGGGTTCGCCGGGAATCCCGCTGCCGCAACGCGGCAGCTTCAGCGATCGCGTAACCCGATGCATCGAGGAAGGTGCCGCAGCCGGTCTCGGCCCGAACGAACGTGCCGCGTATTCGCGAACGTGCGCCAATCAGTAGGTGAGGTCAGGCAGACCGACAGCCAACGTCGTTGCGAGCGAAGCGAAGCAATCCAGCGCCCCGCATTTGGCGCCTGTCGTCTGGATTGCTTCGTCGCCAAGGCGAGCGAAGCGACGCCGCTATTTGGAACGGCTGTGCCTCGCAATGACGGACAAATGCCGGTGTGTACTACCGCAAACTGGCGTTGAGTTTGTCCAGGGCGCCTTGTCCGGGGCAAAGCTCCTTGGCGTTGAGCTGATTGAGCGGCGTTGCGACCGTATCAAAACTCGCATGCAGATCGTCGGATTCCGGCTCGATATAAAGCAGCCCCGTCACCACTTCGCCCTTCGCCGCATGACGCTGCAGGAAGTTCTGCGCGGCCACGCGGTCGGTCGGATCGTAGTCATTGTGGAGCTTGCGCAAACGGATCGCGGAGCCGTCATGCTGCTGCACGGTGACGACCTTGCCCGGCTCGTAATCGACGGTTATCGCAGCGCGGCCGATCATGATGTCGAGCGCGTTCACGGCCTCGTTGTGCTCACGCACATAGTCGAAGCTCTTGGTCGAGCCCGGATGATTGTTGAAGGCGATGCAGGGCGAGATTACGTCGATGAAGGCCGCGCCGCGATGCTGGATCGCAGCCTTGATCAACGGCACCAGCTGGCCCTTGTCGCCTGAAAAACTGCGCGCGACGTAGGTGGCGCCGAGCTGCAGCGCGATCGCCACGAGGTCGATCGAGGAGTCCGAGTTCAGCACGCCTTTCTTCGATTTCGAGCCGCGGTCGGCGGTTGCCGAAAACTGTCCCTTGGTGAGCCCGTACACACCGTTGTTCTCGACGATGTAGGTCATGTTGACGCCGCGCCGCATCGCATGGCCGAACTGGCCGAAACCGATCGAGGCGCTGTCGCCGTCGCCGGAGACGCCGAGATAGATCAGATCGCGATTGGCGAGATTGGCGCCGGTCAGCACCGACGGCATCCGCCCGTGCACCGAGTTGAAGCCGTGGCTCTGGCCGAGAAAGTAGTCGGGGGTCTTCGACGAGCAGCCGATGCCGGAAATCTTGGCGACGCGATGCGGCTCGATCGACAGTTCGAAGCAGGCCTCGATGATCGCGGCCGAGATCGAGTCGTGGCCGCAACCGGCGCACAGCGTCGAGGTCGATGCTTCGTAGTCGCGGCGGGTGAAGCCGAGCTTGTTGGTCGGCAGCGACGGGTGATGGAATTTCGGCTTGGTCAGATAGGTCATGAGACGGCCTTGCGGAGCGGGCGGACTTTCAGCGTATCGAGCCGGTCGCCGACGGCGCCGACGATGAAGCGCGCGGTGATCGGCGTGCCGTCATAATGCAGGATCGGCACCAGCCGCACCGGATCGATGCCGAGTTCGTTGACGATCAGCGAACGCATCTGCGAGTCGCGGTTCTGCTCGACCACGAACACGAAATCGTGGTCGGCGATGAAGCTTGCGACATCCTGATGGAACGGGAACGCGCGGATGCGCAGCATGTTGAGGTGATGGCCGTCGGCCGCCAGTGTCTCCGCGGCCTCGTGCATGGCCGAAGATGTCGAGCCGTAGTAAATCACGCCGTAGCGTGTGCCTTTGGCCGCATCCTTGCGCAGTGGCTTCGGCAGGATGCCTTTGGCGGTGTCGAGCTTGCGCAGCAGGCGCTGCATGCCGTCGACATAAGCGCCGCCCTGTTCGGTGTAGCGCGCGCGATTGTCATGCGAGGTGCCGCGCGTGAAGAACACGCCCTTCTCCGGATGCGTGCCGGGATAGGTGCGATAGGGGATGCCGTCGCCGTCCACATCCATGTAGCGGCCGAAGTCCGTCGCCTGGTCGAGCTCTTCTGCGGACAGCACCTTGCCGCGGTCATACTGGCGCTTGTCGTCCCAGTTCAGCGGCCGGCAGAGCCTGTGGTTCATGCCGATGTCGAGATCGATCATCACGAACACCGGCGTTTGCAGGCGGTCCGCCACGTCGAATGCGTCGGCGCCAAAATCGAACGTTTCGGCCGGGTCCTCCGGGATCAGCAGCACATGCTTGGTGTCGCCATGCGATGCATAGGCGCAGGTGAGGATGTCGCATTGCTGGGTGCGGGTCGGCATGCCGGTCGAAGGTCCCGCGCGCTGCACGTCGAACACCACCGCCGGAATTTCCGCGAAATAGGCGAAGCCCAGGAATTCCTGCATCAGCGAGATGCCGGGGCCGGAGGTGGCGGTGAACGCCCGCGCCCCGTTCCATGACGCGCCGATCACCATGCCGATGGAGGCGAGTTCGTCCTCCGCCTGCACGATGGCGTATTTCGCCTGGCCGGTCGCCGGATCGTGGCGGAATTTCTTGCAGTAGCTCGCGAAGGATTCGGCCAGCGACGATGACGGCGTGATCGGATACCAGCCGCAGACGGTCGCGCCGCCATAGACCGCACCGAGCGCAGCCGCGGCGTTGCCTTCCAGCAGGATACGGTTGCCGACGTCGTTGGAGCGCTTGATGCGCAGTCCGATCGGCTTGAGGTTGGCTTTTGCCCAGTCCTTGCCGAGATGCAGCGCGTGCACGTTGGGCGGGATCAGCTTGTCCTTGCCGCGATACTGCTCGCTGATCAGCTTCTCGACCTCGGCGAGGTCCATGCCGAACAGCTCGATCAGCACGCCGAGGCAGATGATGTTCTTGAACAGCTGCCGCTGGCGCGGATCGGTGTATTCCTTGTTGCAGATCTGGGTCAGCGGCACGCCGATGACATTGATGTCGGTGCGCATCTTGCCGGGCGGCTGCGCGCGGGTGTTGTCATAAAGCAGATAGCCGTCCGGTTCGATCGAGGCGACGTCGGCGTTGAACGTCTGCGGGTTCATCGCCACCATGAAGTCGGTGCCGCCGCGCGCGCCGAGATAGCCTTTGCCGGACACCCGGATTTCGTACCAGGTCGGCAGGCCCTGGATGTTCGACGGGAACACGTTGCGCGGCGCGACCGTGACGCCCATGCGCATGATCGCGCGCGCGAACATCTCGTTTGCGGACGCCGAGCCGGAGCCGTTGACGTTGGCGAAGCGAATGACGAAATCGTTGACGGCCTCTATCGGCATGACGAGCCTGCGTAAGTCATTTCGATGGTGAATTTGTTCATGTCCCAGGCGCCGGTCGGGCACCGCTCGGCGCACAGGCCGCAATGCAGGCAGACGTCTTCATCCTTGACCATCACGCGGCCGGTCTTGAGGCCGTCCGCGAGATAGAGCGCCTGGTGCGTGTCCTTGGCCGGCGCCCTCAGGCGTTGCCGCAGGTCGTCTTCTTCACCGTTGTCGGTGAAGGTGATGCAGTCCATCGGGCAGATGTCGACGCAGGCGTCGCATTCGATGCACAGCGGCGCGGCGAACACCGTCTGCACGTCGCAGTTCAGGCAGCGCCCGGCTTCGGCAAGCGCAAGCTGTGGATCGAAGCCAAGCTCGACTTCCGCCTTGATGTCGGCGAGCGCAACCTTGTTTTCACGATGCGGCACCGCATAACGCTCGTCGAGCACGACCTCGCTTTTGTAGGACCACTCGTGGATGCCCATCTTCTGGTTGACCACCGTGACGGCGGGCAGGGGCCGATCGGTAAGGTCCTCGCCGTTGAGCATCTTGTCGATCGAGACCGCCACTTCATGGCCGTGCGCGACCGCCCAGATAATGTTCTTCGGGCCGAACGCCGCATCACCGCAGAAGAAGATCCTTGGATTTGACGAGCCGAAGGTGACTTCGTTGACGACCGGCATGCCCCATTCGTCGAAGTCGATGCCGACGTCGCGCTCGATCCACGGAAACGCATTTTCCTGGCCGACTGCGACCAGAACATCGTCGCACTCGAAGGCCTGGTCCGGCTCGCCGGCGCTCACCAGCTTGCGGCGGCCTTTTGCATCATACTCGGCCTTGACCTTCTCGAACACCATGCCGGTGAGCTTGCCGTTTTCGTGCAGGAACTTCTTCGGAACGAGGAAATTGTGGATCGGAATGCCCTCGCGAGCGGCATCTTCCTTCTCCCACGGCGAGGCCTTCATTTCCTCGAAGCCGGAGCGGACGATCACCTTCACGTCGGTGCCGCCGAGGCGGCGGGCAGAGCGGCAGCAGTCCATGGCGGTGTTGCCGCCGCCGAGCACGATCACACGCCGGCCGATCTTGTCGGTGTGGCCGAACGAAACGTTGGAGAGCCAGTCGATGCCGATGTGGATGTTGGCGGCGGCTTCCCTGCGGCCCGGAACATCGAGATCACGGCCGCGCGGCGCGCCGGAGCCGACGACGACGGCGTCGTAGCCTCCCGCGAGCAGCTTCTTCATGCTGTCGATATATTGGCCGCCGCGGAACTCGACGCCGAGATCGAGGATGTATCCGGTCTCCTCGTCGATCACGCTGTCGGGCAGGCGGAATTTCGGAATCTGCGTGCGGATCATGCCGCCGGCGCGCTTGTCGCCGTCGAACACGACGCATTCATAGCCGAGCGGCGCGAGATCGCGCGCCACGGTCAGTGAGGCCGGACCTCGCGCCGACCAGCGCGATGCGCTTGCCGTTCCTCACCTTCGCCGGTTGCGGCAAGCGCGCCTTGATGTCGTCCTTGTAGTCGGCGGCGACGCGCTTCAGCCGGCAGATCGCGACCGGCTCGTCCTCGACGCGGCCGCGGCGGCACGCCGGCTCGCAGGGCCGGTCGCACGTGCGGCCGAGAATGCCCGGAAACACGTTGGAGTTCCAGTTGATCATGTAGGCGTCGCTGTAACGCCCCGCCGCGATCAGTCTGATATATTCGGGAACAGGCGTATGGGCCGGACATGCCCACTGACAATCGACCACTTTATGAAAGTAGTCGGGGGCCGCGATATTCGTTGGTTTCATTCCCACCTCTTCCACGCGGCAGCGGACTGCGCGCCACGTGGTCAACTAGTTTCCTCGGTCCGCCGAAGCGGTTTTCGTTATTTCTTGCAGTTCGGACATCGAAGGTTTGAATTGGAAGTATTCAATATGACGCAACATGGCATGGAAAGTCATTTCTGCTTAATTCTGTTGCAGAATTCGTGCTGCAACGCACAAACATCCACAACCTGGGACGGCCTCTGATCCATGCGGGAACTGTTCGATCAAGACCCGGGCGCGACGCCCATCGATCCCAACGAATCCGCCCGCCGGGGGTCCCGGCCGGCTTTGCGCAATCGCTTCTACACCACCGTCGCCACAACCGAGGTTCCGGAAGGCTTCGCGGTCACGCTCGACGGCAAGACGGTGCGGACGCCGTCGCGCCGTCTGCTGGCTGCACCCCGGCCAACCATTGCCGAGGCTTTGCGGGGCGAATGGGACGCGCAGACCAGGACCATCGATCCGGCGCAAATGCCGATGACGCGGCTCGCCAACAGCGTCCTTGATGGCGTGGCCGACCGGCGCGACGAGGCGGCGGCTGACATCGTTGAATACCTGGGCTCGGACCTGTTGTTTTACCGCGCGGACGGTCCGGACGGGCTCGTCGCGAAGCAGGGAGCGGCGTGGGACCCGATCGTCCGTTGGGCCGCCGACGAACTCGGGGCGCGCTTCGTGCTGGCTCAGGGGATTGTCCATGTGCGCCAGCCGGATCGCGCCATCGCTGCGGCCCGGGCGGCCATCCCTGCCGATGCCTGGATCGTCGGCGCGCTGCATTCGATCACGACGCTGACCGGTTCGGCGCTGCTGGCGCTGGCTCTGCTGCGCGGCTTTCGTGATGCCGAGACGACCTGGCGTGTCGCGCATGTGGACGAGGACTGGAATATCGAGAAGTGGGGCTTCGATACCGAAGCAATGACTCGCCGCACGGGGCGCGAAACTGAATTCAACGCCGCGGTGCTGGTCTTGCAATCGCTGGCCTGAACCGGGTCGTCGCCGGCGGCCTCAGCTTGCGCCGCCGCTCCGGCCTCCGCCATGCCAGTCGTTGATCATGCCGACCATGCGGTGCCCGGCGATGTCGGTCGCAACGATATGCCCGTGCCATAGTCGCGAGAAAATCGGCACGCGGTATTTGTGGATTGTGCTGGCTTTGCCGACGAGGTTTTCGCGATCGGCCAGCAGAACCGAAAACGATCGTTCAGGTGACCAGCGTTCGATCTCGAAGCTGCTGACGGCGCGGTCGCCGTCGGCGGAACTCGTAGTTGCCGAAGCTGCGGCCCTCGGAATTCAACGCGACCAGCGAGGCCGAAGGTCCCCAGAGCATCGCGTAGGTGAAAGCAGGCCCAAAGCGCGCCCGTGTCTGCGACTGCTCGTGCGCCTTGCCGAGACCCGACAGCACGACGCGCTTGCCCGCGACCTCGACGACTGCGTCGATCAGGCCAGTTCGTTCGAAGCGCCCGCGCGGCGACCCCGATCGCAGGTTTCCCGGAGCAAATGTCCCTTGCAGCGAAACCGGAATGGTGCCGGGACCATCGGTGCCGCCTTCGCCGCGGTGCGCGAGAAGGCGGGCCGAAAAGGATATGTTGTCCAGTTCGCGTGATGAGCCCGCCCGGCTGATCGCGACATCTGCTCCCGGCGCATCGTAGAGGGCGCGGGCCTGGTTCGGATCGATCCTCGCCACCGAGCAGCCGAGCTGCGGCTCGGTGCATGTGTAGACGGCCCCTTCGTGCACGACATGGCACCAGACCCAGGTCACGCCCTTGTCGGGAAAGCGCGAAATGCGAAGGCTCAGTCCGTTGCGCAGCGCATCGTCGAAATAGAGAACCATCGCGGATTCGCTCCACGTGTCCTCGCCTTCGATAACCGGGCTTTGCTTGTTCACATGAGATCCCTGGCCTGACGATCGCATGCTAGAGCGTTTTCCATTGGCTTGCACCGGTCTCTCCGCCGTCATGCCGGCCGTAGCCGTTCGAAGAACGGCGTACTCATGGGAAATGCCCTTGCAGATTTCGCAGTGCGATATGCAGATAGTTTTCGAATGGCTGGTTCGCCGGCCGCTTCTGCGGTAGGTATCGGACGCATTTTGGGTCGGAGACGTTCATGCAACTGTTTGTGCGCGGATCCCGGAAGATTCTTGTCGCCAGGTGCTTTGTTGCCAGGTGCTTTGTTGCAATTTGCCTCGCTCTCGCCCTGCCGTCGGCGGCGAGCGCGCAGGGCGCGGTTGCCGCGCTGATGTTCAAACCGAACCACGCGTTCTCGACGGACCACTCGCCGGCCGCTCCGGATTATAAGTCGCGCGCCGCGTGGGCTGCGCTCCCTGACGATGGGCGGATCGAGATTTCACAAGCCGACGGCCCAAAACCGCAAGTCAATGTGTTCTTCCTGCATCCGACAACGTTCCTGAACAAGGCGGGCTGGAATGCCGCGTTCGGCGATCCCGGCAATGGCGCGGGCGGCCTCGGGGTGGATGGAACGCTGCGCGGACAGGCGAGCGCGTTCGCCCGCTGCTGCCGGATTTTCGCCCCGCGCTATCGTCAGGCGACGCTGTACGCGTTCCTCGACAGCGGCACCGATGGCATGCGGGCGATCGATCTGGCGTATCAGGACGTGCGCGCCGCGTTCGATGACTTCATCGCCCGTCGCAACGAGGGGAAGCCGTTCATCCTGGCCGGCCATAGCCAGGGCTCCATCCACCTGCTGCGGCTGCTGCAGGAGCGTATCGCCGGCACGCCGCTCGAAAAACAGATGGTCGCGGCGTATGTCGTCGGTGCGGCGGTGCCGCGCGATTTCAATGCCGTGCCGGTCTGCGCCGATGCCGTCCAACGCGGCTGCATGGTGAGCTGGAATGCGGTCGCCGAGCCGAACTCCGACCGCTCCCGCGGCGGGACCGTTCCGATCTGGCTGGAAGGGCGCTATCAGCGGATCGGCGCAAGGCCGCTGATGTGTGTCAATCCGCTCGACTGGCGCATCGACGGAAGCGCGGACGCGCGGGCCAATCTGGGCGTGCTCTCGCGCTCTCCGGGAGATTCGAAGCCGGCGTTGAAGGCGGGCTACGCCGCGGCAAAGTGTGTCGGTGGAGAACTTGTGGTTGATCTGCCGAAGGATCGCACGGACTTCCAGTTGAGGCTCGGCACTGGTGCAAGCCTGCACACCTTTGACTACAGCCTGTTCTATGAAAACCTGCGCGTGAACGCGCAGGCGCGCGCAGAAGCTTTTCTGTCTCGCCGGTGATCGTACCGGCACCGGCAGGTTTCAGGAGTCCTTGATCGGAATCGTGTCGTCGGCGTGCGGGGCAGCGTGCTCGTAGGAGGTGATGGCCTCGCCCGTCGATCCGCGAGACTGCTTCAGCGTTTGCGGCGCGCGGTCACGCATGGCGATGAGATGCGCCAGGAAAGTCGCACCGAGCCCGCTGAACCTGGCCAGATCGTCTGGCGGCGGTTCCTGGGACAACGGCACGAGTGCGCGGCTGCGCCGTGCCTCGATGCGGGTGACGGCAGCAGACACCAGTTCGGAGAACCTGTTGGTTGAACCCTGTGCCATGCTGGATTAGACCAGCAAGCGACCCAAATGTTCCTCGCAGTTGCAGGCCATGGTTAGGCTCGCGTTAACGCTTCGAGGCTCTTTGGTGGAGGGCCTTCTGTCCGCCGCAAAAGACGCATGGTTAAGACAACATTAATCGGCATTTGCGAGCAAGGTTGCCGATCCTGACCCGGGGAGCCCTGTGCGCGAATGAGAGCGGCCGGACTGGCACTGGCCTGCGTTGTCGTCGTCGGCGGCGTGGCTTTTGGCTACATCGCCGCGGATCGCGAGGTTTTCGCGAGCGTGCGTGCGTTCGACTTCTTTAATCGCGAGCAGACCCCGTCCGAGGCCAAGGCCTATCCGCTCGCCAACCGCGACGGCAAAGTCGATCGCATGGCGCCGCTCCGCACCGAACTCGCGGATATCGAACCGGAGCAGAAACTGCTGCCGCGAGGGGACTCGCTGCGGCAAAGCTATGCTGCGGTTGACCCGGTCGCCACGCCACCTCAACCGGCCATCGAGGCGCCGCCGCTGCCAAAACCACGGCCGAAGGCGCATTTGCTGCGCCGGCAGCAGGCGTCCTACACGCTGCTCAGCGATTTGCAGATCGAGGCGATCAAGACGCGGTTGAAGCTGACGGCGGAGCAGGAACGTAACTGGCCGGCGCTGGAAGCCGCGTTGCGCGGTCTGGCGACGCGGCTGCACGACATGAAGAAGTCCGGCGAAGCGCCGACCGATCTGCAGCCGGACAGTGCAGAGCTCGCCAAACTGAAAGAAGCCGCATCGCCGTTCATCGCGCAACTGACCGCCGATCAGAAACGCGAGCTGCGCTCGCTCGCCCATCTCATCGGGCTCGGGAAAGTCGTGGCGCAGCTTTAGGCCTGATGACGCCCGGGTCGTCATTGCGAAAGGGGGCCACGAGGTTAATGAGGCGTTTACGGCGGTCGGTTAGCGTTTCGGCCGGAAAGGCCGCCAATGTCCGCCGTCATCATCCAGACCAGCAAGCAGTCGCAGCTCGCGGCTGCATCCGGGGCCGCGCCCGAACTCGTGCTGCAGCCGGGAACGGTGATCGATGCGCGCGTGCTGGCGGTCAGCGATGGGATCGCGCGCATTCTGATTGCCGGACTGGCGATCGAGGCGCTGACGGAAGTCGCGCTCCAGCCCGGCGCCAGTCTGAAGCTTGCGGTTACGCAGACGGCTGAAGGCGTGCGGCTTGCGGTTGTGACAGAAGAGGCGACGGCGCAGATCCGGACAGGCGTGCCGGCACAGGCGAGCGGCTCGACGACAGCATTGGCGACGTCCGCAGCATCGAATGCCGGCGCGACGCTGCCGCGCGTTGCCGCGGCCTCGCTGGTGCCGGCGAGCCCGGAAGCGGCCGCGATCTCGCAAGCGATCCAGGCATCCGCGCCGAGGCAGGCGAGCCTCTCGCCGCTGTTTGCAAATCTGCCCGTCATCGTCGCATCGAAGAGCGTGCCGGCGCAGGTTCAGAGCGCAGCCTCGGAGCTTCTTGCGGCACGTACGTCCCTCGACAGCGGGTTGACTGCGGATCACCTGCGGCAGGCGTTTCAGAAGTCGGGCCTGTTTCTGGAAGCGACGCTTGCGCGCGGCGCAGCGCCCGCCGGTGCGCCCGACCTGAAAGCGGCGCTCGTCGTGTTCAAGCAGGTTTTGACCAGTTGGCTTGGACCGACAACTCCAGCCGCGCAATCGTCGTCAGCCGCGTCGCCACCCGCCGCCACCGCGCAACCGCCGGTGCTCGCGCAGACTCCGGTGCAGGTCATCGCCCAGCCGGCAACCGCGCCAACGGCGTTGCCGCTTGTCGCAGGTTCTGTTCCAGGTCCTGTCCAGGGTCTTGCCCAAGGCCTCGCGCCTGGTCCGGCGCCCACCGGGGCTGCTGGCGTTCTCGCCCATCTCCCGAACACCGCCGACGGTTCGGCCGAAGTTCAGGCTTCCGTTCCGCCGCCGTCCGCTCGCGCGCTTCCTGAATTGTCAGGCGAGATCATGAGAACAGCGACGCAGGTCGCGGTGCGCGACGCGGCCTCATTGCTGCGCGAAGGCGCGATCCGGACTGTCGACGATCCGGTTGCGAGGCCGTCCGCGCATGCGGCGGGTCAGTCAATCGCCGCGCGGCAACCGTCCGAACCTGCTCCGCCGTTTCGCGGTGCGGCGCCGTCGCCGCAACCGATTGCGTCGCCATCGCTTGCGCCCGATGCTCCGCCTGCAAGCATGGGGCGCGAGCTTCTCGACCAGACCGATGCAGCGCTCGCGCGGCAGACCTTGCTGCAGGTCGCCTCGCTGCCGGATCGCCCGGAGTTCGTTGGCGCAAATCAGACGACCCAGACCACCCAGCCGCGCTGGAGTTTCGAGATCCCGTTCGCCACGCCGCAGGGCACGGCGGTCGCGCAGTTCGAAATCGAGCGGGACGGCGGCAACGATGTCGAGGGGGTGGCGCCATCGCGTATCTGGCGCGCGCGCTTCACCCTGGATGTCGAGCCTGCGGGACCGGTGCATGCGCTGGTTTCGCTGATCGGCGACAAGACCGCGGTGCGGATGTGGGCGGAGCGGGCGGACACCGCCGCGCAGCTTCGCGCCAACACCGACGCGCTGAGTTTTGCGCTGCGTCATGCCGAGCTTGAGCCCGGCGATATCCTGATCGGCGAGGGCGCCCCTGCAAAACCGCGGATGCGTGCCGGTGGCTTTCTGGACCGCGCGACATGAGCGTGACGACGGACAGGCAACTCGCGGTCGCGCTGCACTACGACAAGAAAGGTGCGCCGCGCGTCGTCGCCAAGGGCAGGGGGACGATCGGCGAGAAGATCGTCGAGGTCGCGAAGGCCAACAACATTCCGATCGAGGAAAACGAAGTCCTGGCCGGCGCCCTGTCGAACGTCGAACTCGGCGACGAGATCCCGCAGGAGCTCTACAAGGCGGTCGCCGAAGTGCTGATCTTCGTGCTGCGATTGTCGGGCAGGGTGCGCTGAAATTCTGTATGCTGTCGCCGCGCGTCGGCGATTGGAGCAGACAGAATCATGGCCGGAAAAGAGCATCGTTACCGTCCCTTCATCAGCTGGACCGGCAACACGGGTGCGGGTACCGCGAATTACAAAGCCTATGAACGGGCACACGTCATTGGCGCACCGGGCAAACCTGAGATCGCCGGATCGTCGGATGCGAATTTTCGCGGCGATGCCAGTCGCTGGAATCCGGAGGACATGTTCGTTGCCTCCGCCTCCACCTGCCACATGCTCTGGTATCTGCATCTGTGCGCGGTGAATGATGTGGTCGTGCTCGACTATCGCGACGAGCCGGAGGGGCTGATGATCGAGGAGGCCGACGGCAGCGGCGCGTTCACCCGCATCGTGCTGAAGCCGGTGGTCAAGCTGGCTCCTGCTTCAAGCGAGCAGAAGGCGCGGGAGCTGCATCATGAAGCGCACAAAATGTGCTTCATTGCCAATTCGGTGAAATGCGAGATTGTGACCGAGCCGGTGTTTGGCAGGTAAAGCGTGATGAGATTGCGCTAACTCACGGCGTCATGCCCGGGCTTGTCCCGGGCATGACGAAATTGGGTGAAGCTTATCGTGTGCTCGCGCGGCCGATGCGGCCGAGATGGGTGAAGCCGAAGCCGGCGTCGTATTTCAGGCCGTAGCCGAGCGCGCGGTCGATGCCGATATGCGCAAGCCAGATCAGTGCGACTGCGACGGCCGCAGGCGATGGCAGGGTTAATCCGGCAGCGCCGAGCGCGAGCGGGCCGATCGTCGTATGGACGATGTTGTAGCAGGCGGCGCCGAAGCGCGGCCCGGCGAGATAACCCGCAAAGCTCAGGTCCGGCGCCAGCAGCAGCGCGGCGAACAGCAGCCACGAACCGCCCGAGATCGCGTAAAGCAGGACGGCGACGGCAAACAGGGTAAGGCCCTCCAGCCGCAACAGCAGGCGGGGGCGGCCTGCCACGCCCTCAGGGCCGTCGGCCGTCATTGCTTGCACCACAGCGAACTCCTGGAAGGCGTCACGAATTCACTCTACCGGGCCATTTTCCGCCCGCCAAATCCCGTGCTAAGCCAAAATCAGGAACCGGACATCGCTGCAGGGCAGGGCACGCTATGAAGACCATCGTTGAAGCGCTCGACGAGCGCCGCGCCAACGCCAAACTCGGCGGCGGCGAGAAGCGCATCGCCACCCAGCACGAGCGCGGCAAGCTGACCGCGCGCGAGCGCATCGAGCTGTTGCTCGACAAGGGCTCGTTCGAGGAGTTCGACATGTTCGTCGAGCACCGCTCGACCGAATTCGGCATGGAGAAGTCGAAGGTGCCGGGCGACGGCGTCGTCACCGGCTGGGGCACGGTGAACGGGCGGAAGATTTTCGTGTTCGCCAAGGATTTTACCGTGTTCGGCGGCTCGCTGTCGGAAACCCACGCGCAGAAAGTCACAAAACTGCAGGACATGGCGATGAAGGCGCGCGCGCCGATCATCGGCCTGTATGATGCTGGCGGCGCGCGCATCCAGGAGGGCGTCGCAGCGCTCGCCGGCTATTCTTACGTGTTCCGCCGCAACGTGCTCGCCTCGGGCGTGATCCCGCAAATCAGCGTCATCATGGGCCCGTGCGCGGGCGGCGACGTCTATTCGCCGGCGATGACCGACTTCATCTTCATGGTGAAGAACACGAGCTACATGTTCGTTACCGGCCCGGACGTGGTGAAGACGGTCACCAACGAAGTCGTCACGGCGGAGGAGCTCGGCGGCGCCTCGGTGCACGCGACGAAATCGTCGATTGCCGACGGCGCCTATGACAACGACGTCGAGACGCTGCTGCAGATGCGCCGGCTGATCGACTTCCTGCCCTCGAACAATGCGGATGGCGTGCCGGAGTGGCCGAGTTTCGACGACATCGAGCGGGTGGAGATGTCGCTCGACACCTTGATCCCGGACAATCCGAACAAGCCCTACGACATCAAGGAACTGATCCTGAAGGTCGTGGACGAGGGCGACTTCTTCGAGATCTCGGAGATGTTCGCGAAAAACATCGTCACCGGCTTCGGCCGCATCGCCGGCCGCACGGTCGGCTTCGTCGCCAACCAGCCGATGGTGCTGGCCGGCGTGCTCGACTTGGACGCCTCGCGCAAGGCCGCGCGCTTCGTTCGCTTCTGCGATGCCTTCAACATCCCGATCGTCACCTTCGTCGATGTGCCGGGCTTTCTTCCCGGCACCGCGCAGGAATATGGCGGGCTGATCAAGAACGGCGCAAAACTCCTGTTCGCCTATTCGCAATCAACGGTGCCGCTGGTGACGATCATCACCCGCAAAGCCTATGGCGGCGCGTTCGACGTGATGGCAGCCAAGGAAATCGGCGCCGACATCAACTACGCCTGGCCGACCGCGCAGATCGCGGTGATGGGCGCCAAGGGCGCGGTCGAGATCATCTACCGCCAGGAGCTCGGCGACGCCGACAAGATCGCCGCCCGCACCAGGGAATACGAAGACCGCTTCCTTTCGCCCTTCATCGCCGCCGAGCGCGGCTACATCGACGACGTGATCATGCCGCACTCAACGCGCAAGCGGATCGCGCGGGCACTGGCGATGCTGCGCGACAAGAAGGTGGAGTTGCCGGCGCGGAAGCACGATAATTTGCCGTTATGAGTTCGGCACTCGTAGCCGGCTTTCGCAACGACAGGCGCTAACTCGTGAGCGCAGCCCAGGTGTACGATCCAACAATGCCGTCGGAAGGAAGCTTGTTCTTCTTCTGAAACGCCTTCACTGCAGATTCAGTCTGCGCACCAAACATACCGTCGACGGAAATGTCGAGGAGCTTCTGCAAGTAACGAACGTCCTTGCCCTTCGCTCCTTTCTTCAACAGCGGCCGTTTGACGGCGGCTGGCGGCGGCGGCGGCGCGGAGGGCTTGGCGGGTCCTGCTCCGCCCGGTATCGCCCAGGGGCTGGTGTCATCATACTTCGTCTTCGCGGTTTTGGACGAAATGTGCACATGCATCGTGTGCGGATTCCTGCCCGTATACCTGCGCGGTTTCCAGGCCGATGGTCCGGCATCGCCTGCGATGATCTCCCTGTTCCAGATGATGTATTTGATGCGGGAATCCTGCGATGCAATCAGCACGTTCGCAATGACCCCCGCGTCGCATCCGTTCTTCGGATCGTGGGTGATATCGATGGCGGTTACGATGCCGGTCGATCCATCCTTCACATGTGGATTGTGGTCCGAGTTTGTCGTGGCATGCTTCGCGTCGCCGATCCAGCCATCGCTGTTCTTGTTGCGATCCGGCCATTGGCCGTTGATCTGGGAGCGCAGCTTGTCGAGAGATTTTGCAATGCGGTAGGCCATAGGATTCTCACCAAGCGCTGGTCATCGCATATGGACGTGCGCAGATTGTATCACTATTCCTCGCGTCAGCAACGTGTAGCCATGACAGGGCGGTTCCCATGCACGTCGACAGTTGAAAAATCGGTCTCGGTCACAAGAGAGGATAAATGCCCCATCATTTCCTCACCGTTCGCGCCACCGTTTCCGATCCTGCCAAACGCCAGGCGTTCGACGACTGGTATCATCGCGAGCATCTGCCCGATGCGGCAAAGACGTTTGGTGCAGAGAAGGCGTGGCGGTTCTGGAGCGTCACCGATCCGGCGGTGCATCTGGCGACCTATCAATTCGCCGACCTTGCGTCGCTCGAGCGTGCGACCAGCGGCGCGGAGATGAAGCGGATGGTCGCGGATTTCGACCGCGCGTTTCCGGGCGTGACGCGCACGCGCGAGATTACGACGCTGGCGGAGGAGTGGGGCGCGAGCTGACCGGTCGCCCTTGCGGGGAGGGTAGGGCCGTTCGCGACCGCGTCGCGGAGCCTCTCCCTGGCCGTCTGCCGTGAGCGGATGGCGGGTAGCCAAAACGCCCGGTCCCTCACAAGTTTCTGATTACCAGAAAATAGTTCTTGATTTGTTCTGCGGCCGGGACTATTGATTGGCCATCCCGCTCCGGCCAAAGAGGTGCGCCGGTTTCATCATCGGCGCAGGAGCGGGATGCGACGGACCCGTCGCGTCTGTGGGCCTTTCGCGTGGCGGCGCGCCGGTTGAGGCGCGCTGCCGCGAGGTAGTGAAAGGACGATGACCCGCAGACGGGGTGGGCGGCCCGAGGACCCAGCAATGCGGCGATGCCAAGCATTCAGTCAAGGCGCCAAGCGCGTGGTGCCGCTGGGAGTTGCAAGCCGATAAAACCGTCGCGTGCGGAACGCAGGCGTATGCACTGCGTCCGAGGCTGCTGTTTGCCGTGTGCTTCCAAGGACACGGTGTCATGTGCCTGGAAAGCACATGATGCCACGTGGTCACCCACGTGGCGCCGCGGGCGCGGTGAAACGCCCTGTGTTCCGCACGCCCTTTCGGGGGAGATGAGGAAGGCAATCGAGTTTCAAGACCGGCGGGCCCTGGGGCCGGACTGAACACGGGGCGATGACGCGCGTCTACACTCCGCCGTCATGCCCGCGAAGGCGGGCATCCAGTATTCCAGAGCGTCAGCAATTCAATCTCGGGCGCTCCGGGATACTGGGTCCCCGCCTTCGCGGGGACGACGCTGAGACGCACGTCGGGCTGTTTGACAATTGAATCTGTTGTCGCGAACCCGGTCGCCCCGTGCCGTCAGGCGGATTCCGGGTTCGACGCGGAGCCTGTCATCGGGCCGCGCATTGCGCGGACCCGTTGGCGTCGCCCCGGAATGACGGCTCAAATTGAATCCGCGCGTCTGTGATAAAGACCAAACAGCATGCCTAACCGGACAACCCCTTCATGCGCCGCGCTGCCTGCCTCGTCCTCGTCACCTTCGCTCTCTCGCTTGCCACGACCGCAGCTCATGCGCTGGAGAACGAAGTCCTGCTGGTGACCGTGCCGAAGGGCTACAAGATCGGTTACGAGAAGAAGGCTGGCGGCCAGATCATGACCGAGATGGTGCCGACCGCCGAGACGGTCCGGAACTGGACCGAGATGGTCACGGTGCAGATCTTTCTCAACATGCGCGACGTGACGCCGGCGCAGTATCGCACCCGGATGGAAACGCTGTGGGCCAATGCCTGCGCGGGCAGTGAATTCTCCAAGGTGAAGGAAGGCGTCGAGCGCGGCTATCCGACGCTGACATGGTTGCAGAAGTGTCCGCTGAACAGGCAGAGCGGCAAGCCGGAATTCACCTGGATGAAGGCGCTGCAAGGGCGCGACAGCTTCTATCTGGTGCAGAAGGCCTACAAGTTCGATCCGTCAGCCGGGCAGCGGAAAGAGTGGGGCGGGTATCTCGATAGCGTACGCGTCTGCGATACGCGGCTGCCGGACCGGCCATGCCGGATGGACCGGTGAACGAGCAGACTTTGCAGAACCAGCGGCACCGCTGAGACTTGACATCGCCGCAGCGAGTGCACTGCGATTGAACGGGATCGTCGGTTCTTCCTGCATCGCACGAGCAACATATCGGTGCGTCGCACAGCGCCGTGCGGAACTTTGTCCCCCGTTCATTCATTGCCGGTTCATTCGCTTGCGCTCAACGTGTTCGTGCTCAGGTGAATGACTTCGACACAAATCACTTGCGCGACGGGCGCACGCGAGGGGCGAGATACTTTTAACCTGAACCGGAGGTTGTTTGATGGAAAGACGTGAGTTTCTCAAGCTGACGCTGGGCTTCACCGCGGCTGCGGGTTCGATCGCGGCGATGGCTGCAACAGCGGCGCAGGCAGCCCCGATGCTTCCGCAGGCCGGCAGCCTGGCCCCGCCCGAAGCGGCTGTGAAACCTGTCGAGACCGTAACGCAAGGCAAGGCCGAGCCTGCCGCGCAAAACGATCTCAATAAGGCTGCTGCTGACGATACCGACATGAGCGCACACCGGCGTCGCCGCCGTTTTCGGCGCCACCGCCGGCGCTTCTTCGTGCGTCGCCGTCGCCGGGTGATCTACTATTGATCGCACGTGACGTAACGATCCACATTTGACGCCGATGCCCCGTTCCGCTGCAAGGCGGAACGGGGGTGGTGTCTGTCGATGTTCGGAGTAGCTTGCGGAAACCGCCGTCGGTCTCGAACGCTGCTATTTCAAGCCCGTGCAGCTTGCATAAAAGGTCGTCGTTGCCGGCCAGTCCGAGAACACGCCGCGCACGCCGACCTGCTTTGCCAGCACGTCGAGTACGGTCAGCGTATCGCCGTCGCGGTCGATCGCAGCCTTGATCGAGCGATGGTAGAAGCCGCCGCCCTTGTCGAGCGGGCCGTCGCGCTCCAGCGACCAGGCGATCAGGCCAAGGCCCGCGTCTTTCGCCGCCTTCGCGTAAGCCGACGGGATGATCTCGTTCTTCTCGTTCAGCGCCAGCAGCATGTAGATCGGCGGTGCGAGAATTTTGACGCCGGCCTCCGCCATCTCCTTCATGCCAGGCTTCAATGACTGAGGCTTTGTGTGGTCAAAACCCGGCTGCTCATAGCGTCCGTCGAGATAGACCGCCTGCGCGCCGAACGCAGGCTCGGTCTTGATCCAGGTGAGGATGTCCGCATAGCTGAAGCTCTGCGGGAACACGTTGCCCGGATCGATGCCGGCGGCCTTGTACTCGTCGAGCATCGCTTGCGCATATTTTTCCTGGGTGTAGTCGCCGCCGAACGGCATCGGCACTTCCGGCGCTTTCAGCTCGGGCACGAACTTCGCGCCGAGGCTTTTGATCAGCGCGATGCTCTCCGCGTGGGTCACGAGCGTGCCGCTCGCCGCATAAAGATCGGTGCGCCACGGCGCGGTGCCTTTCATGTAGTCGGCGACCGTCGTCGCATTCACATTCGCGGCGTCCATCTTGCCCTGCAGGGTGCGGAACTCGGCGAGCGTGATGTCGCTGGTACAGCACTTCGCCGTTGCCTTCCTGCCCGTCGCCGGATCGGCCGGGATGAAGCCTTGCGAGCATTTCGCCGCAAGGTCGGGCCTTGCGAGAATGTTCGTCGTCGTGTGCAGGTCGCATTGCGAGTGACGGCAGACGAGCTGGCGGTCCCTGGTGAAGGTGACATCGCACTCGATCACGCCCGCACCCATCCGCGCGGCGGCCTCATACGATTCCCTGGTGTGTTCGGGGAACTGCAGCGGCGCGCCGCGATGGGCGATGGAAAAATCCGTCTTGCGAAACGGACCGGAGCATTGCTTCAGTGCGGTCTTGAGTTCCCCGTCCTTCATCCGGTCGACCAGGTAGAAGGGGCGGGGACCGAGCTGCGGCGGCATGGCGTCCTGCGCCAGCGCGCTGGTGGAACCCGGCAAGCCATACGGCATGATGGCCAGCATGACCGCCATGGCAAATGTCGCTGCAGATCGGATCATGTATGGCTTCCTCGCGGCCCTGGACTGGCTTTCGCCAAACTCGATCATCGTCCTGTGACGGACAAAAGACAAAAGGCTGTATTGCCAAGCGCGATCCCCGGTGCCGTAATCGGGTAAATGGCGGCAGCATCCGCGCAGAATGGAACAGGGGGAAGGAATGCCTGAAGTGTCATCGCGGGCGCGTGTCCGCATAGCAGCGATCATCGCCGTCTCCGTTGCAGCGATTGGCTGTGCCAGTCTGCCCGCATCGGCGCAGAGCTGGCCGCAGCGGCCGGTCAGTCTGATCGTGCCGTTCCCGGCGGGCGGCGGCACCGACGCCTTTGCCCGGCCGCTGGCGGCGCAACTCGAAAAGCAGCTCAACCAGCGTTTCCTGATCGACAACCGCGGTGGCGCGGGCGGCACGATCGGCGCAAGTGCTGCCGCGAAAGCCGAGCCGAACGGCTATACTTTCCTGGTCGGCGCGGCGCATCACACCATCGCGCCGTCGCTCTATCCAAAACTCGACTACGATATCGAGAAGGATTTCATCCCGATCGGCGTGATCGCGATGCCGCCGCAGGTGATCGTCGTCAATCCGGCCAAGGTGGAGGCCAGGACGCTGGCCGAGTTCATCGCCTATGCCAAGGCAAATCCGAACAAGATCAATTTCGCATCGGCCGGCGTGGGAACGACGCATCAACTGGCGGGCGAGCTGTTCAAGATCCTGACCCAGACCGAGCTCAACCACGTGCCCTACCGCGGCGCGGGTCCTGCGATGCAGGACCTGGTCGCAGGACACGTACATGCGATGTTCGACGGCCTCGGATCCTCGGCCAATCAGATCCAGAGCGGCGCGCTGCGCGGGCTGGCGGTGGCAGCGGCGGAGCGGTCGTCGGCGATCCCCGATGTGCCGACGACCGCACAGGCCGGACTGAAGGGGTATGAGGTCTCGACCTGGTATGCGATCTGGGCGCCGAAGGGCACGCCGACGGACATTGTCGAGAAGATGGCGGCCGAAATGCGCAAGGCCCTCGATGCGGACGTGATCAAGGAAGCGTGGAAGAAGAACGGTTCGCCGATTCCGACCTTGATGCGCGAGAATTTCGGCAAGTTCGTCACGACCGAAGTTGCCCGCTGGGGCAAGGTCGTCAAGGATGCCAATATCAAGATCGAGACCCAGTGAGAATGACGGCTCAGCCCATCGCAAAGAAGCGCGGCGGGCATCGTGCGATGTCCGCCGCGCTGTCTCATGGCAATTGAAAGTCAGGTTACTTCTTCGACGAATCCGTCGGAGCCGGCTGCGAAGGCGCTGCGCCCGTGGTCACGCCGGAGTCGGTGTTGTTGCGCGGGGTCACGTCGCGCACCGGCGGCGGCGCCGTTGCCGGTCGCTGCGCCATGCTGCCTGCCGGCGGGTTCGATGCTGTGTCGTTGGTCGCCGTCGACATGCCGTAGAACAGCGCGCCGACCAGCGCCAGCACCGCGACTGCGTAGAGCGCGACGCGGGTGCCGCTGACCGGGCCGGAATTGTCAAGCCGGTCGGACGGGAGCAGCGGGTCGGCACCACGCGTAAAATCGTCCGCGGGCGGCGGTGTAATGAACGGATCGTTCGGGTTTGGTCGATAGGCCATAGCGGTCCTCCATTTAACTACCCAGAACAATCGCCGATGGGGGCGTCGGTTCCCGCAATTCCTTGCAGTTTGGAATGGAACTTGAGCTAAAGTTCCCGCTGCGGAACACCCAACCATGTTTCTTGACCCGTCGCTTCTGCTCGCGCTCTCGATCCTCGCCTATCTGGCGCAGGCGATGACGGCTGCGCTGGCGGCCGGCCGCCGCAGCATGGACTGGATGGGCGTGTGCCTGCTCGGCAGCATCACGGCGCTCGGCGGCGGCTCGATCCGCGACATGCTGCTGGGCCACTATCCGCTCGCCTGGGTCAAGGACCCGTGGCTGTTGCTGTTGACCGCGGGAGCCGCCGCCTGCGCCATCGCGCTGGCCCGCATCATCCATCGTCTGCGCATCGCCTTTCTCGTCCTGGACGCGATCGGGCTGGTGGTGTTCACCATCGCCGGCTGCGAAGTTGCACTCCAGATGAACCAGCCGCTGTTGATCGTCATCATCGCCGGCATGATCACGGGGTGTGCCGGCGGCGTGCTGCGCGACGTGCTGTGCAACGATGTGCCGCTGCTGTTTCGGAGCGAGCTTTACGCCAGCGTTTCGGTGGTGACGGGCGCGCTCTATCTCGCCGGCTTGCGGGGCGGCCTCCATGCGGAACTGGCGACGCTGGCTGCGTTTGTCGTCGGCATCGTCTTTCGCCTGCTGGCGATTTGCTTTCGCTGGGAGATGCCGAAATTCGTCTATTCCAAAGACTGGAATTGAGCCGGACCCGGGCCGGCTGCGCTGGTTCTGCTGCGCCGCATCACGTTGGCGCGCAGTTTTCCATCAAGCATGCGCGCATATTCGGCATAAGGCTGCGCTGGAGCCTGCGCTGCAGGCACGAAATTGCGGGACCGCCGCATCGGTGTATCGCTCTCAAATTCTTGATGCTTTTGCCTTTGAAACATACTTAGATTGCTTCCAAGGAAGACATGCGGCGCCATCAAAAGCCGCTGAAAGCGCGCAGAGGCGGACATGGGAATCAATCAAGGCCCGATCAGTCTCGATCAGAAATACACCGCCCGAACCGGCCATGTGTTTTTGACAGGAACCCAGGCGCTGGTGCGCCTGCCGATGGCGCAGATCAGGCGTGACCGCGCCCACGGGCTCAACACCGCGGCCTTCATTTCCGGCTACCGCGGCTCGCCGCTCGGCGGCTACGACCAGCAGCTCATGGCCGCGCGAAAGCATCTCGACGAGCACGACATCAAGTTCCAGCCCGGCGTGAACGAGGACCTTGCGGCGACCGCGGTCTGGGGCTCGCAGCAGCTCAACCTGTCGCCGGGCGCCCGGCATGATGGCGTGGTCGGCATCTGGTACGGCAAGGGCCCCGGCGTCGATCGCTCCGGCGACGTGCTGCGCCACGGCAACACGGCCGGCTCGTCGAAGACACGGCGGCGTGCTGTGCCTTGCGGGCGACGATCACGGTGCGAAGTCATCGCACCGTGCCGCATCAGTCCGATCACGCGTTCATGTCGGCGCTGATGCCGTATCTCTATCCGTCCAGCATCCACGAAATCATCGAGATGGGACTGCTCGGCATTGCCATGTCGCGCTACTCCGGCTGCTGGGTCGGCATGAAGGTGATCACCGAGACGGTCGAGACGACCGCGGAGATCGATCTCGAGCGACGAGATGAAGCCGTTCATCATTCCGACCGACTTCGAGATGCCGCCGGGCGGACTGAACCTGCGCTGGCCGGACGACCGCATCGAGCAGGATCGACGCCTGCAGGACTACAAGGGTTTATGCCGCGATCGCGTTTGCCCGCGCCAACAAGATCAACCGTGTGACGCTGGATTCGCCGAACGCGCGGTTCGGCATCATCGCCTCCGGCAAAAGCTACGAGGATGTGCGGCAGGCGCTGCGCGAACTCGGTGTCGACGCCCGAGGTCGCCGCGCGGATCGGGCTCCGGCTCTACAAAATCGGCATGCCGTGGCCGCTGGAGCCGCAGGGCGTGCGCGCAGTTCGCCGTCGGGCTCGAGGAAATACTCATCATCGAGGAGCGGCGCGAGATCGTCGAGAACCAGGTCAAGCAGGAGCTGTTCAACTGGCGTGACGACGTGCGCCCGCGCATCGTCGGCAAGATGGACGAGCACGACAAGCGGTTCCTGCCGTTCGAGGCGGAGATCAGCGTGTCGCATCGCTGGTGACGGCGCTGACCGAGCGGCTCGCTGCGCCTCAATCTCGAATCCTGAAATCGCCGAGATGCTGCGGGCGAGGGCGGACTGCGTTCAACGGCCGCGAGGCCACGCAGGTTCAGGCCACGGCTCCCGTTACGCGCACGCCGTACTTCTGTTCGGGCTGCCCGCACAACACCTCGACCAAGGTGCCGGAAGGCAGCCGCGCGCTGGCCGGCATCGGCTGCCACTTCATGTCGCTGTGGATGGACCGCAACACCGAGACCTTCACGCATATGGGCGGCGAGGGCGTGTCCTGGGTCGGCATCGCGCCGTTCACCAACGAAAAGCACATCTTCGCCAACATCGGCGACGGCACCTATTTCCATTCGGGCTAGCCTGGCGATCCGCGCAGGCGATCGCCGTCGAAGGTCAACATCACCTACAAGATTCTCTACAACGACGCCGTCGCGATGACCGGCGGCCAGCATGTCGACGGCGCATGCTCTCGCCGCAGCAGATCACCTTCCAGCTGCGCAGCGAGGGCGTGCGCGCGATCTATCGTCGTCTCGGACGATCCGGACGCCTATCCGGCAGCGCACGATCTGCGCCCGGGCACCGACTTGCGTCATCGCGACGAGCTCGATGCGGTGATGCGGACCTGCGCGAAACGCCGGGCTGCTCGGCGATCGTGTTCGTACAGACCTGCGCCGCCGAGAAGCGCCGTCGCCGCAAGCGCGGCACTGATGGAGGATCCCGTCCAGCGCGTCGATGATCAATGCGGCGGTGTGCGAGGGCTGCGGCGACTGCTCGGTGCAGTCGAACTGCATCTCGGTCGAGCCACTGGAGACCGAATTCGGCCGCAAGCGCGCGATCAACCAGTCGAACTGCAACAAGGACTATTCCTGCGTGAAGGGCTTCTGCCCGTCGTTCGTCATCGATCGACGGCGGCACGTTGCGCAAGCGTGCGCCAGCCGATCTCGGCAATCTCGACGACTGCCCGCAGCCGGCTTCGCTGCCGTCGCTGGACAAGCCCTACAATATCGCCGTCGCCGGCGTCGGCGGCACCGGCGTCTTGACCATCGGTGCGCTGCTCGGCATGGCCGCGCATATCGAAGGCAAGGCCAGCATGATCCTCGACATGTCGGGTCTGGCGCAGAAGGGCGGGGCGGTGCTGAGCCATGTCCGGCTGTCGCAGAACACCGAGGAGGTGACCTGCTCGCGCATCGTCACCGGCACGGCGGACGTGCTGCTTGCCGCCGACGAGGTGGTCGCGGTCGCCAAGGAGACGATCTCGCTTTGTGAATCGCACCGCACCCACGGCGTCATCAATACCCACCTGATCCCGATTGCGGATTTCATCCACAATCGGGATTTCGATTTCCAGCGCGGCAAGGTCAATCACGTGCTGGAAGCGTCGCTGCTGCAGGGCTCGACGTTCTTCGATTTCACCCACGTCGCGGAATCACTGCTTGGCGATACCATCGCGACCAACGTGATGATGATGGGTTACGCGTTTCAGCGCGGCCTGCTGCCGGTCAGCGCGGAAGCGATCGAGCAGGCGATCGCGGTCAACGGCGTGTCGATAAAGATGAACACGCAGGCGTTCCGGCTTGGCCGGGTCGCGGCCGCGGATCCGGCACGGCTCGCCGCGATGCTGCACGAGGACGCACGCGCCCGTGAAGACACAGGGCGAAATGTCGCTCGACGAATTGATCGCGCACCGCGCGGCGCATCTGACCGCCTACCAGGATGCATCGCTGGCCGATCGCTACCGCAAACTGGTCGGCGAGGTCGCGGTCAGCCGTCGATGCGCAGGGCTTGAGCGAGTCGCTGCCGCGGCGCCGTCGCGGTCGGCTACGCGAAAGCTGCTCGCCTACAAGGACGAGTACGAGGTCGCACGGCTTTACACCGACGGCGCGTTCGCAGGCGCAAATTCGCGAACATTTCGAGGGCAATTTCAAGCTGAGCTATCACCTCGCGCCGCCGTTCCTGCCGGCCGACGATGACGGTGACGGGGCGTCCGAAGAAGAAGACGTTCGGCCCCTGGATGATCAGCGGCTTCAGGGTGCTGGCGAAACTGAAAGGCCTGCGCGGCACGCGCGCTCGACCTGTTCGGCTATTCGAAGGACCGGCGGCTGGAGCGTGCAACTGATCGCCGACTATGAAGGCGATGTGCGGGCGGTGCTCGCAAAACTGTCGATGCAGACGGCATCGATCGCGCTGGCGCTGCTGTCCTTGCCGGAAGACATCCGCGGCTACGGCCCGGTGAAGGAAAAGTCGATCGCCCAGGCGCGCGCGAAGCGGGCGGCGCTGTTGCAGGACCTGTCCAACCCGCCGCCGCTGGTCGCGGCGTCGATCGCGGCGGAATAGGGCCTGCAGGTTCACTGCGAGGCACAGCCGTCAAAGCGCGTCGCTTCGACTCGCCGATGGCGACTGGGGAGCAATGCCAGTGCTGACTCTTGTGGTTCGGATTGCCTCGGCCATGACGGAGCTGCGGGGTGACGTTGAGGCTCAATGCCCCGCTGCGCTCTTCTTCGCCGCCTCGTTGTTCAGCACGATCAGCCCGTCCACCGCGACGCCGGTCTTGGTGTTGATCAGGAACGGATTGACGTCGATCGAGGCGATGCGGCCATTGGCGTCGGCCATCAGGTTGGCGAGGCCGACCAGCGCCTTCACCACCGACGGCTCATGCAGCGCCGGCTTGCCGCGATAGCCTTTCAGCTTCACGCCCGCCTTGGTGCGATTGATCAGCTCCTTCGCGTCGTCCGCGTCGAGGGCGCGCCGGCCAGCGCCACGTCCTTCATCAGTTCGATGTCGACGCCGCCGGTGCCGAACAGAACGACCGGGCCCATCTCCGCATCGAGCGAGCCGCCGATCACGAGTTCGAGGTCGGCCTTCACCATCTGCGCGATCAGGATGCCTTCGATCACCGGCTTGCCCTTGATCTTCTTCATCCGGCCCATGATGTCGTTGAAGGCCTTCTTCACCTCGGCTGCGGTCTTCAGGTTGAGCACCACGCCGCCGACGTCGGACTTGTGAAGGATCTGCTCGCTGACCACCTTGGCGACGACCGGGAAGCCGATCTTCTTGGCGATCTTTGCCGCATCGTTGGCGGTGGTGGCGATCTCTTCCTTCGACACCGGAATGCCGTAGGCCTTGAGCAGCTTCTTCGAGGCGACCTCGTCGAGGGCGGCGCCCTTGGTGGATTTCAGGGCCTTCTCGAGCGCGGCCTTTGCGGCCGAATTGGACGAGGACTTCACGTCCGGGACGTTCTTGCGCAGCCGCGTGTAGTTGATGAGCTGCTTGATCGCGCTGACCGCGCGATCGGTTCCCTGCATCACGGCAACGTTCGGCACCGACTTGCGCAGCGTCTTGGTGAAGTCGGTGAAGCCGACGGACAGCGCACTGACGTAGACGACCGGCTTGGAGGCATTGCCCGCCATATCATTGACGAGGCGGATGTTGCGCTCGCGCAGTTCATGCGGCGCCTTCGGGAACTCGGCGTCGATGATAACGATGTCGGTCTCCGGATCCTCGATCATCAGCTTGATCGACTGCATGTACACGGTCGGGTCCACCACCGCGGCAAAGCCGGCATCCAGCGGGTTGCCGACGATGCTGCCGGGTCCGAGCATTTTGCTGAGATTGCCCATCAGCGGCTTGCTCAACGGCTTGAAGTTCAGCCCGGCCGAGGAGAACGCGTCGATCATCAGCCCGCGCTTGCCGCCCGAAAGGGTGACGGCGGCGAGCCGGTCGTCCTTCGGCGGCTTGACGTGCACGAAGCACTCGGTGGTCTCGATCAACTCGTCGAGGCCGCGCACGCGGACCACGCCTTCGCGGGTCGCGATCGCATCGAAGGTCTCGATCGAGCCTGCCAGCGCGCCGGTGTGCGCCATCGCCGCGGCGCGTCCGCCTTCGGAAGCGCCGAGCTTGAGTGCAATGATCGGTTTGCCGGCTGCGCGCGCAGCCTTGCAGGCGTCGCGGAACGATTTCGTGTTTCGCACGCCTTCGAGATAGACCACGATCACGCGAATGCTCGGATCGGCGGCGAAGTAGGCGATGAAATCCGGCGTCTCGAGGCCCGACTCGTTGCCGGTCGTGACCATGTAGCCGACATCGATGCCGCGATCCTCCAGCGCCTGGCGGATCTGCATCACCACGGCGCCGGATTGTCCGGCGACGGCGACGGGACCGGCGACCATCTGCACCGGCCGCTCGTCGATGTTGGTGAAGATGCGCTCGCCGGAGGAGAGGTTGCCGAGGCAGTTCGGCCCCGTGACGGCAAGGCCGGTCTCCTGGATCGCCTGCTTGAGCTCGACGGCGAGCTTCTGGCTCTCCTCGTCCTCAAGCTCGCTGAAGCCGGAGGTGACGATGGTTGCCGAGCGCGCGCCTGCGGCGGCGGCATCGCGGATCACCTGCACCGCGAAGCGCGCCGGCACCAGCACCAGCACATGGTCCGGCTTGTCGGGAAGGTCGTTGAAATCCTTGTAGCACTTCACGCCCCAGATCGTCTCGCGGCGGGCGTTGATCGGATACATGCCGCCTTCGTAGCTGTACTTGACGAGGTTGTTCCAGATCCGCTCGGCGTAGTTGCCGGGCTTGTCGGTCGCGCCGACCACGACGATGTTGCGCGGATGCAGCATCGCATGGATGCTCTTGACGATATCGCTCGCGCTCGGAGCTGGCTGCCACTTCGTCGTCGCGTCCATCGGCGTAACCTCGTTGTTGTCGTCTTGACGTTTCTGTTTGTCGTATCTGTCGATTGCGTTGCGTCGGCCCTGCGTGTCCGATCGACAAGGCAAGCCAAAGCAAATCCTTGCGCGCAACGCAATCCGGCGAATTCCGGATTTCAGGGTTGGCCCTGCATACCAGAATACGTCCAATGACATTTGCGCGGTTGCAGCAAAGCAGGGCTTGGTGCTTAGAACATGGCAAGGGCTTCGCGTGTTGCGGTATGTAAACAGCGCGCGATAAACTAGAGCCAAAGGCAGGACGCAAGGTCAGGGAGAAGGGGCGCGGCAGATCATCGCGCGCCCGACGCGCAGATGACAGCTTGTTGCATCGCACCATGCATCATCAAGCGGCATTCAGCCGGTTTCGCGCTCGCCCTCGTCGCTTGCAAGGCCGTTGGCGCCGACACAGCGTGCGGTTTTGAAATCGTTTCCAGAATTGACCGATCAAGGAGAAGCAGCATGAACGTACTGGCCGAGGTTGAAGATACGCGCAGGCTGGAGGGATTCCGCGACGAGGCACACGCCTGGATCAAGGCGAACTTTCCTGAATCGCTGAAGACCAAGCTGGAAGAATATTATCAGAACATGCCGCGCTATCCGGACGGGCCGGATTGGGCGCTCTGGAAAGAGCGGGTGCGCGACAAGGGTTGGGGTACGCCCGGCTGGCCGAAGGATTTCGGCGGCGGCGGATTGACGACGCTCGAGGCGCGCATCGTGCTTCAGGCCTACCCTGACTGCGGGGCTTTCAACCCGATGACGGGCATGGGCACCTCGCTGCTCGGACCGACGCTGCTCGAATACGGCAGCGAGGAACAGAAGAAGCTGCACCTGACGCGGATTTCGCGTGGCGAAAAGCGCTGGTGCCAGGGCTATTCCGAGCCGGGCGCAGGGTCCGATCTCGCGGGCCTGCAGACCAAGGCCGAGGACAAGGGTGACCATTATCTGGTCAACGGCCAGAAGATCTGGACCTCCGGCAGCCGGTTTGCCGACTGGTGCTTCTGCCTCGTGCGCACGGATCCCAAGGTCAAGCATGACGGCATCAGCTTCCTTTTGATCGACATGACGACCCCGGGCGTCGAGGTTCGGCCGATCAAGACGATTTCCGGCGAGTCGCCGTTTTCGGAAGTGTTCTTCACTGACGTGAAGGTTCCGAAGGACAACCTGGTCGGCAAGCTCAACAAGGGCTGGACCATCGCCAAGCGCCTGTTGCAGTTCGAGCGCAATGCGACCAACACCGCGCGCCGTCAGCTTGCCGGCGACACGCGTCCGCTGAACGAGATCGCCAGGGAATATATCGGCGTCGACGAGAAGGGCCGGATCGCCGATCCCGATCTGCGCCAGCGCATCGTCAAGCACATGATGGAGTTCCGCTCGCTGCGGCTGATGCAGCAGCGCATGCTCGACGAAACCAAGGCCGGGCAGGGACCGAGCGAATTCACCTCGGTCGCCAAGAATGCCCGTGCGCGCATCCAGCAGGAGCGCGAGGAACTGTTGATCGAGATTTTCGGTCAGCAGGGGCTTGGCTGGGGCGACCCCGGCGATCAGTTCAAGGCGACCGAGATCGACACGACGCGGGCCTTCTTCTCGAACAAGGCCATGACGATCTTCTCCGGCACCACGGAAGTTCAGAACAACATCATCGCCAAGCGAATGCTCGGCCTGTTGGATCACCAGTAAGAAAAGTTGCGGGAGAGCATCATGTCATTGTTGACCGAAGAACAGGTTATGCTCCGCGACAGCGCGCGGGGCTGGGTGCAGGCGAACGCACCCGTCAGCGCTTTTCGGAAATTGCGCGACAGCGACAATCCGAAGGGGTTTCGACGAGGCCACCTTCAAGACCATCGCCGAGATGGGCTGGACCGGCGTCGTCATTCCCGAAGCCTATGGCGGGTCGGAATTCGGCTACCGCAGCATCGGCGTGGTGCTGGAAGAGCTCGGCCGCAAGGTCGTCGCCGCGCCCTTGATCGGCTCGGCGGTGGGCGCGGCCAGCGCGCTCATGCTCGGCGGAACCGACGCGCAGAAGAAGGCATGGCTGCCGAAGATCGCGGAAGGCAAGGCGATTGCCGCGCTCGCGATCGACGAAGGCCCGCGCTACGCGCCGGAGAAGATCGCGCTTGCCGCCACCAAGAAGGGCAGCGGCTATTCGCTGTCGGGCAGCAAGACCTTCGTGATGGAAGGCATGGCCGCCGACGTGTTCGTGGTGGCGGCCAGGACCAGCGGCAAGGCGGGCGACGACAAGGGCATCACCCTGTTCCTCGTGCCGGCGGACGCCAAGGGGCTCGGCCGCAAGCGCCGCTCCCTGATGGATTGCCGCGGTTATGCCGACCTGACGTTCAAGGACGTCGAGGTTGGCGCCGATGCCGTGATCGGCCAGGCCGATGCCGGCAGGGGCCTGCTCGACAAGACGCTCGACCGCGCGACGGCAGCTGTCGCCGCCGAGCAGATCGGGCTCGCGCAGCAGGCGTTCGACACCACGGTCGACTACATGAAGACCCGCGTGCAGTTCGGCCAGCTGATCGGCTCGTTCCAGGCCCTGCAGCACCGCGCGGCCTACCTGTTCACGGCGATGCAGCTTGCGCGGCCGACGGTCGATGCGGCCTTGCAGGCGATCGATGACGATGCGCCGGAAGTGCCGGAACTCGTCTCGCTGGCGAAGGCCACTGCGAACGATTTCGTCAACTACGCCACGCGCGAGATGATCCAGATTCACGGCGGCATCGGCATGACCGATGCGCACGACGCCGGTTTCTATCTCAAGCGCGCGCGGGTGCTCGAGGCTGCGTTCGGCAGCTCGGCCTATCATCGCGAGCGCTACGCGAAGATCGTCGGCGTGTGAAAGTGACGTTGCGGGTGGCTTAAGGGGGAAAACGATGCCGATCAAGTATCCTGAGGTGATGAGCCTGAAGACGGAAGGCGTTCCGTATGCGTGGTCCGATCGCGAGGTGATGCTGTATGCGCTCGGCATCGGCATGGGCAACGATCCGCTGAACGAGAAGGAGCTGCTGTTCGTCAACGAAGGCTACTTCACCAAGAAGCCGCTGAAGGTCGTGCCGACGTTTGCGTCCGTGTGCGCCTGGGGCGCCAGTCCGGGGCAGATCGACCTCAATCGCGTGATGGTGGTGGATGCGGAGCGCGACATCTCCTTCCACAAGCCGCTGCCGGTCACGGCCAAGGTGACGGCGGACTCCACCGTCGCCGGCGTTTTCGACAAGGGCAAGGACAAGGGCGCGGTCGTGCAGCGCCAGACCGTGGTGAAGGATGCGGCATCGGGCGAAAAGCTCGTCACCATCCGCGCCTCGACGTTTGCGCGCGGCGATGGCGGGTTTGGCGGGCCGACCGAAGGCCAGCCCGAACCGCATCAGGTGCCGACGCGCTCGCCGGATCTCAGCGTCGATATCACGACGCGGCCCGACCAGGCGCTGATCTACCGGCTCTCCGGCGACCGCAATCCGCTGCACAGCGATCCGGAGTTTGCCAGCCGCGCCGGCTTCAAGGTGCCGATCCTGCACGGCATGTGCACCTACGGCATCACCTGCCGCGGCGTGCTGCAGACCTACGCGGATTACGATCCGGCCGCCTTCAAGCGCCATGCGGTGCGGTTTTCGGCGCCGGTGTTTCCGGGCGAGACGGTCACCATGGACATGTGGAAGGACGGCAACGTCATCTCGTTCGAAGCGCGGATCAAGGCGCGCAACGTCACGGTCGTGAAGAACGGGCGCACTGAACTCGCCTGAGACTACAAAGTATTCCGGGAGAATGTGAATGGGTTTGCTGGACAAGAAGGTTGCGATCGTCACCGGCGGCGGCGGCGGTCTCGGTGAGGCTTACGCAAAACTGTTCGCGCAGGAAGGCGCCTCCGTCGTCGTCAACGATCTCGGCGGCCCGCGCGACGGCAGCGGCAAGGACGCCTCGATGGCGCAGAACGTGGCCGACGCCATCGTCAAGGCCGGCGGCAAGGCGGTCGCCAACGGCTCCGACGTCGGCACCATGGAAGGCGGCGAGGCGCTGTTCAACGACGCGATCAAGGCGTTCGGCAAGGTCGACATTCTGGTCAACAACGCCGGCATCCTGCGCGACGGCACCTTCGCCAAGATGACCGAGGACCAGTGGGACAAGGTCGTCCGCGTCCATCTGAAGGGGACGTTCTGCTGCACCTTGCCGGTGTTCAAGTTCATGAAGGACAATGGCGGCGGCGTGATCGTCAACACGTCCTCCACCTCCGGCCTGATCGGCAACTTCGGCCAGACCAACTATGGTGCGGCGAAGGCCGGCATCGCCGGCTTCACCCGCGTGCTGTCGATCGAGGGCCGCAAGTACAACATTCGCGTCTGGACCATGTCGCCGGGCGCGCTGACGCGCATGACCGAAGACCTGCAGGAACGCCGCGGCTCGGCCTACGCGCCGTGGCCGCCGGACATGATCGCACCGGGCATGCTCTACATGGTCAGCGACCTGTCGGGCGACCAGACCAACAAGATCCTCGGCGTTTCCGGCCAGCGCGGCATCCGCGAGATCAAGATCTTCCAGGCCGAGGGCTGGACGCCGAAGGGACCATGGACGGCGCAGGACCTCGCCAAGAACGTCGACAAGGTGTTCTTCAAGGAGGATGCGAAGGTCGTTTGATCTCTGGCCGTCATTCCGGGGCGCGCGCCGAGGCGCGCGAACCCGGAATCCTGAGATTGCCGAAGATTGGACCTCTCAGCATTCGGCATCGAGATTCCGGGTTCGCGAGCTTCGCGCGCCCCGGAATGACTGCCTTAGGTGACGCCTCGGCCTGCCTTCGCTATAAGGGTCGAAGGACACGCTCAAGGACAATCGATGCCGCTCACCCACGAAGCCTCCGGAACCTTCGCGATCGCGCCGACGCCGTTTCACGAGGATGGCCGGATCGACGAGCGCTCGATCGACCGGCTGACCGAGTTCTATCGCGACGCCGGCTGCAACGGCATCACCGTGCTCGGCATCATGGGCGAGGCGCCGAAGCTCGACGGGCAGGAGGCGGCCGACGTCGCGACCCGCTTCATCCGTCGTGCGAAGGAGATGCAGATCATCGTCGGCGTCTCCGCGCCGGGATTCGCGGCGATGCGCTCGCTTGCGCGCAGCGTGATGGACGCGGGCGCCGCCGGCGTGATGATCGCGCCGCCGCCGCACCTGCGCACCGACGATCAGATCACGACCTATTTCAGGCAGGCGGTCGAGGCGATCGGCGGCGACATTCCGTGGGTGCTGCAGGATTATCCGCTGACGCTGACCGTGCGTGATGACGCCGCAGGTGATCCGCCGCATCGTCATGGACAATCCGTCCTGCGTGATGCTGAAGCACGAGGACTGGCCGGGGCTGGAGAAGATCACCGCGCTGCGCGGCTTCCAGAAGGACGGCTCGCTGCGGCCGCTGTCGATCCTCACCGGCAATGGCGGCCTGTTCCTCGACTTCGAGATGGAGCGCGGCGTCGACGGCGCGATGACCGGCTACGCCTTCCCGGACATGCTGGTCGACGTGGTGCGGCTGTCGAAGGCGGGCCAGCGCGACGCCGCGCACGATCTGTTCGACGCGCATCTGCCGCTGATCCGCTACGAGCAGCAGCAGGGCGTCGGTCTGGCCGTGCGCAAATACGTGATGAAGCGGCGCGGCATGATCGCGAGCGACGCGCAGCGCAAGCCCGCGTCGTCACTCAGCGCGATCGCGCGTGCCGAGGTCGACTACCTGCTGTCGCGGCTGGCGCGCAAGGACAAGCGCGCGGATCTGGCGACCCGATTGAACGTCGCGTGAGGATGAGATGAGCAACGAAACCGTCGCCGCCGTTCGACCTGCCTCGACCATGCTGCTGCTGCGTGACGGCGCAGACGGCATGGAAGTGTTCATGGTGGTGCGCCACCACCAGATCGATTTTGCCTCCGGCGCGCTGGTGTTTCCGGGCGGCAGCGTCGATGCGGACGATCATGTCGTTGCGGCAGACGCGGCCCTGTGCGGTCCGCACGAAGGCCTGGATGCGGCCGCGCGTCGCATTTCGCGTCGGTGCGGTGCGTGAAACGTTCGAGGAATGCGGCATTCTGCTGGCGCGCGAGAGGCCTCGAAACAACTCGTCACGGCTGCGCGCGCCGGCGAGATCGAGACCGCCCATCGCGTTGCGCTCAACAAGGGCGAGCGAAACTTCTCCGAGATCCTGACGGCCGAGCGGGTCGTCGCCGGCGCTCGACCTGCTGGTGCCGTTCGCGCACTGGATCACGCCGGTCGGCATGCCGAAGCGGTTCGACACGCACTTCTACCTTGCTGTTGCGCCGGCCGATCAGGTGGGCGCGCATGACGGGCACGAGTTCGGTCGATTCGATCTGGGTGGGGCCGAACGCGGCGGTGGAGGGGGCCAAGACCGGCAAATTCAAGCTGGTGTTTGCCACCGAGCGCAACCTGATCAAGCTGGGCAAGCAGAATTCCGCCGCGGCATCGCTCGACGCCGCGAAGCGGGAGGGCGTCGTCACGGTATGTCCCGAAGTCATCCGTGGCGAAAAAGCCGCCAGCTGCGTATTCCGGCCGAGGCCGGCTACGACGGCAGCGTGTTCGAGATGGGCGGAGGCAGACAGACCTTTCGATTGTCATGCGCCGCAGGCATAGCCGTTCGAAGAACGGCGTCGCTTCGCTTGCCTGTGACCCGGCCATCCCGATCAGGCAGGCACTGCGTCGCTAAGCGGGATCGCCGTGGTTCAAGGCTTCGGCGACGACAGAAAGTGGACCCTCACAATCCCACTTCCGCCTTCGTCGCTTCATTGAGCACCTTCTCGCCCGCGAGATAGCGCTTCAGGTTCTCCAGAAACAGGTCGTCGCCGCGGCCGACCGTGCCCGATCCGTTTGGCGAGGTGTGAGCGCTGACGCGAATCTTCGGATGGCTCCACATCCAGTCGCTCGCAGGCAGCGGTTCCTGCTCGAACACGTCGAGCACCGCATGGCGCGGCTGATCGCGGTCGAGGCCGCGTTTCAGCGCCTCGGAATCGATCAGTGCGCCGCGCGCGATGTTGACGAGGATCGCCCCTTTCTTCATCTTCTCGAAGAAGGCGTCGTTGGCGAGGTCCCGCGTCTCGTCGTTCAGCGCGCAGGCGAGGACGACGACGTCGGTCTCAGGCAACACCTTGCCGATCTCGCCAAGCGGGACGATCGCATCAGCGAGCCCGCGATCGTCGGACTGACGCCGCACGACAGTGAGATGCACGCCATAGGCCTTGACGCGCTTGGCGATTTCCGGGCCGATCGCACCGAAGCCGACGACGGTCCAGCGCGTCTGGCTGATCTCGCGAAACGGCGTGCGCGTCCATTCCTTCTTGCCTTGCGCGATGCGCTGTTGCTCGATCGGCACAAGCAGGCTGAACGCGTGCGCGGTGACATACTCGGAGATCGAGACGGCCTGCGCACTGCTTTTTGACAGGCTGATGCCCTTGGCGATGATCTGCTTGAAAGCAGGATTATCGAGGCCTGCGAGGAACGACTGTACCCATTTCGTCTTGGTAGCTTTCAGGATGCAACCGATGACGTTCGGCATGTAGCCGTCGCGCATGGCGTCGAGGCTGACCCAGGCGATATCCGGATCGACCTGGTCGGCCGCGATCTCCTTGCCGTTCCGCTCGAACGTGCCGGACGGGGTGATGAGCGTCAGCTCGAGATTGGGCGCGAGCGCCTTCAGGCGCGGTTCGACCCGCGCAAGCGCGGTTTTAGCAAGGAGGAGCTGCACGGACATACTCTCTTATGGTTGGTTGGGGGTGAAGTTAGAGTTGGGTCTTGTTGCGCGCCTCGACCTCGGCGTTCGTTTCGGGCGCCCCCAATCTGGTTTGTTCGTGGACGACTTCGCTGATGCTCGGAAACGAGGCGCGCTCGATCTGTGTGTCTTTCGACCAGAGTTTTGAGCGCATCAGCGCCTTGCCGCAGTGGAAGTAGGCTTCGCGGACGGCGATCTTGACGATCGCGCGCGGCAGCTTGCCGAACTCTTCCATCGTGGTCAGCAGGCCGGCGTCGGTTGTAAGTGCCGCTTGTCCGCCGATGCGCAAGGTCTCGTCGATTCCCGGAACGAAGAAGATCAACTGCACGTAGCCGGAGCCGGACAGCATGTTGCGAAAACTGTCGATGCGGTTGTTGCCGGAGCGATCCGGCATCAACAGTTCGGTTGGTCCTGCGACATGCACGAAGCCCGGAATGCCGCCGCGCGGCGAGGCGTCGACGGTACCGTCGGGGCCGGCCGTCGCCAGGACGCAAAACGGCGACAGGCGGATGAAATTCGCCGCATGCCTGTCGATCTCGGGCAGCGCCTTGGCCACCGCGCGCGGCGAGGCCGGCGGATAAATCGTCTTGAGATCGTCGAGGCCAAGATCAGAAACATGATCTGACAAGCGGTCCTCCTCGCGGAACGGAGAGATCTATCCGAAGTTTATAGCAGCCACAGCCGAGGCACCAGTCGCGGCTGGTCTACGTCGAACTGGTCGGATCGGCCGTGATCGGCTCGTCCTTGGCCGCAGGATCCGGCGAGTCGTCCTTCCAGCGCACCGATCCGAATGGACGCTCCAGCATGCGGCGGATACGCACCGGCTCGGGACCCATGTGGAATTCCTGGGCGCTCAGGGTCAGGGCGCGTTCGGATTGCGTCGGCCGGTTGCGCTGGCGCAGATAGTCGAGCCAGGTCGGGCAGTGGTAGCGCTCGGTCCACAATTCCGGATCGGCGAGGTCGCGCGCGATCGACCAGCCATAAGCACCGTTGCGCTGGCGGGACAGCTGGACCTTCTGCATCAGCCCGTGAAAGTCGCGCGCGCGCGGCTGCTCGACCCGGTAATCGATCTCGATCACGATCGGGCCGCTCCGCGCGGTGAGCGGAAGATGCACTTCCGGATCGGCGAGCGCTTCCATCGCGTCGCTGCTCGGGTCTCCGGTGGCCGGCATCGTCAGCCAGAAGCCGATCAGCGGCGAGGCAAGCATGACGCCGCCGGAGATCAGCAAGGTCTCGCTGACGCCTGCGCCGTTGGCGACGTGCCCCCAGGCCCAGCTTCCCATTGCCACGCCGCCGGCGATGGAGGCCTGAAAGGCTGCGAGCGCGCGGCCCGCGACCCAGCGCGGTGCTGACAGCTGCACGCCGATGTTGAACAGCGCGATTGCGAGCATCCAGGCAGCGCCCGCGATCACGAGGGCTGCGGCGCTCAGCACCGGCGAGCGGCTGAGGGCCAGGACGACAACAGCAGCGCCCATGATGAAGGAGCAGACACGCACGGCAATCTCGCCGCGGAATTTTCGCCGCACGGTCGAGACGTTCAACGCGCCGATCACGGCGCCGAGGCCGAATGCCCCCAGCATGATGCCGTAAAGCCGCGCACCGCCGCCGAGCAGGTCGCGCGCGAGCAGCGGCATCAGCGCCGGAGACGCGCTGCCGATGACGCCGAACAGCAACGTCCGCGTCAAAACCGTTCGCAGGTTGGGTGAATGGATGACGTAGCGCACGCCGGAGACAATGGCGCGGGTCAGCCGCTCCGGCGGCAGCCGCGCAGGCTCGAGCTTCCGTTTCCACAACAGCAGCACGACGATCAGTGGAATGTAGAGCAGGGCGTTGACGACGAACGATGCCACCGCGCCTGCGGCGGCCACGATCACACCGCCGATGGCGGGGCCGAAGCTGCGCGCGATGTTGAAGCTGATGCCGTTCAGCGCGACCGCCTGCGGCAACGTCTCCGGCGGCACCTGCTCGTTGACCGAGGCCTGCCACGCCGGCTGGAACAGCGCCATCCCGGTGCCGATCAGGAAACTGAAGCCGAGCAGAACGTAGGGCGTCAGCATCCCGAGATACGCCAGCAGCGAAAGCGCAGAGGCGCAGGTCAGCGAGATCGACAAGCCGGCCAGCGCGACGATTCGCCGGTCATGCATGTCGGCGATGGCGCCCGCGGCGATCGAGATCAGTAATGTCGGCAGCAGCGCCGCCGTCTGAACCAGCGCCACCATGTCGGCGGACGTGGTCATCAGCGTCATCTGCCAGGCCGCGCCAACGCCCTGAATCAAGAGGCCGAGATTGGACAGCAGGCCTGCGATCCAGATGCGCCGGAACACCACATAACGCAGTGGTGCGACGATACTGTCGGGTGCAGCGGTGCTGAAGCCGGGAATCCTGTTCATGTGCGAGGACCGTGAACGCTGGCGGCAACGACGTCAACGAGGACGCCGTCGGCAATGTCAGGGTCCGGGTAGTTGGTCCGCAGGCGCCTGCGCCGCGTGGTCGGAAATCATCGGTCAGGCGGCGCGCTTGTACGCCTGAAGCGCCTCGCCGAACGCCTGAAACAGGGCGCGATTGATCGGGTTCATCTGCGGATCGTATTCCGCATGCCACTGAACGCCGAGCGCAAACGCCTGCGCTTCCGCGATTCGAATGGCCTCGATCGTGCCGTCTTCGGCGATACCCTCGATGATGACCCGCTTGCCGGGCTCGAGGATGCCCTGGCCGTGCAGGGAATTGACGCGGATGGTCTCGCAGCCGAGCAATCGCGCAAACGTGCCGCCGGGTGTCAGGCTGACGTCGTGGCGGTCGGCGAAGATGACGAGCGGGTCCGGATGAATTTCGCCGTTCTCGAGCCGCGGCATGCGGTGGTTCATCCGTCCGGGGATGTCGCGAATCTCCGGATGGAGCGAGCCGCCGAAGGCGACGTTCATCTCCTGCAGGCCGCGGCAGATGCCGAACACCGGCACGCCGCGGGCGACGCAGGCTTTTGCGAGCTCAAGCGCAACGCTGTCGCGACGCTCATCGTAGGGTTCGTGCTTGGGATCCGGAACGGTGTTGAAGTGCGAGGGATGCACGTTGGCGCGGGCCCCCGTCAAAAGCACGCCATCGACCACGTCCAGCAGAGCGCCGATATCGGTCAGGTCCGAGCAACCCGCGAACATCAGCGGCAGGGCGCCGGCAACCTCGGCGATGGCGCGCATATTGCGCTCGCCAACCACCTGGGTAGCGAACCGGTTCTCCACCTTCTGGGCGTTGCCGATCACACCGACCACCGGTCTTCTCATTGCGGGCTTGGTCCTTCAGTCAGAAGCGCAAATCAATGCAACAATCATGCCCGGCCCGGGCCGCCGTTTCAATATCCGGAAGGGTGCTTCAGGGGGACCTCTCGTATGCGTGAGGAGGCTCCCGGGCCAACTTGAACAATCCACCCGGCCGGACTTAACTGGCAGCACAAGACGGAAATGGAGCAGGGGGAAGCATGTTTGAAGGTAACCGTGTCGTCGGCCATACGCGCTCCCGCTACCCGATCTTCCAGTCGCCGATGACCTGGATCGCCCGTTCGCCGCTGGTCTCGGCGGTCTCGGCTGCGGGGGCCATGGGTCTGTTGGAAAACTCGATTGCCGACCTGTCGGTGACCACCCGCGAATTCGAAGCCATTCGCACCGCGACCAACCAGCCGTTCGGCGTCAACCTGCCGGTGCGCTACCTGCAGGCGAACCCGGAGATGGAGAAGAAGATCATCGACTGGCTGCTCGGCCAGGGCATTCACTTCGTCACCACCTCGGCCGGCGATCCGACGCGCTATGCGAAGATGCTGAAGGACGCGGGCGTGATCGTCTATCACGCCACGGCCACCTTGCGCGGCGCGCAAAAGGCGGTGGACGCCGGCGTCGACGGACTTATTGTCGAGGGCGCGGAGAGCGCGGGCCTTCGCAATCCCGACGAGGTGCATTCGTTCGCGCTGTTGCAGGCGGTGCGCGAGGCGGTGGATGTGCCGATCGTTGCCGCCGGCGGCATTGTCGACGGCCGTGGCATGGCGGCTGCGTTTGCGCTCGGCGCCGAGGGCGTGACCATGGGCACGCGCTTCGTCGCCTCGCTCGAAAGCCCGGTGCACCAGAACTACAAGCAGGCGATCGTCGATGCGCCGATCACCGGCACGATGCTGACCGATAACCCGCCGCGCGCCCGCTCGCGCGGACTTCGCACGCCGTATGCGGAAGCCGTCAAGGAGGGTGCGCGCGAGCGGCATCAGGGCCGGGGAACGCTCGACATGCTCTACGTCAATGGCGACGTGGCGAACACCTCGGGCTCTGCCGGCGAGAGCGCGGGACTCATTCACGAGATCAAATCGGTGCGCCAGATCGTCGACGACACGATTGCCGGATTCTGGCGCGAGATCGATCGGCTTGCGGCGCTGCGACCGCAGGCGGGCGGTCAGGCGGCGGGGTAGCTTGATCGAGGCACCGCTGGCCTGCGCTACGTCGTCCGTTCATAGGCGATGGCCGGGTAGAGCGGACCTTGGCCGGGACCGATCTTCTTGAAGCCGCAGCGTTGGAACAGGGCGTGCGACCTTTCGTTGGGCACGTCGATCACGGCGACGATCCGGCACGTATGCAAGGTGTCCGACGCGTAGGTGAGGGCGGTGGTGAGTGCTTCGCCGGCGTAGCCGGCGCCCCAATGGCCTTCCATCAATGCAATGACGAGTTCGATCTCACCTTCCAGGGACGGGAAAGCCTTCACCGTCGAAGGCAAGGCGCGATGCAGGCCGATGCAGCCGATGACGGCGCCGTCCACCGCGATCAACCACAGCCCGAGACCTTCGATAGCGCGGCGCATGTTGTCCGCCACGATCGTCGTCACTGTCTCCGGCGAAACGTCCTCATTGTCGAACAGGTAGCGGCGAACTCCCGCTCCGGCGAAGATCGCGGCCAATCGCGACCCATCCTCGACGGTCAGCGGCGTCAGCACCAATCGTCGTGTGGTCAGGCGGGGCTGCATGCGGATAGGCAATCCACTGTTCACGCGCTATTTTCGCGCCGTTCATGCCAATTGCCGGGGCTTACCATGCCGCAAGTTGAAACGTCGACACCGCCGGGCACCCCGGCGCCGATTGGCCCTTACAGCCATATTGCCAGGGTTGGTTCGTTCATCACCATCGGGGGCGTGGCGGGATTCGATCCGGCCACCGGCGAGCTTGCCGGCGCCGACGTCGCTTCGCAGGCGAGGCAGATTCTCACCTCATTCAGAACGATGCTTGTCTCCGTCAATTCCGATCTCGCCCACATCGTGCACATCAACATTTTCCTGCGCGAGATGTCGGATTTCGACGCATTGAATGCGGCTTACGTCGAGGTTATGGGATTCCATCGTCCTGCGCGCACCGTGATCGGCGTCCGCGAATTGCCGAAGCCCGGCCTGCGGGTCACGATGAATTTGACGGCGGTGACGAGGGACTGATCGAGGGCGGCAAGTTGGCTGAGGCCCTGAACTACCTCAGTCGTTAACGCGAAGTAGAAATTTTTATTTCCCGACGGCCGCCACACGCAATCCGAAAATTGCGAATTTGCGAGAACCGGCCCGCGTGAATCGAAAAACATTTGACGCGTTGAACGAGTTCTGCGCTTAAGTGCACCAACATTCGTCGCGGGAAGCCTCCCGCACTCTTGAGGACCGTCATGTCGAGCTTACGCTCACATATCGCAGGGACCGCCGCCAGCGTCCGACCGTTTATTCGGTTGGCCGATAGCGTGCGCATATCCATGCGGAAGCTCGGTCCGAATTATCTGGCGCAGCCCGAAACAAGGCTGAACCCGAAACCAAGAGCGTAAGACGGCGCAGGGCCAACCCTCCGCCGAACAGGCAGGAGGGGCTCGATGGCCCAACAGACCACCAGGACACCAGCCGAGAACCGTGCTGCCGCGAGGTTTTTCTCCTCGCCGTACGCGCTTGCGTTCGTTCGCCGTGCCGTTGCCTGCGGTTTGTCGCGGGCCGTGGCCCGAAAACGATATCTGGATTTCGTCAATCGTCCCGCGCAGCGCAACCCGTGTGCCGCGTGAGCATGGATGACTGAACTTGTGAGTTTATTTTTCCCGCAAACCAGTGCCGGCCCCTCGGAAGAGGGACGACCGGCGGGAGCGGGCAGACAAAAGCGGCTTCACTGCGCGCCGTCTGTGGTTAATCAATTTGCATCCGTCGTTGCGACGGAGTGCGAAGTGCCGGCGTGGCGCAACTGGTAGCGCAGCGCATTCGTAACGCGAAGGTTACAGGTTCGAGGCCTGTCGCCGGCACCATTCATGCTGCTTTATTTCATTGGCAGAATGGCTCTTTGGTAAGGGCCGACCGGAGTTCGATCCTCCGAAGGAGCACCATTCGCGCGGTTGGCCCAACTGGTAGGAGGCGCCTGACTTAAAAATCAGGACAGTGACGGGTTCGAAATCTCTCACCGCGCACCAGCCTTCGCTGGCTTCGCCAGCTACGGTTTGGCAAGCCAGTACAGTTTTTCGTAGCGAAGGCTGCCGCGCCAAAGCCGGTAGGGCGTAGGCGGGCATCATGGCCCCGGTGGCGGAATTCGGTAGACGCCGCTGCCTCAAAAGCAGTTTCATTGCCGGTTCGAATCCGGCCTGGGGCACCATTTTAACGCGCGTTTAGCTCAGAGGCAGAGCGGCTGCCTTACACGCAGCAGGTCGGGGTTTCGAAATCCTCAGCGCGCACCATTTTCGACTTCGAAGCCCGGCCGTGCCGTCGTCCCAGTGACCTGGTTGGATCCTGGCGGAAAGATGCAAATGCTTCGCTTCGGCTGCGCGTCGCGCACCAGCGGACCGCGAAGCGACAACCCGAGGACTGCACCATGATCACCGGCGACACACTCATCCAGTGGGGCTTCAAGCCCGGCAAGTGGTTCAAGGACGCGCTGATGACGGCCGCCGCACTGGAGGCCGGCGGCGCGAACGAGGACACGATTTCAAGGCGCTGCAGCAGGTGCAGCCCGTCGAGATCGGCATGCGTACCAATCATCTTCCGTACGCAATGCTTATCGACGCCGAGACCGACGCCGAGAAGGCGAACATCGCGGCGGTGGTCGAACACATGGACGCGCTGATGCGAGTGCCGACGATCAAGGCCGCCGCCGTGATGCCGGATGCCTGCCCGTCAGGGCGACAGCCCGGCGCCATTCCGGTCGGAGGCGCGGTGGCGTGCGAGGATGCGATCCATCCCGGGTTTCACTCGTCCGATATCTGCTGCTCGGTGGCGATCACCGTTTTCAACCGGTCGCACGACCCGAAGCTGTTGCTCGATGCGGTACAGGATGTGACGCACTTCGGTCCGGGCGGTCGCGACGGAATGCAGGTGTCCAGGTCGAGCGATCCGTTGCGGGCGCTCGTGTTAAGCTTCGGCGGCAACAAATTCCTTCAAGGCCTGGAGGGATTCGCCCAGGGGCACTTCGCCACGCAGGGCGACGGGAATCACTTCGCCTATGTCGGTCATCTCAAGTCGACCGGTCAGCCGGCACTGGTGACGCACCACGGTTCACGCGGTCTCGGTGCGCAGGCCTACAAACGCGGCATGCTGGCGGCGCAAAAGCACACGGCCATCCATGCACCCAGGATCCCGTCGCACAATGCCTGGCTCAAGGCATCGAGCGACGAGGGGCGAGCGTACTGGGAGGCCCTGCAGATTGTCCGCGAGTGGACGAAGCTCAACCACTTTGCAATCCATGATCTTGTTGCGCGCAAGACCGGCAACAGCATCGCGGATCGTTTCTGGAACGAGCACAACTTCGTCTTCCAGCGGTCCGACGGACTGTTCTACCATGGCAAAGGGGCGACTCCGTCCTGGGCTGGCTTTTCTGCCGACGATGATGGTCGCACGCTGATCCCGCTGAACATGGCGGAGCCTATCCTGATCGTGAAGCATCGCGATGTGAAGAATGCGCTTGGTTTTGCGCCGCACGGCGCCGGCCGCAATCTGGGACGCAAGCAGTTCATGCGTCAGAACAGGCCGGAACTGCCGGCCGGCATCGACGCCCGCTTCTACTGTGGCAAGGTGGACCCGTCCGAATTGCCGGAGGCCTACAAGAATGCGGCGTCGGTGACCGCCCAGATCGGGAAGTATGGCCTGGCCGAGCTTCATGACATGGTGATGCCCTACGGGTGCATCATGGCAGGTGATTGGGAGCAGCAGATGCCCTTGAAGCAGAAACGAGATCGGAGTTGAAATATCACGTCACGCGGGAAGGTCGGCGGTCTGATCTAGCCGGCGCGCACGAGGGCTGGTGTCGCGGTTCCCCGCCTGATTTGCGGTCGAAGCGGGATTTAAGTCTGCGGCATCTGCAAAGATGGAGCCAGCCGTCAAACCATCGGCTCCATTCCAATTCGTCTTCGTAGCTCAGCGGCATGAGCGCTGCTTTGACACGGCAGAGGCCACTGGTTCGATCCCAGTCGAAGACACCATCAATGCGCCTGTAGCTCAACGGGAGAGCAATCGGCCGATAACCGATCGATGCGGGTTCAATTCCTGACTGGCGCACCAAGACAAGGACGCTTCGCATGCAAGCAGCTTTCAAACCGGCGCGGCTCGCCGCCGCAAACCACGCACGCGTAGCTCAATTGGCAGAGCGCGATCCTTTTAAGTTCGGAGATGCACGTTCGACCCGTGTCGCATCCGCCACGGGCCACTAGCTCAATGGTCAGAGCGGCTGCCTCTTAAGCAGTAGGTTCGCGGTTAAAGTCCGCGGTGGCCCGCCATTTTCCTGTTTGTTGATTTTCGCGGCGAAGCCAGCGATGGCGGGCCGCAAATTCTTGCAACATGCTCCGTTACGCATCCAGTGAGGCGGCTCGACTGTCGATCGAGTGAGAGGGTGGCAGTAACCCTACGGAGCGCCATTTCCCGGCATGATCCGGAAAAAGCCTGCCCCGGACTTGATCCGGGGTGGGTACCGGTTTTCCGAAAAGATCATGCCCAATGAGAATGCCGAGCGCATCGCGCTCGGGTCCCGGAGCCAGATGGGACGGCCGGCCGCTCATAACGGCCAGATGACCGTGTTCGATTCACGGCGGGACCACCAATGCAAACGCAGGAGAAAACCATGTTCGCGAACAATCCCGCGTTGGTATTGAACGCGGACTTCCAACCCTCAGCTACTTCCCGCTGTCGCTGTTCAACTGGGAAGACGCGGTGCGCGCGGTGGTGAAGGGCTCCCACGTCGTCGTGGCCGAGTACGACACGGTCGTGCGCAGCCCGTCGACCACGATGCAACTGCCGTCGGTGATCGCACTGCGCGACTACATTCGACCGCCGACGCACGTCGCCTTCACCAGCTTCAACGTATTCCTCCGGGACCACTTCAAGTGCCAGTATTGCGCCGACAGGCACAAGGCGTCGGATTTGACCTTCGACCACGTTCTGCCCCGCGCTGCCGGCGGCACGACGTGCTGGGAGAACATCGTCGCGGCGTGCTCGCCCTGCAACACGAAGAAGGACAAGTGGATCGTCAAGCCGCAGCGGGCACCGTTCGAGCCGACCGTGCACCAGTTGCGCGCGGCCTCGAAATTGTTCCCGCCGAACTTCATGCACGAGACCTGGCTCGACTATCTCTATTGGGATGCCGAGCTGGAGGCCTGACAGCATTGCCTCTTGGCTCAGCTGGAGATGAGCGTTCGTTTCCGAAACGAAAGGTCGGCGGTTCGAAGTCCGCCAGAGGCAGCCAACACGGAGAGTTCAGGCGGAATGGTCTGCCAGCGGTTTCGAAAACCGTCGCTCCTTCAAGGATGGGGGTTCAATTCCTCAGCTCTCCGCCAATTCGCGAAACGCACGGATGTAATGCGATCGCCGCCGACGAGTTGGAAGCGTCGGCACCATTTGTGCAGGGACAAGCACCGGGCGCTGGTCAGGTTCATACCCTGACGCCGAAAGGCACAGTGGGTTCGACTCCCATCCCCTGCTACCAGCCTTCGCCCACTACGGCTCGGCAAGCCGGCCGAGTGAGCGAAGGCGGCCAATTCTCGGGTAACGCCAAGTCTGGTGACTGAGCGGGTCTGTAAAACCCGCGCCTGTGCGCATGCAAGGTTCGATTCCTTGGTTACCCACGCGGATGCAGCTCTAAGGCAGAGCGCAAGAGCGCCACTCTTGAGGTCGGAGTTCGATTCTCCGCGCCCGCACCAATTCGCCTGAGAAGCTAACTTAGTAGAAGCGCCGCGCTGAAGACGCGCAGGTTTGAAGTCCTGCCGGGATCGCCAAACTCTGGAAGAAGGCCAGGCTGGATGAACTTGGAGGGCCGTGCCAGGTTGAGCCATCAACAAGCGAGATAGATAGAAGTCATGCCGCAAGCTCCGACACCGGACGACATCGAACCGGCGCCTGCGATGCGCCACGTCGTCCAGCCGGGCCGGCCGGCAGTGCAACGCATTGAATGGGTCGAAGCACGCGGGCGCGCCTTCTCGTTTGCGTTGAATGCCGGCGTACCGCTTCTGGAAGGGGCGCGGCGCGGATTTGCTGCGGCGGGTTTCACCGGTGGTGTGCTGACGATCGCAGGCGGAGCGCTCGGACCGTTCGCCTATGTGATGCCTGCATTGTCGAGGACGCCGGAGCATGCGGCATTCTACAGCGACACCTTTCGGCCCGCGGGGATTGCCCGGCTCAAGGCCGCGACGATGACGTTCGGCGAGCGGGACGGCGCGCCCTTCTTTCATTGTCATGGCCTCTGGACCGAAGCGGATGGACGTTTGTGCGGCGGGCATGTGATGCCCGAAGAGACTGTGGTTGCCGAATCCTGTCGCGTTGAGGCCTTTGGCCTTTCGGGAACTGCCTTTGTCGCCGCGCAGGATCACGAGACGAATTTCAAACTGTTTGGTCCAGTGCCCGTTCCGCCTGCCGGCGCCGTCACGACCGGGCGGGCCTTTGCGCTCCGGCTTCGCCCCAACCAGGATTTTGCGCTGGCCATCGAGGGCTTTTGCCGCATGCGCGGGATCAGTCATGCGAGGTTGCGCGGCGGCGTCGGCAGTATCATCGGCGCACGCTTTGAGGACGGACGTTCCGTCGAGCCGTTTGCAACTGAAATGGCAGTCGTGTCCGGCCGCGTCTGGCCGCATCCGCGTCATGGCGTGACCGCTGAGCTTGATGTTTTTCTCGTCGACCATCTTGGCGGAACAGCCGAGGGACGGCTGAAGCGCGGCGACAATCCCGTTCTCATGACAATCGAGCTGGTTCTCGAAGCCTGAGCGGCGAGCTACGGCGCTCACAACGGTGCAATCGCAGGTTCGAGTCCAGGATCGCCAATACGGAGAGTTAACCCGTCGGGTGACGGGTGCCGTTTGCTAAACGGTCGGTGGCGCAAGCCATGTGGATCGAGACCACAACTCTCCGCCACCCGCATTCGCTCGCTTCGAGCTACGGCTCGGCAAGCCGGCGCAATTGCGCCCTTCGTCTATCAGCTAGGATCGCGCGCCTTCATCGCGTGGAAGCCGGGGCAGCACCGGCAGGGCGTGCCATTTCCGGCGGGTTCGTTCAGCGGCAAGGACGTCGCGTTTTGAGCGCGATCGCGAAGGTTCGAGTCCTTCACCCGCTTCCATTCATTGCGCGGCCTCGCTGGCGAGGACGTGGCTCTCATAAGGCCACCAGCCCGGATCGTCACCGGGACGCGCGACCAGACAACGCCGCCATAGTTCAAAGGCCAGAGCGCCGGGATGTGGACCCGGAGATGATCGGTTCGAATCCGACTGGCGGTGCCATCTATTCTTCGCAGCTATTTTCGGGAGTGTGGTGTAACGGCAGCATGACGGTCTCCAAAACTGTCGGACAAGATTCGAGTTCTTGCTCTCTCGCCAATCAGGCCGCCGCGATCGCGGGCGGCCCTTTTTGCTTGTGAGGTCAGCGTCTACCGGCGTCCGAGCAGGATGGCACGAAACGCCGAAACTTTTACGGAAATTGTCGCGGCTGCACATTCACGCGGAATAACAAAATCGTAACTCCCGGGCCCTATCGCGCATGGTGCCGGAAAGGGGGCGAAGATGGAGTGTCTGGTCTGTTCTGCGCGCGCAAGATACATCAACTCGCCTGGTTTTGACGGCAAGAGCATCCGTTGCCCGAACTGCCGGGAATACGATGTGAGCAGAGCAGTTCTCGAACGGGGGCTGCTGCTGAAACTGGACTTGAAGCAACGGCGCGATGTGCTCGAGCGAGCGCGCAGAGCCGTGCCCCGCAGCGCGCGGCCGGTGATCACGAGCTACATTCTGTGAAGCGTATGCAGGTGTGCGTCATTCAATCAATTGAATGGCGCACTCGGAGAGATTCGAACTCCCGACCCTCGGAATCGAAATCCGATGCTCTATCCAGCTGAGCTACGAGTGCGTTGACGGGCACAATACTGATCGCGCGCAATAATGCCAGAGGCGGGCACGATTTGCCGCATTGATTTTCTTAAGTTTTTTCAATGGGCGGGAGTTTAAGCTGCGACGGCGCGCCGCTTAACGAAATTCCAATACAGTCCAGCCAAAGTCCTGGCAACGGCGTTTGCCGATGTCGGGGGACATCGCGCAATTGGCCTTGCGACCAAATCACATGCGTTTCGCCTTCATCCTTCTTTCGCTCCTGATTGCGACGGCGGCACAGGCCGACCTGCGCATCACCCGCGACACCGGCGGTTATGTCGACGCGTACAAGGCAAAGTACCTGGAGATTCGCGACCGGGGCGGGCGCGTCGTCATCGATGGCGTCTGCAACTCAGCCTGTACGGTGGTGCTCGGCATCGTGCCGCGCAACAAAATCTGCGTGACGCCGCGCGCGAGCCTCGGGTTCCACCAGGCCTACTACGACAAGGACCATACGTTCGGCATCAAGGTCACGAGCGCGGAGGGGACGTCGGAGCTGATGTCTTATTATCCGCCGGAGCTGAAGGACTGGATCAAGCGCAACGGCGGGCTGACCGCCGACTTGAAGCGCATCAGAAACGGCGCAGAGCTGTGGAAGATCGCTAATCCCTGCCCGGAAGAATTCTGAGCGCTCCGGTACGGATTACGCATCGACAGTCGCGGATCGGCGGGCGGTGCCCGAACGATTGGCAAATTCATAAAGCGCCATTGGTTCGAGACGCACGTTCCGCGCTGCTCACCATGAGGGTCTGAATTAAAACGTCACGACACTCCGGATCGACTTGCCCTGATGCATCAGTTCGAACGCCTTGTTGATGTCGGCCAGCGGCATCACGTGGGTGATCATCGGGTCGATCTGGATCTTTCCCTCCATGTACCAGTCGACGATCTTCGGCACATCGGTGCGGCCGCGCGCGCCGCCGAATGCGGTGCCCTTCCATGTTCGCCCGGTTACCAGCTGAAACGGCCGTGTGGCGATTTCAGCGCCGGCTGCGGCAACACCGATGATGATCGATTGACCCCAGCCTCTGTGGCAGGCTTCCAGCGCCTGCCGCATCACCGTGACATTGCCGGTGCAGTCGAAGGTGTAGTCGGCGCCGCCGATCTGGTCGTCGCCCGCCTTGGTCATGTTGACGAGGTGAGGGACGAGGTCTGTGCCAGCTTCCTTCGGATTGACGAAGTGCGTCATGCCGAAGCGCTCGCCCCAGGCTTTTCGGTCGTTATTGATGTCAACGCCGATGATCATGTCCGCGCCGGCGAGCCGCAGGCCTTGAATCACGTTCAGCCCGATGCCGCCGAGCCCGAACACGATCGCCTTCGCACCGACCTCGACCTTTGCCGTGTTCAGCACCGCGCCGATGCCGGTGGTCACGCCGCAGCCGATGTAGCAGACTTTGTCGAACGGCGCGTCTTCACGAATTTTCGCGACCGCGATCTCCGGCAGCACCGTGTAGTTCGCAAACGTCGAGGTGCCCATGTAGTGGTGCACCATTTTGCCGTCGCAGGAAAAGCGCGAGGTGCCGTCCGGCATAAAACCCTGGCCCTGGGTGGCGCGGATCCTGGTGCAGAGGTTGGTCTTGCGCGAGCGGCAGGAGGGGCATTCGCGGCATTCCGGCGTATAGAGCGGAATGACGTGATCGCCCTTCTTCACGCTGGTGACGCCTGCGCCGATATCGACGACGACGCCTGCGCCTTCGTGGCCGAGGATCGCCGGGAAGAGTCCTTCCGGATCCGCGCCTGACAGCGTGAACTCGTCGGTGTGGCAGACGCCGGTCGCCTTGATCTCGACCAGCACTTCGCCGGTCTTCGGCCCTTCAAGCTTGACGGTCGCGATCTCCAGAGGCTTTCCGGCGGCAAACGCGACAGCGGCACGAACATCCATATCCAGCTCCTTGACAGGCACCACCGACGCAGGGCGGTGCCGACGAATTGTCGATTGCGCGCCATCATACGTTCAGGCAAGCAGCGCCGCAAATGACCGATCGATTTGACAGTTTCGCCGCACGGGCGGCACCAGCGCTGTTCGTGCTGCTCTGGAGCACGGGCTTCATTGGAACGAAGTATGCGCTCGACGGCGCCGAACCGTTCACGATGCAGACACTGCGCATGATTCTGGTGGTGATCTTGCTGGCGATTTTCGCGAGCTTGACGCGGCCCGCGTGGCCGGATCGCGCGGGCGTGGCGCATAGCATCGTTGCCAGCATCCTGGTGCACGGATTTTATCTCGGCGGCACGGCCGTGGCGATTGCGCATTCGGTGCCGGCGGGCCTGTCGGCGCTGATTCCCGGATTGCAGCCGGTGCTGACGTCGACCCTGGCAAACCGGTTTCTCGGTGAGCGCGTCACAATGGTGCAATGGATCGGACTGTTGCTCGGGCTCTCCGGCGTGGTGCTGGTGCTGCACAACCGGAATTTCGAGGGGCAATCCCTGATCGGCTGGGCTGCCTCCGGCGTCTCGCTCGTCAGCATCACCATCGGCACGCTCTATCAGAAGCGGTTCTGCAGCCACATCGACTGGCGTGCGGGCAACCTGATCCAGTTCATCGCGGTGACGACCTTCTTTGCGCTGGGCGCGTGGCTGTTCGAGACGCGGGTCGTGCACTGGAGCCCGTCGTTCGTGCTGTCGACCGCCTGGCTCTCGGTCGTGTTGTCGGTCGGCTCGATCGGACTGCTCTACTGGCTGATCCGGCATTCGGCGGCAACCAAAGTTGCGAGCCTGTTCTATCTCGTCCCCGGCGTCACTGCGCTGATGGCCTATGTGCTGTTCAACGAACGGCTCGATGCGCTGTCGATCGCCGGCATGATCGTGTGTGCGGCGGGCGTGGTGCTGGTGAACAGGCGTTAAGCAGGTTGCTCCATCCGGGCTGGAATTGCTTCGCTTGCAATGACGGAATCCTACTTCCGCGTCTTGGCATACGCCGCCAGCGCACGCTCCCGCGCGTCCCTGTGATCGACGATCGGCTGTGGATAATTTTTGCCGAGCGTGACGCCGGCGCTTGCGAGTTCGAGCGGCGTTGCCGTCCACGGCTTGTGGATGAGCGTGTTCGGCAGCCTGGCGAGTTCCGGCACCCAGCGCCGAACATAGTCGCCTTGTGCGTCGAACTTCTCGCCCTGCAGGATCGGATTGAAGATGCGGAAGTAGGGAGCTGCATCCGCGCCTGAGCCGGCCACCCACTGCCAGTTGGCGGGATTGCTTGCGGGATCGGCGTCAACCAGCGTGTCCCAGAACCACGCTTCGCCGTCACGCCAGTCGACCAGGAGGTGCTTGACGAGGAACGAGGCTGTGATCATGCGCACGCGGTTGTGCATCACGCCGGTGCGCCAGAGTTCGCGCATCCCCGCATCGACGATCGGATAGCCGGTGCTGCCCTGCTGCCACGCGCGCAACGCTTTTGCGTCGTTCGTCCAGGGGAACGCGTCGAACGCCGCCTGCAGGTTGTTGCGATGCATGTCGGGATGGTCGAACAGCAGGTGACGGCAGAACTCGCGCCAGCCGATCTCGCTCAGGAACTTGTCGATGTCGCTTGCGGCTTTCGCGGTCTGCGCGGCGGCGAAACGCGCGGCGTACCAGACTTGCCGGGGACTGATTTCGCCGAAGCGCAGGTGCGGCGACAAATGCGATGTCGCGTCGCGGTCCGGCCGGTCGCGCAGGCTGGCGTAGCCAGGCGCCTTCTCGTCGAGAAAATCCTTCAGCCGCGCAAAGGCGCCGGCTTCGCCGGGCTTCCACATCTGCCGCAGGCCTCCGGCCCAGTCCGGGCCCGAGGGCTCCAGCTTCCACCCATCCAGACGATCGCTCACGATTGCCGGTCCGGGACCGAGCCGCCTCGGCGCGGGCAACGGCTTCAGTGGATCGCCGAGATTTTGCACGCGCTTCCAGAACGGGGTGAACACGCGCATCGCACCGCCGCTGGCGGAGCGAATACGCGCGGGTTCTGCCAGGAGGTCGCCGTACAACTCGTGAACTTCGACGCCGATCCCCTTCAAGGACTTTGCGAGGTGTTGGGCCAAAGCCTGTTCCGGCTTCGCATAAATCCTGTTCCAGAACATCGCCGATACGCCAGCGTTGCGGGCCAGTGCCGTGATCGTCGTTGCTGCATCACCTTTGCGCAAAACGAGCTCGCTTCCGGCCTTGCGAAGGTCCGCATCGAGCGCGCGCAGCGACTGGGCGAGCCACCAGCGCGACGCAGCTCCGGGCGGCCGCGCGCCGGCATTTTCGTCGAACACGTAGAGGCAGATCAGCGGCGCTCCAGTCGCCACTGCCGCAGACAGCGCGGGGTTGTCCGACAGGCGCAGGTCGTCGCGAAACCAGACAATGACGGGGGCGGGTTTTGGCACCGGGCTCGCTCTGTAACGCCGTTATGACACGCGTTGGGACTCGTTGACCTCAGCCTGCAACTGCAGCGTGCCCGGATGATAGGCAAAATTCTGCCCGGAACCCGCTTCTTAACAAACGGGTAATCAAAACACAGCAATTTCGCGTTGTTTGTTGGAGCAAATTGCATGACCTGGAATTTTGCTGTCAGGTGGATCCCGTCGCTGAAGCTCAAGCTCGGCACCAAGGCGGTCATCTGCGCCGGCGTTCTGATCGCTGCGAATACCGCGCTGGTGGTCGGCGCCGGCTACTGGGCGCTGACCAACGAGTTCGCGGATCGGGCGCGCGCCGATATCGAAATCAATCTTCGCACGCTTGGCCTCGCGTTCGCTGAAGCCAACCCGGAGATGAAGGTCGCCCAGAAAGACGGTCAGATTGCACGTGCCGAAATTCGCGCCATGCCCGAATTTGCTGATCACAAGATCGTCGACCGCACGACGGCCTTTGTCGGCGGTGTGGCCACGCTGTTCGTCTATGACGATGCGTCCAGACAGTTCATCCGCAGGACGACGAACCTGAAAAAGGAGAACGGCGACCGCGCCGTCGGAACGCAGCTTGCTGCGGACCATCCGGCGCAGCCTGTCGTCCGCAGGGGCGAGGCCTACAAGGGGCCGGCGATGCTGTTCAGCCAGCGTTACTACACGGCGTACCATCCGATCTTCGATAGCGCAGGCAAAACCATCGGCTTGCTGTTCGTTGGCGTTCCGATGGCGCAGCTCGATGCAATGCTGACGCATGCCATTTCCATGATGGCGATCGCCGCCTGTTTCGCCGCGCTTCTGATCCTGATCGTGACGATGGTGGTCGTCCGGCGCATCACCAAACCGCTGAAGTCCGTCACCGAATTCGATCACGGCCATCGCCGGCGGCGATCTCGATGTTCGCGTGCATCATCACGAGCGTCATGACGAGATCGGTGCGATTGCCCGCACCATCCGCGTGTTCCGCAACAATGCCATCGAGCGCAAGCAGCTTGAGGACGAAAAGGCCGGCAACGAAGCGAGGGTGGCCGATCAGCGCAAGGCCGATCAGGTGCGGTTCGTCTCCGAGTTCCAGTCGGCGATCGGCGGTACGATCGACAACCTGATGGGTTCGTCGCGTCAGTTCGAGCAGGTGGCGGGACGGCTGACGGAAACCGCGCGCTCGACCGCAAGCCTCTCCGGACAATCGGCGGACGCCTCCGAACAGGCGTCGCAGCATGTCCGCACTGCGGCATCGGCCTCCGACGAACTGGCGTCGTCGATCGCCGAGATCGGCCAACGGGTTCATGAGTCGAACGACATTGCCTCGGGTGCGGTGAAGCAGGCGGCTGCGACCAACCAGCGGATGACCGAACTGTCGAAAGCGGGCGACCGCATCGGCGATGTGGTCAAGCTCATCACCTCGATTGCCGAGCAGACCAATCTGCTGGCGCTCAACGCCACCATCGAGGCCGCGCGCGCCGGCGATGCGGGCAGGGGGTTTGCGGTGGTGGCGCAGGAGGTCAAGGCGCTGGCCGGACAGACCGCCAAGGCGACCGATGAGATCTCGAGCCACATTGCCAACATGCAGCTCCCGACCCAGGACTCGGTCGACGCGATCAAGGCAATCGGCCTGACCATCGAACGCATCAGCGACATCGCCACCTCGATTTCGGCCGCAGTCGAGCAGCAGGGGGCGGCGACGCAGAACATTGCCCAGAGCGTGCAGGCGGCGGCGAAGTGGACCAGTGAAGTTGCCACCAATATCGGCCATGTCGCCAAGGACGCCGGCGAAACCGGTGAGGCGTCCGACGAGATGCTGAGATCGGCGCAGACGCTGTCGGGCGAGAGCCTGCAGCTGAAGTCCGAGGTCGGCCGGTTCCTCGACAACATGAAGGCGGCGTAGGCCAACGCCGCCGCTCGCGATCTGCCGCGCTGGCGGGAAACCGCCGGCGCTTTCGCGCGTAGTTGTTCTGTTGGGCCGCGGATAGCCCGGCCATGACAACAGGAAGCGCAGAGGCCTCAATGAAACGCTATGCTATCCTTTATCTATCGACGGCGCTGGTCATGCTGCCGCTCGACCTCATCTTCCTCGGCTTCGTCGCAAAGGGCTTTTTCTCCTCGCAGGTCGGCGACATGCTGGGCGAGGTGCGGCTTGCGCCGGCGGTGCTGTTCTACCTGATCTATGTCGGCGGCATCGTTCTGTTCGTAAGTGGTTCGCCGGGAACGACCTGGCAGTCCGCAGCCCTGTTCGGCGCGCTGTTCGGGCTCGTCTGCTACGCGACGTTCGAACTCACCGCCATGTCGCTGCTGAAACACTGGACGTGGCCGGTGGTGGCCGTGGACATGACATGGGGCGCCGTGCTCACCGCCACGGTCGCGTCGCTGGGGCTGCTGCTCGGGAACTGGGTCATGGCTAAAATGTAGCCCGGATTGAGCGAGAAGCGAAATTCGGGCTACGGTCGCTTCGTTCGCGTCACTTCGGCGCCGGCACGATCCGGATGTACGGCTTCGGCGACTTCCAGCCGTCGGGATAAATCTTCCTGGCTTCGTCATCGCTCACCGAGCCGGCGATAATCACGTCTTCGCCCTGCTTCCAGTCGGCGGGGGTGGCGACGCGATGCTTTGCGGTCAGCTGCAGCGAGTCGATCACGCGCAGGATTTCGCTGAAGTTGCGGCCCGTGGTCATCGGATAAGCGAGCGCCAGCTTGACCTTCTTGTCGGGGCCGATGACGAACACCGTGCGCACTGTCGCATTGTCGGCTGCCGTGCGCGCTGCGGCATCGCCTGACGTTGAAGCGGGCAGCATGTTGTAGAGTTTCGCCACGTTGTAATCGGTGTCGCCGATCAGCGGATAGTTGGGCGCGTGACCTTGCGTCTCCTTGATGTCGTTCGACCAGAGTGAGTGCTTGTCCACCGGATCGACGCTGAGCCCGATCAGTTTGACGTTGCGCTTGTCGAATTCCGGCTTCAGCCGCGCGAGCGTGCCGAGTTCCGTGGTGCAGACCGGCGTGAAATCCTTCGGGTGCGAGAACAGCAGCGCCCATTTGTCGCCGATCCAGTCATGGAACTTGATCCGGCCCTCGGTGGTGTCCGCCTCGAAATCGGGTGCTGTCGCGTTGATCTGCAGGGTCATTCGGTCCTCCTCGTGACGGAAATTGTGGTGTTGATATAGCGGTTTGGCCGCCAAACGGAATGCCACCTCTGAAGTTGGGAAAGTTGTTCTAGCGCCGACGGATTTTGGAGGCAAAGGTTCCCCCCAATGATGGTCGCAAAAAGACGTTCGTTCACGACCTCTTAATTAATTGCCGCGAATTTGCCCGCCCTCGGCCCCGCCGAAGCCGCTCACACTGCCCACTTCCGAACCAGTGTGATCCTCATCACGACAAATCGGAAACCATACCGGTAGAAGCGCGGGTCTGAATTGGCCGCGATTCATCGGTTGTTCAGGCGGGTTCGAAGATGTTGCTGCCAAGAAAAACAATGAGACTGGAAATGTTGACCGCTATGACCCGCCCGACCGGCAGCCTGGCTGCACTGATCACCACCATCGAATCCACCAACTCCTCGCCCGTCGCCACCGGCGCCGAGGCCGCATCGGCGCTCGCGATCGTGCGCGACGGCGTCATCACCGGCGAAGGCCCGACCACCGCCGGCCGCGTTCATTTCTCCCGCTCGCTCGATGCATACGACGCCGACTGGTGTGCACGCATCCTGACCGCGCGCGCGATCAACGAGACAGCCGTCAGCCGCGAAGAGGCGCAGGCGCTGTTCCAGATCGACGAAGCCGCTGCCGAGCGCAGCGACAACGGAAAGTTCGACGACCTGTTCGCCAAGGCGATCCTTCATCATGCCGCCTCGGTTTCCGGCCTGCCGGTCCCGTCGCGTTCGGTGGCGCTGTCGCCGGAGACCGCGATCGAAAGCTGGGCGCCGAGCCGTTCGACCGACGTCAACGTCGAAGTGCTCGAGTGGATCGCAGCGCAAATGCGCGGCAAGCGCCGCACCAGCCGTACCCTGATGACGATCATTGCCGCGCTGTTCGGCGCAGCCGTGCCGCTGGCGCAGTCGCTGCCGCTGATCGACCTCGCAGTCTGATCCCAACCTCGTTGCCGCGCTGCGGAAATCGCTTCCCCGCAGCCGCGCCCATGCGCCGCGGATCATTGACTTTTTCGGGCCAACCCGCGAAGGCTGGAGGAGTTTTTCCAGCAACGCCGGGCGTGCATGTTCAAGCGAATTCTGATTGCCAACCGCGGCGAAATCGCCTGCCGGATCATCAAGACCGCGCGGCGGATGGGTATTGAGACCGTCGCGGTCTATTCCGAAGCCGACAAGGACGCGCTGCATGTGGAGATGGCCGATGACGCCGTCTTCATCGGCCCGCCGCAGGCTGCCGAGTCCTACCTGCTGATCGAGAAAATCATCGACGCCTGCAAGACGTCCGGCGCCGAGGCCGTGCACCCCGGCTACGGCTTTCTGTCCGAGCGCGAGGCATTCCCGAAGGCGCTGACCAGGGCCGGCCTCGTCTTCATCGGCCCGAATGCGGGCGCGATCGCGGCGATGGGCGACAAGATCGAATCCAAGAAGGCGGCTGCCAAAGCCGGCGTCTCGACGGTGCCCGGGCATCTCGGCGTGATCGAGGACGACAAGCGCGCGGTGACGATCGCCGACGAGATCGGCTATCCGGTGATGATCAAGGCGTCCGCCGGCGGTGGCGGCAAGGGCATGCGGATCGCGCACAGCGCGGCAGAAGTCGCCGAAGGCTTTCGGCTGGCGCGCGCGGAAGCAAAGTCGTCGTTCGGCGATGATCGCGTGTTCGTGGAAAAATTCATCGTCGATCCGCGCCACATCGAAATCCAGGTGCTCGGCGACAAGCACGGCAGTGTCATTTATCTCGGCGAGCGTGAATGCTCGATCCAGCGCCGCAACCAAAAGGTGATCGAGGAGGCGCCGTCGCCGCTGCTCGACGAGGCGACGCGGCGCAAGATGGGTGAGCAGGCGGTCGCGCTGGCCAAGGCCGTGCAATACAACTCCGCCGGCACCGTCGAGTTCGTCGCAGGCCAGGACAAGAGCTTCTACTTCCTCGAGATGAACACGCGTTTGCAGGTCGAGCACCCGGTGACGGAACTTGTGACCGGCATCGACCTGGTCGAGCAGATGATCCGCGTTGCCGCCGGCGAGAAGCTCGCGCTCGCGCAGAAGGACGTGACCTTGACCGGCTGGGCGGTGGAGTCGCGCGTCTATGCGGAAGATCCGTTCCGCAATTTCCTGCCCTCGATCGGCCGGCTGGTCAAATACCGTCCGCCGGCGGAAGGCATCTCCAACAACGTCACCGTGCGCAACGACACCGGCGTGCAGGAAGGCGGCGAGATCTCGATCTTCTACGATCCGATGATCGCCAAGCTCGTCACCCACGCCCCGTCGCGCGCAGCCGCCATCGAGGCGCAGTCGCAGGCACTCGATGCGTTCTATATCGACGGCATTCGTCACAACGTGCCATTCCTCTCCGCGGTGATGCAGCATCCGCGCTGGAAGGAAGGACGACTGTCGACCGGCTTCATCGCCGAGGAATTCCCAGGCGGTTTCGCGCCGCGCACACCCGAGGGCGAGGTGGCGCGCCGCATCGCCGCCGTTGCCGCCGCGATCGATCACGTGATCGGTGAGCGCAAGCGCCGCATTTCGGGCCAGATGATCGGCCGGGCGGTGACGCGCGAGAAACGCCGCGCGGTGTGGCTGGACCGGACTGAGATCCCGCTCGACGTGTCGCGCGACGGTGAGGGCATTGCCGTCCGCTTCGTCGAGGCGAACGGTGCGCCGGGGCAGGCGCACCTGTTGGTGTCCCGCTGGACGCCCGGCGAGCCGACATGGCATGGCACCATGGGCGGCCATGCACTCGCCGTGCAGGTCCGTCCGATCGCCAACGGCTTTCGCCTTGCGCATCAGGGCGTCGAGGCAACCGCCTACGTCTTTACCGAGTTCGAAGCGCAGGCCGCACGGCTGATGCCGCTGGAGACGAAGGCCGACACCGGCAAGAAGCTGCTGTGCCCGATGCCGGGTCTGGTCATCTCCATCGATGTCAGCGAGGGGCAGGAGGTCAAGGTCGGCGAGACGCTGGCCGTGGTCGAGGCGATGAAGATGCAGAACGTGCTGCGCGCCGAGCGCGACGGCATCGTCAAGACCATCCACGCCAAGGCGGGCGCAACACTTGCGGTCGATGCGCCGATTCTGGAATTTGCTTGAACGAGGGCGAGCGGCGAATAGTGAGTGGCGAATAGCGAATGGCATATCCTGCTCGTTTTGCCACTCGCTATTCGCCCTTCGCGGCATGACGCATCATCCCAGGGGAGACCTTCCAAATGCAGTGGTCCAAGCAACGCGCCGGCTTGCGCGCCATCCTGTCCGGCAACGTCTGCATCCGCCCGGGATCGGTCTATGACGCGATGTCGGCGCGCATTGCCGAGGATATCGGCTTTGAACTTGGCATGCTGGGCGGTTCGACTGCGTCGCTGACGGTGCTCGGCGATCCTGATCTGATGCTGATCACATTGAGCGAACTTGCCGAGACCGTCCGGCGCATCACGCGCGCCGGCGAACTGCCACTGCTGATCGACGCCGATCATGGCTTTGGCAACGCATTGAACGTCCGCCGCACGGTGCAGGAACTGGAGAGTGCAGGCGCCGCGGGCCTCACGATCGAGGACACGTTGCTGCCGAATCCTTTCGGCCAGGCAAAACCGCAACTGATTTCGCTGGAGGAGGGCGTCGGCAAGATGAAGGCCGCCGTAGATGCAAGGGTCGATCCGAAACTCTCGATCTTCGCGCGGACCGGTGTCAACATCACCAATATCGACGACGCGATTGTGCGCGCGAAAGCCTATGAAGCGACCGGCGTCGATGCGTTGTTCTTCACCGGCATAAGGACGCGGGCTGAACTGGACAAGGCGCGGGCGGCGACAAAGCTGCCGATCATGCTGGGGACCACCGAGCCGGAACTCGATGATATTCCTTACCTGATGTCAAAGGGCGTGCGGATCGCCAATCAGGGCCACGCGCCGTTCGCAGCCGCCACGCAAGCGGTCTACGAGACGCTTAAGGCGTTGCGTGAGGGAACCAAGCCAAAGGATCTGAAGGGATTGCCATCCGCCGACCTGGTCAACCGCACCATGCGCAACGCGGATGTGCAGAAGCGCACGGCGGATTTTCTGGGTGTGAAGAAGTAGCGTCTTTGGCCTATCTCCTCATGGTGAGGAGCCGCCGAAGGTGGGCGTCTCGAACCACGAGGCCTAGGCGCTTCCTGGCATGCGGTGACGGGGCCTTGCCTTCGAGACGCGCTTCTTCGAAGCGCTCCTCAGGGTGGAGGGCGCTCTGAGCGCCAGACGGTCAGCCGAACACCTCCTCGAACGCGCGCTTCAGCGCGATGTCGAGGTCGTACATCGTCACCGGCAGGCCGAGATCGACCAGGCTCGTCACGCCGTAGCGCGGGTCGACACGCCGCAGGGCACGATGCCTTCGAAGTGCGACAGCTCCGGCTCGAGATTGATCGAAATGCCGTGCAACGACACCCAGCGCTTCAGCCGCACGCCGATCGCCGCGATCTTGTCTTCGTGGCCCATGCCCTTGTCGGGGCGGACGACCCAGACGCCGACGCGGTCCTCGCGGCGGACGCCGCGCACGTTGAAGGCGTCGAGCGTGCGGATGATCCACTGCTCGAGGCTCGCCACATAGGCGCGCACGTCCGGCTTGCGCTGCTTCAGGTCGAGCATCGCGTAGGCCACCCGCTGGCCGGGGCCGTGGTAGGTGAACTGGCCGCCGCGCCCGGTCTGGAACACCGGAAAGCGCGCATCCAGGAGGTCGATGTCCTTGGCGCTGGTTCCGGCGGTGTAGAGCGGGGGGTGCTCCACCAGCCAGACCAGTTCCGGGGCCTCGCCGGCCGCAATCGCCGCCGCCCGCGCCTCCATTTCCGCCACGGCGTCGGGGTAGGCGACCGGTTTGTCCGCAATTCGCCACTCGACCGCGGCCAGGCCCGCCGGGCGGGCGAGGGTCAGATCAAGCATATCGCGCGTGTTAACCATTGATTCACCATACCGTGTTGACGTCGGTATGGCCCAATTTTGCGCCTGAAGTCGCCGGAGTGCCAGTGCCAACCCTCGATAAAGTTGCAGTCGATCTCATGGTGGTGCTCGGCACCACTTCAATGCCCGTCCATCAGGTGCTTCGCCTCAGCCGCGGCGCCATCATCGAACTCGATACCACCGAGATGGATGAGGTGAAGGTACTCGCCAACAACCTGCCGGTCGCCAGCGGCGCGGTGGTGGTGAACCGCAACCGCATCGCGGTCGAAGTCAAGCGCATGTTGCCGCGCGAAACAGGTACGAGATAGGCGCTCGCAGGCGGCGCAACAATCTGGCGTCGTGGCCAAGTTAGCCGCGCTTCGAACGCCTTTGCCCGCGCATAGCGCCGAAATAAGGTCAGCTGCCTGATTTCGCACGTTGATTCATTACCTCTGCGGCCCTTGTCCCCCCCATCCCGATTTGTTACATGGGCCGCGTTGCTCAGGCGTTGGTCTCTCGACCGGCGCTATCCCCCTGCGGCCGTGGCGGAATTGGTAGACGCGCTAGCTTGAGGTGCTAGTGGGGCAACTCGTGGAGGTTCGAGTCCTCTCGGCCGCACCACCCCAAATCATGCGATAGCCGGACTTTGGGTTGGAGCTTCGCTGCCCGGTCGCCGGTGGTGTTCTTGAGGCGCGTGGTCATCAGTCAGACGAAACCTGTTGGGGAGCCGCTCTATTGCCCCAATTACCCCAGACCAGTGTCGCGTGCCGGGCGGAACATCCGGTCTCGTAGGTGCGCCGAGCTTTCGAAAGGATTTGCAATGCGATCATTAGCCTTCGCCGTCGCTATCGGTTCGATGGCACTCCTGACTTCCGGCAGTGCCGGCGCTCTGCCGGCCGCATTTGTCGAGAGCCCTGCCGCCGTTGAAGCGAATTTGCTGCTGGTCCGTGATGGGTGCGGGCGCGGCATGCGTTTCAGCAATCGATTGCAGGCCTGCGTCGAAGACTTCGATCGCCGACCTAGCCGAGGGGCACCGCCACCGCCCCCCTATTACAGGCCCCCACCGCCGCGGATTGTCATTCCGGTATGTCCTCCGGGGCAACGGTTCAGCAACAGCCGGCAGGCCTGCGTTTGGCGATAACTTGATCGCTTGAAAGCGATTCAAGCCGGGTCACCTGCGCGGGCGCGTCTCCCCGCGCGGGTCTTCTCAACTAGCGGCCGTGCCCGGACAGCGGTAGGCTCGGGCTGCTGTCAAAAAGCCTTTTGTCGGATGGGAGGGACGTATGCGAGAGCTGACCCCGGACACGATTACGGACGCGGTGCTTGACCAGATGGCGACCACACCGAACCCGCGCATGCGGGAGGTGATGGCATCCGCGGTGAAGCACCTGCATGCCTTCGCCCGCGACGTGAACCTGACCCCGGGGGAATGGATCAACGGCATCGCATTCATGACGGCCGTAGGCAAAATGTGTACGCCGGAACGGCAGGAGTTTGTCCTGCTGTCGGATACGCTCGGCCTGTCCGCGCTCGTCAACGGCCTGCACGACAACACGGCCGTCGAAGAAGGCACCCACACAAGCCTGCTCGGCCCGTTCTATCGCGAGGCGTCGCCAAAACTGGCAGCGGGCACCCAGATCGCCAGGACCGTGAAGCCCGGCAGCGAGTGCGTGCTCTACGGCCACGTGACCGACGTCAACGGCAAACCGCTCGCCAACGCGACCGTTTCGATCTGGCAGACCGGCGCCGACGGCCTCTACGACATCCAGGAAAACGGCGCCGCAATTGACTATCGCGGCGTGTTCACCACCGATGCGAATGGTGTCTTCTGGCTGCGCACGGTAAAGCCGATCGGATATTCGATCCCGATGGATGGCCCCGTGGGCGAGATGATCGCAGCACAGCGGCGGCATGGCATGCGGCCGGCGCATATTCACTTTCTGGTCGGTGCGCCGGGCTATCGCGAACTGGTGACGGCGCTTTACTTTCGCGATGATCCGCATCTTGCGGACGACGTCGTGTTCGGCTCTTCGGGTGACCTCGCCGTCGATCTCGATGCGAACGATCCGAACTGCCCCGTCAAGGGGCTGCCGAGCATCCGCTTCGATATGCGGCTGTCCCGCGAAGGCGCGGCCGACAAGACCAGCGGACGCGTCGGCACCGATCCGGCCTCGCTGATGAAACAGTCGGCCAGAAGCGGAAACGGGCAATCCCCGGCGATTTGACGTTCGCGCAGGGTCGCTGCAAGCTGCCCGCACGAGCGTCACGGTCTCAAGACGGCACTAGAGTCTAATGGTGACCAGGTCTCTCTGGTTCTAACGTTGGCATAGGCGCGCGCGACAAAGGAATTCAAACAGGGCCGACACATTATTTTCAGTGCGACACCATCCTGTCCGTAGCAATCGGGCGAAGAACCGAATGCGGGCAGGAACAGGCAACAAACATATTGGGAGGATCGATGAAACGCAGAACACTTCTCGGTGGAGCGGTCGCGGTTGCCGCATTCGCACTGACCTCAGGCGCGCTCGCTCAGCAGGGGCCGATCAAGATCGGCATGTCGATGGCGCAGACCGGCGGCCTCGCGGGCGGCGGCAAGGCCTCGCTGCTGGGCATCGAGATCTGGCGCGACGAGATCAATGCCCGGGGCGGCCTGCTCGGCCGCAAGGTCGAACTCGTCGTCTATGACGACAAGTCGAGCGCTTCGGAAACGCCTGCGATCTACGCCAAGCTGCTCGATGTCGACAAGGTCGACCTGCTGTTCGCGCCCTACGCAACCGTGCCGACATCGCCGCTGATGCCGCTGGTCAAGCAGCGCGGCCTGCTGCTGATGGGAAACTTCTCGTTCCAGGTCAACAGCAAGGTCAAGCATGACATGTGGTTCAACAACGCGCCGTGGGGACCGGCCGGACAGCTGGGCGGCGTCATTCCTCGATCTGGGGCTGAAGGCCGGCGGCAAAACCATTGCGCTGCTCGCGGCGGACCAGGAATTCGCCCAGAACCTTGCGCAGACCACCCGGGAAGTGGCCAAGGCGCGCAATATGCAACTCGTCTTCGACCAGGCGTATCCGCCCAGCACGGTTGAGTTCTCCAGCATCATCCGTGCGCTCAACGCCACCAAACCCGACATCATCTACGTTGCGTCCTATCCGCCGGATTCCGCTGGCATCCTGCGCGCCGTGAACGAGACTCGGGGTCGGCGACAACGTCAAGATCTTCGGCGGCGCCATGGTCGGGCCTGCAGTTCGCCGCCGTGATGGAGAACATGGGCTCGCTGCTCAATGGCGTCGTGAACTACAACACCTGGCTTCCCGAGCCGAGCATGTATTTCGAGGGGACGAAGGCGTTCTTCGAAACCTATGCGAAGCGCGCCGTGGAGGCCAAGGTCGATCCGCTGGGCTACTACATCGCGCCCTATGGCTATGCCATGGGCCAGATGATCGAGCAGGCCGTGAACGCGACCAAGTCGCTCGACCAGAAGGCCATCGCGAAATACCTGCGCGAGAACGAGCACAAGACGATCGTCGGGCCGATCGCGTATTCGGCCGACGGCGAGTGGAAGGAAACCGCGACGCTGCAGGCGCAGTTCCGCGGTGTGAAGGACAAGAACATCGAGCAGTTCCGCACCGCGGGCAAGCAAGTGATCCTGTTTCCCCGAGAAGCTGAAGACCGGCGATCTCATCACGCCCTTCGAGGCCGCCAGAAAATAAAACAAGGCCCGCGGCCTTCGCGTGAATCGATTGCGGAGGATGTCGCGACCGCGGTCGCCGGTTTCGAAACCCCGCGCCGGGGGAAGCGTCAGGCGCGGGGAGAGGGGGGCGTCACGTGTTTTCGTTTGACCTGCTGCTTGGGGCGGTCGTGCTTGGTGTGTTGCTCGGCTGCTTCTATGCCGCGGTCAGCATCGGGCTGTCGGTGTCGTTCGGCCTGCTCGACGTTCCCCACGTCGCGCATCCGGCCTTCCTGGTATCGGCGTCCTATGGCGTGTTTCTGCTCAACGATCGCTATGACATCGACCCGCTGCTGGCAGGGCTGTTGATCACGCCGCTGTTCTTCGTGTTCGGTCTTGTCGCCTACCGCCTTTATTACGAGACCTTCGAGAGGCGCGGCAGCGATGCCGGCGTGCGCGGCATCGCGTTCTTCTTCGGCGTCGCATTCATCATCGAAGTGTTGATCATCATGCAATTCGGCGTGGACCAGCGCTCGGTCACGGCGCCCTATATCGGCAAGGCTTTGCGGATCGGCGAGCTGCGGATTCCGAACCGGCAGCTTGTCGCATTCGCGGTCGCACTGGGACTGACGATCCTGCTGACGCTCTATCTGTCGCGAACCTTCATGGGACGTGCCATCCGCGCGGTGGCGCAGGATCAGGAGGCGCTGCGGCTGATGGGCGCCGACCCGGTGCGGGTCAAGCAATGGGCGTTCGGCATCGCGACCGCGGTGCTCGGAATCGCCGGCGCGCTGCTGATCATCATCGCTCCGGTCGAGCCGACGCTCGACCGGGCCTATATCGGGCGGACATTCTGCGTGGTGGTCATGGCCGGTCTCGGCAGCATGACCGGAACGCTCATCGCCGGCATCATCCTTGGCGTCGCGGAATCGATCGTCCTGACGATGTTCGGCGCGTCATGGGCGCCGGCCATCTCCTTCGCGATGCTGCTCGGCGTACTCGCCGTCCGGCCGCAGGGCCTGCTCGGCAGGCGATCATGAGTCGTGGCACCGTCGCGTTCTGGATCGGGGCGATCGTCTTTCTCGCAGCCGTCGTGCTGACGACACAGCTCATCCGCAACGAATATCCGTTCTTTGCCGGCTACGTGATCCTGCAGTTCGTCGTGCTGGCGGTGGCTTGGAGCATCCTCGGCGGCTATGCCGGCTACGTGAACTTCGGCACCAGCGCATTTTTCGGCATGGGCGTCTATACCGCCGTGTTCCTGTTCAAGGTGATGGGGGCGCCGCTTGCCGTGCAGATCGCCGCCGCCGCAGTCGTCGGTGCGTTCCTCGGCCTTGCGGTGGGCCTCCTGACCTTGCGCATGCAGGGCATCTTCTTCTCGATCGCGACGATCGCGCTGACGATCATCATCGAGACCTCGGTGACGAACTGGCGGTTCGTCGGCGGTGCGGCCGGCATCCAGCTGCAGCGGCCGCCGGTGACGCCGCCGTTCGAGAGCTATGTGCAGATGCTGTTTTTCGTGCAGGCGCTGCTGGTGGTGCTGGCGGTTGCGATCGCGCGCTACATCCAGAACTCATGGATCGGCCGCGGCCTGCAGGCGCTCAAGGACGACGAACTTGCCGCGGAATGCACCGGCGTGCCGACCTTGCGGCTGAAGTTGCTGGCCTGCGTCGTCTCCGGCGCGCTGATGTGCGCGGCCGGTGCACCTGCCGCCATGTATCTCCAGTACGCGGACCCGTCATCCGCCTTCAATCTGAATTACTCCGTCTCGGCACTTGCCATGTCGCTGATCGGCGGGACCGCGCATTGGGCCGGACCGGTTCTCGGCGCCATCCTGCTCGGCGCGACGCAGCAATTCCTGACCGTCACCATCTCGTCGGAAGTGAATGTGCTCGTGCTCGGCGTCATGCTGGTGCTGTTCGTGGTGGCGGCGCCGGAGGGCATCATTGGCCTGATCCGCAGGGGCCTGCCGCAAACGCGCGGGGGGAGGGACATGACGACTCCCGGCGCACCGGAAGTCCCTCTGCTGCGGATCGGCGCGGTGACCAAGCGCTTCGGCGGCTTCGTCGCGCTGGACAGCGTCAGCGTCGATGTTCGCCCGGGCGAGCGCTTCGGCCTGATCGGCCCGAACGGCTCGGGCAAGACGACGCTGATCAACTGCATTTCCGGCGCGTTCCGTACCGAGCCCGGCAGCGTGGTGTTTCGCGGCGAAGACATCTCGCGGCTGCCGCCGCACATGCGCACGCGCCGCGGCATTGCGCGCAGTTTCCAGATCCCGCGGCCGTTCAGCAGCATGACGGTCGCCGAAAATCTCATGGTGGCGCTCGACTTCGACATCGCAGACGGGTTCGTCTCGGCGGCGCAGCGGCGCGACGCGGCGATGTCGATCCTGACGCGGATGGGCCTCGCGTCCAAGGCCGACGTGCCGACGACAACGCTCAGCCAGGTCGAATTGCGCAAGATGGAACTCGCCCGCGCGATGGCGACGCGCCCGAAGCTCCTGATTTCCGACGAGGCGATGGCCGGTCTGTCCGGCTGCCGAAGTCGACGAGGTGCTCGATCTGCTCATGACTCTTGCCGGCGACGAGCATCACCGTCATCATGATCGAGCACATCATGCACGCCGTGATGCGCTTTTCCGATCGCGTGATGTGCCTCGATGCCGGCAAGATCATCGCGATCGGCGCGCCGGCCGACGTGATGGCGAACCAGCGGGTGCAGGAGGCCTACCTTGGCACTTAGCCTCGCGATCAACGGCCTCGATGCGGGTTACGGCGCCGTAAAAGCGCTGCGCGGCGTCACGCTCAGCGTCGAGTCCGGCGAAACCGTCGCCTTGCTCGGCACCAACGGGAACGGCAAGAGCACGCTGATGAAGTGCATCGCGGGCCTGGTTCAGCCCGACCGCGGCAGCATTTCGCTGACGATCGACGGGCACGCGCACGATCTGACAAAACTGTCGGCCGAGGCGATCGTCGATCTCGGTGTGGCGCTGGTCCCCGAGGGACGGCGGCTGTTTCCAAAACTGACCGTGTCGGAAAACCTGATGCTCGGCGCCTTCCGCAAGGCCGCCCGCCGCGACATCGATCGCAACCTTGCCCATGCCTTCGACACGTTTCCGGTGCTCAAGGATCGGCTGAAACAGCTCGCCGGCACCTTGTCGGGCGGGCAACAGCAGATGCTCGCGATCGCGCGCGCGCTGATGTCATCTCCGCGCCTGCTGTTGATCGATGAGCCTTCGGTGGGCCTGTCGCCGCTGCTGGTGTCGCAGACCATCGCCAAGATCGGCGAACTGAGCCGGCGTTTCGGCTTGACGGTGCTGATGGCGGAGCAAAACTTCAACCAGGCGATCCGCATCGCCGATCGCGGGTATATCATCGTTCACGGCGAGATCGTCTTCGCGGCCGCCTCGGTCGACGAGTTGCGAAACAACGACATCGTCAAGCGGCTCTATCTCAGTGGTGTAGCATGATTTCGAAGGAGAAGGCCATGCCGCTTCTGCCCACGACGGTGGTCGGCAGCTACCCCCAGCCGGACTGGCTGGTCGATCGCCAGTTGCTGTCGAAAGGGGTGGCGCGCGTGCGTCTCGACCTCTGGCGCGTGAGCGAGCCCTGGCTGGAACAGGCCCAGGATGATGCCACGCTGCTTGCGATCCGCGACATGGAGCGCGCCGGCATCGACATTATTACCGACGGCGAGATGCGGCGGGAGAGCTACTCCAATCGTTTCGCGACCTCGCTCGAGGGCATCGAGTGCGGCAAGCCGGGGCAGGTCGTCTCGAAAGCCGGTCTCGCCACCGCAGTCCCGCGTGTCGTTGGCCGCATCCGGCGGACCCACCCGGTCGAACTGCGCGACATGGAATTTCTCCGCCGAAATACCGAGCGAACGGCAAAGATCACGCTGCCCGGTCCGTTCACGATGAGCCGGCAGGCGATCAATGAGCACTATGATGACCCGGACGACATGGTCATGGACTACGCCGCTGCCGTGAATGCGGAGGTGCGCGATCTCGAAAGGGCCGGCGCCGACGTGATCCAGCTCGACGAGCCGTGGCTGCGCCAGGATCCCACTGCGGCAAAGCGGATCGCAGTCCGGGCGATCGACCGCGCGCTCGAAGGCGTCAAGGTTACGACCGTGGTCCATCTCTGCTTCGGCTACGCCGCCGTCGTCGCCGGTCAAAAGCCGGTCGGCTACTCGTTCCTGAGCGAACTCGCGGCGTGTGCCGCGGACCAGATTTCCATCGAAGCGGCCCAGCCAAAACTCGATCTCGGCGTGCTCAAGGACCTCGCACCGAAGAAAGTCATGCTTGGCGTCATCGATCTCGCCGATCCCGTGGCTGAGACGCCCCAGATGGTCGCCGACCGCATTCGCGCGGCCTTGAAGCATGTTGCGCCCGAACGGCTCGTGCTGGCGCCCGATTGCGGCATGAAATATCTGCCGCGCGAGCTTGCGTTCGCGAAACTGAAGGCTCTCGCGGACGGCGCCAAGCTGGTGCGGGCCGAGTTGTCGTGAGTGCAGGAGTGAGGTCATGAATCTCGGCTTCTTCACGATGCCGATCCATCCGCTGGACAAGGATTGGCGAAAATCCTTATCCGAGGACAGGGAAGCCTTCGCGCTCGCCGACGAACTCGGCTTCACCGAGGCCTATGTTGGCGAGCATACGACCGACAGGGCCGAGAACATTACGTCCTGCATCAGCTTCCTGTGCTGGATCGCCAACGACATCAAGCGCATGCGGCTTGGCACCGGGACGGTCAACCTGCCCAATTCTCACCCCGCGGCGGTGGCCGCACAGGTGGCGATGCTCGATCACATGCTCGACGGCCGGTTTAATTTCGGCATCAGTCCGGGCGGCCTGATGTCCGATGCCGAGGTGTTTGGAAATATCGACGCCAACCGCAATGCGATGTTTCTCGAGGCGATAGATTTCATCGTCCGGATCTGGACGAGCGGGCCGCCATACGCGCTGGAAGGCAAATACTGGAACGTGTCGACGGCGCGCACGATGATGACCGACATCGGCCAGGGACTGATCGCCAGGCCGCTCCAGACACCGCACCCGCCGATTGTGGTGACCGCGGTCTCGCCGTACTCGCAAGGGGTGACCGAGGCGGCTCAGCGCGGCTGGGAGGTGATCTCTGCGAATTTTCTGCTTCCCAAATGGGTGGCCACCCATTGGACGAAATACGTCGAGGGCTGCGCCCGTATTGGCCGGCCGGCCGATCCGGCCAACTGGCGCGTCGCAAAATCCATCTTCGTCGCCGACGACCTCGCGCAAGCAAAAGCCTACGCGCTCGGGCCGCAAAGTCCGTATCGCTTCTACTACCGGCAGCTTCTCACAAAGCTTCTTAAAGGCGGCCGCGGCGGCCTCTTCAAGGAAGACCCGCATGCGCCCGACGACACCGTCAACCTCGATCGCGTTCTCGATGACCTGGTGATCTGGGGCACCCCCGATAAGGTCGCCGATGATCTGCTCGCCTTTCGCGAGAAGACCGGCGATTTCGGCACCTTGCTCTATGCCGGCAAGGACTGGGCCGACCCGGCGCTGGCCCGCCGCTCGATGATTCTGCTCGCCGAAAAAGTCAGGCCAAAGATCGCCTCGGCGCCGACACCATCGCCACGAATTTCAGCGGCGCAACCAGATAGTTGATACGCTCACCTCGCAACCTGTCGCATATCTCGCATGAGAGTCTCAGCCATGACCGACGCCGTCCACGCTCATTTCACGTTCAAGGATTTTCTCCTGGAAGGCGGCGGCAGCCTGCCAGAGGTCACGCTCGCCTATGTCACACGCGGCCGCCCGGCAGGGGACGGGCGGAATGCGATCCTCGTGACCCACGGCTACACCAGCGGGCCGGGGATGATTGAGGCGGGCGTCACCTCCTCGGAAGGTGCGTGGAGCAGCCTGATCGGACCGGGCGCGCCGATCGATACCGACAAATATTTCGTCGTCTGCTCCAACATGCTGGGATCGAGTTTTGGATCGACCAATGCGGCCTCGATCAATCCCGCCACCGGTAAGCCCTATGGTTCAAAATTCCCCAGGATCACGGTGGCCGACATCGTCACCGCGCAAATGCGGCTGCTCGAGCATCTGGGCGTGACGCACCTGCGGGCGGTGGTTGGGCCGTCCTATGGCGGCTTCCAGGCGTTCCAATGGGCGGTGACTTTCCCAGATTTCATGGATGGCGTGGTGCCGGTGGTGACGTCGCCGTTGGCGCCGACCTCCGACCGCATCGCGCCGCTGCTGAAGTGGTTCGAGCCGGACCCGAACTGGAACGGCGGCGACTATTACGCCACCGGCGGCGTGCACGAGACGCTGACCAAGCTGCGCGTGGACACCCTCACACGCTACGGCCTGGCCGCAAGCCTGGCGGAGAAATTTCCGGGCAAGGCTGAACGGGACGCGGAATTGCGGCGCATCGCCTCGGACTGGGCGAAGGTGTTCGATGCGAACTCGCTGTTTATCCTGGGCCGCGCGATGGAGGCGTTCGACGTCAAGCGACACTTCGACCGCATCAAGGTGCCGGTGCTGTACGTGCTGTCGCGCACCGACGCGCTGTTTCCGCCGGCCCTTGCGCCGGGCGTGATGGCCGGATTGCAGGCGGCTGGCGTTTATGCGGAATACGCAGAGATCGACAGCGAGCACGGACATCTGGCGTCCGGCGCCGACGCAGCCAAATGGGCGCCGGCGCTGCGTGCGTTTATCCTGAAACTGGAAGCGAGCGCCAGCGAACGCCCGGCCGCCGCCCAGCGTCGCGCGTGAGCCGCGCCTATTCGGTCGGCACGGAGTCGCGCGCCGAATAGGCCCAGCAAAGCCCCGGCGGCAGCAGGATTTCGACCTCGCTGCCGACCGGGTAACGCACGCTGGTGCCGAGTTCTAGGGCTTCGAGCCGCCCGCCGAGCGTCGCCAGTTCGTACACCGTCTGCGTGCCCTGGTAGCGCTGGCCGGTGACGCGCGCGGTGAAGTGATTGGGCTCGTTCGTGCCCTGCACGCCGAGCCGGATGTTTTCAGGCCGCAGCGCGACATTGACGTCGGCTCCTGCCGTGACGCCCGGCGGCAACCACGCGGTCATGCGATTGCCGCCAGCGGTCTCGACCGTGCCGAACTCGCCGTTGCGGTCGATGAGGCGCCCCGACAGCGCGTTCGACGCTCCGGTGAAATTCGCAACGAAGATGTCAGCCGGCCGATTGTAGATTTCGTCCGGAGAGCCGATCTGCAGCAGCTTTCCGTCGCGCATGACGCCGATGCGGTCGCCGAGCACCACGGCTTCGGCCTGGTCGTGCGTCACATAGAGCGCGGTGACGCCCGCCTGCTTGATGATGCGGCGCAGATCGTCGCGCAGCCGCAGCCGCAATTTGGCGTCGAGATTCGACAGCGGCTCGTCGAGCAGCAGCAGTTGCGGTTGATAGACGAGGCTGCGCGCCAGCGCTACGCGCTGCATCTGACCGCCCGAGAGGGCCACCACCGGCCGCTCGGCGTATTCCGAGAGGCCGACGAGTTCGAGCACGTCGTCCACCTTCTTCCCGGCCTCGGCGCGCGGGACTTTGCGTTGGCGCAGCGGGTAGCTGACGTTCTGGCGCACCGTCATGTGCGGCCACACCGCGTAGGACTGGAACACCATGCCGATATTGCGCAGGCGCGGCGGCACCAGCACGCCACGCGCGGGCACCGAGACCGCTTCGTGACCGATCGAGATTTCGCCGCTGGTCGGCGTCTCGAGCCCTGCAACACAGCGCAGCGTCGTTGTCTTGCCGCAACCGGACGGTCCCAGCAATACAACGATCTCGCCCGCAGCCGCACGGAAGCTCACGTCGTCGACAGCCGGGCGGCCGATCGAAAAGACCTTGCGCAGATGGTCGACTTTTAGTTCCGCTGACATGTTGCTGAGTACTCTCCGTTATTCCGGGGCGCGCGAAGCGCGAACCCGGAATCTCGATGTGATCGAACTCGGAGCCTCTTCGGCCTCTGGATTCAGGGGTCGCTTGCTGCGCTCGCGCTCCGGAATGACGAACGTCTGTTGATAGCACTGGCACTACTGCCGATAGCCGTAGGTTTTGTTCCATTCCTCGATCCAGGTGTCGCGCAAAGACTCATACTGCGCGAAATTCGGCGACCACGTCTTGATCACGGCCGGGTCGTAGCCGGGCGGATTGAACGGCGGCTTCTTGAGTGCCGACAGGTAGCCGAGCTCCTTGATGTGAAAGGCCTGACCTTCGTCGGACATGCACCAGTTCAGAAACAGCTTTCCCGCGTTCGGGTTGGCGGCTGTCTTGGGGATGCCGGCTGCATAGTAGTTGAGCGGGACGCCGTCCGAGGGGAAGATGATGTCCACCGGCGCGCCATCGCGCTTCTTGATGTAGGCGATGTTGTAGAGCAGGACCCCGATCGAGATTTCGCCGCGCACCAGCGCGTCGGATGTCGGCGCGCCCGAGGGATAGAGTACCGGCTGGGTGGCCGCCTGCTTCTTCCAGTAGTCGTCGCCAAAGGTCTGCCGCTCGAACATGATGCGGGTCCAGGTCGTGCCGCCGGATGGTGCAATCACCTGGCCGATTTTCTTCGGTCCGTATTGCGGCTTGCAAAGGTCCATCCAGGTCCGCGGCGGATTTTTCTCGAGCTCCGAGTTGTAGGCGATGGCCCAGCCGAGCGTGGTCTTCGGCCAGAGTTGCGGCGCGACCAGCACGTCATCGCGATAGGCGTCGGCATTAGGGGGCTTGTAGTCCTGGAACAGGTCGGCGATGCCCTTCATCAGGCCACGATCGGAATGCGTGACGACGTCGGCAAGCAGCTTGTTGGCGGCGGCTTCTGTCTTGATGCGTGTAATGAGCTGGCCGCCTGGCGCGCGTATCATCTCGACCCGGACGAACGGAAATCGCTTGTTGAACGCCTTGATGATCTCCTGCTCCGGCTCGGTGAAATCGGCGGTGTAATAGACGATCTTGCCTTCCTTCCTGGCGGCCTCGACGAGCTCGGGCGGGCCGTAAGTCTGCGCTTCAGCCGGACGCGCGCCGAGTACGGCGGTGGCGAGACCAGCCGTCGCCCCGGCCGAGAATTGCCGCCGCGTGAGATGAGTTTTCTTCATGCTGTTCCTCCGAAGTTTGTCATCTTGTTTCAACCAGCCTTGCCGACGCCGCTGTCGGTGCCGCCGCGCGACAGGGAATGCGCAAAGCCAATCAGTACGCCGAGCAGGATCGTCTGCACGAGGCTGAACGCCGCCGTAATGCCGATATTGCCACCCTCGTAGTAGTCGAGCAGCAGCACCGCCATGACCATGGTTTCGCTGGTGTAGAGAAACAGCGACGAGCCGAGTTCCCGGATCGCCAGGATGAAGAGCAGCGTCATCGCCGCGATCACGCCCGGGCGCGCCAGCGGCAGCACGATCGTGCGGATCGTCCGCATCATGCCCGTGCCGCAGATCCAGGCGGCTTCCTCAAGCTCGCGGTGAATCTGCAACAGCGACGTCGACAGCGCCTTGATGGTGTCCGGCATGAAGCGCGCGACGAAGGCGAGGGCCAGGATCCAGATCGTGCCGTAGAGCCCGCCGGGCAGTCCGATCCAGGCCCACAGATAAGCGACGCCGATCACGAGCCCCGGAATGGCGACCGGCAGGGTCGAGATTACGTCGATGCTCTTGCGTCCCGGCAATCGGGTGCGATGGATGGTGTAGCCGATCGCGAACGCCAGGATGCCGCCGACCACGGCGGTGATGAAGCCCACCTCCATCGTGTTGACGATGGAGCGCAGCGCGAGCGGGTTGTCGAACAGCCGCTCGAAATGGATCAGCGAATATTGCCTTGTGTCGAACAGGCTCTCGATCGTGCGAATGAACATGAATTTTCGGAACGCTGCCACGATCAATGCCAGCGTCGGCAGCACCACCACGATGAACAGGTAGATGACGGCGAGCGCGAGCGTGAAATAGCGCCAGCGGCCGAGATTCATCACGGCGGGGCGGAACGCCTTGCCTGCGACGGTGATGTAGCTGCGGGCGCTGACGACGCGGTGCTGCAGCCACACCAGAAAACCCGTCACCACCATCAGGATGATCGCGACCGCGGCCGCGGTCGAATAAAGCGGTGGCGACCATGCCGTCAGCTTGAAGATGTACGTCGTCAGGACCGGGAGGTCGCCGGGGGTGCCGAGCACCGCCGGAATTCCGTAGATGCCGAGCATCACGATGAACGAGAGCAGCATGCCCGAAATGATCGCCGGCGCGATCAGCGGGAACGTCACCGTCATCAGTGTGGAGAGAGCAGTCGCGCCGGAAATCTCTGCGGCCTCTTCCAGCGCCGGATCCATGTTGCGCAGCGCGGAGGCCGTGAACATGTAGACATACGGCGCATAGTAGACGCCGAAGATCACGATCATCCCCGGCATCGAATAGACATTGAAACGCCAGTCGATCCCGATCGCAGCCAGCAGTGTGTTCAAGAGGCCCGACTTGGGGGAGGCGAGGATCGACCAGGCGACGGCGGCGACCAGCGGCGGCACGAACAGCGGCACCAGGCTCGCCGCCGCGATGAAGCGGTTGCAAGGCGTGTTGGTACGCACCACGATCCACGAGAATCCGAGGCCGATCACCACGGCCAGCGCGGTGCCGCCGCCGCATGCGATCAGCGAATTGACAAGGGCCAGATGGACGTTGGGATTGCCGAGGACGGTGATGAAATTGGCGAGCGACAGATCGAAGGCCGCAAAACCGTCGACCACCGGGTTGGTGTTGGTCAACGCTCCCAGCAGCAGCATGCTGACTGGATAGATCACCAGAAAGCCGAGGATCGCGAGCAGTCCGGCCGACCACAGCCAGCGTCCGGCCGCCCGTAGACGCGCGGCGCGCTGGCTCGCCTCATATGATCCGGTCAATGCATCGACATCTGCCCCAACGGCAGTACTGTCCGCCACAGACGTCTCCCTCCGGTCCCGCGTCCGAACGGCGCGAGCTTTTTTTGTATTTTTAGCCGCTAAATGACCGAGAGTCCCGCTGCGTTTGCTGATCGTGCCAAACTGTCGCTCACGCTTTCGTTGCTGTTGCGTCGGATTGTGCGTCGCAACACCACCGCAGAACGGTCATGCCAGGTGTCGACAGCAGAAAACGCGACGATGCCCCGGCAACTCGCCGACTTTATTCTGCACCCCAGTACGGCAGCGCGCCGTATCGCGCATGCAGTCTGGCTTCTTGTGCACGATCTCCAAAGTCCAGGCCCTTGAAGCTTTCGCCGGCCTGGCTGAGCCGTTCCTCGGAAATGTCGATCTCGTACGCCTTACTCGACGGGTTGTATTTCAGCAACGACCACGGGATTGGGTAATGATCGTGGCCGAGGCCAAACAGGCCACCAAAGTCGAGGACCGCGTAAGCAACGGTGCCGCTGACCCTGTCGATCATCAAGCGCTCGATTTTGCCAAGCTTGTCGCCATCAGGGCGTCGGACCGCCGTTCCTTCGATTCGATCGCTGGCGATCAAATTGTGCGTGCTGACTGCTGTGTCCATGGTCGCCTTCTGCCATCCATCGGATGCGCAAAGTAGAGTGATTGGAATCAACATCCCATGAGCGAGGTTGGTTCCGCCCTCCGGCGCCCTGGACGTCAGCAATCAGACTGTGACAAATGCGCTCCGGGTGAGCTGGAGGTCGACAGCCCCAGCTCAAGCGAGTTGGCTCGGCTACCGGCCTGCTGCACCGTGGATCGAGACCCAATCCCCTCCGCGCAAACCGGACCAGAACCGCGGCGCCATCAGCGGGTAAGCGGGTTGTACGGCGATGCCGACCGCGGCAAAGGAGCCATAGCCGACAGGGCCGGTGGCGGCATACGAACCATTGCCATAGCCGTCAGGAAGGCTGTTGGCGTTGTAGTAGTTGTCGTAGGCGAGGGAGGCGAGATAGCCTTGGCGCACATATTCCTGCGCGAAGGACGCTGACGACGGCGCCAGCATTGCTCCGGCCAGAACGATCGCTGCGGCAAATCTCGTTGCGTTCGACATGCTGATCTCCATCCTTGCCAGACCCCGTCCACTTGGACGCCGTCATTAGGCCGATGTTGGATGCTGCCGGGTATCAGGGAACGACCTGAATGTCCGGGGGCAAGACCCTGAGGGCCACGGCCGCGCGTCCGATCAACCCGCTGCTTGCGGCAAGACCTCGCCGGCAAAAAACCGGCGCGGATTGTCCTCGAGGATCGAGGCAATATCCGCCTGGTTGACGCCGCGGGCGTGCAGCATCGGCATGAAGTCGGTGAACATGTAGGTGTAGGGCGGCGGGTAGCGGCCTTGCGAACGCAGGTGCTCGACCTTCGCCAGTTCCTCGGCGCTGAGCTGACGCGGAAACTTTCCAAGCCAGCCGCAATGCCGGTCCTGGCTCATCATGATCTGTGCTCGGAACCCGTCCTTGACCAGCTTCGCGAGGTTGTCCGCACGGACTTCGTCCGGCTGGAAGCGGGTGAGGCCGATGCGATCAAAGCCGATATAGGTGCCACCATCGACCACATGGCGGTGGTAGGCGGGATCGGCGTTGCCGCAGCAATGGCCGATCAGGCAACGATGCGCGCCGACGCCGCCGTCGGCGAACAATTTTTGCTGTTCGGGTGCGGCGCAGCCATCCTGGGTGTGGGTGATGATAGGCACGCCGGTGGCCTTTTGGGCGATGCAGGCGGCTGCCAGGAACTTCTTTTCCAGTTCCGTGACGACGGGCGCCCCGGTTGCGACCTTGATGGCGCCGGCCTTGATGCCGGTCTCGCCGATACCGTGGGTGATTTCGCGGATATAAAGCTCGGCGATTTCGTCGACCGTGCGCGCGCGCCAGTATACCGGCAGGCCCATCTCCTCGAAATAGAAGCCGGTGGTGCAGATGATGTGCATGCCGGACTTTTCCGAGATCTCCTTCATGACGGTGACATCGCGGCCAAGCTCGATCGGGCAGGGATCGACGAAGCTGCGCACGCCGTGCTCAGTCCGCAGTTGCACCAACCGCCGCACCGCCTCCTCGATGAATCCGGCGCGATCGAATTTCGCCGTTGGATCGTATTCGGCGCCGGGAAACGCAATGAACAGATGTTCGTGCATCAGCGTCCGCCCAAGCCGCTCGACCGGGATCGGGCCTGTCACCGTCTGCACCATCATCGCAAGCTCCTCCCGTTCGGCAGTGTTGTTCTTGTTGGTTCATTATGGAGGACGCCGGGCACGGGAGGCAACGGCGATATTCTCCGGGCGATATTCCCTGATCGCGGGTCAGCCGGACTTGAGCTTGCTGTACGCTTCGCGCGTGCAAATGATCAGATGATCGGCGCAGCCGTTGATGCGATGCGGGTCGGATTTGGTCTCGTAGTCCTTCGACGTCATCATGTCGAGAAACGCCGCCACCGACGGGTAGGTGACCAATGCAACATAGTCCCATTGGTCGCGGTCGTGTGCGCCAAGCGCCATGGCTTTGGCATCGCCGGTCCAGATCAACGTTCCGCCGCGCGCCTTGATCATCGGCACGGTCAGCGCGCTGTAGCGCTTGTACGCATCCCAGCCGCTGCCGTCGCCGTCGAGCGAGCGCTCGCGAAAGCGCATCAGGTTCAGCATCACGACGGGGCCTTCGTCCAGTTCGTTCAGCCCCTGGATGTTCAGATGTTCGACTGCCACAGGCACGTCCTCCGCTCGCACGACGCGTCCATGATAGAGCGGCCGATCCGGCCTGTCCCGGATCCGGCCGACTTACCGTGGTGGCGTCACTGTGCGATCGCGCTGGGTTCGACCGCGGATGAAGTTTCGGAATCGTGCTCGACCGAAGCAAGCGCGATATCGAAGTATCGCCTGGCGCCCCCGGCGTCCATTTGCAACATGGGCGAATAGTTCGCAAGCTGGGTATCCACAAGCATGACGAGACGCCGGTTGTCGAGCACGAGCCACTTGTCTCCGTGTCTTGCGGCAACGACCGCATGGTCCTCGGAGCGGGTGGAATCGCGTACAATCAGAAGCCGGAGATCGTCGGACGAAACGCCGGCTTCGAGCAAGGCAGCGAACTTCAAGATCGCGTAGTCTTCGCAGTCACCCGAACGGTTGGCGAGCGTCGCAAGAGGTGAGCTCCAGACGTCAATTGAACCATGGGCTGCGAGATCGCCTACCGGCCTGATCGCGAGATTGATCGAGCGATTGATGTCGCCCAGTTGAGCGCGCCCCTTCAAGGCTTTTGCGTTGTCGACAATGGCGAGGAACTCAAGCGCGGCCGGGTCCGTGCATTGCGTGCGATTTTCCCTGCACCTTGCAAGAATTTGCTTCTCGTCATTCCATTGGCGCCAAACCGCGAGCCATTTTTCGAGCACGCCGCCTCCTGCGGGCAGCAGTGTAGCGAACCCGAAAGGTTCGCGCGCCTCGGCGGGCACGTCGATTTGCGTACGCGCGGGTATCGGCGCTGCGGCAAGAGCCGACGGCAACCCAACTGCGATGAGCGCAGCAACGAGTCTGACGACGCGCCACACGCGCGGACTGATGAGAAACATTTGACGCCCCATGTCCGGGCGTCGGCAGGGCGAAACAGCACCGCGCGTGACCGGATCAATTGGCCACGACTTTGGCTTTGGAGCGTTTCCGGCCGCTTAAAACGGGCAGGGGCGGGTCACGCAGAATTGAAACGGCGTGAACGCGATGACGTTGTCTTGTTGAAAATTTTAGGGAGTTGACTGGCGATCACCCGGGTGATGCTTCGCGCGCCATGTGTGTACAAACAACATGACGCCTGTCATTTATCGAGCTTTCTTCGGAGTTTATGCCTCTCGCGGTCATTGAATACCGCTGCCTCGCGTGCAGATTTTCACACCATGCTGCAACCGATGCGCGAGCGAAATGCCCATTGGCTGCGCTTTCGCATTGCTTCGGAAGGTGCTAGTTAACTAATTGATAACGATCACGGAATTTTAACCATAACATTGCGAGCAAGCAGTGACAGTTGCCGAAGTTTCCAATCTCGGTCTGGCATCAGTCGGTTTGGGTTTCCAACTCCCCCAATATCGCGGTCGATATCAATTCCGCAAATCACGGTCACGCTCAGGCGATCGTCGTCAACGATGCGCATCTGCTGTTCACGGGTGATTTCAGGCGGTCCGGTTCGGACTTGGTGATTTCGAAAGACGACAGACAACTCATCATCGACGACTATTTCAGAAACGAGAAGCGGGCCACTCTCGCGTCGCCCGATGGCGCCATTCTGACGGGCACACTCGTCGAAGCGCTGACCGGCGAGGTGCAGATTGCGCAGGCCGGCGCAAGCACGAGCGCTGTCGCAGTTATCGGAAAAGTCAGCAAGGCGGCGGGCGCCTCGACGGTGATCCGCAATGGCGTGTCGGTCGAGCTCAACGTCGGAGACAACGTCCACAAGGGTGACGTTGTCCAGGCCGGATCGAATTCTTCCCTTGTACTCGTTTTCATCGACGGCACCGTGTTCGGGCTTGCGGCGAATTCGAGGATGGTTCTCAACGAAATGGTCTATGACCCGAACGGGTCATCCAACTCATCGTTGCTCAGTCTGGTGCAGGGGACGATCACTTTCGTCGCGGGCGAAACGGCCAAACGCGGCGACATGAGAGTTGAAACGCCGACGGCGACCATGGGCATCCGCGGGACGGCGGTTCTGGCCGAGATCGGCTTCGTCGTACCCGGAGTGGGCGGCACCCCGCCGGTTCGAAGTCCAGATCCTGGTCGAGCCTGGAAACATTACAGGCTCGCTGCTTTTGTACAGCAGAAGCGACCCGAATACGGTTATCGGACAGGTCGACCGGGCCGGGCAGGTGACCAGCATCACCGGCAGCGGCGACGTGTCAACGCAGACCGCACCTCCGCTGTCGGCGACCGCGCTGGCGATCATCGAACAGACGCTGCGGGAATACTTTCCAAATTACAATCCGAGATCGAACGATCCACCGAGCGGATCGTCGACGCCACCCGGGCCGCCGGACTTCAACAGGCCTGAATTCGATCCGATCAATCTTCCGATCGGACAGCCGACGACCGTTCCGCTCAGAGTCGATCTTCCGGGGGGAACCGGGGACTTTTCCGTCACGATCACGCAGTTCAATACCCCGCCCCAGATCAACGTCAGCAATGTGGTGGTTGACGTCAGGAATGCGGTCGGCAGTCCCGGCTTCAGGATTGCGGATCAGGTTAGTATCGTCGATCCGGACGCGACCAATCCTGCATTCAACGACGTTCCAGATTCCCTACGTGCCGGGCACCGCCAGGCTTCTCTCCGCCGTAGGCCCGTCCAACGCGAACGCAATCGACCTTGCAAGTCTCATCAGCATAGATTCCGAGACCGGCGCGATCACCTATGATCCTTCCGGCTTCGCGTTCCTGGCCCGGGGGGCCTCGGTCACCTACACGATTGCCTTCGACAGCCGGTCCGGGCCCGACACCCTTCATCAAACCCTGACCTTGACGATTGACGGCGTGAACGATGCACCGGTGATCACGTCGGCCGCGTTTGCGGTGGATGAGGGCGGCAGCGTGGTGCTGACTGCCTCTGATATCGGCGTCAGCGATCCCGACAGTACGGAATTCACCTTCACGGTCTCGAATGTTGCCCATGGAAGGTTCGAGATCTTCACTGGCGGAGTCTGGACGATCGCGCCGACGTTCACGAGCGACGACCTCAATGCCGGTCATGTCCGCTTTGTGCACGATGGCAGCGAGAGCGCGCCAACGTTCTCGATCCAGGCTATTGACGAGTTCGATGCCGGCAGCGTGTTCAGCGCGTCGGTCGACGTGATCGAAGCGGTGCCGACTGCGACTGCGAACACGAACAGCGTGGTTGAAGGCGGCGTCGTCACGGGCAACGTGCTGACCGATGGTCCGGACGATGTATTTGGCGCGGACGGCGCGGCGGCCACGGTTCCGGCCGGCGGCGTGACAGGGGTTGCGGCGGGCAGCACCACGTCGGTGCCGGTGTCGGGCGGTGTCGGGGCTCCTATCGCAGGCACCTACGGCGTGCTGACGCTGAACGCGAATGGCACGTACAGCTACGACGGCAATGCGAACGTGGTTGCGCCTGCGGGTGCGACGGACACGTTCGTGTACACGATCACCGACGGCGATGGCGACACCTCGACGGTGACGCTGACGATTACGCTGACGGACGCGGGCCTCGTGGCGTCGAATGACGACGTGACGGTGAACGAGGCTGCGCTGCCGACAGGCAGCGATCCGTCGAGCCCGGCAGAGACGGTGACCGGCACGCTGGCGGACAATGTGACGCCTGGCGTTGTGCCGTACACCTATGCGCTGCTGAGCAGCCCGACCGGCACGCATGGAACGCTGACGCTCGATCCGGACGGCAGCTACAGCTACACGCTGACATCGACGGTTGACGGGGCGACGGCCGACAACGGCATCACGACGGAGAACAACGCCGACACGTTCACCTATCAGGTGACGGATGCGAACGGCAACACGGCGACCAGCACCATCACGATCGACGTGGTCGATGACGTGCCGGCTGCGACTGCGGACACGAACAGCGTGGTTGAAGGCGGCGTCGTCACGGGCAACGTCCTGACAGACTGCGCGGACGATGTGTTTGGCGCGGACGGCGCGACGGCAACGGCTCCGGCCGGCGGCGTGACGGGCGTTGCGGCAGGCAGCAACACGTCCTCGCCGGTGTCCGGCGGACTTGGAGTTCCGGTTGCAGGTACTTTCGGCGTGCTGACGCTGAACGCGGACGGCAGCTACAGCTACGACGGGAATCCGAACGTTGTTACGCCCGCAGGCGCGACGGACACGTTCGTGTACACGATCACCGACGGCGACGGCGACACCTCGACGGTGACGCTGACGATCTCGCTGACGGACTCCGGCTTTGCGGCGTCGAATGACGACCTGGCGGTGAACGAGGCTGCGCTGGCGACAGGCAGCAATCCGTCGAGCCTGGCGGAGACGGTGACCGGCACGGTGGCGGACAATGTGACGCCTGGCGTTGCACCGTACACCTACGCGCTGCTCAGCAGCCCGAGCGGCACGCACGGCACGCTGACGTTCAACGCCAACGGCGCTTACAGTTACATGCTGACGACGCCGGTTGACGGCGGGACGCTGGATAACGGAGTCACCATCGCGAACAACGTCGAGACGTTCGCCTACCAGGTGACGGACGCGAATGGCAACACGACCACCAGCACCATCACCATCGACGTGATCGATGACGTGCCGACTGCGACTGCGGACACGAACAACGTGGTTGAAGGCAGCATCGTCACGGGCAATGTTCTGAGCGATGGTCCGGACGATGTGTTTGGCGCGGACGGCGCGGCGGCAACGGTTCCGGCCGGCGGCGTGACCGGTGTTGCTGCGGGCAGCAACACGTCGGTACCTGTGTCTGGTGGGGTCGGGGCTCCGATCGCAGGCAGCTACGGCGTGCTGACGCTGAACGCGGATGGCACGTACAGCTACGACGGCAATGCGAACGTGGTTGCAACTGCGGGCGCAACGGATACGTTCGTGTACACGATCACTGACGGCGATGGCGACACCTCGACGGTGACGCTCTCGGTCGCGCTGACGGACTCCGGCCTTGCGGCGTCGAATGACGACCTGACGGTGAACGAGGCTGCGCTGGCGACAGGCAGCAATCCGGCGAGCCCGGCAGAGACGGTGACCGGCACGGTCGCGGACAATGTGACGCCTGGCGTTGCACCGTTCACCTACGCGCTGCTGAGCAGCCCGACGGGCACACACGGCATGCTGACGTTCAATCCGGATGGCAGCTTCAGCTACACGCTTGCGACGCCGGTTGACGGGGCGACGTCCAACAATGGCATCGCGACGGAGAACAATGTCGAGACGTTCGCCTACCAGGTGACCGACGCGAACGGCAACACGACCACCAGCACCATCACCATCGACGTGATCGACGACGTGCCGACTGCGACTGTGGACACGAACAGCGTGGTGGAAGGCAGCATCGTCACGGGCAATGTTCTGACCGATGGTCCGAACGATGTGTTTGGCGCGGACGGCGCGACGGCAACGGTTCCGGCCGGCGGTGTGACGGGCGTTGCTGCGGGCAGCAACACGTCCTCGCCGGTGTCCGGCGGACTTGGAGTTCCGGTAACGGGCAACTTCGGCGTACTGACGCTGAGCGCGGACGGCAGCTACAGCTACGACGGGAATCCGAATGCTGTGCCGTACGCGGGCGCGACCGACACGTTCGTGTACACGATCACCGACGGCGATGGCGACACCTCGACGGTGACGTTGACGATCTCGCTGACCGACTCCGGGCTTGCGGCGTCGAATGACGATCTGGCAGTGAACGAGGCTGCGCTGGCGACAGGCAGCAATCCGTCGAGCCCGGCGGAGGCGGTGACCGGCACGGTCGCGGACAATGTGACGCCGGGCGCTGCACCGTACACCTATACCCTGCTGAGCAGCCCGACGGGCACGCACGGCACACTGACGTTCAATCCGGATGGCAGCTTCAGCTACACGCTCGCGACACCGGTTGACGGGGCGACGTCCAACAATGGCATCACGACCGAGAACAATGTCGAGACGTTCGCCTACCAGGTGACGGATGCGAACGGCAACACGGCGACCAGCACCATCACCATCGACGTGGTCGACGACGTACCGGTGGCGGAGACCAATGCGTCCTCGGTTGAAGGAGGGACCAGCCAGACGGTTGACATCCAGTTTATCGTGGACATGTCCGGCAGCATGTTCAGCGGCAGCGTTTCAGGTGTGCCGACGTTCGACGACAATCGCGCCGGGCTTGCGCGCTATGCCATGCTTGAGTTGCTGCAAGGCAACGATCAAATCCAGAATGTCGAGTTCGTCGTATTCGGAGCGTCGGGCTCCGCGACGGGCTCGGTCTGGATGGATCGCACCGCAGCCATTGCCTACGTCACCAACAATGCGAACTGGACCAATCGCGGCGGCACCGACTACGACCTCGCGCTGCAAACTGCGATCAACAGCTTTGGCGGTTCAAGGCCGCTGCCGGCAGGCCAGCAGACATTTGTCTACTTCCTGTCGGACGGTGAGCCTTCGAGCGGGATCGACAGCAACGGCACCGGTGCGAACGTTTCAATTGCCGAGTGGGAAGCCCACCTTGCGACCCAGGGCGTCGACCAGGTCTTCGCTCTTGGCATCGGCACCGCATCCGTCGGTGCCCTTAACCCGATCGCCTATCCAAAGGTCGATCCGCCAGGGGCGCCGGTCCAGTACGAAAACGTCATCCTCGTCAGCACCGCCAACGTCGATGATCTGCCCAACACATTCCAGGACCTGCTTGGGATTCCCTCGTTCGTGAGCGGCAACATCCTGCTCGACGATTCGGGCGGCACGGGCGCGGATAGTTTCGGTGCGGATGGCGGACGGATTCTGTCGATTACCGTCAACGGCGTCACCTACGCGTATCTGCCGGGCACCAACCAGATCGACCCAAGCACGGGGCCGAATATCCCGGGCAGCACACTGACGGTCCTGACGGCGCTCGGCGGAACGTTCACCTTCAACTTCATCGCGTCCGGCCCTGACGCTGCCGGGTCCTGGTCCTACCTCACCGATAACCCAGGCGCAGAGAACTTCAGCTATGTGCTGCTGGACAACGACGGCGACCAGGTTTCCAGCGCGCTGAACATAACGGTCACTGCCGCGAACCACGCGCCTCGTTCGAGCAACGACTCGGTCGCGACCGGCGAGGACACCACGGTCATTCTGGCGCTGTCCGACTTCGGCACCTATGCCGACGCCGACGGCACGCCGATTGCGTCGGTGCGGATCACCACGCTTGAGAACAACGGCAGCCTGGAATTTGACACCACCGGAGCCGGCACCTGGGCAGCGGCGACACTCAACCAGGACATTGGCGCTGCGGACATCAGCGCCGGACGGCTGCGCTTTGTGCCGGATACGAACGAGAACGGCGCGCCGTACACCATGGTCGGCTTCCGGGTGAGCGACGGCACCGCGCTGAGTGCGGCGGCCTACACGCTGACGGTCAATGTGACGGCCGTGAACGACGCGCCGGTCACGAACCCCGACACGGTCATTACCAACGTCGGCGCGAGCGCCGCGGCCGCAATTCCAACCGCATGGCTGCTCGCAAACGACACGGACCTGGAAAGCGGGGTTCCGTCGACCGTAGCGGGCGTCGGCGGCGCTTCGAGCGGCTCGGTTTCCGGACCCTCCGGAGGCAACGTCACCTTTACGGACAATGCGACGCTTGACGGCAGCTTCACCTATCAGGCGAGCGACGCGTCGTTGTCGGGCGCGGCTGCCACTGTCACAGTCGACAACAATACGACGGCGACCACGACACTTGTCGGCGGAGCCGGGTCGGAAATCTTTGTTGGCGGTGCGACCGACGACACGATCAGAGGTGCAGGCGGCAACGACTTCATCAACGGCGCCGGCGGCACGGATCTGCTGGACTTCTCCGATGGCACGGCCGGCATCACCTTTACACTGGTCCAGTCATCGTCTGACGCTGTTGTCAATCTGTCGGGGGCCGGCCTCGGCACCGATACCTATCGCAACATGGAAGGCGCGATCGGCACATCGCTCGCCGACACAGTCTCAGCCAGCGCAGCCGGTGGCCTCATCGATGCCGGCGCGGGTGGCGATACGGTCAATATCAATGCCGGCACCACCGGCGGGTCGCGCACTGTCGACCTGGGAAGCGACCTGGCGCAAGACAAGATTGTCTTCACCCACGCCGCCCTGGCCACTGGCGACAACACGGTCGTCACGGTTTCCAATTTCAACGTGGCCAACGACAGGATTGCGGTGACGCTCGGTGCCGCAGCCATTGCTGATGGCGCTTTCCAGACGGTCACGGCTGCCCAGACAACCATTTCGGCAGGTGTGGAAGTCGTCGAACTGGTCAACGCCGCGTTCGTGACCGGATCACTGACCAACGATTCGAACAACGGGGCCATCGAAACCATCATTGCCGCGGCAACCAATGGCATCGCGACAGGGAACTATACGTTCATCGTTTATCTCGAACACGACCGGCACCGCGAATGCGGGCATCTATTCGGTGAACATCACCGACCGCTCGGACCCCACTTCTGGCAGCGATATGGTCGTTGAGCACATCATGACGCTCAATGGTGTCGGGTACGGGAATTTGGCGGACGCCAATTTCGTGGCCACCGTCGATCCCCTCATCCTCGATCTCGGAGCGCCTGGCTTCGACTTTACGGATGTCGCAAGCGGCGTCCCGTTCGACATCAACGCCGACGGCCGGGTCGACCAGATGGCCTGGACCACGGGCCAGGACGGCATCCTCGCGCTGGACGTCAATGGCAACGGAGCCATCGACAACGGCGCCGAGATCTTCTCGCCGTACTTCGCTGGAGGCGAGTTCGCGCAGCAGCCTCGCGGCGCTTGCCAGCCTCGACAGCAATGACGATGGTCTGATCGACGCCAGCGATGCGTCGTTCGCGAACCTTGCAGTCTGGCAGGACATCAACCACGACGGTGTCAGCCAGGCGAGCGAACTCGCGAGTCTGGCCGATCACGGGATCGCCAGTATCGATCTCCACGCCATTCCAGCCGACACCACCATCGATGGCCAGCAGGTTCTGTCCGAGGGCACGTTTGCGACAGCCGGAGGGGGCAGCGGAACGTTCGTCGAAGTCGCCTTCGACAGTTCGCTCGCGCCGGCCGCAAATGACGGCCCCCAGGCCTTCGTCCTCGACAGTGCAGGCACCGTGGTGGAACAGCAGACGATCGGGTCGCTTTTCGGTAGTGGCGGCGCTGATAACTTTGTCTTCGCAGCCAACCTGGGCCACGCTGTGATCGGCAACTTTGCGCCCGGGCAGGACCACATCGATCTCTCGGGCATCGTCACGACAGGCAATGTCGCGGAATGGATGGCAAGCCATGTTGCGGCGAGCCCGGTGAACGGACTGGATACACTGATTTCCCTTGGCGACAATGACACGATCACGCTTCAGAACGTGGCGGCCGCCAACCTTCATGCCAGCGATTTTATTGTTCATTCAACCGCGAACGCGGGTTGATCGCACGATTGCGGGTTAACCCTGTTTGACTGATCATGTGGAGCGCGTCTCGCGCCAGTGAGATGGTCTGACGGAATTTGAAATTGGATATGTGTGATCGCGAGATGAGGTCTCCAGGGGCCCGCTCAAGGACGGTTGAAGATGCAGGGGGGCAAGGCGCGGCTTTACGGTACGGCGCCCCGGACTGAGCTCGGGGAGGCGATGCATGCCTGCCGCGGCGCCTTCATTGGCGTCGGCTTGATGAGCTGCATGGTCAATCTGCTCTATCTGACCGGCTCGATATTCATGCTCGAGATCTATGACCGCGTGTTGCCGAGCAGGAGCATCTCGACGCTTGTGGGTCTGACCATTCTGGCCGGCGGCTTGTATGTCGGGCAGGGAGTTCTCGATCTCATTCGGGGACGCATCCTGGTGCGGATCGGAACCGCGCTTGACGAAGCCCTTAGTGGTCGCGTGTTCGGTGCTGTCGTACGGCTGCCGTTGATAAGCAGCGGCAACGAAGGTCTGCAGCCGTTGCGCGATCTGGAGAACGTCCGCTCGTTTCTATCCGGCATGGGACCGGGCGCGCTTTTCGATTTGCCGTGGCTTCCGGTCTATCTGGCGATCTGCTTTGTGTTCCACCCGATGATCGGACTGACAGCCCTTGTTGGCGCAATCATTCTGATCGCGCTGACGATCCTGACCGAAGTTCTGACGCGCATCCGGTCAGATGATGCGGTCGGTCTCGCGACGCATCGCAGCGATATCGCCTCCGCCAGTCGTCGCAATGCGGAGGTTCTGCGTGCGATGGGCATGTCCAGACACCTGATGAGACAGTGGACGGAGATCAACCAGAAATATCTCGCCGGCAATCAGCGCACGAGTGACGTTGTGGGCGGCCTTGGCGCCCTCGCGAAAGTCTTCCGGATGGCGCTGCAATCGGCGGTGCTGGGCGTTGGCGCCTACCTCGTGATTCATCAGGAAGCGACAGCGGGCATTATCATTGCGGGTTCCATCCTGAGTGCGAGAGCGTTGGCCCCGGTAGACCTGGCGATTGCGAACTGGAAAGGCTTCGTGGCGGCTCGACAAAGCTGGCATCGGCTGAACAGGCTCCTGGAATTCCTGCCGCCGGAAGGCGCGCCGATCTTGCTGGATGCCCCGTCTCGGAGCCTCCGGGTTGAAAACGTCAGCATCATTCCTCCCGGCGACCAGAAAGTTGTCGTCCACGATGCGACGTTTGCGCTTGAAGCCGGAAACGGGCTGGGCATTATCGGGCCAAGCGGATCCGGAAAATCCTCGCTGTTGCGGGCCCTGGTCGGCGTGTGGACGCCCGCGCGCGGAACGGTTCGGCTCGACTCGGCCGCTCTCAACCAGTGGTCCTCTGACGATCTCGGACAGCACATCGGCTATTTGCCGCAGGACGTCGAGCTGTTTGACGGTTCGGTGGCGCAGAACATTTGTCGCCATGACCCCGACGCCAGCTCTGAGGCAATCATCGCGGCGGCGAGGCAGGCGGGCGTTCACGAACTGATCGTCGGCATGCGTGACGGCTACGACACTCAGATCGGAGCACATGGCAGTGTGCTGTCGGCAGGACAGGCCCAGCGCGTCGCTTTGGCGCGCGCCCTCTACGGCGATCCGTTTCTGCTTGTTCTCGACGAACCCAACTCCAACCTCGATGCCGAAGGCGATGAAGCCCTCACGCGCGCGGTACGGGCAGCGCGTGCCCGTGGCGCGGTCGTCATTGTGGTTGCGCACAGACCGGTCGGAATCGAGGGCCTCGATCTGCTGCTCGTGATGAAGGAAGGTCGCGTGCAGGCTTTCGGCCCCAAGGACGTTGTGCTGGGTCAGGTGCTTCAGCGGGCCGGCCCGTCTCCGATCAAGATTGTGTCGGATACAGGGGCGGGAAAACAATGACGATCAACGCAGCATCGCAGGCGCGGAGTTCGATCCGTGTTCATCTGCTCGTCGGACTGGTGGTCGTTGCTCTGCTTGGAGGAGGGCTTGGGGGCTGGGCATCGACAACGGAGATATCCGGCGCGCTGATTGCGCCTGGCTCAATCGTGGTCGATTCAAACGTCAAGAAAGTGCAGCATCCAACCGGCGGTGTGGTCGGCGAACTGCGTGCGCGCGATGGCGACATCGTCAAATCCGGCGATGTCGTCGTCCGGCTCGATGACACCGTGACCAAGGCCGGCCTGGCAATCGTCACCAAGAGCCTGAACGGTTTGCAGGCCCGCGCTGCGCGCCTGGAGGCGGAGCAGCGCGGGGCCGAAAACGTCGTGTTTCCGGCCGCGCTGCTTGAGCAGGCCAACGATCCCGAGACCCAATCGGTCATGATGAGCGAAACCAGGCTGTTTGAGGTCCGGTTGAACGGAAGAACCGGTCAAAAATCACAGTTGCGGGAGCGCATCGCGCAGTTAATGCAGGAGGTTTCGGGACTCTCGGCCCAGGAGAACGCCAAGAAGGGCGAGATTGAACTGGTTCAGAGGGAGTTGGTGGGGGTCCGGCAGCTATTCAGCAAGAACCTTGTCGGGATTTCCCGTCTCACCGTTCTGGAGCGCGATGCTGCCCGCCTTGCCGGCGAGCAGGGGCAGTTCATCGCTGCAAAGGCGCAGGTACTGGGAAAAATCACCGAAACCGAATTGCAGATCATCCAGATCGACAAGGATCTCGTCAGTGAAGCGTCGAAGGATTTGCGAGAGACCAACGACAAGATCGGCGAGTTCGTCGAGAGGAAGGTCACGGCGGAAGATCAGCTGCGACGGATCAACATTCGTGCGCCACAGGATGGAATGGTGTTGCAGTCTTCAGTTCATACCGTGGGCGGCGTGATCTCCGCGGGAGACGCCATCATGCTGATTGTGCCGCAGGCCGACAATCTGTCGGTGGAAGCGAAGGTCAATCCGCAGGATATCGACCAGTTGCGGATTGGGCAAAGTACCGTTTTGCGTCTGTCGGCACTCAATCAACGGACAACACCCGAACTCAACGGCATCGTCAGCCGGGTATCGCCCGATACGACGCTGGATCAGCGCACCGGGCAAAGCTACTATACGATCCGGATTTCGATGCCGGCAGAAGAAATTGCCCGGCTTCGGGATGTCAAGCTGATCCCCGGCATGCCGGTTGAAGCCTTCATCCAGACGGGAAACCGAACGATGTTGTCCTATCTCATGAAGCCGTTGCACGATCACTTGATGCGCGCGTTTCGTGAAAAGTGACCTGCCGATTTCATTCTGGCGAGATGTTGTTTCGACATGAAAGTGCCGCGGAGGCTTAGGCGGTTTGCGCGACGCTTCGGTTTAGCCAGGGCCTTTTGTCTCGTCCTGCTCGTTCTGTTTGCCGGCCTGCGGATTGCCGACCCGTACCTGATCGAAGAGCTTCGCCTTCGAACATTCGACGCCTTCCAGGTGCTGGATCCCCGTGTGAAAACGGCGAGACCGGTCACCATCGTCGACATCGATGAGGCGAGCCTTGCCAAGTATGGTCAATGGCCGTGGCCGAGAACGCGCGTCGCGGAACTGATCACCGCGCTGACGGGGATGGGCGCAATCGTCGTCGCCTTTGACGTGATGTTTGCCGAACCTGACAGGCTCAACCCCGCAGTCGCCGCCGATTCATTCAAAAACCTCGATGAAGAGACCAGAACCAGGTTGCGCGCCTTGCCAAGCAACGATCAGGTCCTGGCCAACGCAATCAGCGGCGTGCGGGTCGTTTTGGGACAGACCGGTCTGCCTTCGGTTGTTCCGCAGCCCGAGCAAGCGCTTCCGACGACCGGCATGGCAACGCTCGGCGAAGATCCCCGGCCGTTCCTGTTCGAATTCGCGGGGCTCCTTCGCAACATTCCGATGCTGGAACAGGCTGCAGCCGGTCGCGGGATTCTTACGATCCGGCCGGAACGCGACGGAATTGTACGCCGGGTGCCGATGATCGTTGTCGCCCAGGACGCGACAATGCCCTCGCTCAGTTTCGAAATCCTGCGTGCAGTGACAGGGACGGAAACGATCCTGGTGAAATCCGATCGTGCGGGGATCAAGAGTGTTGCCGTCAAAGGCTTCGAGGTCCCGACCGACGCGAATGCGCAGCTATGGGTGCATTTCGCGCACCGTGATCGATCGATCTACGTGTCGGCTGCGGACGTGCTTGATGGACTCGTTCCGCCACAATCGATCGGGCGCAAGCTGATCCTGATCGGCACCTCGGCTGCAGGCCTTCTCGACCTCAAGACAACGCCGGTCGATCGAGCCATGGCCGGCGTCGAAATCCACGCTCAGGTGCTTGAGAGCATGCTGACCCGTTCGGTTCTTTCGCAACCCAACTATGCAGTTGGCGCCGAGTTAATCGCAGCAATCCTGTTGGGGCTTGTCACAATCTGGCTTGCCCCGCTTTTCGGTCCGAGGGTTCTGTTTGCCTTCGGTACATTGATCGTTGCCCTGTTGGTCGGAACGTCCTGGTATTTCTATGTGCGGCATCGCCTGCTGATGGATTTTACCTATCCCCTGTTGTCCAGCTTGACGCTTTACCTGACCCTCGTGTTCAGCAGTTATGTCCGCGAGCAGGCTCAACGCCGGCAAATCAGGTCCGCCTTCGGCCAATACCTGTCGCCCGTTCTGGTCGAGCAGTTGGCGCAGTCGCCGGAAAGGCTGGTGCTCGGCGGCGAAGAGCGTGAAATGACCTTCATGCTGAGCGATGTCAGAGGCTTCACGGCGATTTCCGAGACCTACAGACACGATCCCCAAGGTCTGACCACGCTCATGAACCGTTTTCTGACGCCACTGACCAACGCAATTCTCGGTCACAAGGGAACCATCGACAAGTACATGGGCGACGCCATCATGGCGTTCTGGAATGCGCCATTGGACGACAAGGCCCACCAGGTCAACGCATGCGCTGCGGCGCTCGACATGCTCGATCGGCTCAAGGTTCTGAACCTCGAACTGGAGGAAGAAGCGCAAGAAAGCGGCCGACCATTTATGCCGCTGAAAATCGGTGTCGGCCTGAACACGGGAATTTGCGTCGTCGGCAACCTCGGTTCGGATGTTCATTTTGACTATTCGGTGCTGGGCGACAGCGTCAACCTTGCCTCGCGCCTTGAAAGTCAAACGAAGGTTTACGGCTTTCCGATCGTAGCCGGCGCGCAGACGGCGCTTCCGGCAAGAGACGCCTTTGCAATCCTTGAGATTGACTTCGTCATCGTGAAAGGAAAGACGGAGCCGGAACCCGTCTACGCAGTTGTTGGCCGCAAGGACATTGAGGATACCGCCGAATTCAGGAGCATGCGCACGCTGGTGGCCGAGATGCTCGAATGCTATCGCGGCCGTGATTGGGAGGGTGCGTTGCGATTGATCGAACGGCGGCGCCAGGGTGATGGGGCAGTTGGCCTCGCCATGCTCTTTGATCTTTATTCCGAGCGAATCCGGGCGTTTCGCTCCAATCCTCCGCCCGACGATTGGAATGGCGCTTACCAGCTTACGGAAAAATAGGATCGAAAGACCCTGACTGGCTGCGCGCGAGTATTTCATGAGGCTCCGGAACCGCGCACTGTCCGGCCATCGTCGAAAGCGATGGCACCAACGCAAGCCCTGAACTAACCTCCAGATGAACTACCTGCGGAACCCAGCGAGGAATGCCGATGAAAGCCGTCTTGATGGAACGACATGGCGGGCCGGAGGTCTTGAAGTTCGGCGAAATGCCTGATCCCGGGGCCGCACCCGGCGAGGTCGTGGTTGATATTGCTGCGGCCAGCGTCAATGGCGCGGACTGGAAAGTGCGTGACGGCAAATCGGCGCAGCTTTCGCGATTTCCCTACATTCTGGGACGGGATTTCTCCGGACTGGTTTCAGCCCTCGGCGAAGGTGTTGCGGACTTCCGTATTGGCGACGAGGTGTTCGGCGTCTGCGACGTTGGCCAGGAGGGCGCTTATGCCGAGAAGATTGCGGTCAAGGCCGCCATTATCGCCAGGAAAACCGATCGCCTGTCGCATGTCGATGCCGCGGCGCTGGCGCTTGCAGGCCTGACGGCCATTTGCGCGATCGAGGATACCTTGAAGCTGAAGTCGGGCGAGACGATCCTGATCCAGGGAGGCGCAGGCGGTGTTGCGAGCTTCGCCATCCAGTTGGCAAAGCATCTGGGCGCCCGCGTCATCACCACCGCAAGCGCGTCGAACCACGACTACCTGCGCAAGATTGGCGCCGATGAGATCGTCGACTACAATGCGGTCGATTTTACCAAAGTCGTCAAAGACTGCGACGCGGTGTTCGATACGGTCGGGGGCGATGTCGCGCAGCGGTCATTCGCTGTGCTGAAACCCGGCGGCCGCGCGGCGTTCATCGCGTCCGGGGCGCAGGCGCCAAAGCCGGACCGCAGCGATGTCGTGGCGATGCGGCCGAACGTCGGCCGTGATCGGCCGCATCTCGAACGTATCGTGGCGCTGGTCGCCGCAGGCGCCGTCCACCCGCCCGAAGTGACGCTCTATCGTCTCAGCGACGCCGTGGCCGCGCACAAGGTCAGCAAGTCTCGCCACTTTCGGGGTAAACTGGTGTTTCAGGTGCGCTGACTGCATGTCGCTTCGGCTCCGCCGTGTCCGGCGGAGCCGCGGGTGGACGAGACGCTCAGCTGTCAGACGAGGATGTCGGCCAGCGTCACGAAGCCTGCGCCGTCGATGCGTGCAAGGATGGAGAACTCGCCGACATCGATTGCGCCGTTGGCGTTCACATCCTCGGTGATGGTCGAGAAGTTGACCCCGTCCACGGTTTGGTTCTGGATCAGCAAACTGGCCGGGTTGACGCCGAGGGCGCTCAGGTCAATGGCGTCCTCATTGACGTTGAAGTCCTGGATGGCATCGCCCGTGGCGCCGACCGCCGAGCGGCTGTCGTTCCGGTCGAGATAGAGGAACGTGTCGAGGCCCGCGCCGCCGGTCAGCCGGTCGATGTCGAGTTGCGAACCGCTGATGATCGTGTCGCTGCCGCCGCCGCCGAAGATGTTGTCGTCGCCGGCTCCTCCGTCGAAACGATTCTCGAAGTCGTTGCCGGTGAGGAAATCGGAGAAGGCCGAACCGATGAGCTTGTGAATGTTGATCAGCGTATCGCCCTCGGCGTCACCGCCAGCGGCGCTGCCGCCACCAAGGAACGGCTGAGCCAGCACAATATTCACACCTGCCGCCGAGTTCGGCATAGGTCGCGGTATCACCGCCGCCGCCACCGCCGCCGTCCAGTATGTCCGCGCCACCCCCGCCGGAGAGCAGGTCGCTGCCGGCTCCACCAAGCAGTATGTCCGCGCCACCTCCGCCGGAGAGCAGGTCGTCGCCGTCTCCACCGTCGAGCAAGTTGGCGCCGGACGACCCGAACAGTTGATCGGCGAATCTTGAGCCGATGACGTTCTCGATGCTGAACAGCGAATCGGTCGCATTGCCGCCCGAATGAATGGCGGTACCGTTGGCGCCGGTGAAGGATACGAACACGCCGCTCCTGAAGTCTGCATAGCTCGCCGTATCGATCCCTGATCCGCCAAAGAGCGTGTTGCTGCCGGCACCGCCGATCAGCGTGTCGTTGCCGCCATCGCCGAGCAGTACGTCATCGTCGGTGCCGCCATCGAGCACGTCCTGGCCTCCGCCACCGGACAGGATGTCGTCACCTCCAAATCCGAAAATCTGGTCAGCGAAGGCTCCACCCGTGAGATTATCCTGCCCGCTCGTGCCGTTAATAATGGCCATGTCCGCCTCCCGCGTTCCTCGAAACCGCGCAATGCGATTTGATGGCGAGACTTAGGCCGGACGCGATGAGGAAAGCTGTTCCCTGGGGAACAGCGAAGGTCTTCCGGCGATGGCAGTATCAACCCATCGACGCGTTGAACGGCCACAACGCCGATGATCTGGACCGCCGGAGATGTCCCACTCCGGCGGTCCATTTATTTGCGACGAACCTGGATCGATTGCGCCGGCGTGTCACAAGCGCCGTCGGTACACCTGAACGCTGCTCCGCCGGGGAATTGCTGCATGGCAAGAGGCGAGGGGTGTTGGGACCTCTCGCCTCAATCGGTCCTGCTCGATCAACCGATGCTCAGATCAGGATATCTGCCAGCGTCACGAAGCCTGCGCCATCGATGCGGGCAAGGATGGAGAACTCTCCCGCATCGACCGCCCCGTTGCCGTTCACATCCTCGGTGACGGTGGAGAAGTTGACCCCATCGATGGTCCGGTCCTCGATCAGCAGGTTGGCCGGGTTCACGCCGAACGCCCGCAGGTCGATCGTATCCTGGTTGACGTTGAAGTCCTGGATGGCGTCGCCGGTGGCGCCGACGGCATTGCGGCTGTCGTCGCGGCTGAGATAGAGGAACGTATCAAGACCTGTGCCGCCGGTCAGCCGGTCGATGTCAGTTTGGGCACCGCTGAGGATGGTGTCGTTGCCGCCGCCGCCGAGGATGCTGTCGTCGCCAGCGCCGCCATCGAGACGGTTGTTGCCGCTGTTGCCGGTGAGGGTGTCGGCGAAGCCGGAGCCGGTCAGGTTTTCCAATCCCGACAGCGTGTCGCCCTGGGCATCGCCGCCGGTGCCGGTTCCGGCCACAATCTGGAACAGATTGGCGAAGCCGCCCAGCACGCCGAGATTGACGTTCACGCCCGCGGCCGAGCCGGCATAGGTCGCGGTATCGATGCCGATGCCGCCGATCAGCGTGTCCGCTCCGCCTCCGCCGGAAATCAGATCGTCGCCGCCGCCGCCATTGATCACGTTGGCGACCTGCGATCCGCTGATGCCGTCGGCGAAGCGCGAGCCGATGATGTTCTCGATGCTGAACAGAGCATCGGCCGTCTGGTTCAGACGCAGACCCAGGGTGACGCCGTTGCTGTTGGCGCCGGTGATGGAGACAAGCACGCTGTCTGTTGCGTCTGCATAGTTCGCGGTATCGATCCCTGATCCACCGTCGAGTGTATTGCTGCCCTCGCCGCCGATCAGTGTGTCGTTACCGCCACCGCCGAACAGTTCGTCGTTGCCTTCGCCGCCGTCGAGCACGTCGTTGCCATCCTCGCCTGCGTTGGAGCCCAGGCCAGTGTTATCGCCGAACAGCCGATCGTCGCCATCGCGGCCCTCGATGCGATCATCGCCACCGTTACCGACAAGGGTGTTTGCGACATCGTTGCCGGTGATCTTGTCGTTCCCGATGGTGCCGCTGACGTTCTCGATCGACACAAAACTGTCCCCTTCGGCGAACCCGCCGGATTGGATAAGGCGCCGGAGATCGACATCAACGGCCCCGCTGAAATCGTTGCCAGAAATAACCAGATAATCGACAGTGTCGACGCCGGATCCACCATCCAGATGGTCGTGGCCCTTGCTGCCGAAGAAGCGATCGTTTCCGCCGAATCCGAAGATTTCATCGTTGAAGCGCGTGCCCGAAAACTCGTCTGCGCCGCCTGTTCCGTTGATAGCCATGTCTGCCTTCCATTTCCGCCAAAACCGCGCAATGCGATCTGGTGCGAGTATTTAGGCCGGGGCAACGAGGAGCGCTGTTCCCTGGGGAACAGCGCGCTTCACGCGGTCCGTCATTCCGGGCTCGCGCCCTTCGGGCCGCGTTTTGCGCGGACCGGTTTGCGCGCTCCGGAAATGACGGCGAGGTCAGAGAAGCTTCGCACCTGAAAGCAGCGCGCGGACCGCGTCGGTCGCACGACGCGACAGCATTGCGTTGTGGGATGCCGCCTGCAGCGCTTCAAGCGCGCGCTTGCGCAGTCCGTAGACCTCGATCCACTCGATCACACCGTCATTGGATACGAAGCGGTAGGCGTCTCCCACCGTCTGGATGGTCAACGGCTCGCGGCTATCGATCAGTTTGAGGCGAAAGGTCGCCTGCAAGGGCACCGTGCTGGATGACGTTTCGCTCATTCTGGAACAACGTGCGACGGACGGACTCGTTCATCTGCCATCGCACGAGTTGCAGCCGTCGTCACGCAAATGGTTATGGCCGCGGCGATGCGTCTGCGCCGGTGAGCCGTCACGCCGTGGCGACGGCCAGGAGAGCAGGGGGTGGACGGGCCTCGGTCGTCAGCCGGTCGCGCCGTTCCTCCGCAGCAGGAGTACCGTGAGTTTATCGCCCGCCCACGCTGAGCATCGGCAGCGTACTGCCTGGCACCATCGTCGAGGGGAGTTTGCCGTCCCACCGCTCGGCCTGCACGAGCGACACGAGGCCTGGGTTCTGGCCGAGCGCTTCCGCCCGCGCGCGGATGGCGGATGCTTCCGCGTCACCCTTCATCTTGATGGCGTCGGCCTGCGCCTGGGCTTCGGCGCGGACGGAGTTCGCACGCGCGGTCGCCTGGGTCACTGTAATCTGCGCCTGCACTTTTTCGCGCTCGGCGTTCTGTTGAAGCTTCTGGACCTCGACCTCGGCCAGCATGCGCTGCTCGATCGATTGCAGGTAGGCGTGGCTGAATTCGATGTTTTCCAGTTGAACGCTTTCGATGACGATCATGCTGTCGTCCTTCAGCGCCGCGGTGATCGCGTCGCGGATGGCGCCGTTGAGCAGGCCGCGTTCCTGGATGGCGCGCACGGCGGTATAGCGGCCGAACACGATCTTGACCTGCTGGTTCACCGTCGGGCTGACGACCTGCTTGACGGCCGTCTCAAGTCCGCCGAAGCGCGAGTAAAGATCCGCGACTTTGTCCGGCGCGCAGCGCAGCGTGACGCTGATCTTTAGATCGGCGGGCTGCTGGTCGAAGCTGTAGGAATTCATCTTGTCCCACGTCCAGGTCGACGTGCGGACGCTGACCTTCTCCACGGTGTCCATCAGCGGGACCTTGAACCCGAGCCCGGGCTGGGCGGTGCCGATAACCGCACCGTTGCGCAGACGGACGCCGCGCTCGGTCTGGTCGACCGTGAACCAGCTTCCGGCGGCGATGATCAGTCCAAGCAGTCCGACGACGACCGTCCCGACGATTGCCCCAAGTTTCATATGCCGCTCCTCCCACTGCACCTCATCATGAGTTGGCGATCGCCGTCCCCAAGTTCATGAAGGAGCTAATCTTTTGTCGGGACAACGCCGCCTTGTCGCGCCCAGCCCAACGGGGTGGTGCCCTGGTCGCAGAACCGCTGTTCAGGTTCTGATGACCAATGTCGCCGCAAGTCCTTGAGTTTGCTGGCGCCGCGCGCTCCGGGGAGGTAACGCCTGTCGCATCCGCGAGGCGGGAGGCGCAGGTTGGCTGGTCTTGTCACGTGAGGCGCACCTGACTGCTCACCGCGCCGGCTCCGCCGTTTCCGGCGGAGCCTTGGGTCGACAAGGGGATTTGCTGTCAGACGAGGATGTCGGCCAGCGTGACAAAGCCCGCGCCGTCGATGCGGGCAAGGATGGAGAACTCGCCGACGTCGATCGCACCGTTGGCGTTCACATCCTCGGTGATGGTCGAGAAGTTGACGCCATCCACGGTCTGATTCTGGATCAACAGACTGGCCGGGTCCACGTCGAGGAGGCGCAGGTCAATGATGTCCTCGTCGACGTTGAAGTCCTGGATGGCGTCGCCGGTTGCGCCGACGGCGTTGCGGCTGTCGTCACGGTTGCGATAGAGGAACGTGTCGAGGCCTGCGCCGCCCGTCAGCCGGTCGATATCGATCTGCGCACCGCCGGTCAACGTGTCGTCGCCGTCGCCGCCGAAGATGTTATCGTCGCCACCTTGTCCTTCGAGCCGATTGGCGACGCTGTCGCCGGTGAGCGTATCGCCGAATTCCGAGCCACGAAGGTTTTCGATGCCGGTGAGCGTGTCGCCCTCGGCCTCGCCGCCGGTGCCCGACCCGCCGAGGGTGACGTTCACACCCGCGGCCGAACCGCCATAGATCGCGGTATCGATGCCATCACCACCGATCAACGTGTCCGCGCCGGCGCCGCCAACGATGAAGTCGCTGCCGGCGCCGCCATCAATCACGTTGGCGGCGGCCGAGCCGCCAAGCTTGTCGCCAAAACCGGATCCGATCACGTTTTCAATGCTGACGAGCGTGTCGCTGGATTCGGCGCCGCCGCCTGTGGTGTTGGCGTTTCCGCTTCCGTTGCCGATGTCGAGGTTGACGGTCACGTTGGTCGCCGCTGTGGCATAGCTTGCAGTATCGCTGCCGGCGCCCCCATCCAGTGTGTTAATTCCCGTCCCGCCGATCAGGGTGTCGTTGCCGCCACCGCCGAAAAGGGTGTCGTTGCCGGCGCCGCCGTCGAGACGGTTGGCGGCGATATTGCCGGTGAGCGTATCGTCGAAGGCCGAGCCGGTGAGGTTTTCGATGCTGATAAGCGTATCGCCTTGCGCGTCCCCGCCGGTACCGGTGCCGTCGACAATCTGGAACAGATTGGCGAAGCCGCCCAGCACGCCGAGATTGACGGTTACGCCCGCGGCCGAGCCGGCATAGGTCGCGGTGTCGGTGCCGCTGCCGCCTGACAACGTATCGGCCCCGCCGCCGCCGGAGATCAGATCGTCGCCGCCTCCGCCAATGAGCACGTTGGCGGCCTGTGATCCGCTGATGTTGTCGGCGAAGTTCGAGCCGGTGATGTTTTCGATGTTTTTCAGCGAGTCGCCGTCGGTGCTGCCCAGCGCGAGAGCGACGCCATTGCCGGCGGTACCCGTTATGCTGACGAGCACGCCGGTGGCGTAGCCCGCGTAGTTCGCCGTATCCGTACCCGCGCCGCCGTCGAGCGCATTCACACCCGAACCGCCGATCAGTGTGTCGTTGCCGCCACCGCCGAACAGTTCGTCATTGCCTTCGCCGCCATCGAGCACGTCGTTGCCGTCCGCGCCTGCGCTGGAACCCTGGCCGCTGCTGTCGCCGAACAGTCGATCGTCGCCACCGCGGCCTTCGAGGCGATCGTCGCCGGCGTTACCGACAAGGGTATTTGCGACGCTGTTGCCCTTGATCGCATCGTTTCCGATGCTGCCGCTGACGTTCTCGATCGACACCAACACGTCGCCATCGGCGAAATCCGCCGGATTGGGTCGCGCGCTGAAGATCGACGTCGACAGCCCCACTGAAATCCGAGCCGGAAATCACCAGATAGTCGACGGTATCGACGCCAGCGCCGCCATCCAGGCGGTCCTGACCCTTGCTGCCGAAAAAGCGATCGTTTCCGCCGAACCCGAAGATTTCATCGTTGAAGCGCGTGCCCCAAAATTCGTCGGCTCCGCTCGTTCCGTTGATTGCCATGTCCGCCTCCCGTCGTCGTCGAAACCGCACAATGCGATTTGATGGCGGGATCTAGGCCGGGAGCGACGGGGAACGCTGTTCCCGAGGGAACAGCGGGAACAGGGAAACGATGGCAGGGTGAGTGCATCGAGGCGTTGAACGGCCACAACGCCGATGACCTGGACCGCCGGAATTCTCCTCCTCCGGCGGTCTTTTTTTCTTTGCTGCTGTCTCTACCCGATCGCTACCCAACCGGCAGCAGCCGGCTGTTCAGCCGTTGGCTGCGTGCGGGATCTCGATGTCGACCGCAAGCGTCGAAACCCGATCGTGGCGATCGAGCTTCACCTGCACCTTGTCAGGATCGACCTTCACATGCCGGCTCACGATCTCGAGAATTTCGTCGCGCAGAATGGCGGCGAGATCCGGCTTTCCGTTCTGGCGGCGTTCATATTCGAGCAGGATCTGCAGCCGCTCGCGCGCAACCGGCGCGGAGGGGTTGGACCTGAAGAAACTGAGAATGCTCATGCCGCTCTCCGTCCGAACAGCTTGTTGAGCAGACCCTTCTTGTCGGAGGGAATCGTCATCTCCACGCTTTCGCCGGCGAGCCGGCGTGCCGCATCCTTGTAGGCGCGCGCGGGAGCGCTGTCGGCATTGCTGAGCGAGACCGGTGTACCGAGATTCGAGGCGCGCAGCACTTCCTGGCTTTCCGGGATGATGCCCAGCAAGGGGATCGAGAGAATTTCCAGCACGTCGTCGATGCTGAGCATCTCGCCGCGGCTTGCGCGCGCGGCATCGTGGCGTGTGATCAAAAGATGCTTGTCGATGCGCTCGCCTTTCTCGGCCTTCTCGGTCTTGGAATTGAGCAGACCGATGATGCGATCGGAATCCCGCACCGATGAGACTTCCGGATTGGCGACGATGACGGCGGCGTCGGCATATCGCATCGCCAGCGTGGCCCCGCGTTCGATCCCTGCCGGACTGTCGCAGATGATCCAGTCGAAACGCTCGCGCAGCTCGGCGATGACGCGGGCGACGCCGTCCTCCGTCAAGGCATCCTTGTCACGTGTCTGCGAGGCCGGCAGCAGCGACAGGTTTTCCAGCCGCTTGTCGCGAATAAGCGCTTGCGGCAGCTTGGCCACGCCCTGCACGACATTGATCAGGTCGAAGACCACGCGGCGCTCGGCGCCCATCACCAGGTCGAGATTGCGCAGGCCGACATCGAAGTCGATGACGACCACTTTCTGATCCATCATCGCCAGTGATGCCCCCAGCGCCGCGGTCGTCGTCGTCTTGCCGACGCCACCCTTGCCGGACGTCACAACAATCACCTTCGCCATTTTATCCCCTCTCACGCGTTGTCATCCAAGCGCCGCTATCATCAATGTCTCGCCCTCGAGCCACGCCTGCACAGGCCCGGCACAAAGGCTCGCGTCCAGATCGTCGATGGTCCGGTAATAGCCGCCGATGGCAAGCAGCTCAGCCTCGATCCTGCTGCAGAAGATGCGCGCACGCCTGTTGTCACCGGAGACGCCGGCCATGGCGCGGCCACGCAGGGTGCCGTACACGTGGATCGATCCGCCCGCGACAATCTCTGCGCCGGATGCGACCGAGCCGAGCACGGTGACGTCGCCGTTCGGAAAGAAAATCGCCTGGCCCGATCGCACGGGGCTGTCGAGCAGCAGCGATGCCGGCTCCTGCTTCGCAGGGGCAGTATCGCGCGAGGCGGCCGCGACAGGCTCGATCGCGACCGCGCGCCCGCCTTTCAACGCGGGCGGCAGTCCTGCGCCAAGCTGATCAGCCGGCGCGCCCTCGATCCCCATGATCCGGATGCCCAGCGCCTCGAGCTGCTCGACGAGATGGGCGATCGCCTGATTGCTCAGCTTGACCGCCGCAAGATCGAGAACCGCGGGCCGGCCCTGGAAAAAGCCGGCGGAGCCGCGCAGCGATGTTCCGAGATTCTGTGAGCCAGTCGGCGATCGGCGGTTCGGGCGACAGCACGAACGCCATATACGACCGGCCGCGAAAGCGCATGGACGTGCGTGGACTAGCGATGCTCGACAAGGCGAAACCTTCACCGTATGCGAGCCCCCAAATCTCACCTAAGCGCTCATGGTTAACGAACGGTTAACTGGCCCCGATCGTCAGCTGTCACTGAGCGCGTCTGCAACAACGAACCAGGCTCGGTGATTCGCCGCTGCCGACCCAAGCGACGTGATGACCGCGGCGACAGCGTGGCGGCGGTGGGGCGGCTCGCTTGATGCTGAGCCTGGCCGGCAGCATCCACCGCGGGCATGGCGCTGGTGTCGCAACTCGCACGTAACTTCAGTTGGGTCACGCAAGCGCTTGATGTGCTTCAAGGCGTTTGCTTGAGGCGCGTTGTCAGCGGCGCTGCCGCGCCCGGCGACAAACCGACGCCTGCCGCTGCCGGGTTTCAGGCAAGACGATTCAGTCGCCTGTGTTTGTCGATGGGATGCTTTCGTCGCTGCGCTTTCTTATCCTTCCCCACCGCAGAGCGGGGGAGGGATATCAGCGGCGCCTCGCTCAATCATTCTTGTTCACAGCCGTTCCAAAACCTCGCGGATCATTTTTGCGTGTCGCGATGCCCAGCAAGAGTGGGGGCGCTCGCGATTGTCACGAACTATCCGACTGCGTGCGCGCCAGAGATCTTCCAAAACATTTGTTGACTCCATTTTATGGATTGAATACTACAGAAAATATACGAAGGAGGCGGCGATGGAGCTCAACGGCGGATGCCTTTGTGGGGCAGTGCGTTTCTCCGGCAAGGCCGCGCCGGTCTTCCAGGTGAAGTGTCATTGCACCGACTGCCGAAAGACTGCGGGATCGGGCCACGCGGCAATGATCGGCGTTCCCGAGGCAACCGTCGTATTCGGCGGTGAAATCAGGGAATTCCGCTCGCTGGCCGACAGCGGCCGGGAGGTTGTTCGTGGATTTTGTCCGTCCTGCGGATCGGGCATCTGCGCCCGTCCTGACGCTGCTGCCGGCCTCGTTTTCCTGCGTGCCTCGGCGTTGGACGATCCGAACCAGTTCGATCCGCAAATGGCCGTCTGGACCTCCAGCGCGGCGGCGTGGGATGTCGTGACACCAGACATCCCTTCTTTTGCGAAATCACCCGCCTGAAGGAAAGGACTGGTTCATGACGATCGTCTCGGATGTTGGAAGACCCGCGAGCGCCATGGGCTTCTGGCTGGGCGTTGCCGCCTATCTTTTGCCGACATTTCCGGTCGCGTTCGTCTGGCATCTGGTGCTGTTCGAGCCGGCCTATCACTCGCTGCAGATCTATCGGGCTGATCCGATCATCCCGTTCGGGCTCGCCTCGATGATTGTCCAGGCCGCGATCTTTTCCTGGGCCTATCCACTGGTCTTTCCGGTGCCGCGGTGGTCGATCTGGCGTGACGGGCTGCTTTACGGCCTGGCGATCGGCCTGTTGTCCTGGTCCTTCACGACGCTGGCGGTCGCGGCCAAGCATCCGATGACGTCGCTCACAGGCTATGTCGCGCTCGAGACCGGCTTCACGGTGTTGCAGTTTCTGATTGTCGGCCCGCTGATCGCAATGGCATACCGAAAGTGACCGGCGCCGCGGCGCAGGCGATCCTTCCGCGATGAGCGGCCATCGCTATCGCCAATTCTGCGCCCTTGCGCGCGCCGCCGAAATCATCGGCGAGCGCTGGACCCTGCTCATGATCCGCGAGCTGCTGCTCGGCCCGAAGCGTTTTGGCGATCTGCTCGATCACCTCGACGGCATGAGCCCGACGCTCCTGACCGCGCGCCTGACTGCGCTGATCGAAACCGGTGTCGTACGCCGGAATACGTTACCGAGCCCGGTTTCGGCGCAAGTGTACGAACTCACTGAAATGGGTCGCGAGATTCAACCGGCGATCCGCGAACTGATCCGCTGGGGAGGGCGCTTCCTGTTTCCCCCTGTGCCCGGCGACGTCTTCGAACCTGACTGGGTGCTGCTCGGTCTCGATGCGATTGCGAGGCGGACGGCCGTGCCGGAAGTGAGGATCGGCCTTGTCGTGACCCACGGCAAGAAATCGGCCGGCTTCACAATCGCGGGAGGGCAGACCGGCACGGCGATCACAAGAGGCGATGCGGATTGCAAGGGTTCGCTGGAAGCACCATTCGATGTGGTGCTGCAGATCGTCGGCAGGCGCGCATCCTTGAACGATGCGCTGCAGGCCGGACGGGCGAAGGTTCATGGGTCGGCTGCGCTCGTCCGCAAGCTGCCGCAACTGTTTGATCTGGCTGACCGCGCACGTTGACAGAGACCGCATCATGGCCTGGACCAAATCGCCGCAATCGCTGATTGACCTGTTTGAGAAGTCCGTGCCTGCCGCGCCCTCGGTGTCCCGTCGCGGGATGTTCGGATATCCGGCGGCATTCGCGAACGGCAATCTGTTCATCGGCTTGCATCAGAACGACTTCATCATGCGGCTGTCCGAAGAGCGATCGTGCGCGTTTCGGCAAGGCGTATGGGGAGCGAATTTTCGAGCCGATGCCCGGTCGCCGCACGCGCGAATATGTTCGTTTGCCCGATGAGCTGCTTTCCGATGTGCGAAAGCGTGCGGCCTGGATCGGGCGCTCGCTGCAGTATGCGGAAGGAATCAAGCCGAAGGTTTCGCGCAGGAAGTAACGACCACAACGATGGCGCGCGATTGGCGCATTGTTTCGCCACCAGCAAAAGGAGAGAACAGTGAAGAAATTCGTTCTGCTGCACTATGGCTTTGAAAAACCTACGCCTGAAATCATGGCCGCCTGGGGGAGATGGTTCGAGTCGATGAAAGACAGTATCATCGATATGGGCGGTCATTTTATGGGTGGCCGGGAGGTCTCCAAAGCTGGAACCAGGGATCTGCCGCTTGGGAGGGAATCGATCACGGGCTTCACGATCGTCAGCGCCAATAGCCTCGATGATGCGGAGAGGATGGCACAAAGCAATCCGTACATATCCAGCATCAGGGTCTATGAAGTGATGTCGAAATAAATTCCGATGCCCAATCGAGTAAAGATACTTCGCTCGCCTTAATTTTCGCGAATTCGGCTAAATTCTTGCTTCAGCCACTGGAGGCTAAGCAGAGGCTTTCCATGCTCAGCATCCCGCGACGATACAGTCATTTCGTTTTCGGCGTAGTCCAGTCCGGTTTCACGTGCCTGGTCGCCGCAGCGATCGCCAGTCTCCCATTTTTGTCGGATGGCTCTTTCTTCAGGCATGGTTGCTCTCTTGGCTGTTTGCGTGGGTGACGATGCTGCCTGTCGTCTTGCTGGCGGCTCCAAAAATTCGAGCGTTGACGGATTTCCTCACGAGAGAAGAGGATGGCGAGCCGACGCTCCGTGCATGAGGGAAATCGGCACCGCTGAATTGCGGGTAGGCCTGCCCAAATCAATCATTGCCTGCGCAGCCTTGCGGTCAGGTCATTCCCATGAAGGCATTCAATCATAAACTTGAGACGTCGATGGTTGCTGCAGCTGAACTCCAGACTGGTAGGAAAGCATGCAACGAATCCGCAAGGCGCTTCACCTCGCGCGGTTAACTCAACAAGGCGGCGACACCGGGACTAAAGGCCGACAATACTGCCGCCCTCCGCTATCCCACGCTCACAAGAAGAGCCACGCGGCATTTCACTGGAGGAATCACTTACACCGCACCCACACGCGCGATCGAATGCGCAGGTGGAGTTCGACGGCCTCAGCCGTATGCTGTTATTCTAGTCTCTGCGTCGTGCTGATCAAAATGTGGTCGCGGATATGAATCACTTTCATCTCGCCTCGATGTGACGCGAGGCGCGCGTAACTGCAGCGCCCTGCCTTGCGAATTACGATTGAGAGCGCGGCGCATGAAGCGTCGGCGTTCGTCATCAAAGGCCGGCGATGCCGGTCCAAATTCGGAGACGACAATGCGCAGCTTCCTCGTGACGGTTCTGGTAGCAACCGGCGCCACCCTTGCGGCAATCCAGTTCGCGTCTGCCGCGGCGACCATTCCCGATTATCAGGCGCGTGTGAATACCGTATCGGCGTTCAATCAGGACCCGGTTCGCGGCGCCAGGGCGTCGATCAATGCGTCGGCCCCCGTGCAGGCAAACCGCGTGCAGTTCTACGAAATTCCTGCTCGCCGTTGATGAACCCAGAAACCGCGGCCGAATGGAAATCGGCCGCGGTTTGCCAACGATGCCGGCCACTATTTGGGCGCGATGCCGAGTAGTTCGTGGATTCGCAGCGGCTGCGAACGGCCGCGAACCGTCAGGTCGTCCACCTCGCGGACGAGGATGCTGTCGCTGGCCAGCAAGCGCGTGCCTTCGCCGATCAGGATCGAAGTGCTGTAGAGCTTATTGGCGCTTTCGAGCCGGCTTGCGATATTCACCGCGTCGCCGATGGCCGTGTAGTTGAGGCGCAGGTCCGAGCCGACATTGCCGACGAGCATGCGCCCGGAGTTGATCCCAAGACGGATTGTGAGCGGTTGCCCTGCGTCATCCTTCAGGCCGAGCTGCCGCATCGCCAGCTGGATCTCGATCGCGCACTGGCAGGCGTCGACTGCATGTTGCGGGTTGTCGGCGGGAGCTCCCCAGAAGGCCATGACCGCATCGCCGATGAACTTGTCGATTGTGCCGTGGTTGGCGGTCACCCGTTCGGAGACGCAATTCAGATAGTCCGACAGGATAGGTAGCACCCGATCGCCCATCCGCTCCGACAGGCCGGTAAAGCCCGCGAGGTCGACGAACATCACAGTCAGAGGCCTGAGCGAAACGCCCGGTTTGGCTTCGACGCCCTCCACGATCAGCGCCTTGACCAGATCCGCGGGGATATACTTCTGGAAGGCCGAAAGCCCGCCGGCCATGTCGGCGATCGCGCGCGAGAGGTTGTCCATCTCCATGACGGACGAGGGATGGTAGGCGACGCGATCGAGCTCGAAGCGCTCGACGTGCTTGAGTTCCTGGCCGACCACGATCAGCGGCGCGGCAATAATGCGCTGCGAAAGCCATGCGGAGAGCAGGCCGGCGGCAGCGATCAAGCCGGCGATCCAGACGGCAAGCTGTTCGATCGTCGAACGGACCGGCCCAAGGATTTCAGCTTCCGGAATGACGACGGCAAGATTCCAGCCCAGAAACGACAGCGGTGTGAGCGTCACATCGAAGGTGTCGTTGCCGACGTCCAGATGCACGGCTTGTGGATGGCCCGCGCCATCGTTCCTGTAAGCGGACCGCATGACGGCCGCCGATGCCACCGGCAAAAGCGACTGGTCGTCGCGCGGACGATTGACTTCGTCGGCGTCGCGATCGGGCGCCGCGATCAGCCTGCCGTCGCGGTCGAACAGAAATGCCGCGCCGGTCTTTCCCACCTGCAGCTGCGAGAGCAAGCGCGAGAGACGGCTATTTTCAATAATGACGGCGAGGGCGCCTTCGCGTTTCTGAAAAACGTCGATCGGCCCGGCAAACGCGACGGACGGGCGGGCGCCGGTCGGGTGGTCGCCCGCCTCGTACCATCGCGGCTCTTCCGATTTGATGGCGTGGGCGTACCACGGCTGGTTGAGCACCATGAAGCCGGTCTCCTCAAACCGGCGTTCGGCGAATTCGATGTCACCGGTGACAACGTCATAAGTATCTGTCCGCCTTTTGACCTGTCCTTCAATCCCGGAAATCTCGATCATTTCAAGCCTGGCGTCGCCGAGCTTGTGCGCGCCGAAGAACGTGCCGTCGGGCCAGCCGAATGCCACCCAGGAGATCGTCGGCTGTGCCTGGATCTGCGAGAGGAAGACGAACTCACGCTTGTCGGCTTCCTTCGTCTCCAGGACGTTCTGGAGAAACAACGTGCGAACTGTCGTGTGCGCAGCGCGGGCCTCGGTGGTGATCGCCGAGAGCTGTTGTGTAACGGAAGCTACGATTTGCTGGTTGATGGTGGTGGCGAGGTCGCGGCTGGTGCGCTGCGCCGTTCGCCACCAGACGAGGTGGACGCAGGCCGTGCTGATGACGATCGCGGTCAGCACGAGGCCGGCAATCGTGATGCGGATGCCGATCTTCATGAAGGCCTGAGGCGGTTGGTCAGAATGGCGGCCGCGGCGAGCATTGCGCCGATGCCGGCGACGCAGGCCGGCCAGCCGAAGCGATCGAACGCATGCCCGAGCACAGCGGTGCCGGCCAGCCCGCCGAAGAAGTATGATGCGAGATACATGCCGCTGGCAGCGCCGCGTCCGTGCGTTGCTGCGGTGCCGAGAAAGCCGGTGGCGATGGCTTGGGCGAGGAACGTTCCGACCGCGACCAGCACCATTCCGCTGAGGACAAGGGGAAGCACCGGTGCCAACAGCAACGGCAGGCCGGTTGCCGCAACTGCGAGCGAACCCCACATCGCCGGCCGCGCACCGATGCGCTGCACTGCTGCTCCGGCCATCAGTGTGGTGACGATCGAGGGCAGGAACACGAAGTAGACGAAGCCAAGTTGCATGCGGCCGAGTGCGAAGGGCTCCCGCACCAGCACGAAGTTGACGAAGGTGAAGGTGCCGATGAACGCGAACAGGATGCAGAAGCCGATGCCGAATGCGGCGCGCAGTACCGGGTTGCGCATATGATCGCGCCAGGCAGCCGGCATAGCAGGCGCGGCAACGTCGCCGGTCATCGTTGCCCTGGCGCGATGCAGGGTGATGCAGGCGAGCGCGGCGCCGCCGAGATTGAGGCCGGCGAAGACGACGAAGTTGGCCGCAATGCCGAGGTGGTCGGCGACGGCGGCTGAAATCAGTCGCCCGAACAGGTTGCTGGCGACATTTCCGGTAATGTAGGCGGCGAACGCGCCGCCTGCATCAGTCGCACTGCACTCCTCACCGAGATAGGCCAGCGTCAAGGCGAAGGCCGATGCCATGCAGAGCCCTTGCGCGATACGCAAGGCAGCGAACACGCCAAGATTTGGCGCCGCGGCGAGCAGTAGGGTGGGCAGCGCAAGTAGTACAAGACTTGCTACAATGCCGAGGCGACGATCGAGCTGCTGACCGAACAGGCCGATGCCGAGACCCGCAATCGCCATGCCGAGGGTACTCGCATTGACCGCAAGACCCATCGCGGCAGGCGAGACGTCATAGTGCCTGGTTAGCGACGGCAGGATCGCCTGCGTCGCAAACAGATCGACGACGGTGAGGAACGCCAGCGTCCCGATCACGATCGAGCGCACCAGCGCGCCCGAGGGCGCGCCGTGAGCGATCGGTACGGTTTGCGAGGCGTTAATCATGGCAGGCCTCCGCGCGGGATCCGTCATTGCGAGGAGCATGGCAACGAAGCAATCCAGTCTTTCTGTGCGGCTCTGGATTGCTTGGCTCGCTCGCAATCGACGAACTACATATGTTTGTCGTTCGGATCGCGTCGCACGTCACCGACGAACAGTACGGCCGGCTTCTCGCCGAGGTTCTTCCACCAGTGCGAGGTGCCTGCGACTTCGGGGCGAATCTCGCCGGCCTTGTGCAGGATCGGCGCGCCGCAGTTGCTGGCGTATTCGATGATCTCGCCTTCGGCGATGTAGATCAGCGCCGGGCGGTCGTCATGGCTGTGCCACGGCACGATGCCGCCGGGCTGGATCACGAGCTTGCGGAACCGCAGTTCGCGGCCCTTGATTTTCGACGGCTGCTTTTCGAGGTTGATGGCGCCGAGCGTCGTATCGATCACGCCGACCGCCTCGAGCCTTACCATCTCGCGCGCACCAGGCTTGAACTTGTCAGCGGGGCATTCGCCGGCGAAGGCGATGGTCGAGGCGAGGGTGGTCATAACGGCGGCAGAAACGGCAGTGCTGATGTTGAACATTTGGTCGTCTCCTTGCGGTTGAAGCGGCGTTGCGAGCCAATTTACGCCCCAACAATCGCTTCGAACGTGAGGAGAAGGAAATGCCCGTTCGCTTCCAAGACGATAGCCGAGCGCTATCGGCCGTCCCGTCCTGATACGCGAAGGCTATCGACACGATTGTCGATCGGCATTTCAACGATTTGCGTGCCTGGCGTTTGATGAGCCCGCGCCCGGCGAACGGGCGTGTTCATTCACTCCAAGGAGACACCCCATGTCCGACAAGACGCTCTCGATCACATCGCTCGCCATCGCCGGTGCGCTGACGTCCGCGCTCGCGCTCGTTGCCGCAACGCCTTCCGTGGCGCAGGAATCCACCAAGGAGAAATGCTACGGCGTTTCGCTGAAGGGCCAGAATGACTGCGCCGCGGGTGCCGGCACCACGTGCGCGGCGACCGCCAAAGTCGATTATCAGGGCAACGCCTGGAAGCTTGTTGCCAAGGGCACCTGCCTCACCACCTCGACACCGCAGGGAGCGGGTTCGCTGACGCCGATCAAGCGCCCGGCCTGACGCCTGACCTGTTCAAGATTGCTGTGGTTCCGGGCGCGTCGAAGACGCGAATCCCGGAATCCAGCGATACGGCAGAGATGCTGGATTCCGGGCCCCCGGACAACTGACGGGAGAAAACATGTCGCGCAAACCAGTCGATCGAAATGCCAAGGCTACCCGGCTTCAGCGTACCAGTGCCGGGATGGGTCTGAAGCCTGAGCACGCGCTGGACATTTTCGGCAATCCGCGCACGGTCGATTTCCTCGAAGTCCATGCCGAGAACTACATGGGCGCCGGCGGCCCGCCGCATCGTTTGCTGGGCGACATCGCCAGGGAGTTTCCGCTGTCCGTGCACGGCGTCGGGCTCTCGATCGGCGGTGCGGGGCCGCTCGACCGTAATCATCTCGCGCGCTTGAAGGCGCTGCTCGATCGCTACCAGCCTGCGATGTTCTCCGAGCATCTCGCCTGGTCGACCCACAATGGCGTCTTTCTGAACGACCTGCTTCCTGTCCCTTACAACCGGCGAACGTTCGAGCGTGTTTCAAGCCACATCAATCAGGTGCAGGACACGCTTGGCGTGCGCATGCTGCTGGAAAATCCATCGACCTACGTCCAGTTCGAAATCTTCGGACGTGCCCGAGGTCGAGTTTCTGCGTGCCGTTGCCCGGCGAACAGGCTGCGGGCTGCTGCTCGATGTGAACAACGTCCATGTCTCTGCGATCAACCACGGTTTCGAAGCCTGCGCCTATATCGATGCGTTTCCGATGCAGTATGTCGGTGAGGTTCATCTCGCGGGCTTTACCGAGGACCGCGATACGGACGGGGCGCCGCTGTTGATCGATGCGCACGGCTCGCCGGTCGCGGATGCGGTGTGGGCGCTTTTCCGCCGGGCGCTGAGGCGTGCCGGGCCGGTTCCGACGCTGATCGAGTGGGACAATGATATCCCTGCGTTCGATGTGCTTGCAGCGGAAGTCGCATGGGCGCGGACCGCGCTCGAAACGGAAGCCGCGCGACGCACTCATCCGGTCGCCGCGTGAAAGGAGATACGCATGCCGCTCGGTCTCGCTCATACCCAACGTGCCTTTGCAGCGGCGGTGTTCGACCCGACGACGGCCGTGCCGGCCTTTCTGCGCAATGCCTCGTCGAGGCGGGCAGCAAGCGCATTCGCGATCTATCGCAACAACGTCGCTGCAAGCCTGATCAACGTCCTTGCGGCACGATTTCCGGTGATCGTCCGGCTGGTCGGTGAAGATTCGTTTCAAGCGCTCGGGCACCGTTTTGTTGCGCTCTATCCGCCGCGGTCGCCGGTATTGATGACCTATGGCGAGGGCTTTCCCGAGTTTCTCCGCTGCCTGGGCGCGACATCGTCGGCTGACTATCTCGCGGACATCGCGCGCCTGGAAGTGGCGCGTGGCCATGCCTATCACGCGGCCGAGGCCGAACCCGTCGCGGCCGGGCGATTCGCAGAGCTGACGCAAGAGCGATTGCCGGCCCTGCAGGTGCTGCTCCACCCCTCTGTCACGCTGTTGCGTTCGAAATTTCCGGTCGTCTCGGCCTGGGAGGGAAATCAGCCTGGCGCTGATGCGCAGATCCGGTGCTGGAAAGGCGAAGACGCGATCGTCGCGCGTCCGCGCTCCGAGGTGACTGTCGCACGCCTGCCGGACGGCGGCTTCGCCTTCCTGTCCACGCTCGGGAATGGTGCGACGCTGGCGACCGCGATCGAGGCAGGCATCCGCGATCATGCGACCTTCGATCTCGCCGAAAATTTTGCCGTTCTCGCGGGCGCGGGGATCGTGGTCGGGCTCGGCTGACAACGCCATCTTCGTCATTGCGAGCCGTGGCCGTTCGAAGAACGGCGTCGCTTCGCACGCCTATGGCGGAGCAATCCAGTCTGAGCTTGCGGCAAATGCAGGGGCTGGATTGCTTCGTCGCTTCGATCCTCGCAATCACGAGGAAGGCACTACTTTGCCAACACCGGCACGGACAAATTCCGCGCCCAGACCAGATGATCCAGTGACACGACGCCCGGGCCGCGGGCAACGATCCAGAACAGCAACGTGGCCCAGAGGCCATGCTCCGGCCAGGCGCCCGGATAGACGAAGAGCTGGATCACCGCCGTCATGCCGAGCAGGCCGAGCGCCGACAGGCGGGTCGCGAAGCCAAGCACCAGCAAAACCGGAAACACGTGCTCGGCGGTCGTCGCCAGATACGCGGCAAGATCAGGCGGAAGCAATGGAACCTTGTACTCCTCGCGGAACAGGACAAAGGTTTCCTCGCGCACGGAGAAACCCGCTACCTTTGTTTGCCCCGACCGCCAGAAGATCGCGGCGATCGACAGGCGGGACGCAAGCGCAAGGGCGCTGAGCGGAATGCGGCGGGTGAGGGCGCGGCCTTGGTCCAGCCAGGCGATGAGCGACATGCAATCCTCCTGCTTGATGGTTCGTTACGTGCAGTGAACGCCGGGCCGAGGCCAAGAAGAAATGCCGTTCCGCCATTGAACCCATAGACTCTGTCTATGGGCTTTGATCTGGACTTCGCGCCGGGAAACGCCAGATTAGGCAAAGAGAACGGCTACGGAGATTTCGAATGCCGGCACCGGCAAATGGCAAGCACAAGCCTCGCGTTGTGATAGTCGGCGCGGGTTTCGCGGGGTTGTCGCTGGCAAAGGGGCTCGCCCGCGCGCCCTACGACGTCATTCTGATCGACCGGCACAACTATCACCTGTTCCAGCCGCTCCTGTACCAGGTCGCGACCGCGGCGCTGTCGCCGGCCGATATCGCGGCGCCTATCCGTGCGATCCTGCGCGGCCAGGCTAATATCACCGTCGTGCTCGCCGATGTGTCCGGCGTCGATGTCGCCGCCAAAGCGGTGATCGCCGAAGACAAGCGCATCCCTTACGACATCCTTGTGCTCGCCACAGGCGCGCAACATGCCTATTTCGGCCATGATGATTGGGCGCCTTTCGCTCCCGGTCTGAAGACGATCGATGACGCGACCTACCTGCGCCGGCGAATCCTGCTGGCGTTCGAGCGCGCCGAGACGGAGGCGGCGGCTGTCGAGCGGGTGCGGCTGTTGACTTTTGTCGTTGTCGGCGGCGGAGCAACAGGCGTCGAAATGGCCGGTGCGATCGCCGAGCTTGCCAGGCGCGCGCTCGCAGCCGATTTTCGCAACATCGATCCACGCAGTGCGCGCGTTATTCTCGTCGAAGGTGGACCGCGTTTGCTCGCGACATTCCATCCATCGCTTTCGGAGAAGGCGCGGCTGTCGCTCGAGAAGCTCGGCGTCGAGGTGCGCCTCAATGCGATGGTCACTTCGTGCAGCGATCAAAGCGTTGCCATCGGCGAAGAAAGCATCGGCACAAGCACCATCATGTGGGCCGCCGGCGTGAAAGCATCGCCTGCCGCAGAATGGCTGGGCGCGCGGGCGGATCGGGCAGGGCGCGTCGAAGTCGGCCCCGACCTGTCAGTGCCGGGGCATCCGGATGTTTTCGTGCTCGGCGATACCGCGCTCGCGCACAATGCGAACAGCAAGCCGTTGCCGGGCGTCGCGCCGGTCGCCAAGCAGGAGGGCCAATATCTGGCGAGGATTTTGATCGCGCGTGCGCGCGGCGAAGCGCCGACGCCGTTCCGCTATCGCGACTTCGGTTCGCTTGCTACCATTGGCCGCAAGCACGCGGTCGCCGATTTCGGCAAGGTGCACCTGTCGGGGTTTGTTGCCTGGGTGCTGTGGAGCGTGGCACACGTCTATTTCCTGATCGGCTTTCGCCGGCGGATCGTCGTCGCGCTGCACTGGGCCTGGAGTTACCTGACGTTCCAGCGCGGCACGCGGCTGATCACCGGCCTGAGGGGTTCGGAAGATGCAACAACTGAACGAAACTCCGGTGGCAGGCATATGCGTGGCGCCGCCTGAAGCTTGTTAGGGTCACTGAATGTCATCGACGCCAGTCACCGAGCTGCAAAAGTTGTTCGTTGAATTTCGCGATCAGGAAGCACCTTTGAACGAAAGGCTGGCGGCGTATGCCGCTGCCAGCCGCAAGATCCGTCCCGCCTACGGCGAGGCGATTGATCGCATGGTGCAGCGTCTGAATGAAAATGACGGTTGGGAAAGCGCGCCGCGGGTCGGCGAGGCGATGCCACCGTTCATGCTGCCGGACGAAAACGGCCGTCTGGTAAGTTTGCCGGAACTGCTGGCAAGCGGACCGACTGCGGTCATGTTCCATCGCGGCCATTGGTGCGCCTATTGCCGGTTGAACCTCCATGCCGTCGCAAGGTCGTACGAGGCGATCGCAGCCGTCGGTGGGCGCGTTGTGGTCGTCATGCCGGAGCGCCAGGAGTTCGCCGGAAAATTCCAGAACGAGACGAACGCACCGTTTCCTGTGCTGGCCGATCTCGACAACGGTTATGCGATGTCGCTGAATCTGGCGATCTGGCTCGGTCCCGACTTCATTCAGCTCATCAGCGGTTCGGGACGCGATTTGACGAAGTTTCAGGGCAACGATGCCTGGATGGTGCCTATTCCCGCAACGTTCGTGGTCGCACGCGACGGAAGCGTCGTGGCGCGCTTCATTGATCCGGATTTTCGCAAGCGTATGGAGATCTATGATCTGCTCGCTGCATTCAAGAGTGCAAACCAGGCATGATTTTCGACCCGATGGGCTGCGCCAGCAGGCCCGAAAAATGCTAAGGACACGGAATGTCGATGCCTGCCGCTGACCTCGTCCGTGCATTGTTTGTCGAACTTCGCGATCGTGAAGCACCACTCGGTGAGCGGCTGGCGGCCTACGCCGACGCATCGCGAAGGGTCTATCCTGATTACGGCGACGCTGTGGACCACCTGGTTCGACGCATCAACGAAACCGGAAGCTGGCAGGACGCGCCGCATGTCGGCGAGGAGATGCCGCCCTTCATGCTGCCGGATGAGAAGGGCCATCTGGTCAATCTGCACGACCTGCATTCTGATGGTTCCGTCGCGATCATGTTTCACCGCGGCCATTGGTGCCCTTACTGTCGCATGAATGTTCACGCGGTCGCACGGTCGAGTGAGGTGATTGCAGCCGCTGGCGGCCGGGTCGTCATCGTCATGCCGGAGCGGCAGGCCTATGCGGAAAAATTACAGGGGGACGCACATGCGGCGTTTCCGATCCTGACCGATATCGACAATGGTTATGCAACGTCGCTGAATCTGGCGATATGGCTCGGCCCGGACATTATCCGGCTGTTGAGCGGGTTCGGCAACGACCTGCCGCGCTATCATGGCAATGATGCCTGGATGGTGCCGATCCCCGCAACGTTCGTGGTCGGACGTGACGGACTGGTCAAGGCGCGCTTCATCGACCCTGATTTTCGCAAGCGGATGGAACTCGACGACCTGATCGCCGCGTTCAAGAGCGCGACGTGATCTTGTCCCAGTCGGCGGCGCGCAGCAGCTTCGCCATAGTCGAAGCGATCGCCGACCGTTGCCGGCCGGCGATGCCGCACAGGAAGATCGTGCGGCCGAGATTGAGATCGTCGATCGGAATGCGTTTGGCTTCGGCGCCGGTTGCGGTGCTCATTGGCAGGATCGATATGCCGACGCCGCTCTCGATCAGCTTCATGAGATCCCGCTCGGATGAAATCTCATGATAGCCGCCGATATCGACGCGCGCAGTCCTTGAGGGTCGTGCCGATCTGGTCGGCATGCTCGCAGTAGGTGCGCCTCAGGAAACGCTGCCCCTTGAGCTGCGCGAGTTGAACTGTAGGCTCACCTGCGAGCGGGTGGTCGAGCGCGACGGCGAGATCGAACGGTTCGTCGAACAACGGCCAGCTGTCCAGCCGATCCCAGTCGTCGGAGTGGGCGGCGGCGAGCCCGAGTTCGGCGTCGCCCTTCTTCATGAATTCGATGACGTCCTCGGCATTGCCGCGCAGGAACTTGAATTCGATGCCTTTGAAGGCCCGCGACATCTCGTTCAGGAACGGCAGCAGCAGCGACAGATCGACCGTGCGCGACAGGGCGAGCTTCAGCGCGCCGACATCGCCGGCCTTGAAGGAGGTCGCGAGCGTGCGCGCTTCCATCGCGGCGTTGTAGCATTGCTGCAGAAACGGCAGCATGCGCTGGCCGAGTTCGGTGAGCTGGGAGGCCGGACGCTCGCGAAAGAACAGGTCGCCGCCGAGTTCATATTCGAGCTGCTTGATGGCGCGCGTCAGGGATGGCTGCGTGACATTGCACTCCTCAGCGGCACGCGTGAAATTCTGCGTGCGCGAGACCGCCAGAAAGTAGCGGACCTGGTGCATTTCCATCGCGAAGTCCGTCTCCTTGAAGCGGATGCTGCGACATACTGACATACCGCAGTCCGGGCAAGCAAATTCGCGCGGGCGGCAATAGCGGCGGCGCATCGATATCGAAGCCAGCAGGCATTTCATTACGTGGCGGCGGGACGGCACAGTCCGGTCCAACAGGCGGTGCTGACCAGCGCCGCCGCTGGACACGGAAGCCCACCATGAACATTCAATTGAGATCAAGCGATGCCGCCGGCTCGCGCTCGCTGACCGGCAAGGTTGCACTGGTCACCGGATCGACCAGCGGGATCGGGCTTGGAATTGCGCGTTCGCTCGCTGCCGCGGGCACAAGCGTGGTGCTGAACGGGTTCGGGCCCACCGACGAGATCAAGCTGACCCAGGACAGGATTGCCGACGAATTCGGCGTTGCCGTGCGCTACTCGGCGGCGGATATGACGAAGCCGGACGCGATTGCCGGGATGGTTGCGGTGACGCTCGATGAGTTCGGCCGGCTCGACGTGCTGGTCAACAATGCGGGCATCCAGCATGTTGCGCCAGTCGATCAATTCCCGGCCGGCAAATGGGATGCGATCCTGGCGATCAATCTGTCGTCGGCGTTTCACACGATCCAGCATGCGCTGCCGGCGATGCGTGAGAATGGATTTGGCCGCATCGTCAATATCGCGTCTGCGCACGGGCTGGTCGCCTCGCCATTCAAGGCGGCCTATGTCGCGGCCAAGCATGGCATCGTCGGTCTGACCAAGGTCGTCGGCGCTGGAGACCGCCGAGGAGGGCATCACGTGCAACGCGATTTGCCCGGGCTATGTCTACACGCCGTTGGTCGAGGCGCAGATCGAGGGGCAGGCAAAGGCGCACGGCATTCCGCGCGAGCAGGTGATCCGTGAGGTGCTGCTCGCGCCAACAGCCAAACAAGCGGTTCGCGACGGTCGAGGAACTCGGTGAGCTGACCGTCTTTCTGGCAAGCGACGCGGCAGCCTCGATCACCGGCATCGCCTTGCCGGTCGATGGCGGCTGGACTGCGCATTAGGGAGAGATGGTCATGACCAACTTCACGATCGCAGCCTCGTTCGAGGCAAGCGTCCAGCGGCCGGCCCTGCAATGGGCGCACGATATCCGCAACGTGTTGTCGACGATTTCGCTGCATCTGAACACACTCGAACTGCTGTCAGGACAGCACGGCGTCCGCAGCGCCAATTCGATCCATGCATTGATCGGGCGGGTGACAGAGATGTGCAACGACGCGCTGACCGGGGCGAGCGGCGTGTCCGGTTCGCGGCGGGAATGGGTCAATGTCGTGCAGGCGGTAGAGCACGTTGCTGATCTCGTGCTGGCGACTGCTCCGAAAAGTTTTCGGGTCGATATCTCGGCGGCAGGTTCTGTGCTGGCGATGGTCGATCCCGGCGATCTGTTCCGAATTCTGTTCAACCTGTTTCACAACGCGGTCGCGGTCGCGCACAAGACCCGCGCATTGAGCGAGATTGGTATCCGCATCGGACTGAAGGACTTAATCGTGTCGATCGACGTCGCCGACAACGGCCCGGGTCTGCCGGGCCCGGTACGGCGGCGCATGTTCCGGCCGCAGGCCAAGGCCGGGCGCGCGAGGAACGGCTTCGGCCTCTCGATTGCGCGCGAACTGGCGGAACTGAACGGCGGTTCGCTGCAGCTCATCTCACAGGTGAGCGGCGCGGCGTTCCGGCTCGAACTGCCGGCATTCTCAAGCGCGCAGCATGGCGATGGCGGCTTCGACACCTCCGCCGGCCGACTCGTACCGACCCACTGACCGGATGAACCCGGAGTTCGACACGCAATCATTTTGGGAGATTCGATCCATGGCTTCGACAACTTCGAACGGCGCATCGCCGCAAAGAGACCCGCGCGCGGGCTTGCCCGGACAGGCCGTCCTCGTCTTGCAGGGCGGGGGCGCGCTCGGCTCGTACCAGGCCGGCGTCTATCAGGCGCTGCACGAAGCCGGCATCGAGCCCGACTGGATCATCGGCACATCGATCGGCGCGATCAATGCGGCTCTCATTGCCGGCAACGAGCCGCAGCACCGGCTGGACAAGCTCAGGGAGTTCTGGCGGCGGATGGCGAGCAATCCGGCCTGGGGATTTCCCGGCGCGTGGCCGGGTTTCCAGGACATGATGTCGTACTGGTCGACGGTGTTCGGCGGCATCCCGGCGTTCTTCAAGCCGAACCTGCTCGCTTACTGGGGCGTGCATCATCCGCTCGGCGCGGATCGCGCGGGCTACTACTCGACCGCACCGCTGGAGCAGACGCTGCTCGAACTGGTCGACTTCGCAAAAGTCAATCGCTGCGCACCAAGGCTGACGGTCGGCGCGGCGCATGTCCGTTCCAGCGAGATGCGCTATTTCGACAGCCGGACAACGCTGATCGACGTCAAGCATGTGATGGCGTCCGGCGCGCTGCCGCCGGCGTTTCCGGCGGTGCGTATCGACGGCGAACTCTACTGGGACGGCGGCATTCTCTCCAACACGCCGACCGAGGCGGTGTTCGAAGACAACCCGCGCAAGAACTCGCTGATCTTCGCGGTGCATATGTGGAATCCCCTCGGGCCTGAGCCGGCATCGATCTGGGACGTGCTGAACCGGCAGAAGGACATCCAGTATTCGAGCCGGATCGCGAGCCACATCAGCCGCCAGCAACAGGCGCACCGGATGCGCCACATCATCAATCAGCTCGCGTCGAAATTGCCCGATGACGTGCGCAAGAGCGCGGAGGTGCGCGAGCTTGCGAGCTACGGCTGCTTCACGCAGATGCATGTCGTTCGTCTGCTGGCGCCCCGGCTCGACAATGAAAACCACACCAAGGACGTCGACTTCACGCCGTCCGGTATCCAGCGAGCGCTGGGAGGCGGGATATGAGCATACGCAGCGGGTGCTGAACGAAGCGCCCTGGCGAGGCGACGTTCGATCCGCTCGAAGGTGTGATCCTGCACGAACAGGTGATGGAGATGCCGCAAGCGGCGGAGTAGGGCGTGCTTGCGGTTTTGGACAGCACACAGCTATCGAGACAAGTGGGCGACGGCATTTCCCGTACGGCAACCGATCGCAATGATGTCACCGCTGGCGAGCCGATCACCGCTGTGGGAGACCGGCGGCGCCACCAACAAGAGAGAATGATCATGAAGTCCCTCGTTTCACTGTTCATCGCCGTTGCCGCGCCCCTGGCTGTGACTGCGGCGACAACGGCGCCGGTTCGTGCCGAGATCGAGTATCCATGGTGCGCGCACGGATCGAGCCAGGGCGGCAGTCAATCGTGCACCTTCGCGACGGTCGAGCAATGCAGGGCATACGTCTCTGGTTCCAGCGGGTTCTGTCAGTTGAATCCGCGTGCATCGGCGTTGGCGGAAATGCCGAAGCGCAATCAGCGACGTTGAGCCACAAGGCGCCGCGCGGCGAAAATTGAATACCGCCTTCGCGGGCGGTCAGCGGCCGGGTTCCTCTTTGCGGTATCCGGTGTATGCTTGCTGTATGAACCTTCACACCCTCCTGCTCGAACGCGAGGCCGCCGGCCGGCCCGTCACCGTCGGCCTGATCGGCGCCGGCAAGTTCGGCACCATGTTCCTCGTCGCAGGCGCGGCTGACGCGGGGCCTGCATGTGGTCGGCGTCGCCGATCTCAATGTCGCGCGCGCGCGGAGCCAGCTTGCCGCCGCCGGCTGGCCGGCAGAGCAGTTTGCCGCGCCTCGCTCGGCGACGCGCATCAAGACGCGCGCGCACCCATGTCACCGCCGATGCCGAGGCGCTGATCGGCATGTCCCGGCATCGAGGTGATCGTCGAGGCGACCGGCATCCCCGAGGCCGGCATCGGCCATGCGCTCGACGCGATCGAGCACGGCAAGCACATCGTCATGGTCAACGTCGAGGCCGACGCGCTGGCGGGCCCGTTGCTCGCGCGCAAGGCCGCGGCCGCCGGCGTGGTCTACAGCCTCGCCTGGGGCGACCAGCCGGCGCTGATCTGCGAGCACGTCGACTGGGCGCGCGCCTGCGGCTTCAAGGTGGTCGCCGCCGGCAAGGGCACGCGCTACGAGCCGCACTATCACCAGTCCAATCCCGACAACGTCTGGGACATTCTCGACAAGTATCTGAACATCACCGACCGCAAATCGATCAATCCGAAGATGTTCAACAGCTTCGTCGACGGCACCAAGTCCGGCATCGAGATGACGGCGGTGTGCAACGCCACCGGGCTGGTGCCGCAGAGCGGAGGCTTGGGCTTTCCGCCCGCGACGCGCTTCGAGCTCGCCGACGTCTGCAAGCCGAGCCAGCGCAGGCGGCACGCTGGAGAAGGAGGGCGTCACCGAGGTCGTCTCGTCGGTCTATCGCGACGGCCGCGACGTGCCGCATCATCTCGCGCTCGGCACCTACGTGGTGATCGAGGGCGAGACCGACTACGCGCGCCGCTGCTTCAAGGAATACGCCATGCTGCCGGACAAGAGCGGCCGCTACGCCGCGCTGTACCGGCCGATCCACATGATCGGGCTCGAGCTCGGCATCTCGGTCGCGAGCGCGGCGCTGCGCGCGCGAGCCGACCGGCGCGCCGACCGGCTTTCGCTCCGACGTGGTCGCCACCGCCAAGCGCGCGCTGAAGCAGCGGCGAGGTGCTCGACGGCGAGGGCGGCTTCTGCGTCTGGGGCAAGCAGACGCCGGCGGCGCGTTCGCTCGAGCCGAGGGCTATCTGCCGCTCGGCCTTGCGCAGAACGTCAGGCTCAAGCGCGACATCGCCGAGGGCGAAGCGCTGAAATGGACCGACGTCGAGTACGATCCGAACGATCTCGCCGTGCGCATGCGCCGCGAAATGGAGGCGGCCTTCGGCGGCCCCACGACCTGATCCAGAATTTCCCCCTGAGATCGGCCATGTACTTGCTGGCACGGTCGGGACGGGGCCCGGCCACTACAAAAAACACCATCTGATAGCCCGGCACGCAACGAACCGAGGCGGTATAGTCGCCCTGTTCGCCATAAACGGTGAGTTGCAGCACCTGCAGGTTCCGCGTCAGGCCCGCCTCACGCATGATCGCCTCGCTCCGCTTGAGACATTCGGCGAGATCGAGCGTGGTGGCCTGCAGGCCGGTGCTCATGCTGGGGCCGGCCAAGGCGGGAACTATGCCGGCCAGAAGGCCGGCTGCGAGCGTTGCTCGGAAGAGGGTCTTGATCGAGGTCATCTGGTCCTGGAGCTGTGAGGTGGCTCATGGTCGTTGAGCGTGGCCTGCAATCTAGACCACGCCGACTGCGCCCGCAATTTTTCGCGTGCAGGAGCCGCGGCGTTTGTCATTGTCACACCGATTGGCTAAGGCGGGCGTGGGACAGGCAGTCGCGGGGCGCGGGTTTCATGGCCGACGATCGAGACCGGGCAGACGTTGCCGCGCTGACTGAGGGGGAGGCCTTTCTCGCGCGCGAGCCAATGCGCGATGCGGAGGGCGCGGTCCGCGGGACCTTCGTCAGCGAGATTGCCGCCGGCATTGAAGGCGGCAACGAAGCCTTCCTGCGCTCGCTGGTCGGCGAACTGCACGAGGCCGACGTCGGCGACCTGATCGAGGCGCTCGATCCGGATCTGCGGCCGCGCCTCGATCGAACTGGTGGGCCGCGACTTCGACTTCGCCGCGCTGACCGAGGTCGACGACACCGTTCGCGAGGAAATCCTCGAGGAACTGCTGCCGGAAACCGTCGCCGAGGGCGTGCGCGAGCTCGATTCCGACGACGCGGTCGAACATTCTCGAGGACCTGCCCGAGGAGAGCAGGAGGAGATCCTCGAGCAGCTTCCGGCCTCCGAGCGCGGGCGCGATCGAGCGCAGCCTGCTACTACCCGGAGAACTCCGCCGGCCGGCGCATGCAGACCGAGTTCATCGCGGTGCCGCCGGACTGGACCGTCGGCCAGACCATCGACTACATGCGCGAGACGCCGGACCTGCCGGAGCGCTTCTACGAGCTCTACGTCGTCGACGAGGAGCGGAAGCTGCGCGGCGCGGTCGCGCTCGACCGGCTGCTGCGCACGCAAGCGGCCGGTGCCGATCGCCGAGTTGATGGACGAGGAGCGCCGCCGCGTGCGCGCCACCGAGGATCAGGAGGAGGTGGCGCGCCTGTTCGAGCGCTACAACCTCGTCGCCGCGCCGGTGGTCGACGAGGACGACCGGCTGGTCGGCGTGCTCACCTTCGACGACATCGTCGACGTCATCGAGGAGGAGGCCGAAGAGGACATCCGAAGGCGCTCGGCGGCGTCGGCGCGCGACGAAGAGCTGTCGGACTCGGTCTGGACCATCGCCAAGGGCCGCTTCCCCTGGCTGTTCGCCAACCTGCTGACCGCGCTGCTCGCCTCCTGGGTGATCAGCAAGTTCGAGGACTCGATCGAGAAGATGGTGGCGCTTGCGGTGCTGATGCCGATCGTCGCCAGCATGGGCGGCAATGCCGGCACCCAGACCATGACGGTGGCGGTGCGCGCGCTCGCGACCCGCGAACTGACCGGCCAACGCCTGGCGCGTGATGCGGCGCGAGCTGCTGGTCGGGGTGCTCAACGGGCTGTGCTTCGCGATCATCATGGGCGTGATGGCGGCGGCCGCCTTCCAATCTGCGGACCTGGGCTTGGTCATCGGGCTCGCGATGGTGACGGTGCTGCGCGCGGCGCTGGGCGGCATCGTCATCCCGCTGGCGTTGATCCGGCTCGGCGTCGATCCGGCGGTTTCGTCCGGGCCGTTCGTGACGACCATCACCGATGTGGTCGGATTCTTCTCCTTCCTCGGCATCGCGACGCTGTGGTTCAAGCGGTTAACGTTAACCGATCGTTAACCATAAATCCCCAGCATGGGCGGATACGGAGACATCCCATGCGGCGGCTCAGACTGAAGGCGGACGGACGGATCGTCGAACTGCAGGACGGCAACGAAGCGCCACTGGTGCCGGTGATACCACCCGGCGCCGATCTCCTGGCGCCGGCGCTCGACGTCCGCGCGCTGCGCAGCCGCTCGCAACTGACGCAGGTGGAATTCGCCCAGCGCCTCGGCGTGCCGCTCGAGACCATTCGCAACTGGGAGCAGGGCAAGCGCGAGCCGCGTGGACCTGCGCGCGCGTGCTGACGCTGATCGCGCGTGCCCCCGACCTGACCTTTGCGCTGCTTGCGAAAGCGTCGGCGGCGCACTGACGCCCGATGGCTGCAAGGTCCGGGCTTGGCAGCGCATGTTGCCAGGCTCATGATTGCCCGCATCGCAACCGGGCTGATCCGGAGACGCGCATGCAGATCATCGAAGCGAACGGCGCTCGCATTCCGGCGATTGGCCTTGGAACCTGGGAACTGCGCGGCCGCGCCTGCGCGCGCATCGTCGAGCAGGCCGTGCGGCTCGGCTATCGCCATATCGATACCGCGCAGATGTATGACAACGAGCGCGAGGTGGGTGACGGTTTGCGCGGATCCGGCGTGCCGCGCAGCAATGTCTTCGTCACCACGAAAATCTGGCCGACGCATTTCGCGCCGAACGACCTTGTCCGCTCATTGAAGGAAAGCCTCGTCAAGCTGCGCATGAGCGATGTCGATCTGGTGCTGCTGCACTGGCCGAGTGACCGCGTGCCGTTGAGCGAGACGCTCGACGGGCTTGGCGATGCGAAGCAGGCGGGCCTGGCGAAGCACATCGGCATATCGAATTTCAACGTTGCGCTGAGCGAGAAGGCGGTTTCCCTGTCGAAGGAACCGCTGGTGTGCAATCAGGTCGAATATCATCCCTATCTCGACCAGGCCAAGGTGCTCGATGCCTGCCGTCGCCTGGGCCTCGCCACCGTCGCCTATTCGCCGATTGCAAAAGGCCGCGTCAAGGACGACCGCGGCGCTCGCGCGGATCGGCGATCTGCATCGCAAGACGGCCGCGCAGGTCTGTTTGCGCTGGCTCGTTCAGCAGAATGTCGCAGCGATCCCGCGCACCTCGAAGCTCGAGCGGCTGCAGGAAAATCTGGATGTGTTCGACTTCGTGCTCAGCGACGACGAGATGGCGAAAATCTCCGGCATGGGCAGCAGCAAGGCCCGGGCTTCTGAATAGGGGTGGAACGGACCGGGATTGATCTTGCGATCTGCTTCGCGCATGAAGCCTGCGCCCTGCGCGAGCTGTCACCATGTTCTTCGTTCTTTCGAAAACTCTTGGCTTCCTGGCGGTCCCGTCAAACTTCCTCGCCGTTGCAGGGATTGCCGGCGTCTGCCTGCTGGTGACGCGCCGTCGCAGGCTGGCGCATGCGCTGCTGATCGGCAGCGTTGTGATGCTCGCGCTGCTTGGATTTTCGCCGCTGGGCAACGTGCTGCTGCTGTCGCTCTCGGAGCGTTTTCCGGCTTGGGAGGCCGGTCGCAGCGACCCGGATGGTGTGATCGTGCTGGGCGGCGTGATCGACCCGGACGTCTCGGCCGCGCGGGGCGTGATCGAACTGGATTCGTCGGCGGAGCGGGCGGTGGCGTTGCTGACGTTGGCGCGGCGCTTTCCGAACGCGCGCATCGTCTTTTCCGGCGGCAGCGGCAGTCTGCTCCCGAACGCGCTTGCCGAAACGCCGTTCGCACAGAAGCTGCTGGCCGAATTCGGCATGGCAGGCGATCGCTTCGTCTTCGAGGATACCTCGCGCACGACGTATGAAAACGCCGTCAACACCTACGGCCTGTTGAAGCCGAAGCCGGGCGAGCGCTTCCTGCTGGTGACGTCGTCCTTTCATATGCCGCGCTCGATGGGTGCGTTCCGGATGGCCGGTTTCGAGGTCGAGGCGTTTCCGGTCGACTGGCGCACCCGCGGCTGGAGCGACGCGTGGCAACCTTTCGACCGGCTGAGCAGCGGGCTCGCCCGCGCCGATGTCGCCATCCACGAATGGACGGGCTTGGCTGTCTACTGGCTGACCGGAAGGAGCAGCGCGCTGTTTCCGGCGCCACGGACGGCGGGCTGCGACACCGCTGCCGCGAGAGAGAACTGCCGGCCGCGAACGATTGCCGGCGGTGAGGCATTTAGTCGTGACGTGGCAAACCAAGCCGATAGACACCCTTGAAGTCGTTCGGATCGGCGGGCTTGCCCTTGCGATAGATGACAAGCCGCCCGTCGAGCGCGAGCTTTACTGCCGCGCGGCGGATCGGGACCAGCAGATTGTGCCAGTCACCGGCTTCCCCGATCTCCTGCGCAAGCTCGGGCGCGCTGAGCGTTTTGCCGGACATGCGGCCCAGCGCTGCGAGCAGCGCGGTTTCAAGCGAGGGGGCGGGCGGCTCGGCCGAATTCTTGACTGGACATCGGCCTGCCTTGCCGGATTGGACCGCGTGACGCAACCCTGCGGCCCGTCATTGCGTCACACCGCGTTCGCGCAGCAGGTTTGCGATCTGCGGCTGCTCGCAGAACTCGGCCCAGCCCAGCGCTGTGTTGTCGTATTTGTCGTCGTGGATGGACGCGTCGGCACCCGCATCGAGCAGCATCCGTGCGATCTCAAGGGTGCCGTCGGCGGCGGTCATGTGCAGTGCGGTGTGGTTGCAGTCCCACATCACGCGTTTGGCGTTGACGTCGACCTTGTGGTCGATCAGCCAGCGTACGGCCTCAGCATTCCGCTTGCTGACGGCGACATGCAGCGCGATCGTGTCTTCGCCGCCCGCACCGATACGCGATGGATTCTGGCGCAGCATCGCTTCGGCAAGCTCGTAGCGCTTCAGGCTGATGGCGGCGATGAAGTCGATGCGCGCGCCGGCCGCGAGCAGGAGTGACACGACGCCTGCATCGGCATTTGCCAGCGCGGCGGCGACCAGCGGCGTGCCGCCGGTCAGGTCGGTTGCATTCGCCTCCGCTCCAAGGTCGAGCAGGAGCTGCACCGTCTCCGGCTGATTTTTGGCTGCTGCGTGATGCAGCGGCGTCCGGTTATGTTCACTGCGGCTCATGTGCGCCGCAAGCAGCGACGGATCGGCCTTCAGGAAGTCCCGAACGTCATCGATGCGGCCGAGCGCAATGGCCGACCACAGATTGAGCTTCGCGCCTTGCGCGAGCAGATAGTCGGCGACGTCGTGGCGCGTTGTGCGGAGGCAGGTCGCCCAGCCAAGCACGTTCAGGCGATGGTCGTCGCCTTCGCCGATCGCGTCGGAGCCCGCTTCGACAAGCATTTTGACGATGGCGAGGTCGGCTGATTCCGCCGCGAAATGCAGCGCGCTGGCGTTGTCGCCGGTGTCGCGGATACGCACGTCGGCGCCGCGTTCCAGCAACAGTTGCACGCATGCGCGCTGGTTTCGCCAGGCCGCCTTGTGCAGGGCCGTCTGTTTCTGGAAATTGCCGCCGCGCGCGTCGATCAGGCGGGGATGGCTGTCGAGCAGGCTGGCCAGCTTGCCGGCGTAGCCCTTTTCCGCAGCATCGAGGATGCTCTCGACGGCGCCACGTATCACTGGCGGGGTGTCATCGCGCTCCTCAAGCGCGCGGGCGAGCAGTTCGATCGCCTCGTGCCCGTATTGCTTGGCGATCTGATGCACAGTGCGACCTTCGGCGTCGGTCAGGTGCGGGTCGAAGCCTGCGTTCAGCGCGCCGCGAACCGTTTCTATGTCGCCGGCCCGCGCTGCCGCGAACACTTTTGCGCGCAAGGGCCGCTCGATGCCTGCGCGCTCGACATGCGCCTTGAGCTGCCGCCAGCTTGCGAAGCCGTAGCTGCGCGCGACCGCAAGCTGGGCCGCGGCGAGCTTTGTCGCCGGATCGCCGGCACGCAACGCCTTGAGGCGTTGCTTGGCTTCGTTCTTCAGGTGTTCGAGATTTGGTTGAGCGGGAAGCTCGCGAACGGGCCGAGCAGCTGTGGGGTTGGCGCCCATGACAGACCTTTCTTCCTCGCGCCCAGCGTCCGCGGCCTTGGGCAGGAAGTCAGGTTGATGCTTACGTCAAATTCGGCGGGCTGAGCCCTTCACGCGGACCGTTGGCCTCCGTTCGGCCGCGACCAGCTTACCGAAATTGCCCCGCATCGCCAAGCCGCCAGCGTCCATTTCGTCTGGCGGGTTCCAGACGTTTCGCGTAAAAGCCGAGCGCCTGATGCGGAGACGGGTGCGACATGGCTTTGACCCTGGTGATCGGCAACAAGAATTATTCATCCTGGTCGATGCGGCCGTGGATCGCGCTTAAGGCGGCCGGAATTGACTTCGAAGAGGTTGTCATCCCGCTCTACACCGGCGACGCCGACAAGCAGCGCATTCTGAAATATTCGCCTGCGGGAAAGGTGCCGATTCTGGTCGATGGTGCGGTGTCGATCTGGGATTCGCTGGCGATCATCGAATACCTCGCCGAAAAATTTCCCGACAAAGGTCTCTGGCCTTCCGGCATGGCGGCCCGCGCGCATGCGCGCTCGATTTCGGCGGAAATGCATTCCGGCTTCATGGCGCTTCGCAACGAATGCTCGATGAACATCCACCGGCCGGTGCACAGGAAAGCGTTATCGGCCGACGCGAAGGCCAACGCAGACCGGGTGCAGGAGATCTGGAGCGCGTGTCGGCGTACCTATGGACAGGGCGGGCCGTTTCTGTTCGGAGGATTCTCCGGCGCGGATGCGATGTACGCGCCGGTGGTGCACCGGTTCCGCATTTATGGCGTCGAAGTCACGTCAGCGGCAGCTGATTACATGAATGCCATGCGGACGCATCCCGCGTTTCAGGCGTGGGATTCCGCCGCGCTGAAGGAGACGTGGGTGATTGAGAAGTTCGAGAACGACTGATTTTTGCGGTTAGCCGTGGTGGCCGCTGGATGGCCTGCTACGGCCTTTCCGGGGTGCGACAATTGTGCCCGGCGTGCCGGTTTATCCCCACCTCGAATTGAGCCTTAAAAGGGGCCGGAAATGGTCTCTTCGGCACTAACTAACATATTGAATTTGCGGATTGTTTTGCTGTTCTAAGCCCCCTCGGAAATGCTGGCCAAATTGTGTCCATCCGTGCTATATTCACAACGGGTGGTTCAGCCTGCAAGGTCCCCGGTTCGTTGGGCCGGCTGGTGTTTCGCGTATCGCGTAAGGAGAGGGCGTTGACACATAAATACAGGGTTGGAGAGACCGTCTATTTCACCGCAAGCAACGTCTCGCGCCCGGCAGCCGGCGGAACCTACGAAGTGATTCGGTTGCTGCCGACCGACGGCGACGATTGCCAGTACCGCATCAAGAGCACAGTCGAAGCTTTCGAGCGTGTCGCGAAGGAAAGCCAGTTGAAAGCCGCCTGAGCGCGGATGATCGCCCCATTGATGTCGTGTTCATGACTCACTCTGGCCTATGGATGGATGGGCGCGGCGCAGGGACAGCGCGCTGCCCCGAACTGAATGATGCATCGTTCGATCCGCTCTGCGAGAGTGTGTAGAGCGTTGCCGACGATGGCAAGCGCAGGGGGCTATTCGCATGCAATGGGCATGGGCAACGTCGCTCGACCAGTTGTGGCGCTCGCCGTCGTTCCCGATGTGGGCGACGCTGGCCGCTGCCGGCTTTTTTGCGCTGGTCTTGTTGATCGTGCTGTTGCGCGCTGACAAGACCATGGCGAACGGTGCTCTGTCGGTGATCGCGCTGCTGGCGATCGGCATCGCCTCCACCACCACCGTGCGCGGATTTGGCACGTCCAGCAGACCCGCCGATTCCCCGACGGAGACGCGGGCGGGGACCCAGCAGGTCGTGCTTGCACCCGCGCTCGCCTGTCTCGACGGGCTTGCGGGCGATAGTGTTGAGGCGGCCTGCGAGAAGGCGGTGTTCGGCTCGGCCGACACTGCGGCCGCAGCTGTGTCCTACGCAGCGGGCCAGGTCTCGCGCGTGATCGCATCCGGCAATGCGCGTTCGCTGACGCCGGAACAGCAAGTTCTCAAGCGGGCGGTCGAACGAGACCGCTACGGGCTGGTTGCGCAGGTGATCGCAGTGCGCGAGCGGTGCGTCGTGACGGATTGCCCGCTGTTCCGCATGCTGTCGGATTCAAATCAGGTCAAGGCGAACATGAACGATCGCCTCTACGATACGCTGGTCGCTCGCTATTCGCCGTCCTGGACCAGCGCCGCCGCGGCTCCGCCTTCGCCTTCGGCAGGCCTGCTCCCAAGCATGCCGTCCGGCAGGCCGACAACAGTGGATTTCGCGAACTCGGCCTCCATCCCGGCGGTCAACATCATGACGCCCGAACCGGCAGTGACTGCGCCGAAGCAGCAGGCGGCTGCTCCGGCAGCCACTCCGCCGTCTCCTGCGGCGCTTGCGCCGAAGCAGCAGGCGGTTGCTCCTGCAGCCACGCAGCCGTCTCCGGCGGCTGCGTCGAAATCGACCAATGCCCAGGCTCAGGCGAAGCGGCAGCCCGCCGCGACGCAATCCGGCTCTGCACCTTCGCAGCCGCCTGCCGCGTCGATCGGGCGGCCACGCGTGGTTGCGCCAGTGCCGTTCGTGCCGTCGCAGGTGGGCGACGACTAGGTTTGCTTGTTCGGGAACCGGCCGGCTGCATGAAGGCCTGCCGCGCCGAAGCGCCGGCGAAGGCGGGCGGGACCAGATTAGGTGTGAGCTTCTGCGAAAGCCGGGTTTCGCCTGCCGGGCTCATGACCTAGATTTCCCTCCATGCCGCTTCATCTCATCAAACTCGCGGTCGGGTGCGACTCGATCAAGGACCTGCAAGACTGGGTTCGTCTGCGCATGCGCCAGGCAAAAGAGCAGGGGTTGCCGCTCCATCATATCCACGTCACCCGGATGACGCCGAAGCGCGATGAGGAATTGCTGGACGGCGGATCGCTCTACTGGGTGATCAAGGGGCAGATCGCCGCGCGCGAGCGGATAATCGGCCTCGAGCAGTTTCGCGACAAAGCCGGGATCGGCCGCTGCCGCATCGCCATGCAGCCGAAGGTCGTCGTCGTCACGCCCCGGCCGATGCGGGCATTCCAGGGTTGGCGCTATCTGACGCCCAAGGATGCGCCGCCCGACCTCGGCAAGTCGGGAACAGGGCTCACCGCCATGCCCGAACCGTTACGCCGCGAGTTGCGCGAGCTCGGATTGCTTTAACTCAACCGGGGTTGAACGCAGTTCCTCGTCTTGAGGAGCCACGCCAGGCGCGGCGTCTCGAACCATGACGAGAAAGTTCCGAAGACCGACGGGCGGCTACGCCTTCATATTATCGATCAGTCTGGTCCGGCCGATTTTTGCCGCCACCAGCAACCGCACCGGCCCATCATTCAGCGAATGAACCGGTGCCAGCGTTTCTGCATGGCGTGCTTCGAAATAGTCGATCGCAAATCCGGCGCCGGCGATCGTCGCGCATCCATCTGCAAGCGCAGCCTCGAGCTCAGTGCCCGCGCGAAGTCTTGCTGCTACGTCCTTCATGGTCCGGCGCAAAACCGGCGCGACGCTGCGTTCGTCGGCTGACAGATAAACGTTACGCGACGACAACGCGAGACCGTCCTTCTCGCGCACGGTCGGCACGCCGATCACCTTGACGCGCATGTCGAGATCCCGCGCCATGCACGCGACGACCTTGAGCTGCTGGTAGTCTTTCTCACCGAACATCGCGAAGTCCGGCCGGCACTGGTTGAACAGCTTGCCGACCACGGTGGCGACACCGCCGAAGAAATGCGGGCGGAACCTGTCTTCCAGCCCGGCGACCGCCGGCCCGTCGAGAGCGATCCGCGACACGTAACCTTCCGGGTACATCACCGCGGCAGTCGGCGCCCAGACGAGGTCCGCAGCCTCGGCCGCAAGTTTGTCGAGATCGGTGTTCATTGTCCGGGGGTACGAGAGGAAGTCTTCGTGCGGCGCAAACTGCGCCGGATTGACGAAGATCGACACGATGACTTTCAACCCGCGGCGCTTCGCTGTCCGCACCAGCGTCAGATGTCCGTCATGCAGCGCCCCCATCGTCGGCACGATCGCAACTTTGGCCTTGCGAAGTCGTAGCTGTTCGATCGCGCGGTGCAGCGCGGGCAGAGTGCGGACGACGGGAGGGCGCTTGGGCATTGCTGACCTTGAGTTTGGACGTTTCTTCTTGCCGCGCGAACCTATCAACGCCGGACTGCGCCGCCAATCGGCTGTGACCATGAAAATGAACGCGCACGGCTGCCGCAGTTGCCTCGCCGACACGCGAAGTGTTGACGTTTACGATTAACGGCGAGCGCACGCGCATTTCGCTTGACCGAAAACGTTTACGATTTGATGATGGGAATGCAGAGGACTCCGTAAAATGTTGGTGCAGGCCAGTCCGGGTCAGTCCGGCTCCGCGCATGTTGTTGTGTTGGGTAACGAGAAGGGTGGTTCGGGCAAATCCACCACGGCGTTCCACGTCGCCATTGCGCTTTTGAAGGCCGGTCAGCGCGTCGCCACCATCGATCTCGACGCACGCCAGAAGAGCCTCACCCACTATGTCGAGAACCGCGCAGCCTGGGCGCGTCGCACCGGCCTGCAGCTGGAGCTGCCACATCACATTCACGTCGCGCTCGGCGCGAGCATGCATATCGGCGAAAATGAAGCGTCGGAGTTCGAGCAGTTCTCGCAGGCAATCAATACGGTGGAGCACGCGTTTGACTTCGTCGTCATCGATACGCCCGGCACCGACAACTATCTGATGCGGCTTGCACACTCGATGGCCGACACGCTGATCACGCCGATCAACGACAGTTTTGTCGACTTCGACGTGCTCGGCACCGTCGATCCCGCCACCTACTGGGTAACCGGCGAGAGCCACTATGCCAGGATGGTGCGCGAGGCGCGCCGTCACCGCCGGCAGATCGACGGCGCCTCGACCGACTGGATCGTGGTCCGCAACCGCCTGTCGCTGCTGTCGTCGCGCAACAAGCAACTGATCGCAGAAGGGCTGAATACGCTCGCCTCGACGGTCGGCTTCCGCGCGGTGGACGGGTTTGCAGAGCGCGTGGTCTATCGCGAGTTGTTTCCGCGCGGCCTGACGGCGCTGGACGATCTGAATTCCGAGACGCTTGGCACGCGGCCGAACATGGCGCATGTCACTGCGCGCGAGGAGGTGACGAGCCTGCTGCGTCATCTCAAGCTGCCGCTTGACGAGCGCGGCCGCCGCCGCGCCGTCGCGCGCGCTGAATGGTTTGCGCAGGTCGACAAGCCGCTCGAGACCCACGACATCGTCGAGGGGTGACGCCGCGCGGGCGCGCGTTCAAATGAACTTCACGCCGAACGTCTTGCCGCGCTGCCAGACGACTTCGCAAGGGCGGCCGGTTCTCACGTCGCGGGACAATGCGAGGCGGAGCCGGGTGCGAATCGGGCTCGGATCGTCGGCCGTGATCTTTGCGCCGTTGTCCGACAGGTCGACGACCGTGCATGGCCGGGCAGCGAATCTTCCTTCGAAGGTGAGCCGCCCGGACTGCTGGATCGATTTGCGCGAGCCGCGTGTCTTGCGTGTTCGTGCCAGGGCCACCATGATCTACTGCACACCACTTGAATAAAACTGTGGACGTCCAAAGCCCCCCGGAATGTTATGTGGGTTGGGCGGGTGCTAGCTTCTACTCAATCAAGTGCAGACTCACTTTCAGGTTCCGATCGGGACGGGGGCTTTCGAGCATGACCTACGGCAGGCAATCCGGCGGCTATCCGTCCACCTCGAAATGGCTGCACTGGCTCGTGGCGGGCAGTGTGCTGACGATGATCCCGATCGGCATCGCGATGGGCCGCGTCGCGAAAGGGCCGCTGCAGGACACGCTCTACACGCTGCACAAGTCGTTCGGCATCCTTATTCTAGCGTTGATGATTGCGCGTCTGATCAACCGCATCGTCGCCGGCGCGCCTGCGCCGGCGCCGGGACTGGCGCGATGGCAGCGCGCGGTGTCATCGGCGACGCACGGGCTCTTGTATGTTTTGTTGATCCTGCAGGCCGTCGGCGGCTGGCTCGCGAACTCGGCCTATGGCGCGCCGACGCCGTTCTTCGGATTGTTCGAACTGCCCGCGCTCATGGCGAAGAATCAGGCGTTCGCCGAGCAGGTGTTCGGCAATCACCGCATATTCGGTTTCGTGATCGCGGGGCTGGCCGCCATGCACATTGCCGCGGCGCTGCAGCACTACTTCCTCGTGAAGGACCGCGTGCTGCAGCGGATGTTGCCGCGCGCGCTGGGCGGAGATTAGCTTTGTCGTCCCCGCGCACGCGAAGACCCATACCCCGTGACGCGAATAAGGGGGTTGGCTTCAATAGCCTTCCGGAAATGGCTGTTGCGACCAACATCGGCTCCGGGAGTATGGTGCCTGCTTTCGCATGGACGACAAGGAAGCTCACTTCTCTCCGAGCACCTTTTCCGCGGCGTTGACGATGCTGATGGTCGGGTTCTCGCCGCAATATGCGCCGATTTTCTTGGCGTTCTCGACGAACACTTCGGTGTCGATCTTCGCCTCGTCGCTGTCGCCCTTGTACCAGCCGTCCAGCCAGGTCAGCATCATCGAGATCGTGTCCTTGTCGCTCTCGACGAACTGTTTGCACGTCATCGTGTAGAGATCGAGCACGACGGCGTTGGCGGTGGCGGTCGGCAGCATCAGCGCTGCGGCAATCAGGGCGGTGCGGGCGAGCTTCATGCGTTTCACCTTTTATCATAAAATGAGAAGTGGCTCCATCTAGCAGGCAATCGCGGGGATGGCGAGGCGACATTGACGGTGTGGCTGCGGCTCTCCACATCTTGCCCAGGATGAAAGTGAACCCATGACGCGCGATGACAGGAAGACGCCTGCGCCGGCAGCGGACAAGACGCCTGCCGCGCATTCGTCGTCTGCGGATATCTCGAGCTTCCTGTCGCAGGTGAAGGCGCTCGGGCCTGCCGGCAACGGCGCCTCGGGCAAGCTGATCTTTGCGCTGGATGCAACGCTCAGCCGCCAGCCGACCTGGGACATGGCCTGCAGCCTGCAGGCGGACATGTTCAAGGAAGCGGGAAGTGTCGGTAAACTGGCCATGCGGCTGATCTACTACCGCGGCTTCAACGAATGCCGTGCGACTGGGTGGATTACCGATACCGCGCAACTCGCGGCGCTGATGGGCCGTATCGATTGCGTCGGCGGGCATACGCAGATCGGCAAGGTTTTGGCGGATGCGCGGCGGGAAGCATCGGCGTCCGGCGTGCGTGCGCTGGTGTTCGTCGGCGATGCTATGGAGGAAAAAATCGACGATCTCTGCGCCCGCGCCGGCGAGTTGGGTCTGTTGAAGGTGCCGTGCTTCATGTTTCAGGAAGGTCATGATGCGGACGCGGAGCACGCCTTCCGCGAGATCGCGCGGCTGACCGGCGGCGCCTGGTGCCGGTTCGACCCGGGCTCGGCCGCGCAGTTGCGGGAGCTGTTGCGGGCAGCGGCGGCCTATGCGGCGGGCGGTCGCGAGGCGCTCAAGCAGCTCGCGTCGGCCTCGCAGGGCGCGACGCTGCTTCTGGGGCAGGTTCGGTAGGTCGCGAAGCCCGCGAAACAGCGCGGGGGCGACGGCTTGCCCACTACCTCCGCTCGCCTTCCGCGACTACATTACCCGAATGACCCTGGTTGCAGGCATCGTCGCCGTCATCACGCTCTATTTGCTTTTGCAGGTGCTGCGCAACGCAAATCCCGCGGTGCTGGCGCGCGGCATGAAGATTGGTGGCGGCATTGTTACGCTGGCGATCGCCGCATTCGTCGGCGTGCGCGGCGAGTTCGCGGTTGCGATCCCGCTCGGCATTTTTGGTGCGGGCCTGCTCGGCTGGTCGCCGTTCGGCGCCGGCGGCTTCAGTATTCCCGGCTGGGGTTCAAAGCGTTCGAGCGGACAGGCCTCGCGCGTGCGCTCGGCGTTCCTCGATATGAGCCTCGATCACGACAGCGGCAACTTGAACGGGCAGATCATCGCGGGCGACCACGCCGGCCGCTCGCTCGACGAATTCGACCTGCGCGAACTAGTTGCGATGGGTTCGGCGTTCGACGCCGAGAGCCTCGCGCTTCTTGAAAGTTATCTGGACCGCCGGTTTCCCGCCTGGCGTGAGAACGCGCAAGGCGAACGGGCAGGGCGGCAGGGAGGCAATATCGGCAGTACGGCGTCCGGGAAAATGACGGAGCAGGAGGCCTATCAGATCCTTGGCCTGCAATCGGGGGCGTCGGCGGACGAGATCGGCCGGGCGCACCGGTCCCTGATGAAGAAACTCCATCCCGACCAGGGGGGCTCGACGTACCTCGCTTCGCGCGTAAACGAGGCCAAGGACACTCTTCTTCGACGCCATCGCAACTAACTCCGCACGCATACACTACGCGAGCGGCCAGTCCCCTTCGTCTGCTTGACACACCTGTTAACTCGCCCCGGTTCTTGTGCCCAGTGCCCGGGTTCGAGTTTCGGAAAGTCTAAAGAGCGATGGTTAGTATTTCATTGCGAAGCAGGGCAGTTCCGATCGCTTCAGCGTCTTGCACACGGCTTCCGCCTTGTCCTTGTCGACGAAGCCGGCAAAGCGGGCGCGGTAAAGCTGCTTGTCGCCCTTCGCTACCGTCTCGGTGAACGGCTCGGCCTTGCCGAGGATCGCGCGGGCGTGGTCGCGCGCTTCGTTCAAGCGGGTCTTGGCCTCGGCTTCGCTTTCAAGCGCACCGACCTGAATGATCCAGCTTCCCGGACGAACCGAGGGTTTCGGCGCCTCAGCCTGCTTCGGCGCAGGTGCTGCGTGCGACTGTGGAGGAGCCGAAGCAACCGGTGCGGGCGCAGGGGGCGCGGCGCGTGGTGCCGGGTCGGCATAGGCCATCGAGTTGCCGGGCAGGGTGCCAAGGATGCCCTGACCCTTGCCATGGTTCGGCGCGAGCGGGGCCAGATCGGACTTCGCGACCGTGTTGATCTTCGCGGCGTCGATCGTGCTTGTCACGACCGGCTGCGACAGCGCAGGCTGCGGCGCGATCTGGGTCGGGCCGGCGCTTGCGACCTTCATCGGACCGGCTTTGACCTGCAGTGTCTTCACGCGTACCGGCGTCATCGGCTCGGTGGAGCCTGGGATCGGTGCCAGCGCCTGGGCGGAAACGACGCCGTTGGTGAGCGGCGCCATGCGCTGCTGCGGCGATGCGGCAATGGTCGCCTGCGCCGGTGCGGATGGCGCTGCGATCGGCTCGGCGGTCGCGGCGGCGACCTGCACCGGCGCGTTCTCGCGGCGCGCGGGATTGCCTTCGGTGTCGTAGTCGCTGGACGCGGCGGTCGGTTTCAGTTCCACCGTCTTGCTCTCGACCGGCTTGATCTCGGGCCTGCCGGACGCGGCTGCGGGCGCATCGTTTGCCTGCGCGATCGCGACGGGCGCCGCTCCATTTTCGGTGATCGCAGCGACCGTGCGCCTGGTCGCGCCGCGTTCCAGATGTTCGGCAAGCAGGTTGCGCATGATCGCATCGCGCGAGCCGCCGGAGCGGCCGCCGAGCACGACGCCGACGAGATGCCGGTTGCCGCGCTTGATCGAGGTGACGAGGTTGAACCCGGAGGCGCGGGTGAAGCCGGTCTTGATGCCGTCAACGCCTTCGACGTGGCCGAGCAGCTTGTTATGATTACGGATCGCCTTGCCGCGATAGTAGAAGTTGTTGGTCGCGAAGTAGCGGTAGTAGCGCGGGAACCGGTCCTGAATGGCGCGGCCGAGGATTGCCTGGTCGCGCGCGGTGGTGGTCTGTTCGGGATTGGGCAGGCCGTTCGGATTGCGATAGGTGGTGCGGCTCATGCCGAGCGCGCGCGCCTTGCGCGTCATCAGCTTGGCGAATTCGTCTTCGCTGCCCGAGATCGCCTCTGCGATCACGACAGACGCATCGTTGGCCGAGCGGGTGATGAGGCCCTTGATCGCATCTTCGACCTTCAACTCGTCGCCTTCGCGCAGTCCCAGCTTGGTCGGCGCCTGTTCGGACGCGTTTTCGGAGACCGGCATCATGGTGTCGAGCTTCATCTTGCCGGACTCGAGCCGCTCGAACAGCACGTAGAGCGTCATGACCTTGGTAAGCGAGGCCGGGAAGCGCTGCGCATCGGCGTTGTTCGCCTGCAAGGTCGCGCCGGAATTCGCATCGACGATGATGGTGGAGAAGGGAGGGGCGTAGACGACGCGCGCGTGATTGATGCGCTTGCCGCGCTTGCGCTTCGCCTCAGCAGAATCGGTGGTGAAAGCGGTGGCCGACACCGCGGCGATCAGGCCAAGCACCAGCAGACGACGCCCGCGAGAGGACGCGGTGATTGCGCGGAACATGAACTTTCCGTCCCCCTAATTCCGGCCGCTCACGGTACCGTGACCCACCCGTTGAGCAGCATTCACAAGGCCATTTTGTGTCATTCGGCGCTGCCACTTGCTTCGGACCGCGCTGCCGGAACCCGGCTTTGGTCCTAAAGTACTGTCGCAACTCGAGTTTCCGGGCCTGCACCGGCACAAAATAGTACGAGAATCACGGTAGGAGGCGCGGGTTGCCAAAAGGTTAATCATCCCTTGCGATCAACTCACAGGTTTTACGCAAGGTTTATGTTGTGCGTCGCACAATAATCCTTGACGCATTTGTGCAGTGCACTATAGTGGCGGTCGTGGATGGGGAGGCCGGACGCTCTGGCCAGCGCGCGAATGCGCTTTCGCATTTTGTGTTCACAGCTCAGGGAAAAGGACTGACGATGCTTAAGGTTGAAGAGTTCCAGAATTACGGCAAAGAGCAATTCGATGCGGCTGTCGCGTCGGCCGGCTTGTATACGAAGAGCCTGCAGGCGCTCGCGACCGCCTACACCGACTACACCAAGAAGTCGTTTGAGGACGGCAGCGCGTTTATCGAGAAGCTTTCCGGCGTCCGCTCGCTCGACAAGGCGATCGAAGTGCAGACCGACTACGCCAAGACCGCCTACGAGACCTTCGTCGCCGAGACCGCCAAGATCGGCGAACTTTACAAGGATCTCGCCAAGGAGAGCGCCAAGCCGTTCGAAGGCTTCATGGCGAAGATGCCGAAGGTCGGCTGAACGGCCTGAAGCGTTTCTGCGTTTTTGAGGCTTCCTCCAGGTTGCTTCGAATGATGAGCCCGGCGCAAGCCGGGCTTTTTGTTTTTTGGAGTGGCGCGCGGCAGCGAGGATTTGACCGTTGTACATATGCCTTGAATGTCGCGCCGAACCGGACGCGGCAGGCGGCGGGCTTCAAATACGTAAAACGCACGAAACGGTGCCGGGGCCGATGAATTTTCATCAGCCGGTGACGCGCTGGATGATCGAACGGGAGGCGGTGCTTTAGCGCGATGCCTTGCGCCGCAATTCAGAAGAATCAGGCAGCTTTCTTGCGGCCGATCAGGAGCCATGTGTGCAGCATGCCTTTCCCTTTGACGTCGACGGGCCCGCGACTTTCAAGTTCAAATTTCTCCTTCAGTCGCTCATATACTTCTTCCGAAACCTGGATCTGGCCAGCAATTCCGGTCGACTCCATGCGCGACGCGGTATTCACCGCATCGCCCCACACATCGTAGAAAAATTTGCGCGTTCCGACGACGCCGGCCACGACCGGACCCGAAGCGATGCCGATGCGAACCGGCACCGCGCGCCCCTTCGGGTCGGTCAGCCCGGCGAGCGCGGCGTGGATATCGAGCGCAAGATCGGCAAGGACTTCAGCGTGATCGGGCCGCGGCTCCGGCACGCCGCTGACAACCATGTAGGCGTCGCCGGTCGTCTTGATTTTTTCCAGACCGCGGCGCTCGACGAGGCCGTCGATCCGCGTGTACACGCCGTTGAGGAAGCGGACGAGTTCCACGGGTGAAGTGTCGCTGGCGCGTGCCGTGAAGCCGGCCATGTCGGCGAACAGGATCGAGGCGTCCGGATAGGCGTCGGCGATCTCTGCGCCGGCATTGTCTTTCAGCCGTTCAGCGACAGGCGGCGGCAGAATGTTGGCGAGCAGATTTTCCGAGCGCTGGTGCTCGCGTTCGACCGTGGCTTCGGCATGTGTGAGTTGCCGCACCACATACAGGACGATTTCGTACAGCACGGCCGAACTGCCGATCAGGTTCGCGAAAAAGGTCACATAGAAAAGCTGCGCCGACGGCATGAGACCGGTATCGCGCGGCACCACGATGTGCAGCAGCATGATCAGTCCAACACTGGTGACACAGATGGCGATCGATAGCAGAATGCGCTCAGCGCCGACCAGCAGGATGCCGCCGGCAGCGCCCGCGAGATAGAATAAGAACGTTCCGCCACCGGTGCCGACGGTCGAGCTGATCAGGAAAACCCATACATAACCGGAGCCGACAAGGGCCAGCGGTGCGACCAGAGGACTGAAGCGATGCAGCAGCGGTATTGACAGGAAGACAAGTGTCGCGATGGCGGGATACCGCCAATGCCCTGGTGGGCCGTCAAGAGACCGCTGAACAGCAAAGAAGGAAGACGAGGCGGCCATCATAAGGGCGGCGATGTTGACCGTCCGTAAACGCCGGGCAACCTTTTCCGGATAGTGCCCGGTGCCGAAGCGAAGGATGTTTGAAAGCCAACGCAATCGAAGCTGCTTTCAAGGTTCAATCCGGCTTCGCGTCATTGCCGGGACAACAAGCCCGGCAATGACGCTGAAGTTTGCACCTTAGTTCGTGACGCCCTTTTCCTTGAAATACTTCAGTGCGCCGGGATGGAACGGGATCGGCGACTTGGACTGCTGCTGGTTCTCCAGAGCGAAACTTTCCGCTTCCTTGTGCACGGCGACCAGATCGGCCTTCTTCTCGACCAGCGTCTTCACGATGCTGTAGGCCTCGTCGTTGCTCATCTTGTCGCCGGTGACGATGATATTCCAGACCACGGCGATGGCGTTGTCCTTGTCGTGCCGGGGTAGGCGCCGCTTGGCGATCTTGCCCGGCGCGTAGAGGTCGCCGTATTTCGCGTTCATCTTCGCCACGACGTCGCTGTGATCGATCATCTTGATCTTGACGCCGGGGGTCGCGGCGAGGTCGGTGACCGCCGCGGTCGGAATACCGCCGACCCAGAAGAACGCGTCGATCTTCTTGTCCTTGACGCGCGTTGACGGACTCGGCGACGCCGAGCCGCTCGCGCTTCATGTCCTTGTCCTTGTCGAGGCCGGCGGCCTCGATCACGCGGAATGCCATCACCTCGGTCGCGCTGCCGCGGCGAGCCGGTGGAGACGCGCTTGCCTTTCAGGTCGGCCATCTTCTCGATGCCGGTGCCCTCGATCGTCACGACATGCATGCGGTTCGGATAGAGCACCAGCAGCGTGCGCAAGGCGACCTTGTTGCCCTTGAACTTGTCCTCGCCCTTAGTGCGTCGAGCGCGGCGTCGGCCATCGATGAAGGCGAGTTCGCTCTTGCCCGGCGCCGATCAGCTTGAGATTGTCGACCGAGCCGCCGGTGACTTCCGCCGTGGCCTGCACGCCCGGCAGGTTTTTCGACAGCACGTTGGCGAGCCCGCCGCCGAGCGGATAGTAGACGCCGCCGGTGCCGCCGGTGCCGATCGCGATCGTCTTCTGCTGCGCAACGCGCCGCCGGCGGCGAGGCCGCGGCGCGCGACCAACGTCAGCCGGTTGCGTTTTGCATTTTAGTTCCCCATCATTTCACTCCCTTATGGTTGTCTGATCTGGCCGGTCGCTTCACCCACGGCGGCTCGGCTGGCATCGAATTTTGCTTGAGCAGCAACGCCACGGCCAATGGCCAGAGCCAACGGCGCCGGATAGCGGACGTCGAGGCCGGTGATGGTTTCGGCCAGCGCCTCGATCAGGCTCGGGAACACCAGCAGCAGACCCGGCAAGCAGCCAGCAGCGCCCGCTCGACCGGGGTATTTTGTCGCAGCGCCCAGTTCTGCGCCGCCGCGGCAAGCGCGCAGCAGGCCGAGCGCGGTCTTCAGCGTGATGAGATGATATCGATCCAGCGAGCCGTCCTTCGGAATCTTCAACAGCAGGCCGACGCCCTGCGGATCGAGCACGAACACGAACGGCACCAGGAACGCCGGCAGCGTGTATTTCCACGCCTGCAGGTGGTCTTGTACGGATCGCCGCCGGTGATCGCGGCGGCGGCGAACGGCGACAGCGCGGTCGGCGGCGACACTTCCGAGAGCACCGCATAGTAGAAGATGAACATGTGCGCGGCGAAATCCGGCACGCCGAGCTTGGTCAGCGCCGGCGCCGCGATCACCGCGCAGATGATGTAGGACGCGGTGACCGGCACCGCGAGGCCGATGATCCAGACGATCAGCGCGGTGTAGATCGCGGTCGAGCAGCAGGCTGCCGCCGGCATAGTCGATCACGATCGACGAGAATTTCAACCCGAGGCCGGTGAGCGTGACGACGCCGACGATGATGCCGGCGCAGGCGCAGGTGGTGGCCGCGTTGAGCGCGCCGATCGAGCCGTCGGCCATCGCGCGCACGAAGCTTCTTCGGCACCAGCGCCGTCTCGCGGCGCGCAGAAAGCTCAGCGCCGAAGCGTCGCAGTCGACGGTGGACGTAGAAACACCGAGCAGCGACGCGCGAATAGCCCAAACAGCATGAAGACGACGACGGCGAGCAGCGACACGAAGTGAAAGCCGTAGCGCCTGCGTCATCTGCCACGAGCGTCATCTCCTGCTTGAACGCGACGTCATGCGCGCCGAAGCGCTTGCGCGTCGAGTTCGACCATGAACAGCAGCGACAGGTAGTAGAGGCAGGTCGGGATGGTCGCCATCCAGATCACGTCGAGATAGCTGATCTTCAGAAACTCGGCGATCAGGAAGGCGGCCGCGCCGAGCACCGGCGGCGACAGGATCGCGCCAAGCCCGCCGGCGGCGAGCAGTCCGCCGGCGGCGTTCTTTTCGAAGCCTGCCTTTGCAGCATCGGATAGGCGACGGTGCCGATCATCACCGTGGTCGCGACGCCTGAGCCCGACGGTCCGCCGAGCAGGAACGACGACAGCACGACGGTGCGCCCGGCGCTGTTCGGCTTGCCGCCCATCAGCGCCAGCGAGAAGTCGATGAAGAATTTTCCCGCGCCGGAATGCTGCAGGAACGCGCCGTAGATCGTGAACAGGATGATCAGCGTTGCCGACACGTCGACCGGCGACGCCGAAAATGCCTTCCAGCGTGATGAACAGGTGGCCGACCAGGCGCGCGACGTCGTAGCCGCGGTGCGTCCACGGCGGCGGCAAGATACGGCCCGAGCATCGCGTAGGCGATGAACAGGAGCGCGACCACCGGCATGATCGCGCCGGTGGTGCGCCGCGTCGCTTCCAGCACCAGCACGATGAAGATGATGCCGAGGACGACATCCCAGCGGTCGGGCACGGTGGCGCGGTCGGTAAAATCCTCGCCGCCGCACAGCGCATAGGCGATGGTCGCGACCGCGAGCGATGCCGGGAACACATCCCACCAGCGCGATGCGGTTGCGAAAGCGCGCCGCCAGCGGGAACAGCAGGAAGCTCAGCACCAGCATGAAGGCGACGTGGGTGTAGCGCAACTCCTGCGTCGGCACGATCGTCGTAGGCCGCATAGAGGTGAAACAGCGCTCATCGCCACGGCGATGGAGGTCACGGCGTGCCGGCCCAGCCGAACAGCCGGTTGGCCGCGCCTTCTTCCGCCTCGACGAACTCTTCGGCCTTGCGCAGCGCTTCGGCCGAGATCACGACGGTCTCGTCCGGGGCCGGCGTAGCGTTGCCCGGCGTATCAGTTGATGACATGGGTTGTCCCCGCGCGTCTCCTGCGGCCTTTTACGGCTCGTTCAGCGGGCATATCGAGACTGGATTTAGCGAGCGATGGCAAGCACTTATTGAGAGAAATCCGGTCAACATAATGTTGGGCTTGCGTCCGTCGACCGGGAATAGGGACGACCATTCAGGTCCAGCGTTCCTTGTCTTCGCGATCTTCTGCAGTCAGCAATGTCGTCGTATAGACGCAGGTGGACGAGCAGAGGTCATAGCGGCGGCTGAGTGCTTCACGCACCGCAGTTTCCTTCTCGCCTTGCGGGATCTTCGAGCGCTCCCACATCGCAAGGTCGGGCCGGCGCGTCATCAAGAGGCTTCGCACGACGTCCGGTTGCGACGTGCCCTCGATTTTCCAGAGGCCGATCACCTGCGAGTCGTAGGACGATTCAAAACCCGGCCACGCTTCGCGCGCAAAGATCGAGAAATTCCTGCCAGTTTTGCGTCGGCGTCTCGAACCATCGAAACGCGAAATTGCCCTGACGTTTTGGCGCTGCGTCGTGCGCAGGGCGCAGCGTCGGCGTCATCGCCGTGATGTCGTGGGCGCGAATTCCATCGATCGACTTGAACAGATCCATGAACGCGGCCCAGCCGTTGCCGGCTCCGGACCACGCGGTGATCGCATTGAGCGTGTCGCGCGGCTGGCCGATCTGGCTGCGCCAGACACCGTAGAGCAGACCGTTCGCGGCCTCGATAGCCGGCGCCTGGGCCGCGAGTGCCTTTGCGACGGCGTTCCATGCAAGCGGTTCACAGTCGATGCGATGATGCAGGTAGTGAATGCGGGTCAATGACATAAGGACTTTCGCGCTGAGATCGTTTGCGTTGACATGTTCTTGCGTCCCGGTCGTGGCCTGGTGTGGTGGTTCAGAAGTTCGCTTCATCCTTGCCGCGAGTTCCATCAAGCGGACTTCCTGGACCATAAACCACACCATAATTATAAATTTGCTGGTGTCCTTATCGAATCCGAAGTTCGCAAAAACCTGGCCGTTTGGTAGTGCGAACTTCGGATTCGGAACACTATCCGCGCGCCGGTTGCTCGATTGCGAGCGCCTGTCGAACCGATGGCCGTTCGCTCATGCGGCGGCGATGCGCAGCCACATTCGGGAATTTCGATGGCTCGACACCGTCGGCTTCCATCCACTGCGCGACGGTGAAGAGATAGGGATCGCAAATCGAATAGGTCTCGCCCAGGACCCATGGACCCTTGAACATGGTGCGTTCGACCAGCGAAAAGCATTCGGCGACCGTCTGCGGCACCTTGCGCTTCATATCCGCAAACGATGACGCGTCATCGGCCCAGCGAGAGCCGCGCATGCGATGGGCGTGTGCGACATGCAGCGATGAGCAGAGATAGCTGTTGAATGCCTGCGCTTCGGCGAACGCAAACGGATCGGTCGGCGCAAGCTTCGCCTGCGGATGCGCCTGGGCGATAAAGGCGAGGATGGCCGGTGTCTCGGTGAGCACGCCGCGATCGGTGACGAGCGACGGCACGCGCGCCTTCGGATTGATCGCGAGATACTCCGGCCCGCGCTGTTCGTCCTGCTTGAAGCTGACGAAAACTGCCTCGTGCGCGGCGCCGGCGTCGATCAGCGCGATATGGGACGCAAGCGCGCAGGTTTGCGGAGCGAAGTAGAGCTTGAGCATGAAGGAGGTCTCGTTGCGTCAGGGACGGGTGCGCAATCCTAGTCCCGGCGCCGGCCGCGCGAAAGCGCGGACCGGTGCTGGTGTCCCGAATCCGAAGTTCGCTGTGCTTCGCAGCATACTCGGGAGCGAACTTCGGATTTGATAAGGACACCAGCAAACTTATGATTTTAGTGTCGTTTATGGTTCAGGAATTCGCTCGACGGACTCGCGGCAGCAATGGAGCGAATTTCTGAACCACGACACAGCAGGCGAGCCTATTTCCCCCGGATGACGCCGATCACATTGGGCTCGGCGAGCAGTTTTGCATCGTGCCTGGCCCAGGCAGCGGCGCGCTGCTCGGGTGTGAACAGGCCGCGCATCTCGGCCAAAATCATCCAGGCAAAGCCCCACCAGTCGGAGACGTAGCCGCCGTTGTTGTAGTCGGCGAGGTCGTAGCCGTTCTCCAGCGCGAATTCGTAAGCCGTCTTCCTGGTCAGACCGTCGAGGAAGGCGTGGTCCTCGACCGAGAGCGAGTCGTCGTGGAAATCGTCGCAGGTGTAGCCCCACACCGCACGGCAGACGGCGTTGAACTCGGGATCGATGTCGTCGTCATCGCCCCACAGGTGTAGCCGCTCCAACTCACGGCAATATTCAGACAGCCGCACGACTGCGGAAAAATCACGAGCGATTTCAGACATCTTGCCCACCCATCCCCACTGCACGGCCGAATATCATACATGAGTCGTTGAAAAAGTGTTCGACTTTTGTTCTTTTTTCTGGCCGTCGGACCGCAACGCGACGACGGAGCGAAAATTCTTCTTGCAAATGCTTCGCATTACTAAATAAAACAATTCGGGCCGGTTTTCGAGCGGTTTTGGGTGTTGAATAACGTGCTGCGCAGCTGGCAGTGCTTGAGGGGTTGCTGTCGATGCGTCGGTTGCCTGGGGGCGGAATGCAGCGGGCCTTGCACCGCGTGCCGGTGCTGATCGCAGCGGCCGCGGCGCTCATCTCGTCCGCGAGCGCGCAGAGCGCTCCGCCGCCGGGCGTCGCGCCGCAGCCGACGATCGCGAGCAGCTTGCCGGCCAATGGCGACCCGATCGGGACGCGGCGCTGGCTTGCCGAACATGGCGTGACCTGGGGCCTGATCCACACCACCGAACTGCTGTCGAACGTGTCCGGCGGCCTCAGACGCGGAACCATCTTCAACGGAAAGCTCGAAGGGATGGTCGGGATCGACTTCGGCCGGTTGGCCGGGCTCGATGGTCTGAGCTTCTATGCCAACGCTTTTCAGATTCACGGCAGCAGCGGCCCGAACCGTATCCTGATCGGCGGTTTGAACACGGTCAGCAATATCGAGGCGCTGCCGACGACGCGGCTCTCGGAGCTCTGGCTCGAACAGCAATTTTTCGAAGGCAAGGCGAGCCTGCGCGCCGGACAACTTGTCGTCGATACCGAGTTCCTCGTCAGCCAGTACTTCAACTTCTTCATCTCAAGCGACTGGCCGACCAATCCGAAGACCGGCATTCCAGGCGGAGGGCCCGCGTATCCGCTCTCGACACCCGGCGTCCGGTTGAAGATCGATCCGACGCCGCAGACGTCGGCCGTGCTTGCCGTGTTCAACGGCGATCCGGCCGGACAGTGCGGATTCGAAGCGGAGCGATGCAACCGGCACGGACTGAACTTCCGTGTCAACGATCCGCCCTACGTCATCGGCGAGCTTCAGTATCGCTACAACCAGGAGGCAACATCGACGGGACTTGCCGGCGGCGTCCGCTTCGGCGCGTGGCATCACTTCGACCGTTTTGAGAATCAACGTTTCGACATCAACGGTTTTTCGCTCGCGGATCCCCTGGGCGCCGGCATCGCCCGCCGCCTGCGCGGCAACGACGGCATCTATGCAGTGTTCGATCAGCAGCTTTACCGGCCGCCCGGCGGCGACGCCAATTCCGGCGTGTTGATGTTCGGCCGCGCGGCCTACAGCCCCCCCGACCGCAACGTCGTCGATTTCTATCTCGACGGCGGCATCATATTCGCCGGGATGATCCCGGCGCGGCCCGCCGACGCCTTCGGCGCGTCGTTTCTTTACGCGCACATCTCGAAACAGGCGCGTGGGCTCGACCAGGACACGCGCATCTTCACCGGCTTGCCGACGCCGTTGCGGGACTACGAATTGTCGTTCGATTTATCCTACTCGGCGACCATCGTGCCTGGCTGGACCGTGCAGCCGAATTTCCAGCTGGTTTTCCATCCCGGCGGACATGTGGCCGGCACCATCTCGCCGGTCGAGCCGGTCAGGAATGCGGTCATCTTCGGCGTGCGCTCGACGATGCGTTATTGATCTCATTGCAGCCGGTTGTCGGACGCCGGCCGTTTCGCCGGACGCTGCGTCGTCGCAGGATGCAAGCACATCGCAACAGGCAGGTTGGAGAGCATCGTTTTGCCGGTGGATGAGCCGGCAGGAACCTGTCATCGCAGCGTCACAGAGACGGGCTTTTGAGTAAGGTGCTGCGCGTCAGGCAGCGCTTCAGGAGTTGCGATGCGTCGGCTGGCCGAGCCGGGAATGCTGGAGAAACGGCGGCCGGCCGCGCGCGGTGCGGTTGCGCTGGCCGTGGCAGTCGCGCTGTCTTCGTCGTTCGCGAACGCCCAGAGCGATCCACCGCCGGGCGTGGCGCCGCAGCCGACCATTGCGAGCAGCATGCCGGCCAACGTCGATCCGTTCGGCACGCGGCGCTGGCTTGCCGAGCGTGGCGTGACCTTCGGCTTCGTCCATACCGTGGACGCGTTGTCCAATGTGGCCGGCGGCATCAGGCGCGGAACGGTGGTCGGCGGAAAATTGGAGGCGATCGTCGGCATCGATTTTGGCCGGCTCGCCGGGCTTGAGGGCCTGAGCCTTTATTCCAACAGCTTGCAGCTTCATGGCGACAGCGGTCCGGGGCGCAATCTGGTCGGCAATCTCAACACGATCAGCAACATCGAGGCGCTGCCGACCACGCGGCTGTCCGAACTGTGGCTGGAGCAGCAGTTCCTTGGCGGACGCGTGAGCCTGCGTGCCGGCCAGCTTGTCGTCGATACGGAGTTTCTGTTCAGCCAGTATTTCAGCTTCTTCATGTCGAGCGACTGGCCGACCAATCCAGCTGTCAATATTCCGAGCGGCGGCCCTGCCTATCCCTTGTCAACGCCGGGCGTGCGTTTGAAGATCGACCCGACGCCGCAAACCACGGCATTGCTTTCGGTCTTCAATGGCAGTCCGACAGGACCTTGCGGCGTCGATCCCGAATTGTGCAATCGTCATGGTTTGAATTTCCGGGTCAACGATCCGCCGTTCGTCATCGGCGAGCTTCAATATCGCTACAATCAGGAGCCGACATCGACCGGCCTTGCCGGCGGGATTCGCGTCGGCGCGTGGCATCACTTCGATCGCTTCGACGACCTGCGCTTCGACATCAACGGCTTTTCGCTCGCAGACCCTTCAGGCGCCGGCATCGCCCGCCGCCTGCGCGGCAACGACGGCATCTATGCGGTGCTCGATCAGCAGCTTTACCGGCCGCCCGGCGGCGACGCCAACTCCGGAATTTTGTTCTTTGGCCGCGCCGCCTACAGCCCGCCGGATCGCAACCTCAACGACTTCTACCTCGACGGCGGAATTATCGTCGCCGGCATGATCCCGGCGCGTCCGGCCGACGCGTTCGGTGCGTCATTCCTCTACGCGCACATCTCGAAACAGGCGCGTGGGCTCGACCGCGACACGCGCGCCTTCTCCGGCGTGCCGATACCCTTGCGCGACTACGAGCTGTCGTTCGATCTGTCCTATTCGGCCAGCATCGTGCCGGGCTGGACCGTACAGCCGAACCTGCAACTGGTTTTGCGTCCTGGCGGTCACGTGGCCGGCAACGTGACGCCGGTCGAGCCGGTCAGGAATGCCGTCATCGTCGGCGTGCGTTCGACGATGCGCTATTGAAAAGTGCCGGCCGCTCCGGGGAGTTTCCGGCGCGAAGCGGGCCGGCCAAATTTCTGATTTACAGAAAAATAGTTCTTGATTTGTTCTTCGGTGAGGACTATTGATTGGCCATCCCGCTCCGGCCAAAGAGGTGCGCTGGCTTCGTCGTCGGCGCAGGAGCGGGATGCGACGGACCCGTCGCGTCTGGGGACCTTTCGTGCGACGGCGCGCTGTGAGGCGCGCTGGCTGCAAAGTAGTGAAAGGACGACGACCCGCAGACGGGGTGGGCGGCCCAAGGACCCAGCAATGCGGCGATGCCCAGCATTCAGTCAAGGCGCCAGGCGGCGTGGCGCCGCTGGGAGTTGCAAGCCGGTAAGACCGTCGCGTGCGGAACGCAGGCGTATGCACTGCGTCTGAGGCTGCTGTTTGCCGTGTGCTGTTCCAACAGGACACGGTGTCATGTGCCTGGAAAGCACATGATGCCACGTGGTCACCCACGTGGCGCCGCGGGCGCGGTGAAACGCCCTGTGTTCCGCACGCCCCTTCGGGGGAGATGAGGAAGGCAAGACCAGAGAAGACCGGCGCGCCCTGAAGCCGGACAAAACACGGGGCGATGACGTATGTCTGGAGTTTAGTGCGCGCGTGCCCGGCGTTGCTCATCGAGCGAAGCCGGGGGCTGTTTGACAATTGAATTCGACCCCGGACCCCGCTGCATCATTTGAGAAGCAGCGGGGTCGGAGCGACTGAAAGCAACGGCAGCTGACAGCATGACGCGGCCGTCACCATGTTATGTAAATCGGAACCGTTGCCGAAAAGTTGCCGCTTATGCTGCACGGCGAGGTTTTCCGAATAGCGATATGTATTGCCTCGTCCCTGACGACCGCGCCTTCGCGCGATGCCCGCCGATCGGGCGCACGGTCCGCAAAAGAAAAAGCCCGGCGCGACGGCCGGGCTTTCATCTCAAAGGGCCTTCGTATCAATCCCTGGCGCGCTTACTTCGCGACGCGCAGCTTGGCGAGTTCCTTGAAGATGGCGTCGAACTTCACGGTCATCTGCGAGGCCTGCGTGATGTGGCTGAAATAGTTCGGGTTGTTGGGCTCGGTGGTGCAGTTCTTCGTTACCAACGAGACCGGGTCGTTGTCGGTGGCCACCTGAATCGCGAAGATCTTGATGCCCTGCGCTCGCGCGTTGGTGCACAGGATCTCCTGGCGGGCGTCGATGTCCGCTTGATTATTGTACCAGCGATTTCTCGTATTCAGGCCGTCGGTCAGCAGGATGATCACGTCCTGATAGACGAAGTTGGAATCCTTGGATGGTGTCGGGAACGGTCCCGAAGTCGCGTGCGTCAGCCAGGCCCAGAACATGCCGATCGACTGGTTGGTGTATCCGTCAGGCGACATGGCGGTGATCTTGTCGAGCAGCGTCTGCTTCTGCGACTTCACCGGCGTCATGCCTATCATGGCGACCGGACAATCGCTGATCTGCTGCGCGGGGACCATCGTGCCGAGGATCGCCGAAGTCGGCGGCGTGTTGGTCGTGTCATAGCTCTGGTCGCGGTCCATTACGCAACCGTTCCAGTTGGCGTGAGGCGCTGCGACGTTGACCCAGTTGCCACCGTTGTTCTGGCACGAATTTTTGGTCGTGTATTGCGGCTTGGTACATGCCTTTACGGTATTGTTACTGTCCCAATCCGCCCAATTGATCCACGTCTCGTCCTTCATGTTCGTTCCGATATTGACGTCCTGGGCGAACGGCACGATCGAAATATAGATGTCAGCGTCGGTTGCCGCCATTGTGTAGAAGTCGTTGATCAGCTTGTTGGCGGCGCTCTTCAACTCCGTCATCTTGCTGGCGCTGGACATCGAACCCGTGTTGTCGAGCGCAAGCGCGACGCGATAGCGGATGTTGCCCCACTTGGTGGTGGTGGTGACGCTGAGCGGCACGCTCGAATAGCCGGCGAGCTTCATGAACTCGGTCTGCATCGTCCCGGCGGCATCGATCTTGACGCTGGCGCCGGTTCCCGAATTGCCGGTGTAGGCTGCGGTGAACGTCACGCTGCCGACTTCGGGGTGATTATAGAGCGCGTTGAAGTAGGCCTGCGCCTTGGTGGTGATCTGCGCGGCGGTGAGGGTCGAGGCCTCCTTGGAGATCATCAGCGCGGTGGCGTCGATTGCGGCCTGCATCGCCGAGCGCGCGTTCACCGCGCGGCTGTAGTCGACGGCCGCGCCGACCGACGTCAGCAGTACCGGCAACAGGAACGCAAACATCATTGCTACGTTGCCGCGCTCGGCACGGGCGAATCGGGCAACGGTCTTAAAACCAGTTCGGTCGAGCGTCATGGCTGCACCTGAGAGTGGTTCGTGATGGAACCCATGGGTAGGTCTCAGGCGTGAAGGGGTCGTAAATTCGATCTCCGAATTTGACTAAATGGCCGGATGCTTTTTCTTTCGAATGCGACCTTGAGGGATTATCGGCAACGGACCCTGAATCAGACCCGGGTTTTTGTGGGCGCCGCAGCCGGCTTCCGTTAACCAAGGCGCTTGCCGCGGAGGGGCAGGACGCCGCCGGCGGAGGGGCCGATCGGTCCGGCCTGCCAGGTTGCGGCGGGCCAAACGCCAACCCATATTGATAATTAGAGGATTTCAACCGGGGAGGCCCGGTTCTTGCACTGTCAAGAGGCCCTTCCGGTCTGGAATCCGGAGGTCGCGGACTTTATGATGGCCTGGGGACGGGCCTGATTTGGTTCGTCACAATTGCTTTCAGGGGATGCTACGCGTTCTGCCATGATCCAGCCGTCCGCCTCGATCCGTTCTTGCCAAGCTGCGATGTCCGCGGCGAAACGGCCGCAGATGAGCAATGACGAGGGCCGTTCCGGCACGCCGGGCGGTCCCGGTACCTCGGTCATCACCAAGGTCAAGCCGAAGACGAAACGGCCGAGCCTGTACCGCGTACTTATCCTCAACGACGACTACACGCCGATGGAGTTCGTCGTTCATGTCATCGAGCGATTCTTCCACAAGGACGTGCGAGAGCCGCGACCAAGATCATGCTGCACGTTCATCAACACGGGATCGGCGAGTGCGGCATCTTCACTTATGAGGTCGCCGAGACCAAAGTGACGCAGGTCATGGATTTTGCGCGCAAGCATCAACATCCGTTGCAATGCGTGATGGAAAAGAAGTAGCCTGACGCATGGAACATCTGGTTCCGTGTGGAACTTGAAATTGGCGGGGGCCAAAAGGGACGCGAATGCCGACTTTCTCCCAGAGCCTGGAACAATCCCTGCATCGCGCGCTGGCGATCGCCAACGAGCGTCATCACGAATACGCGACGCTCGAGCATCTGCTGCTGTCGCTGATCGACGATCAGGACGCTGCCGCGGTGATGCGGGCCTGCAACGTCGATCTCGACAAGCTGCGCGCCAGCCTCGTCAACTATCTCGAGACCGAATTCGAGAACATGGTCACCGACGGCGCCAGGACTGCAAGCCGACCGCCGGCTTCCAGCGCGTCATCCAGCGCGCGGTGATCCACGTGCAGTCATCGGGCCGCGAGGAGGTTACCGGCGCGAACGTGCTGGTGGCGATCTTCGCCGAGCGCGAGAGCCACGCCGCCTACTTCCTGCAGGAGCAGGACATGACGCGTTACGACGCGGTCAACTACATCAGCCATGGCATCGCCAAGCGGCCCGGCGCGTCCGAGGCGCGCCCGGTGCGCGGCGCCGAGGAGGAGAACGAAAGCCAAGTCCGGCGACGAGTCCCAAGAAGAAGGGCGACGCGCTGGATGCCTATTGCGTCAACCTCAACAAGAAGGCGCGGGACGGCAAGATCGATCCGGTGATCGGCCGCAACGCGGAGATCAACCGCACGATCCAGATCCTGTGCCGCCGGCAGAAGAACAATCCGCTGTTCGTCGGCGAGGCCGGCGTCGGCAAGACCGCGATCGCCGAAGGGCATCGCGCAAGCGAATCGTCGACTGGCGAAGTGCCGGATGTGCTCGCCGCAGCCACCGTGTTCTCGCTCGACATGGGCACGCTGCTCGCCGGCACCCGCTATCGCGGCGATTTCGAGGAGCGGCTCAAGCAGGTGATCAAGGAACTGGAGGCGCATCCGAACGCGATCCTGTTCATCGACGAAATTCATACGGTGATCGGCGCCGGTGCGACCTCGGGCGGGGCGATGGATGCCTCGAACCTGCTCAAGCCTGCGCTCGCTTCGGGCACGATCCGCTGCATGGGCTCGACCACCTACAAGGAATATCGCCAGCATTTCGAGAAGGACCGCGCGCTGGTGCGCCGCTTCCAGAAGATCGACGTCAACGAGCCGACGGTCGAGGACGCGATTGCGATCCTGAAGGGCCTGAAGCCGTACTTCGAGGACTATCACAAGCTGAAGTACACCAACGAAGCGGTGGAGGCGGCGGTCGAGCTCTCCTCGCGCTACATCCACGACCGCAAGCTGCCCGACAAGGCGATCGACGTCATCGACGAGTTGGGCGCGGCGCAGATGCTGGTGCCGGAGAACAAGCGCAAGAAGACGATCGGCATCAAGGAAATCGAGGCGACGATCGCGACGATGGCGCGGATTCCGCCGAAGACGCGTATCGAAGGACGATGCCGAGGTGCTCAAGCATCTCGAGCAGACACTGAAGCGCTCGGTGTTCGGCCAGGACAAGGCGATCGAGGCGCTGTCGGCGTCGATCAAGCTCGCGCGCGCGGGCTTGCGCGAACCCGAAAAGCCGATCGGCTGCTACCTGTTCTCGGGCCCGACCGGCGTCGGCAAGACCGAGGTCGCCAAGCAACTGGCGAGTTCGCTCGGCGTCGAGCTCCTGCGCTTCGACATGTCGGAATACATGGAGCGGCACACCGTGTCGCGGCTGATCGGCGCGCCTCCGGGCTATGTCGGCTTCGACCAGGGCGGCCTGCTGACCGATGGCGTCGACCAGCATCCGCATTGCGTGGTGCTGCTCGACGAGATCGAGAAGGCGCATCCCGATCTCTACAACGTGCTGCTGCAGATCATGGATCACGGCAGGCTGACCGACCACAACGGCAAGCAGGTCGAACTTCCGCAATGTCATCCTGATCATGACGACGAATGCCGGCGCGTCCGACCTGGCGCGGCAGGCGTTCGGCTTCACCCGCAGCAAGCGGGAAGGCGACGATCAGGAGGCGATCACCCGCCAGTTCGCGCCGGAGTTCCGCAACCGGCTCGATGCGATTGTCTCATTCTCCCACCTCAACACCGATGTGATCGGCATGGTGGTGGAGAAGTTCGTGCTGCAGCTCGAGGCGCAGCTCGCCGATCGTGATGTGACGATCGAGTTGTCGGACGAGGCAAAGGCGTGGCTGATCGAACGCGGCTACGACGAGCAGATGGGTGCGCGGCCGATGGCCCGCGTGATCCAGGAATACGTCAAGAAGCCGCTCGCCGACGAAGTTCTGTTCGGCAAGCTGAAGGGCGGCGGCCATGTCCGCGTGGTCGTCGTCAAGGACGAGGAAAAGAACGAGAGCAAACTCGGCTTCGAGTTCGTCGAAGGCCCCGTGACGCCGAAGCCGGAAAAGCTGCCCGGCGCCAGGAAGCGCGCGACGCCGCGCAAGCCGAAGGGCGGCAGCGACGGACCTGCGGGTCCGGCAAAGGGACCACTTGTGAAGGTGTAACGCGAGCCTTCTGATGATTGGATACCAGACCGGCCGGCAGTCAGCTTGACTGCCGGCCGTTTTGTTTGCGTGATGCGCTGAGCCATGAATGCCGCCGCCGCCGCGGCCGAAACCCGGGAGCATCGTCATGCGCAACACCGAAGAGGTCTGGTCGTTCGTCGATGCGAAGAGGGCGGCCTTCGAAAAGCTTGCGGACGACGTCTGGGCGGTCCCGGAAACCTGTTTCGGCGAGTTCGAATCCGTCGCATTGCATAAGCAGGCGCTGGAGAGCGAGGGCTTCCGCGTCACGCCGAATTGCGGCGGCTTGCCGACAGCCGTCATGGGCGAGGCCGGCGAAGATGGGCCGGTGATCGCCATTCTCGGTGAGTTCGACGCATTGCCGGGGCTCAGTCAGGAGGCGGGGATTGCCGAGCGGCGCGAGATCGCCAGCGGCGGCGCCGGCCACGGTTGCGGCCACAATCTGCTCGGCGCAGGCGCGCTGCTGGCTGCGACCGCGATCAAGGATTATCTGGCGAAGAACGGGCTGAAGGGCCGCGTGCGCTATTATGGCTGTCCGGCGGAAGAGGGCGGCTCCGGCAAGGCATTCATGGTGCGCGAGGGCGCATTCGACGACGTGGACATTGCGATCTCCTGGCACCCGGCGCCGTTCATGGCGCTCAACGTCGCGAACTCGCTGTCGATGATCCAGATCGATTTCAGCTTTGCCGGCCGTTCGTCGCATGCGGCGGCCGCGCCCCATCTCGGGCGCAGCGCGCTCGATGCGGTCGAACTGATGAACGTCGGCGTCAACTACATGCGCGAGCACGTGCCGAGCGATGCGCGCATTCACTACGCCATCGTCGATTCCGGCGGCAGCCAGCCGAATGTGGTGCAGGCGAGGGCCAAGGTCCGCTACATGGTGCGCGCGATCGAACTGCCGACCATGTGGAACCTGTTCGAGCGCGTGAAGAAGGTCGCCGAAGGCGCGGCGCTGATGACCGAGACGACGGTGAGCTTCGAGGTGGTCAGCGCAATGTCGAACCTGCTCGGCAATTCACCGCTGGAGCAGGCGATGCAGGCGAACCTGCAGCATCTCGGCCCGCCGCCGTTCGACGACAAGGATCGCACCTTCGCGCAGCAAATGCAGGCGACCTTCCAGGAGGACGACATCGCCACCGCCTACAAGCGCTTCGGGGTGGCGCGCAGCGATGCCGCGCTCGGCGCGGAAGTGGTCCCTCCGGATTCGCCGCGGGCGCAGCTGCGCGGCTCGACCGACGTTGGCGACGTGAGCTGGGTGGTACCGACCGTGCAGGCCTATGGTGCGACCTATGCGATCGGCACGCCGCCGCATTCCTGGCAGATGGTCGCGCAGGGCAAGACGGCCGCCGCGCACAAGGGCATGGCGCATGTGGCGAAGGCGATGGCCGCAACCGCGCTCGATTGCCTGCGCGATCCCGGCATTGCTCGCGAGCGCCAAGGCCGATTTCGCCCAGCGCACGAAGACCTTTGCCTACAAGTCGCCGCTGCCGGCGGAGACGAAGCCGCCGGTCTGATAAATCTTGCAGGTCCGTCACTGAGCGGTTGACGCTGCCGATTCCGTTCGAGAGATGCGGAGCATCCAGGGAAATTCCGCTGATTCATGTACGGAACGATCCGCCACTTCTCACCATCTTTCGGACCGCCCGCGCCCCCGCGCAAGCCGCATCACTCGAGGAACCCAAAATGGCGCGGCAGCCAGAGAATGATCTCGGGCCAGATGATGCAGAGGGCGAGCGACAGGACCTGCAGCGCCACGAACGGAACGATGCCGCGGTAGATGTGCATCATCGTCACCGAGGGCGGCACGGTCGCCTTCATGTAGAACAGCGCAAAGCCGAAGGGCGGCGTCAGGAATGCCGACTGCAGGTTCACGGCGACCAGGACCACGAACCAGGTCATGAAGTCCTTGTTGATCGGCGATGTGCGGCGTGAAATCGACCTTGAGCAGGATCGGCGCGAAGATCGGCAGGACGATCAGGCAGATCTCGAGCCAGTCGAAGAAGAATCCCATGATGAAGACCAGCACCATCACGAAGATCAGGATCTCCCAGCCCGTGTCGATGCCGACGGCCTTCAGCAACTCGGCGACGAGATCGTCGCCGCCGAGCGCGCGGAACACGAACGAGAACAGCGTGGCGCCGAAGATGATGAAGAACACCAGCGCGTTGGTGAGCGCCGAACTTTCGATGACTTCGTTCAGCATCTTCATGTTGAGGCGCTTGTTCCACCACGCCAGCAGCAGCGCGCCAGCGCAGCCGGTGCCGCCCGCCTCGGTCGGCGTCGCCCAGCCGCCGAAGATGGAGCCGAGCACGACGAAGATCAGGAACGCGGGCGGCAGGAAGCTGCGGAAGAGCATCGTCAGCAACTCGGACCTGCCCTGCGGGCCCGACATCCGCTGCGAGCGGCGGCGCCAGGTGCGGCTTCAGCGCCGCCAGGATGCCGATGTAGACGAGATAGACGCCTGACATCAGCAGGCCGGGCATGATCGCCGCAGTGAACAGCGTGCCGACCGAGATCGTCATCAGGTCGCCCATGATGACCAGCATGATGCTGGGAGGAATCAGGATTCCGAGCGTGCCCGCCGAAGCGATGGTGCCGACCGACAGCTCCTTGGAGTAGCCCGCTCGCAAGCATGGTCGGCAGCGCAACCAGGGTCAGCATGATGACCGAGGCGCCGACGATGCCGGTGGTCGCCGCCATGATAGTGCCAAGCAGCGTCACCGACATCGCAAGACCGCCGGGGATCCGGCGGGTGATCACCTGCAGGGCCTTGAGGAGTTCGTCGGCGACGCCCGATTTCTCGAGGATCGTGCCCATGAAGACGAACATCGGCACGGCGATGAGGACCTGGTTCTGGACGGCCTGGCCCCAGATGCGCGGGATCAGGCTGCCGAACTGTGCTGGCCGAAAAACGTCGAAGGCGATTCCAAGCAGGCCAAAGGCGAGCGCCACGCCACCGAGGACGAATGCGACCGGGTAGCCCACGAACATGATGACCGTGAGCACCAGGAACATGAGGATGGCGAGATGGTCGGCGATCCATTCCATGTGCTGCCTCCTTCAGCTGGCGGATCGCGGGCCTGGCGGCGCGCTCGGCGAGATCGGGAGGTCCGAAAAGTTGAACGAGCTTGCGGGTCAGTACCGAAGCGACTGCAGCGTCGAGGAGCACCAGACCCCAGAAACAGGCAGGATTTGATGATCCAGCGATAGGGCAGTCCGTTCGGCGCATCGGAGCTTTCGTTTTGCAGAAACGAGTTCTGCGCGAACAGATAGGCGAAATAGGTAGCGACCATGCAGTAGGGAATGGCGAACACGATGAGCCCGAAGACCTCGAGCTTGGCCTTCTGGCGCTCGGTCCTGTCAGCGGTGAATACGTCGATGCGGACATGGACGTTACGCACGTAGGCGTAGCCGAGCCAGAACAGGAACAGCGCGCCGTGCAGGTGCCATTCCAGTTCCTGGATCGGCGTCGAGCCGAATCCTGGGATCTGAAAGCCGAGCTTGCGCGTCAGCACGTCCCAGCAGATCACCGCCACAAGGGCGATGAATAGCCAGCCGAACAAGCGCGCGATTTTCTCGAGGCTACGGTCGATCCCGTCACTCAGCCCAAGCAGCATCCGCATGCCAATCACTCCCAATCCGCGCGCCGACGCAGGCGTCGCCGGATCGATTGCTCGAAAGAATATGTCATTGGGGAAACGGACCGGTCGCTCGGAGGCGACCGTATCCAGTGGCGATTACTTCAGATAGCCGCGCTCGCGCCAGATTTTATATCCATCGCGGAACTTGTTGAGCGAGTCCCAGGCCTTCTTGAATTCCGGGCTCTTCGTCGGCCTGTTCGGCGGCGACCACTTTCCATTCCTTCTCGAAAGCCGCGAGGAATTCCGGACCCCACGTCATGAGCTTGACGCCCTTGGTCTCGATTTCCGCCATGGCCTTGCCCTGACCGGACTCGCCGATGCTGATGCCCTTCAGCACGGTCTGGTCGCACGCGGCTTCGACCTGCGCCTTCTGGGTCGCGGACAGCGAATCCCATTTCGCCTTGTTGATGATCAGGTCGCCGAACGTCGCCTGCTGATGCCAGCCGGGGAAATAGTAGAACTTCGCCACCTGGTGGAAGCCGAGGCTGAGATCCATCATCGGCATGGAGAACTCGGTCGCGTCGATCGTGCCGAGCTGCAGCGCCTGGAAGATTTCGCCTGCCTGCAGCAGCTGGGTCGACACGCCGAGTTTCTGCATGACGTTGGCGCCGAGCCCGAAGAAGCGCATCTTGAGCCCCTTCAGGTCGTCGAGCGTCTTGATCTCCTTGCGGAACCAGCCGGACGCCTCCGGCGGGATCAGATGGCAGACGACCGCGTGGATGTTGTACTTGGCGTAGAGGGCCTGCAGCAGCTGTTCGCCGCCGCCTTCCTTCATCCAGGCGAGGTATTCAGCCGATGCCCGGCCCGAACGGCACGGTCGAATAGACGGCGAAGGCGATGTCCTTGCCGGTCCAGAAGCCGGGCGTCGCCCAGGCGGCATCGAGCGCACCCGACGACACCGCGTCGAAGGCCTGTCCCGGCGGCACCAGCGCCCCGGGCTCGAAGAATTTCATCTCGATGCTGCCGCCGGACACCTTGTTGATCTGGTCGACGGTGTATTTGGCGTTCGGTCCGAGCAGAGCCAGCGTCGAAGCGAAGTTCGACTGCATCTGGATGCGGACTTTCTTGTCTTGGGCCGCGGCACCGGTGACGACACCCATAAACATCAAGGCGGCGCTGAGCCCCACCCACAGCAATGTCAGTGCGGATTTTCGCATGTGAACGTTCCTCCCCCTGTGGCTCTCGATACCGGCACGCGAATCGAAATACCCGAGTGGGCATCGGCGTTGCGGGACGGCATGTACGTCGGGGCGGTTTCGTTTTTTTGGTTGCCGCCAAGGCGGCACGACGGGAGTTTCTCACCCCAGTGCGCGCAACGTGTCATGAACCCGCAGGACTGTCAAAACAGGTTTGTACGGGATGATGCGGAGGGAGTTTGTGTCGACGGTGAGCCGATTTCACCCAGTGCAAGCTTTGCCGGCAAGTCGGCGGGCGACAAAGCCGGGCAAGCCTTGCTCTACCCGGCGGGACTGAGCGCCGGCGCTGCCACATCCATGCGCGCGCCGCTGTTTGCTCCGCATTCCTCGCGCAGCACCGAGAGGCCGCGCAGAAAAATCGAGATGCCGAGTTCGAAGCCGTGATCGAGGTCCACGGGCTTGACGAACGAGCCGGTCATCTCGTGCACGACGTAACCGCGCACCAGGCCGCGCAGCCAGTGCATCGCGTGCTGCGCCGCCTCGCCGTGCAGGCCGCATTCCGCGAGAGCCTTGCGGATGATCGATGCAACCGACTCCAACGCGTCGTTCCAGTCCTTGTCCCTGGTCGTCGGCGAAAGCCAGGTGGCCGATGCGAGGCCGGGGCGCGCGTGAATGTAGGCGCGGATCGCGCGCGCGCAGCCGCGCAACGCTTCCTCGCCTTGCTTGGTGCCGATTTCCTGCTCCATCCAGCTCTTGAGCTCGCGATATCCCTTGATCGCGAGCATGCGCTGCGCGCCGAGCACGTTGAACGCCGGGCCGGGAAACTGGCCTTCCAGTTCGGTGGCAAGGTCGGATCGCACCTTGCGATCCCATTCGCTGCGGTCCCCGACCAGGGCCGAGGTGTCCATCTGCGCTGCGAAATCGTTCGAAACGGAAAGCGGCATGATCTTCGATAACTCCTCGCACCCCCGCAAGGAGCAGGTCGAAGAGGCTAGCTGCCGCGGGTTGATGAATTCTTGCGATTCCGCTGTGCGGTACGCAATTCAATGTTGCGATGCGCGCATGAGCACGCAGCCGCCGTCAATTCGTCGTCGCGCGTTCGAGGAATCGTACCAGCGCCTTGCGATCGTCCTCCGAGGCGATCACCTGCTCCGGCATCTTGGTACCGGGCGTAAAGGCCGCAGGGCCGATTTCGAACAGCTTTGCTACTGTTTCCGGCGTCCAGACGATGTCGAGCTTTTTCAGCGGCTCGGAGAAATTGTAGCCGGGCAGGGTCGCGATCCGCCGTCCAAAAATGCCGGCGAGCGTCGGGCCGGCCCTGTTGCCCTGGTCCGGCGCAAGCGCATGGCATGCCACGCAAGCACGGAAGATCTCCGCACCCCGGTCACCTGCGTGTGCCGCGAGCGGATCGTTCCGGCCTTCCTGAATCGTTGCCCCGACCGCCTCGCCGGTCAGCGCGTTCCAGCGCCTGATCAAGGCGTCCGTGCCACCGCTGAGCAGCGTGACGTTGTCCGGCAGGAACGCGATGGACCAGACCGGACGATCTGCGCCCACAAGCCGGCGCGCGAGGTTGCGCTCCCTGCGCTCGATAATGGCGACCGCGCCGCGAATGTCGGCTGCTGCGATCATCGCACCGTCCTTCGACAAGGCCATCGTCACGACGGGGACCGCGCCAAGCGCGACTTCGCCGTCCAGTTTGCCGTCGCGGGTCAGGAAATGGATTTTTCCGTCAGCGCCGGCGGCCGCGATCTCGCCGTCGTCGGCGACGATCACCGCATTGAGCGGCGCGGGCAGGGTGACGATGGAGGGCGCCGTGCCATCGAGCGGCCAGATCCTTAGCGTCAGGTCGTAGCTTGCCGTCACGAGGCGGCGTCCGTCGAAAGTGAATGCGACGCCGTTGACGTTCTGGGTGTGGCCTTCAAGCACGCGCGGCGCACCGCCCGCGACCGGCCAAAGCCGCACGCTATGATCCCACGAGGCCGACGCGAGCATCGTGCCGTCGGGCGAGATCGCGAGCGCGGCAACCGGCCCGGTGTGGCCTTCAAACACCTTGTCGGGTTGTTGATTGCCGGCGCTCCAGATCGCAATGCGTCCGTCGGCGCCGGCGGTCGCGGCGCGGCCGTCCTTAAACAGGGCCGCGGCGTTCACCGCATCGTCATGAAAGCGCAGCACCTGCTCAGCTGTGTCACGTTCGAGCGACCAGCGGATCGCACTGCCGTCGAAACTGCCTGAAAGCAGCGTCTTGCCATCCGAAGAGACCGTCAGCGCCCGCACCGGCCCGCCATGGCCGCGCAACTGCGCCACCGCGGCGCTTGAAGCCAGCAGAGCTGCGACGGCAAGGGCGGTCAGAGCGCACAGGTTCTGGCTGCGACCAACGTTCAACACCAGTGGCTCCCTAGACACGCCGCGAGAAGCCGCATCGAAGCATGAACTCCTGTGTCGATAAAGCGCGATGCCGCTCATGGCGATAACGTTTGTGTTGGCGGGCGTGCGTCCTGCAGGCAGCCGCGTTGCGCGGCGCGCGCGCCCGCGCTCTTGACGGCGGACCGTTCCGCCTGCGTCATGCACGCGTGCTGAATACCGACCAACCGCCGCAAGCCGAGCAGCCGCAGCCCTTTGCGAGTTCGCTGCATGCCTTTGGCCAGGGCATGCTGGCGGCGTCGAAGACCATCCTCACCTATACGCTGTTTGCGACCTATCTCGGCGTCGGCGCACTGGCGCACGATCTGAATTTCAGCCCGCTCTGGGCGATGCTCGCGACCGCGCTGGTGTGGGCTGCGCCCGCGCAGATGATCCTACTGACCGCGCTTGGCGGCGGTGGAACCGCTGTGCAGGCGGCGGCCGCGGTGTCGCTCAGCGCGATCCGGCTGATGCCGATGGTGGTGGCGCTGCTGCCGATGCTGCGCGGGCCGAATACGAAATCCTGGCACCTGATCCTGCCGACGCATTTCGTCGCCGTGACGGTGTGGGTGGAGAGCATGCGCCTCGTGCCGTCGGTGCCGCGCGAGCGACGCATCGCCTTCGTCAACGGGCTCGGCACCGGTGTGCTGGGTGCGACCCTCGTCTCCACGCTGGTCGGCTATAATCTGGCAGCGATACTGCCGCCGCTGTTCGGCGCCGCGGTGCTGTTCCTGACGCCGATCAGCTTTCTCCTGACCACCGCGAGCAACAGCAAAATGCTGTTGGACCGGCTTGCGCTTGCGCTCGGCATCGTGCTGTTGCCGCTGACCAACCTGCTCAACACCGGCATCGACATGCTGATCGCCGGCGTGTCGGCCGGAACCGTTGCCTATGCGGTACATCGCGTGAGGGCGCGCCGGTGAGTTCGTTTGTGGGCGACTGGCATGCGCTGTGGCTGCTCCTGATCGTGGGTGTGCTGCCGAACGAAATCTGGCGGGTGTTCGGCTATCTCGCCGGTCGCAAGATCGACGAGGGCGCGGAAATCCTGGTCTGGGTGAGGGCGGTTGCGACGGCAATCATCGGCTGCGTCGTCATGCAGGTGCTGCTCGTGCCGCCGGGTGCACTTGCGACGGTGCCGACGCCGGTGCGTTTTTCGGCTTTCATAGCCGGTTTTGTAATCTATCTTCTGATCAGGCGTTCGGTGCTCGCCGGCGTGATCGGCGCGGAGCTGGTTTTGCTCGGCGGCAAATGGTGGTTCACTTGAGTTCACTTGAGGGAGTGTCGCATGGCGGACATCAATGAAATCCGCGCGGGCGAAATCGCCGTCGCACCGCCGGCCGGGCGCGATGCCGGGCTCGAATTCATCGGCCGCATCCATACGCCGTGGGTGACGCGGGCCGAGACGCCGCGGCAGGGCAGGGACGACGGGCCGGTCTGCCGTATTGAGGTGTTCGACAAATGGGCGCCGGCGCTGAAAGGCCTCGACGAATTCGACACGATCTTCGTGATCTACTGGTTGCACCAATCGCGCCGCGATCTCGTTACGCAAAGCCCGCGCAGCAACGGGGCCACCTCCGGTACCTTCGCGCTGCGCTCGCCGGTGCGGCCAAATCCCATCGGACTGTCGCAGGTCAAGCTTGTCGGCATCGAGGGCAACATCGTCTCGGTGCGCGGGCTCGATTGCCTCGACGGCACACCGCTGATTGACCTTAAGCCGGATCGCTGCGCGCATTCGGCGTAATCGCGCCTGGCTGCGTGAGTTTCTACGCAGGTTTCTGCAAGAGCAATTTCTGCGCCAGAGACGCGGCCACCGCGCGCAGTTGTCGCCGGAATGTCATTTCCCGGTCGCTGGTGAAGCGCGCCGTGGGCACAGCCAGGTTGAGTGCACCGAAGAATCGTCCCTCGTGCGCAACGGCCGTCGCGATGCCGGTAATTCCAGGCGTAAATTCCTCCCGGGAATATGCAAAGCCCTCGCGCTGCGAGACCGCGACCTCGTCGCGCAAGCGCTGCCTGGAACGAAGCGTCTTTGGCGTGATCGCGTCGAATGACAGCCGTTTGAGATAGGCTGCCAGTTCCTCGGGGCGCAGGTGGGCAAGTGCGATCTTGCCGCTCGACACCGCGTAGAGCGGCGCGCGCTCGCCGACCTTCATCGTGAAAGCCAAAGCTTGCCCGCTGGTTGCGGAAGCAATTGCCTCCACCGTGTCGCCGACCCGGATGTAGAAGCCGGAGGTTTCATTCAGCTCGCCGCTCAATTGCCGCAGGAACGGCAGGACGACCGTGGAGAGTGGGGGGCCCTTGAGCCGTTCCGCCAGCACGCGCACGCGGTCGCCGAGGCAATACCGCTCCGTGTCGGCATCCTGCTGCAGATAGCCGCGCACCAGCAGATTGCGCAGCAGATGGAACAGGCTCGAGCGCGGAATGCCGAGATCGGCGAGCAGCTGGGAGAACGACGGCGGCCCGGCTGCGTCGGCCACATACTCCAGAATGTCGAAGGTCCGGTCGGCCGACTTGACAGGCGATGTCGCTTCCGGTTTCATTTCAAGAACCAGTTCATATATGAAAACTTATATTCCGCGGACCGCTTTGTCCAGAGACGCGCGATCGCCTGCGAGGATCGATATCTGCCATGAACCCAGAGCTTCTCGATCGGCTGGCCATTCGGGAATTGCTGGAGAACTGGGCGGTGTGGCGTGACGCTGGCGATTGGGATCGGTTTGGCACGGTGTGGCACGCCGATGGCTGGATGTCCGCAACATGGTTTCAGGGGCCAGCCTCCGAGTTCATTCGTGTCAGCCGCGACGGATGGGACAAGGGCGTGAGCATCCTGCATTTCCTCGGGGGGACAAGCATCGATCTTGCGGGTGCGCGGGCGATCGCCCAGACCAAAATGACGATCTCCCAGCGTGCAACCGTGCACGGGGTGCTTTGCGATATCGTTTGCACGGGCCGCTTCTACGACTTCCTGGAGAAACGCGAGGGCGTCTGGGGAATCGTGCTGCGGCAGCCAATCTATGAAAAGGACCGGCTCGATCCGGTGGACCCGTCCGCTTCGGTGACGCTGCGTCACGATGTTCTGTCGGCGCTGCCGGCCGGCTACCGCCATCTGGCCTATGCCCAGGAGGAGATCGGCTATCGCGTCAAGCGAGACATGCCGGGCCTGAAGGGGCCGGAGGTCGAGAAGCTTTATTCACGCGGTGCGGGGTGGCTGCGTGGCGAGTCCGCGAGCGAAGTTGCGGCGGCGTAGCGCCGGGTTTGTCGCAAGATCAAGATCGTCGCCCGAGGAGGAATCGTCATGAAAACAGGACATGAGAGAACGACCCTTGCCCGGGTGCTGTTGCTCACAGCGTGCGGTGTTTGGCTGGTGGCTCCGGCCAGCGCGCAGGCCGTTTATCCCGATCGGCCGATCAAGATCATCGTGCCCCAGCCGGCCGGTGGCGGATTCGATACCGTCGCGCGTATTCTGGCGGACAGGCTGGGCCCGCTGCTCGGTCAGGCCCTGATCGTCGAAAACCGGGTCGGTGCCGGCACATTGATCGGCACGGAAGCGGCCGCAAAGGCTGAGCCGGACGGTTACACGCTGCTGCTCGGAGGGCTCTCCAACATCGCCCTCAATCCCGGCTTGTACACCAAGCTGAGCTATGATCCCGTCAAGGACTTCGCGCCGATTGGTCTGGCAGTCAGCTGGTCCTACACGCTGACCGCGCGCAAGGATCTGCCGTTCAAGGATCTCAAGGAGCTGATCGCCTACGCCCGAGCCAATCCCGAAAAGATCACATTTGCTTCGGCGGGCACGGGCTCGGGCCAACACATCGCCACGGCCGTGACGGCGCAACTCGCCGGCGTGAAGCTTACGCACGTGCCCTATCGCGGCGCCCAGGCCGCCTACCAGGACCTGCTCGGCGGGCGCGTGGATCTGTTTTTCGATATCTCCTCCACGGCTCGCTCGCAGATCGACGCAGGTGCGGTGCGTGCGCTTGCCGTGTCGACAACGCAACGCCAGGCGATGCATCCCGATGTTCCGACTGTGACTGAAACCGGTGTCGCGCCGCTCGATATGGATAGCTGGTTCGGATTGTTCGCACCCGCCGCTACGCCGCAACCGATCCTCGATCGGCTGCGCGCAGAACTCGCCAAGGTGCTTGCAAGCCGGGAACTGGCGGAGACCTTCGCGAAGACGGGAGGAAGGGTGCTGCAACTGTCGTTGACGGAGACCGAAGCGCTGGTCCGTCGTGATATCGAACGTTGGATCGAGCTGCTGAAAAACGCCGGCCTCAAAGACTGATGGCGTCTGAGCTCGCGGGCGTGGCCGAACCCGCTGCGCACATTCCGATTGGAATCTTTCGACATCTGCTGACGGCGGATGTCACTGCTCCCCGATATCCGCTAACCTGAGACATATCGTCAGAGCATTGCGGGGAGGCCATCATGGCGCGGATTACCAGTGTCGAGCAGCTCAGGCAGGTTCTGCCCGAACCGCGTGCGGCGACCAAGCTGAAGATCCTGCCTGAACTCGACGAGCAGGCGACGGAGTTCATCGAGACCAGTCCGTTCGTGTTCCTGGCGACCGTCGACAAGGCCGGTAGCGTGGAGGTCTCGCCGAAGGGCGATGAGCCGGGCTTTGCCAGGATCGAGAACGCGAAAACGTTGCTGATCCCCGAGCGCGCGGGCAACAATCTCGCCTATGGCTTGCAGAACATCCTTGCCACCGAAGGCATCGGCCTCATTTTCGTGCGCCCGCGCACCGGCGAGACGCTGCGTGTTTCGGGGCGCGCGGAAGTGTTCGATGACGCGGAGCTGTTGCAGCAGCTTGGTTCGGAGAAGCGGCCCGCTTTGCTGGCGATCCGCGTCCACATCGAAAAATGCTTCTTTCACTGCGCACGGTCGTTCCTGCGCGCGCGGCTGTGGGAGCCGGAGTCCTGGGGGGAGGCGAAGCGCGTTTCGTTCGGCAGGGTGATTGCGCCGAAGCTCGGCGCCGACGAGGCGGCGGCGAAGCAGATCGACGACAACATCGCCACCGGCTACGCGACCCGGCTCTGGACGAACGTTTAGCGGCGCCGGGAAGGCGTCAGGCGGACCAGTTACCTTCGTGACGGGTTGCTGCGTCTTCGTTCAGGCGCCTGGCAATATCTGCAGCCAGTGCCGGCGTTTGCGCAGTCGCCACCAGTTGACCGTGCTTCGTCGTCACGGACTTGTCCTTGGCCTCGAGCGGAAAATCTTCCTCGTCCAGTTGTTTCTTGTCCGATGTCATGCTGCCTCTCGATGCGCGGCTGCGGCGCCAGCGCCAATCAATCAGAAGCAATAAAGAGCTTATGGACGGCCAGCGCAACCGAGATGACAAGAAACAGCGCCAACGCCGGCGGTTGCTTCGGACGATGCCGCAACTTCCGCTCCGCTTTTGCGGCGTCCGCAAGAAGCACCTTGTCGCCACCCTCGCTCAATCGCTTTTCGGTCATCGCCTCGGTCGTCGTGCTTGGCCTTTTGGACCGGCCAGCCCTGAGGCGCCGGTAGGCTCACCACGGCACTCCTCGATCGAGCTCATGCGCCCGGCCGGCACCCGGTTCCCGCCGCGAGATTGCACGCCCCGCGCCCGCATCCCACAATGCGTTCATATTCATTGCGGGAGGGAACAGCCTTGCAGTTCGAACACCTGACTTACGTGCGCGACGATCGCGTCGCTACCATTACCCTGAACCGGCCTGAGCGGCTGAATGCGATCGCGCGCGGCATGCCGCAGGAAATTCGCGCCGCCGTCGAACAGGCCAATGCGGACGACCTGGTGCATGTGATCTTGCTGCAGGGGGCGGGGAAGGCCTTCTGTGCCGGCTACGATCTGAAGAATTCGGCGGAGCAGCCGCGCGGGGGCGGAGGCAGTCAGGAGATGCCCTGGGACCCGTTCCTTGATTTCGTCGGGATGGATAACAACACCCAGTGCTTCCAGTCGCTGTGGCGCAGCTACAAGCCGACCATCTGCAAGGTGCACGGCTATGCTGTCGCGGGCGGCACCGACATCGCACTCTCCTGCGATCTCGTCATGATGGCGGAGAATGCGAAAATCGGCTATCCGCCCTCGCGCGTCTGGGGCTGCCCTACGACGATGATGTGGGTTTACCGGGTGGGCGCGGAGCGGGCCAAACGGCTGCTGTTCACCGGCGACCTGATCGACGGCGTCGAAGCAGAACGCATCGGGCTGATCACCAGGGCGGTGCCGGAAGAGGCGCTCGACGCCGAGACGAAGAAGCTGGTCGACCGCATCAAGGGCGTACCGAAGAACCAGCTCTGGATGCAGAAGACAGCCATCAACAGCGCGTTCGAGAACATGGGGATGCGTACCACCCAGACACTGGCAACCGTGTTCGACGGCATCACCCGCCATTCGCCGGAAGGCATGTGGTTCAAGCAGCGAGCGCAGGATGTGGGTTTTCATCAGGCGGTCAAGGAGCGCGATTCCGGCGATCCGATTCAGGGCAGCAAGCCGCCGCGGAACAATTGAGCAGTCACCGGACCGTTGCACGCGGACTGTCCCACAGATCGCTGGACGCTCGCCGTGAATTGTTCCGGCGCCTGCCCCCTGTTAGCGTTATCCAGACAGAAGAGGCGAACCAATGAACCAATCCCCCGACGACGCGATGAGCAGCCTGCGTCCCTGGATCGGACGCGTGAGGGTTATCGAGGACGATATTGCCATGCCGATGGTGCGACGTATCGCGGCCATGCTTGATCTCGATCCGGATGTGTTCCGGCCGGGTTCGGACCTGCCGCCGCATTGGTTCTCGATGTTCTTCTCCGACATCGCGCGGCAGTCGGATCTCAGGGAGGATGGGCATGCGATAGGTGGCGTCGTGCTGCCGCCGATCCCGATGCCGAGGCGGATGGGCGCCGGCCGGCGACTGCAGGTCATGGGCCGCCTGCGCGCCGCCGAACCGGCCGTGCGCAGATCGGAGGTTGTGGATATCGTCCCAAAGATCGGTCGCTCGGGAAGCATCTTCGTGCTGACCCTGCGTAATACCATCGAGCAGGCCGGGAAGGTGGTTGCGGTGGACGAATTCGACGCCATCTATCGCGAGGCCACGCCGCCCGGGGAGAAGACCACCGCGACCGTACCGGCGTCAGCGCCGTCGGACCAGGCCTGGGCCGACACGATCCTGCTGTCGGAGACCCTCGTCTTTCGCTACTCCGCAGTGACCTGGAATTCGCATCGCATTCACTACGATGCCGATTACGCGCGTTCGGTCGAAGGGTACGAGCACGCCGTGCAAAATGGTGGCTTGACGATGCAGTTGATGATTGATGCGGCGCTGAAACGCGCGCCTTCGGAACTGCGCAGTCTGACCGCGCGTCTGACCTATCCACTGTGGGTCGGCGATCCCGTATCGATACGCGGGACGGCCGCCAGCGATCGTCGCATGCATGTCTGGACGGCTGACAAGAACGGCCATCTGTGCGGTGAGATGGATCTCGCGTTCGCCTGACGGCGTGGTGCCGACCGGCACGGGGTAAGACCTCTTGGCCCCGATTATGCCTTGAGCGCTGCGATGATCCGCGTGGCGTGGTCCTCCAGCACCTTCAGATCCTCCTTGCGGCTCGCCGCAGGCAGCATTGCGACACCGTCATGGCGCGGCAGCACATGCATATGCAGGTGAAACACCACCTGTCCGCCGGCGCGCTCGTTCGCCTGCTGCAGGGTGACGCCGTCGGCGACGAACGCCTGCTTCAAGGCCGCGGCTATCTTCTGCGTCGTGCGCGCGACGGCGGCAAAGTCGTCCGGCGCGATGTCGAAGATGTTGCGCGCCGGCGCCTTCGGGATCACCAGCGTGTGGCCGGGACAGCGCGGCATGATGTCGAGCAAGGCAAAGGACCTGTCGTCTTCGTAAATCTTGAAGGCGGGCAGTTCGCCACGCAGGATTTTTGCGAAGATGTTGTCGTTGTCGTAGGCGGTCATGGCGTCCTCATTGAAGTCTTCGCGACGGCAGAGCTAGCCTGGCTCGCGGCCGGCTTTCTTGAACGGAGCATACTCGGTGAGTTCGTCCACCGCATGCGACACATATTGCCGCTCGCGCTTGAGATAGTCGGCCACGGCGCGGCGAAAGCCCGGGTCGGGAATGTAGTGCGCCGAGAAAGTCTCGGTCGGCAGGTAACCGCGCGCCAGCTTGTGCTCGCCCTGCGCGCCGGCCTCGACGCGTTTCAATCCGCGCTGAATGGCGAAGTCGATCGCCTGATAATAGCAGACCTCGAAATGCAGAAACGGGTGATGCTCGATCGCCCCCCAGTGGCGGCCGAACAGCGTCTCCGAGCCGATGAAGTTGATCGCGCCGGCGATCCATTTTCCGTTGCGCTTCGCCATCACCAGCAGGATATCGTCCGGCATGCTCTCGGCGACGCGCGAGTAGAAGTCGCGGGTGAGGTAAGGCGTGCCCCACTTGCGCGAGCCGGTTTCCATGTAGAAGCGGAAGAAGGCGTCGAACGCGGCTTCGGTCAGATCTTTGCCGGTCAGTTGCTCGATGATGATGCCATTCGCCAGGGCATCGCGCCGCTCTCGCTTGACCTGCTTGCGGTGGCGCGAATTGAGCGCGCCGAGGAAATCTTCGAACGTCTTGTAGCCCTGGTTTTCCCAGTGGAACTGCTTGTCGGTCCGTTGCAAAAAGCCGTTTTTCGCCAGCAGCTCCCATTCTTCCTTGCGCGCGAAGGTGACGTGCACAGATGACGCCTCGACCGTCCGGCACAGCGCCATCAGCCCCTTGGCGAGCAGATCGCGCACGTGTGCCGCGTCGGGAATATCCTCGCGCACCAAAAGGCGCGGGCCGGAGGCGGGCGTGAATGGCACCGAGACCTGCAGCTTCGGGTAGTAACTCCCGCCGGCGCGCTCATAGGCGTCGGCCCAGCCGCTGTCGAACACGTATTCGCCGCGCGAATGGGATTTGAGGTAGCACGGCACGACGCCCACGATCTCGCCGCCGCGCTTGGCGATCAGGTGCTGGGCCGCCCAGCCGGTGCGCGGGGAGGCCGAGCGGGAGGCCTCCAGCGCATGGTAAAACGCATGTGCGACGAACGGGTTGTATCGCTCTCTGACTGTGGAACATGAATCCGCTATCGCAGCTGCCGAGGATGTCTCAGCATCCGGCTTGTAAGTTGTGTTTTTCGCCCCCGGATTGGCGCAAGCATCCCACGCGTCCGCCGGGATGTCGCCGATCGAGGGAATCGCCTGGAATTCGATGTCAGAAGAGGACATGAGGGCCGGAAATTGTCCGCTGGAACTGTAAGGTTAGCAGATTGCGGGGTGGAGACGCCACTTGGCCCCGGCATGGCGGCTCATCCCACGGCTCAATTCTCGGGCACAAAACCTTCGAAAATCATCTGATCGGCGTGTTGAGCGGCGCGTGATTGCTGTTCCGGCGTGCGCACCGTCCAGGTGAGCAGCGGGCAGCCGAACAGGTTGCGGGCAATCCAGGGTGCGGGCGCCGGCAACTCGTTGACCCAGTAGGCGACGAAATGCGGCCTTGTGCGGAAGGCATGCCGGAGCGCGGTCATTTCGCGCCGCTGCGCGGCTGAAGTCTTGGTCCAGTAGTCGTCGTCATAGGTGCGCTGGGCGACGATGCCGCGCACGATTTGCGGCGCGTGGTCCTTCAACGCCATCAACTGGTCCGGGTCGAAAGACATCGCAACGGCTGGACCGCCGTATGACTTCAGCACCTCCGCGACACGGGCCACGAGCTTCCGGTCGCCGTCAAAATGACTCTTGACCTCGATCACCAGCGCGACTCGGCCGGCTGTGAGATCGCAGAGATCACCGAGTGTCATCATGCGGTCGGTGGTGTCGTTGAACGGCACCTGCTTCAATTGTGCGGCCGTGAGCGCGGTCAGCTTGTCGCTGCCCTGGTTCAGCCGCCCGAGCGCGTCGTCGTGATGCACCATGGCTTCGCCGTCCGCAGTGAGCTGCACGTCGACTTCGATCGAGAAATTGCCGGCGATTGCGGCCCGAACCGCCGACGGCATGTTCTCGACAATGCCGCGCGCGCGATCATGCAGGCCGCGGTGGGCGACGGGCCGCGCGGTCAACCAGTCAGGCGCGCGCATCGGCGCTTCAGGCGACTTCGAAGATGGCTTCGACCTCGACGGCTGCGTCGGCCGGGAGCGACGCGACTCCGACGGTGGTGCGCGCATGCCGCCCCTTGTCGCCAAACGCTGCGACCATCAGGTCGGACGCGCCGTTCAGCACCTTCGGCCCGTCGATGAAGTCCGGCGTCGAATTGACGAAGCCGCCGAGACGGACCACGCGCGCGACCTTGTCGAGATCGCCGAGCGCGGCCTTGACCTGCGCCAGGAGGTTGATCGCGCAGCCGCGCGCGGCGGCCGCGCCTTGCTCGACGGTAACATCCTTGCCGAGCTTGCCCTTGGCGATCAGCTTGCCCTGGGCGTCGATGCAAACCTGACCGGAGCAGATCAGGAGATTGCCGGTGCGGACGAAGCCGACATAGTTGGCGACCGGCGCTACCGGCTGATGCAGCACGATACCCTGTGTTGCAAGCTTCTGTTCGACAGTACCGGCCATGGCCAACCCCTTCGTTTCACGCGCGTTCGAGAAAGCCGTCTCTTTTTGCCCATCATACTGTCGCAAGCAAGGCGCGTGACCCCGTCCAGCTATGCTCATCTCGCAGAAAACTATATGTTTCGAGCGCTTGACCCGGCAGACCGGGGCAAGCCGGGCCTGGCCCGCTGTTGCAGGCTAGTTCCAGCGTAACTATTCTCACGATTCGACGACTGATGGAGACTTCATGCCCTCATCCGCGCGCAGTTCTGGAATTCAGGCAAACTCGGGCGGTTGGCTTGCCCTTGCCGCATCCGTGGCATTGCTGTCGCTGGACGCAGGCTCCGCCGGCGCGGCTGGCCCCGCGCCGTTCCTTGCGCATCAGGCGGCCTATGACCTCTCGCTGAAAACCTCGCGCCGCAGCCCGTCCGTCGAAGGGGCCGAAGGCCGCATCGTCTACAATTTCACCGGCAGTGAGTGCGAAGGCTATACGACCGATTTTCGCCAGGTCTCGCGGTTGAACACCGGCGAGGGCCGGACGGTGGTGAGCGACCTGCGCTCGTCGAGCTGGGAAGAAGGCAAGGGATCGAGCTATCGCTTCAAGATCGAGACGCGGCTGAACAATGAGAGCACCAGTTCGGTCGATGGCGCCGCCGAGCGCACGCCCAACGGCATTATCATCAAGCTGAAGCAGCCGGAGGCGAAAACCTTCACCATCGACAAGGCGATCGTGTTCCCGACCGAGCAAGTCCACCGTATCCTCGAAGCGGCACGCGCCGAGAAGTCGATCCTGGAACTCGCCGTCTACGACGGCTCCGACAACGGCGAGAAGATCTACAACACGCTGACAGTGATCGGGCAGCCGATCCCGGGCGCACGCGCCCCGTCGAAACCGGATGTCGGCTCCGACAACGCCGCACTGAAAAGCCTGACGCGCTGGCCGGTCACCGTGAGTTACTATGACCGCTCGGCGCAGTCGAACACCGGCGAGCAGACGCCGGTCTATGCGATGTCGTTCGAGCTCTACGAAAACGGCGTCTCGCGTGCGCTGACGCTCGACTACAACGACTTCGTCATCGCAGGCGCCATGAGCAAATTCGACGCGAAGACGAGCAAGCCGTGCAATTAAGCGGCTTGTCGCGCCGGCGCTAGCCGCTCTTCTCCGGGCCCTCATACGCGATCCCCTTGATCACCGCGTCTTGGCCAAAACGCTGGCGCAGGTCGTCCATGGCGCGTTCGGCGTGCGCGCTGCGCCGATCGAGCAGGTCGGAGTCTTCCGCCTCGGACGCCGGCCGTAGCGCGCTGACGCCGGTGCCGATCAGACGGAAGGCTGCGCCGTCGATCTCCTTCGCCAACAGTTCGCGCGCAGTCGAGAAAATCCGGTTGGCGAGTTGCGTTGGCGCGCCGATTGATTGCGCGCGGGTGCGTTGGCGGAAGTCGGCTGTCTTCAGTTTCAGCGTAATGGTAGAGCCGGCGATCTCGGCCGCCTTCAGCCGCGACGAAACCTTTTCCGTCAGCTGCCAGAGAATTCGCTCCAGACTTGCAAGATCGCGCAGGTCGGCCTCGAAGGTCGTTTCCGCCGAAATCACCTTGGTATCGCGGTCGGGCTCCACTTTCCGCTCATCGATGCCGCGTGACAGCCGCCACAATCTTCGCCCCTCGGCACCGAACTGCTTCATCAGGTCGTTTTCGTCGGCGCGCTGGAAATCCGAGACCAGGCGAAAGCCCTGGCTCTGCAGCCGCTGCTGGGTCGCCGGTCCGACGCCATAGATGAAGCTGACGGGCTTGTTGGCGAGCAGATTGCGGCCGTCGTCCTGATCGAGCACCGCAAAGCCGCGCGGCTTGTCGAGATCGGAAGCTACTTTTGCGAGAAATTTGTTGCAGGAGAGGCCGACCGACACGGTGATGCCGATGTCGCGCTGCACGTCACGGGCGAAGCGCGCCAGCGTGAGTGCCGGGATCGCGCCGTGAATACGCTCGGTGCCGGACAAATCGAGAAACGCCTCGTCGATCGACAGCGGCTCGACCAGCGGCGTCAGCGCCTGCATCGCGCGGCGTACCTCACGCCCGACGCGGACGTATTTCGCCATGTCGGGCTTCACAACGACGAGGTCGGGGCACAGCGCATGCGCCTTGAACATCGGCATCGCCGAGTGGACGCCGAACGTGCGCGCGATGTAGCAGGCCGCCGAGACCACACCGCGCTTGCCGCCACCGATCGCGACCGGCTTGTCGGCAAGCTCCGGGTTGTCGCGCTTCTCGACCGTGGCGTAGAAGGCGTCGCAATCGATATGGGCGATGGCGAGCGAGGCGAGCGCGTGGTGGCGCACCAGGCGAGGCGAGCCGCAATGCCGGCACCGCGCGGCTTTTGCATCGATCGCCTCGAGGCAATCGCGGCAGAAGCCGGAGGCGGGCAGGGCTGAATTCACGGCACGTCGCGCTCCCATGACGGACCACCGAGCGCCTCGCGCGCAGCGATCAACTGGCGCGGCTTGATGTCGTGGGTTGCGCTAAAATCTTCGATCAAGGCTTCGTCATTGAGAATGAAATCCAGCACCCCGACGAGGAACGATTTGTCCTTCGCGGCGGTGCGAATCGTTTCCGGACCGAGCCCGGTTTCGGCCAGGAACCGGCCCAGCCGCGCCGGCTCCTGCGCGAGGAAGGCAAGCGCCTAAATCGCCACAGTTTCAGCCACTTGGCCGGGGGTGAAAGCCCGCTTTGTCATCAACGGTATTTGCCTTTCCGTAACCTATCGTCTCTATTTTGATTCATCTTGCCACGCCGGGTTTGACGTGGCGAACCCGTTTTGCGGAGGCAAACCGGCCAGCTTATTCGGGAACGGGGAGGGCGGGATGGCAAAAACCGTCCTTATCGTCGAAGACAACGAGCTCAACATGAAGCTCTTTCGCGATCTTCTCGAAGCCCATGGTTACCAGACCGTTGGGACCAACAAGGGCATCGAGGCGCTCGATCTGGTACGCCGTCATCGCCCCGACTTGATCCTGATGGATATTCAGCTGCCGGAGGTGTCGGGCCTCGACGTCACGCGCTGGATCAAGAACGATCCTGAACTTCACACCATTCCCGTCGTCGCCGTCACCGCGTTTGCGATGAAGGGCGACGAAGAGCGCATCCGCGAAGGCGGCTGCGAAGCTTATCTTTCGAAGCCGATCTCGGTCGGGAAATTCATCGAAACTGTCCGGCGTTTCATCGGGTAGGGGGACGAAAATGTCCGCGCGTATTCTGGTTGTCGACGATATTCCCGCCAATGTGAAGTTGCTCGAAGCGCGGCTGTCGGCAGAGTATTTCGACGTCATGACGGCCTCGAACGGCGCGCAGGCGCTGGAAATCGCCGCCCGCGCTGAATGCGATATCGTGCTGCTCGACGTGATGATGCCGGACATGGACGGCTTCGAAGTCTGCCGTCGCCTGAAATCGAATCCGGTGACGCATTTCATCCCGGTGGTGATGGTGACCGCGCTGGATTCGCCTTCCGATCGCGTGCGCGGGCTGGAAGCCGGCGCCGATGACTTCCTCACCAAGCCGGTCTCCGATGTCGTGCTGATCGCGCGCGTGCGGTCGCTGACGCGGCTGAAGATGATGACCGACGAACTGCGGATGCGCGCGATCACCTCGCACGAGATCGGCATCCAGAGCCCGGAGCGCGAGGCGATCGCGGACCAGGGCAGGGGCGGAAAGGTTCTGCTGGTCGACGATCGGCCGTCCTCCTACGAGCGGCTGGCGAGCATGCTTACGGAAGAACACACCGTCGATGTCGAGCCCAATCCGTCCGAAGCGCTGTTTCATGCCGCCGACGGCAATTACGACCTCCTGATCGTCTCGCTTGGGCTCGAGAATTTCGACGGTCTGCGGCTGTGCAGCCAGGCGCGGTCGCTCGAGCGGACGCGGCATGTGCCGATCCTCGCCATCTCCGATGCCGACAACAATTCGCGCCTGCTGCGCGGTCTGGAAATCGGCGTCAATGACTACCTGCTGCGGCCGGTCGACAAGAACGAATTGCTCGCGCGCGCCCGCACGCAGGTGCGCAAGCGCCGCTATACTGATCATCTGCGCGACAATGTGCAGAATTCGATCGAAGCGGCGATCACCGATGCGCTGACCGGTCTGCACAATCGCCGTTATATGGAAAGCCACCTCTCGACGCTCGCCGAGCAGGCGGGCTCGCGCGGCAAGCCGCTCGCGCTGATGGTGCTCGACATCGACTTCTTCAAGTCGATCAATGACGGCCATGGTCACGACGCGGGCGACGACGTGCTGCGCGAATTCGCCGTGCGCATCCGCAAATCCATCCGCGGCATCGATCTCGCCTGCCGCTACGGCGGCGAGGAGTTCGTCATCGTCATGCCGGAGACCGACATGCATGTCGCCGGCATGGTCGCCGAACGACTGCGCAAGTCGATCGCCGGCGAGTCGTTTGCGATCGACAAGGGCTCAAAGCGCATCGACGTGACGATCTCGATCGGAATTGCGACGCTGGACCGCAAGGGCGAGCCGATCACCGATGTGCTCAAGCGTGCCGACCAGGCGCTCTATCGCGCCAAGCGCGACGGCCGCAACCGGGTGGTCCTCGACGCGGCGTAGGTCTTATGGTCCCTGCGAAAGCCGGGACCCAAAGCCTCCGCGCGCTTTGGTGGTCACGTGCGCGTCGCCTCAAGGCAACCAGGTCAATCTGCTCTCATTTATGAAACGGCGTATGGGTCCCAGCTTTCGCAGGGACGATTCATTGCGCTTACGCTGCCTTCCGCGCCAGCGCTTTCTGCATTGCCGCGGCCCCGAGATCCATCTGCCCGCTGATGTGTGGAGCAGCCTCGTTCGGCAGCATGTCGACAATCCAGGTCAGCCGCGCGCCGCCCTTGCCGTCGTCGAACACCTGTGCGGATGCGCTGTAATGCTTTACGCGCTCACCGACAACGGCATAGACGAGGCGGCGATGATCGCTGTCGCTCGTCACCAGCAGTTCGCGCGCGACCGTGCCGTTCGAGAAGGTGATGGTCCGCGCCTCGCCGTCGAATGCGCAGGCGGTGACGAAGCCCGGAACGAGGCGCTTGTCGAGCGCGGAAATCTTCGAGCGCTGCCCAGACGTCATTCGGGTTCGCGTCGATCAGAACGTCCTTGATGATGGTGGCCATCCGACTTCTCCGTTATGGTGTTGCGGAGATATCGGGTGGGAGCGGGATTTTGTCTGGCCGTTTTCGGCCATGATCCATTCAAGGCAACGGCGATGGCCCGCCCAAACAAAAACGGAGCCTTTCGGCTCCGTTTTTGCATTTCACCCACCCGCTCGGATTTTGCGCGAGCGCAACAAATCTTACTTGATCTTCGACTCGACGAACTCGACATGCTTCTTGGCGACCGGGTCGTACTTCTTCATCTTCAGCTTGTCGGTCATCGTGCGCGAGTTCTTCTTGGCGACGTAGTAGAAGCCGGTGTCGGCGCTCGAGACGAGCTTGACCTTGATGGTGACGGCCTTGGCCATGGGAGAACCTCGAAAGCGTTAAAAAGGATGAGGGCGAGAAACCCCGCCCAATTGGCCGGCAACCTAGCCCGGAATCGCCCAAAGTCAAGGATTTGGGCCGGATTTCGATCCCAAATCAGGCGTTTCCGGGCAGCATATCCATGTGCATCTTGCCGCCGTAGAAGTGGAAGAACGGCATCGGCGCGTCATGGCGGAGTGGGCCGGTAGCCAGCCGGATTTCCAGCTGCTCCAGCACCTTCACGGTCATCGGATGCATGTTGGCGAGCGGTTTTGAGCCGATTTCGACCCACACCAGTTCGACCAGTTCCGCATCGGCATGGACGATCCCCGGCACATGGTGGGTGATGGCCGAGGCATCCGCCGTAAAGAAGCGTGTATCGAAGCGTTTGACCCGGCCAGGCGGCGTGATCGCGCGGGCGATCAGGTAGAGCGAGGATGGATCGGGCAAGAGGCCGGCGTCGCCGAACGGCTTCCAGCTTCCTTCGAATTTCGTCTTCGCGCCGTTCGCGGGCTTGCCGAGACAAAGCCCGGTTTCCTCGCAGGCCTCGCGGATCGCCGAGTTGGCGAGCGCGCGGGCGCGGGCGGACGAGATCTTCGGACTGCCCTGCATCAGCCGCGCTTCAAGCGCTGCCGGAATCGGCGCCGCGACCTGGATATTGTTATCTTTCGGATCGACGCGCCCGCCGGGGAACACGAACGCGCTCGGCATGAACACCACATTGTCGTGCCGCTTGCCGACGAGCACCTTCGGCTTCGACGCGCTGCGATCGATCAGGATAAGCGTTGCTGCGTCTTTCGGACGGTAGTAGGGATGCTTGGTGGTGTCTTCCCGATAATTTCCCGGATTGGGTAAGTTCGAACCCCGCGCGGCCGTCTCGGTCATTTCACCCTCAAGTTTTCTTTTCTTTCAAGCCTGCTTCCAGCGGATCGGCAGCGCCGTTCTCATCGAATCCATGCATCCGGGCCGCCCATTGCAAGCCGACAATGGCTCCTTTGACGGGCTGGAGCAATGCCAGCGACATGCCCAACGTGAGGGGGAGCCATACCGCAAGGTTCAGCAGGTAAGACCACGCGAAGTTCTTTTCGACAACCAGCACCAGCGGGACGACGATGTGGCCGACGATGACGATCACGAGATAGGCCGGAAGGTCGTCGGCGCGCTGATGACGAAAATCCAGACCGCACACCGAGCAGCTATCGCGGGTCTTCAGGTAGGCGCGGAACAGCTTGCCCTCGCCGCAGTTCGGGCAGCGACAGCGGAAGCCGCGCCACATCGCCTCTTTCAGATCGCGCTTCGGCGGAGCGTCGGTCCGGTTCGTCCAAACCTGCTGTGTCATCGCCCGCCTCGTTTGCTCTTCTGCTTCGCCTTCGATTTCAACTTTTGCATCTTCGACTTGCCGGGCTTCTCGCGGCGCTTCTTGGCGATGAACGAGCGCTCGGTCCGGTCCTGACCAGGCCGGGTGTCGTCGCGCGGGCGAACCTCTCGCGGCTGACGGCGCGGTGTTTGATGGCCTTCAGATAGGAGCTCGAACCGCAAAGCGCCAGCAACTGGAGCTGCTTCTACCAGACGAACCTCAACGGTGTCGCCCAGCCGGTGCATGGCTCCGCTGCGCGTGCCGATGAGCGCATGGCGCGCCTCGTCGTACTGGTAATACTCACCGCCGAGCGTGCGTATCGGGATCAGCCCGTCGGCGCCGGTATCATTGAGCTTGACGAACAGCCCGGCTCGGGTGACGCCCGAAATGCGGCCGTGAAACGTCGCGCCGACGCGATCGGCGAGAAAATGCGCGATCAACCGGTCGCTGGTTTCGCGTTCGGCCTTCATCGCACGGCGTTCAGTGACAGAGATGTTCGCTGCAACCTCCGCCAGCGTTTCGAGGGTTTCCGTCTCCGGCAGTCCGCCGGCGCCAAGGCCGAGCGCGCGCACCAGTGCGCGATGCACGATCAGGTCTGCGTATCGCCTGATCGGTGACGTGAAATGGGCGTAGCGGCGCAGGTTCAGGCCGAAGTGGCCGTAATTTTCCGACGCATATTCGGCCTGCGCCTGGGAACGCAGCACGATCTCGTTCACCAGCGGCTCGCTGTCGTGGCCCTTTACCTGCCGCAGCGTTCGGTTGAAGATTTCGGGACGCAATGCGCCGGTCTTCGGAAACGAGATGTCGAGTGTTTGCAGGAACTCGCGCAGCGCGACGACCTTTTCGAGGCCCGGTTCGTCGTGCACGCGATAGATCAGCGGCGTCGCCTTCTTCTCCAGCGTTTCCGCTGCGGCGACGTTGGCAAGGATCATGAACTCCTCGATCAGCTTGTGTGCGTCGAGGCGTTCAGGAGTCGCGACACGGTCCACCGTGCCGTCGGCCTTGAGCAGGATTTTTCGCTCCGGCAGATCGAGATCGAGCGGCTCGCGATCGTCGCGCGCCTTTTTCACCGCGGCATAGGCGTCGTAAAGCGGCTCCAGAATCGGTTTGAGCAGGGGGCCGGTCGTGTCGTCGGGATGGCCGTCGATCGCTGCCTGTGCCTGAGCGTAGTGCAGCTTTGCCGCCGACCGCATCAGCACGCGATGGAACGTATGCGAGCGTTTGCGGCCATCCTTTGCGATCACCATGCGCGCCGCAAGCGCGCCGCGCGGGGCGCCGGGCACGAGCGAACACAGATTGTTGGAGATGCGCTCGGGCAGCATCGGCACCACGCGGTCCGGGAAATAGACCGAGTTGCCGCGATTGACCGCTTCGCGGTCGAGCGCCGAGCCCGGCCGGACATAGAACGAGACGTCGGCGATGGCGACGGTGACGATGAAGCCGCCCTTGTTGTCCGGATCGCTGTCCGGCTCGGCATGGACCGCGTCGTCATGATCCTTCGCGTCGGGCGGATCGATCGTGACGAGCGGCAACTCGCGCCAGTCCTCGCGGCCATCAAGCGCCGCGGGCTCTGCGGCTTCAGCCTCTGCCAGCACGGCAGGCGAAAAGACATTTGGAATCTGGTGGGCGTGGATCGCAATCAGGCTGACGGCGCTTTCGGTCTTCAGCGAGCCGAGCCGCTCCTTGACGCGGCCCGAGGGGAGACCGTAGCCGCGCCCGCGCGAAAGCTCGACGGAGATCAGATCGCCGTCCTTCGCGTCCATGCTGTCGCGCACCGCAATCGTCAGCTCACGGCCGACGTTTTTCTTGTCAATTGGAACCAGCCGTCCGCTGCCGTCCGGCAGCGCGCGGAAAATCCCCAGCACGCGATGCCTGGCGGTATCCAGCACCTTGATGATGCGGCCGCGCGGATGGGTGACTTCCTCGCTGTCGTGGGCGTGCGCGATCTGCAGCAACACCCGGTCGCCGATGCCGCCGGTGACGCCGGAATGAGCGCGGCGCGAGACGTGAACGAGGATTTTCGGCGGTGCACCGCGTTCCTCGTCCCATTCGGCAGGCACGGCGATCAGCTCGCCGTCATTGTCGCGGCCGGTGATGTCGGCGGCAAGGACCGGCGGCAGTTCGCCTGCGAGATGCACGGTCTTGCGGCCGCGTCTCGCAAGAACGCCGTCGTCGGAGAGGGTGCGCAAGATGCGCTTCAGTTCGATCCGGTCGGAGTTCTTCAGGCCGAAGGCGCGCGCAATTTCGCGGGTGCCGGTCTCGCCCGGCTGCGAACGGACGAACGCGACGATCTCGTCCCGCGAAGGGAAGGGGGTTTCAGCGTCGCGTTTCCGTTTCACAATCGTAGGCTTGCCGGCGTTTGAGGTTAGCGTGCTTTGCCCGCGGCCTTCTTTGCCGCCGGCGCTTTCGCGGCAACCGGAGCAGCCTTGTTCGTCACAGTTCCACGCGCCTTTGCGGCGGACTTCTTTGCCGGCCCCGACGCTGCGGGTTTGGCCGCCTTCTTCGCTTTGGCAGCAGGCTTCGCCGTCGCACCCTCGCTCGACGCGCCATTCGCCGTCTTCGGCGCGGCGGCCTTCTTCTTCGCGGCACGCTTCGGCTTCTTGCCCGTGCCCGCACGCGCATCGATCAGTTCGATCGCCTGTGCGAGCGTCACGGTGTCGGGGGTGATCTCCGCCGGCAGCGTCGCATTGGTGCCATCGTGCGTGACGTACGGGCCATAGCGGCCGTTCTTCACGGCGATGACGCCTCCGTTCGGATGATCGCCGAGCGGTTTGCCGGGATCTTGCTGGAAGCGTCCGCGGCCCGGACCCTTGGCGATCTTCTCCGCAATCAGCGTGACCGCGCGATTGAGGCCGACATTGTAGACATCGTCGCCCGCCTCAAGGCTCGCATAGGTCTTCTCGTGTTTCACGAACGGGCCGAAGCGGCCGATGCCGGCCGTGATCGGCTCACCGCTCTCTGGATGGCGGCCGACGTCGCGTGGCAGCGAAAGCAGCTTCAGCGCCAGTTCAAGCTCGACATCGCCGGGTGAGGTGCCCTTCGGGATGCCTGCGCGCTTCGGTTTCTCGCCCTCGCCGACGTCCTTCTGGTCGCCAAGCTGAATGTAGGGACCGAACCGGCCTGACTTCACGGCAATATCGAGGCCCGTTTCGGGGTCCTTGCCGAGGATGCGATCGCCGCCTGCATCGCCATTGGCGGCGAGGGGACGGGTGTAGCGGCATTCCGGATAATTCGTGCAGCCGACGAAGGCGCCGAACTTGCCGGCCTTCAGATTGAGCTTGCCGACGCCGCAGGTCGGGCACTGGCGCGGATCGCCGCCGTCGTCGCGTGCCGGATAGATGTGCGGGCCCAGCATGTCGTCAAGCACGTCGAGCACCTGCGAAACGCGCAGATCCTTGATCTCGTTAACCGCACCGATAAAGCCTACCCAAAACTCCTTCAACACGTCGCGCCAGGCGATCTCGTTGTTGGAAATCTTGTCGAGCTGATCCTCGAGTGACGCCGTGAAATCGTATTCGACGTAGCGGGCGAAGAAGTTTTCCAGGAAGGCCACGACGACGCGGCCCTTGTCCTCCGCATACAGTCGCTTCTTGTCGAGCTTGACGTAGCCGCGGTCCTTCAGCACTTGCAGGATCGAGGCATAGGTCGAGGGACGGCCGATGCCGAGTTCCTCCATTCGCTTCACCAGCGAGGCTTCCGAGAAGCGCGGCGGTGGCTCGGTAAAATGCTGGGTGACGTTGAGCTCCTTGCGCGCGAGCGCTTCGCCTTCGTTCATTGCGGGCAGGCGGCGGCTGTCGTCGTCGTCCGTGGCGTCGTCGGTGTCTTCCTGATAGAGAGCCAGGAAGCCATCGAACTTGATCACCTGGCCGGTGGCGCGCAGGTCGAGCGTCCGCGCGCCAGCCCTGGCCGTGATATCCACGGTGGTGCGCTCGAGTTCGGCCGATTCCATCTGGCTCGCGATCGCGCGCTTCCAGATCAGTTCATAGAGCTTTGCCTGCTCGGCATCGAGCTTTCCCGCCATCTCGCGCGGGCGGCGCGCCATGTCGGTGGGGCGGATGGCTTCGTGTGCTTCCTGCGCGTTCTTGGCCTTGGTCTGATACTCGCGCGGTGCGGTCGGCACATAGTCCTTGCCGTAGTCCGCGCCGATCACCGTGCGCGCCTCGACGATCGCTTCCGGCGCCATCTGCACGCCGTCGGTCCGCATATAGGTAATGAGACCGGTGGTCTCGCCGCCGATGTTGACGCCCTCATAGAGCCGCTGCGCGATCCGCATCGTGTGCGACGGCGCGTAGCCGAGCTTGCGGCTTGCTTCCTGCTGCAGGGTCGAGGTGGTGAACGGCGCATAGGGGTTGCGCCGCGCCGGCTTGGCTTCGACGGTCGTGACCTGGAAGTTGGCCGCCTCGATCGCCTTCTTGAGATCTTCCGCTTCCGCGCCGGTGCCGATGTCGAGGCGCTGGATCTTCTTGCCGTCGGCGCCGATCAGGCGCGCCTCGAAGGTCTCATTGCGCGGCGTGGCGAGGGTTGCGACCAGCGACCAGTATTCGCGCGGGACGAATTTTTCGATCTCGAGCTCGCGGTCGCAGACAAGCCGCAAGGAGACGGACTGCACGCGCCCGGCCGAGCGCGCGCCGGGCAGCTTTCGCCACAGCACAGGGGAGAGGGTGAAGCCGACGAGATAGTCGAGCGCGCGGCGCGCCATATAGGCGTCGACCAGGGCACCGTCGATCTGGCGCGGATGCTTCATCGCATCCGTCACCGCTTGCTTGGTGATGGCGTTGAAGACGACGCGCTCGATCTGCTGGTCCTTCAGTGCGCGCTTTTCCTTCAGCACTTCGAGCACGTGCCAGGAGATCGCCTCGCCCTCGCGATCCGGGTCGGTGGCGAGGATCAGCTTGTCGGCGCCCTTCACCGCTCTGGCGATGTCGTTCAGACGGCCAGCCGCCTTCGGATCGATCTCCCAGATCATCCGAAAATTTTCTTCCGGATCGACCGATCCGTTCTTCGCGGGGAGGTCGCGGATATGGCCAAACGAGGCCAGAACCTCGTACGAGGAGCCCAGATACTTGTTGATCGTCTTGGCCTTGGCCGGCAACTCAACGATGACGATATTCATGTAATTCCAATGTCTTGGGAGCGATTTTGGGCGGCGGGCGAAGACTCGCCGGGGCCCATTTGCGGCGGAACATGGTGGCAGAGGCCCCCGCTGTCAAATGACGTAACGGTAAAATGCACCTCCTTAAGGTTGCGCAGGCCAGATAATTGTAATCCTGAGTAGCAAAGATGACGGCCGAAAGCAGGCCGAGGCGGCGCCTGTTCGGCACCCGCGGCAACGCCGGCCAACGCTAGCTCAGCGATACCAGTCCGCCGCCGTGGCGCTCCAGCCGTCCTGCGAGTTCGAGTTCAAGCAAGACGATCCGCACCGCTGAAATCGATGCACCGGACATGCGGATCAAATCGTCGATGCCGATCGGCGTCGGCCCCAGCAGCGAGACGATCCGCGCGCGCTCGGCGGTCTCCGGCTCGCCCCTGAAATCCTCGGCGCCCGGCTCCTCCAGCGGCGTCTGGATCGGCCGATCCAGAATTGGATTAACCACAGTTATAATGTCTGCCGCCGACGTGACGAGGGTGGCCCCCTGTTTGATGAGATCGTTAGCGCCGGCTGAGCGCGGATCAAGCGGAGAGCCCGGCACGGCGAACACTTCGCGGCCCTGTTCGGCGGCCATCCGCGCGGTGATCAGCGAGCCGGAGCGATGAGCGGCCTCGACGATTACGACGCCGACCGCAGCACCTGAAATCAACCGGTTCCGGCGAGGGAAGTCGCGGGGACGCAGCGCATGATCGAGCGGCATTTCCGAGATCGCCGCACCTCGATCGCCGACGATTGAATGCAGAAGATCTTCGTGCTCCGGCGGGTAGATCTGGCTATGGCCGCCCGCGAGCACGGCCACCGTGCCGCTTTGAAGGCTCGCGCGATGCGCCGCCTGATCGATGCCGCGCGCGAGCCCGGAGATGATGATGAAGCCGGCTTCGGCAAGGTCGCGGGTCAGCGCCTGCGCAAACTTCATGCCGGCCGCCGACGCGTTGCGTGAACCGACAATGGCGATGGCCGGGCGCATCAGCGCATCGAGATTGCCGCGCACCGCGAGCAGTGGCGGCGCATCGTCGATGGTCGCAAGGCGCGGCGGATAACCGATCTCATCCGGCGCGACGAACCGAACGCCGATCCTGCGCGCATTCTCGATCTCCCGCTCGGCGTCCTCGCGCGAGCAGATTTGTCCGACCCTTGCCGAACCGCCCCGTCGGGCGAGATCGGGCAGGGCCTGCAATGCTGCGCCCGCACTGCCGGCATGACGGACGAGGCTCTGGAACGTGCGCGGCCCGACGTTTTCGGAGCGGATCAGCCGCAGCCAGTCGATCCGCTGGCCGTCTGTGAGGGCGGGGCTCATGTGGGGCAGGTTGAGAAATGCATCAGGAACGGCGGGCGCATTGAACCAGGCTGGTGCTCAAATTGTTGTCCCGATAGTATCACGGCAACGAGCAATTGCGGAGGATGTCATGGTTCGTTGGATTGTCGCAGCGTGCAGCGTCGGACTGATCGCGGCCCTTTCAGTCGGCGCGTCGGAAGCGGCGAAGGCGACAAAGAAGAAGGCCGAGAAGGTGGAATATCTTCGCGCGGCAGGCTCCGAACCGCCGCCTGCGCCGGTCAAGCAGGTGAAGAAGAAGACCAAGGCTGCGGAGTAGGGGGTCCCTGGACCGTTATTCCAGGACGCACCGCAGGTGCGGACCCGAAATCCCGAGCTTGTTTGAACTCAGAGCAGATCACATCCGGATTTCGGGTTCGGCGCTTAGCGCCGCCCGGAACGACGGCATGCCGTCATGCCTTCGCGCCGATCTTGGACTCGGTGCCCGACAAGAGCTTTGAGACGTTGCTCCGGTGCATTAACCAGAGCAGCACCGTCAGCAATGCAAACAGCATCGCCAAGGCCGGGTGGCCGACGTACCAGAGCATAAACGGTGTCGCCAGGCTTGCGATCAAGGCCGCCATCGACGAGTAACGCGTCGCCAGCGCGACCACGAGCCATACTGCGCAGAAGGCGATAGCCACCGGCCACAGCAAGCCGATCAGCAGACCGATGTAGGTGGCCACGCCTTTGCCGCCCTTGAAGCGCAGCCAGATCGGAAACAGGTGGCCGAGAAACGCGCCGAGGGCGGCGACGATCGCGCCGTTCGGGCCCGCGATATAGCCGCCGACGATCACTGCGAAGGTGCCCTTCAGCGCATCACCGATCAGCGTCGCCGCGGCAAGGCCCTTGCGACCGGTGCGCAGGACGTTGGTCGCACCGATGTTGCCTGAACCGATGGTACGAAGGTCGCGCGTGCCGGCAAGCCGCGTCAGCAGCAGGCCAAACGGGATCGAGCCGAACAGATAGCCGAGGGTCAAGGCGCTCACGAGCTTCAAGGTCAGCATGGCGCGGCATTCCTCCTTGAACGATCGATCGACGAGATCAACGACACCGAACTTTTAAGGCATTGCTCGTTGAAAGACAGTGCGCCCGCCGGCGATCGTACGCACCGCGCCGCCCATGAATTTCGCCTCATCGAACGGTGTATTCTTGCACGACGAGCGCAGCTTTGCAGGATCGACCACCCACGGCGTGTCGAGATCGATGACGACGATGTCGGCCGGCGCACCGGGTCTGAGCGTTCCGCCGGGCAGACCGAGCAGTTCGGCCGGGCGGGTCGACATGGCGCGGATCAGCGCCATCAGCTCGATCTCGCCATTGTGCACCAGCCGCAAGCCCGCGGGCAGCATCGTCTCAAGCCCGATGGCGCCGGCTTCCGCTTCGGCGAAGGGCAGGCGCTTGGTTTCCACGTCCTGCGGATTGTGGTCCGACACGACCGTGTCGATCAGTCCGCTGCCGACGGCAGCGGCAAGCGCGGCGCGGTCGGTTTCGGTGCGCAAGGGCGGCGACAGCTTCAGATAAGTGCGATAGGGGCCGATGTCGTTTTCGTTCAGCGTGATGTGGTTGATCGAGGCGGACGCGCTGACATTCAGCCCGGCGTCCTTGGCGCGCTTGAGAACCTCCAGCGATTCGATGCAGGTCAGCGAGGCCGCGTGATAGCGCCCGCCGGTAAGCGCCACGAGACGCATGTCGCGTTCCAGCATCATGGTTTCGGCGGCGGAGGGAATGCCGACGAGGCCGAGGCGCGTGGCGAATTCGCCTTCGTTCATCACGCCTTCGCCGACGAGGTCCGGATTCTCGGTGTGGTGCACGATCAGCGCCCCGAAATCCTTCGCATAGGTGAGAGCCCGGCGCATCACCAAGGCATTGGTGACGCTTTTGCCCGCGTCGGTGAACGCAACTGCGCCTGCGGCCTTCAAGAGGCCGATCTCGGTCATCTCCTCGCCGCGCAAACCCTTGGTCAGGGCAGCCATCGGCTGGATATGCACGACGGCGGTGTCACGCGCACGGCGCAGCACGAAGTCGACGGTCGCGGAATTATCGATCGCAGGCGAGGTGTCGGGACGGCAGACGATGGTGGTTATGCCGCTGGCGGCGGCGGCAGCGCTTGCCGACGCAAAGGTCTCGCGATGGCTCGCGCCGGGCTCTCCCGCGAAAGCGCACATGTCGATCAGGCCAGGAGCGACGATCTTGCCGCCGCAATCGATGATATCGGTGCCCTCCGGCACGCCGGCAGCGCCGATGCCGCGCCGGGCATCGCGAACGACGCCATCGGCGATCAGCACGTCACCGCGCTCGTCGAGGTTCCGCGACGGATCGATGATCCGGGCGTTGGCAAGCAGGATGGGGTGTCGATCCGTCAGCATGCGATGACAGCCTTGCCGCACCGGAGGCGCACGAACGTGTGCTGCCCGCCGGGCGACGTCCTCAAACCGAATATCCCTCTACGCATTCGGCAGGTTCCGCGCGAGCGCTTCGAGCACAGCCATGCGTACGGCGACACCCATCTCCACCTGTTCGCGGATCAGCGATTGTGTGCCGTCGGCGACGAGCGAGTCGATTTCGACGCCGCGGTTCATCGGCCCCGGATGCATCACCAGCGCGTCGGGTTTGGCGTAGTTCAGCTTCTTCTGGTCGAGGCCGAAATACTGGAAATACTCCTGGGTCGAGGGGACGAAGGAACCGTTCATCCGCTCGCGCTGCAGGCGCAGCATCATGACGATGTCCACACCGTTCAGCCCCTCGCGCATGTCGCGCGCGACCTCGACGCCCATGCGTTCGATGCCGGGCGGCAGCAGCGTCGAGGGGGCGATCACGCGCACCCGTGCACCCATGGTGGTGAGCAGAAGGATGTTGGAGCGGGCGACACGCGAATGCATCACGTCGCCGCAGATCGCGACGGTCAGGCCTTCGATGCGGCCCTTGTTGCGGCGGATGGTCAGGGCGTCGAGCAGCGCCTGGGTCGGATGCTCGTGCGCGCCGTCGCCTGCGTTGATCACCGAGCCGTCGACCTTGCGCGCCAGGAGTTCGACCGCGCCGGACGCATGGTGACGAACGACGAGGATATCCGGATGCATGGCGTTCAGCGTCATCGCCGTGTCGACCAGCGTCTCGCCCTTGCGCATGGAGGAAGAGGCGACCGACATGTTCATCACGTCCGCGCCGAGCCTCTTTCCGGCGATCTCGAACGATGATTGCGTGCGGGTGGAGGCTTCGAAGAACAGGTTGATCTGCGTACGGCCGCGCAGATAGGTCGTCTTCTTTTCAATCTGCCGGTTGAGTTCGACGAATTCTTCCGAAAGGTCCAGAAGGCCGGTGATATCGGCGACGGAAAGGCCCTCGATCCCGAGAAGATGCCGGTGGCCGAGGACAAAGGACGATTTCGGAGCGGAAGCCATTAAAGCGAAAGCTATAGGAGCAGACGCATGGGGGAGCAAGTGCGATTTCCCCTAATCCGCGCCTGTCCCCAGACTTCCCCGGGCACGGTAAACAGGCAGAATTCGTGGCGATATTGACGGTTTCCGGTAGACTGGAGCCATTGCTTTTCGGGGCCCGGTTTCGATGCCGATCGCGTTGTCCAGTTTTCGAGAATTGCTGTCCGGCCTTGCGATCGCAATCACGGTCCTGCTGACGCTGTGCCTGCCGGACGCCGCACACGCCGAGAAGCGGGTGGCGCTCGTCATCGGCAACGACCGTTACGTCAACATGCCGGCCGATCGGCAACTGCAGAAAGCTGTCAACGACGCTTACACCGTTGCGGCTTCGATGAAGGCTCTCGGCTTCGAGGTGCTGATCGGCACCAACCTCGGCCGTCAGGCCATGATCGACAAGCTTGCCGAATTTACCGCGCGGCTGGAGGCGGGCGACACCGCCGCAGTTTTCTTCGCGGGCCACGGCGTTGCGATCCAGGGCGTGAATTATCTCGTGCCGAGCGATGTGCCCCCTGTCTCCGAAGGGGCAGAGGCGCGGGTACGCGGCGCGTCGCTTGCGGAACCGGACATTATTGCCGAGTTGCAGGCAAAATCCGTGCGGGTGGCGCTACTGGTCATCGACGCCTGCCGCGACAATCCATTTCCGCGAGCGGCGGGACGCTCCATCGGCAATACGCGCGGGCTTTCGGATGCCAAGCCGGCGCGGGGTGTCTTCACGCTGTATTCCGCTGGTATCGGCCAGACGGCGCTCGACCGGCTGAGCGACAAGGACACGGCGAACAATTCCGTGTTCACCCGCATTTTTGCCGAACAACTGGTGCGTCCGGAGTTGCATCTAGGCGACCTCGCGGTGGAAGTCCGCGAGCGGGTCGCTGCGCTGGCGCTCCAGGCAAGCGATGGCAGCGGACAGCCCGCTCCGCACGAGCAGACGCCGGCCTACTACGACCAGACATTGGGCGGCCGCATTTTTCTCGGCCGTGCATTGTCGGGCGGCTCGTCCGGACCCACTACCGTCCCGCCGCCGCAAACAAAGACGGCCGCGCTGTCGCCGGCTGCAGCAGGCGGTCCGGCCTCAGCGGCCCGGATCGGCGAATGAGCGCTGCGCACGCAACGGTTCCGAGACGTACTGTGTCAGCTCGGTGCTGCCGCCGCAGTTCGGAAACTCGTACGGCCCGGAAAACCTGTTCAGGACACAGGATGGCTTTGCCTGGGTGGAGGGCCGGCCGGGGCAGGGGATCGGCGAGTGGATCACGGTGGAATTCGATGCACTTCGCACGATCAATTCCGTCGTGCTTCGCACCGGCTATCAGAAAAACGCCGACATCTTCGCCAAGAACGGCCGTGTGAGGCAATTGCGGATGATGTTCTCGGACAGTGAAACGATGATCCTCAATCCGCCGGACCGTCCCGGCGCCGAAATACTACAAGCTCGAGAGGCCGGTGAAGGCCTACTGGATCAAGTTCACGATCGAAGGCGTCTACCCGGGCGCGAGGTACACGGACACGGCAATCTCGAAGCTTCTGGTCAATTCGGAACCGGCGCAGTGATGCGTTTGCGATTGCGCGGCAAAGCTGCTGGGGTTGCCATTGTGGTGGCCGCTCTCGCATTCGGTTGTTCCGCCCGTTCTTCCGCGCAATCGCCAAAAGACCCGCTGCCGGTTCTGCCGAAGGATTTCGTCTATCTGCGCGACGTCGATCCGACGATCATTCAGGATATCCGCTACGCGGGCGCGAACAATTTCACCGGTCGGAGGCTCGGGGGTTACGAGGCAGGCGAGTGCATTGTGAAGCGGGACGTGGCCACAGCGCTTGGCCGGGTTCAGCAGGATTTGAAGCCGCGCGGGTTGTCGCTGAAAGTGTTCGATTGCTACCGCCCGAGGCGTGCCTCGCGCGACATGCTGGCATGGGCGAATGGCGCCGCGGCGACGCCGGCCTTGCGGCGCTATTATCCGCAACTGAACAAGCGCGACCTGTTCAAGCTCGGCTATATCGCAGCATCTTCCGGCCATTCGACCGGTGCCGCGGTCGACCTGACGCTTGTTGACCTCGCCGCCGACAACCGTGCCGACTTCGATCCCGATGCGGCCTATGCCGATTGCACCGCGCCGGCCGAAAAGCGCGCGCCGGAAGGCAGCGTCGACATGGGCACCGGCTACGATTGCTTCGACGCAGCCTCGCATACCGCCGCGGTATCGATCACGCCGCAACAGCGCAGATGGCGACAGACGCTGATCGCTGCGATGGGCAGGCATGGGTTGGCCAACTATTGCGAAGGAGTGGTGGCACTTTTCGATGCCGGGCGCCGGCCGCGGCGCGTTCGATTTTCCGATCGTTCGGCGGGATCAGCCCAATAGGATCTCCGCCTGCAAGACAGAGATATTCCCGTGGCCGGGCTCTGCGCGAACCGGCGAATTCATGAAAATTGAACCGGGCCAGCTCAGGGTGCAACCAAAGCCTTGAAGAGGTCGCCCATGTCGTCTGCCGAACTTGCCGCCGTCCCTGCATCGCCTGCGCCGAAAATGCCGCGCACCTGGAAGTTTTTCGGCACCGCGCTCTGGGGTGGTCTCGCTTTCGTCGCGATGTCGGTCGGGCAGATTCGGCCGTCGTGATTGCGGTCGGCCTTTATGCTGATGGTGATCTCAGCGAGGAAAATCTCAGGGCGATTGCCGAGCACGGAGCAATGGTCGCAGCCTCGGTGATGCTCGGCTTGCCGGCCGCGCTGCTGGTGCTGTGGCTCGCCGTTCGCCTGGCCGGACGTTCGTTCGCGGCCTATCTGGCGCTGCGCTGGCCGAAGGCAAGGGAAATCGCGTTCGGGCTTGCCGCGTCCACGTTGTTGCTCGTGACGCTGGATGTCGTTGCGACGCTTGCGGGCTATCCGTTGTCGCCGGATTTCGCGCTCGCCAGCATGCGCTCGGCGCGCGACAGCGGCCTGATCTGGCTGGTGATGCTGGGTTTCTGCGTCGGCGCGCCGATCGCCGAGGAGTTCATTTTTCGCGGCTTCGTGTTTCGCGGTTGGTCGACCACCTTTCTCGGACCGCTTGGCGCAATCGCGTTGTCGTCGGCGCTGTTTGCAGTCATCCACCAGCAATACGAGTGGTTCTACATCGCCGGCATCTTCGCGATCGGCGCGCTGTTCGGGTACCTGCGCTACCGCAGCGGTTCGACCTGGCTCACCGTCATCACGCACTCATTCTACAATCTGATGGCGGCTTTGCAGGCGCTGTGGTTCATCAACTGACTCAAGTCGCTGAACCATTACGAAAATTTCATCGCGCGTTCGCTTGGCTCTTGAAACCAATGGAACTATCTCCGACATCATGCGTTGTTATCGCATGCGATGCCGTGCCGGCTGAACATTCGTTCACCTTCCGCGGCGCTTCTTCGTCAGGAGATGAATGAATATGATCAGCACCAAATGGAAATTGGCAACGGCGCTGGGCGTGGCCGGCGCGATCGCGCTTTCGGTGCCGTCAGCGGAGGCGCGCGGCGGACGTAACGCTGCGATCGGCTTCGGTATAGCCGCCGGCGCGCTGGCGCTCGGAGCCGCCGCAGCGTCTGCCTCGCAGCCACGCTATTACTACAATGAAGGTTACTATGGCGGCGGCGGACCGTACGCCTATCAGCCGTCCTATGGCGCGTACGAGTCGTACAATACCTACGACGCGCCGCCGGTGTACTACGCGCCCGGACCGTATCGTAACCGCAATAGCCAGATCCCGGGCACCAACTACAACCCGAACCAGTAGCGGTTAGCGTCATCAGTTGTGTGGAAGAGGGAGGCTGTCTTTGCAGCCTTCCTTTTTCTTTTGCGGCTGCCGATTTGTAATGCCTCGAGATATCGCAGAACACGCGAGAATAAATTTCCAAAAAACCGCCGCGCGCGGATCGAGATTTACCAGCGCGCTTTGCTTTTTCAAGAAACGTTGCGCCTTTGCGAGCGCGGCCTGCGTCGCTCACCGATTGTTGACAGGTTAATCGATTACAAAAAGTTCAACGCATCACGCCTTGTGCGTCGCACACAATGAAGCCACTTCGAAGCCGTACCGCGCGACTGAACAAACGTTCAGCCACTGCGGCGCTTTGTTGTCAGGAGACTAAAATGATCAGCACGAAATCGAAACTGGCTGTGGCCTTGGGCGTTGTGGGCGCAATTGCTCTTTCGGTTCCTTCAGCGGACGCGCGGACCAAGCGTACCGCAGCGAAGAACGTTCAAAGCACCGTTACCAGCGCTGCTTCCACCTTTCAGCCGTCCTATCGGGGGTCGTATAATTTCGAGGCGTCGCCGTTAAGCGGGGGTATCAACTTCCGCGACGGCCGCAACGGTGCCAACTACAATCCGAACCAGTGATTTCATTGGCGTGAGTTGGGAGGGGGCCGCATCCCGGCCTCCTTCCTTCGTCAGGAGGCGGAAATGTCGCTCGCATGGAGAATAACGACAACTGCACTGGCTGCCGCATGTGCGGTCGCGGTGTCAGTTGCTTCGGTGGAGGCGCAGAGCACGCGTAAGAAGACGCTCAAGCGTGGCAGCCAGCAAACGTATCAGCAGTCATTCGGCTCACCGCCGGTCTCTGGCGGACCCTACAATCGCTACAATGTGTCGCCGGGCGGTGGCATCAACTTCAATGATGGCCGTCTCGGCGCGAATTACAACGGAGGCGGTTGACACGCCCGGCAGCAGCTGCTTGGCATCATGTCTGCGCCGCCTGCGGGCGCGCGCTACCTGACGAGCGAAATGATCACAGGCATCGTCAGAGCCGCAAGCATCGTTTGCAGCGTAAGAATTTGCGCGAGCAGGGGCGCATCGCCGCCCAGCTGTTTGGCGAGGATGTACGAATTTGAGGCCGCCGGAACCGCCGCGGACAAGGCCACGACGGCAAGGTTGACGCCGGATAGCCCGAGCAGCAGCGCGTAGCTGATTGCGATTGTCGGCAAGGCGATCAGCTTGAGGACAACCGTCAGCGAGGCGGCAAAGCCAGGTCGGATCAGTTCACCGATCCGCAAGCCGGCACCGACGACCATCAGTCCGAGGGCAAGCGATGAGCGTCCCAATGCATCGGCAAAATCGTGCACGATCTGCGGCACCGGCAGGCGTGAAAGGTTCAACGCAAAGCCGATGACGCATGCCCAGATCAGGGGGTTTCTGGCGATCGTCAGCAGTAGCTCCGGCCATGGCAGCCGCGTTGGCCGCGCGTAGCGCACCAGCACCGACACGGACATGATGTTGAGGACCGGGATCATCGCGACCATCGCGACCGAGGCCAGCGCCACGCCGGTGTCGCCATAGAGATTGTTGGCCACAGCCAGTCCGATGAACGTTTGCCACCGTGTTGCACCCTGAAACACCGAGGTGAAGGCAGGACCATCGATGCCTGCCCTTGAAAGCAACGGGCGCAGCGCGAGACACAACACGGCCATCGTCAGCACGGCCAACAGCAGCGCGCCGCCGACCTCCCCAACCGGAACTGACGTCAGGTTCGCGCGCGCGGTCGTCTGGATCAGCAATGCCGGAAACAGCACGTAGTAGACCAGGCGTTCCAGCCCGATCCAGTGGGCGTCCTCCTTCAACAAGCGGTGGCGGAGCGCAAAACCCATAACCATGAGCAGGAAGACCGGGAGGAGGGCTGCGAGGACCGCAGTCATGCCCGCCCGCCGACCGCGCGTGCGAGGACCGCAAGCCGGTCGAGTGCACCTTGCAGGATGAAGATGGCTGCGTGCTCGTCGATCACCTTGGCGCGCTTTGCGCGGCTGACATCGGCAGCGATCAACTCGCGCTCGACGGCTGACGTCGACAGCCGCTCGTCCCACAATGCAATCGGCAACTCTGTCAGCTTCGCAAGATTGCGCGCAAAGGCGCGGGTCGATTGCGCGCGCACGCCTTCGCTGGCGTCCATGTTGATCGGCAGGCCGAGCACGATACCGACGACCCTGCGTTCGGATGCGAGAGCAAGCAGGCGGGCCGCGTCGGCCTTGAACGCCGTGCGGGCGATTGTTTCGACACCGGTGGCGAGGCGGCGGGCAGGGTCGGATACCGCGACGCCGATGGTTTTCGTGCCGAGGTCGAGCCCGATCAGCGCGCCTTGCGCAGGCAGGAGCGCGGCAGCTTCGATCAATGGCAGGACGGGTGCCGGCATGGTCTTTGCGTAACACCCGCGCGCGACGCAGGTCAAAGGGATCGCTGCGCACCTGGTGGAAATCGAACGCCGTTCTGCGCGGCGATTTCAATCGCGGCGAAGGTCGGGTGCATGTGCGCGCCGCATTCCGGAACTGCGCGCGAACCCTTGAAGTACGGCCGTCATTCGGCAAAATGCGCACGCTCTTGAGGGAGGGCTTCTCAGATGTGGCCGGATCGCAGATTGCTCGACCTTTTCAAGATCGAAGTGCCGATCGTGCAGGCCCCGATGGCCGGCGTACAGGACGCCGACGTCATGATCGGTGCGGCGCAGGGCGGTGCGCTGGCGTCGCTGCCATGTGCGATGATTTCGGTGGAGAAGGCGCGCGAGCAGATCAACATCGTGCGGCAGCGGGTGTCCACGCCGCTCAGCATGAATTTTTTCTGCCACAAGGCGGTAGCGGTCAACGCCGAACAGGAGGCGCGCTGGCGCAAGCGGCTGACGCCTTACTTTCGCGAGTTGGGCCTCGATCCCGACGCGGCAATTCCTGCGGCCAACCGTGCTCCGTTCGGTGCGGCGGCGTGCGAGCTGGTCGAGGAATTGAAGCCCGAGGTTGTCAGCTTCCATTTCGGTCTGCCGGACAAGGCATTGCTCAGGCGCGTGAAGGACGCGGGCTGCCTCGTGATCTCCTCGGCGACGATCGTGCGCGAAGCGGTCTGGCTGGAAGAGAACGGCGTGGACGCGATTATTGCGCAGGGCGCGGAAGCGGGTGGCCATCGCGGCATGTTTTTGACCGACGGCATCGCCAATCAGCCCGGCACGTTCGCGCTGGTGCCGCAGGTTGTCGATGCGGTTGGACTGCCGGTGATTGCCGCGGGCGGCATCGCCGACGGGCGCGGGATCGCCGCGGCCTTCGCGCTTGGTGCAGCGGGCGTGCAGATCGGCAGCGCCTATCTGCGCTGTCCGGAATCCAGGGTCACCGCACAGGCGCGCAAGGCTCTTGCCGAGGCCAGCGACGACGCCACCGTCATCACCAACGTGATGACCGGCCGTCCGGCGCGCGGGGTCGCCAACCGGGTTATGCGCGAGGTCGGTCCGGTTGCAGCTGAAGCTCCAGCGTTTCCGCACGCGGCCACGGCCCTGGCTCCGCTGAAGACGGCGGCCGAGAAACTTGGGAAGGTCGACTTCACCAACCTCTGGGCGGGGCAGGGTCTTGCCCTCGGACGGGAGATGTCGGCCGCCGACCTGACGCGCTCGCTGGCGCAAACGGCCTTGCTTCGGCTCGGCCAGATGGCAGGGCAATTGCCCGCGCCGTTCAGGCCGGTTGCAGCGCAAAAGCCAAGTCTGTTATAGCCAGGCGTCCCTGCTACGGGATGCTGGAGACACTATATATGGCAGTCGATGCAGCCACGACCCGGAGGATCGCGCATCTGGCGCGGATCGCCGTCAAGGACGAGGAAGTGGCTCACCTGCAGGGTGAGATTAATGCCGTGCTGGCCTTCGTTGAGCAGCTCGAGGAGGTCAATGTCGAGGGCGTCGAGCCGATGACTTCGGTCACGCCGATGGACATGAAGAAACGGCCGGACGTGGTGACCGACGGCGGCATTGCCGATGCCATCGTTGCCAACGCTCCGGCCACGGAAGGTCATTTCTTCCTGGTGCCGAAGGTTGTCGAATAGGCCGCCTGAGGTTCGGAGAGCCGCGATGTGCATGATGTGTCAGGACGAGAAAGCTTATCAGGCCTACATGGCTTACCTCGACGCCAAGGAGAAGGCGGGCGAGATGGCGGATCCCGACAAGGCGATGGATGAGATCCTTAAAGCACTCGAGAAGGAAGCAGCAGCTTCCTGGAACCGCAATCCGTGGGATGACGACAAGACGCTCTCCACGCACACACCGTTCATCTGCTCGCCGGCCGACGATAAATGACCGATCTGACATTGCTGACGCTGGCTGAGGCCCGCGAGGGTCTCGCCAGGAAATCCTTTACGTCGCTGGAACTGACCGACGCGCACCTGAAAGCGATCGAGGCGGCGCGGGCGCTCAACGCCTTCGTACTGGAGACGCCGGACCACGCGCGCGCGATGGCGCGATCGGCGGATGCGAAGATCGGCAAGGGAGAGGCAGGTCCGCTCAGCGGCATTCCGCTTGGCATCAAGGATCTGTTCGCGACCAAGGGGGTCCGCACCACGGCGTGTTCGAGGATTCTCGGCGAATTCGTGCCGCCTTACGAATCCACCGTGACCTCGCAGCTCTGGCGCGATGGCGCGGTGATGCTCGGCAAACTCAACAACGACGAATTCGCGATGGGGTCGTCGAACGAGACGTCGTGCTTCGGCCCGGTGGTCAATCCCTGGCGGCGCGCCGGCTCGAACGTCGGCGCGGGCGCGGGCGGCGCGATCGAGGGCACGCCGCTGGTGCCGGGCGGCTCGTCCGGCGGTTCCGCCGCGGCCGTGGCGGCCAATCTCTGCCTTGGCGCAACCGCGACCGATACCGGGGGATCGATCCGGCAGCCTGCGTCGTTCGCAGGTATCGTCGGTATCAAGCCGACCTATGGCCGCTGCTCGCGCTGGGGCATCGTCGCGTTCGCGTCCTCGCTCGATCAGGCGGGGCCGGTGGCGAAGACGGTACGCGATGCGGCGATCCTGATGCGTTCGATGTCGGGCCACGATCCGAAGGACACGACGTCGGCTGATATCGCCGTGCCGGACTTCGAGGCTGCGGCCGGAAAGTCGGTCAAGGGAATGAGGATCGGCATTCCAAAGGAATACCGCCTCGATGGCATGGCGGACGAAATCGAACAGCTCTGGACGAAGGGCGCGCAGTGGTTGAAGGCCGCGGGCGCCGAGCTTGTCGAAGTCTCGCTGCCGCACACGAAGTATGCGCTGCCGGCTTACTACATCGTAGCGCCTGCGGAAGCCTCATCCAATCTCGCGCGCTACGACGGCGTGCGTTACGGCCTGCGCGCGCCGGGCCGCAACATCGTCGAGATGTACGAGAACACGCGTGCGGAAGGTTTTGGCGCGGAGGTCCGCCGCCGCATCATGATCGGCACCTATGTGCTGTCGGCCGGTTATTACGATGCCTACTACCTGCGCGCGCAAAAAGTGCGGACGCTGATCAAGAAGGACTTCGAGGACTGCTTTGCGAAGGGTGTGCATGCGATCCTGACGCCTGCGACGCCATCGGCCGCTTTCGGCATCGGCGAGAAGGGCAAGGCCGATCCGGTCGAGATGTACTTGAACGACATCTTCACGGTGACGGTGAACATGGCCGGGCTTGCCGGGCATCGCCGTGCCTGCCGGCACGGACGCGCAGGGACTGCCGCTCGGCCTGCAACTCATCGGCCGGCCGTTCGACGAGGAGACGTTGTTCTCGCTTGGCGAGGTGATCGAGCAGGCGGCGGGGCGGTTCACCGCCGCAAAATGGTGGTGACCATGAACGCAACGGCCAAGGCGTCATCCAGACTGATCCGCGGCCAGACCGGCGAGTGGGAGATCGTGATCGGCCTGGAAGTTCATGCCCAGGTCACCTCCAACGCCAAACTGTTCTCGGGCGCAGCTACCGCGTTCGGCGGCGAGCCGAACAGCCAGGTGTCGCTGGTGGACGCGGCAATGCCCGGCATGCTGCCGGTCATCAACGAAGAGTGCGTGCGGCAGGCGGTGCGCACCGGGCTTGGGCTGAACGCGAAGATCAACCTGAAGTCGGTATTCGACCGCAAGAACTACTTTTATCCCGACCTGCCGCAGGGCTACCAGATCAGCCAGTTCAAGTCGCCGATCGTGGGCGAGGGCGAGGTCGTCGTCGATCTGGAAGACGGCGAGAGCATCGCGGTTGGCATCGAGCGGCTGCATCTGGAACAGGATGCGGGAAAATTGCTGCACGACCAGCACCCGTCGATGTCGTTCGTCGATCTGAACCGCTCGGGCGTGGCGCTGATGGAGATCGTCTCCAAGCCGGACATCCGCTCCTCGGAGCAGGCGAAGGCCTATGTAGCCAAGCTGCGCTCGATCCTGCGCTATCTCGGCACCTGCGACGGCGACATGGAGAAGGGAAACCTGCGCGCCGACGTGAACGTGTCGGTGCGCAAGCCCGGTGCGGCGCTGGGAACGCGTTGCGAGATCAAGAACGTCAATTCGATCCGCTTTATCGGCCAGGCGATCGAGTACGAGGCCCGGCGGCAGATCGAGATCATCGAGGACGGCGGCGAAATCGTGCAGGAGACGCGGCTGTTCGACCCCAACAAGGACGAGACGCGGTCGATGCGCTCCAAGGAAGAGGCGCACGATTACCGCTACTTCCCCGATCCGGACCTGTTGCCGCTGGAGTTCGCCAGGCTTCGTCGACGACCTGAAAGCGCATCTGCCGGAGTTGCCGGACGAGAAGAAAGCAAGATTCATCAAGGACTTTGCGCTGACGCTGTATGATGCCGGCGTGCTCGTCAGCGAGCGCGAGAGCGCGGAATTCTTCGAATCCGTGCTCGGCGCGCTGAAAGATCGCCCGCGCGACGGCAAGCTCGCGGCGAACTGGGTGATCAACGAACTGTTCGGCCGCCTGAACAAGGAGGCCAGGGAGATTTCCGCCTCGCCGGTTTCTTCCGCGCAGCTTGCGGCGATCGTCAACCTGATCGGGCAGGCGACGATCTCCGGAAAGATCGCCAAGGACCTGTTCGAGATCGTCTGGACCGAAGGCGGCGATCCGGATGCGCTGGTCGAGGCGCGCGGAATGAAGCAGGTGACCGATCTCGGTGCGATCGAGAAGGTCGTGGACGAGATCGTTGCCGCAAATCCGGACAAGGTGACGCAGGCGAAGGCAAAACCGGCGATGATCGGCTGGTTCGTCGGCCAGGTGATGAAGGCGTCGGGCGGCAAGGCCAACCCGCAAGCGGTCAACGATCTCTTGAAGACCAAGCTCGGTCTCTGATCGGTCGCGCGCGAGCGCTCATCGCATGGTTAATCGGCGCCGACCGGTGGCGCGAATAGCGATGCGAATGCTCTTTCAGACTTCATCTCACGTGTCGTTGTTGCGACTCACATGCGAATCGCGCGCACGTCGATTCGGCGTCGCGCGACGCTTTCACGGGCCGCTTGGCGTCGTTTTGGAGTTTTCCTCGAAAATTTTTTCGTTGCCAAGTTTTGCGACTCAGAGTCCGCGAAACGCGATTTCAGTCGCTCGCGTTTGTCGCTCCCGATCAATCGCGTTCGCGCGCGAGAGTTTTGTTGAATTCAAGAAATGCCTGTGCTGAAGGGTTTCTTGCACGCTTGACACGCGGTTGCTTGGTTTCTTCGCTTGCGCCGCATCGGCGAGACTCAACGTCATCGGCGCATCGCGTTGATCGTGCTGCGCAACTTCGAAGCCACACGCATCAACACTTCCTTAAGGGGCGCAGTGGTTTTTTTATTTCGTTAGTGTATTCGAATTGTAGTGCATCTCGAATCGCGGGGTGCACACCACTGACGAGCCATCTCACTACTAACGGAGGGCAACATGGCTAAGAAGGCAAAGAAGGCGAAGAAGACGGCGAAGAAGGCAGCGAAGAAGAAGAAGTCGAAGAAGAAGTAACGCCGGACTTCTAGGAATTGCCGGCGGCTTGCCGCCGGCACCGTCACCGGATCCCTTGCTGGTTTTGCGCTAGCGAACACGATGAGCGGATCAAGTTGACGAAAGAGGGTGTCGGCGAGACATCAGGTCAGGCGGCCGGATCGTACTGTTCGAAGAGTTCTCTCGGCGAGAGCCGACCCGGCAGGAAAACGTTTCTTTCCGTTTGCGGAAGCTCTTCCGCGATTTCACCACCGATCTCCGGCTGCGTGAGACCTGGACCCTGACGTGTTCGCCGACGCCCTCGAGTGCTCCGGGCAAGGCAGCCGTCGCACCTCCAAAAGGCCGAGCTCCCGCACTTGAACTCGTAAAAGCTGATACTCCCAACAATAATTTCTTGAGACCAGCGTCTCCGCGACGAGCGGAATGTCGTCGCGGAGCAGCGCGCGGGTTGTTGCAAGACGCCGACGCGGCGTCAGCTCTTCAGGCAGTCGCTGCGAAACTTGTTCCAGGCGTCGAGGCCCTTCACGCCCTTCGTCTTCTTCTCTTCCTGCCACTTCGCGCCGCAGTCTTTCAGCTTGAGCTGCTGCGCCGTGAGCGGGCGCTTTGCCTTGGCTTCCGCCTTGGTATCGTCGGTGCTCTCCGACTTCGCGGCGATGCGCGTTGGCTGTCGGCGCATCCTGCGCGAGCGCCGCATAGGGTGCCGCAATCACGGCCGTCGCCAGTAGACCGCCCAACAGAAGTCCAAGAACTTTCTTCGCCATGCTCGATACTCCCTCACATAAAAACACCGCCTCCACGCGGCAGGCGCATCGGTAGCATGAGAACAAATAGGGAACAAGAGGTTTTGGGGAAGTGGCTTTGGGAAACATGCCCGCCGGTAGTGCGCAGGATTCTGCGATCGTCTCGTCGAGGGCCGCGGGCGCGCCTATTCGGCTGCTTCCTCGAATCCGAACGGGTTTTCGAGCGCGTAAAGATAGTCCCGCCCGGCCGGCGATATCCGCCAGACGCCCTTGGCCGGACGATCGACCAGGCCGTCGCTGAAAATATCGCGCGGGCGGTTGCTGGGGATCGAGGAGCGCAGCTTCGCCTCCCAGCCATCCGAACTGGACACGAGAATAGACAGATCGCGCGAGATCGACGCCACAGGCGCTTCACCGCCTTCCGACGCTGCCAAAATCTTCAGAACCGCGACTTGCCAACTCAACGCTACACCACTCCGAAATCCCTTTCTTTTCGAAGGGCTTCAAAGGGATAGAAGCATTTGCCGCGGCATCGGGCTAACGCGTTGCGCCGCTTATCCACTGTCGTCTGGCCGATACGCTTGGCAGAGTGGACCGCACGCCGCTTGCGACGCGGGTTTGGCCGTCTTGCGGCAAGTGTGATAGCTGTCACATCTCTTGGTTCGCTGGTCTGAAATAAGCCCACCCATCGACGGGCGAGTGTGCCCTCCAGATTGCATAAGGGAAATTCAGATGAAAAAGTTCGTCGCCGCGACGCTGATCGCCTTCGCTCTTTCCACGCCGGCCATGGCATTCGACCTCGGCGGAATTGATGGTCTTCCGGCCGACATGAAGGACATGATCTCCAAACAGTCCGGCGGACGCATCACCAACAAGCAAGGCCAGCAGGATCAACAGCAGCAGGCCGGACAGGACGGCCAGCAGCAACAGCAGCAGGGTGGCAAGCAGGCTCGCAAGAAGAGGCTGAGCAAAGAGGAACAGGCGATGCAGAAGGCCGATCAGTTCATGAAGGGCGACAGCATTGGCCAGGGCCAGGGCATCGGCGCGCTTCGCTAAGCCATACGCCGCGACCTTTGAGTTGAAAGGGCACGGCGCAAGCCGCGCCCTTTGCGTATGCGCAGGCTGCCTGCGGCCTTTTGGTGTCGCCCTGCTGCGCGCCCCGATCAGGCCACGGTTTGCGAGCATCACCGCATCTGACACGCGCAGGAGCGGATGCTGATGCGGCGCATTTTCCTCCGCCAGAGGACGACCCAAGACGACCTCGCCAAGCTGTTCGGCGAACGCAAGCCGAATGCCAGGAAGCCGCTGACTGACCTGAGGGCGTTCGGCGCCGTCATGTCATTCTTCGTCTGTCTTGCCGCGGCAGGATTTGCGGCGTTCGCGTTACTGGCCTGGCTCGCATGGGAGAGCCACGAGTTCGGTCCACGGGACTTGCGTTATCTGTTGTTCGTGCGCGGCACGCTGATCGAGCGCGTCGGCATCATCGACGCACGACCCGGCACATTGGTCTATGGAGGGCAGGGGCGCGACGGCACCGCGCCGGGTTACGCCCGCGCGCGCTATACATCATCCATCGAGGCCAGCGCTTTGCTGGCACGCTTGATCGACCGGTGCAAGGCGCTCGGTCTGCAGGTGAAGGTGAGCGACCAGACGTCGCCTGACGGTTCCCGGTCCGCGAACTGCGGGCGCGCGGCCAATGACGACTTTCATGTCGGCATCACCGTTCGCGAAGGCCCCCCGACGGAAGTGTCGATGGGCGAGGATTTGGACGACGGGCTTTAGGCTGAGCCACCCTGTTGCGGGGAGAACGGCCCTCCGGCAGGAAATTGCCGCAAATCACGGGCTTGCGGGCGGTCGCGGCGTCGGGCATACCCAAATTCGTACGGAGATGTGGCCGAGTGGCTGAAGGCGGCGGTTTGCTAAACCGTTATAGGGTTGTAAAGCCCTATCGAGGGTTCGAATCCCTCCGTCTCCGCCAGTCCAGAACAGAACTGCGAACGCCGCCAGTAGCCGATTTTACGCCCGAAATGGCGGCGAGCGTTCTGAGCAAATCGCTCTTTGATCCCATGATGCGGACCTCGCGGTCGGCAACCTCGACCCGCTGGGCCAGGGCACGCAGATGGTCGCGGCGATAGCCGCCGCCCTCGATCCGCATCCGCTTGCGGGCCGTGGCTGCGAACTTGCGTGAGCATCGCTGTGGTGATGGGTCTGCTGAGCCGCGCTGTCCAACACGGCCTGGGCTCGCATGGCGTCGGCCTGGGACTGATCCCGGATCGCCTTCAACCCGGCGATACGCTCCTTCAGCCCCGGGTCGTTCAGATCGGCGACACCGGTCTCGATGGCGTCATAGAGCCGCTTGAGGCGAAGGTCAGCCTCCGTGGCACGCTTGTTCAGCTCGGCGATATGCTCGCGCCGCCGCTCGGTGCGCTCCTGGCGACGGTCCAGCACGGAGGCGAGAACTTCCTCCAGCCGCTCGGGAGCCAGCAGGCGGTGCTCGATATGCCCGGCAACGAGGTTGTCCAGCTTCTCCATCGGCACGCTTCGGCCCTTGCAGCCGGTCTCGCCCTGCCGGGCCTTGGTCGAGCAGGTGTAGTAGCGGTAGCGGTTACCCTTGCCGGTCCGCAGCGTCATCGCGCCCGCGCATTTGGCGCAGAAGCAGATGCCGGTCAGCAGGGTCGGCCCGCTGACGACTCGCGCCGGCGTGACCTTCGGGTTGCGCGATCGCAGATGCGCCTGCACCGCATCGAACGTGGCCTGATCGATCAGTGGCGGAACCTCGACGGCGATCACCTCGCCGACCGGCTTCAGCTCCTTGGTCTTGCTGCGCTTGTTGAACTCGTGGCGGCCGATATAGGTCGGCCGGGTCAGGATGCGGTGAACCTGGCCGATACCCCAGCGCCCGCCGTCGCGCGTGAAGATGCGCCGGGCGTTGAGATAGCTGGCGATGTTCTTGACGCCCATCGGCCGCTGGTGCCGTCGCCCTCCAGCGCCAGCCGGTAGATCAGCCGCACCGTGTCGGCGTGGAGCGGATCGATCTCCAGCTTCTTCTTGATCTTGGCCCCGCGCTGCTCGGCCGCGACGACACGGTAGCCGATCGGCGGCAGCGAGCCGTTCCAGAAGCCCTGGCGCGCGTTCTCCTTCAGGGCCCGCAGCACATGCTTGGCGTTCTCCTTGGACTGGTATTCGTCGAACAGCGCCATGATCTGGCGCATCATGACGTGCATGGGATCGTCGCCCATCTCCTGGGTGATGGAGACGAGCTTGACGCCGTTCTTGGCCAGCTTGCGGACGTAGAACTCAAGCTCGAAATGGTCGCGAAAGAAGCGGCTGAATGAATGGACCACGACCACGTCGAACGGCGCGGGCTTGCTGGTGCCGGCCTCGATCATGCGCTGGAATTCGGGGCGGCGGTCGTTGGTGGCGGATGCGCCAGGCTCGACATAGGTCTCGACCAGCCGGTAGCCGCGCGAGGTGCAGTAGGCTTCGCCTTGCCGGCGCTGGTCGGGGATCGAGACATCATGCTCGGCCTGTCGCGCCGTCGAGACGCGCAGGTAGAGGGCGGCGCGCGAAGCGTGGCACGGTCATGGCGGCAATCTCCTCTACAGTCACCGGCACGGCCCGAACAGTTCATCGAAGAGATCGCCGAACCATGCCTCGAACACGTCCACCTCGGCGTCCGTGACCGGAATGCGCTCGGGCCAATCATCGGTGACGATCCAGTTTGACAGGTCGTGCTTGGGCGGCCGGCCCGCACGACGTTCCGGCGGGGTAGCGTAGTCCAGAAGGTCGTCGGTGGAATCCCGAACCTGGACGCGTCGAGGCCGCCGGCGGCGAGAATGAGACATCCGGCCAGCATCCGGCAACTCGCCGGTTCACGGAACCGGTCAATTCCGCGTCTGCGCGCTCGCCGGCGGCGAAAACTTGCCGGCAGTGCGAGTGCGGTTGCCCGGTCGAGAGAGGAGCGGTTCGCTCATCTTGAGCCATGACCGCTTGGCGAGCCCTTGCCGGGCCAGCGGCAGTCGGTCAAGGCCGCAAGCCGCGAAGCGGTGGCGCGTCTCCGCGACAGCCTTGAGGGACTGGCGCTGGTCCGGCCTCGTTCGCGCCAAGCGGTCTTGCTCCGCATCTGAGCAAAGTATGGGCGGATGGCGCTCGGATCGTTGATATGCTTGCATGTCTTGAGCAAAACGTATGGCAAGGGTGTTTGGGAGAGGCGCAAAAACTTAAAACGCCCAACCACATGCGCCCGGCCGACGGCGGCGCTTTTATCTTGCCTTCCTAATCGGGCGCACAAAGTCAACTCTCTACTACGCTATTTTGCGATTTTCCGCACATGCAGCAAATCCTTTCTCTCTGCACTGACGCGGGCAGAGTTCGCCAGTCAACGCGCACGCGATTTGCATTCTCCAGGCGGGGTCCATGCGTTCCTTCGCGTTCAGCACAGGGCCGTCGCATGCTCTTCATCAGGTTCGTCAACAGGGCTGTCCAAGCAGTCCGGCGCTCTCATCCCGAAGGGCGGAAGCAGGCAAGAGATAGCGGACATTCCCCGTTTCGCGGCCCCGCCAGGGGACGCTCACCGCGCGCGCGGATCTCGTAATCTTTGCTCCTCTTCAACATGACTGGCGTGCGACACCGCAGTCGATCGTTCGTCGTCATTGGCGCAGTTGATCACTGCGCAGGCTTCAATCTCAGCCTCTGCGTGACCTTGGCGCCGAAGCCGACTTTGAAGTCGGTTTCGTCGACCCACATGCGATGCAGAATGCCGGCGAGCTTGCGCGCGACCGCGACGATCGCGCACAGCATGCTCGATCGCTTGGCGATCCGAAGGCCCCAGGCGCGCAATGCCGACCATTTCCTGACCCGCAGCAGAAGGCTCGCGGCCGCCTCGCAAAGCGCCTCACGGACGCTGACATCGCCCTGTTTGGTAATCCGCCCCTCATAGTCGATCGAGGTTCCCGACTGATGTCGCCTGGGCGTCAGGCCAAAATGCGCACCAACGGTTCGCGACCGGGTAAAGCGCAGGGGATCATCGACCCCGACTTTGAACGACAGGGCGATGCAACGGGACCGACGCCGGGAACCGTCATCAAACGCCGGCAGACCGGATCGTGCTGAACCACCTGCAGAAGCACCCGATGCAACTTGCGTAACCCTCGAAGATCGCCCGGCGCACGTCCAGCATGGTCTCGATCATCATCAGAAAATACAGGATCCTGCGCTCGATCAGCTCGCGCACGCGCGCTTCGTATTGGCCCACGACCGACGGCTCCCGACCAGCAGCCATAGGTTCGGAGCGCGCCACGAATGTGGTTCTCGATGTCGATCAGCTTGCGCTTCAGGAGCTTCCTGTTGGCCAACAGCGTGCGCATCTTCTGCATCTCGATATTCTTGACATGCACGGCGCGGTACCAGCCCAGCCGCATCATCTGTGCGATACCGCGCGCGTCGTTGCGGTCGGTTTTGTTGCGCATCGTCGACAGCGAAACCCGCATATGACGCGCTTCCACGACAATGATCGGCAGCCCGGCCGGCATGCAATTCGCGGTACAGCCAGATGCCAAGCGACGACGCTTCGACACCCACGCGATCGAGGCGATCCGCGTAGCCCTCAAGAGCGGAGCGGATCGCCGCTGGCTCCGTGCTTACCTTGATCTCCCGAACCGTTTTGCCTTCGCTGTCGACGATGCAAAGACTCGTTTCTTCCAGACCGACGTCCAATCCAACATAGAGTTCCATCGCAGCTCTCCTTTGTGTCAACGACCATCCAGATCGTTGCACCAGGCTCCAAATTCCGCCACCGTCCGGCTATCCCCGAGCGCTGGCCTCTCGAAGCCCGATTAGAAGAGCCGTCTTAATCGGTCGGGATAACTTCGCTTTCTCACCCATTGTCGACTTTTTCCTTCGCTACGACAAGATGCTTTTGCACACGCATCGACACGATGCTCCGCGAGACGAGAGGATACTGATGCGCCGTGCAGTCTTACGCGCTCATCGACGGCACGAGGTCGCTGCTTCCTGGCAGCGGAATCGCCGTCGCGGCGCACCTTTCCATCGGAATGACGGAGCACGATCACAGGCAATCCGGCGTGGTCGCGCAAGCGCGCCACAGGCAAGATAACGTGCGTTCCGTCGTCCTTGGTCTGCACGAGTCCTCATCCGCCAGTGGCGGAGCTCCGTGTCACTGCGTAACGATCACCGCGTCATCGATTGGTTTGAATCCGTCTGCGCACTCATGCATGGACCCCCAGCAGCCTGCGGTCTTTCACGGTGGCGTGCGCGGCCACATCCGCCGCGCGCGCCTGCGGATCGCCACTATAGAACGTACCGTCGATCCACATCGCGTGCATGATCACCGCGAGCTTGCGGGCGACCGCCACCACCGCCTTGCGATGGCAGGAGCGCTTGGCCAGCATCATGCCCCAGGTCTTGACCTTGTCCTTGCGCTTGAAGCGCGTCATCAAGGCTGACGCCGCTTCATACAACGCCCGCCGCACGTCGCCGTCGCCCGCTTTGCTGATCCGCCCCTGCACATCGATCGACGTGCCGGACTGCCAGCGCCGCGACGTCAGCCCAAAATACGCCGCCACGTCACGCGAGCGGCGGAAGCGCGGTGGGATCGTCGATCGCGGTCACAAAGCTCAGCGCGGTCACCGGACCGACGCCTGGAATCTGCATGAAGCGCCGGCACAGTTCATGGCCGGCGACAAATTTGACCACCATATCGTGCAGCTTGCAGTACTCCTTCCACAGTGCCGCACGGGCGTTCAGCATCGCGTCCATCAGTTCTGTGGTCAGCGGGTCGTCTGCGACCGCCGCCCGCACGGCCTGCGCAAAGCCGCCGCGTCCGGTGCCACTCAAGCGGATGCCGAACGCCTTTAGCGAGTGGCGGATCGCGTTCTCCAGGTCGAGGAATTTGCGCTTCAAATTGCGCCGGTGCGTCAACAGCAGCCGCAGCCGATAGCAGGCCTCGGTCTTGATGTGGGCCTGCCGGTACCAGCCGGTGCGCATGATGTGGGCAATCCCGAGCGCGTCAGCCTTGTCGGTCTTGTTGCGTTGCGCTTTCAGCGCGGCGCGCACGTGGTGGGTTTCCAGACACACCACCGGCAGGCCAAGGCGCAGCAATTCCGGATGCAGCCACGGCGACAACGATCCCGCCTCATGGCCCGCCCGCCGCAATCGGCCGAGATACGGCTTGAGCGCGACTTTGATCGCCTCCGGATCAGTCACCACCGCTATCTGCAGCATTGCATTGCCCTTGTCGTCGACCACGCAAATCGCTGTCTCGTCCATGCCGACGTCCAGTCCACAGAAGTATTCCATCGCCCGCCTCCCGCGTTGCTGAGGCGACGTCGGTGGAGTTGCAACCGCGCCATTTGATGGCGCATCGCCGGCTTTTCCACTGCCAAGCCGATTACGGGCGGCAGTCGTTCGGTCGGGTAATTTCGCCAGCTCGGCATTCTTGCCTCTTCTCCGAAACCGCACGTCGCGCGTCAGTGGCCTGCAGTTCCTCCACACGCCCGATCGCTCACCGATGCTTCAAGCGACGCTGTTGCACTGCTAGGCGCCCGTTGCAAACAGTGCGCGCGACCAGCGATGCGGATGACAATCGGACGGCATCGTGGGCGCGGTCCACCGCATTGTTTAAGATTTTGGGAATGCTGGTTTCACGTCCGATCTTAATTCAATAGCGGAATGGAAGTCGGACATCCCGACATGTCGGTTTTGTGCCATGAGCGGACTAATGCGGGGCAGCAAACGAACCGCTATTCGATGACCTCGTCGGCGCGCGGCGAGCAGAGTCGCGGCACTGTCAGCCCGAGCGCCTTCGCGGTCGTGAGATTGATGACCAGCTCGAACTTGGTCGGCTGCATGACCGGCAGGTCAGCCGGTTTTTCGCCCTTGAGGATACGGCCTACATAGAGGCCGGCCTGCCGAAAACTGTCCGCCTGATTGGGACCGTAGCTCATCAATAAGCCGGCGGCGACGCCGTCGCGAGATTCCGACATCGTGGGTAGCGCATGGCGGAGCGCGAAAGAGGCAATCTGCCGGCTGCGCGAACTTAGGTACGCATCGTTGCCGATGCTCAGAGCGTTGGCCTGCTGCTGCACGGCAGCGACAACGGCACTTTCGATCTCGCTTTCGCTCCCGGCCTTGACAACGACCATCTCCAGCCCGAGGCGGCGCACCGCGGCCTCCGACTGCTGGATGTTATCCTGCATGAGGCCCGGATTGTTCGGATTCACAAGGAGGGCAATCCGGGTGGCGCCGGGAAGGACCTCATGCAGCAGCTCCAGCCGCTTGGCGACAAGCTCGACTCCGATAAAATGTGACTCCCGTAACATTTCCTCCCGGACGACCGAGGCTGGGTACGAAACCCGCGCTGACCGGATCGGAGGCGGTCGTGAACACGATCGGGATCGTCTTCGTTGCCGCCATCGCCGCCTGGATAGCGACATCGCTCGCGCCCGCACGGATGACCGCAACCTTGCGGCTGACGAGGTCGGTCGCCATGGCAGGCAGCCGGTCGAACTGGCCTTCCGCCCAGCGGTATTCGATGGCCACGTTGCGGCCCTCTGCGAAGCCCGCCTCGCCCAGGCCCCGGTGAAATCCAGCCATGCGGTCCGTCCATTGCGCTGCCGACACGCCGTGCAGCACGCCGATCACCGGCATCGCCGGCTGCTGCGCACGCGCCGCGAGCGGCCACGCTGCCGCCGCGCCGCCGAGAAGCGTGATGAACTCGCGCCGCCGCATATCCGCCCCCAAGCTCAGGGGCCAGCATTGTATCGGCTCAAACGAGTACTTTGATAGGGGCTGAAACCGGCATCAAAACCATTGCCGCAGTGCACAGCCAATGTCGCTGATGGGTCATGTATGGACGGCGCCCGCGGTGCAAGAGGAATCTGACGTTTCAGCGAAACTATCGGGTGCAGCCATGTATCCGGCCTGTTGTCGGATGAAGGCTATCCCTTCATCGCGATGCAGCCGCTGTGGCCGCTGGCCCTGATGTAATCCGCTGATCGGGTCCCAAACAATAGCACGCGCTTCAAGTTCGCGTGGCACCAAAACGGGTTCTCCCGATCGACGGTCTTGACCGTTTCGCATCAACGTCGTCATGTATGGACGGCGCCCGCGGTGCAAGAGGAAAATCGGACATTTCAGCGAAGCGTTCGGGTGCAGCCATGTATTCGGCCTTTGAATGCAGCCGCTATGGCCGCTGGCCCTGATGTAATCCGCTGATCGGGTCCCAAACAAAAGCACGCGCTCTTTCCTCGCGTGGCACTTAACGGGTTTTCCCGATCGACGGTCTCGACCGTTTCGCATCAATGCCGTCATCACCCCTGCAGTTCGTGAACGCACGAACGCAACCTCATCCTCCCATTGCCGAGCTCCTTACGTCACGCTGCCGCAAGTCGAGGCGCCCGATAGGTCCCGCCCTTGGCCAGCAGCGCCCAGGCGATCCGCGCCATCTTGTTGGCAAGCGCGACCGCAACAACCTTGAACGGTCGCCGGGCGAGAAGCTGTGTGAGCCAGGGATACTTCTCCGGCTGCTGGCGCGCCCGCCGCAAGACGGCACAGGCTCCAACGACCAGGATGCGCCGCAAGTAGCGGTCGCCCTGTTTCGAGATCGGCCCGAGCTTCTGTTTGCCGCCGGTCGAATCTTCGCCGCGGCACGATGCCCGATCCAGGCCGCAAAATCACGGCCCGATCGAAAAACCTTCGGATCCGGGACGACCGCTGCGATCGTGGTGGCCCCGATAACCCCGATGCCGGGGATGGTCTCGAAGCCGCTTGCTTTCTTCGTTCGAGCGATGCTGCGCAACGATCCGCTTCTCGATCGATCCGATCATCGTCTGCACAGCCTGAAGCTGCGCCGCCAGCACGATCAGGCTGGCATGGGCATCGACCGGCAAGCGCGTATCTCCATCCTGGGCGACGATCGCCAACAACTCCTTGATCCCTTCGCGTCCCTGCGCAGCCGCTAATGCCGAGCTCGGCCAAATGCGCCCGCAAGGCATTGATCAACTGGGTGCGTTGGCGCATCAGCAGATCGCGTGCCCGATGCTGCATCAACCGGGCCTGCTGCTCGGCCGACTTGACCGGTACGAACCGCATGGTCGGGCGCCGCACCGCCTCGCAGATCGCCTCGGCGTCGGCGGCATCGTTCTTGTTGCGCTTGACGTAGGCCTTCACATCCTTCGCCGGCATCAGCCGAACCTCATGCCCGAGCTTCGTCAGCTCGCGCGCCCAATAGTGCGCCGTGGCGCAGGCCTCCATGCCGATAAGGCATGGCGCCAGAGCTTCGAAGAACGCCATCACCTGGCCGCGGCGAAGTTGCTTCCTGACGACGACCTTCTCGGTCGCATCAATGCCGTGAACCTGGAACACGTTCTTGGCGATATCCAAACCGATCGTGGTAATTTGCATGTCGAGGGCTCCCTGATGTGATTCGTCGCAACGACCACCCTAGGGCAGCTCGTTGCTGGGAGCGGGCGCCGTCCACCACATCAATCGCGACAGGTCGCTTTCGTCGACGCCGCGGGCCAAGTCCGGAGTGAGTCCGAAAGCGGACCTGATTCCAATGCCTTAACCGGCGGCTCATGCTCCTCGGTCTCTGTAACCGAGGAGTATGACCATGCAGGATGAAGTGAATGCTACCCCGACGCCCCACAAGCGCGTGCCCTGGAACAAGGGCAAGCTGACCGGGGCAAAGCCGCCGCTGCGACCAAAACACGTCTGGTCGATCCGGACGAAACTCCAGATCGAAGGCCGCGTTCGCGACCTCGCGATGTTCAATCTGGCGATCGACAGCAAGCTTCGCGGCTGTGACGTCGTCGCCATCCGGGTCGAGGATGTCGCCGCCAGCGGATACACGGCGGATCGCGCAACGGTCCGACAAAAGAAGACCGGGCGGCCCGTCAGATTTGAATTGAGCGAACAGACCCGCCAGGCGATCGATGATTATCTAAAGGCCGCCAACAAGAGGCCCGGCGAGTTCCTGTTCACGGGTCGTCGTGGTCCCGAACGCAGCATGACAACGCGCCAATATGCGCGCCTCGTTTCCGAGTGGATCGGCGGCGTCGGGCTGGACCCAAGGCTGTTTGGGACGCATTCGCTGCGACGCACAAAAGCTACTCTGATCTACCGGCGCACCGGTAATCTCAGGGCCGTCCAGCTTCTGCTTGGGCATACCAAGATCGAAAGCACGGTCAGATATCTCGGCATCGAAGTAGATGACGCCCTGGCAATAGCGGAACAAGTTGACGTCTGAAATACCCGGGCAGAGCGGACATGCTCTGCCCGACCTCCAGCCGCCGGTTTGTGCCAATAGCGACCAATGCACCAATAGAAAGACCGCTAACGCGGCGGTCCCACCGTCACTTCATCTTCGTCACGTCGCCCGGCTTCCAGGTCTTCGTGAGCGCCGGTTCGGTCGGCCCGTAGAGCCGCAGGATGGCGAAGTACCCTCTTCCGGGCACCGTGGCGAGCCAGTTCTTCTTCTTGCCCTCCGGGGCTTTCGGCCCGAGGTAGAGGTCGGTGCTGCCGTCGGCGTTCTGGACCGGCTTGTCGCGCGATCCGAGCGACGGGAAGGGCTGGCCGTTGGCAAGGCCCGAGGCGTTCTCGGCTTCGTACAGCGTCACCGACCAGAAGTTCGCGGCCGGCACGTCCTTCGGCAGGTTCAGCGTGTAGTTCGTCCCGCCGGTCAGCGCCACGCCATCGCTGTCGGTGAACGCGATCACGTAGAACGCACCCTTGCCGGGAATCTGCGAGAGCATGCCGGGGCTGACCGAGTAGTAGTTCGAGAAGAACCACGGGCGGCAATCGACATCGAGCGCCCCGCCGCGATCCACTCGCCGCCAACTCAGGTCGAGCTTGCCGCTCGGCTTCTCCGCCGTCGCATCGGCCATCGGATTGATCCAGCGGCGATCGGGGTACATCCGGAACGACCGGCCGGACACGACCTCATCGAAGGCGATCACGCGGCTCATCTTGTAGGCCGACTTCGCCGCGCGGTCGAGGATGCCCCGCGTGCGTTCGTCCGGCTGGAACGGTTCCCCCTTCACGATGCCGAGTCCGGCAAGCATGCCCATCCAGTCCGGGTCGGCCAGGTGCGGCCCTTCGGCGTCCACCAGCTTCTTCAGTTGGTCGAAGGCGGTCGCGTCGCTGATCGGCAGCATGTTCGCCGGTACGCCCGAAGCATCCGGGAACTTCATCGGCTTGGCCTCGCCCTTCAGCGGGTAGATCTTCGTCTGTCTCGATCAGATCGACCGGCGGCTTCAGGTTGCTCGCATCGGCATAGAACGCGCGGAGGAACACGAACACGTTGTTCGTGCCCGAGCGGTAGACGAAGTAGCCTTCCGGCACCTCGCCCTTGTAGCCCGGCGGCAGGAGCAGGAACTTGCCGCCCTTGCCCCTGATCCGGGCCGAAGAAGCCGACGTCGCCGGCGAACTTGCCGCCATCGACGGGGATCGGCCGTTGCCAGAAGTCCAGCAGGATGCCCTGCAGCATCGGCGGGGCGTCGAACACGAGCGGGCCGTCCTTGCCGAGATCGACGTAGCTCATCGCATAGATCACGTCCGAGTTCGGCGTGGTCACGAGCGTCTTGGCGTCGAGGCGCTTCTTCCACACCGGCAGGACGTTGTACCCTTCGCCGAACGCCTTCTCGGACCCGACGCTGCATGCCAAGCGTGTTGATCAGCGGCAACGCCCAGAGGTAGGTCTGCGTGGCGCGGTGGTAGAGCAACTCATCGCGCAGCGTCTGCGCGGTCTCCGCCGTGGCCCGGTTCTCCACGAAAGGAAGGGCGGCGATCGTTCGCCTGGTGCAATGGTTTCCTTCGTAGAGAGTCCACCGGCATCCATACTGCCGGTCGATCGGTCTGCTTCATGACACCCGTTCGATATCCGACAGTACCCAACTGTCTTGTCGAAGAAGGGCTGCAGCGGGCGCATACAGACGGAAGTACACGAACCAGCCGTCCTCGCCCACGGTCTTCATGAAGTTGCTTCTCGAAACCGGCGGGCGCCTTCGCGCCCGACGTAGAGATCGACGCTGCCGTCGGCGTTGTGCTTCAGGTCCTTCATCTTGCTGTCGAGGTTCACGCTGCGCGGGTCGGTGCCGCCGTTGTCGTACGGCCGGCGGGTGTTCTCGCTGTAGAGCGTGAGCGCCCAGAACTGCGCCGACCGGGACATCCTTCGGGACGCGCAGCCGGTAGGTCTTGTCGGCGCGGAGCAGGGTGCCCTTGCTGTCGCGCTTGGTGGTCATGTACACCTGACCCGGCGCCGACCGTCGGGTTCACCATGCCCTCGCTGCTGGTGACGGCCTCGTAGAACCAGGTGGTGCGTTCGTCGAGCTCGACGCGGGTCTCGGTCTCCTGCGGGATGGTGAAGTCGAAGCTCTTGTACCAGTGCGTGTCCTTCCAGTACGGCTCGGCGAAGCGCGGGTTGACCTGGAGGTTGCGGGCCATCAGCTCGCCCATCGCGGCGCCCTTCGAGCAGGATCGCTTCTGGCGCGCGTCGGGGTTGAAGGGCTTGCCCTTCTCGATGCCGAGCGGCAGCAGCATCGCCATCCAGGCCTTGTCGACCGCGCGGACCGGCTCCTCGCTGGATCGCCGTCCGAGAGATCTGCCAGTACTCGAGGCCGCGCGGGGCGGTCGCGCTCCACTCGACGTCGCGATTCTCGATGAAGCGGCAGGTCGCGAGCGGCTGGCCGACCCGGCCCATCTTCAGGCTGGACTTGAACGCGGCGTAGAAGGCCGGATCGGGGTCGAGGATGCGCAGGCCGAAGAGGATGTTGTTGGTGGCGCTCTGGATGACGAAGACGTCCCGGCTGCTCGTACGCCTTCGGGTCGTCCTCGGGCCCGACGACGATGTAGGTGCCGCCCTTGCCCTCGTCGGGACCGGTGAGGCCCGTGTCCGCCACCGGGCGCTGCCAGAAATCGATGAAGCCGCCGGCCGTCTTGCCCGCCGGGATACTCGACCACCAGCGGCCCGTCCTTCAGGCTGGTGAAGTTGAGGATGTAGGGCGTGGTCAGGTTTCCCGTCACGATGCCGCGCTTCTCCTTCAGCGACTTCAGCACGACGAAGTCGGTGGCTCCCTTCACGCCGTAGGCCTGGGCCTGGCGTCACGCCACGTGGTCATGCTGACCAGCGGATGGCTCCAGATGTAGGCCTGGCAGGCCCGCTGGATAGTCCATCTCGTCGAACAGCCGCCGGGAGGCGTCGTCGTCGAAGTAGCTGTGACGAGCTCGATGTCGCCAATCGGGGTGCTGATGAGTTCGTCGCCTGAAGGGTGGCAGTTTCGAGGGGCAGCTTAGCGGCGCTCATTTTCGTCTCCATAGTTAGCGGCTTTGATAGGGACTGAAACCGGCATTAAAACCATTGCCGCCGTGCAGTCGGCCTGAAAGACCGGAAATCGATGTAAAGGTTCAGGCAAGTTTCCCGACGTCATGGGATTGTGTCATGTCCAAATTAGCTAATAACATGCAACCCATCGCAACCTTGACCAATTTTGGGTAATCCGCTCCTTGCCAAACGCCAGAATAATCTGCCTGAAGAGGGCCACCGCGATGGAGCGTGACGAGGGAATGCGCATCCTGGCCAGGGAAGGCTGGCTCAGCGCGACGCCAGTCGATTTCCAGCGCGGCGATATTGTCGCGCTGCACCGGAAACACTTGGAAACCGGCGACAGGATTACGGCTGGGCGGTGAAGCAGACCCGGCGACCTGATCGGACTCGCACACGGCACGATCGAAATTGACGACAGTGCTGGGTGTGTCGGAGACACCGATGATGCATCTTGGGTATCCTGTTTTCTGGCTCGGCTACGGCCCCATCATGTCAGGCCAGCCCCGGCGCATTTCTCCTTGGCGAACGCCAAATCTGCGGTATGGCTGGCCAGCGTGCCTCAGACCACAGTGATAGGGCTCCTTCCGCGAGCGGCCGCAGTGGTGGAGTCACTTCCTGCCGCTCGCGCTCGAATACGGTGATATAGCAATCAATATCGCCGCCGACATGCTGATCCGGGAAAGGGAACGGCGCTGCGCCGCGGCGCTGCTGCGGCTCTGCGGACGGCGTTTCCCCGAGCTGGAAGATGCGGCGCCAGCCGAGATTCCGATTTCGCAAGATGAATTGGCTGCTGCGGCTAATCTGTCACGCAACACGACCGGGGATGTGCTGCGAAAGCTGGCTGGCACGCGGCCTGATCGAATTGGGCTACCGCTGCATGATCGTGCGCGCGCCGACGGCGCTGCGAAAGCTTCGTTGAGCAGAACAATGAGTAGGGGTGGTGTAATTCCGAAACGAAGTTCAACCAACTGCTCATTTAAGAATTCTGGTCTTGTCCGCTCCGGGTCAATCGCGTCGGTTTGGCGTCCTGCCTTCGATTTCCGGTTCGCCCCCGGGCAACGGACATGGCACCGGTACCCAGGATGGTTCGGTGCCCTGTCCATGGATGCACACCGAGACGCCCGCGACGTCGGAAAGCGCCCCCTTTGAGCGCAGTACCAAATCGCAGGCGGTCGCATATTCTCAGGTTACGGCATGTGATAGGTTACTGGACTTCATAGTGCAACGGCGAAGCAATAGTGCCCATCTTCATCGGCCGTGGCGCGCCACTTATCTGCGCCAGCGCAGGCTGAGATGTCCGCTTCTACGCTTTTCCCGCAATGAACTGCTTCCCCGCAAGGGACGTCACGTTGCGGCGCGCGCAAGGTCAACCGTGAAGAGCGGCCCTCATGCCGCTTTCCGGAATCTGATGTCGGGGCGCAACCCTGCGCGTCCAGCAAGCCGAACCAGCATGCTCAGGCTGAACCGGTTGATCTTTCCGTTCTTGATCTCGGATACCCGAGCCTGAGTAATGCCAAGGCGCCAGCTGCCTCGATTTGCGTCAGGGCGGACTTGCTCAGCCATTTATTGATCCCGGAGAGGAGCTTGGCGCGCATTTCAAGCTCGGCGGCTTCTTCTGCCGGGAACAGGTCGTGAAATACAGACTTTGCCATCATGGTCACCCGATCTGTCTGAGCCGTGCCCTGGCGAGGTCGATGTCCCGCTTGGCCGTTGCTTGGGTCTTTTTCTGGAACGCGTGCAGGACGTGAACAACATCGCCGATGGTGGCCAGATAGATGACGCGATAGGCGCCGGACGCCTGACGAATCCTGATCTCGCGAACACCGGGGCCGATAGAGGTCATCGGCTTCCAGTCGGACGGCGCTTCGCCGGTCTGAACCTGAAAAAGTTGATACCCAGCCTCACGCCGCGCGTCAGCCGGGAATGCTTCAACGTCGGATCGGCTGCTGCCGTGCCACCGCACCTCCTTCATGATTGAATTATGCCAAAATTGGCATAGTCCGTCAATGTGCTGGCCGCTTTGGTGCCGACTGTGCCGGGAGAGTGGCGCGCTCTCGAGCTCTACGGCAATGACATCTATCGGGCGCTAGTTGCGAAGTTCGGTGTACAGAAGACCTGCATCTGTGGGTTGGGGCAGCATTCCGGCATCGTTTGACCGCCACGCGCGGGTCGCGGGCGGGGCCACGGTCACGAGGTGCTGGTGCAGTTCGACCAGCGTCAGCGAGCGGCTGACTGAGATCATCATTGCGCGGGGAAGCCGTTCGGACAACCGCGCGTATAGTTCGCGAGCCTCGACCTCCTCCAGTGTCGAAACCGCTTCATCGAGCAGGAGAACGTCGGGCCGGCGGATGAGCGCTCGCGCGAGGGCGATGCGCTGCTGTTCGCCGCCCGAAAGCAGGGAACTCCAGTCACCATCCTCGTCCAGACGATCCGCGAGATAGCCTGATCCCACCTCCGCAAGCGCCGCGCGGATATCGGCGTCGTCCACCTCCTGCGGCGGCGTCGGATAGGCGAGCGCCTGACGCAACGTGCCGAGCGGGAAATACGGCCGCTGCGGCAGGGCCAGGACGCGGGCGTTCCGCGGCAGCCTGATTTGCCCTTCGCCCGGCGGCCAGATTCCGGCGATGGCCCGGCAGAGGCTGGACTTGCCCGCGCCGGTCGGACCGCGCAACAGCAGCCGGTCGCCTGCCGCCAGCACGACGTCCTGCAGCGATGCGATCGGCTCTCCGTTTGCGGTCGTCACCGTCAGGCCGTGGATTGCCAGTCCGTCGCCTTCGCTGACCACGCCGATGCGCGCGGCCGATGCCTCCGGCGCGTCGACCGCGTGCATCGCCAGTTCGAACTGCGAGACGCGATCCATCACCGCCTTCCATTCGGCGAGCCGCGCATAGGAGGTGATGCAGAAGGCGAAGGCGGCTTCGACCTTCTGAAAGGCGAGGCCGGCCTGCACCAGGCTGCCCAGCGAAATCGCACCAACGAGATAGGCCGGCGTGACCACGAGCGTCGGAACCACAGTGGACATCTGATAGTAGCCGAAGATGAAGGCGTTCAGTCCGCTTTGCCGTCTTACCAGCGCGACCCAGTTGGCGACGAGCGCCGCGTAGCGGCGCCCGAGTTCCTGGCGCTCGACCTTCTCGCCGCGCATCAGCGCCACCGGCTCCACATGGTCGGTGACCCGCGCGATGGCGAAGCGAAAATCCGATTCGAAGCGCTGCTGGTTGAACTGCAGCGGAATGAGCGGCTTTCCGATCAGATGCGCGACCAGCGTTCCGAGCGCGGCATAGCCGATCGCAAGCACGATCAGGTAGCCGGGGAAGGAGAAATCGAAACCGAACAGCGGCAGCGGTGCGACGGTCGAAAGCGCCCACAGGATGAATGCAAAAGACAGCAGCGATACGATGCTGTTGAGAAAGCCGGTCCCGAGTTCCTGCGTGAGCCGGATGAAGATCAGCACGTCATTGGCGATGCGCAGGTGGATGTTATCGACGCTCTCGTCGACGAAACGGATGCGATAGTGGCGGCCTTCCGCCATCCAGAGCTCGACGTATCGCGCGGTCATCCACTCGCGCCAGCGTATCAGCAAGGTCTGGCCGAACCAGTACTGCCCGATGCCGGAGAGGATCGCGCCGGCAACGATCAGCAGGAAGACGAGAAGCTGAAACTGGACCGCGCTCCAGTCGCGCGCCTCGAGGCCGTTGAAGAAGGCTGCGCTCCACCTGGTGACCGTGACGGCGACATAGACGACGAACAGCTCCGATGCGATGACCCCGACGAGAAGGGCTCGTGCCCGCCAGCGATCTTCAGACCGGAAGTAGGGCAGGGCCAGTCGCAGGAAGGTACGCAGGACGAAAAGGGCATTGCTGACGACAGGAGTTCGAACCATGGACCGGCCCCGACAGGTGATGCTTGATTGTCACGGGAGGTCAACTCTATCGGCCGTATCCTGTCGCCGATAGTGCTCAGCCTTATAGACATCGATAAGCGTTGCGAGCACATCCAACCGGTCGCCGTCGCGCGTTCCCGACTTCGCACCCCAGAGGCGTTCGACCTTCTTGAGCGCGGCTTCATAATTCAGCTTGGTCCGGATCGGCTTTACCTCACCCGCCATACTGCAAACCTTTCACGTTGATCCTGTCGTAGTCCTTGTGTGTGCCGATCCACTTGATCCCACACGACAGACTTGTCGAAAACACATGCGATAGCCCTGAGCGCGAACGCAGACTGTTCACGGCCCGGCGCGCTCGCGCCCGGTAGACCGATGCCGGATTGGCGGTAGCGTTCTCGTCGCGGCCGATCGCCCGACCACCTCAAACAGGAGCGTGAGGTCATGCGCCGCACCATAAACAAGTGCGCCCCGCAAAAGGGTCAGACTTGGAGAAGGACTTGGGAGAAGGAAATGACAAGGAAGCTTCCACTGGCCGGTGTCCGCATCACCGACATGTCGACAGTGGTTTTCGGGCCGTACTGCACGCAGATACTCGCCGATCTCGGCGCTGACGTGATCAAGGTCGAGCCTGAGGAAGGGGAACTCGATTCGCAACGTCGGCACACCGCCGAACACGCCGCTGATGGGGCCGGTCTATCTGCGTCTCAACCGCGGCAAGCGGTCGGCCTGCTGGGACATGAAGAGCGAGAAGGGCAGGCGCGCGGTACGGCGCCTGCTCGAGACGAGCGACGTCTTCATTCACAACATCCGGCCCGACGCGATCGATCGCCTGGGACTTGGCTATGAAGTGGTGAAGAAGGTGCGGCCTGACATCATCTACGTTCACTGCACGGGCTTTGCGCTCGGCGGACCGTACGCCGGCCTGCAGGCCTATGACGATGTCATCCAGGCCGCATCGGGCGCGGTGTCGCTGTTGCCGCGCGTCGACGGCAATCCGCGGCCACGCTACCTGCCGATGCTGTTTGCCGACAAGGTGTCCGGCCTTCATGCCGTCTATGCGACGATGGCGGCGCTGATCGCCCGAAGCCGCGACGGCGAGGGGCAGCATGTCGAAGTGCCGATGTTCGAGTTGGTCACGAGCTTCAACATGGTCGAGCATCTCTGCGACGCCACCTTCGTGCCGCCGACCGGCGGATGGGGATACGCGCGCCAGCTCGATCCGGTCCGGCAGCCAATGAAGACGAAGGACGGGTATATTTCGATCGCCCCCTATGTGGACGACCGGTGGGTGCGCTTCTTTCAGGCCGCAGGCCATCCGGAGGTGCTTGCCGAGGAGCGCTTCATCGACAAGCCGACCCGGCGCAAGAACATGACCCAGATGTACGAGGTGGCCGAAACCATTCTGCCGGAAAAGACGACGGCGGATTGGCTAAAAATCCTGAAGGAGGTCCATGTGCCGGCGATGCGGGCCAGCGAAATCGGCGACGTGCTCGACGATCCGCACCTGAACGCCGTTGGCTTCTTCAACAGGCGCGAACATCCGACCGAAGGCGGCTATATCGAGGTGCGGCAGCCGGTGCGTTTCGCCGGCATCGATTATCCGGATGCCCTGCACGCGCCGGCGATCGGGCAACACACCGACGAGCTCAACCGCGAACTCGGACTGGAGGATTGAGTGATGTTCGGACGTAAGCGGCGCGAAAGCATGATGAGGTGGGTCGGCCAAGTCGCGCTCAATATTTCCGGCGTCGTCCCCGCCATAGGCGAGCGAAGCGACGCCGTTCTTCGAACGGCTATGGGCGGGGACCCAGTATTCCAGAGCGTCAGAGATTCAACCTCCGACGCTGCGGAGTACTGGATGCCCGCTTTCGCGGGCATGACGGCTGAGATTCGATCTAAAATCATCACGCTTTAGTGTGAGGCTTGAACGACATGGCATCCATCGAAACCGGCGCTCCAGTCCGAACGACCTACACCTACGCCATGGACAAGGACTGGGGGAGGTTGCCGGACGGCTGGGTGCTCGATGACGCAGCGGCCGTTGCGGTCGACAGCAAAGACCGCGTCTACGTCTTCAATCGCGGCAAGCATCCGATGATCGTATTCGACAGGCACGGGCGATTCCTGAGGTCCTGGGGCGAGGGCCTGTTCAAGCGCGCGCATGGCCTGCATATCGGGCCCGACGACACGCTCTATTGCACCGATGACGGCGATCACACGGTGCGGCAGTGTACGCCCGAGGGCAAGGTCCTGCTGGAGATCGGCCTGCCGGACAAACCCGCACCCTATATGAGCGGCCTTCCATTCAATCGATGCACGCACACGGCGCTGTCGCCGTCGGGCGATATCTTCGTGTCCGATGGCTACGGCAACGCGCGCGTCCACAAGTATTCGCCGAACGGCAGGCACATCATGTCCTGGGGTGAATCCGGCACCGGGCCCGGTGAATTCAATATCGTTCACAACATTACCTGCGACGATGACGGCTGGGTGTATGTTGCCGATCGCGAGAACCACAGGATTCAGGTGTTCAATGGCGCCGGCCGCTACGAAACGCATTGGAATAACCTGCATCGTCCGTGCGGACTATGCATGACCCGTGGCAAGCGCCCCGTGTGTTATGTCGGCGAGCTCGGTCCGGGCATGCCCGTCAACAAGAACGCTCCGAACATCGGGCCCCGCCTCAGCGTGCTGGCTCATGACGGTACGCTGCTTGGCCGCGTCGACAACGCCCAACTCGGACCGGCAATGGATCCGTTCAGGGCACCGCATGGTGTTGCCATCGACTCCCGCGGCGATCTGTATATCGGCGAAGTCTCGTTCACGGGCTGGAGAAGGGATCATCCCGATCAGCCCCCACCTCCCGGCCTTCGGAGTCTGCGGAAACTCGTCCGGCAACCGCAATAGGATGTGCGCGCAACAAGGCGGTGCGCTCGCAATCGATGCGCGGCAACCCTGAGGAGGCACAACGCGCCGTTTCGAAGGATGCAGGCCGAGGTGGAAGCGGCGTGCAGGTTGCGAGTCACGGGCCTCGACCGTTCGAGATGGCGCTTGCGCGCCTCCTCAGGGTGAGGAGAGATGTTGTGCAAGCCGCCGCGTGAAATCGCGAGACCAACCTTCGACCCTCATCCCGAGAAGCCTGCCGGGCGCCTCGAAGGATGTCAGACCAGCTGCTGCGGCGTTGACTCTCCGTGGCTGTTCCATAAAATGGATTTTGGAACAGTATTATAGAACGCACAAGAGTGCGGGTCGATGACAGGGAGGACACCGGATGCGCGCACCTTGGAGTTTGTTTGGTCGTTCTTTTCGAACGTATGTCGTCATGCTCCTGGTGGCCTGTTGGGCCGCATGTCCTGGTCTCGCGCAGGCGCAGCAGTATCCGTCCAAGCCGATTTCCATTCTGACATCTGTTGCTCCGGGCACTCCCTTCGATCTGTTGGGACGAATATTTGCCGAACGGCTGCGTCAGAAGCTCGGGGTGTCGGTCGTCCTGGAGAACGTCACGGGAGGCCAGGGGCTGATCGCAACGCAGCGCGTTCTGAATGCCAGATCTGACGGATATACCCTGCTGATCGCTTCGGGAGGGCTGACGACCTCGCCGCTGGTCGTGAAGAATGCAGGCTACAAGGCCGAGGATTTCGTTGCCATCGCTCCGTTGGGCCAGGTGCCATACATTCTCTTCGTGAGCAGCTCGGTGCCTGCGACCGATATTCCGTCTCTGATGACGTACATGAAATCCAACCTCAAGAACATGAACAGCGGCATCCTCATGACCTCGCATCTGAGCATGCTGCTGTCGCGAAAGTTCGGCGTGACGGCCGGAGGTGATCTGACGGAAATCGGATACCGCGGATCCGGAGACATGACGCTGGCTTTGCTTGCGAACGACATCCAGATGATGGCCACGACATACAGCGTTGCCGGCCCGCACCTGGCGTCGGGAAGGATCAAGGCGATTGGAACGGTGGCGGATGAACGGACCAGCACGATGCCGGATCTGCCCACGTTCAAGGAGAAAGGCTATCCATCCCTCAAGACCAGCATTTGGGAGGGACTGTTCGCGAAAGCAGATGTGCCGGCTGACATTTTGACGAAGATACGGTCCGTCTCGCAGGAAATCGTGTCTGATCCGGGCTACCTGACGGCGATGAAGCCGACCGGCATGGAACCTTGGACGGTCCCGTTCGACAAGCTGCAAGCCGCTATCGACGAAGACACGAAGAGTTTCAAACAGGACGCGGAAAAACTTAATCTGAAGTTCGAGTAGCAGGTCGGCTCTCTCAACGAAGAGCATCGGATGGCTTTGGACAGGAACATGGGGAGGAGCGCGATGCTCGGACGACTGGTTTGCCTGCTCGCAATAGTGTGGTCCGCGAGTGTACATGCGCAGGACTATCCGACACGGCCGATCAAACTGATCGTGCCGTTTCCGGCGGGCGGGCCGGCGGACACCTTCGGCCGCGCGGTGAGCCAGAAGATGCAGGAAGTTCTGGGTCAGCCGGTCATTCTGGAAAATCGCACAGGTGCGGGTGGCGTCACCGGCATCGACGCCGTCGCGAAGGCCGAGCCGGACGGGTACACGATCGGCATCGGCAGCGCCGGACCGCTGGCGATCAGCGCGAGCCTGCTGAAGGTCGTGCCGTTTGATTCGAGCAAAGACCTCGCGCCGATCGCGCTGTTCGTGCGCGTGCCCGAGATCGCCGTCGTGGCGGCCAATGTCCCGGCGAAAACGTCGGCGGAGTTTATTGCGCTTGCCAAGGCGTCGCCGGGCAAGCTGAACTTCGCCTCGACCGGCACAGGCGGGACAACCCACCTGGCCGCGGAGCTCTACAAGATCAAGGCCGGCATCGATATCGTGCACGTTCCCTATCGCGGCGCTGCCCCTGCGGTCACTGACATGCTCGGCAATCAGGTCCAGTTGCTGTTCGCGGATATCCCGGTGCTTCTGGAACACGTGAAGGCGGGGAAGCTGAAGGCGATCGGGACTGCCAGCATGACCCGCGCGCCGGTGTTGCCCGATCTGCCGACGTTTGAAGAGCAGGGCGTTCCAGGCGTGCTGGCCGACAACTGGTACGGCCTGGTCGCGCCGCCCAAAACGCCGCCCGCCATCATTGCCAAACTCAACAAGGCCGTGAACGACGCCGTCAAGGCGGCCGACGTCAAGCAGAGGCTGGAGCCGCAAGGCGCGATCATGGCCGGCGGAACGCCGGAAGAGTTCGGCAAGCATCTTGCCGATGAGCGGAAGAAGTGGGCCGATATCATCAAGGCGGCCGGCGTCGAGCAGCAATAGCAGGGCCGGCTCAGGGGGTCGCCTATGGCACGATCGCCGTGATCCTGGATATCGCCTGCGCATCGTAGCCGATCTCGGTCAGGACCGCTTCGGTGTCCGCTCCGAGCTTGGGTGGCGGTGACGTGACCTGCGACGTGCCATGCGCGAGCTTGAAGGCCGCGGTCGGCACCGTGAAGTCGCCTGTCACGCCGCTGACGTTGCTGTGCCGATGCAGGAATTCGCGGCTGCGGATCTGCGGGTCGGCGAGCGCCTCGGGAAGCGTGCGAACGCGGGCGGCAGGCACATGATTGGCCTGCAGGAACGCCTCCCATTCGTCCGCGGTCCTGCCGCGGAGAATGTCGCCAAGCACTGACATCTCGTTCGCCTTGTCATCGTGGCGCTGATCGTTGTTGGCCTTCGCCATCTCGGGCCGGCCGAGCAGGCCCCACAGCCGCTTCTGCTGCCGCAGGTTGCTCGCGCCGAGCATCAGCAGGCCATCGCTGGTCTCATAGCAGCAGTTCGTGGCGTGCGGATGATCGTTGCCGTTGGGCTTCGGCGGCTGCCCGGTGCGCAGATATCCCGCCACGTGCGACGCCGCGAGCATGAGTGCCACGTCGTTCATGGCAAGGTCGATGTGCTGGCTGGTGTTGGTGCGTTCACGCTGGAACAGCGCGCTCGAGAGCGCGAACGCGGCCATCGTCCCGGTCGCGTAGTCGATCGCCGGTGCTCCGATCTTGACCGGATTGACATCGGCCGTCCCCGTCATCGCCATCAGGCCGGTCGTCGCCTGGATGACGAAGTCGTAGGCCGTCTGCCTGCCGCGCGGCCCGGTCTGGCCGAAGGCGGAAATCGAACAATAGATCAGCCGCGGCTGGATTGCCCGCAGCGCCTCATAGCCGAGGCCAAGGGCGTCGAAAGCCCCGGGCCGGTAGTTCTCGATCAGGATGTCCGCCGTCGCGATGAGGCGCTTGAACGCCTCGCGCCCGTCTTCGGTCTTCAGGTTGAGCGTGACAGAACGTTTGTTGGACCCTTGCGAGAGATAGTAGATGCCCATGCCGTCGCGGTTGAGCTGACGGTCGCTGCCGCTCATGCGGCTCTGGTCAGGCTCGTTCGGATCCTCGATCTTGATGACGTCGGCGCCGAACAGCGCGAGCTGATACGATGCGAAGGGCCCGGCCAGGACGTGTGTCGCATCGATGACGCGAATGCCTTCAAACGGACGCATGCCGGCGGTTCCTTCCGTAGAGCGATTTTAGAGGTGTCCATGCAGGATGACGCGCGGCCGCGCGGCACCCGATTAAACGTTCCGCGCCGCGCAAACGCAACAGTCGCCGGAGCAGCCGGGCGTCTCGAACGATGAAGGCCGGGACGGGGCGGGAAGCAGGTTGCGTGTCACGGGCCTCGCCCCTTCGAGACGCCGCCTTCGCTCTTCGAGCTACGGCGGGCAAGCCGGGCTACGGCGCGCTCTTCAGGGTGAGGGCTTGGTGTTGGTGCGCGTCGAAGCAGGGCGCGGGAATGCGTGAGCTGGAAAAACCGTGTGAGCCGGAGCTCGTTGCCGTTTGCCGCCGTCGGGAGCGCGGGTATATTAGGTCCATGGCTACCAGCACGCCCGATCTGAAAGCGTTCTTGATCGCCACGCCTTTCTTCGGTGGCCTCCCGGACGCAAGCCTTGATCTGCTGCTCTCGATGCTGGTCGAGCGCCGCTTCGATGCCGGCGCCACTGTCGTGGCGGAAGGAGAGGCGGGGCGCTCGATGTTCGTTGTTCTCTCCGGCGAGCTCGTGGTGAGCAAGCTCGTGGAGTTCGGGGCGCGTCATCCGCATGGCGGGTCTCAACCCGGGTGATTTTTTCGGCGAAATGACGCTGATCGAAATGCAGAACCGGTCAGCAACCGTCGTCGCAGAAAGCCCGACCGTGCTGTACGAGCTCACGGCCCGAAATCTCTACACCTACTACAAGACCGACATCTACGCGTATGTGCTGGTGATGCAGAATATCAACCGCGAGCTTTGCCGGCGGCTCCGCCGCGCCGACAATCGCATTGCCGAGCTGCAAATTCCTGACGCTGGTCGATGACGCAGATTACCGGGGAAGCGCCAGCATTGACCCAGGCTGAACGAGGAGACTGGAGCACCATGACCGAGCGCAAGCCTCTGGGGACGACGTTTGAGCCGTGGATCGAAGCGCAGATTCGTGTCGCCATGGAAGCGGGAGCCCTCGACAACCTGCCGGGAGCCGGTAAGCCGCTCCCGGATGATCTCGGCGACGCATACGATCGGTGGGTGAAGCAGCTCGCCCAGCGCGAGCAGGTCTCCATGCTGCCGCCATCGCTCGCGTTGCGCCGCAAGGTGGAGACGGAGCTCGCCGCGATCGGGAAGCTGCATGACGAAGCGACCGTCCGTGGTCGGATCGACGCGCTCAACGTCGAGATCGCGAGGTTCAACGCGACCGTGGTGGAGGGGCCGCCGACGAACCTCGCCACGCTGGACGTCGATCAGGTCGTGGCGCGGTGGCGGACCCGTTCCGCAGATTCCCGGTAGTCCATCTCATTCGTTGGACTCATTCGTTCGACGCCTGGTCCTTCCGCTCACCTTCGCATGCTCGCAGCGTATCGAATATCATATACTCCTTGCCATCCCTTGCCTCGGTGCATATGCGGGCACTCGCGCCGGTCGAGGTATTTGATACAGGTTTCAGATCGCAACGATACCGGGTTGATTTGAAGGCAGCCAGCAATCGCCCTGCAACCCTGATACATTTTTCGCGACTTGGTTCCGAGCGCCAGTTGAATGCAAATTTCCCCTGCAGCACATCAAGGCTGTCTGCCCCCGCCGGGAACAACAAAGCCGCATCGGTTCCTCGGCATCAGAATTCTCCGTCGGCCGCCAAAGTCATTTCCAACGCAACATTCGTTGCGGCGCGAGGATGCCCCAGCGGGCTTTTTGCGCGGCCTTCCTTCACCAGCCGAAGAGACTGAATATGGCGGCGAAGACAGCAGCGATCGCGCCGAGCACAACGAAGACGACCGCGGCAATGGCATCCAGCACCATTTCGAAAGGGTCCGAGGCCGCGCCCGCCGCGACCACGACAAGGCAGAAACCCGATGCGACAAGCAGAGACGTGAAAACGCTGAAGACAAAAAACCACAGCAGGAGGAAAACCAGCCCGCTCATGATCACCGTGGCTGCAATGCGTCGAACCAGGCCGCGCGCCGGCGCAGGCCGCGTGACCGGCTCATGAGGTGCATTCATAGCCGGCCCTCCCGTGACAGTCTGGTCGAACGCGATTGGAGCATGATCCGGACAGGTGGATACCGGCTTCGGGGAAGATCATGCTCAGTTAGTAGCCGAAGGCGCGATGACGGTTCAATCTGTTCGCGTCGCGCCTTCGGGCGACAGCGCGCTGAAAACAGCAATCCGACCACGGGCCGTCGGGCCGCATGCGGGATGGAGAAATGCGATCAGGCCACCTGGCGCGAGAAAGAGCGGATGGTAAACAGGGCGCGCATTTGCGGTCAAAGTGAAAGGACAGGTCATGGCCAAGAACACGATTTGCATCTGGTATGACAAGGACGCCGAGGCTGCTGCCCGCTTCTATGCCGAGACCTTTCCCGACAGCACGGTGGGCGCCGTCCACCGCGCACCCAGCGACTATCCGTCCGGCAAGAAGGGCGATGTTCTGACGGTCGAATTCACCGTCGCCGGAGTACACTGCATCGGCCTCAACGGCGGTCCCGTGTTCAAGCACAACGAAGCCTTCTCGTTCCAGATCGCCACCGACGATCAGCAGGAGACCGATCGGTACTGGAACGCCATCGTCGGCAATGGCGGTCAGGAGAGTGCGTGCGGCTGGTGCAAGGACAGGTGGGGCGTCTCGTGGCAAATCACGCCGCGCGTGCTGACCGAGGCGATGGCAGCCGGCGGCGATGAAGCCAGGCACGCATTCGATGCAATGATGGGCATGACGAAGATCGACGTCGCCGCGATCAAGGCGGCGCGACGCGGCTGACGACGGCGCCCGGGTTTTCCTGCTCGCCAGGAAAAAAGGCCCGCCGGAGCGCGCCGGCGGGCCAGTCGTGGGAGGCGTCAGGATTTTGACACGCGGGCGGGGGACGACCGCCGATCTCCCGAGTGCCTATAGGTCGTTCCAGCAGGCCTCACGGTTCTTGATCGAGACGCCGGATTTGTTGGCCGGGACGCACCCCACCGCTAACCCTCATCCTGGGGAGGCGCTCCGTGCCGTCTCGAAGGATGCAGGCCACGGCGCCAACCACGACGAGTTTTTGAAGCGGTTGTCGAAGCGATCGGGCCTGCATCGTTCGAGAGGCCCGGCTTCGCGCTTTGAGCCAAGCATAGGCGAGCGAGGCGACGCCGTTCTTCGAACGGTTATGGTTCTCAGGGGGAGGAATAGCTGTTCAGGTGAACGCTCGTGCCACTAACGCACGAGCAGTTTGTGGTGCTATCCTCAAGTCAATCGATCAGAATTTCCACCGGGAGCAACCGACCCATGACTGGTGCATTGACAGGCGTCCGCGTCATAGACCTGACGGCCGTGATCGCCGGGCCGCTTGGCACGCGAACGCTGGCGGAGTACGGCGCCGACGTCATCAAGGTCGAGGCGCCCACCGGCGACCTGGTGCGTTCGTCGTCGCCCTCGCGGAATGCACAGATGGGCGCGCTGTATCTGAACCTCAATCGCAACAAGCGCGTGATCGCCCTCGACCTGAAATTGCCCCAGGCGATGGACGTGATGCGCAGGCTGATCGCAGGCGCCGACGTGCTCGCACACAATATGCGGCCGGGCGCGCTGAAGCGCGCGGGCCTCGACTATGACGCGTGCCGGGCGATCAACCCGAAACTGGTCCACGCCGGTATCATCGGCTTCGGCCGCGGCGGCCGCTACCGTGACCGCCCGGCCTATGACGACCTGATCCAGGCGACCAGCGGGTTTGCGTCGCTGTTTTCGCGCAGCGGCGGTCCGCCGCGCTACGTGCCGATGAACATGGTCGACCGGTTGACCGGCGTCACGGCCGTGCATGCGATCCTGGCGGCATTGTTTCATCGCGAGCGGACCGGGCAGGGGCAGGCGCTGGAAATTCCGATGTTCGAAAACCTGATCGAGTTCATGCTCGGCGACCATATGAGCGGGCACCTGTTCGATCCGCCCTTCGCGCCGATGGGCAACGTCCGCGCATTGTCGCCCAACCGCAGGCCGTATCCGACCAGCGACGGCGCAATCTGCGTGCTGCCCGGCATCGACAAGCACTGGAAGTCGTTCTTCGAGGTCGCGGGCCTCGAGGCGCAGTATGGCAATGATCCACGCTTTGCCACGGCAAGCGCGCGGGCGGCGAATATCGAGGATGCTCTCGCGCTATTGGCCAAAACGCTGGAGACAAAAACCACGGCGGAATGGCTTGAGCTGTTGACCAACGCCGACATCCCCTGCGGCCCGGTCGTCGCGCTGGAAGACCTGTATGACGATCCACATCTGCAGGACGTCGAATTTTTCGGTCACTACGATCACCCGACCGAAGGCAGGATGACTATTCCGCGGCCGGCGGTGTGGATGTCGGAAACGCCGCCGCAGGTCGGCAACCTTGCGCCGCCGCTCGGCGCCGACACCCGCGCCGTGCTCGCCGATTGCGGCTACAGCGAAAGCGAGATTGAGGCGCTGCTGGCGAGCGGTGTGGCGCAGGCGGTGGGGTAGGGGCAAAATATTCTGTTCAGAAGGGCTGCTAAGGTGATCTCGCTATTTGGTGATGAAAGCTCATCCAGCGAACAAGCAACGTATGGTCTCTTCGCCATAGCCGACCAGCATTTGCGCTCGCTAAACTTGATAGTTGAAGAGGCAAGGAGGTCACTTGGCGCGACTGGCGCAGAGCCCCTACACTGTCGCGTGCTGTTCAACGGCCATCAGCGCAAGAAGTCAGCGTTTTCGGCCGCGTCACAAGCCGATGTTATGCAAGCTTGCCGAAAGCTTCTTGGTCAGGTCGCCTCGCTAAATGTTGCATTCTATATGGGTCGGGTCGACCGACAGAGCGCGCCGCGCGTCCTGCATGTACCGTTTTCTGTTCCGGGAGCGCCTGAGCCGACTGTCCAAGTCTTGAGAACGAAACTTGATCTGACGCATCTTCAATTCTTCGCGTACACCGGCGCGGCTACCTGTGCTAGCGATCGATTACCTGGACCTGTAACCAAATTTCTGGTCGACAAGAATGACTCTGTGGTCCGCTGGTTTAAGGAAAACAGACGTGCACATCGGCTCTTCGAACTACTTGGTGTAAGTGCTGAGCTTCCGAATTTGCCGACCGCGATCCCGGCTACCGATACGGAACATATTGGATTGCAGCTGGCTGACGTGCTGACCTATTTTGGTACAAAAGCTCTGACAAATCAGATCTTCAAAGATGCCTTCGAAATCATCCGTCCTAAGAGCCAATTGCTTCACTACGAGTTTGCCGACCAGGTGCGACGGCCCTTCATCGCGCCGCCTGGCGTAAGAACTATAAATGCCAACGATCTCGACTAGGCGCGCGCCTTGGCCAGTTCGCTGCTGCTGTCTTTTGCCCGCTGGTTCGGCCAGCGGGCGCAACTTGCGGGGCCGCGTTTGCGGTTTAATCCTGCGGGCCCATGCAGCTTCCACGCCTTGCGCCAGTCATGCAGAAGTTTGCGTGAAACACCCAGCTTGCGCGCCAAAGGCAACACGGCTTCACCCGTCTCAAGCCACTTGATCGCCGCCAGCTTGAACGCCGTCGGAAAGGCTTTGAACTTAACTTTGTCTGTCATAGGTCATCCTCCTAGGATAACCTGTCAAAGAAATTGCCGTGCCTCACTTATGGGGTGCAATGAATGTCATGGTCTACGCAGGTCACACAAATTCGTAACGAGTGTGCCTTGCTATCAATCTGTCGACGTCCAAGCCACCAACGACTGAGTTAAACGCATGTAAGGCTGCGCTAAAAGAGCAACGAAACATCTCGGTGGCAGTTTGCTCAATGCCGTCTTTGAAATAGATTCCGAACACCCTTTTACCCTGTACTTGGTCCGACACTTCGCGTTCCTTCTGTCCGACGTTTTCCACGTATTCATACGTCAATATGACCCAATCGGAATATCCGCCGTACTTTTCGGATCGCATTTGACCTTCGCGTTGTCCGAGGTCGCTTGCCTTTCCAATTTTAATTACGCGGCCAGAGAGCGAGCCCGCGATGTAAACGTACCCTGTCTCAGTTTCGCGAGATACGAAGCTGATTTTTTTGGGGTCACATTGTGCGCAGTGACCTGCGCGCGTCCTGATCCGATGCCTGGCGGATCGGCACGGCGCATCCGTCAGTATCAAGATTTTTCCAGCTCTCTTTGCGGCAATCTCTCTGTAGCGTTTACCTTCGTCGCGGCCATCGTGGACCTCTTCTTCGGAGAAGCCATGGCGTGCTAGAAAGCGCAATTCTGACAGGGTAAATATCGACACGGTATACCCCTGAAAGTGAGAGAAAGTGATCTTGCAGCTGTCGAGATTTTGACGCTCGAGAGCGCTCTTTTGAAGAGCCGTGCAACGGGCAATCCTCGGCTTGGTTTAGGCAATCGTGCGGACCGCGAACGCGGAGAACCAAGTTTGTACGCCAAGCATCGCTGGGTCAGGTACGGCAAGCTGATGGGAGTGTGTCACGGTGACAGTGCCCTGCTTGCCGACCGGTCAGGGCGCGAAGCACGTGCGGTTTGCGACGAATTGCTCGCGGTGCCGTCAAATTTATCAAGACTGATTTGCGTCGTTGCTGGCTACAATCCGGCAGCTGTGAGCGGATTTTCCGCTGATGCGTGCATCTGCGCCGAATACGTTCGCTTCCGACGATCAGCACGAGCGTCACGGTCCTGCGGTTGGGCAGCGGTCTTCTTTTACGCCGGGGAAGGGAGAAGGTGTGCCGTGAGTTGTGCAGCAAGTGCGCAAATATAGGAGCATCCCGCTTCGCCCGTGAGCGAACATAACGACCTCCGACTCACACAGTCGTCCAGCCCACGCTTTCACGTTTCCTATCCCACCGATTCCGCGCAGGCCGCACGCCTGCTTCAGCTTCGCCAGGCGAGGGCCGATCCGATACTTATTTGTCGCTTGCCCCAGCGTAGTCCAAAGCGACAAGCCGACCATCAAGGTGCCCCCAGTCGCTTTCCTTGTATTCGAAGGGCTCGCCGGGACCTCCGGGCACGTAGTCCCAGTCTGGAAAACCGTCGCTATCGAGAAGTGCCAGCTGCTCCTGCCGTGTCAGCGGGATGGCCCGACGCATGACGTTGACGGCACCAAACGGTGCGGACCAAAGCAGCGGGCAAAGCATCTCGCGCCTTTCCGGCGTCGCCTGATTCCAAACCAAGCGCTCACGTCGGTTGCCATCGCGACCGCGTTGGTCTCGCGCAAACTTTAAAGCGTAAGGACCGACGCATAGCGTAACCCTCGTCGTCCCCGCTGTGTGCCATTGAGGTTTCAGCATGCCGCTCCGTGCAAAAGCAAACGCGGCCCGGTATCCCGGACCCGCGTTCGTTATTTGTGCGAGGCTTAGAGCCTACCTCGCCAGATCGATCTCAGCTGTAGATCTCGAACAACCCCGCGCCGCCCTGACCGCCGCCGATGCACATGGTGACGACGCCCCATTTTGCCTTGCGGCGTGCGCCTTCCTGCAGGAGGTGGCCGGTGCAGCGTGCGCCGGTCATGCCGAACGGATGGCCGATCGAGATCGAGCCGCCATTGACGTTGTACTTGGCCGGATCAATGCCGAGCTTGTCGCGCGAGTAGAGGCACTGGCTGGCGAAGGCTTCGTTCAGCTCCCAGATGTCGATGTCCTCGACCTTGAGGCCATGGCGCTTCAACAGCTTCGGCACGGCGAATATCGGGCCGATACCCATTTCGTCCGGCTCGCAGCCCGCGGTCGCCCAGGCGACGAAGCGGCCCATCGGCTTGATGCCGCGCTTCTCGGCATCCTTGGCTTCCATCAGCACCACGGCGGCGGCGCCGTCGGAGAGCTGGCTGGCGTTACCGGCGGTGACGAACTTGCCCGGGCCCTTGACCGGCTCGAGTTTGGCGAGGCCTTCCAGCGTCGTGTCCGGACGATTGCACTCGTCCTTGTTCACGACATAGTCGACGAAGCTCTCTTCCTTGGTGTTCTTGTCGACCACCTTCATCTTGGTGTTCATCGGGACGATTTCGTCCTTGAACTTGTTGGCCTGCTGGGCGGCCGCCATGCGGCGCTGCGATTCCAGCGAATACTCGTCCTGATATTCGCGGCTGAGATTGTAGCGCTGGGCAACGATGTCGGCGGTGTCGATCATCGCCATGTAGATATCCGGCGCGGCCTTCAGGAGGTCGGCATCGATCGCCTCCTTCGGCACGCCGCCGCCCGGCATCGAGATGCTCTCGACGCCGCCGGCGACGATGCAGTCGGCGCCGTCGGAGCGGATGTGGTTTGCAGCCATCGCGATGGTCTGCAGGCCCGACGAGCAGAAACGGTTGACCGAAACGCCTGCAGTGGTCTTCGGCATGCCGGCGAGCAGCGCCGCCTCGCGGCCGATGTTGCGGGCGCCATGGGCGCAATTGCCGAGATAGCAATCCTCGACGTAATCCTTGTCGACGCCGGAGCGGGCGACGGCGTGCTTGATCGCATGGGCCGCCATCGACATCGGCGGGGTGATGTTGAACCCGCCGCGGCCGGCTTTCGCCAATCCCGTGCGGGCATATGATACGATTACGGCTTCACGCATTTTTTTGATCTCCTTGGGAAGGGCGCACTATGGCCCGCCGGGGCGCGGCTGACAATTCGCTTTTTCAGCCGCAGGGCGGGGCGGTTTTCGCCCTGCGGTATTTTGCCCGCAGAGCGTCGATTTTGTGTCCGCTCAACTGACCTTTGAGACGGTATTGCGCGGCACGTCGCTGAACGGCTTGCCGGCGAACTCGTCGGACTCCTTCGGCATGTTCAGGATGCGTTCGGAGATGATATTGCGCTGGATTTCGTCGGTGCCGCCGGCGATCGAGGTGGCCGGGACCGAGACCAGGATCTCCGCGATGACGCCGTCCATGGTGCCGTCGCTGCCGGTCAGCAGCGCATTGGCGCCGTCGATCATGGTGTGCACCCGCGCGGCGGCGCGGGCCACATGGCTGCCGAGCAGCTTGCCGAGCGAGCCTTCCGGTCCCTGCGGCCGCCCCTGGCCTGGGCGGCGCGGGCGCGCAGCGCCGTCCATTCGGCGGACTTCGACATCACCAGTACTTTTGCGAGTTCCTGGCGGATGATCGGATCGTTGATCTTGCCGGTGGCCTTTGCGCGCTCGAGCAGCAGGTCGACCCGGCCGGCGCGCTGCGGATACCACTTGTAGGGCTCCATCGTGGTCGCGATCTCGGCCTTCTCTTCCTCGTAGATGCGGCCCTTGCGGTCCGATGCCACCGCCCAGGTGCGCAGGCCGCCGGCGCCGCGGCGCTCGTGCATCAGCGTGGTGGTCGCGACCTTCCAGCCGTCGCCGGTCTTGCCGACCAGCAATTCCGGCTCGACCTCGGCGTCGGTGATGAACACCTGGTTGAACGAGGCGTGGCCGTTCATCTGCTTCAGCGGCTGCACCTTGACGCCCGGCTGGCTCATGTTGAGCAGGAAGTAGGAGAGGCCCTTGTGCTTCGGCGAATCCCAGTCGGTGCGCGCGAGCAGCAGGGCCCAGTCGGCCTTGTGCGCGCTGGTGGTCCAGACCTTCTGGCCGTTGATCGACCCACTTGTTGCCCTTCCTGTCGGCGCGCGTGGTCGCCGCCGCCATGTCCGAGCCGCAGCCCGGCTCGCTGAACAGCTGGCACCAGGTGTCCTCGCCGGTGAGGATGCGCTTGAGGAACTTTTCCTTATGCAGGTCGGTGCCGTGATCGAGGATGGTCGCGGCGGCCAATGTGCGGATGCCGGCCGGCGACCGTCGACTGCGCCGATCTTGTTGAACTCGTCGTCGACGATCGGGTTGAATTTCACCGGCAGGCCGCGGCCATGCCACTCCTTCGGCCAGTGCGGCGCACCCCAGCCGGACTCGATCAGTTTCAGCCGCCATTCGACGAGGCCGTAGTCCGGGCTCCAGTTCGCCTTCAGCCAGGCGCTGACTTCGGCGCGGACGGAGCTCTTCGGTGGGTTCGCTCATGGCTCGTCCCCGTCAGTCCGCCCAATGCTGCATCATCAGTTCGCGATGATAGGTTGGCGTCGCCGAGCAGAATCTCCGAGCTTTTGGCCCGCTTGAACCAGAGATGCGTGTCTTGTCCCAGGTGAAGCCGATGCCGCCATGCATCTGGATCGCGTGGATGGCGGTCTGCAGGTAGGTGTCCGACGCGCGAGGCTTTGGCGAGCGAGGCGGCGGCCGAGCAGATCCTCGTCGCATTCGTCGAACGCGGCGGCGGCGTAGTAGGCGGCCGATTTCGCCGTCTCGACCTCGACCAGCATGTCGGCCTGCTTGTGCTTCATCGACTGGAACGAGGCGATCGGCCGGCCGAACTGCATGCGCATCTTCGCGTAGTCGAGCGGGTCCTCGCGCAGCCTGTCGGCGCCGCCGACCATCTCGTTGGCAAGGCAGATGACGGCCTGCGTGCATGGTCTTGGCGAACGGCGCCGCCGCCTTGCCCGCTTCGCCGAGCAGCTTCGCCTCGACGTCCTTGAACTCCAGCCGCGCCAGCTTGCGCGTCTCGTCCATGGTCTTCAGCAGCGTGCGCTTCAGGCCCGGCGCATCGCCGCGCACGGTGAAAACGACAGGCCGCTGTCGCCGGTCGTGCCCGGCCTGGCGCGCCAGCACCACGATGAGATCGGCGGTGTGGCCGTCGACCACGAAGCTCTTCGCGCCGTTCAGCCTGTTGCCGCCGACGGCGGTCATCGTCACGCCGGACGCGTCCCACAGGCCGTTGTCCTCGGTGAAGGCGAGCGTTGCGATGGTGTCGCCGGCGGCGATCGCCGGGAGCAGCTTGCGCTTCTGCGCCTCCGTTCCGGCATTCAGAATTGCGGTGGCGGCCAGCACGACCGAGGAGAAGAAGGGGGCGCACAGCAGCGCACGGCCCATTTCCTCCAGCACGATGCCAAGTTCGATGCAGCCGAAGCCCTGGCCGCCATAGGCCTCGGGGATGTGCACCGCGGTGAGGCCGAGTTCCTGGTTGAGCTTCTTCCAGCCTTCGCGGTCGAAGCCCGTATCGGTCGCCATCAGCTTGCGGACTTCGGTGGTGGGCGAGCGGGCCGTGAAGAAGCGCCGCAGGATGCCGCGAAAGTCCTCCTGCTCATTCGTGAAGCTGAACTGCATGCGGAAACCCCTCCCGAACTCATTATATATTGTCGAGCCCTGCCAGATCGGGCGGGCGTCGTGGAAACGATTTAGCACGCCGGGAGAAGGCGTCCATGTCCGTGGGCGCATATCTGGAAGAAACGGGAGGCTGCCGCTGCGCACTCCCTCTCCCCGCTTGCTGGGAGAGGTTGGGGCCACGCGGTACCGTTTACCCGATCCCGACATTCCTTCTTGGCGCCGCGGCAAGCGCCGCCGGATCGACCACCGCCTGCGAGTCGCGCACCGCGCCGTTGAACACGCCCTTGGCCATCAGCGTCGTCTCAGCCGCGGCGCGCTGCTTGTTGACCTCGATGCGGATGCGATGGGCCTCGGCGTTTTGCGGCTCGGCGCGGACCGCGAACTCGGCCAGATGGCCGGCGAGACGGAGGTCGCCGCCTGCGGCAAGCTCCTTCGCGCGCTCGGCCAGCCGCAATGCGCCGCCGGCAAGTTTTGCGAGCTCAGTCGCGAGCGCCGGGGAGGGCGAGGGCTTCAGGTGCGCCGGATCGCCATCCCACCAGCCGCCATAGAGCCGCCAGATGTTGCGGATGAGGAATTCGGGATCGTCGTAGGTCGGCTGCAGGTACGGCCGCGCGAGCAGCTCGGTTGGAATCCTCACCGCCTGGACGATCTCGTCGAGCGTCTTGCCCTCGTTCATCAGCGCCAGCACCTGATCGTGCATGGAATCGAGGAATTTCGCGCCGTCAGCCAGCAGCGTCGCCACACGATCGGCGCCGAAGATGGCCGGCCCGTGACCGGGAATCAGCGCGCCGGCCTTCTTCGCGGCCATCGCGCGAAAAGCCTCCGCCCACGGCTTGGTGTAGCGCTGCACCTTTTGCGGATTGCCGCTGTTTGGCGCGGCCCAGATCACGAAGTCGCCGGAGACGATCACCTTGCGGTCGGCGATCCAGGTCCAGGTGTGATCGTCGGTCTCGCCAAGACCGTGATTGAGTTCGAACGTGATACCGCCGACGGTCAGTTCAAGTGTCTCGTCGTAGACGACGTCGGGGGTGCGGAACCGTTTCGGCCACTGAAAATCCGCCACGCCGAACTGGCGGCCGTTGATGCTGGTGTTGAAGCCTGCGGTTGCGATGTAGCGGGCGAAGCGCGCCGGCATGTTGCGCTGGCCGATGAAGCGGATCGGCGGGTGGTTGCGCGTCTTCGCTTCCTCCTCGAACAGGAACGCCCCCATCACGTGATCGACATGACCGTGCGTGAAGATCACCGTGTGGATCGGGCCGGTATCCCAGCCGCGCAGCGTGTCGTAGACCTGGCGCGCAGTCGAGGCGCTGCCGGTGTCGAACACCACCAGGCCTTCTCTGGTGCGAACCGCGGTGACGTTGCCGACCACGCCGCGCGTCGCAATATAGATGATGTCGTCGGCAACCGGCGTCGCCTTCGCCGTGCCGATCGCGCGCTGCCAGTCGGGAAATCTGAAGGACGTCCAGCAGGCGTCGCCGATGGTTCGCAGGTCGTCGCTCATGATGTCCTCCTTGGTTAGCAAACGCGGCAAATTCAGACTCCCCTCTCCCCTTGTGGGAGAGGGTGGCTCGAATTCGCATCTGCGAATTCGAGCCGGGTGAGGGGTCGCCACGAACTCTGAGTGCGTAGCGACCCCTCATCCGCCCTCGCTGCGCGAGGGCACCTTCTCCCACAAGGGGAGAAGGGAAGAACGGTTGTTACTTCACCAGCCGGTGCACCGTGACCCATGAATCCAGCAGTGATGTCGCGGCGCTGGTCGAACAGTCCGCCCCAGACATTGCGGTTCGGCTGCGCTTCGCCCTTCGGCAGCGGCTTCCAGTAGCGGCTGCCTTCCCAGGCGGCAAGGCTCGGATAATAGACGATCATCAGGACGACCGCTTCGCCCCTGGCGTTGTGTTCGCGATCGAGCCAGAAGCCGGCGATGCGCGCTTCGGTGTCGGCCTCCATCGTCGTCCAGGCCTCGACGCTCGTGTCCGTCAGCGTCTTGACGTTATCCGGCGCGACCATGAACCAGCGGTGGGTGTAGACGCCCTCGGCCGAGCAGGGCTGCTGTCCGCGCGCCAGCGTGTCGAACAGGCGGGACCGGACGCTGCGGATCTGCTCTTCCTTGTAGTCGGCTTTGGGCGGTTCCTTGGTCCAGTTGGTGATCACCGTGACGGTGTTGACGCTGACGCCGATCATCGGCAGCCACACGCCGAGCGTCTGTTCCGCCGCGCCGTTGGCCTTGATGGCCCTGGCAACGGCTTCAGCGCTGTTTCGCTGAACCGCAATCTCGTCGAACCGCAGCACGCGAAAATTCATGTCGGACAACGGATACTCCTTCGAAGATACTGAAGATCAAATCGACTGGCGGCGTTCGGCCTGCTCGAAGCCCAGCGGATGGTGGCAGGCGGCAAAATGATCCGGCCCGGATTGCGCGAGCTCGGGCGGCTCGATGGCGCAGCGCTCGCTCGCTCGGGTGCAGCGGGTGCGGAAGCGGCAGCCGCTCGGCGGATCGAGCAGCGAGGGCAGGTCGCCGCTCAGGACTTCCTCGTCGGGAAGCTTTTGCCCGGGCGCCAGCACCGAGCCGAGCAGGGCGCTCGTGTAAGGGTGCTGCGGATTGCGGTAGACGTCCTCGGTATTGCCTATCTCGACGATCTTGCCGAGATACATCACGGCGACGCGGTCGCAGATGTTGCGGATCACCGCCAGATCATGGCTGATGAAGATCATGCTGAACGAGCGGCGGCTCTTGATGTCGAGCAGCAGATTCAGGATCTGCGCCTGCACCGAGACGTCGAGCGCCGAGACCGGCTCATCGAGCACCAGCACTTTCGGCTCCAGCATCAACGCGCGGGCGATGGCGACGCGCTGGCACTGCCCGCCCGACATTTCGTGCGGCCGGCGCGACCAGACGGTGTCCGCATCGAAGCCGACTTCGTTCAGCGCGTCGGTGACGCGCTGCCGGTTCTTCTCCGCACCGCCGTCGCCCCAGATCTCCAGCGGCTCGGCCACCACATCGGCGATGCGCCGGCGCGGGTTGAGCGAGGAGATCGGGTCCTGGAACACCATCTGCAGCTTGCGCCGCAACGCGCGCCGCGCGTGAGCCGACTGATCCGACAATTCCTCGCCGGAGATTTTCACCGTGCCTGAGGTCGGCGGCGGCAGTTGCATCAGCGCACGCGCAAGCGTCGACTTCCCGCAGCCGGATTCGCCGACGAGGCCGAGCGTCTCGTCATGTGCCAGTGTGAAACTGACATCATCCACCGGCGTTACGACGCGGCGATCCGGCCTTCGGAACGTGCGTACGAGATGCGACACTTCAAGGGCGGGCGGGTTTGTCATGCGACGCTCTTGAGCGGATGGAAGCAGGCGTAGCGCCGGTCGCTTTCGGTGGTGAGCGGCGGAGTGCTCTGCAGGCAGTCCGGCTGCTGGCGCGAGCATCGCGCGGCAAACGAACAACCCGGCGGCAACCGGGTGAGATCGGGCGGGCGGCCGCCGATCGCTTCGAGGCGTGCGCCGCGCGGCGCGAACGGATTCGGCCGCGCCTTCAGCAGCGCTTCGCTGTAGGGCATCCGTCGCGACTTGAAGAAATCCCCGGTCGGGGCCTGCTCGACGAAGCGGCCGCCATACATCACCGCGACCTCGTCGGCGATGCCACCGACCGCGGCGAGGTCGTGGCTGATGAAGATCATCGCCATGCCGGTCTCGCGCTGCTGGCGCTTCAGCAACACGAGGATCTGCATCTGGATCGTGACGTCGAGCGCGGTGGTCGGCTCGTCGGCGATCAGAAGGCGCGGCCGGCAGGCGAGCGCCATGGCGATCATCACCCGTTGCCGCAGGCCGCCGGACAGCTGATGCGGATATTCGCCGAGGCGCTGCTCGGCTGCGGCAATGCCGACCGAGGTGAGCAGTTCGATGGTGCGCTGCCGCCGCGCGGCGGGAGCGAGCCCAAGGTGCAGTTCGAGCACTTCGCCGATCTGCCGTTCGATGGTCAGCACGGGATTGAGCGAGGACATCGGATCCTGAAAGATCATCGCGATGTCCTTGCCGCGCACCTTGCGCAGGTCGGGCTCTGCGAGCGCCGCGAGATCCTTGCCGTCGAACAGGATTTGCCCCGAGCGGCGCGAGGTCGTTTCGGGCAACAGACGCAGGATCGCGCGCGACAGCACGCTTTTGCCCGAGCCGGATTCGCCGACGATCGCCAGCGTCCGGCTCGGCATCAGGTCGAAGCTGATGTTATTCACCGCATGCACGAGGCCACGCGGCGTGTCGAAGCGGATCGAGAGATCGCGGACTTTCAGCAGCGGCTCGGTCATATCGATTGCGCCCGGATGTCGAACAGGCGGCGCGTCGCCTCGCCAAGCCAGTTGATCGCGAGCACGGTTACGAACATCACGCCGGCGGGAATGAACACCGCATGCGGCGCATCGGCCAGATTGCCGCGCTCGGCCGCGATCATCCCGCCCCAGCTCGGCCGCGGCGGCCGCACCGACAGGCCGAGAAAGCCCAACGCGGCTTCGGCCAGAATGGCCACGCCGAGCATCACCACGGCGTAGGACAACAGCGCCGGCATCAGATTGGGAAGAATCTCCCGGGTGAGAATCCGCGGCAGCTTCGCGCCGAGCGATTGCGCGGCGAGTACGAATTCGCGGCTGCGCAGGCTCAAGGTGTTGGCGCGGGCGATGCGGGCAAAGGCGGGGATGAAGATCACGCCGATCGCAAAGGTGACGTTGCCGACGTTCGGCCCGAGGCTGGACACCAGCGCGATGGCGAGAATGATGCCGGGAAAACACAAGAGCACCGTCATCGTGCCCATGATCAGCCGATCCGGCCAGCGTCCGAAGTAGCCGCCGATCAGCCCGAGCGTGCCACCGAACGCGAGCCCGATGCCGACCCCGCCGAGCGCAACCGTGAGCGACACCTGCGCGCCGTAGACCGCGCGCGCAAAGGTGTCGCGCCCGAGCAAGTCGGTGCCGAACCAGTGAGCGACGGAGGGCAGCGCCACGGTCTCCAGCAGGTCGCCCTCGTCGGGATTCTGAATGCCGACATAGGGAGCGAGCACGGCGAGGACGATCACGGCTGTGATCCACGCAAGCGCGAGTGCGACGCCGAACTCGATGCGGCGGCGCTTGCGCGGACGCTCGATCGCTGCGGTGTCAGCTATCGACGCCATGACGCACCCGTGGATCGAGCAGGGCGTAGGCCATGTCGACGGCAAGATTGATCAGCACAAATCCGGTCGCGACCACCAGGATGACGCCCTGAATGGCAAAGTGGTCGTGCTGATAGACTGCGTTCACCAGCATCTGGCCGATGCCGGGAATCGCAAACAGCGTTTCGATGATCACCGCGCCGCCGACCAGACGGCCGAGATTGATGCCGATCACCGTGACCAGGGACAGTGAGGACGGCCGCAGCGCGTGGCCGATGAGAATGTCGCGGACGCTGAGGCCCTTTGCGCGCGCCACCAGGATGAAGTCCTGCTGCAGCGTCGCGATCATGTCGGCGCGCAGGAGGCGCATGTAGACGGGGAATTCGGCCAGCGCCAGCGTCAGCGCGGGGAGGAACATGCTGTGCAGGTTGGCGAACACGCCGTCGCTTGGCCGGACATAACCTGACGCCGGAAACCATCCGAGCGCGACCGAGAGCGTGTAGATCAGCCCGATGCCGATTACGAACGCCGGCGTCGACAACAGGGCGATCGAGACGCTGCCAAGCGCGTTATCGATGCCGGTGCGGTTGCGATAGGCGGCGATGATCCCGGCCGGCACCGCGAGCGAGAGCGCGATGATCTGGGTGATGATGATCAGTTCGATGGTGACCGGCAGGCGCTGGCCGATCATCGTCGCGATGTGCTCGCGCGTGCGGTACGAGCGGCCGAGATCGCCGGTCAGGGCGCTTCCGAGCCAATCGACGTAGCGCACGACCAGCGGCCGTTCCAGACCGAGCTCCAGCCGCAGCGACTTGATATCCGCTTCCGTCGCGGTATCGCCGAGGATCGCCACCGCCGCATCGCCCGGCAGGATTTCGGTGACGGCAAAGGTCAGTGCCGTCGCCGCGAAGACGATCGCAACAAGTGTCAGGACCTGAGTACGGATGCGGCGCGCGGCCTGCGCGCCGATCATTTGTCCTTCCACACGGAATGCATGCGGAGCAGGCCGTCCGGCACGGGCGTCAGGCCCTTCACGGCGGGGTTCGCGAGCGCGATGTTGTCAAAATACCAGAGGAACAGGTAGGGCAGTTCCTTGGCCAGCAGATTGTTCACCTGCCGGTAGATCTTCATCCGCTCCGCCTGGTTGGTGGTGGCGCGGCCGGCGTCGAGCAGCTTGTCCATGTCCGGATTGTTGAAGGCGACGCGGTTGGTCGTGCCCTTGGAGTGGAAGAACTGCGTGCACGTTCTTGTCCGGATCGGCGCCGCCGGCCCAGCGATAGAGCATCAACTGGTAGTCGCGCGCGACCCGCGGTGCGGACCAGCTGCACCTGTTCCATCGGGATGATCTCGGTCTCGATGCCGACCTTCTTCCACATCTGCTGCAGCGCCTGCGCCGGCCAGCGTTGAAGCCGGTGATGCGTTGATCGACAGCTTGACCTTGATCGGCTTGCCGTAGTCCTCGACCAGCTTCCTGGCCTTCGCCGGATCGTAGCCTGGATAGCCATCGACCTGCTCATGCGGGAACAAGCCCGTCCCGAACGGCGTGTTGGCGATCTTGTAGAGCCCACGGTTGAGCGCCTTGTTCAGCGTCACGCGGTCGAGCGCATAGGCGAGCGCCTGCCGCACGCGGACATCGGAGACATCCGGCGAGCCGAGATTGACCTGGATGAAGCTGGTCGCGAGGCTGCCGGGATTGAGAACCTGGAATTTCTTGCTCTGCTGCGCGTCGAGCACGTCGCGCGGCGGCAGCATTCGTGACGATGTCGAGGTTGCCTGCCTTCAGGCTGGCGTAGCGCGTCTGTTCGTCGGGCATCGGCCGCAGCACGACTTCGTCGAGATAGGCGGGCTTGCGCCAATAGTCCGGATTGCGCTCGAAGATCACCTGCGCGCCGCGCCGCCATTCCTTCAGCTTGAACGGGCCGGCGCCAATGCCGTAGTTGCCGAAATCGGCGCCGTACTTCTCGACGGCGGTGGGCGAGGCGACCATGCCGGCGACATCGGCGAGGGTGCCGGGAAGTGCGCCGACGGCGATTTCATCTTGATCACGACTTCCAGCGGCGCCGGTCGCTTCCAGCCGAGCCGATGGTCGAAAGATCGGAGACGCAGCGGCAGCGGTTCTTCGGGTCCATGATCCGCTGGAAGTTCTTCACCACGGCGGCGGCGTCATAAGGGGTGCCGTCGGAGAACTTCACGCCGCTGCGCAGCGTCAGCTTGAATGTCATCACGTCTTCCGACGCGTCGATCCGCTCGGCGATGTTGGGGACGATGTTGCCCTTGGCGTCGATGTCGAGCAGCGTGTCGTAGAGCAGGAGACCGGCATTGCGATCGTTGAACGACGCAAGCCCAAGCGGGTCGAGCGTCGGCAGATCGGACTCCATGTTGATGCTGACCGAGCCGCCTTTCCTCGGTTCCGCGGCGCGCGGCGCCTCGGCCGATATGAGAAGGGCGGTCGAGACTGCGACGAAAGTCGCAAGGCCGTTTCTGAACATGGGTTCCTCCCTTGACTTTTTTGGCCGTTTTGCCGGTTCGTTGCCTGGCGGGGCGCTCAGGCGCCGTTCCCACTGTTGCCAAAATATTAAATCTCACAAAGAAATGCAAATAGATCGACATTAACCTTGCGACGCAGCGGTGTTCGCAGTATCAGCCGGTCGTGGGGTAACGACGGCTCATTGGCGGCGCAAAGCGCGCCCGCAATCTGGACTGCGACCATGCTTCTTGCCCAGGCAAAACTGGCTCTGGTTCGTACCAGCCGCGCAACACTGGCGCTGCTGAAGGTGTTCGAGCGCAGCTACGAGCCTTCGAAGTATTACATGCGCGGTCCCGGGCCGAAGGCCCGCGAGGCCGAGCAGCGGGGCGAGGGCTCCAGCACCCGGGCGTCGGCACACGGCTGAGCTTCCAATCGTTTGATCAAGTGCGCCAATTGGAAGCGCGGACGGACTCTCGTGCGGCCGCTGATCATCTGTACGTGAGCGTCCGCGCCAGACAGGGCTATCCATCGCGAGTGGCTGTCAGGACGGCCGCCAATCCTTCAGGTCGTCAACGATTGTCTTGAACGCCTCTTTGACCGCGGCGATGTCCCTGCCCGGAATTTCCTTCATCACCAGCCGATCCGGGTCCGTTGGATGCGGCGCGCTCATGACCGGTATGAGAGCGTTGTTGATCGCCGGCTCCCAATCCCAGACGCGCTCGAATTCGTGCTGCGGGAATTGCGCTTCCAGCTGTTCCTGCGCGCGGCCGTACTCGGCCGCGGTGGACGTCCCGGAAAGGCAGAACATGAAAAGGGGCATGAGTTACCCCTCAGCGCCTGGTGCGGGCCTTGGCCTCGTCTTCCATCTGTTTCACGGCGCCGGCGAGCAGCAGCGCCAGCAACTCGCGGGCTTCGGCGATGCTGCGCGCCGGATAGGTGCGCAGCGACTGCCACATCTCCCAGTCGACCAGCGTCGCCACGGCGACCAGCCATTTCTTCCGGCTCGCGTCGCTCAGCGCGTCGAGTTCCGGCGCGAACCAGATCTCGACCACATTGCGAAAGCGCTGGCGCACCTTGATCCGGTGCTCCTGCAGCAGTTTCGAGGTTGCGATCATCGAATTCGCGGCACGGCGATGCGGCGTCAGGCCTTCAAGCTGACGGCAGCGGATGTCCAGAAACTTCGTCATCCGCGGCTCGACGGCGCTGTGCGTCGCCAGTTCTGCGGGCGGCGGGTCGACCCGGTTCATGCGGGTCAGTTCGTCCAGCACCGCATGGGTGAGTTGATGCTTTTCCGGGAAATGCTGGAACGCGGTGCGCAGCGACACGCCGGCGCGCTCGGCGATCTGCTGCATCGACGGGCGCATGTTGCCTTCGTTCTGCAGCGATATGGCAGCTTTGACGATGTTGGCGCGGGTCACCTGCGTCCGCTGCCGGCGGCCGTCAATGCGTTCTTCGGGGGCGGACTCTGTCGACATGCGGATATGGCCTTCCTGAACTGCGATTCGAGGCGACTTTACAACGTTGCGGGCGGGCGATTATGTTGCATAAAAGAGTGCGATAATATTGTGGCCGGGGACGCGTTGCAATGAGCGGAACAGGACGGTACCGCGTGATCGGCGGGCCGGGATCACCTTACAGCTTCAAGATGCGGGCTGTCTTGCGCTATCGCCGGATCCCGCACGATTGGGTTGTTCCGCCGAAGTTTCGTGATCCTGAAGGTGAACTCGCCAAGGCAGGCAAGGGCATCATCCCGGTGATGCAACTGCCGGACGGGCGATACTGGGCCGACTTCCACGCCGATGATTCTGGCGCTGGAACAGATGCATCCGGCTCACCGCAGCGTTCTGCCTGACGATCCGGCGGATCGGTTCCTCGCCCTGCTGCTGGAAGACATCGCCGACGAGTGGCTGGTGTTTGCGATGTTTGATTTCCGCTGGGCGGAACAGGTCGACCAGGAATTTTGTGCGCGGCGGCAAATGGCCGGCTGGTTCGGCGCAATGCCGGGGCCGGAGTTCGACAAGGTCGTCGATTTCTTCCGCAACCGGCAAATCGGCATGCTCGCGCGCGCCGGCGATCTCTCGACCAATCGTCCGCTCTGGTACGACGGATATCGCCGCGTTCTCGAGGCAATCGAACTGCAGGTTCAGCACAGCCGGTTCTTCTTCGGCGGCCGGCCGTCGATCGGCGACTTCGGCCATTACGGACAGCTTTCGCAGCTTGCGGTCGATCCGACGCCATCGGTCATCATGCGCCGCGATGCGGTGCGCACCTATCAGTGGATGCATGATCTCGATGACGCGTCCGGCGTCGAGGGCGACTGGCGCGATCCGCATGCGCCGCTCGGCCCGGGCGTGGTCGCGTTGCTTGAACTTGCCGGCGACACCTACCTGCCGTTTCTGGTCGCCAACGCCGCTGCGATCGCGGCCGGCGCCAAGACCTATGACCTTCATCTCGGCGGCACGAGCTATCCAAATCCGACGCGCTCCTACAAACGACGCTGCCTGTTGTGGCTGAAGGCTGCATTGGCCGAGGTTCAGGGCGAGCCGCGCGCGCGCCTTGAGACCATTCTCAAGCAGTATGGCTGCTGGGGGCCGCTGCAATTCCTGCCCGGTGAGGACAAGATGGTCCCGCCGCTCGTGCCGCTGTAGGCGCTCCGATGGATTGGGATGTTGTGCTTGCGGTGCTGATGTTCCTGGTGCTGGCGTTGGCCGGCGCTGCCGGTGGAGCGCTGCTCGCGCGACGCCGCACGCGTTCCAATACCGGCGACAATCCGGACGAGATTCAGATCGGCGCCTGGACCACCAACAAGCTCGCCGGCAGCAGCGCGGCCAACGCGCTGACGCGCGCCCGCATCGCCATTCATGGCATTATGGCGATGCACCGGCAGGAGACGATCTACTTCTTTGCTTCGAAGGACGACCTCGGCCGTCCGCTCGATCCGAACTTCGATTGGGAGATCAGAGGCAGGGGATTCGACTGCCGTTGGTGGTCGTTCACCCTGTACGATGAAGAGTATCAGCTGATCGAAAGTCTCTCGCGGCGCTACTCGGTGCACGGCGACAATGTCGTACCGGAACCGGACGGCAGCTACCGCATCGTCATCAGCCGCGGAAATCCCGGCACCAACTGGCTCGCAGCCGGCAATGCGAAGCGGCTGATGCTGACGATCCGCCTTTATAATCCGTCACCGGTGATCCTCGCCGACGTCCGCAGCGTGACGCTGCCGTCGATCTGTCAGATCGAGAAGGGGCGCGCCGCGGCATGATCGTACTGGCCGGACTTCTTGCGGGGGCGCTGCTGGGCTTTTTGGCCTACCGGCTGGTGCTGCACCGCGTGCCGATCAAGCTGATGGACGGCGCCGAGAAACGGCTGCTGGCGATCCGCAAGACCGGGCCCAACACGTTCCATCACGGCCGCGCACCGACGCACACCTCGCGGCAGATCGTGATGCCGTCGCCCGATCTCGTCTATTCCTCATGCGTCTACGATCTTGCCGCGGGCGATCTTGCGATCGCGGGCGACCTGCCGCCCGAGGGACGCTACTGGTCGCTGTCGCTGTACGCGCACAACACCGACAACTACTTCGTGCTGAACGATCGTGAGCTGCCGGCGCGCAGTTTTGCGATCGTCATCAGTCGCGAAGGCCGCGGCAATCGAAGCGCGGGCGCAATTGCCGTCGAGAGCCCGACGCAAACCGGCATTGCGCTGATCCGCATGATCCAGCGCAAGACGGAGGACCTGCCGGCCATTCAGGCCTCGCAGCAATCGATCCGCTGCGATGTCGTGAAGACTTGACGTGCGCCCCTAAGCGGCGTGGCGTACGCACTGAGCAACAAGGACACAGGCGGGCTGAGCGATGGATTTCCGGTTTTCGGACAAGAGCAGGGCGCTGCAGCAAAGTCTGGAGGATTTCTTCCGCAGCGACGTGCTGCCGCGCAATCGCGAGTGGCATGCCCATACCGCAAAGTACGAGACGCCGCCGCCGTTTCTCGAGACGCTGAAGGCGGAGGCGCGCCGGCGCGGCCTGTGGAATCTCGGGCTTCCGGATTTGGCGCCCGACCAGCCCGGCACGCGGCTGACCAATCTCGAATTCGCGCCGCTGGCTGCGATCATGGGCCGGCTGCCCTGGGCGCCGATCGTGTTCAACTGCAACGCGCCGAATGTGCCGAACATGGAGATCCTGCAGAAGTTCGGTTCAGCCGACCAGAAGCGGCAGTGGCTCGCACCACTGCTGGACGGCAGGATATGGACTGCGTTCGGCATGACCGAGCCGGATGTCGCCTCATCGGACGCGCGCAATATTCGCACCCGAATCCGCAAGGAGGGTGGCGATTATGTGATCGACGGCCGCAAATGGTTCATCTCCGGCGCAAACCATCCCGACTGCAAGATCGTGATCGTGGTCGGCGTGACCGACGCCGAAGGCTCGAGCGCATCCAAGCATTCGATCGTCATCGTGCCCAACGGGACGCCAGGTCTGGAGATCGTCCGCCCGCTGCCGATCTTCGGGCGCGGCGAGGATTTCGGCGGGGCGACCGAACTGGTGCTGCGCAATGTGCGCGTGCCGCAATCCAATCGCCTGGGCGATGAAGGCGAAGGCTTCGCAATGATGCAGGCGCGCCTTGGCGTCGCGCGCATCCATCACTGCATGCGCAGCCTCGGCAGTTGCGACGTGCTGATCCAGCTGATGCGCGCGCGTTCCGCCACCCGCCGCGCCTTCGGGCGGCCGATCGGCGACTATGCCAACATCCAGGATTATATCTCGCTGTCGCGCATCGAACTCGAGCAGGCAAAACTCCTCGTCTACAAGACCGCGTGGCTGCTCGACGAGGGTGGACCGGATGCGGCGCGGCGCGAAATCTCGATGATCAAGGTCGCGGTCGCCCGCACCTACAGCGCCATCGCCGACCGTGCGGTGCAAATCTTCGGCGCAATGGGCGTCACGGACGATGCGCCGGTCGCAGCTGCCTACACCGCCGCGCGCGCGATGCGCATCTACGACGGTCCCGATGAAGTTCACCTGCGAACGCTGTTCCGGCTGGAGCCGACCGAAGTGGTCGGCGACAATGCACATTATCTCCTCGGCGAACGAGGACTTTGAGGCAAACAATGACAACAAAAAACTCGCTCAACTCGCTGTTCCGCCCGAAATCGATCGCCGTGATCGGCGCATCCAGCACGCCCACGAAAATCGGCGGCGTGCCGATCGCGCATCTGAAGCGCTACGGTTTTCGCGGGCCGATCTATCCGATCAATCCGCAATCCGGGACGATCCAGGATCTGCGCGCCTACAAGAGCATCAAGGACGTCGGCCAGGAGATCGATCTCGCGATCGTCGCGGTGCCGGCTGCCATCGCGGTCAATGCGCTCAGGGAAGCCGCGGAAGCGAAAGTGAAATCCGTCGTGCTCTTCACGTCCGGTTTTGCCGAGATCGGTGAGGCGGGCGCAAAGGCGCAGAAGGAAATTTCCGAGCTGTCGCGAACGACCGGGATGCGGATCCTCGGTCCGAACTGCCTCGGCGTGATGAGTGGCGAGAGCGCAGTCTATGCGACCTTCAGTCCGGTCGCGGGCACCGGCATCGCCAAGCTCGGCAGCATCGGTCTTGTCAGCCAGTCCGGCGCCTTCGGCGGCTTTGCCTATTCGCTGGCGCGTGATCGCGGTCTCGGCCTCAGTCACTGGGTCACGACGGGCAACGAATCCGACATCGAGCTTGCCGACTGCCTCGACTGGCTGGTGGATGACGACGCGACAAAGGTCATCCTTGCCTACATGGAAGGCTGCCGCGACGGCGCGAAACTGATCCGCGCCCTCGAGAAGGCGCGTGCAGCGAAGAAGCCTATCGTCATCGTCAAGGTGGGCCGCACAGAACTCGGAGCCGCGGCGGCAGCCTCGCACACGGCTGCCCTGGCCGGCGCCGATGCGATCTATGATGCGGTGTTCAAGCAGTATGGTGTCTGGCGCGCCGGTACGATCGAAGAGGCGTTTGACGTTGCCTATGCGGTGTCCGTCGCCGGAATAGCGCGCGGCAAGTCGATCGGCATGCTGACCGTGTCCGGCGGGGCCGGCGTGATGATGGCGGATGCCGCGGCAAGCCTTGATCTCGACGCGAAGCCGCTGCCGGAGGCGGCGCAGAAGCAGATCCTTGCGCGCATCTCGTTTGCATCGGCGGTCAATCCGGTCGACGTCACCGGCCAGATCACCAGCGATCCGGAGGTGATGCCGCTGGCTTACCGGCTGATGCTGGAAGACGGTGGCTACGACAGCATGGTCGTCTTCCAGTCCGCCGCGGGCCTGTCGCCGTTACGGGGACCCGAGCTGGTGCAGCAGGCCGTCGACATGCGTGCGCAGTATCCGGACCGGGTGTTCGCGGTGTGCAGCCTGTTCACGCCGGAACTTCACAAGAAGCTCGACGACGGCAAGGTTCTGGCCTTCGCCGATCCCGCGCGTGCGGTGCGTGCGATCGCCGCGCTCGCGAGCTATGCAGCGCTGGCCTCGCCGCCGGCGAAGGCGGCCGCACTGCCGAAGGTCGATCTGCCGCGCGGCACGCTGAGCGAAGCGGGGGCGCTGGCAAGCCTGAAGGCTGCGGGAATTCCGGTGATGCCGCATCGCGTCGCGACCAATGCCGGTGATGCGATTGCCGCGGCAGAGTCGTTCGGTTTTCCCGTGGTCGCAAAGATCGTCTCGCCGGATATCCTGCACAAGACCGAGATCGGCGGCGTCGCGCTCAACCTGCAGAGCAAGGACCAGGTCGCCAAGGCGTTCGACGATTTGATGTCGCGCGCGAAGACAGCGAGGCCGCAGGCGCGGATCGAGGGCGTGCTGATTGCGCCGATGATCAAGGGTGGCGTCGAATGCATCCTCGGCGTGCAGCGTGATCCGGTGTTCGGCCCGGTGGTGATGTTCGGGCTCGGCGGCATTCTGGTCGAGGCGCTGCGCGACGTCAGCTTCCGCCTCGCGCCTTTCGGCAAGGCCGAGGCGCATCGGATGATCGACAGCATCAAGGCGCGCGCCGTGCTGGACGGCTGGCGTGGCGCGCCCGCGACCGACATCGAGGCGCTGGCCGATGCGCTGGTTGCGCTCTCGCGCTTCGCGGCTTCGGCCGGCGAGAAGCTTGAAAGCATCGATATCAATCCGTTTGTCGCAATGCCGAAGGGCAAGGGCGTGATGGCGCTTGATGCCGTGCTGGTGGTGCGAGACTGAATAAAGACAACGAACAAAAAGAGGAAGCGCGATGACCATTCAATACAAGGGCACCATCGGACGCACGATTCCGGAATCAAAACCCTGGTGGCCGGATTATCCGCGGCCGCGCGAGGGCGCGCCGAACGTGCTCGTCGTCCTGTTCGACGATCTCGGCTTCTCGCATCTCGGGTGTTACGGCTCCTCGATCGAGACGCCGAACATCGACCGGCTGGCCGCAGGCGGCCTGCGCTACACGAATTTCCACACCACGGCGCTTTGCTCGCCGACGCGCGCAGCGCTCCTGACCGGCCGGAATCATCACTCGGTCGGCATGCGCGGGCTCGCCAACTGGAACACCGGCTTTCCGAACTGCACCGGCACGGTCGCCAAGAGCGCCGGCACGATCGCGGAAATGCTGCGGCCGAACGGCTATTCCACCTTCGTGGTCGGCAAGTGGCATCTGACGCCGATGGAGGAGACCTCCGTCGCAGGCCCGTTCGATCAATGGCCGCTGGCGCGCGGGTTCGATCGCTACTACGGCTTCCTGCAGGGCGAGACCGACCAGTTCAGCCCCGAACTTTACGCCGACAACCATCCGGTCGATGCCCCGCGCACGCCGGAGGAGGGTTACCACCTGAGTGAAGACCTGGTCGATCAGGCGATCGGCATGGTGCGCAGCCAGAAGTCGGCGATCCCGGAGAAGCCGTTCTTCCTCTATCTCGCCTTCGGTGCGACGCACGCGCCGCACCAGGCGCCGCAATCCTATGTCGACAAGTATAAAGGCCGCTTCGATGCGGGCTGGGATGCGATCCGCCAGCAGTGGTACGAGAAGCAGAAGCAGCTCGGCATCATTCCGCCGAACACCGAACTCGCACCGCGCAACCCCGGCGTCGAGCCATGGGACGGGCTGCCCGAGGCGCAGAAGAAGCTCGCGCTCAAGCTTCAGGAAGCGTTCGCCGCTTTTCTCGATCACACCGACGCGCAGATCGGCCGGCTGGTGTCGTTCCTTGCCGAGATCGGCGAACTCGACAACACGCTGATCCTGCTGATGTCCGACAACGGCGCGAGCCAGGAGGGCGGGCCGCTCGGCGTCATCGATACGTTCAAGTATTTCAACGGCATCCCCGAGACTCTGGAAGAGGTCTCTTCGCGGATGGACGACATCGGCGGGCCGAAATCGCAGACCAACTATCCATGGGGCTGGGCCCAGGCGGGCAACACGCCGAACAAGCGCTACAAGCAGAACACCCATGGCGGCGGCATCCGCGATCCGCTGATCGCGCACTGGCCGAACGGCATTCCGGATCGCGGCGGCATTCGCCACCAGTTCCACCATGTCACCGACATCACCCCGACCGTGCTCGACGTGCTCGGACTAAAGGCGCCGGAGCAGGTCAACGGCATCGCGCAGATGCCGATGCACGGGACCAGCCTCGCCTATACGTTCCCGGCCGAGGCGAAGGCCGAGCCGTCCCGCAAGGGGGTGCAGTATTTCGAGATGTACGGCCACCGCGGCATCTGGGCGAACGGCTGGAAGGCCGTCGCCTACCATCCGTCAGGCAAGCCGTTCGAGGACGATCAGTGGGAGCTTTACCACCTCGAAAATGATTTCTCCGAGTGCAAGAACCTCGCGAGGGAGAAGCCCGAGAAGTTGAAGGAAATGGTCGATCTGTGGTGGGCGGAGGCGGATCGCTACGGCGCGCTGCCGCTCGACGACCGCCGCGCCGAACTCTGGCGGCCGACGCCGCGCTCGCTGACGCCGCGCAACCGCCGCCGCTACGTGCTGTACCCGCCGGTCGCGCACATGACGGGCGAGGTGTCGCCGGCGCTCGGCAACCGCAGCTTCGTCGCCACCGCCGAAGTCGAGCGGCCGACGGCAACATCGGAAGGGGCGATCTTTGCGCTTGGCACCGGCAACAACGGCATGGCGTTCTATGTGCTCGGTGACCGGCTCGTGTTCGACTACAATCTGTTCAGGCGGCACTGCAAGGCGGTCTCCGATCGGCCTGTTCCTGCAGGAAAATCGACGCTGTCGGTCTCGGTCGAGAAGGTCGGCGAACAGGGCAGGGCGACCGTGTCGATCGACGGCGTTGCCTGCGGCAGCGTGGAGATCCCGAAGATCCTGCGCATGATCTCATCCAACGGCATGGATGCCGGATGCGATGGGGGCTCGGCGGTGAGCGACGACTATCACGCCCCGTTCCACTTCCAGGGCAAAATCGCGCGTCTGGTGTTCGATATGGCGGGCCGGCCGGCCAAGGATGAGGCGGAGGCAATGGCCGTCAAGGCGAAGGTGGAGATGGCACGACAGTGACCACGCCTGCGGAGCGACGGCGTTGAGCGACACGCAAAAATCCTGTTGCGGGCCGCAGGCGGTTGCGGCGCGGGGTTTGCGTGTGCCCGACAGGGCGATAGCGCCGCCCGCCCATGTGCCGGGTGAGGACCACAAAGACATGGCGATCGTGCCCGCGGGCATGTTCGGCTACGGCTGTGACCGGCGCGAAGGCCACCCGTCCGACGGCGAAGGCCCGTCGCATCTCGTTCATCTGGAGGGGTTCAGGATCGATCGCTGCGCGGTGACGAACGCTCGCTTCGCCCGCTTTGTCGAGGCGACGTCCTATGTGACCGACGCCGAACGGATCGGCTGGTCGTTCGTGTTTGCCGGACTCTGCCCGACGATTTCGAGGACACCCATGGCGTTGCCGCGGCGCCCTGGTGGCGACAGGTTTTTGGCGCGAGCTGGCGCAAACCGGAAGGCGAGCACTCCGACCTGTCGGGACGCGACAGCCTGCCGGTCATCCATGTGTCCCACACCGACGCGCTTGCCTTCTGCAACTGGGCGGGAAAACGGCTGCCGACCGAGGCCGAATGGGAGAAGGCCGCGCGCGGCGGGCTCGAAGGCAAGCGCTTTCCATGGGGCGATGACGAGACGCCGGATGGCGCGCATCGCTGCAACGTCTGGCAGGGAACCTTCCCAAGCGACAACGCAACCGGCGACGGCTTCTATGGGCTGGCGCCGGTGGACACCTTCGCCCCGAACGGATTTGGCCTGCACAACATGGCCGGCAATGCCTGGGAATGGTGCAGCGACTGGTATTCAAGCCGCCGCCTCGCCGACGGAGCCACGTCGCCGGTCGCCGCTCCGCGCGGCCCGGAGGACGGGACGCACCGCGTGATGCGCGGGGGCAGCTATCTCTGTCACCCGTCGTATTGCTGGCGCTATCGCAACGCGGCCCGCTCGGCCTCGACGCCTGATACGGCAACGGGGCATGTCGGCTTCCGATGTGTCCGCGACCTCGAACACGAATAGGACTTTGATATGCGGCCGTTGCAAGGACTACGTGTGATCGATCTGACCCATGTGCTGGCGGGGCCGTTCGCCACGCATCAACTCTGCATGATGGGCGCCGAGGTCATCAAGGTCGAGAAGCCGGGCGAGGGCGACCAGACGCGCGGTCTGGCGCTGCGGCCGGAGCTGAAAGGCCTTTCCCCCGGATTTGTCGCGCTGAATTCCGGCAAGCGCTCGGTGGTGGTGAACATCAAAACCGAGGAAGGCCGCAAGGTTATCGAGAAGCTGGTTGCGACCGCCGATGTGTTCGTGGAGAATTTCCGCCCGGGCAAGGCGGCCAAGCTTGGGACTGACACCCGAGCGCCTGCAGACCATCAATCCGAAACTGATCTACTGTTCGATCTCCGGCTGGGGCCAGGTCGGCCCGAACTCGCCGCGCCCGGCCTACGACCACGTCATTCAGGCCGCGACCGGGATGATGTCGCTGCAGGGCGACGATCCGAAAGCGCCACCGGTCAAGGTCGGGCTTTCCGGTGATCGATATCGGCACCGGCATGTCGGCGGCACAGGCGATCCTCGCAGCGCTCCTGCGCCGCGCGCGCGGCGACCAGGCGAAGATCGTGCTCGACGTGTCCATGGTCGATGCATCGGCCCTGTTGATGGGCGGCATGGTCGCGAACTACTGGCTTACAGGCGTGGCGCCTTCGCGGGTGGGCAATCGCGGATTTGTCGGCAGCCCGGGCGCCGATACATTTCCAACCTCGGACGGCTGGATTTCGACCGCCGCCAACACTTTTGGCCAGTTCGAGAGAATGTGCGGCGTGCTCGGCCGGCCGGACATCACCACCGACAAGACATTGATGCCGACGGTGCCGCCGAGCCGCGACAGCTTTCTGGCAGGAGCTGGGCAGCGATGTTCTGCGCAACGAACTGGTGAAGGCCTTTGCCGAGGATACGTCGGCCGCATGGGAAGAGCGCCTGACGGCGGCCGGTGTGCCGGCGTCAAAGGTTCACACCGTGGCCTCCTATCTCGACGGTCCGTATGCAGGAACGGGCGGCGTCGCAGCAAAACTGCGCCAGCATCCGTTCCAGCCGGGCAAGCCCGCACAAATCCTCAATGAAGGCTTTCGCTGGACCGGCGAAGCCCCGGTTGCCGCCGGCGAGCCGCCGTTGCTCGGCCAGCACACGGAAGAGGTGCTGCGCGAGTTGGGGTATTCGGACAGCGAGGTCGCCAAGCTGCGCTGAACCTGATCTGTCATCCTGAGGCGCCCGGCGAAGCCGGGCCTCGAAGGACGACGGCCCGAAGCTTTCAGCGAACGTCGGGGCCGCTCATCCTTCGGGGCTCGCTTTGCTCGCGCCTCAGGATGACGGGTCAAGGCGGGTTGACGAAGTCCCCACACCTGCATTTGATGCCGCCGTCGAACCGCCTGCGAACGAGAGCAACAAAGAAATGACAATCAAAAACCGTGCGTTCATCGTTGGCGCCTACGAACATCCGACGCGGCATGCGCCGGACAAGTCGCTGGTGCAACTGCATGCCGAGGTCGCGATCGGCGCGATTGCCGATGCGGGGCTCAGCAAGAACGACATCGACGCCTATTATTTTGCAGGCGACGCGTCGGGCCTGAGCACCATGTCGATGGTCGACTACCTGAACCTGAAGGTTCGCCATATCGACAGCACCGAGGCCGGCGGCACCTCCTATCTGATCCATGTCGCCCATGCGGCGGAGGCGATTGCGGCGGGCAAGTGCAATGCCGCGCTGATCACGCTCGCCGGGCGGCCGCGCTCGGAAGGCTCGAGCGGCGCGGTGCCGCGCGCTCTCGGCGATGCGTCGCCGGAAGCGCAATGGGAGGCGCCGTTCACCGCCACGACGGTCAATCTGTACGCAATGTGCGCGCAGCGGCACATGTATCAGTACGGCACCACGGCCGAGCAACTCGCCTGGGTGAAGGTCGCAGCGTCACATCACGCGCAACACAATCCGAATGCGATGCTGAAGAACGTCGTCACGGTGGAGGAGGTGCTCGCGTCGCCGATGATCTCTTCACCGCTGCACCGGCTCGAATGCTGCGTGGTCTCCGACGGCGGCGGCGCGCTGATCGTCGCACGGCCGGAGATCGCCAACGCGTTGAAGCGCCCAAAAGTCGCGGTGATCGGTGCGGGCGAGGCGATCAAGGGACAGAATGGCGGCGAGATCGATCTGATGACGTCGGGCGCGGCTGTTGCCGGACCCGCGGCGTTCGCGGAGGCCGGCGTGACGCCGGCGGATATCAAGTACGCGTCGATCTATGACAGCTTTACCATCACGGTCGTGATGCAGCTTGAGGACCTCGGATTCTGCAAGAAGGGCGAGGGCGGGAAGTTCGTCGCCGACGGCAACCTGATTTCCGGCGTCGGCAGGCTGCCGTTCAACACCGACGGCGGCGGGCTCTGCAGCAATCACCCCTCCAACCGCGGCGGCATGACGAAGGTCATCGAGGCGGTGCGGCAGTTGCGCGGCGAGGCGCACCAGGCGGTCCAGGTCAAAAATTGCAATCTGGCTCTGGCGCAAGGTACCGGTGGACGGCTGGGCAGCCGGCACGGTAGCGCGACATTGATCATGGAAAGGCAGTAAGCGATGAGCAAGATTGCATCGCCGTCGGTGACGACCGAGACCGCGCAGTTCTGGAGCCAGGTCAACGAAGGCCGGTTGACGGTGCCGCACTGCAAGTCGTGCGGCAAGTTTCACTGGTATCCGCGCGCGAACTGTCCATTCTGTACCAGCGACAGCATCGAACTGAGACCGGCCAAGGGAACGGGGACGATCTACAGCTTCAGCGTCTCGCGCCGCGGCAAGGACTCCTACGTCATCGCCTATGTCACCCTCGATGAGGGGCCGACGATGATGACCAACATCGTCAACGCGGACAACGCGAAGCTTGCGATCGGCCAGCCGGTCCGGGTCGCGCTGGTTGAATCGGAAAACGGTCAGCGCGTACCGATGTTCGAGCCCGCATAGCCGTTCGAAGAGCGGCGTCGCTTCGCTCGCCTTTGAGCGGCCGAAGCAGACCGGGGCGCAGTCTCATTGGGCGCGCGTAGCCGGACGCGGGTGCATGAGAGCGTTACGCATGATCCGTCGCTCCATTCCGGGCGCTTCCTTCCCGAAACGCCCTGCGCCACTCTCTTCCAGGTCAGGCTTTACAATTCTTTACGTACGATATGCGGGGGCGACATTGCCGTTCTCCATCTCAGGATCAGCGCCGAAACGCGCTGGCAAATCCAAGGATGGAGAAGAAGATGAGCGACCCCAATACAGCTTCCAGCAATGCCCCCAACCCGAACCCGCCTGAGGACGGAACGCGCAACCGCTGGGGCCGCTTTCGCCGCAGCGGCTGGGTGCTGGTCGGCGCCGCAATCGTGACCGGACTGATCGGCTTCGGGGTTGGGCGGGCGACCGGCGCGCGCTGGCATGGCCACGGCTTCGGCATGCATTATCAGTCCAGCGGCGACGCCTCGATGCGCAGGGCCGAGTGGGGCATCAATCGCATGCTCTCCGCCGTTGACGGTACGTCTGAGCAGAAAGCCAGGATCGCCGAGATCGCGAAGGCTGCGATCAGGGATCTGCAGCCGATGCGCGAGACGTTCCGGGGCTCCCGGGACAAGCTTGCCACGGCACTGAAGGCCGAGAAGGTCGATCGCGCCGCGATCGAGCAACTTCGGGCCGATCAGCTCGCGCTTGGCGAGACGGCGTCCAGGCGCGCCTCGCAAGCTCTTTCCGACGCCGCCGAGGTGCTCACCGCCACTCAGCGGGCTGTCCTGGTCGAGCGTTGGCAGCGCCGCTCATGGCGTGGCTGACGGGATTGATTGAGTTACGAGAGCCGGACATCGTTACCCATCGGCGTGGCTTGGGATAGATTGCCAGGATGTCTCACCTGCTGATGATCGAGGACGATGCCCGGCTCGCCGCAATGGTGAGCGAGTATCTGCGCAAGAACGGGTACGACGTCAGCCATGTCGAGGACGCGGCCGCGGGCATCGCGACACTGAAGCGAGGCGGGATCGATCTCGTGCTGCTCGATCTGATGTTGCCGGATGCGGACGGCCTCGACGTGTTCCGCAGGATCCGGACGCTTCCGGGCGTCTCGTCGGAAGTGCCGGTCATCATGCTGACGGCGAAAGGCGACCCGACGGACCGCGTCGTCGGCCTGGAGCTTGGCGCGGAGGACTACATCGCCAAGCCGTTCGAACCACGTGAGTTGCTCGCGCGAATTCGCGTCGTGTTACGCCGGGGAGGTACGACCGCGGCCGCCAACCGCGACATCCTCCGGTTCGGCCGGCTCGAGATCGATCGAGGCGCACGAATGGTGCGGCTCGACGGCGAGGACCGGCTGCTGACCAGCTACCAGTTCGCGCTGCTGCTTGCGATGGCCGAGCGGGCCGGACGCGTGCTGGCGCGAGAGCAGATCATCGACAGCATCAAGGGCGGACCGCAGGGTTATGATCCGACACTCGATCGGTCGATTGATGTGCATGTCGGCCGTATTCGCGCGGCCATCGAGGACGATCCAAAGGCGCCCAGACGGATCATCACCGTGCGCGGTTCGGGCTACGTTTTTGCGAAGGTGCAGGATTGATGCGCCGCCTGTACTTCCGCATTTATATGGCCATGCTCGCCAGTCTCGCGCTGTTCGCGATCCTGGCCGGCTTGACGTGGCGAACCTTCTCCAGCTTCGAGAATGCAGGACCAAAGGCTGAGTTCTATCTGGAGGCTGCAGAGCGGCTGGCGCCGCCCGCCGATGCACGGCCGGAGGACCAGCAGAGGCAGCTCGAGCATTGGCGCTCCATGAGCGGTTACGACCTGGCAATCTTCGCACCTGACGGCCGCATAATCTCCCAGGCTGCGGACGGACCCTTGCCCTCACCGCTGGAGATGGGGCACCAGCCTTGGACGCGGCAATGGCGAGGCCCGTTTGGCATTCACGCCGTACAATTGAGCGACGGCCGCTGGCTGGTCGCCGCACGGCCTCGCGCCGATCGTGGATTATTGCCGCGCTTCGGCTGGCTCGCGGCTCTGATCGGCATCGCCTTCGCGGTCGGTGTCGCCGCCTATCCGGTGGTGCGACGGTTGACCCGCGGGCTTGAGCAGTTGGAGGCCAGCGTTGTGGCTCTGGGCGCGGGCAATCTGTCGTCCCGCGTCAAGATCGAGGGACACGATGAGGTCGCCCGTCTGGCCGCCAAGTTCAACCAGGCGGCGGACAGGATCGAACAGTTGATCCGTACCAACAAATCGTTGCTCGCGAATGCTTCCCATGAGCTGCGGTCACCGCTGGCCCGGCTGCGGATGGGAATGGAGGGCATTCAGCAGCCCATGCCGGCCGCGAACTCGTGAAGAGATTGCCCGCAACATCCGCGAGCTCGATCAACTGATCGAGGAGATCCTTCTGGCGAGTCGTCTCGAGGCACAGGGGAGCGACCCAGCGAGCTTCGAGCCCGTCGACCTCGTCGCGCTGGCAGCGGAGGAGTGCGCCAGGATCGATGCGGACATGACGGCATTGCCCGCCGAAGGCGTGATCGTCTCGGCAGACCCGCGACTTCTGCGGCGGCTCATACGCAATCTCCTGGAGAACGCCAGGCGTTACGGCGCAGGCTCGCCCATCGAGGTGGAGGTGCGGTCGGTGGCCGCTGCGGTCGAACTCGATGTCCTTGATCGCGGCCCGGGGGTAGCGGAGGCGGAGCGCGAGCGGATTTTCGAGCCCTTCTATCGCATGCCGGGCGTACGTGAGCGTGAAGGCAGCGTCGGCCTCGGCTTGTCGCTCGCGCGCCAGATTGCCGAACGGCAAGAGGGGTCGATTGTGTGCCTGCCGCGCGACGGCGGCGGCAGCCGCTTCCGGGTTTGCTTGCCGGCTTCGCGGACGGCATAGCCCGGACGCTTTGTCGCAGCGATCGCCTATTCTCCGGCGGCGGACGCGTGCGCGAGTGCCGGGGCTGTCCGGCCGCCGACAATCGCCGGACGGCAGGAGCGCCCACTCGTATGTAGGCTGTAGGCCTGCATTATATTTCTTGTGCCGTTTTTTGGCGCGAATTATGGTGCAGCCGCGTGGGGGAGGGTGTGGGTCCGTGCGCCAACCATGGTCGCCCTTGCGGAAGACAATCACCGCTGACACACAATAATAAAGTCCGAGTTGGGAGACGTTCATGACAAATCGCATCCTTTTGCCAAGTTTGACCCGCCGCAAGCTTCTGACCGGCGCGGCCGGCGTCGCGACCCTGGCGGTCGCCCCGCAACTGCGTTCGCCGGCGATCGCGCAAAAGGCACCGCTGAAGGTCGGCTTGATGCTGCCGTACACCGGCACCTTCGCAAAGCTCGGCCAGTTCATCGACAACGGCTTCCGCCTTTATGTCGAGCAGAAGGGTGGCAAGCTCGGCGGGCGCGAGATCACATTCGTGCAGGTCGATGACGAGTCGAAGCCAGAAGCCGGCACCGACAACATGAACCGTCTGGTCGGACGCGAGAAGGTCGATGTCGTGGTCGGTACCGTGCACTCCGGCGTGGCGATGGCGATGGTGAAGGTCGCGCGCGACAACAACACGCTGTTGATCATTCCGAACGCCGGCGCGAACGACGCCACCGGCCCGCAATGCGCGCCGAACATCTTCCGGACCTCGTTCTCCAACTGGCAGCCGGCATTCCCGATGGGCAAGGTGATGTTCGACGCCGGTTTGAAGAACGTCGCGACGCTCACCTGGCGCTATGCGGCCGGAGCGGAATCGATTGCATCGTTCACGGAAAACTTCACAAAACTCGGCGGCAAGATCGTTGAAGATCTGGCTTTGCCGTTCCCTGAGGTGGAATTCCAGGCGTTGCTGACGCGGATTGCGACACTGAAGCCCGACGCGGTGTTCTGCTTCTTTGCGGGTGGTGGTGCGGTGAAGCTCGTCAAGGATTACGCTGCCGCGGGCCTGAACAAGACCATCCCGCTCTATGGCACCGGCTTCCTCACCGATGGTGTGATTCCGGCGCAGGGCGAGGCGGCGAACGGCCTCAAGACAACGCTGCATTACGCCGACAATCTCGACAATCCCGCCAACAAGGCGTTTCTCGCCGCGTTCAAGGCCAAGACCAACATGGATGGCGACATCTACGCGGTGCAGGGTTTCGATTCCGCCGCGCTGCTCGACATCGGCCTTGCTGCTGTCGGCGGTGACGACAAGGCGCGCGACAAGATGGTCGACGCCATGGCGAAGGCGAAGATCGACTCACCGCGCGGACCGCTCAGCTTCAACAAGGCGCACAACCCGATCCAGCACATCTACCTGCGCGAGGTGCGCAACGGCCGCAACGAATTCGTCTCGATCGCGCAAGCCAATCTGGACGACCCCGCGCGCGGCTGCAAATTGGCGTAAGCCGTTAATCTCGACGCGAGCCTGTAGCCCGGACGGAGCAAAGCGTATCCCGGGCAGTCTCTATCACGGGGAGAGCGTTCGGTTATGCGGAACGCTCTCGGCGGTCGTGATATCAAAGGCGCGTTGAAGGATCCCGGATTTCGCTTCGCTTCATCCGGGCTCCGGGCGGAGTGGGCGAAGCAGCCCATTCCGTGCCGCCACATGCTGCGTGGGCTTGAACGGGCATTTGGCGCACTTGACCCGCGCATTCATATGCTGAAATGAATCCGCTCGCAGGACGGATTGTCTTGCTGCTCTCGCTCCGGGACGGATCTGTTTGATGGACCTTGCGACGTTCGGCGTTCAGCTCCTGAATGCCATTCAGTATGGGATGGTCCTGTTCCTTGTCGCCAGCGGCTTGACGCTCGTGTTCGGCATTCTCGGCATCATCAATCTTGCGCACGGCACGTTCTACATGCTCGGCGCGTATATCGCCTATGGCATCGCCACGGCCACGGGAAGTTTCTGGCTGGCGATGATCGGCGGCGTCGCCATTGCGTTCGTCACAGGCCTGCTGCTGGAGAATGTCTTCATTCGTCGCCTCTACGGGCGCGATCACCTCGCGCAGGTGCTGCTGTCGTTCGGCCTGATCCTCGTACTCGACGATATCCGGCAGGTCGTGTTCGGCAAGGACGTGCATTCGGTAGCGCCGCCGCAGTTCCTGTCCGGCTCGATCCAGCTCACCGACAACCTGTCGTATTCTGTCTATCGCCTGGCACTCTGCGGTTTCTGCCTCGCGGTCGCCGCGGTGATCTTCCTCATCATCCAGCGCACCAAAATCGGCATGATCGTCCGCGCCGGTGCGGAGAACCGCGAGATGACGCGCGCGCTCGGCATCAGCTTCGATCAGATCAACCGCTATGTGTTTGCTGTCGGTATTGCGCTGGCGGCGCTCGGCGGCATCGTCGTGTCGCCGATCTCGACGGTGTTTCCGGGCATGGGCGACAGCATGCTGATCCTGTCGTTTGTGGTGGTCGTGCTCGGCGGCATCGGTTCGATCACCGGCGCAGCAATCGGCGCGCTGCTGATCGGCCTCACCGACACCTTCGGCAAGGTGTTCTTTCCGAGCGTGTCGAGCGTTCTGGTCTATGTGCTGATGGCCGCCGTGCTGGTGTGGCGGCCGAACGGCATTCTCGGCCGGCGCGAGGTGTAGCCATGGCCGCGAAGCGGACGTGGCTTGTGGCGGCCGTCCTCCTTGCCATCGCGATTGCGCTGCCGTTTGCGGTGCCGACCTATTATGTGCAGTTCGTCAGCAAAGTGGTGATCATGGGCATCCTGGCGATGGGGCTCAACCTTGTCGTCGGCTTCGGCGGCCTCGTCAGCATGTGCCATGCGGCATTCTTCGGCCTCGGCGGCTATGCGCTGGCGCTGGCGACGCCGAAATACGATCCGGCCTCGTTCTTTCTGTCGTTTCCATTCGCAGTCGGCGTTGCAGCACTTGCGGCGCTGATCATCGGCGCGCTGGCGCTGCGCACGCGCGGCGTCTACTTCATCATGGTCACGCTCGCCTTTGGCGAGATGCTGTTCTTCCTGCTGCATGACACCAAGATCGCCGGCGGTTCCGACGGCGCCTTCATCAACACCAAACCGGAAGTCGCCATTGCCGGCCAAACGCTGATCAATCTCGACAAGCCGCTGGTCTTCTATTTTGTCGTGCTGGCATTCCTCGTTGCGACAATCGCGTTGCTGACGATGCTGGTGCGTTCGCCGTTCGGGCACGCGCTCGCGGCGGCGCGTGACAATGAACGCCGCGCCCGTTCGCTTGGCTTTGCGATTTTCAGGCTGCGGCTGACCGCCTTCGTGATTTCCGGAGCGATCGCCGGTATTGCGGGTTATCTGGCGGCAGCGCAGTTCGGCTACGTCGCGCCGCAGATGCTGGGCTGGCATGTGTCGGCGACCATCCTGGTGATGGTGCTGATCGGCGGTTTGCGGTCAGTCGCCGGTCCCCTGGTCGGCGCGTTCGTGCTGCTGGGCCTCGAGGAAGTTCTGAAGTCGGCGACCGAATACTGGAAACTGGTCGAGGGCCTTGTCGTGATCGCCATCGTGCTGGCGTTGCCGGATGGCGTGCGCCATCTGCTGACGTCGGCTTTCGGTCCGGCGGACAACGATGCCCCGGCGGAGGCGCCGGTTGTCGGGGCAAAGCATGTCTGAGCCCGCATCGACACAGGCGGCATCGTTGCGCGCGGTCGCACTGTCGAAGCAGTTCGGCGGGCTGCGCGCCGTCGCCGACGTCTCGGTCGACGTGCACTCGGACGAAATTCATGCGGTGATCGGTCCGAACGGCGCGGGCAAGTCGACCCTGATCAATCTTCTGTCCGGGGACATGCATGTGAGCGCGGGCGCGATCGTGCTCGATGGTCGCGACGTCACGCGCCTTGGTGCGGAGCGCAGAGCCGGCGCCGGGATCGGCCGGTCGTACCAGAAGACCACGATCTTCCAGCAATCAACGGTCTATGAGAATGTACGCCTCGCCGCGCAGGCGCATGCAAAGGCGCCGCTGCGCATGTTCGGCAATGCGTTGTCCAATGCCGCAGTGAACCATGCAGCGCATGAGGCGCTGGAACGGACCGGCCTTGTGTCTCGGGTTGCGACGCCGGCCAACAAGCTCAGCCACGGCGAGCAGCGTCAGCTCGAGATCGCCATGGTGCTTGCGACCAACCCGCGCATCATCCTGCTCGACGAGCCGCTCGCCGGCATGGGACTGCAGGAAGCGCGGCGCATCGTCGACCTGATTGCGTCGCTGCGCAAAGGCCACGCGGTGCTTCTGGTCGAACACGACATGGACGCGGTGTTCGAACTCGCCGACCGGCTGACGGTGATGCAGGACGGCAAAGTAATCGCGTCCGGCCTGCCGAAAGAGGTGCGGGTCGATCCCGCGGTGCGCGCAGCCTATCTCGGCACCGATGGAGACGCGGCGTGAGCGCGCTTTTGAAGGCCGAACGTGTTGAGGCGTTTTATGGTGCGAGCCAGGTGCTGCACGGCATCGATCTGGAACTGAAGCGCGGCGAACAAATTGCGCTGCTTGGCCGCAACGGCATGGGCAAGACGACCTTGCTGCGATCGTTGATGGGACTGGTCGCCGATTGCCGCGGCAGCGTGACCTTTGCGGGGCGCGACATCGCGCGCGCAGCACCCGAAACCGTTGCGCGCGCCGGCGTCGCGTTCGTGCCCGAGGGTCGCGGCGTGTTCGGTTCGCTGAGCGTTGTCGAGAATCTGGTGATGGCCGCGCGGGCAGGGACCGACGGCCGGCGCACATGGACGCTGGAGCGGATCTTCGAATTGTTTCCGCGCCTGCACGAGCGGAAAGACAATGGTGGCTTGCAGCTCTCCGGCGGCGAGCAGCAGATGCTCACCATCGGCCGCGCACTGATGACCAATCCCGATCTTGTCCTGATCGATGAGGCGACCGAAGGCCTGGCGCCGATGGTCGCGCAGGATATCTGGCGCACGCTCGAGGCGATCAAGGCCGAAGGCGTTGCGGCGATCGTCGTCGACCGCGATTTTCGCAACCTGTCGCGCATCGCCGACCGGACGATATTGTTGTCGAAGGGCGCGGTGGTGTTTGCCGGAACGCCCGCGGAACTCGCGGCGCAGCCGGAGTTGCTTGAGCGGTATTTGGGAGTTTGACCTTGTCGTCACCGGACTTGGACGGCCGACGGTGCCAAGACAGGAAATCCGGTCCGACGCAGTGCGCTCCTGAGCGGGATGGCCGGGTCAAGCCTGGCCATGACGAAAAATTAGCGCTACCCCACCGCAATCACTCGCGTTGCCGGCTCCGCCTTCGCCACCACCGGCGCGACCGCTTCGGCTAGACGCGCCGCCGCCTGCTCGACGCTGAGCCCCGCTGTGTCCACCTGCGCTGCGGCGCGGGCATAGAGCGGTTCGCGGCTCAGGAGGATCGTGCGCAGCTCGGCCATCGCCGAGCGATCATCCGCCATCGGCCGGAGATCGCCCTGACTGCGCACGCGCGCCATGTGTTCTTCGGGTTCTGCCTTCAGCCACACCGTGTAGAACGACGACAGGATCAGGTCGAAGGTCAGCGGTTCGGAGACGATGCCGCCGCCGGTGGCCAACACGACGGGCTCCTTGCAGGCGAGCGTCTGAACCAGCGCGATCTGTTCCATGCGGCGGAAACCTTCCTGGCCGTAGAGCGCAAGAATCTCGGCAACTGACAAACCGTTCTGCCGCTCGATTTCCTTGTTCAACTCGACAAAGGTCCAGCCGATCTCCTCGGCCAGCCGCTTGCCGAGCGTGCTTTTGCCCGCCCCACGCAGACCGATCAGCGCGATGCCGGAGAACGCCAGCTTGCGCTGCGATGGCGAGGCCTGGCCCGACAGCGCATCCCTCGCGTGCGAAATCTGTTGCGGCGTCGCCTTGCGCACCAGCGCGCGGATCACCGGCCAATCCGCCGATCCGTCGCCGTCGGAAATCAGATCTTCCAGCGGCGCGCCCATCGCGTGCGCGAGACGCCGCAGCAGCACGATCGAGACGTTGCCCTTGCCGCTTTCCAGCTGCGCAATGTAGCGCTCGGAAATTCCCGACACTTTCGCCAGCACTTTGCGCGACATGCCGTGCAGCCCGCGCATCGTGCGGGCGCGCTGACCGAGCCGCTGCAGGAATATGTCGTCGGAGTCGGTTGGCTCAGTCATGACTTTACAATATTAGCGCGGAATTTGTGACCGACCTGAACCATAGTGCCGAGGTTGATTGACAGCAAGGCGAGCGGGTGGCTTTATATGAATTATAATTCTATTCGCCGAGGGAACGCCGCATGAGCGAAACCGATCGCTATAACGCGGTGACTTATCTGCTCGACCGCAATGTCGATGCGGGCAGGGGCAGCAAGCTCGCCTTCACCGACACCGTTTCCGAACTCACTTACGGTGCGCTGCAGACGCAGAGCCGCAGGCTTGCGAATCTGTTGAAGCGGCTTGGCGTGCGGCGCGAGGAGCGCGCGGCGATGCTGATGCTCGACACGGTCGAGTTTCCGGTCGTCTTCCTTGGCGCGATGCGCGCCGGCGTCGTGCCGGTGCCGCTCAACACGCTGCTGACCGCCGAGCAATACGCCTATGTGCTGGCCGACAGCCGCGCGCGCGTGCTGTTTGTCTCCGAAGCGCTGCTGGGCGTGGTGAAGGATCTGCTCGGCCGCATGCCGGACCTGTCGCATGTCGTTGTCGTCGGCAAGGACGCGCATGGATACCTGCGGTTTGCCGATGAGATTGCGCGCGAGAGCGATACGTTCGAGACCGTAGCGACGCATCGCGACGAGCCCGCCTTCTGGCTCTATTCGTCCGGGTCGACGGGCATGCCGAAGGGGGTGCGGCATCTGCATTCGAATCTGCAGGCTACTGCCGAGACCTATGCGCATCAGGTGCTGGGTATCGTGGAGAATGATATCTGCCTGTCCGCGGCAAAGCTGTTTTTTGCCTACGGTCTCGGCAACGGGTTGACGTTTCCGATGTCGATCGGTGCAACCGCGGTGTTGTATTCGGATCGCCCGACGCCCGCGGCGATGTTCGGACTGATGCGCAAGTACGACGCGACGATCTTTTACGGCGTACCGACGCTGTTCGCGGCGATGCTCAACGATGAAACCTTCAAGAACGAGCCACACTTTCCGAAGTTGCGCATCTGCACCTCGGCCGGCGAGGCGTTGCCGGAGGCGGTCGGCAAAACCTGGCAGCAACGTTTTGGCGTCGACATCATCGACGGCGTCGGCTCCACCGAACTCTTGCACATCTTCCTGTCGAATTCGCCGAACGACATCAAGTACGGCTCATCGGGGCGGCCGGTGCCGGGCTATCGCGTGCGCCTCGTCAACGACGCCGGCAACGAGGTTGCGGACGGCGAGGTCGGCGAGCTTCTTGTCGATGCACCGTCGGCAGCGGAAGGCTACTGGAACCAGCGCAGCAAAACCCGGCAGACGTTCGAGGGCGGCTGGACGCGCACCGGCGACAAGTACACGCGCGATGCCGACGGCCGCTACACTTTCTGCGGCCGCGCCGACGACATGTTCAAGGTCTCCGGCATCTGGGTATCGCCGTTCGAGGTCGAGAGCGCGCTGATCACGTATCCATCCGTCGCGGAAGCCGCCGTCATCGCGGCCCCCGATCCGGAAGGACTCCTGAAGCCGAAGGCTTTTGTCGTGCTCAAGTCCGGCGCGTCGTCCGACGGATTGCACGAGGCGCTGAAGGAGCACGTCAAAACCAGCATCGGACCGTGGAAGTATCCGCGCTGGATCGAGGTGGTCGACAATCTGCCGAAGACGGCGACGGGAAAAATCCAGCGCTTCAAGTTGCGCAGCGGCGACACGGCCTGAAGACGGAAGACGCGATGAGTTTATGGAAAGAGACCGGCCGGCTGGCAATCGGTGCAAGCGAGCTTGAGTATCGCGCGATCGGACCTGCGCCCGACAAAGCCGCGACCATCGTCATGCTGCACGAAGGTCTCGGCAGCGTGGGCCTGTGGGGCGATTTCCCGGACCGGCTTGCGGCAGCGACGGGCTGCGGCGTGTTCGTCTACTCACGCGCAGGTTACGGTGCATCGAGCCCGGTCGCCTTGCCGCGTCCGCTCGACTACATGCACATCGAAGCGCTCGATGTGTTGCCGAAGGTGCTGGAGGCGAACAGGCTTTCGCCGCGGCCTTCTGGTCGGCCATTCCGACGGCGCGTCGATTGCGGCGATCTATGCCGGCGGCGTTCAGGATCATCGCATTCGCGGGCTGTCGCTGATCGCGCCGCACTTCATCGTCGAGGATATTTCCGTACGCTCGATCGCCGCGATCACGACGAAGTACGAGCAGCTTCGATCTGCGCGCAAAACTCTCGCGCTGGCACGGCGACGTCGACAACGCCTTCTATGGCTGGAACGGTGCGTGGCTCGACCCGGCGTTCCGCGACTGGGATATCTCCGAATATCTCACCTACATCCGCGTGCCGGTGCAGATCGTGCAGGGTGTAGGCGATCAATACGGCACCCTGCGGCAGATCGAGGTCGCGCAGGAGGAGTGTTACTGCCCGGTCGATGTGGCGATGATCGAAGCTGCCGGTCACTCGCCGCATCGCGAGGCGGCGGATGCAACGCTCGCAGGCCGTCGCCAATTTTGCCAACCGCATTCTGCAAGCGCACGGCGAGGGTGCGCTCGGGCGGGCCGCGTAACCCCTTTCAGGTGCATAAAAATGCCGAATTCGAGCGCTAAAGGCTGGATCATCACCAGGGAATATGCATTATTATGCATCTTCCTCTCAAAATGACCGTTAGGACGCCAGCGATGGCCGCCGAGGACCGCAAACTCGCCAATGGCGCCGGCTACATCGACTTTCAGACCGATCCGTCGCGCTACCGGCACTGGAAGCTCGCGGTCGAGGGCGAGATCGCGACCCTCACCATGGACGTGGACGAGAACGGCGGACTGTTCGAGGGCTATCTGCTCAAGCTGAACTCCTACGATCTCGGCGTCGATATCGAGCTTGCGGATGCGATCCAGCGGCTGCGCTTCGAGCATCCGTCAGTGAAGACGGTGTTGCTGCGCTCGGGCAAGAACCGGGTGTTCTGCGCCGGCGCGAACATCCGCATGCTGGCGGGCGCGACACATCCGCACAAGGTCAACTTCTGCAAGTTCACCAACGAGACGCGCAACGGCATCGAGGATTCCAGCGCGAATTCCGGCCAGCGTTTCATCTGCGTCGTCAACGGCACCGCGGCGGGCGGCGGCTACGAACTCGCGCTCGCGGCCGATCACATCATTCTGGTCGATGACGGCTCGGCGGCGGTGTCGCTGCCCGAGGTGCCGCTGCTGGCGGTACTGCCCGGAACCGGCGGGCTCACGCGGGTTACGGACAAGCGAAAAGTGCGGCGCGACCATGCGGATTATTTCTGCACGTTTGAGGAGGGCGTGAAGGGCAAGCGCGCCGTGCAGTGGCGGCTGGTCGACGAGATCGTGCCGAATTCGAAGCTGGAGACGCGCGTCACCGAGCGGGCGCGCGAATTTGCGGCTGCCTCGAAGCGCAACGCGCAAGGTGAGGGCATACACTTGACGCCGCTGTCACGCGTCATCGGCGAGAACAGCATCCGCTATGGTTTCGTCAGCGTCGATATCGATCGCGCCGCGCGGACGGCTGCGATTTCGATCAAGGCCTCCGAGACGCCGCCGCCGGCAGGTGCTGCGGCGATTGAGGCGCAGGGCGCGTCGTTCTGGCCGCTGCAGGTCGCGCGTGAACTTGACGACGCCATTCTGCACCTGCGGATCAATGAACTTGAGACCGCGATGCTGGTGTTCAAGTCGGACGGCGACGCGGCCCACGTGCTGGCGCATGATGCGCTGCTCGATGCGCACAAGGATAACTGGTTCGTCAACGAGGTGCGGCACTTCTGGAAGCGGGTGCTGAAGCGGATCGATGTCACCTCGCGAACGCTGACGGCGCTGGTCGAGCCGGGTTCGTGCTTTGCCGGCACGCTCGCCGAACTGGTGTTCGCCGCCGACCGCTCCTACATGCTGATCGGCTCGCGCCAGGGCGACAACCGCGCGCCGCCGACAGTCTTGCTCAGCGCGATGAATTTCGGCCCCTATCCGATGAGCCACGGGCTGACGCGGCTGGAGTTGCGTTTCCAGGCCGATCCGTCCGACGTTGACCGCGCCAGGGCCCGCCAGGGCGAGGCGCTCGATGCTGAAGCGGCGGAAGCGGCCGGCCTCGTTACGTTTGCGCTCGACGACATCGACTGGGACGACGAGGTGCGCGTGTTCTTCGAGGCGCGCACGAGCTTTTCGCCCGACAGCCTGACCGGCATGGAAGCCAACCTGCGCTTCGTTGGACCGGAGACGATGGAATCGAAGATTTTTGCGCGGCTGACCGCCTGGCAGAACTGGATCTTCCAGCGGCCGAATGCGGTCGGTGAAGCGGGCGCCTTGCAGCGCTACGGCACCGGCGAGCGGCCGCAGTTCGATATGACGCGAGTATAAGCGGCGAACAGGGAGCAGCGAATGGCGAACAGGGAAGCAGGAACAGGGAGCAGGGAGTTGTGCGCGTGCGACTCTGTGTCTTTTCTGTTCGCTACTCGCCGTTCGCCATTCGCCACTCACGATCTGCCATCCGCCAAGGAGGCTCTGATGAATCTCATGAACGTCGATTACAGCACAAAAATCCCGAACAACGTCAATCTCACTGAAGATCGCCAGGTGCTGAAGGCGCTGGAGGGCTGGCATCCGGGCTATCTCGACTGGTGGAAAGACATGGGCCCTGAAGGTTTTCAGGAGAGCCTCGTCTATCTGCGCACCGCGGTGAGCGTCGATCCGAAGGGCTGGGCGAAATTCGATTACGTGCGCATGCCGGAATATCGCTGGGGCGTGCTGCTCGCGCCGGAGGAAGAAGGCCGCCTCGTCAACTTCGGCCAGCACAAGGGCGAGAAGGCCTGGCAGGAAGTACCGGGCGAATATCGCGCGATGCTGCGCCGGCTTGTCGTCATTCAGGGCGACACCGAGCCCGCATCGGTCGAGCAGCAGCGTCATCTCGGCAAGACCGCGCCGTCGCTCTACGACATGCGCAACCTGTTTCAGGTCAATGTCGAGGAGGGCCGTCACCTCTGGGCGATGGTCTATCTGCTGCAGAAATATTTTGGCCGCGACGGCCGCGAGGAGGCCGACGATCTGCTGCGCCGCCGCTCCGGCGATGCGGACGCGCCGCGCATGCTCGGCGCCTTCAACGAGGCGACGCCGGACTGGCTGTCGTTCTTCATGTTCACCTTCTTCACCGACCGCGACGGCAAGATGCAGCTCGAAAGCCTGGCGCAGTCCGGCTTCGATCCGCTGTCGCGCACCTGCCGCTTCATGCTGACCGAGGAGGCGCATCACATGTTCGTCGGCGAGACCGGCGTCGGACGCGTCCTGCGCCGGACCTGCGAAGCGATGAAGGCTGCCGGCATCGACGATCCGAACGACATCGAGCGCGTGCGCGCGCTGGGTGTGATTGATCTGCCGACCATGCAGAAGAAGGTCAACCTGCATTATTCGCTGTCGCTCGACCTGTTCGGCTCGGAAGTCTCGACCAACGCCGCGAATTTCTACAATGCCGGTCTGAAGGGACGGTTCCAGGAGACCCGGCTGCGCGACGACCATCGCCTGACCGGCGACATCTATCCGGTGCTCAAATGGGTGGATGGTGCGATCAAGCTGGTCGACGAGCCGGCGCTGACCGCGCTCAACATGCGCCTGCGCGACGACTACACCAACGACTGCAGCAAGGGCATCGAGCGCTGGAACAAGATCGTCAAGGCGCTCGGTGTCGATTTCCAGTTCGAGCTGCCGCATACGGCGTTCCATCGCCAGATCGGCGAGTTCAAGAACGTGCACGCGACGGCAAAGGGCGACGTCGTCAGCGATGCGCAATGGGCGAAGATACGCGATGACTACCTGCCGTCGCTCGCGGACGGCGATTACATCGGCTCGCTGATGACGCCGGTGAGCGAGCCCGGAGAATTCGCCGGCTGGATCGCGCCGCCGAAAGTCGGCATCGACAACAAACCCGGCGACTTCGAGTATGTGAAGATTTCCGAATAGACCGGCCAGGCCGGCGCGTAAGGAGAGGGAGGTTTCATGCCGCTCGCCGCGAGACGCGACGACGCGATTGCGGCGCTGTTTGCAAAGCCGTCGGTGGTGTCCGAGCGGCGCGCGGATGGCTCTTTTCTTGTCAGATCGACGGTTCCGCTCGGGTCCAGCGATCGTGCGATCGGCGTGTGGCTTGAGCGCTGGGCGATTGAGGCGCCCGACAGGGTATTTCTCGCCGAACGAGGTGACACGCGCGCGTCCTGGTCGACCATCAGCTATGGCGAGATGCGCAACCGTGTTCGCTCAGTCGCCGCCTGGATGATCGCCCACGGCCTGAGCGCAGAGCGTCCGCTCGCCATTCTGTCCGACAATGCGATCGAGCATGCGATCTTCGCGCTCGGCGCGATGCATGCGGGTATACCGGTGGCGACGATCTCGTCGGCGTATTCGCTGGTCTCGAAGGATTTCGAGAAGCTGCGCGCGGCGGTGGCACTGCTCGACCCGGGTGCAATCTATGTCGCCGACACTGCGCCCTTTGCAGCTGCGCTCGCCGCGATCAGGCCACGCCATCGCGCCATCGTGGTTGCGGGCAAGAAGGCGGAGAAGGCCGATGCCGTCGCTGCGGCCGAAATCCTTGCCACCACGGAAAGCGACGCCGTTGCGCGCGCGTTTGCCGCAATCACGCCCGCGACGATCGCAAAGTTCCTGTTCACCTCTGGATCGACCGGCGCACCGAAGGCCGTCATCAACACCCATGGCATGCTGACCTCCAGCCAGACGGCGAAGGCGCAGGTCTGGCCGTTCCTGGATCGAGACGAGCTTGTCGTGCTCGATTGGCTGCCATGGAGCCATACGTTCGGCGCCAACCACAACTTCAATATGGTGCTGCGCAACGGTGGCACGCTCCATATCGACCAGGGCAAGCCTGCGCCTGGCCTGTTTGCCGCCTCGCTCGACAACCTGCGCAGTGTGATGCCAACCGTCTACTTCAACGTGCCGCGCGGGTTCGACATGCTGCTCGGCGCGCTACGCGAGGATCAGGCGCTGCGAGAAAAGTTCTTCGACAAAGTCCGCTTCGCATTCTACGCGGCGGCGGCGCTGCCGCAGAATTTGTGGGACGCGATGGAGGACCTTTCGATCAAAACCGTCGGCCGCGCCATTCCGATGGTCTCAGCCTGGGGATCGACCGAGACCGCGCCGCTCGCGACCGATTGCCATTTCCTCGCGGGCCGGCCCGGCAATATCGGCGTTCCAGTGCCGGGCACGGAACTGAAGCTGGTGCCGTCCGGCGAAAAGCTGGAAGTCCGCGTGCGCGGGCCGAACGTGACGCCGGGGTACTGGAAGGCGCCTGAGCTCACCGCGAAGGCGTTCGACGACGAAGGCTTCTACCGCATCGGTGATGCGGTGAAATTCGCGGAAGCCGACCGGCCGGAACGCGGCCTGTTCTTCGATGGCCGCATCAGCGAGGACTTCAAGCTGTCATCGGGAACATGGGTAACGGTCGGCATGCTGCGCGTCGCCGCAGTGGCAGCGCTCGCGCCTGTGGCGCAGGATATCGTGATTGCCGGACACGATGAGGACGAAGTGCGCTTCCTGGTGTTCCCGAACGTCGCCGCCTGCCGCGCGCTTTCCGGTTTGCCGGAGACGGCGGCGCTCGACGATGTGCTCGCGCATGACAAGGTGCGCGAGGCGCTGGGGCAGGGGCTCGCAGGGCTGAAGGCGCAAAACAGCGGCTCCGCCGGCCACGCGACACGCGCGTTGTTGCTGCTCGAACCACCATCGATTGACGGCGGAGAGATCACCGACAAGGGCTACATCAACCAGAGTGCGGTGCTGTCCCGCCGGGGGGATGCGTTGGCAAAGTTGCGCGACGACAGGTCGGCGGAGTGGATCGGCTGCGGCCGCGCGGCTAGATATACTTCCCCGCAAAACTGATCAGCGGCTGCAGATTGGCCGCTTGCGTAAACGCGACGATCTTTCCGATGGCGATGGTCGTGCCGTGGCGCTCGATCGCCTCTTCAAGCTCGCAGTCCAGTACGCCGACGGCGCCGATCAGCGCCGGTGCCCCTGTCTTCAATGCTGTCCACTCGCCGGGCAGAAACCTGTCGGCGCCCTTGCGGGTGCCCTGGCCACCGAACTCCCTGGCGAGGTCTTCGCGATCTTTCGCGACGTAGTTGATCGCGAAATGCCGGCTTTCGAGGATCGGCGCCAGCGCGGATGTGCTTTGTCCGATCGACACCAGCATGGTGGGCGGATTTGCGGTGAGGTGCGTGGCCGATAACGCGAGGAAGCCGGCCGGACCGCTTGCCCCCTTGGCAGTCACGATCGCAACGCCGATCGCGCGCGAACCGAGAGCGCGCCAGAAGGTTTTTGCATCGGTGATGTCGTCCACAACAGTCTCCTGACAGTCTCGAATTCGGTCGTTCGGCGTCGCTCTTCAGTATAGATGATTTTGCGCAACACAATCGCAAGTTCTGATCGTGCGGGTCTTCGAAATCGCTCCGGTTTCGTGTAGTCGTTTGCGGCGGGATCGGAGCAGACGAAAAATGCGTGTCCTGAAGACGTTTGTGATTGCGGCCACGCTGGCTTGCGCGCTTGTGGCGCAGGGGCAGGTACAAGCCGCCGAACGCGCCGATTTTACCGGCGTCTGGATGACCGACAAGGGCGACGGGGCTACCGAAATCAGGCCATGCGGCGAGCAGCAGCTCTGCGGTTACATCCATTCGATCCTGGCCGTTCCCGACCCCTCGCTGCCGGTGCGCGACAATCGCAACGAGAAGGCGGAATTGCGCAAGCGTCCGCTGTGCGGCTTGCAGATCATGGGCGGGCTGAAGAAAGTATCGTCCGACGCGTGGGGGGACGGCTGGGTGTACGATCCGGAAACCGGCAAATCCTATTCCGTCGAGATCACCCTGGGCGGGAAGACACTTGCCGTTCGCGGCTACATCGGCACCAAGCTGCTCGGCAAGACGGTGCAGTGGTCACGCGCAGCAAGCGCGCCAAGGAAGTGTTCGCCGCCGGCGTGAGGTTTTGACGCGCTTCAGAACACTCCCGGCACGAACCGCGCGGTCTGGTTCATGTAAGCGCGGTAGCTGTCGCCGAACGTATCCAGCATCATTCGTTCTTCGCGCGGCACGCGCACGGCCAGCAGCAGGCCGAGCACGAGCGGTGCGCAGAATCCGACCATCCAGTTCGGCAGCAGCATGGCCTGTGCGATCGTCCACAGCAGGAACGCCGCGTAGATCGGGTGGCGGATATAGCGGTAGATGCCATTGGTGATGAGCTCGTGCTGCTCGCGGATCTCCAGTGTGTAGGAGAACGAGCGCCCGAGGTCCTTATGGGCGCGATGGATCATCCAGATGCCGCAGAGAAACACCAGCGTGCCGATGACGACGAACGGCGGAAACCATGGATAGTTGGCGAAGCGCGGCACCTTGAAGAGGATGTAGGCGAACGGCATCACGCCGAACGCAACTTCGCCGAGGCGGAGCAGGATGAAGTCGCTTGCCGGCCGCTCGCTGATCTTGACGGGCTCGCGCATCGCCCGGCGAATGTGCGGCAGGCGTATTCCCATGAACACGGCGGCGCATATCCACCAGATATTCTCGGCAATAATCTGAGACCAGGGCATCTCGTCGGTCACACTCTGAAATTCAGCAGCTTGAGGCTAGGCGATAACCCGTAGCGGCGCCAGCGTCTGCGAGCAGACTTCGATGGCTGCTCGGGCAGGTTGACGACGCATGCGCGTGGTGAACTATTAAGCGCTTCACGTGTCATGCCGCCGGCGGAACGACGACGATGACTGGACCGCCTCTTCGCATTCTGCTCGGTGCGTTCGGGACGCTCGGCGAAATCCAGCCGGTGATCGGCCTCGGCGCTACGTTGCGTGCGCGGGGGCATGAGGTCCGCGTTCTCGCGCCGGAAATCTATGAAAAGAATGCCAGGGCGCTTGGGCTCGACTTCTCACCGGTGGGCTCGGCTGAAAGGTTCGAACAGTTCATTTCGCAGAAATGGCTGTGGCGTTCGTCGACCGCATATCCGCTGCTCGCGCGCGGCATCGCCGACATGATCGAGCCGACGTTCGAGGCTGTGGCCCGGCATCACGCGCCGGGACGAACGGTGCTGGTGCACTCCTGGATGTTCCTCGGCGGGCGCATCGCGCGCGACGCGTTGCAGATTCCGACCGTGACCATGCACCCCTATCCGGTGATATTTCGCGGACGCTTCGATCCGGTGGTGCTTCCGCCTCTGCCGTTGATGAAGGGGCGACCCGGCTGGAACGGATTCTGGTACGGCGTGACCGATCTCGTCATGGATCGTCTGCTGGGCAGGTCCGTCAACAAGCTTCGTGACCGTCTGGGCCTTCCGCCGGTCCGGCGCATCATGCAGGACTGGATTTATTCGCCGGATCGCGTGATCGGCCTGTTTCCGGACTGGTACGCCCCGCCGCAGGACGATTGGCCGAAACAGGCGGTGCTGACGGGCTTTCCGCTCTACGATGCAAGCACCGAAGAGCCGCTGTCGGCCGCTCTGCAGCAGTTCCTCGACGCCGGACCGCTGCCCGTGGTTTTTTCCTCCGGGACGGGCATGCGACATGCGGCTCGCTATTTCAGCACCGCGATAGACATCTGCCGGACGTCCGGCCGGCGCGGCGTGCTGCTGTCGTCGTTTACGGAAAATTTCAAGTCGACGCTGCCGTCCTTCATGCACAGCGAGCGTTACGCGCCGTTCAGCCAGCTGCTGCCGCGATCCGCGGCGTTCTTCCATCATGGCGGTATCGGCAGCGTTGCGCTGGCGCTGGCGGCCGGCACGCCGCAGATTGCCGTCCCGGCCGCCTACGATCAACCCGACAACGGTGCGCGGATCGAGCGGCTCGGCACCGGCATGTCAATTACCCCGCGCAAGTTCAATGTTCGAAGCGGTGTTGCGGCGCTCGAGCGCGTGCTGGGCGAAAGTTATGCGCGCGCCTGCGCCGACGTCAAAACGCGGTTCGTCGGCGCGCAAGCATTGCAGCAGACCGCCGATTGGGTCGAGCGCACCTTTACCGAGCGCAGCCGTTCAACGACCGCAAGCAACTGATACCCGAGGATCGAGGCCTGGCGCGGACGTTACGTCCGTCGCGGCCCCGGACGGCCGACCACCGACGCGACATGGCGCAGGATCAGCGCATGGACGGCATCCACCTTGTCGATGGTGAAGTGTCCGACCAGCGGATCCTTGCCCAGGTCCCTGTTCACCAGCCTGCCGCGAAAACCGCGGCCTGCGCTCAGTGCGCCGGTCGATGCGTAAAGGTTGAGAAAGGTGCCGACCCGTCCGCCATTGATCGGCATCGACGAGATGTCGAGCGTCACGGCAAGTGCCACGGGAACGCCGGCCTGGCCGAGCGCCTCGACCAGACTGACGACGGCAACGCCGCCCGCCGAATGTCCGATCAGCACGATCGGCCGCGTCTGTCCGCTCTTGTATTCGGCCGCGATCTCTCCGACCAACCGGCTCCAGCTCGTGTGATTGTAGACCTCGGAGCGGATGCCGCGCTTCTCGATCTTGGCGGACAACTCGTCAAGTCCGAGCGAAAACACATTCAGAAAGCCGCGCAGCAGATAAACCTTGGCGCCGCGTTCCGGCGCGGCGAGTGCTGCGCTGGACATGGCAACGTAGATGGACAATGCCATCGCCACAAGGCCGACGCTGCGCAGAAGTGTCGCGAAGCGCTGCTCGAAACGATGCATCCACGTCACTCGTTGCATGTCATCCTCACTTTCGACGGTCCGACCGTCAGCGGCGCCTCGCTTAGCACAGGCAGGATTTGATCTCAACGAACAGGCATCATGCGGACGCCGGCGCGAGCTCGCGCAGCAGTTCGCGCCGGAAGTCGTGGTAGTCCACTTCGATGGCGTGGCGGGGCGAGGGATCGAAACGCCAGTGCGGCGTCGTGACCTCATGCTGGACGCGCGCGGCGATATCCGCCGGGCGCTTCAACTGCCCCTTGATCTGCAGGGCGGCGATGCGCGCCTGATAATCCGCAAGCTGCCAGATGCATCCGATCGGTTGAAACAGGCCGATGAAGAACAGATTATCGATCGTCTGGTGCATCATCTTCAGATAGAGCGGCGGCGTTTTCGTCAGGTCCCAGCCGGCAATCGGGGTGGTCAGGAACGGAAATGCCGTCCGGAATCCGGTCGCCATGACGACCGCATCGAACTGTTCATGCGCGCCGTCAGTGAAATGCACCTCGGACCCGTCATATCGCTCAATGCCCCGTCGTGCCGTCAGTCGGCCGTGCCGCAGCGATTTAAGCACTGTGGAGTTCAACGTCGGATGTTTCGAGAGCGGCGGGCCGACCGGCGTCTGCAGGCCGTAATCTTCCCATTTTCCGATCGCCATTCGCAGTGTGAGCTTGAAGATGGCCTGGAACACGCGCTTCGGGATGAGGCCTTTCCAGAATGCGTAAACGACGTCGACCGGTTGGCCGAACATGAGCTTCGGAATGAAGTAGGTCCCTTCGCGCATGCTGATCGCGGTGGTGGATGCGACGCGGGAGATATCGACGGCGATGTCGGCGGCTGAGTTGCCGGCGCCGACGACAAGCACCCGCTGACCACGAAACGGGTCGGGTCGCTTGTAGGCCGAGGAGTGGGTGATCGAGCCTGCGAACTGTCCGGGATAGTGGGGCAGAAACGCCTGACGGTGGTGGCCGGAACACACCAGCAGCCAGTCGAAAAGCTCCTCGCTTGCTGCGCCGTTTGATGTAACGCGCACCGTCCAGCGGCCGTCGTCCTTGCGCGTGCATTGTTCGACCCGGCAGCCGAGACGAATGTGGGGCTCAAGATCGAAGGTTTTGGCGTAGTCGGAGAAATACGTCAGCAACTGGCGGTGCGACGGATAATCCGGATAGTTTTCCGGCATCGGAAAGTCGTCGAACGACGACATGCGTTTCGACGAGATGATGTGCGAGCATTCGTAGACGCTGATGCGCGCGGCGTCGTCCGAATACGCCCAGTTGCCGCCGATGCTGTCGCTTTCGTCATAACAAACGACGTTCCGGCAACCGGCCTGAAGCAAATTCTTCAACGCAGCCAGTCCGCATGGCCCCGCGCCGATCACGCAAATGCGGGGTTCGCCGGACAGCCTAGCCTCTGCCAATGGGTGGCTCCCGCTTTTCAATCCTACACCGCAAAACATCAGCCCTTTTCGCCGCCGCCGGAACGGTCAAAGGCGGGGTTTGGGAGGAAATCCGATCACTGCTGCCCATTTGCAACAATAGCGAACGCTGTGCAGGCGTGAGCGCTCCGCATGGGATGGCTGATACCGCAAATCTCTTTGTTGTCAGTCGGATGCGGTGGAAACCGTCCCGCATCGCCGCACATTGCAAGTAACGCAGTCAATGTCGTAGGTTAGCGGCATTAGAGGTTGGGGTGAAGACCGGACGGCTGTCGTGAGAATTTTGCGCCGCGGTTGAGCGGACAGTTGGTGCCGGCGGGGGCCGTGCGGGTATGTCCAGTATACCTTGTCGCGTTTGGGCGTTCAGGAACGACCGCGGGCTTGAGGCCACTGAGCTGGCCCTGCTCGATGCCGAGGAAAGGGCGCAGGCCGCCCGGCTGAAGGCGAAGATCGACCGCGATGCCTTCATCAAAACGCGCGCCGCGTTGCGCAGCATTGTCGGGCGCGAGACCGGCGTAGCGTCAAAGGACATCGCTTTTCGCTACAGCGCTATGGGCAAGCCGTCGATCGATGCGCCCGGACAACGCCCGGTCGACTTCAGCGTTTCGCACACCAAAGGACTTTCGGCGATCGCACTCGCGCGTGGTGCGTCGGTCGGTATCGACGTCGAGCCCTATCGCCCATGCCCTGACAGGATCAGGATCGCGGCAGATGTGTTCGGCCTTGAAGTGGCGCAACAGTTGCTCGCAGTGCAATCCGGACGGCAGGATGCGGTTTTTTTGCGATTGTGGACCGCCGGCGAAGCCTTCGTGAAGGCGCGTGGCGTGGGCTTTGCCGGAATGAGCGGCAAGGTGCCGATCCGGCTCGCGGCGAGCGGATCGGAGTGCGTGGTGTTGCACGATGACTTGCAAGACGACTGGTCGCTGACGCTGCTTGAACTGGGTGACGAGTTCGCAGGCCACGTGATTGTCGGTGCGCGAACCGGAGAGGGCGTGCAACACGGTTCGATCGAGTTGCGGATGGCAGCGGGTCTCGGATCGAGGTAGGCGCAGCCATGCAACAGGACGCAGTCGTTTCCGAATTCGGCGCCGGCATCGCCATTGTCGGAATGAGCTGCATTCTTCCGGGCGGCATCAAGTCGCCGCAGGCGCTTTGGGAATTTTTATGCGAAGGTCGCGATGGCATCTCGGAAGTGCCGGCCGACCGCTGGAACAACGCCGCCGTCTATGATCCCGATCCCGGAAAGCCCGGCAAGACGCCGACCAAGTGGGGCGGCTTCGTTACCGACATCGCCGAATTCGACGCGGCCTTCTTCGGCATCTCGCCGCGCGAGGCCGCGGTCATGGATCCGCAACAGCGTATGCTGCTGGAGACGGCATGGCGCGCGCTCGAAGACGCGGGCGTGCAGATCGACAAGCTGCCCGGCACCGACACCGGCGTCTTCATCGGTATTTCGCACAGCGACTATCACGGCATTCAGAAATTCGGCCGCCCGGACATCGACCTGCACACCTCGACCGGCGGCGCGCTGAGCATCGCCGCCAACCGCCTCTCGCATCGCTTCGATCTGCGGGGCCCCAGTCTTTCTGTCGACACCGCGTGCTCGTCCTCGCTGGTGGCGCTCGATCTTGCCTGCGCCGCGATCCGGAGCGGTTCATGCGAGATCGCCCTGTGCGGCGGCGTCAACGCGATCCTGACGCCGGATGTGACCGTCACATTCAGCCGCGCCTCGATGCTGTCGCCCGACGGGCGATGCAAGGCGTTCGACTCCCGCGCCAACGGTTATGTCCGCGGCGAGGGCGCGGGCATGGTGGTGCTGAAGCCCGTCACGCGCGCGATTGCGGACGGCGACCGCATCCACGCGATCATCCGCGCCACCGCTGTCAATCAGGACGGGCGCACGACCACGATCACCGTGCCCAGCATGGATGCGCAGATGACGATGCTGCGGGAAGCCTGCCGCCGCGCCGCGATCGCGCCGGTGCAGGTCAACTACGTCGAGGCGCACGGCACCGGCACCGCGGTCGGCGATCCGATCGAGGCCGAGGCGATCGGCCGTGTGTTCGGCAAGAGCTCCGGCAAGAACAAGACCTGCGTGATCGGTTCGATCAAGTCGAACATCGGTCATCTGGAGCCCGCCGCCGGCATCGTCGGCCTGATCAAGACCGCGCTGTGCGTCGAACACGGTCAGGTTCCGACGAACCTGCACTTCCAGAAGCCCAATCCGAATATCCGCTTCGACGAACTCGGCATCACCGTCAGCAACAGCCTGGCGTCGTTTCCGGGCGAAGGCGCAACGCGCATCGCTGCGGTCAATTCGTTCGGCTTCGGCGGCACCAACGCCTGCGCGATCCTGCAGCAGCCGCCGACGCGGCTGCCCGCACAGGCTGCTCAGGGCACGGACGGCGACTGGCCGCTGGCGCTGCCATTGTCGGCGCCGAGCCGCGCGTCGCTGGAGGCGCTCGCCGGCGATCTTGCCGAGACGCTCGAAGGCGGCAAGGTCGCGCTGGCGGATGTTGCGGGCACGCTCGCGCTGCGTCACTCGCACCTCGAGCATGGCGTCGTCGTGCTGGCCAACAGCGCCGAGCAGGCGGCGGCAAGCTTTCGCTCGTTCGAACGCAAGGAACCGCGCGCCGGCGTTGTCAGCGGTCGTCGCGGCGAGCGCTCGCGCACGGCGTTCGTGTTCACGGGGCAGGGCGCGCATTGGTGGGCAATGGGACGCGGCCTGCTCACCGGCGATCCGGTGTTCCGCCGCACGGTCGAGGAGTGCAACGAGATTTTCCGCGGCCTCTCCGGCTGGTCGCTGATCAACGAATTGATGGCGACGCAAGAGCGATCGCGCATGGATCAGACCTATGTGACGCAACCGACGACGTTTGCGCTGCAGGTCGGACTTGCGGCGCGCTGGAAGGCTTGGGGGGTCGAGCCCGAAGCCACCATCGGCCACAGCATCGGCGAGATGGCGGCGATGCATGTTGCAGGCGCCATCTCGCTCGAGGATGGCGTCAAGGTCGTCTATCACCGCAGCCGGCTGCAGGAGCAGTCGCGGGCGCTCGGCGGCATGGCGGCCATTGGTCTGTCGGCGGACGAGACGCAGAAGCTGCTCGACCAGATGCAGATCGATCTCGAGGTCGCAGCCGTCAACGGGCCCGAACTGGTCGCGGTCGCCGGACGGCGCAGCGAGGTCGAGCGGCTGATCGAGGAATTGAAGCTCGCACGCGGCGACGTGTTCGCGCGTCTGCTTCATATCGACTACGCGTTCCACTCCAGACAGATGGATCCGTTCGAGAATGAACTGCGCGCAAGCCTGAAGTCGATGACTTCGCGCGAGCCGGACGTGCCTTGCTATTCGACGGTGACCGGAAAGCTGATCGAGGCCGGCGAACTGGATGCCGACTACTGGTGGCGCAACATGCGCTATCCGGTGCTGTTCCGTCAGGCGGCGGAAGCGGCGATCGGCGACGGGTTCAATACGTTCATCGAACTGGGTGCACATCCGGTGTTGACCGGCCCGGTGCGCGGCTGTCTTGCGCATGCCGGGCGCGAAGGCACTGTTGTCGGCTCGCTGCACCGCGACGAGCAGGACCGCGACTATCTCTCGCGCTCACTGGCCGACCTGCACCTTGCCGGCGTCGGCGTGGACTGGTCGCGCGTCGCGCCGCCCAACTGGAATTTCATCGAGCTGCCGCGCCAGCGCTTTCAGCGAACCACGTTCTGGTCGGAATCCGAAGAATCCAGGACCGCGCGCTTCTCGGCTCCGGTGCATCCTTTGCTGGGCTATCGACTCGGCACGGCCGTTCCGTCCTGGCAGGCGCATATCAGCGCGGAGGCGCCGTCTTTCCTGTGCGACCACATGGTCAACGGCAGTGCGGTCTTTCCCGCTGCGGGTTATGTGGAGCTGATGCTTGCGGCTGCGCGCGAAACATTGCCGGAGCAGACGTGGGAACTCGAAGAGATCGCGTTTCACGATGCGCTGATCCTGTCGGACGACAGCATCGTCTTCGTGCAGACGTCGGTCGATACCAGCCGCGGCATCGTCGAGATCAAGAGCCGGATGCGTAACGGGGACGGCGACTGGATCCTGCGCGCGTCAGGCCGTCTGCGCGCATGGTCCGGCGCGGAGCCGAAGCTGAAGCCGTGGACGCCGGAGATCGAGCCGCCCGCGCATTTCGAACGGACGCGCTTTTATCGCGAGCTGCGGCGGGAGGGACACGAGTTCGGCCCCGCGTTTCAGGGCGTCGAGACGATCTGGCGCGAACGCGGTCAGGTGCTGGGCCGGGTCGGCTTGCCGCAGGCGGCCGGAACCGGCAGCGACTACCTGCTGCATCCTTCGATGCTCGACAGCTGCTTCCAGGTCATCCGCGGCTTCCGCGATTTCGACAGCAAGGAAGAGCACATTCACACGCTGGCGCTACCGATTGCGATCAAGCGGCTTCGCTTCTTCCGCAGGCCGGGGCCGGCGGTCTATAGCCGCGCTGTCGCCGTGGAAGAGGACGACGGGACGAACATCGTTGCCGACATCTCCATCATCGACGAAGCCGGACGGCTGGTCGCGTTGATCGAGGGGTTCACTTGCAGGCAGGTCACCCAGCCGGCGCAGCAACAGGCGGCGAGCGGTCCCGCGCATTATCGGGAACGGTGGGTCGAGCTTCCCGCGCTGGAGGAAACGGAGACCGACCGGGCGCAGGAGGCAAGCTGGCTGATCCTGGCCGATCGTGGCGGCGTTGGCGTGTCGCTCGCGACGCGCCTGGCGCACGCGGGCGTCAAGGCCGTTCAGGTTTTTGCGGGAAGCGAATTCCGGCAGCTCGGCGAGGCCGGCTTCGCATGTGCGCCCGACGCAGACAGTTTCGCAAAGCTGCTGGAGGCGTTGTCGCCGGCCGGTGTGTCGCGGATCGTGCATCTATGGACGCTCGATGGATCGCAAGGTCGCGTCTCCGCTGAACGGATTGCCGAGGCGCAGAAGCTCGGATCCGAAGCGCTGATTGCACTCGCCAGGGCAACGGCGACCGCGGCGCTGCAGGCGCAGATCGTGGTCGCGACGCGCGGCACGGCTGCGGTGGCCGGGGACGCCGCGCTCGACGAGCAAAGTGTCCTGCATGCCGCGATCGCCGGCGTTGCCCGAACCATCGGCAACGAGTTTCCGGACTTCAGGCCGCTGGTGATAGATCTCGATCCTGCCGATCGATCCGCCGACGCCCTCGCCGCTGAACTTCTTGGCGCGGCCGGTGAGACCGAGGTCGCGATCCGCGGCGGGCGGCGCTTCGGCGTCCGTCTGGAGCGCATCGCCGAAGAGGCAGTGCCGAAGCGGCGGATCGCGTGGGATATCGCCAGCCGCAGTCCCGAATTCCGCCTGACCATGAGCAATGCGGGCGTCATTGACAATTTGCTTCTGCGCGAAATGCCGGCGCGCTCACCTCTGGACGGCGAGGTACTGGTCGAGGTGCATGCGGTCGGCCTGAATTTCCGCGATGTGATGGCGGCGACAGGATTGCTTCCGGCCGAGGCCGAGATCGGGCCCGCGTGGGAGCGGCTGGGCTTCGAATGCGCAGGGCTCGTGCGGCAGGTCGGCGGCGGCGTCGATCCTGCATTGCTCGGCAAGCGCGTGGTCGCGGTCACCAGCGGCGCATTCGCATCGCAAGTGGCGGTGCCGGCGGCGCTGGTGTTCGAGATTCCGGAGAATTTCACTTTCGCTCAGGCCTCCGCCATTCCGACCGCCTATGCGACGGCGCAATATGCGCTGGCCACGCTCGGCCGTATCCAGAAGGGCGAGAAGATTCTCATTCACGCGGCGACCGGCGGCGTCGGGCTCGCCGCGATTTCCGTCGCGCGCCGTCACGGCGCGGAAATCCATGCGACGGCCGGCAGCGACGAGAAGCGCGCCTACTTAAGAAGGCTGGGCATCCAGCATATCTTCGATTCCCGCTCGCTCGATTTCGCCGACGGCGTGCTTGCGGCGACCGACGGCTACGGCGTCGACCTCGTATTGAATTCGTTGCCGGGGCCGTTCCTGGAAAAGGGATTGAATTCTGCTGGCGTCCGGCGGACGCTTCCTGGAGATCGGCAAGCGCGACATCTACGCGGACACGCCGATCGGCCTGCGCGCGTTGCGCAAGAACGTCTCGTTCTTCGCCATCGATCTTGCGCGGCTTGCCGCCGAGCGTCCCGACCGGCTGCGCGAGGAACTCGAAGGCGTGCTGGCCGATCTCGGCAATGGCCGTCTCGATCCGTTGCCGGTCGAAACGTTCCCGTTATCCGAGGTCGCCGACGCGTTCCGGCACATGGCCAAGGCGCGGCACATCGGCAAGATCGTTGTTTCCTATGATGCGCCGGCGCCGCAGATCGAGACCATCGGCGGCGTGGCGCAGATCGTGCGTGCGGACGCAAGCTATCTGGTGACCGGCGGCTTGCGCGGGTTCGGGCTTGCGACGGCGAAATGGCTGGTCGATCTCGGCGTCAGGAATCTCGTGCTGGTCAGCCGTTCGGGCGAGGCGCCGGCCGAAGACCTTGACGCGATGCGCGCGGCCGGTACGCGGATCATTCCCGTCGCTGCTGACGTCGCGACGCGCGAAGGCGTCGCCGCTGCCCTGGATGAAGTGAAAGCGCTCGGCCTGCCGCTGCGCGGAATCATTCATGCCGCGGGCGTCATCGACGACGCGCTGGTCGCCCAGCTCGAACTCGATCGCATCCGCCGGGTGTTCGAACCGAAGGTGCTCGGTGCGTGGCACCTGCACGAGCAGACGCGCGATGCTCCGCTCGACTTCTTCGTCTCGTTCTCCTCCGTCGCAGCTCATCTCGGCTCGATGGGGCAGGCGCACTATGCCGGCGCCAATCGTACGCTGGAAGCCCTGGCGGATCTGCGCCGTGCGCAGGGACTGCCCGCGCTGACGGTCGCCTGGGGCGCGATCGGCGAGACCGGCTACCTCGCGCATCATGCCGACGTCGCGCGCTTCCTGTCGCAGTCCGGCGTCGACCTGATCCCGATCAAGGATGCGCTCGCGGGCCTCGGCGAACTGCTGGCGCGCGATTGCAGCAGCATCGTCTATGCCGATGTGCGTTGGCCGAGCTTGTCGCGCGCCAATCCCGTGCTTGCCGGCGTTCCGCGCATTGCAGGGTTGATCGGCGCCGGCCAGGACGAGAACCGCGGCGGGCAGCATCTGCGTGCAAAGATCCTCGCCAGCGGGGAGGAGGCGCGCGGGCCGATCGTCGTCCAGTTCCTGCGCGAGCAGATCGCAACCGTGCTCAAGGTGACACCGGCGTCGGTCGAGCTCGACCGGCCGCTGTCCGACATCGGCCTCGACTCGCTCACGTCGTTCGAATTGAAGAATCGCGTCGAGGCGCAGCTCGGAATCGCCCTCGCCATCGGCTCTTTCCTGCAGAAACCGACGGCGCAGGACATCACCAGGGCGATCCTCGACAAGATCGATTCCTCCGCGGCGGATTCGTCCTCTGCTGCATCGACAGGCAGCGACAGTTCCGGTCCGGTCATGTCGATCGGCCAGGAAGCGCTCTGGTTCGTGGAGCATTTTGCGCCAGGCAGCCCGGCCTATGGGCTGGCGATGTGCATCGCCGTCCGTCCGCATGTCGATACCACACAGCTTGCGAATGCATTCCAGCAGGTGGTCGCCCGGCACGACAGCCTGACCGCAACCTTCCCCGCCGACGCCAATGGGCCGGTGCCGACCGCGCTCGACCCGTCGGAATTTCGCGTGCGCTACGAGGACCTGACGGGATGGACCGAGAGCGCCGTGCGCGCGGAAATCGACCGCGAGGCGAACCGGCCGTTTGATCTCGGAACCGAACCGCTGGTCCGTCTGCATCATTTCCGACGGGCCGACGACGACATCGTGCTGCTGCACGTCCACCACATCGTGGCCGATGCGACATCGATCGCGATCATGGTCGAGCAGATGCTGGAGGCCTATTTCGCATTGCGCGCGGGCGCGCAGGTGCGCTGGTCCGCGCCGGCCCGCTCCTACGCGAACTTCGTCAACTGGCAGAAGAGCGTGTCGTCCGGCGCGACGGGTGCGGCCCATCTCGCGTTCTGGTCGGAGCAACTGGCCGGTGCGCCGGTCGGCACATCGTTGCCGACCGACTATCCGAGGCCGGCGAACCAGCGCGGCCCGGGCGCGTCGCGCAAGATCTCGATCCCGAGCCTGCTCAGCCGACGATTGATCGAGACGGCGCAGGGGCAGGGAACGACGCTGTTCACGGTACTGTTCTCGGCGTTCAACGCGCTGCTGCACGATCTGACGGGCGAGGCAGACTTCGTGGTGGGCGTGCCGGTCGGTGGCCGGATCCGGCCCGAGTTCGAGGATAGCGTCGGCTATCTCGTCAATCCGGTTCCGATCCGCACCACGCTGGATCCGGCGCAAAGCTTCAAGGCGTATCTCGCCGGCGTCGACGAGAAGGTACGGGCCGCGCTGGAGCATCAGGAATATCCGTTCGCGCGGATCGTCCGCGAACTGCAGTTGCCGCGCGATCCGCGCCGTACGCCGGTGTTCCAGGTGATGTTTGCGATGGAGCGTTCGGCTTCGCTCGATTCGAACGGATTTGCCGTGACGCTGCTCAATACCGAAGGCGCGTCGTTGAATGTGCGTGAGTTCAGGATCGAGGCGCTGGCGGCGAAGCGCGACCGGGCGCAGTTCGAGTTGACCTTCCTGCTCGAGGAGTTCGGCGGCGAAATCTACGGCGTCGTCGACTACCGGACCGATCTCTGGGATGCGGAAACCATCGACCGCTTTGTCGCCCGATACGAGGCAATCCTGCAGGGCGTTACGCGTTCGCTGGACGTGGCGATCCCGGACGTTGCGCCGCGGCCGGGACCGGCGCGCGCGATCGCAGGTCCTGTGCTTGCGAACTATCCCGACGTCTGCGACGCGATCAGGCAGGCGGCTACCATCAATCCGGATGCGGTTGCGCTGGAAGGCGTGGACGGCGGGCAAACCTATCGCACACTGATACAGCGGGTCGATGCGGTTGCGACGGCGCTGGCGCAGCGCGAGGTCGGTCCGGGCGCGCTCGTCGGAATTTGCATGTCGCGCTCGGGCGCGCTCGTCAACACGATGCTGGGCGTCCTGGAAACCGGCGCGGCCTATCTGCCGCTCGACCTGTCGCATCCGCCGGCGCGGCTCGCGCAGATTGTCGCTGACGCTGCGCCGAAGCTGATCATCACCGACGAGACATCGGCGGCGGCCGTTCGCGCGTTCGCGGGCCGTGAGGTTATCACCGTCGAGGCGCTGCTGCAGTCAGCGCCGCGGGGTGCTCCGTTCGCGCGCAAGACGGGCGATCTTGCCTATGTGCTGCATACCTCCGGCTCGACCGGCAAGCCGGTCGGCGTGGAAGTTCTGCGCGACGGGCTGTCGAACTTCATGGCGGCAATGGCCGGCGAACTCACGCTGTCGGTCGCCGATACCTTACTCGCGGTGACGACGATCGCGTTCGATATCGCCGAGCTCGAGCTGTTGCTGCCGCTGACGCTTGGCGGCCGCGTGGTTGTCGCCGATGAGCAGATGCTGCGCGATCCGCGCCGTCTTGCCGCGCGGCTCAATCAGGGCGACATCACAGCGATGCAGGCAACGCCGGCGACATGGCAGGCGCTGCTCGACGCCGGCTGGGACGGCGCGCGGGATTTCAAGGCGCTGGTCGGCGGCGAACGGCTGCCGCGCGCTTTGGCCGATGCGATGGCGGCGCGGGTCGAAATACTCTGGAACCTGTACGGACCGACCGAGACGACGATCTGGTCGACCGCGGCCCTTGTCACGCCTGATGCCGGCTCGGTGCCGATCGGGCGGCCGATCGCCAACACAGTCTGCTACATCGTCGATGAAAACCTGCAGTGCGTTCCGGAAGGCGTGCCGGGCGAACTGCTGATCGGCGGGCAGGGCGTTGCGCGCGGCTATCTCAACGATCGGGAGCGAACCGAGGCGCGGTTCGTTGCGGATCCCCTCGATCCGAACGGACCATTGTGCTTCCGCACCGGCGACTTCGTCAGGCGCGGGCATGACGGTGCGCTGATCTATCTCGGGCGGCGCGACCAGCAAGTGAAGATCCGCGGATTCCGCGTGGAGCTTGGCGAGATCGAGGCGCGGCTCGGATCGCACCCGTCGGTGCGCGCGGCGGCGGCCGTGGTGCATGGAACCGATTTGGCGGACGCGCGCATCGGCGCCTACGTCGTGCTGGAGCAGGGCGCCACTGCCGACCCGCAAGGGCTTGTTGCGCATCTGAAGGAAGCGCTGCCGAGCTACATGGTGCCGGCGAATGTCGCGATCGTCGAGGCCTTGCCGCGGCTGCCGAACGGCAAGATCGATCGCGAGCGGCTGGCGGCGGGTGCTGTTGCCGCAGCCGGCAAGCGCGAGGTGCGGGTCGCGCCGCGCAATGCGGTCGAGGAAAAGCTGCTTGCCGTTCTGAAGGACGTGCTCGGCTCGGACGATGTCGGTATCGATGACAATTTCTTCGAGGCCGGCGGTACGTCGCTGCTCGGCATGCGCTACCTCGCACGTGTCGGCGATATTCTCAATGTGGAGCTTGGGCCGGCCGACCTGATGCATGCCGCCTCGGTCACCTCGCTCGCGGAATGCATCGCCGGGAAAACCAATGCCGCCGCCGCCGTCGCGGCTGCCACCGATGGCGCTCCAATTGCCGTGGGTACGTCCTACTGGCGTCCGCTGCCGCTTATGCGGGCCGAGAGCGGCCTCGCGCGGGTCGATGCGGCTGCGATCGCCTATCTGCCCGAAGAGATTGCGTCATCGCCGCTGTTCAAGGCCCGGTTCGCGGCGCGCAAGGACGATGGGCAACCGTTCTGGACCGGCGTCGGCCGCCTGGCGACGGGAACGGTCGCGCTCGTGGTGGTGCCGGGCAGCGCCCGCGATCTCTTTGCCGATCCCGTCAAGGCGCGAACCAGCATCGACCAGGCCGTCGCATACGCCGGACGTCTGGGTGCGCAATGTGTATCGCTGACGGGGCTGATCCCGGCGGTGACCGAGCTTGGCCGCGCGCTGAACGGCAACAGTGGCGCGGCGCTGACAACCGGACATGCGGCGACGGCGTCGGCGATGGGTCTGACCGTGCAGTCGGTGCTGGCGGCAACGCGTCGCAACATGCGCAGGCAGAATGTCTGCTTCGTCGGACTTGGCGCCATCGGCACCGCGACCTTGCGGACCATCCTCGGCTGCATCGAACATCCGGAGTCAATCACGCTATGCGACGTTGTCGCCAAACGCGGGGACCTCGAGAAGCTGGCACGGGACGCAAAGTCCGTGTTCGGCTTCCGTGGCGATGTCCGCGTTCTCACCACCAGCGGGCCGCTGCCGCGCGAGGCCTACGAGGCGGACGTCTTCATCGGTGCGACCAACGTTGCGAACGTGATCGCCATCGAGCAGTTGCGGCCGGGCGCCATCATTATCGACAACTCATTCCCGCTCTGCTTCGATCTCGCCAATGCCTTGCGGCGTTTCCGCCGATCCGGCGACATCCTGTTCGTGTCGGGCGGTTCGGTGCAGGTTCCGGGCGGTGTCGCGTGGGATATCGCGCTGCCTCCCGCAATCCCCGGCTTTGCGCGCAGCCGCATTGCCTCGGCGCTGCTGCCGTCGGACCGGATGATCACCGGCTGCATCCTGTCGGCGTTGCTGCCGCGGGCGAATAATCTGAAACCGACGATCGGCGAGGCGAGCCTCGAGGATTGCCGCGACTACTGGAGTGCGTTCGCGACGATGGGTATCACGGCCGCGCCATTGCATTGCGGGACCTGGTTCGCCTCGACCGACGACATCGATCGCTTCCGTGTCGCAGCGGTGCGCTCGTCCGCGACCGCAGCGGAGTAGTCCGATTTAGCGACAATGCGCAGTCGTGAACGCGCCGATCTCGCGCAGCGCCTCGCGGCTCTGCGGCATCAATTCGCCAAAACCGTGAAAGTTGTGATTCATGTCAGGCCAAATCCGGCAGGTGACCGGTGCGCCGGCGTGGGTCGCGCGCTTGCAAAACTGCTCGATCATGTCGCGGCAGATTTCCGCCTCGCCTGCGTGGATCAGCAGCGGCGGCAAGGCTGCAAGATCGCGGACATCCGGCCACTCGGTGAGGCTCGCATGTTGCATGAACTCGGGTCCGGCCCAGCGCGCGAGCTGATCGCTCATCGCCGGCGACATCCAGTCGAAGGGGCTGTTCGCCGTTATGCTTGCGCCTCCGTTCTGCGGATCGGTCCACGGCGAGATGGCGACAGCCGCCGCCGGCTTCGGCAGTTCGTTGAGGGTCAATAGCAGCATCAATGCCAGGTGGCCGCCGGCGGAGTCGCCGGCGAAGACGATTTGAGAGGGGGCAATGCCGCTTTCGAGCAACCATCGATACGCCTCCCGCGCGGCCTTGAGCTGCGCCGGAAACGGATGTTCCGGTGCAAGCGGGTAATGTGCGGCAAACGTGCGTCCGCCCGCGGCCATCGCCACCGCGGCGACGATGTTGTCGGTCATCTTCGGATAGAACGCGTAGCCGCCGCCATGAAAGTAGAGGACCGTCGGGCCGGGGCGCGGGGTGATGAACCATGCGCCAGGTCGGCGACGCTCGTGCTCGATGCCGACGTCGTTCAGGACCGGCCGGGTGAAGACCAGACTGTCGGCAATTGCACGGCAGTGCACGACGTCGCCTGACGCCGCGACGGTGCGCGCGCGCACATCCTGGGCCTGGAAAAAACGTGTCGCGATCTCGAACGCAAGCGTCCAGGAGGGGCGGAGCGGGCCACGCAGAACGCGGCTGAGGACGACGGACATGGCGGAACGCGCGAGCAGCAACAGGCTTGCGGCGCGCAATCCGATTGATCCGTGCAAACTGAGCGGCTTAAATGCCTTTGACATTCCAGTCTCGGTGCTGCGAGACAATCGCACGGCGGATCGATCAGCACAATTCGGCGAGGGTATCGTGACTTCTCCGCGCATCGTTGCGGTCACCGGCGGATCGGGACAGCTCGGCACCCATGTGCTGCGGCGGCTGATCGCCGACCCGACTATCGAGCGCGTCATCTCGATCGATCGACGTCCGCCGATCATCGGCTCTCCGAAGTTGCAGGCGGTTATTGGCGACGTTTGCGATCCCGCGTTCGCTCGCCATCTGCAAGGCGTCGATGGTCTGATCCACTGTGCGTTCATTATCTCTGGCGGCGAGCGCTCGCCGATCTATCGCACGGTCAATGTCGAGGGCAGCAAGAATGTGTTTCGCGCCGCAGCTTCAGCCGGTGTGAAAGCCATCGCCTTCGTCTCCTCGATCACGGCGTATGGCTGCGTGCCCGGCCACCCCGTGCCGATCGTCGAGACGACGCCGCGCGTGCGGCAGGCGGATTTTGCATATGCCTGCTGCAAGTTCGATGTCGAGGCGTTTCTCGACGAGGTCGAGCCGCAGCACCCGGACATCGCCATCAGCCGCGTTCGCGCGAACATCCTGATGGGCCGGCGGATGCAGCATCTGCTCGGCGTCGTGCTGCGGATCGGCTGGATCCCGGATTTTGACGGGCATCCCATGCCGATCGTCTGGGATGAAGACGTGGCCGATCTTCTGGTGCTGACGGTGCGCCATCGCGCGCGCGGTGCTTTCAATGCGGCGGCCGATGACCTGCTGCCGTCGTCCGAGCTTGCGTCAAAGACCGGCGCGACGTCCGTTCGAACCTGGCGCGCGCTGTTGTTGGTTCATACTGCGCTTTATGAGGTGTTGGCGCAGCTGAACGTGCACGTTCTCTCCGATCCGGCCTGGGCAACCAGAGCCGCCGCACGGCTGATCGCGTCGAGCGAGCGGGCCAAGAGTGAACTCGGCTGGTCGCCGCGTTTTCCGACCGCCGTGTCGGTGGTGCAGCATTTCCGGGAGATATCGCCCTGGCGGCTGGACGTGCGGTTGCTGCTGGTCCTGTGGATGCTCGGCCGCGCGACACGCAACACGCCCGGAAGTCTGGCAGGGCGGTCGGGCCGCTTGTTCCTGTGCCTGAACGGATCGGTCGCCGGCGATTTCTCGCTGCTGGTCGACGACGGCCGAATGACGGTTCGTGCCGGTGCGCCGGCCTTGCCGACAAGCACGGTGACTATGACCGCGGCGTTGTTCCGCGACCTGCTGGCAGGCCGCACGTCGTTCGACGACGCATTCGCCTCAGGCCTGACCGACTGGTTCGGCCCGGAAGCCGACCGCGATCTGTTCAAGCGGATTGTCGCAATGGAGCAGCTGCCTCGTGCGCGGTGCTGGATTGCGTCGCTATAGGCGAGCGAAGCGACGCCGTTCTTCGAACGGCTGTGGGCCGCACTGACGGCTAATGCTTTGAGGCGGCGAGCAGGTCTTGCTGTTCGCCGTTTTCAGCCTGCTTCGGCGCGGACGCTTCGTCATTGCGAAGCAGGAACCGCAAAACCTCGCGCAAGTAGTTGTCGGAACTCGACGGAGTGATAAAACAAATCCTTCGGCAGTGCCGCGGAGATGCGGCGGTGCGCCTCAGGCATGTTGTGGTAGGGGATCTTCGGGAACAGGTGGTGCAGCGCGTGCAGATGAAACCCGAGCGGCGCCAGGATTGATGTGGCCAGTGAGTATTTCGGGAAGTTGAACGAATTGAGCACCTGCTCGATCCGGCCCTGCGGTTCGCCATCCAACTCATAGCGATGTCCGACCATGATGCGGATGGCGTGAAAGACCAGCAGGACGCTCATGATGGCGTAGAACTGGAGAAGCGAACTGACCGTTGTCACACCGGCCAGCAGCAAAAGCCCCATGACGCAAAGATAGACGAAGCAGGCGGCTTCCTGCGCGCGCCAGGAAAAGCGCTCATCGGCCGTTGGCGGCGGGCGGCGCGAAAGACCGAGCACGCCGAGGCCCGATGCGTGCGTGTCCACCCAGGTGCGAACCCTCGGGCTGAGCCAGGCGAGGGGAGGCAGCAGCGAAAACCGCGCAATGTAGAGCAACGGCAGAACGGCACATACGGCAACCAGCGTGATCGCGCCGCGCAGGCCGCGTTGCTTCGGGGCAAAGTACTCGATGTCGGATTCGGTGCCGAAGCCGCGCACGGAATGATGGTTGAGATGATCGTAGTAGAGAAAGGAGGGGATCAGCAGCGGAATGCCGATGAACAGGTTCCAGCCGATCTCGAAGCCGGGCAACTGACGCGCCTGATGCGACAGCTCGTGGTTGAAATACGATGCCCGGTAGAGCGCTAGGCCAGCGACCACGATGCCGGCCAGGGCCGGGATCGAGACCCGAAGATTCGAGATTTCGAGAATCGTGTCGGGAAACGGCGTCGACAGATATAACCCGAGCGCCGTGAGACCGAGGCACGCGGCAAGATCGCCCCAGTAGATGATCGGGTTTGGCCGGTGCAGGTCCTTCACCAGCGGTCCGAGCAGCTTCAGTGCGTGCAATTCTTCCAGGCGGTCAGTTCCAGCCACGCTGCCCCCGTCGGTTGCTCAAGCGATATTAGAACCGAGCAATCCGGAATTGACAAGTTGTTCAGGCGCTGCGTCCGGAATGCGTCTAAAACCGTGTTTTTCCTGCGCCATTCGCATTTGACCATAGCCGCGGAATGACGTTTGATCGCCGGAGTCGGACGCGAGGCCAGGGGACGATGAGCCGCGAAAGATCAACCAAATTCCGGGAAGCCTACCGGGCGCGGATCGTCGGCTGGTACAACGGCTATTTCCACGCGTTTCTGGTTTATGCCACCGGCCTGTCTGTTCTCTATGTCTGCGTGCGGCACATCGAGAACGTTACGCCACTCGAATGGCTGACGGTGCCGATCGTGTTCCTCGTCACCAACTGGTTCGAGTGGGACGTGCACAGGAATTTCATGCATCAGCAGTCGCCGATCAAGGCGCTGCAGATCATCCATCGCTATCACATGCTCAATCATCATCAGTATTTTACCGATGAGGACATGCATTTTCACGACCATCGCGACTGGCGGATCACGATCTTTCCTCCCTACGTCATCACCATCTTCATCCTGATCGCGATCCCGTTCGCAGCCCTGGCCGGCTGGCTATTCTCGGCAAATTGCGGCTGGCTGTTTCTCAGCGTCGTCGCGGCGATCGCCATGATCTACGAATTCATCCATCTGTGCTGTCATTGCGAAGAGAACTGGTTCGTCAGGCATTGTCCGCTGATCAATACCGCGCGCCGTCATCACACCGCCCACCACAATCCGCGCATGATGACAAACGTCAACATGAACGTGACCTTCCCGATCGCCGACTGGCTGTTCGGCACGTCGGATCTCAATCGCGGGCTGCTCGGCCATTTGTTAAACGGCTACGACAATCGCCATGTGAAGCAGGGCCTGCCCGCTACGGTGATGCCCGCCGAGGCGGCGGACCCCAGCGGCGGCCGCGCCGCGGGACCCGCAGGCGGCGTCTGACCTGCAACAGGAACGATCGCGATGTCGACGGCCATGAAGATCGGCTTCACGGTGATCATCGCCCTGCTTGCCCTGGGTCTGTCGCTGTGGGGCGGCTCGCCGGTGAGGGCGGATCAGGTCTGGCTCGTCGTCGCGATCGCGGCGGGAATGATCACGGTGATGTGGACGTTTCCCAAGGCGGGGTTCTAGTGTGGCGGTTCAGAAGTTCGCTCCATCCTTGACGCGAGTCCATGGAGCGAACTCCTGAACCACAAGCCACGCTAGAACTATAAATTTTCTGGTGTCCCTATCGAATCCGAAGTTCGCAAAAGCCTGGCCGCTTGGTGGCGCGAACTTCGAATTCGGGACACCAGGGCATGAACTCATAGATCCGGAGCGGGCGCTTCTCGCTGCAGCGATCACAAGGGGCCGCAGCCATCGCCCGCGACGATGAAGGACGCCATCATGGCCAATACCGAACAAGCACACCTGCGCGCCTACGACCTCATCGTCTATGGCGCGTCCGGCTTTACCGGCCGCCTCGTGGCCGAGCATCTGCTCGACACATATGGCGCGACGGGCGAGATCAGGTGGGCGATGGCCGGGCGAAGCACCGGGAAACTCGCTGAGGTCCGCGGCCTCATCGGCGGAGCGTCGAATCTCCCGCTGATCGCGGCCGACGCATCCGATCCAACTTCACTGAAAATCATGGCGGAAAGCGCCAAGGTGATCATTTCGACGGTCGGGCCCTATCAGCTTTACGGAGAGGGCCTCGTGGCGGCCTGTGCCGCAGCCGGAACCGATTATGTGGACCTGTGCGGGGAACCGGCCTGGATGGCGGCGATGATCCGAAAATACGGTGACGCCGCGCAAGCGTCCGGCGCACGCATCGTGTTTTCGTGCGGCTTCGAACTCCATTCCCTTTGATCTGGGAGTTTTCTTCCTCGAGCAGCAGGCGCAGGCAAGGTTCGGCAGCCCCGCGACGCGGGTGCGCGGGCGGGTGCGGAAAATGAAAGGCTCGTTTTCCGGCGGCACTGCGGCAAGCCTGCTCGCGACCGTCGAAGCCGCCGCGCGCGAGCCTGCAATACACAAGACTCTGTCCGATCCCTTCGCCCTGACGCCGGGATTTGTCGGAGCGGCCCAGCCAAGCGGAAACGAGGTCGTCGAGGACATCGCCGCGGGTTCGTGGGTTGCGCCCTTCATCATGGCGATGATCAACACCAAGGCGGTGCATCGTTCGAATCTCCTGCTGAACCATGCCTATGGCCGGGATTTTGTCTATGACGAGATGATGATGACCGGCTCCGGCCCGGCGGGCGAGAAGCGCGCCAAAGCGCTGGCGCGCCGCGAGGCCGTCCAGAACGCGCTGATCGGTTTTGCGCCGACCCGCGCCTTGATCCGTCGTTTTGTCCTGCCGAAGCCCGGTGAGGGCCCATCAAGGACGGCCCGCGACGCCGGCTTCTACGACATCCTGTTTATCGGCGAGACCGGCGATGGTCACAGCCTGAGGGCCTCGGTCAAGGGCGACAAGGACCCCGGCTACGGCTCGACGTCCAGGATGATCGCCGAGAGCGCCATCTGTCTGGCGCAGGACGTCTCGCATGATGCGGTGGGCGGAGGATTCTGGACCCCGGCCTCGGCGATGGGCGAGCCGCTCATCCGCCGGCTGCAGGCCAGGGCCGGTCTCATCTTCACGCTGGAGAATGAATAATCCCGGCCTGGAATCTCCAATGTCCGCTTATGGGCCAATCCCGAGCCACGGTGCAGAACTCAACCCAGCGCCCGCATGCGCTCGTCTTCTTCCTCGAATGCCGCTGCGCGGCCGGCATCCGCCGTCTGCTGCCGTAATGATGGCAGCACCAGCCACTGGCTGAGCGGAGCGTCGATGTGCTGCTGGAGATTGCCGGCGACGGTTTTCGAAAAGGGCCCGACGTGCAGATAGAGGGCCGACAGCTTGATAACCGATATCAGCGCGTATGGATTGCGGATCGCGCAGGTGATCAGCGTGCGCCAGAACTCCAGCGCCGCGCCCCTGGTGCGCGTCAACGCCCGGACCACGCCAACGATGTCCTTGATGCCCTTCACCGGCGCAAACGGCGTGTGGTGCCGCGCGCAGTCGAGCGCCATGCTGACCCGGCGGACGCGTGCGAAATAGGCGGGCGCGTCATAGATATCGCGGACGATGGTCTGACAGTCGCGCAGGATATCCTTGCGCGGCCGCGTGGTCTCGAAGTTCAATCCGAGCGAGCAATGATCGCCGTCCTTGCCGACAATCACGTCGTGATTGGGAAACAGGCGTCCTTCCTTCGCCAGGCGGCGCGTGAGCTGCGTGTTCGGCAATGCGTAAAGCAGGCCGACCATGCAGACGGGAATTGCGGACTCCTCGATGAACGCAGCAATGGCGCGGCCCGCGCCATCCTTCTCGCCGTCGAACCCGACGATGAATCCCGCGGTCACGAACATCCCCGCGCCGTAGATCTTGTTGATGCTGGCGACCAGATCGCGCCGCGTGTTCTGTTTCTTGGACGTCAGCACCAGCGTGTCGGGATCGGGAGTTTCGATGCCGACGAAAACCGCGAAGAAGTTCGCAGCGGTGAGCATGTGCAGCAGCTCGTTGTCGTCCGCGAGATTGACCGATGCTTCCGTCGAGAACTCGAACGGATAGCCACGCGCTTTCTGCCAGGCGATCAATTCGGGAAGAAACTTCTTCAGTGCCTTCTTGTTGCCGATCATGTTGTCGTCGACAAAGTCGACATGGCCGCGGTAGCCGCAATCGTGAAGCGCGTCGAGTTCGGTGAGCATCTGGGAATTGGTCTTGGCGCGCGGCACGCGGCCATAGAGTTCGATGATGTCGCAGAACTCGCAGGTGAACGGGCAGCCGCGCGAGAATTGCACACCGATGTGCAGGTAATGATCGAGCTTGAGCAAATCGAACCGCGGCACCGGGCTGGTGGTCACGTCGACCTGGAATTTCTCGGCCTCGAACGTTCCGCTTCGCTCGCCGCGCCGGATCGCCGCGATCACGTCCTTGATGATATCTTCTGCCTCGCCGATTACCTTGAAGTCGGCTTGCGCGTAGACGTGCGGGCTCGACGAAATGTCCGGCCCGCCAACGGCCACAGGCTTGCCGTGCGCCTGGATCAGGTCGATCAGCTCGAGGGTATCGATCTGCTGCATCAACATTCCGCCGGTCATCACGATGTCGGCCCAGGCGATGTCAGCGTCGGTCAGTTCCTCGGTGTTGCGATTGATAAGCCGCAGGTTCCAGTCGGTGGGAAGCAGCGCGGCCAGCGTAATCAGGCCGAGCGGCGCTGCGGGATAGCGCGCTCCGACGGCCTCGCAGGTGGCCTTGTAGTTCCAGAAAGACTTGTCGATGAATTGCGGATAGATCAGCAGGATATTGAACGAAGGCGCCTGAGCATTCTGCATTCGTCATGCCCCTTGGGATCGACAAGGCGGGTGATGCAAGAAAACGGCTGGCCGCGAAGATGCAAAAGACTAGCACAGGAGCGGCAAATGACCATAAAAATGGCCCTGGTCGCGGTCTTGGGCCACGCAATATTGGCCGTCAGTTGAGACCGATTGCCATCGGAAACGCCAAATCGTCATGAACGCCCAGTATTTGCGGTATTTGCTCGGGAATGCGGCGATGATTGCGGCTCTGGCTGCGCTCGCTAGCGGCGGAGCGATGGTCTGGATTGTGGCGATTGCAATCGTTGCAATCGGCGGCCCTGCGGATGAAGCATTGGGCGACGACGAGAGCCGGCTCTCGGAGGCGCAGCGCGCATTCTTCGACGCAAGTCTCTACGCCACGCTTCCGTTGCTGGCGTTGATGACGCTGGCGATGCTCCATCTGGTCGCGATCGAGTATCACACCGGCCTTGCGGCCGTCGTGCCACGATTGCTGCCGGAGATACTCGCAGGCTTCACTTTCGGCGGGCACGCAGACATCGCCGCCGCCATCTTCCTCACCGGCTATTGCTACGCGGTATTCGGCGCCACGGTCGGACACGAGTTCACGCATCGAACCGGCATCTTGCCCGCCTTTCTCTCGGCGCGCGGATTGTTCGCATTCACATTCAACACCTCATTCACGACTTTTCATGTGCACGGCCATCACCGGCAGGTGGCGACGTACCGCGACCCGGCAACCGCGCGGCGCGGCGAGTACATTCTGGCCTTTGTCGTGCGAACGATCATCGGCCAGTTCCTGGACGCGCTGGCGTTTGAGGCCGCGCGTGCGCGCCGGCTTGGCTTTGCTGCATACGGCCTGCGCAACAGGGTGGTTGCGGGCCAACTTTACTCGCTTGGACTTATCGTCGTTGCCGCAGTGCTCGCGGGGCTGCCGGGCATCGTCGCATCTCTCGCCGCCGGCCTGATCGGCCGGCTGCTACACGAACTCATCAACTACGTGCAGCATTTCGGCCTCGTGCGCGCCGACGATCAGCCGGTCGAACAGCGCCACACCTGGGATTGCAAGCGGCTGATCTCCAACGTGCTGCACTACAACCTGCCGATGCACGCAGATCATCACATGTTCGCGGCCAAATCGTTCTGGCAACTCAAGCTGTCGCCGCACGCGCCGCTGCTGCCGTTCGGCTATCAAACCATGGCGTTCGTCGCGCTTGTTCCTCAGCTGTGGCGGCGGACCATGCGACCGCTGCTCCGCGAGTGGGACAGGCTCGCGAGCGACGAGGAGCGTGCGCTGATCCGGCAGCGCGGCTGGGACGGCGTGGTCTGAGGTTACGGAATTTTTCGACCGCGGGCTTCTTTGGTTCGGACGCCTGCCAGGCCTGCTTAACCAAAGCCTCCATGCCGCTGTTTCTGACGGCGCTGTGAATATATTTGAGCTTGTCGATCGCCTGCGTCGACAGCATGAAGGGATAGAGATCCGGCTGGCCCATGCTGCGGTTGATGTTGTTCAACGCAAACGACATCGGCAGCCAGGCATCGACGATGTTCTGAAAATCCTTGATGCGGTAGGGGTTGAAGTCGATGGTCGCCTCGAGTTCGCCGGTGTCATCCAGCACCGGCTCGACGTGAAGTCCGAACGCGCCGGCCATTTCGATGGTGTCGACGATGTGCAGGTAGTGCGCCCAGGTCTCCGCGAAATCCTCCCAGGGATGGGCGGCGGCATAGGCGCTGACGAAGCTGTCCTGCCAGTTCGCCGGCGCTCCCTGTGAATAGTGGAATTGCAAAGCCGCGTTGTAGTCGCGCGTATAATCGCCGAACATCTTGACGAAGGACTGTTCGGCGCCCCGGTCGCGAACAAGGCGGTCCCAGAAATAGTGCCCGACCTCGTGGCGGAAGTGCCCGAGCAGCGTCCGGTAGGGCTCTCCCATGTGCGAGCGCTGCCGCTCGCGCTCCACGTCATCGGCTTCCGCGAGCGCCAGCGTGATTGTTCCGCTGTCGTGACCCGTTATCACCCGCGCGTTCGGGTCGAGCGGTGAATCGGCGAGGAAGTTGAAGATCAGCCCTTCCGGATTTTCCGCGCGCGTTTGCAGCGGAAGGTTGAGCCGCCGCAAGGTGTAGATCAAGCGGTGCTTGGCGACTTCGATTTTCTGCCAGTTGGCGACGTTCTGCGGCAGGCCGAGGTCCGGAATGATGCCGTTGTGGCGGCATGCGAGGCACAGGTGGTCCGACGACGCGGCGTCGATCAGCCAGTTGCAGGCTCCATGCGCTGTATTCGCACAGAATTTATAAGACTTGCCGGTTTGGCCGGCGACGGTCCAGAGCTGCTCGCGCAGGTCGAGCGCCAGCAGCTTGTTCTGCACAGCCTCGTAGCCGAGCGCATGCCCGCACTTCTCGCAGCGCGTGTTCTCGAAATAAAGTAGCTGCGCGCAGACCTGACACTTGAACAGTCTCATCGATAACCCGGTAAAAGGTGGACAGGCGAAACGCCAGATAACATCAGCGTGCGGCTTTGGGTTCCATGAGTTATGCGGGCATTGCGTGCAAATTAACCTGTCTGCGGCCATTGCGTGGGCAATGTGCCAAAAAAGCTGCCATTTCCGTCACTTAGACCTCCAACTTGGCTGTCGGCGCGTTGACAGCGCCAGCAATGCGCAGGACGCTCCCGCCTACAAGCCCAATGGCTTGAGCAGGGGCAGGTTCGCGTGTCGGTTACCGTCGCACTCCATCATCTCACGCGCTACCGCTATGACCGGCCGGTTTCGCTCGGCCCGCAGATCGTCCGGCTGCGGCCTGCGCCGCACAGCCGCACGAAGATCCTCAGCTATTCGCTGAAGGTTCGCGCCGAGCGAGCATTTCATCAACTGGCAGCAGGACCCGCACGGCAACTGGTTGGCGCGCTACGTCTTTCCCGAGAAGTCCGACGAATTCCGGATCGAGGTCGATCTGATCGCCGACATGTCGGTGATCAATCCGTTCGACTTCTTCGTCGAACCCTATGCCGAACAGTTTCCGTTCGCCTATCAGCCGGACGATCATCGAGCGAACTCGCCGCGTATCTGACGCCCGAACCGGCGGGCCCGAAGCTTGCCGCGCTGATCGCGTCGCTGCCGAAGGCGACATGGCCGGACAGTCGACATGCTGGTCGAGCTCAACGCGCAACTGCAAAAGCGAGGTCCGCTACCTGATCCGCATGGAGCCGGGCGTGCAGGAGCCCGAGGAGACGCTGTCGCTCGCGTCCGGCTCGTGCCGCGACTCGGCGTGGCTCCTGGTGCAGATCGCGCGCCATCTCGGTCTCGCGGCGCGGTTCGTGTCCGGCTATCTGATCCAGCTGAAGGCCGACATCGATCCGCTCGAAGGGCCGCAAGGCACGCGACCAGGACTTCTGCGATCTGCACGCCTGGGCTGAAATCTATATTCCGGGCGCGGGATGGATCGGCTTCGACGTCACCTCCGGCCTGCTGTGCGGCGAGGGGCATATCCCGCTTGTTCGCGGCGCCGCATTATCGCTCCGCCGCGCCGATCTCCGGCGCCGTCGAGCCGGCGAAGACCGAATTCGAGTTCGACATGAGCGTGACCCGCATTCACGAAGCGCCGCGCGTCACGTGGCCGTTCTCGGACGAGATGTGGACGAAACTCGATCGCGCTGGGCGAGGCGGTCGATCGCGATCTTGTCGCGCAGGACGTGCGGCTCACGATGGGCGGCGAGCCGACCTTCGTCTCGATCGACGATCTGCAGACCGCGGAATGGAATACGGCGGCGGTCGGCCCGACCAAGCGCGATACGTGCCGACGAACTGGTCCGGCGGCTGCGCAAGCGTTTTGCGCCGCATGGCTTTCTGCATTACGGGCAGGGCAAATGGTATCCCGGCGAAAGCCTGCCGCGCTGGGCCTTCGCGCTCTACTGGCGCAAGGACGGCGAGCCGATCTGGGGCGATCCGGATATCGTCGCGCGCGAAGGCGAGCACCGACGAAGCCAATACGCGGCGCAAGCCGAGCGATTGATTTCCGGCATCTGCCGACACGTCTCGGCGTGGACGCCGAAATATCGCGTTGCCGGCCTTCGAGGACCCGGCGCATTGGCTGCTGAAGGAGAGCGGAGCTGCCGGCCAATGTCGATCCGCTCGATCCGAAGATCGAGGATCCGGAAACGCGCGCGCGCATGGTGCGCACATTCGAGCGCGGCCTGTCGCAACCGTCCGGCTTCGTGCTGCCGATCCAGCGCTGGAACGCGCGAGGCGCGCGACCGGCGCTGGAGAAGCGAGCAGCTGGCAACTGCGGCGCGGCAAGCTGTTTCTTGTCGCCGGGCGATTCGCCGGTCGGATTGCGGCTGCCGCTCGGCAGCGCTGCCCTGGCGTGCCGCCGAATCGGACTATCCCTATGTCCATCCGCAGGACCCGATCGAGCCGCGACCGCCGCTGCCGACGCGCGAAGAGCTCGGCAGATGCATTACGACGCAGCCGGCCGCTCGGCCGACGCCGACGCCGGTCCGCCAGACCCGCATCGGCAGCAGGCGACGTCGAGCGGTGCTGTCCGCACCGCGCTGTCGATCGAGCCGCGCGACGGCGTCCTCTGCGTGTTCATGCCGCCGGTCGAGCGGCTGGAGGATTATCTCGAACTGATCGCCGCGATCGAACGAACGCGCGCGCGAGACCGGCGCACCGGTTCATATCGAAGGCTATCCGCCGCCGTACGATCCGCGCATCGACGTGATCAAGGTGACGCCCGATCCCGGCGTGATCGAGGTCAACATTCATCCGGCCGACGAACTGGCGGCAGGCGGTCGACGACGACCACGGCGATTCTACGAAGACGCGCGGCAGTCGCGGCTCGGCACCGACAAGTTCATGCTCGACGGCCGGCATGTCGGCACCGGCGGCGGCAATCATGTGGTGCTCGGCGGCGCGACGCCCGCGGACTCGCCGTTCCTGCGCCGGCCCGATCTGTTGACGAGCCTGGTGCTCTACTGGCAGCGCCATCCGTCGCTGTCCTATCTGTTCTCCGGGTCTGTTCATCGGTCCGACCAGCCAGGCGCCGCGCATGGACGAGGCGCGGCACGACAGCCTCTACGAGACTGGAAATCGCGCTCGACAGATGCCGAAGCCGGCGAGGCGATCATGTCCGCCCTGGCTGGTCGACCGGCTGTTCCGCAATATGTCTGGCCGACGTCACCGGCAACACCCATCGCGCCGAAATCTGCATCGACAAGCTCTATTCGCCGGACGGTCCGACCGGCCGGCTCGGCCTGATCGAATTCCGTTCGTTCGAAATGCCGCCCGATCCGCGCATGAGTCTTGCGCAGCAACTGCTTACTGCGCGCGCTGGTCGCGTGGTTCTGGCGCGAGCCGCAGTACGGCAAGCTGGTGCGCTGGGGCACGGCGCTGCATGACCGCTTCATGCTGCCGCATTTCGTCGTGGCAGGATTTTCTCGAGCGTGCTCGACGATCTCGGCCGCGCCGGCTACGCGTTCGAGCCGGAATGGTTCGAGGCGCAGCGGGAGTTCCGCTTTCCGTTCTACGGCGCGGTGCGAGTATGGCGGCGTGACGCTCGAACTGCGGCAGGCGCTCGAGCCCTGGCATGTGCTGGGCGAGGAGGGCGCGGGCGGCGGCACCGTGCGCTTCGTCGATTCCTCGGTCGAACGCTGCAGGTGAAGGCCGACGGGCCTCGTGCCCGGGCGCCATGTCGTGACCTGCAACGGCCGCAGGCTGCCGATGACCTCGACCGGCACATTCGGCGAAGCGGTCGCCGGTGTCCGCTTCAAGGCATGGCAGCCGCCGTCGGGCCTGCACCCGACGATTCCCGTGCATGCGCCGCTGACATTCGATCTCGTCGACCTCTGGAACGGCCGCTCGCTCGGCGGCTGCGTCTATCATGTGGCGCATCCGGGCGGCCGCAACTACGACACTTTCCCGGTCAATTCCTACGAGGCCAGGCGCGGCGGCTGGCGCGGTTCCAGGATCACGGCCATACTGCCGGTATCCGTCGATTCCGCCGCCGGACGAGGCCAGCGAGTGAATTCCCGCTGACGCTCGACTTGCGGAGAGCGCGTGAACCGGTGAGGCAATGACATTCGCCGCGAATGGCATGAAGAAGCCAGTGACGATGACTAACGGATGGTCCGCAGCGTTACGCGGACTACACGCCGTTGCCGGGCGTGCCGGACGAGTTCATCGGCGCGGACGGCTCGCCGAAGGCGCAATGGCTGCAATGGATGCGAGCGTGTGCCTGCGCGACGACAGTCGAGCGATCGCTGGCCGCCGCCGAACGCCATATCCGCGATATCGGCATTTCCTATCGCGTGCATGGCGAGGCGAAGCGAGCGGACCTGGCCGCTGAGCGGACTGCCGCTCCTGATCGACGAAGACGAATGGGCGGAGATTTCCGCGGGCATCGTCCAGCGCGGCGTCGTTGTTCGAGGCGCTGCTCGCCGATGTCTACGGCGACGCAATCTGGTCGCGGACGGCGTTCTTCCCGGCGGCGGTGGTCGCCGGCAGCAAGGAATTTCTGCGACCGATGGTCGGCGTCCAGCCGCCCGGCGGACGCTGGATGCATCTTTATGCCGCCGATATCGGCCGCGGTCCCGACGGACGCTGGTGGGTTCTGAGCGATCGCGCGCAGGCGCCGTCCGGCGCGGGCTACGCGCTGGAAAACCGGCTCGCGATGTCGCGCGCCTATCCGCTCGACCTACGCGCAGATGAATGTGGAGCGGCTCGCGCCGTTCTTCCGCGCCTTCCGCAACGGTCTGACGGCGATGCGCGGAGCGCTCGCAGCCGCGCATCTGCCTGATGACGCCGGGTCCCTACAGCGAGACCTATTTCGAGCAGTCGTATCTCGCGCGAATATCTCGGCTTTCTGCTGGTCGAAGGCGACGACCTTGTCGTGCATGACGGCCTGGTGCACGTGCGCACCATCGCCGGGCTGAAGCGCGCGGACGTGTCTGGCGGCGCGTGGATGCGGACTTCGTCGATCCGATCGAGCTGAACGGCGCATCCCGCCTCGGCGTTCCGCGCCTGTTGTCGGCGATCCGTCGACGGCAACACGGTCGTCGCCAACATGCCGGGCGCCGGCTTCGTCGAGTCGCGCGCGCTGCTGAGCTTCATGCCGGCGGATCTGCGCAGCATCTTCTGGGCGAAGATCTTGCGATGCCCAATATCGCGACCTGGTGGTGCGGCGAGCGCGGGCGCGCGCGAGAAGGTGCTGGACGATCTTCGGCAGATGGCGATCGCCGGCGCGTTCAGCGGACCGCATGCCCGGCTTCGAGACCGAGCCAGCAGCATCCTGCCGGAGACGCTGTCGGCGGCGGACAACGCGCGGCTGCGCGAGGCGATCGAGACGCGCGGCGTCGACTATGTCGGGCAGGAGGTCGTGCAACTGTCGACCACGCCGGTCTGGGCAGACGGCACGATCTGTGCCGCGGCCGTTCGTGCTGCGCGTCTTCGCGGCCGCGACGCCGGACGGCTGGCAGGTCATGCCCGGCGGCTTCTGCCGGATCTCCGACGAGGCCGATGCGCGCGCCATCAGCATGGGCGAGGGCGTGCAATCCGCCGATGTGTGGGTGCTGTCGGCGAAGCCGGTCGTGCACGAGACGCTGCTGCCGGCGCACCGACGAGGTCAGCATCCGCCGCATTCTCGGCAATCTGCCGAGCCGCGCGGCCGACAACCTGTTCTGGTATGGCCGTTACCTCGAGCGCGCCGAGGCGACGCTGCGCGTCGTCCGCTGCCTGTGCGCGCCGCAGCGTCGAAATCGATCTGATCGGCGCCGACGGCACTCGAAGCGCATCGGCGAGCTCGAGCCGATCAGCTGGTCGCCTGGGGCGCAGGTCCGCCAAGGACAAGGGCGACGCCGATACTCTGCAGCGCGGTGCGCGACGCGCTCGAGCGACGAGGAGCATTATGGCTCCGCGCCTGTCGGACGTGCGCATGGCGTATGGTGCGGCCTCGGTGATCCGCGAGCGCATTTCGGTCGACAGCTTCGAAGCTGATCGCGCACCCTCGACCGGCAGCTGAGCGCGACTGTCGTCAGACTTGCCGGCGACGGCCGAGGCGTTCGAAGTCGCGGACCGCGCGCTGGCAGTCGCTGGCGGCGATCTCCGGTCTCGCGCAGGAGAACATCAACCGCAGTCGCCGGCTGGCGCTTCCTCGACATCGGCCGCCGCATCGAACGCGCCATCAACGCCTGCCGCTTCGCGCGCAATTTCGCCGGCGAGAAGGCGACCGCCGACGATCTCGACGTGATGCTCGACCTGATCGATTCGCAGATCACCTATCGCTCGCGCTATCTGACCGGCGTGGCGCTGGCGCCGGTGCGCGACATGGCGCTGCTCGATCCCTACAATCCGCGCTCGGCGAGCTTCCAGATCGAGCAGATCCGCAGCAGCATCTCGACACGCTGCCGACGCTGAACGAACGACGGCATTCCCGAGGAGCCGAAGCGGATCATCGAACTGTTCGGCGGCGAGATCGCGAGCGCCGCGGCGCGCGACATCGACGTCGTCCACCATCCTCGCCTTCGAGCAGAAGATGATGAAATTTGCCGACGCGCTGGCGGCGCGCTATTTCCTGCGACGGCCCGACGGGCTGAAGACCAAGAGCGTGAGCGGCCTTGCGTGATCTACGACATTCGGCATGTGACGAGCTATTCCTACGAGTACGCCGGTCGTCCTCGGCGACGCTGGCGCTGCGCGTGACGCCGCGTTCAGGCGCCGGCCAGCGCTGCCTCACCCACACGCTGATCATCGAACCGCAACCGAAGACGCTCGCGGGTGGAACACGATTTCTTCGGCAACTGCCGTGACGATGGCGACGATCGATACCGGATTGACGTCGCTGAAGGTCGAGGCGCGCGCGCGCGTCGATATCTCCCGACCCCGCTCGCGCCCTCCGGGGCCGAGCCCGGACTGGAAGAGAGATCGCGAGCGCGGCTCTCGATCAGGCATCGCTCTGTCGCCGAGGCGCCGGCGCACTTTCATCTTTGCAAGCCCGCGCATCGCGTTGTCGGCGCCGAGTGGCGGACTATGCGCGCGAGAGCTTTCCGTCCGGCCGGACCATCGTCGACGGCGCACGCGATCTTGCAAAGCGCATTCGCGCCGACTTCGCCTATTCGCCGCAAGGTGACGGATATCTCGACGCCGCTCGACGAGGCATTCGCGCAGCGGCGCGGCGTCTGCCAGGATTTTGCGCATATCATGATCGCCGGCCTGCGCGGCCTCGGCCTGCCGGCGGCCTATGTCAGCGGCTATATCCGCACCATTCCGCCGCCGGGCAAGGCGCGTCTGCAAGGCGCCGACGCGACCCATGCCTGGGTCTCGGTCTGGTGCGGCGCGGAGATCGGCTGGCTCGGCGTCGATCCGACCAACGCCATCGACGCCGGCAACGATCACATCGTGCTGGCGATCGGGCGCGATTTCTCCGACGTGTCGCCGATCTATGGCGTGTTCGTGGGTTCCGGCGCACAGGAACTCGAAGTCGGCGTCGACGTGATACCGGTTCAGGCGACCGCCTGATCAAATCTTACAGCTTCTCGGACCAGTGGCTGACAATCCACGGCTCGAGCTTTTCCGGCGCAAGGTCGAGGCCGGTGCCCGGTCCCGCCGGCACGGCCAGCATGCCGTTTGAATTCGAGCGCGGGCGGCGGACACAAATTCAGTAAGTGGATTATCCATCGCGTCGTACTCCATGAACGGGTAGGGCGCAGGACCCCCGCCACGTTTCGGCTCGATCACCGCGGCCATCTGCATCGACGCATGGAAGTTCACGGCGCTTCCGAACACGTGCGGCATCACCGGCAGGTCCCATGCGCGCGCGAGCGCTGCGATCTCGCGAAAGCCGCTGTAGCCGCCGCAGACCGCGAGATCCGGCTGCAGCACCGAGAAGGTCCCGGCGGTGAGGAATTCACGGAACGCGCGCAGGCTTCCGAGCGCTTCCCCGCCGGCAATTGCGGTCGCGACGGCGCGCGCCACCGTCTGATAGCCTGGAATGTCGTCGGGCTGCACCGGCTCCTCGATCCAGAGCAATTCGGCGTCTTCCATATGTTTTGCGGACTGGATCGCGGCGCGGGCGGTGTATCCCTGATTGATGTCCACCATCAGTGCGACGTCGGGGCCGGCGAGGCGCCGCAGCTCGTTTGCCATCGCTCCATCTGCGCGCGGCGAGAATCCGCCTCGGGGCTTGATCGCGCGAAAGTTCTTCTTCAGATAGCCGTCGGCCTCGCGGGCGAACTCACGATAGGGGTCGGCGCCCTGACGGAAAAAGGGACCGCTCGCGTAGGCGAACAGCTTGTCGCGAACGGCGCCGCCGAGCAGGGAAGCGACGCTGATGCCGTACATTCGCGCGGCCAGATCATGCAGCGCCAGGTCGACGGCCGAGACCGCCATCATGCCCGCGCCGCGGCGATCGTAGCCGAGCACGGACGTCATCGCCTGGTAGTGACGGCCAAAATCCGCCGGTGATTTGCCGAGCAGGAGTCCGGCGAGCCGCGTGCGGACGAAAGTGCCCGCCGCGTGCGGGGAGTTGCCGGCTTCGCCCCAGCCGCTGACGCCCGCGTCGGTGACGATCTGCACCAGCAGTGCGTCGCGCTTGCGGAAGAACGTCAGGGCGTTGCCCAGCGGCTCGGCGAGCGTAAAGCTCAGATTGAAGCCGCGGATTTCTGTGATCTTCATGGTGTGATGCATACTCACTGCGGCAGACGATGCCTGTGTCGGGCACCGCCTCGCCGGGAACGCGTCATGCCGATTGCAGGGCTCAGTCGAGCCGGATGTTCGCCTTGTCGATTACGCCCTTCAGTCTCGCCATGTCCTTGACGATGAAATCGCGGAAGGCCTCCTTTTTGAGGCCGACCATCAGGCTGGCGCCGTTGTTGTCGGCATATTTCTGGATGCTCGGTTCCTTCAACATTGCCTCAAACGCATCGGCGAGTTTATCGACCACCTCCGGCGGCGTGCCGGCGGGCGCGATCGCCGACGACCACGCGGTCAGCCACACGCCGGGATAACCTTGTTCTTCGACGGTCGGAACGTTGGGCAGATGTTTCATCCGCTTGCGCCCCGTGACGCCGATCGGGATGAGCTTGCCGTCGTTGATCAACGGGGTGACGACCACCGAATAGTCGAGCACCAGTTCGATGTTGCCGCCCATCAGATCGGTGATCTGCTGCGCCGAGCCTTTATAGGGCACGACAGTGACTTTCATGCCGGCTGCCTGCTGCAGCATTTCCATGAACAGATGCGAGCCGGTCCCGAGGCCGGTGGTGCTGTAGTTCAGCTTGTCGGGATTGGCTTTTGCATAGTCGACAAGTTCTTTGACGGTCTTGAACTTGCTGTCCGGCCTGACCACCATGATCATCGGCGAGTCCGACAGGCCGTGAATCGGGATGAAGTCCTTCAGCGGATCGAACGAGAGCTTCTTGTAGAGCGAGTTGTAGGAGCCGAATGGTCCGCTGGTGCCGTTGAGGATGGTGTAGCCGTCGGGCTTCGCCCGGGCCACGGTCTCGGTGCCGATGATGCCGCCGGCGCCCGGCTTGTTGTCGATGACGAATTGTTGACCGAGTTTTTCAGCGAGGACCTTGGCATAGGTGCGCGCGCCGATATCGGTGACGCTGCCGGCCATTCCCGTCACGACCCAGGTAATTGGCTTGTTTGGATAATCTTGCGCTGCAACAATGCCGGGCGATAGTGCGACAGCAATAGCAACGGTTACGCCCAAACGCGCGGTGCGGCCTCCCATACATGCCTCCATCTGTCTTTTGTCGTTGAATGCCCAGGTAGCGACCGAGTTCCTCTCGAGGAGGGGCCTGAGTTCGAATGCTAGTTGAGAGTCCTCCAGTTCGCTACCGGCAACCAAGTCTGCGAACATGCGTCATTTGCGTATTGCTGCGCTATCCGGCTCATGCACCATGCCGTGGCCCGGAACGAGTACATAAGTCGGCTTTGCTGGCGCAATTCCGATGGTTTCTTGTTGAAGTGCTGCTTGAGCGAGACGAGACGTTTGAATGAGTCATGACGTGCAGAAGGTTCGCCCGTTCGAACATCCGGGTGAGGGACGTCGGCGGGCCAAATCGACACCCAAGGGTCGCCAGATCGATCCGGCGGCTGCGCACGAGATCGAGCTCCTGCTCGGCGATCGGCCGCGCCGCCGCGATCTCCTGATCGAGCATTTGCACCTGATCCAGGACAAACATCATCAGATTTCCGCGGCTCACCTCGCAGCCCTTGCCGACGAAATGAAGCTGGCATTTGCCGAAGTCTTCGAGACCGCGACCTTCTACGCGCACTTTGACGTGGTGAAGGAGGGGGAGCCCGACATTGCCCCGCTGACTATCCGCATCTGTGATTCTCTGACTTGCGCCATGATGGGTGCGGAAAAACTTCTGCATGAACTGGGGGACAGCGTTGGTCCCGGCGTTCGTGTGGTGCGCGCGCCTTGCGTCGGCCGCTGCGATACCGCGCCAGCGGTCGAGGTCGGTCATCACTTTGTCGACCATGCTGATGCGGCGAGCGTGCTTGCCGCGGTGAAGGACGGCGATACCCACGCGCATCTGCCTGACTATATCGCCTACGATGCCTACGCCGCCGGTGGTGGCTATGCGTTGCTTGAGCGCCTGCGCTCGGGTGAATTGGCGAGGGAAGACCTCCTGAAGGCGCTGGACGATGCATCCTTGCGCGGTCTCGGCGGCGCGGGCTTTCCGACGGCGCGAAAATGGCGCGCGGTGCTCGGCGAGCCCGGTCCCCGGTTGATGGCGGTCAACGGCGACGAAGGCGAGCCCGGAACGTTCAAGGATCGCTGGTATCTCGAAAGCGATCCGCACCGCTTTCTCGAGGGGATGCTGATCGGCGCCTATGTGGTGGAAGCCTCAGACGTCTATATCTACATCCGCGACGAATATCCGGCGTCGCGCGAAATTCTCGAGCGCGAGATCGCGAAGCTCCCGGCAGGCGGACCGGTGTTGCATATGCGCCGTGGCGCCGGCGCCTACATCTGCGGTGAGGAATCCTCGCTGCTGGAAAGCATAGAAGGCAAACGCCCCTTGCCGCGGCACAAGCCGCCTTACCCGTTCCAGGTCGGGTTGTTCGGACAGCCGACGCTGATCAACAATATCGAGACGCTATGGTGGGTGCGCGACATCGTCGAGAAAGGCGCGGGCTGGTGGAAGGGCTTTGGCCGCAACGACCGCCACGGCCTGCGCAGCTATTCGGTTTCGGGCCGCGTCAAGAATCCCGGCATGAAGCTGGCGCCGGCCGGGGTTACCGTGCGCGAACTGATCGATGAATTTTGTGGTGGCATGGCCGACGGCCATAGCTTCCATGCTTACCTGCCGGGCGGTGCGTCGGGTGGCATCTTGCCGGCGTCGATGGACAACATTCCGCTCGATTTCGGCACACTGGAGAAATACGGCTGCTTCATCGGTTCGGCCGCGATCATTGTCATGTCCGCTCAGGACAGCGTGAAGGAGGCCGCGCTCAATTTGATGCGCTTCTTCGAGGACGAAAGCTGCGGCCAGTGCACGCCCTGCCGGGTCGGCACCCAGAAGGCGGCGGCTCTGATGGAAAAACCGGTTTGGAACCGCGAACTGCTCGAGGAACTCGGCCAGGTGATGCGGGATGCGTCGATCTGCGGTCTCGGTCAGGCGGCCGCCAATCCGCTGACGACCGTGATGAAGTATTTCCCGGACGAGTTCATGCCTGAAGAGGCCGCGAAATGACGAAAGTCCGGTTCGAGCTCGACGGCAAGCAGGTCGAGGCCAACCCTGACGAGACCATCTGGCAGGTGGCCAAACGCGAGGGGACCGAAATTCCGCATCTGTGCTACGCGCCGGAGCCGGACTACCGAGCGGACGGCAATTGCCGCGCCTGTATGGTCGAGATCGAAGGCGAGCGCGTGCTGGCGGCGTCCTGCAAGCGTACACCGGCCGTCGGCATGAAGGTGAAGTCGGCGAGCACGCGCGCAGTCGCGGCGCAGAAAATGGTGATGGAATTGCTGGTCGCCGACCAGCCGGCCCGCGAAACCTCACACGACCCGGATTCGAAATTCTGGAACTGGGCGGAAAAGGTCGATGTCACCGAAAGCCGCTTCCCTGCGACTGAGCGCTGGCAAAGCGATACCAGCCATCCCGCCATGCGCGTCAATCTCGACGCCTGCATCCAGTGCGGCCTGTGTGTGCGCGCCTGCCGCGAAGTCCAGGTCAATGACGTGATCGGCATGGCCTATCGCAGTCATGAGTTCCAAGATCGTGTTCGACTTCGACGACCCCATGGGTGAATCGACCTGCGTCGCGTGCGGTGAATGCGTGCAGGCCTGCCCGACCGGCGCGCTGATGCCCTCGGTGATGCTCGATGAAAACCAGACCCGCGTGACCTATGCCGACAGGAAGGTCGACTCGCTGTGTCCGTTCTGCGGCGTCGGCTGCCAGGTCACGTATCAGGTCAAGGACGAAAAGGTGATTTACGCCGAGGGTCGCGACGGCCCCGCCAATCACAACCGGCTCTGCGTCAAGGGACGTTTTGGTTTCGACTATATCCATCACCCGCATCGACTTACAAAGCCGCTGATGCGGTTGCCGAATGCAAAGAAGGATGCCAACGACCAGGTCGATCCGGCCAATCCATTCACGCATTTCCGCGAAGCGTCGTGGGAAGAAGCGCTGGATTTTGCAGCCAAAGGTCTCGCCAGGATACGTGACGAGAAGGGTGTAAAGGCACTCGCCGGTTTCGGTTCGGCCAAGGGATCGAACGAGGAAGCCTATCTGTTCCAGAAGCTGGTGCGCACCGGCTTCGGCTCCAACAACGTCGATCACTGCACGCGGCTGTGCCATGCGTCCTCGGTTGCGGCCTTGATGGAGGGGCTCAACTCCGGCGCGGTTTCCGCACCGTTCGCCGCGGCCATGGACGCCGACGTCATCATCGTCATTGGCGCCAACCCGGCCGTCAATCATCCGGTCGCGGCGACCTTCATCAAGAATGCGGCAAAGCGCGGCGCAAAACTGATCGTCATGGATCCGCGCGGGCAGGCACTGTCGCGCCATGCCACCAGGCATCTCGCCTTCAAGCCCGGCAGCGACGTCGCGATGCTCAACGCGATGCTTCACACCATCATTACCGAGGGTCTGACCGACCAGCAATACATCGCCGGTTATACCGAAGGCTTTGACGATCTGAAGGAACGCATCAAGGAATTCCCGCCGGAAAAGATGGAGCCGATCTGCGGCATCCCGGCCGATACGTTGCGCGAGGTCGCGCGGATGTATGCGCGTTCGCCCGCCTCGATCATCTTCTGGGGCATGGGCATCAGCCAGCACATCCATGGCACCGATAATGCGCGCTGCCTGATCGCGCTGGCACTGATCACGGGGCAGATCGGCCGTCCCGGCACCGGCCTGCATCCGCTGCGCGGCCAGAACAACGTGCAGGGGGCCTCCGACGCGGGCCTGATCCCGATGTTTCTGCCGGATTACCAGCCGGTTGGTCGCACCGATCTGCGCGAACCGTTTGAGAGACTGTGGCAACAGGACCTCGATCCCGTTCGCGGTCTCACCGTAGTCGAGATCATGAACGCCATTCATGCGGGCGAGATCAGCGGCATGTACATCGAGGGCGAGAACCCGGCGATGTCCGATCCCGATCTACAGCATGCGCGCGGGGCGCTGGCAAAGCTCGATCATCTGGTGGTGCAGGATCTGTTCGTCACCGAAACGGCGTTCCACGCCGATGTGATCTTGCCGGCGTCCGCGCTGCCTGAGAAATCCGGCACCTTCACCAATACCGACCGCCGCGTGCAGTTGGCGCGCGAAGTGGTCAAGCCACCCGGCGACGCGCGACAGGATCTGTGGATCATCCAGGAAATCGCCAAACGCATGGGCTTGGCGTGGGACTATGCCGGCCCGGCCGGTGTGTTCGCCGAGATGACGCAGGTGATGCCGTCACTGAAGAACATCACCTGGGGGCGGCTGGAGCGCGAGGGGGCGGTGACCTATCCGGTCGACAATCCGCTTGAGCCCGGAAACGAGATCATCTTCTCCACCGGGTTCCCGACTGCGGGTGGCCGCGGCAAGATCGTGCCGGCGCACGTCCTACCGCCGGACGAATTGCCCGACGACGAGTATCCGATGGTGCTCTCCACCGGTCGCGTGCTCGAACACTGGCACACCGGCTCGATGACACGGCGCTCCCGGGTGCTCGACCGGATCGAGCCGGAGGCGGTGGCGTTCATGTCGCCAAAGGACATGCGGCGATTGAGCGTGTGGCCCGGCGATTTCATTCGCCTCGAGACACGCCGTGGTGCGGTCGAAGTGAAGGTCCGGTCCGACCGCGACGTCCCGGAGAACATGGTATTCATGCCATTCTGCTATGCGGAAGCGGCAGCCAACCTGCTCACCAATCCGGCGCTCGATCCGTTCGGCAAGATTCCGGAGTTCAAGTTCTGCGCCGTGCGGGCGGAGTTGTGCGCAAGCGAGACGAAGAGAGCGTGAAGCCTGCGATATTTTGCCTCTCATGGCGGCGATCCCCAACCAGGGAATTAGCCCGCTTGCCCCGTGACAGGCCAAAGGTGGGGCATATAATCGATTTCCAACGGCCGCCGGACGGCCGGATTGCAGGCATCTTTCGGAGGCCACTCCATGACCAATCGCGGCAAATTCGCCATCGCGCTACTCGCAGCGACGGCCCTTGCGACTGCGGCGGCCGACGCGCGCTCGCTGAAATGGGCTCGCTCGGGCGACTCGCTCACGCTTGATCCGCACGCCCAGAACGAAGGGCCGACGCACGCGCTCGGCCATCACATCTATGAGCCGCTGCTGCATCGCGACGCGCAAGGCAAGGAAGTGCCCGCGCTGGCGACATCGTGGAAGATCACCGACGACGCAAATGTGTGGGAGTTCAAGCTTCGGCCGAATGTGAAGTTCCACAACGGCAACGCCTTCAACGCCGACGACGTGGTGTTCTCGCTGGAACGCGCGCAGCAGCCGACCTCGGACATGAAAGGGCTGCTGACGTCGGTCGATACGATCACCAAGGTCGATGACCTGACCGTTCACATCAAGACCAAGGGACCAAACCCGCTGCTGCCGAACAACCTCGCCGACCTGTTCATCATGGACAAGGAGTGGTGCGGAAGCGAACAACGCCACCAAGCCGCAGGACTTCAAGAACAAGGAGGAGAACTTCGCCGTCCGCAACGCCAACGGCACCGGGCCGTTCCAGCTCGTCTCGCGCGAGCCGGACGTGAAGACGGTAATGAAGCGCAACGACAGCCTACTGGGGTATCGGCCAGGTGCCGCTCGAGATCACCGAACTCCTCTACATCCCGATCAAGGCGGATGCGACGCGGCTCGCGGCGCTGCTTGTCGGGCGAGGTCGACTTCGTGCAGGACGTGCCGGTGCAGGATATCGAACGGCTGAAAGGCCAGCAGAACCTGCGCGTCAACATCGGCCCGGAGAACCGCACCATCTTCTTCGGCATGGACGTCGGCGTCGGCCGACCTGAAGACCGACAACGTCCAGGGCAAGAACCCGTTCGCCGACAAACGCGTGCGCCAGGCGATGAACATGGCGCTGAACCGGCCGGCGATCCAGCGCGTCGCCATGCGCGGGCAATCGGTGCCGACCGGCGTCATCATGCCGCCATTCGTCAACGGCTGGACCAAGGAACTCGACGCGGTGCCGACCGGCGATGTCAACGCGGCCAAGAAGCTGCTGGCCGACGCCGGCTATCCGAACGGCTTCACCGTCACGCTGCATTGTCCGAACGACCGCTACGTCAACGACGAGGCGATTTGCCAGGCGGCGGTCGGCATGTGGGGCCAGATCGGCGTGAAGGTGAACCTCGTCTCGCAGTCGAAGTCGATCCATTTCCCGTTGATCCAGAAGAACCCGCCGGAGACCGAGTTCTACCTGCTCGGCTGGGGCGTGCCGACCTTCGAAATCCGAGTACATCTTCTCGTTCCTCTATCACACGCGCGATGCCAAGTTCGGCAGCTGGAATGCCTTGCGCTATTCCAATGCTGATGCCGACAAGATGATCGAATCGCTGTCGAGCGAGACCGACAAGGCCAAGCGCGACGCGACCATCGCCAGGCTGTGGGCGCTGTTCAAGGATGAGACCCTTTATTTGCCGGTCCACCATCAGGCGCTTGCCTATGCCATGAAGGCCGGCTTCGATGTTCCGGTGGACGTCTCGAACCAGCCGAAACTGAAATACCTTTCGTTCAAGACCAACTGATCGGATGAACGGATGGCGGGAGCCAGTATGGCTCCCGCAGCCGTTTTGGAATGATCGCGCACCTCATCCGCAGCCTGTTGCAGGGCATCCTCGTCATCCTGGCGGTGGGGCTGATCGCCTTCTCGATGTTTCGCTTCGTCGGCGATCCGGTTGCGAGTCTCGCGGGACAGGAATCGACCGACGCCGACCGTGCCGAATTGTCGGAGCGGCTCGGACTGAATGATCCGTTTCCGATCCAGTTTGCACGGTTTCTCGGTCACGCGGCGCGCGGCGATTTCGGCATTTCCTACCGTCAGGCGAGGCCGGTCGCCGACCTTTTGGCCGAACGTTTGCCCGCCACGCTTGAGCTTGCCGTGCTTTCGGCGCTGTTCGCCTTCGTGATCGGTATCGGGCTTGGTGTCTACGCGGCAATCAACCGGCGTGGCGTGATCGCGAACACGCGTTATGGTTCTCTCGCTGATCGGCGTCTCGCTGCCGACGTTTCTGATCGGAATCGGCCTGATCTATCTTTTTGCCGTCGAACTGCGCTGGCTGCCGTCGTTCGGCCGCGGCGATACCGTCCGCATCGGCTGGTGGACGACCGGCCTTTTGACGGAAACGGGCCGCAAGTCGCTGGTGCTGCCTGTGCTGACGCTCGGCTTTTTCCAGCTCACGCTGATCATGCGGCTGGTTCGCGCGGAAATGCTCGAGACCATGCGTACCGATTATGTCCGCTTTGCCCGCGCGCGCGGCATTCCCGAGCGCCGCATCCAGTTTCGCCATGCACTGCGCAATACGATGGTGCCGGTGGTGACGATCGTCGGCCTGCAGCTTGGCTCGGTGATCGCTTTCGCCATTGTCACCGAAACCGTGTTCCAGTGGCCGGGGCTCGGCGCGCTGTTCGTGAACGCGGTCCAGTTCGTCGATATTCCGGTGATGGCGGCCTATCTGATGTTCGTCGCCTTCGTGTTCGCGGCGATGAACTTCCTGACCGACTTCGTCTACGTCCTGATCGATCCTCGGCTCCGGGCCTGAGACAAGGAAACCGCATGAGCGTTGTGACCCCATCCAGCACGTCCGCGGGCGTCGAGGCTCCGAAGGGCCGGTTTGCGCGCGCATGGGATTCCGATGTTGGATATTCGTTCCGCACGTCGCCGGTGGCGATCGGCGCAGCGGCAGTCACGATCATCATTGTGCTCGCGACCACGTTTGCGGGGTTCATCACGCCGCAGAATCCGTTCGATGCCGCGACGCTCAATCTGATGGACGGTTTCACGCCGCCGGGCGAGGCCGGCGCCGGTTCGGGAATGAGCTTTGCTCTCGGCGCCGACAGCCAGGGCCGCGACATGTATTCGGCGATCCTGTACGGCTCGCGTGTGTCGCTGCTGATCGGCGTCGCGTCGGTGATATTCTCGCTTGCACTGGGTGTAACGCTGGGCCTCATCGCAGGTTATGTCGGCGGGCAGATCGAAGCCCTGATCATGCGCATCGCCGATATCCAGCTCTCGTTTCCGGCGATCCTGGTGGCGCTGCTGGTGTTCGGCATCGCACGAGGGCTGATTCATCCGTCACTGCATGAACAGATGACGTTCATCGTAATGACGCTGGCCATCGGCCTGTCGAATTGGGCGCAGTATGCGCGCACGGTGCGCGCCTCGACGCTGGTGGAAAAGCGCAAAGAGTATGTCGACGCCGCGCGCGTGATCGGGCTTAGGGCCTTTCCGGTGATGATCAAGCACGTGCTCCCGAACGTCGCCGGACCGATCCTCGTCATCGCAACCATCAATCTCGCACTCGCCGTGCTGGAAGAAGCGACGCTGTCATTCCTCGGTGTCGGCATGCCGCCGACCCAGCCGTCCCTCGGGACGCTGATCAGGATCGGGCAACAGTTCCTGTTCTCGGGCGAATGGTGGATCCTGTTGTTCCCGTCGGCCGCGCTGGTGACGATTGCGTTGTCGATCAACCTGTTCGGCGATTGGCTGCGCGACGCGCTGAATCCGAGACTGCGATGACGGAACCGCTGCTGTCCGTTCGCAACCTCCGGGTCGAGTTTCCGACGCGGCGCGGCATTCTGACGGCGGTCGATGGTGTGTCGTTCGATATTCAGCCTGGCGAGGTGCTGGGCGTGGTCGGCGAGTCCGGTGCCGGCAAATCGTTGACGGGTGCTGCGATCATCGGATTGCTCGACCCGCCGGGCCGCATCGCCGGTGGTGAAGTCCTGCTGAAGGGCGAGCGGATCGACAACCTGCCCGCGGAAGCGCTGCGCCGGATTCGCGGCAAGCGGATCGGCATGGTGTTTCAGGACCCGCTGACGTCGCTTAATCCGCTGTTCCGGATCGGCGAGCAACTGGTCGAGACGATCCAGCTCCACACCGGAATGACGAGGCCGCGAGCGCGGGAGCGCGCGCTCTCGCTGCTGGTCGATGTCGGCATTCAGGCGGCCGAGCGCAGGATCGACGCCTACCCGCATCAGTTTTCCGGCGGCATGCGGCAGCGTGTGGTGCTGGCGCTGGCGCTGGCGGCAAATCCGGAGCTGATTATTGCCGATGAGCCGACAACCGCGCTGGACGTCTCGGTGCAGGCGCAGATCATTGCGCTGATGAAACGGCTTTGCAGCCAGCACGATGTCGCCATCATGCTGATCACGCACGATATGGGCGTGATCGCCGAAACGGCGGATCGCGTTGCGGTGATGTATGCCGGGCGCATCGCCGAGATCGGGCCGGTGCGCGACGTGATCAAGCACGCGCATCATCCCTATACGCGGGGTCTGATGGGTTCGATCCCGACGCTGACCGGGGAGGCGGAGCGGCTGACGCAGATTCCGGGCTCGATGCCGCGCCTGACCGAGATCCCTTCGGGCTGCGCCTTCAATCCGCGCTGTCCGCACGTGTTCGATCGTTGCCGCAGTGCGCGGCCGGAGTTGCTGCCGGCCAACCGCTCGTTGGCCGCCTGCTGGCTTTATGCGGCCGACGCGCGAGCAAGCGCATGAGCACCGTGATGACCGAACATCGAAACGGCGGCGACGTCGCATCCGGGCCGTTGGTGAAAGCCGACCGCCTCACTTGCGTGTTCGACGTGTCGCGGCCCTGGCTCGAACGCACGCTGGCCGGAGCATCAAAACAGTCCCTGACCGCGGTTGCCGAACTTTCGTTCGAGATAGCGCGGCGTGAGACCTTTGCGCTTGTCGGCGAGTCGGGTTCGGGAAAGTCGACCGTCGCGCGAATGGTGGTCGGGCTGTTGCAGCCCACATCGGGACAGGTGACCATCGACGGTATTTCGATGTCCGACCCCAATCAGGGCGCGGTGCGCGAAATGCTTCGTAGGCGGATCCAGATGATCTTTCAGGACCCGTTCGCGAGCCTCAATCCGCGTTGGCGGGTCGATCGCATTGTCGCCGAGCCGATCCGCGCCTTTGGCGTCGCCAAGGACGATGCGGAGGTCGCGCAACGGGTCGGCGAACTCTTGCAGCTCGTTCGGCTGCATGCTGCGGACGGCCGGAAATATCCACACGAGTTTTCCGGCGGTCAACGCCAGCGTATCGCGATTGCGCGCGCGCTATCGGCCAATCCGGAATTCATCGTCTGCGACGAACCGACCTCGGCGCTGGACGTGTCGGTGCAGGCGCAGATTTTGAATCTGATGCGCGATTTGCAGGACCGGTTCGGGCTGACCTATCTGTTCATCTCGCACAACCTTGCCGTCGTGCGCCACATGGCGACGCGCATCGGCGTGATGTATCTCGGTCGGCTGGTCGAAGTCGCCCCCGGGCGGGAAATCTTCCAGCGTCCGCGCCATCCCTACACGCGCATGCTGCTGGATGCGGTTCCGGATCTCGAAATGGCCGACAGGCAACGCAAGCCTCCTGACGGCGAGATTCCGAACCCGATCGCGCCACCGCCCGGCTGCCCCTTTCACCCGCGATGCCCGTTTGCGGCGGACCGCTGCCGGACCGAGCTGCCACGAACGATCGTCAGCGGGCAGACGAGCGTCGCCTGCCACGCGGTCGAGGAAGGGCGAATTTAGCGTGGGGGTTCGAGAGGCGCAGCCATCGTACTCGAAGGCAGGATCCCATAGCCTCCGGATTTCGAAAGGCAACTTGCGCCGGCCGCCGCATTGGCCGCACGGCGTATGGGTTCCGGCCAAAGGCGAGCGGAATCGACGCCGTTCTTCGAACGGCTATGGCTTCGCCGGGCCGGGACGACACGCGCATGCTTTCGGCCTAAACTCGTCGCGCGTGGCCCTGGACGGCTGCAATCTCGAGTATCGTCAATGACCGCCCCTGCCAAAAAACCATTCGCGATGATTCGTGAATTTCACCTGGCGGACTGGTTCACACTGGCGAATGCGGCTTGCGGAACGTGCGCGATATTCGCGGTCATGCGCTATCTCGTGAGCGCCGATGAGGCCGTATACCTCTACCTGGCATGCGCTCTTGTCGTTGCTGCCCTGGCGTTTGACGTCCTTGATGGACGCGTTGCGCGCTGGAGGCAACAGAGCTCGCCGATTGGCCGGGAGCTCGAACTCGTTGGCCGATGTCATCTCGTTCGGAGTGGCACCGGCGGCTATTGCCTATGGCTGCGGCATGCGCGGGCTGTACGACATGGTGGTCCTGACCTACTTCGTTGCCTGCGGCGTATCGCGGCTCGCGCGTTACAACATAACTGCGAAATCGCTCTCGGGCGCCTCAGCGAAGGTCACTCACTTCGAAGGCACTCCCATTCCGACGTCCGTGGTTCTGGTGTTGATGCTGGCGATGGCATCTGCATTGGACGCGACCGGTGCGCATTTGTGGGGAGGTGAGCTGTCGCTCGCGGGCTTTACGCTGCATCCGATTGCGCTGCTCTTTGGGATTTCCGGTTCGCTCATGATCAGCCGTCTGCGCATCCCGAAGCTATGACGTGTCGCATTTGGATTTGGCAAGAACGCCGCTGTTCGCGTGCGGCGCAACGAAAAGCCGGTTCAGTCGTCATTTGCAAAAATTTCACCTTCGCCCTTAACCGACGATGAAGGATGGCGCGCAATTCAACGCGAAGTTTAACCTGTCCAAGACCAGGGCGGCATACGTGTACGGGCGGGGAGAGACACATGATCCGCCTGACCGATGACAAATCGACGGAGTCGGTTCGGCCACTGGACGCTTCGCGGCAGGCTGCCGCCGGGTGGGGTCGTACGTCCCTTGCGATTCTGTTCATCTGCCTTTGTTTTTGCGGCATCTGCGGCTGGATCATTTTCGACGCCCGGCAGGACGCCAAGAAACATGCAGGTGTGATCGGGTCGATGATCGTGGCTGCCGTGGCTGCGGACCTTGCACGCAACATCGAGACGCTCGATCTGTCCATCACCGGCGTGATCGAGAACCTCAAGTTGCCCGACCTCGAAGATGTCTCGCCGCGGCAGCGGCAACTGCTGCTGTTCGACCGGTCGGTGGCGGCGCGCCACCTCAGCTCGATCCTCGTCATCAGGGAGGACGGCCGCCTCAGCTACAATTCACGAACGACCGATCCATCGAAGGCCGACTTCGCGGATCGCGACTACTTCCAAATCCACAAGCACAACGACGCGATCGGTCTGTTCGTCGCTCGCCCTGTCGTATCGCGGATCACCGGAGTGTCGGTGCTTCCATTCAGCCGCCGCCTCGCCAAACCGGACGGTTCTTTCGGCGGGGTTGTCGTCGGCTCGATACGGCTGGACTATTTCGAGAAAACCTTCAAGGCCATTGCGCTCGGACCGAGCGCAACTGTAACGCTGGCGCGCAGTGACGGGATCGTTATCATCCGTTCGCCGGCCGAGTCCGATTTCATCGAGCGCGACCGACATCCGGGACGGATCATCGATCTGTTTTCGGAAACGCCGATCGGCCAGTTCGAAACCACCTCGACCGTCGATGGGACGGACAAGCTTTTCAGCTACAGCCAGGTTGGTGAATTGCCGCTCGTGGTCGCGGTCGGGCAATCGACCAGGGATATCTTCGCGCAATGGCGACCGCAGGCCTACGCGATCGGCGCGCTGATCGCAGCGCTCGTGGTTTCAACCATCGCCCTGGTCGCCTTCCTGAACCGGAATCTCAAGCTTCGGGCGCGCGCGGAAGCCGAACTTGCGGCGCTGGCGACGACCGACGGCCTGACGGGACTTGCCAATCGCCGGTCATTCAACGACGCGCTGGACAGGCAATGGCGTATCGCCGCGCGCACCGCGTCGCCGGTGGCGCTGTTGATGATCGATTCCGATCACTTCAAGCTCTACAACGATACGTTCGGCCATCAGGCCGGCGACAGGCTCCTGATGCAGATCGGCGAGGCAATCGCCGGCTCGCTGAAGCGTTCCGGCGATCTCGGCGCGCGCTATGGCGGTGACGAGTTTGCTGTGCTGTTGCCGGGATCGCGCGTCGAAGAAGCCGCGACGATGGCGCACCAAATCCGGCATGCGTTCGTGACGGCCTGCTACGCCGAAGGCGTCTCCGCCAGATATACGCGGCTCAGCATCGGCGTTGCGAGTCTCGTGCCCGGCGCGGGAGGACACATGCGCGATCTGGTCGGCGCGGCCGACGAGGCGCTCTACCGCGCGAAAGAACTTGGCCGGAACCGCACGGAGCTGCAAACGCAGCCCATCGCGCAGGAGCCGGCGCTTGAGGTGCGAATAGCGAATACGGGAACGGCGAATAGGGAGTAGGGAACGGATTACCGAAATCCCACCGTCGCTCTGCTCGCTCACCGCCCCTATTCGCCATTCGCTACTCCCTATTCGTTATTCAGATCAGGTCGCCGCCGGCGGCCGAAGCCGTCGTGCCGTGCTTTCTGTAGGCCTTGATCACGTTGCGGCCGATGGTCCATTTATGGACCTCGTCGGGTCCGTCGACCAGGCGCTGCGAGCGGATCTGGGTGTACCAGCGCGCCAGCGGCGTATCCTGGCTGTAGCCGAGCGCGCCGTGCAGCTGAATCGCGGTGTCGACCACCTTGTGCACCATGTGGGCGAGGAAGATCTTGGCGATGGAATTCTCCTGCCGCAGATCCATGCCCTTCTCGGCCTTGTAGGCGATGTGCAGCAGCATCAGTCGCGCGATGTAAAGCTCGCTCGCGCAGTCGGCGAGCATGAACTGGACCGCCTGACGATCGGCGAGCAGGGTGCCGAAGGTCGAGCGCGTGGTGACGCGCTCCGTCGCCATGTCGAGCGCACGCTGCGCCTTGGCGATGTTGTGCATGCCGTGGCGCAGGCGTCCGTAGGCGAGGCGATGCTGGCCCATGTTGAAGCCGTTGCCTTCGCCGCCGAGCAGGTTGTCGGCAGGGACCTTCAGGTCCTTGATGACGATTTCCGAATGGCCGCCGGAGAGCTTGTCGTAGTGCGGACCCTCGATCGCCATGTTCTTGACGTTGCGCTTGATCTGGTAGCCGGGGTTCGGCAGTTCGACGATGAAGGTCGAGAACTGGTTGCGGCGAGGCGCGTTCGGATCGGTCTTCGCCATCACGATGGCGATATCGGCGACGCTGGCCGACGATGAGAACCACTTTTCGCCGTTGAGGATATAGTTCTCGTTGCCGTCCTTGACGGCGGAGGTTTGCATGCCGGTGGCATCCGCGCCGGATGCCTTCTCGGTCATCGAGAAGCAGACGCGCTTGTCGCCGTTCAAGCAGCGGCTTGAGGAATTTTTCCTTCTGATACTCGGTGCCGTGCGCGAGCAGCGTCAGCATCGAGGCGTCGTCGGGGCCTTGCGTGTTCAGTGACAGCGCGCCGAGCGAGCTTTCGCCGAGTTCCATCTGCACCAGCGCATTGGCCAGCGGCCCCAGGCCCATGCCGCCGTATTCCTTCGGGATGAAGGGGCACCACAGGCCTTGCGCGCGCGCCTTCTTGCGCAGCGGGCCCAGCACCTCGTCGAGGGACTTCGTGTCCAGTTCCTTCTCCGCCGGGATGCACTCCTCCTGCACCCACTTGCGCACCTTCTCGCGAACGGCTTTGGCTTCGGCCGGAACCTCGAAATCGATCGACATGATGTTTCCTCGTTTTGTGTCGCTTTTGCCGTGCCGCTTTGCTTCGGACGTTCGATCCTCGGAATTTGCGGCACAGGTCGTTCGCCAAGGGTCTTAGCGGACTTTCGCCCTTGCGACAAAATCTTTGCGGCGCGTTTGATGCAGGTGCGCCGTCCGGCAAGGCTGCCCTGAAAATTTGCAACCTGCCGTCTCGCTGCGCCTTTTGACTGTTGCGAGCGGTCGTGAAACCCTGACGCAAAGACATCCGAAGAAGCGCGCCGGGGAGTGTGACATGCGTGGACTTGCGGGACGCCGGACGATCCTGACCGGCGGCGCCAGCGGGATCGGCCGGGCCACGGCCATTCGCCTTGTCGAAGAGGGCTGCCATGTCGGCATTTTCGACCTGAATTTTTCCGGTGCGGAGGAGACCGCGCGGCTTTGCGCCGGCAAGCCCGGGCGCGTCCTGATCTACAAGGTTGACATCACCGATCGCGATGCGGTTGCGACCGCGACCGATGTCTTTGAAAACGACGCCGGGCCGGTTGAACTGCTCGCCAACGTGGCCGGCTGGGACATTCCGATCCCGTTTCTCGATACCGACCGCGCGTTCTGGGACAAGGTGATCGGCATCAACCTGTATGGACCGCTCAACCTGCACCATGTGGTGGTGAGGCGCATGGTCGAGCGCGGTTTCGGCCGGGTCGTGACCGTGTCGTCGGACGCAGGCCGCGTTGGCTCCTCGGGCGAAGCGGTGTATTCGGCCTGCAAGGGCGGTGTGATCGCCTTCACCAAGACGATGGCGCGCGAGCTTGCGCGCAAGAACGTCATCCTCAACGTCGTTTGTCCGGGGCCGACCGATACGCCGCTGTTCGACAATTTCAAGAGCAGTTCACCCTCTGGCGGCAAGCTCGCCGAAAGCCTCGCGCGGGCGATCCCGCTGCGCCGTCTCGGCACGCCGGATGACTATCCCGGAACGATCGCGTTTCTGTTGAGCGACGACGCGGGCTTCATCACCGGGCAAACCATCAGCGTCTCCGGCGGACTGACGATGCACGGCTGATTGCCGGCTGAACAAACTCACACGACAAGGAAAGCGAAAATGGACATCGTTGGACTCGGCCTGTTCTACGAGGATCTGCCGATGGGGCGGAAATTCATGACCGTTGGCCGCACCATCACCGAGACGGACATCGTCAACTTCGTCAATTGCACCGGCATGACCGAGGTGCTGTTCACCGATCTCGAATTCATCAAGACGCAATCCGATATCAAGGGCCGGCCCGCGCCGGGCGCCCTCGTGTACAGCTTCGCCGAAGGATTGCTGATTCAGGCGACGATGCAGCATACCGGCTTCGCATTCCTCAACATGCAGCTCGACGTGAAGGGCCCCGTCGTCGCCGGCGACACCATTCATGTCGAGTGCGAAGTGATCGAAGCCCGCCGCAGCAAGAACCGGGACAATCGCGGCCTGGTGCGAACGCGCAACATCGTCGTCAAGCAGGATGGCTCGGCCGTGATGGAATACACGCCGCTGCGCCTTGTTGCCGCGCGCACCAAAGCCTGAGTAAGCACCGGGCCTGAGCAAGCACTTCGACAAGACAAACAACATCAGGGAGAAAACCTCATGGGCGCGTATGATCTGAAACTGATCGACATCGAGATCGCGGACAATGTTGCGGTCGCCACGATGACCAATCCTCCGGTGAACGCCTTGAGCCGGCAAATGCAGGACGAGATGGCGCTGGCGTTCGACCTGATGTCCGACGACGACAACGTGCGCGTCGTCGTGCTGACCGGGCAGGGCAAGCTTTTTTGCGCCGGCGCCGATATCAAGGCGCGCGCCGGAGGAGATCAGCCGGCCGGTGGTCAGCGCGGTCATCTGCGCAGCGCGCGTGAGTGCTTTCATGCCATCGTCGAGTGCAAGAAACCGGTGATCGCGGCGATCAACGGGCCGGCGCTGGGGGCAGGGCTCGCCATCGCTGCGTCGTGCGACATTCTCTTTGCCTCGGAACAGGCCTCGCTCGGCATGCCTGAGATCGATGTAGGCCTGATGGGCGGCGGCCGTCATGCGATGCGCCTGTTCGGCCATTCACGGGTGCGGCGTATGGCGGTGACGGGATATCGCGTGCCGGGGCCGGAACTCTACCGCCTCGGCGTTGTCGAGGCCTGCGTACCGGCCGCCGAGCTGATGCCGACGGCCATGACGTTTGCCAGGGACATCGCATCCAAGGCGCCACTCGCGGTGCAACTGTTCAAACAGTCGCTGAATGCGATCGAGGAGATGAGCCTGCGCGACGGCTATCGCTACGAGCAGGACATGACGGTGCAGATCGGCAGGACGGAGGATTCAAAAGAGGCGATGCGAGCCTTCATCGAGAAGCGGAAGCCCGTGTTCCAGGGACGGTAGGGCATGATCCCGAAAAGCGGGTACCGGTTTCCGGACTGGTTCATGCCCAAACAAATCGCCTTGCCCGGCGTTTCTGCTGGTCAAGGTCGCGGCCAAAGCAGAGCCAAACCCTTGAAATACATGTGTTTGCCGGGCTAATGACCTGTTGACGACGGGGGCCGCCCGACCGGCCCGGAATAAGCAAAAAAAGCCTGGTCCTTGGGGGAAAACAAGAATGTCGCCGCTACCGCTCACCGGCATCAAGGTGCTTGATCTGACGCGCGTGCTCGCCGGGCCTCTGTCGGCTCAGATGCTCGCCGATCTCGGCGCCGAAGTGATCAAGATCGAACGTCCGGGCGGGGGCGATGATGCGCGCATCTTCGGGCCTCCTTACCTGGTCGATCCGGACGGCAAGGCGAACAACAACAACTCCTTCTATATCTGCGCCAACCGCAACAAGAGTTCGGTCGCCGTCGATATCGCCAAGCCGCAGGGGCAGGAGATCGTCCGCGAGCTTGCCAAGTCCGTCGACATCATGATGGAGAACTTCAAGGTCGGCGACCTGAAGCGCTACGGACTCGATTATGAAACGATCAGGAAGATCAACCCCGGCATCATCTACTGCTCGGTGACCGGCTATGGCCAGACAGGTCCCTACAAGGCGCGTCCCGGATATGACGCGATCTTCCAGGCGGCGGCCGGCTTGATGAGCGTCACCGGTCATCCGGACGGCGAGCCCGGCGCAGGCCCCATGAAGGTCGGTCCCAGCATTGCGGACGTGATGACCGGGATGAATGCATCAATCGGCATTCTGTCGGCGTTGTTTCACCGCAAGGCCAACGGCGGCGCCGGTCAGCACATCGACGTCTGTCTGATGGATACGGTGATCGCCTCGCTGACGCACTACGCGCAGATCTATCTCGTCAACGGCGAGACCCCGCCGCGGCGCGGCACCTCCGGCAACGGCGGCGTGCCCGCGCGCGTGTTCACCTGCGCCGATCAGGACATCATGCTGGTCTGCGGCAACGACTCGCAGTTCGAAAAGTGCTGCGGCGTGCTGGGCCATCCGGAGCTCGCGAAAGACCCGCGCTTCGTGAAGAACAACGACCGCGTCGTGCATCGCGACGAACTGATGAAAATCCTCGAAGATCTTTTCATCACCAGACCCGCGAAATACTGGCTCGATGAACTGGAGCGGGTTGGCGTTCCCGCCGGTCCGATCAACGACTTCAAGCAGGTGTTCGACGACGAACAGGTCAAGCACCGCGGCATGGAGGTGAAGGTCAAGCATCCGCTGCGCGACGAGCTATCGTTGATCCGCAACGCGCTGACGTTCTCCGAGACGCCGATCACGGATTATCGCGCGCCGCCGCTGCTGGGCCAGAACACCGACGAGGTGCTGAAAGGCAAGCTCGGCTATAACGAGGCGAAGCTCGCCGAACTGCGCAAGGGCGGCATTATCCAGCAGGCGGGATGAGCAAACCTCAGCGTCATTCAGGGGCGCGAGCAAAACGAGCGAACCCGAAATCCCGGGGTGATTTTCTCTGAGATCAACAACCTCGAGATTCCGGATCAGCGCTTCGCGCTGTCCGGAATGACGCCGTTAGCTCAGATCGGCGAGTCCTTGGGAAAGTCCGGCTTGCGCTTTTCCTTGAACGCCGCAACGCCCTCGCGCACTTCCGGCCCGGTGAACCCAGAAACTCCAGCGCCAGCGACGCATCGAACGACGGGCCCATCTGTCGCAGCCAGTTGTTGAGCGTATACTTCGTCCAGCGGATGGCGCTCGGCGGACCGTCCGCCAGCCGTGTCGCAATTTCCAGCGCCCTGGCGTCGAGTTCGGAATCCTCAACCGCGAGCGACACGAGCCCGATGCGTTCGGCTTCCTCGCCGCTCAGCGTGTCGCACAGCAGAAGGTAGTATTTCGCCTTCGCCATGCCGCAGAGCAGGGGCCAGACGATCGCCGCATGGTCGCCGGCGGCAACGCCGAGTTTGGTGTGGCCGTCGATGATGCGAGCCTTCTTCGCCGCGATTGAAATGTCCGCCAGCAAACCGCACACAAGGCCTGCGCCCACGGCCGGTCCGCGAATGGCGCTGACGACAGGTTTCGAGCAATTGATGATGTTGTAGACGATGTCCTTCGCTTCCTTCCAGTTCCGCGCGCGCGCCTGAAAATCGTTCATGATCGTGTCGATCATCGCCATGTCGCCGCCGGCGGAGAACGCATCGCCGACGCCGGTCAGCAGCACCGCCGAAACATTCGGGTCGTCATCCACGTCGCGCCAGATCGCGCCAAGCTCGCCATGCATGATCTGGTCGGCAGCATTCAGCTTGCCGGGATTGTTCATGCGGATTCGCAGCACCCGCGGCGCGGGCCAGTCGAATTGCAGACGCTGATAGCGGGCGTAGCGGTCGGACAATGGCGTCGTCCCGGTTAGAGGATTGGCGGTGCGTACTGGATGCCGCCGGCGTTCCAGAGCTGGTTCAGGCCGCGCGGAATGCCGAGCGGCGACTCGGTGCCGAGATTGCGCTCGTATACTTCGCCGTAGTTGCCGACATGGCGAATGACGCGCGCCGCCCAGTCTTTGGTCAGCCGCATATCCTCGCCGTAGGTTCCGTCAGTGCCGACGAAACGCATCACGTCGGGTTTGGTCGACTTCATCGCCTCGTCGATGTTCTTCGACGTGATGCCGAGCTCTTCGGCGTTCAGCATCGCAAAGAACGTCCATTTCACGAGCAGCAGCCAGTCGTCGTCCTTGTGCCGCACGACCGGCGCCAGCGGATCCTTCGAGATCACGTCGGCGAGAATGACGTGGTCGCCCGGCTTGGCGAGCTTGAGCCGCTGCGCGTAAAGTTGCGACACGTCGCTGGTTACGACGTCGCACTGGCCGGAGTTGTAGGCCTTCACCACGTCCTCGAGCTTGTCGAAGCGCGTCTCCTGATACTTCATGTTGTTGGTGCGGAAGAAGTCGGCGAGATTGCGCTGCGTCGTTGTCCCGGTCTGCACGCAGATCTTGCTGCCGTCGAGTTCGAGCGCGGTATCGGCTTTCTTCGACCGGCGTACCATGAAGCCTTGGCCGTCGTAATACGACACCGCCGCGAAGTGCAGGCCGAAGCCGAGTTCGCGCGAAATAGTCCAGGTCGAGTTGCGCGCCAGCACGTCGACCTTGCCGGTCGCGCAGTTCCCTGAAACGCTCGCTGGCGTCGAGCGGCACGAACTTCACCTTCTTCGGATCGTCGAAGATGGCCGCCGCAATCGCGCGGCAGAAATCGACGTCGAAGCCGGTCCAGTTGCCTTGCGCGTCCGGATTGGAGAAGCCGGGCAGGCCGGTGTTGACGCCGCACAGGAGCTCGCCGCGCGCGCGGACTTTTCGCAGCGTATTGGCGTCAAAGCGAATGTAGGTCCAGGCCGCGGCGATCACCGCCACCGCAACGCCAAGCCCGATCGCGAGGCCCGTTCGAAATGTCTTCTGCATGGGAATCTCTCGCTTGCGATTGTCTGATGACTAGCCTGTCGCGGGATCGCGCGACGGCTCAGAATTCGGGCCGCTGACGGACGACGACCTTGGTGCCGACCGGCACGCGTTCGAACAGATCGATCACGTCGTTGTTGACGAGCCGGAAGCAGCCGGACGACACCGCGCTGCCGATCGTCTGCGGCTGGTTGGTGCCGTGAATGCGATAGACGGTCGCGCCGAGATAGAGCGCGCGCGCGCCGAGCGGATTGCCGGGGCCGCCGGCCATGAAGCGCGGCAGATAGGGCTGGCGCGCGATCATCTCCGGCGGCGGCGTCCAGTCCGGCCATTCCTGCTTGCGGGAGATCTTCAAGCAGGCCCTGCCACTGAAAGCCTTCGCGGCCGACGCCGATGCCGTAGCGCAGCGCGCGGCCGTTGCCCTGAACGAGATAGAGGAAGCGTTCGGAGGTGTGGACGATGAGGGTGCCCGGCGGTTCGCTTGTCCGATAAAGCACCATCTGACGCTGGAATTGCGGCGCCAGCTGTTCGTCGGCCTCGTTAGGCACGAAGCCCGGCTGGTCTTCCAGGCTGGAGTAATCGCGCTGCGCCGAGGCGGAGCCGAGCGACAGGGTGAGGGCGGTGATGCCGGCCGCCAGAGCGAGCAGGCCTCGTGCAATCTTGATCATTCCGTTATCTCGCGTTGAGGTTGCCTTGACGGGCACTCTGTGCCGCTGTCCAGCCCATGCCAAGGGTGAGCAAATCCCATCCCCGTCAGGCTGGCAAGCCTATATCGCGATTGACAAAATTTGGATGCCCGGCGTGCGTGCCGGATCCTGAAAAAGCCGGCGGCGCGAACGCGCATGCGGGCGGGGAATTGCTGTAGACAGGAGCGCCCATTGGCCCCTACTAGTCGCTGGAAATCGCTCTTTGCTGTCGTCCCTGTCGTCGCTCACACGGTATCGTCTCAGCCATGTCCGGCCGTCCGCTGGTTCTCACCCTGTCCTGTCCCGACCGGCCGGGGATCGTTGCTGCCGTTTTGAAGAGGTGTTCCAGGTGATAGTTAAACTTGCTCTGTAGAGTGTAATCATTAAATATAAATGTCCCTTCCCTGAGGATTACACTGTCAGCTTTATAATTGCTGATGGAATAGTTCTCGGATATATCCTGAATATATGAAGCGATCAGTTCGAAAACATTGCCGGAGGTCACCTGCAAATTGACCGAGTCCTGCACTGCCGTGGTGTCAGACGTTGTGTATCGAACTAACCGGCTAAAATTGGTTTCATTGTCGAACCGTTCTAATTTCAGAAAGGGTTTGACCAGACTAATACTCCCGAAATTGTAGAGATCTGATTTAATATTTAACGTATCGACTGCAATGGTGAATGAACCGATACCAATCAACGGTTCTTTGTTTGGATCCGTAATGGAAAGTTCATGTAATGCCAGCGTTCCTGTTGCGGCAATCGCGTCAGGTTCATTAAAATTTCCTCCAAGGAGCATATGAGTGTGAACCGCTCCCTTCATTTCACCCACATTTATATAGTCTTTCAGGTAAGGACAAAGCAGGTCGAGGTTTAATGCATTCATATCGTAATTCAACCGGTATTCTTTTGATTTAATATTCATATCAAGCACCGATGCTATTTCACCTCCTTTATCGATCTTGAAATCCAACGTAGCATGCAGGCTTGAATCAGTCGAGGAAATAAGCGGACAAGCGGCATTCAGTTGCCTGACAGTGACTTCGTTGCCCAGACCTCTGTTATGATATCTGGCTGCTCCACTCGTAATGGAAATATTCCTTACCCAGAATTTTATGGGGTCAGATTCTGCTGGCGTGGGAATGGTGTCACTTTTCGTGAAGTGTGCTAAAAGGTCGCTAAAGTTGAAAGAATCGTCTTCCTGAATAATTGCCACCGAGGGTCCCTTCATGGTTACTTCGATAATTTCATATTGCCCATTAATTGCTTTCCATAATTCCAGGTTGAGGTAGAATTCCTGCATAGAAAAGAAGACCGTTGCTTTGTCCTTTTCAAAAACTCTCAACTGCTCAATGGAAATGCTGCCGGTCAAAAGATTGAGACCAAGCTTGTCCATGACTATTCTTCTTCCAGTCCATTCCTCACTGTGCCTTTCTATGTACCACTTGGCCACGGGAGAAATGAGCAATAGGAACAGAATCAGGATGATGACAACCGAGCCAAGTAAAATCTTAATCCACCGTTTAATTTTCATATTGAAAAAGGGTGTCAATCATTGGGGATTGTCAATGGGTTTAGGTATCCAAGATAATAAACTAGGGACAATCGACCCCACCCGGAACCAAATACGAAAATATTCGTAATAATTCTTGGAGTTATGCTATCCTGTTGCTACAATTGTAATACGAAAACATTCGTATATGACGGATAAGCCCATTAAGACGACGGAGAAAGAATTGGAAATTCTGCAGATTATATGGGACAAAGAAGCTGTCTCTGTAAGGGATGTTCATGAAGTATTAGGAGGAGACAAGGCCAATGGATATACAACCATTCTGAAATTATTGCAGATCATGCACGAAAAAGGTCTGGTAACACGTAAAAAGAGCGGCAAGCTTCATCTATACAAAGCAGTGCCATCGTTAGAAAAGACCCGACAGCAACTTCTGGACAAAATGATTCGGACAGTTTTTCAGGGTTCGGCCACCCAGTTGGTGATGAGTGCGCTGGGGAACAAAAACGCATCGAAGGAAGAGTTAAAGGAAATAAAAAAATATTTGGAAAAACTTGAAGGAGGTGTGTCATGAACACATTCGCAGATTTATTTTCCTCCCCGTGGGTGCAGGCTCTAGGCTGGACGTTGTTGCATTCACTGTGGCAATCAGTATTTGTCACGGGTGTAGTTATAATTGCCATAAAATGTACTCCTACACGATTGTCCAACACACGTTATCTGGTGGCTACGGTCGGGTTGACACTTATTTTTCTCCTTTCAGCAGGAACATTTCTCCACCTGATCACCACTAAGAATATCCACGTTAAAGAATCGGTAATCTCCTATCAGTTCAGCCTGAGCGCAGTCGGTAATGACCTTCAGAAACCTTTTACGGGGCTGTTGGGGACATTGACTGACGCTGTTGAGAGAAACATTCCGGCGATTGTCCTGGTGTGGAGTATTGGCGCTTTGCTTTTCTCATTACGCGTATTCAGTGGATGGTGGTACGTCCAACGAATCCGAAGCGAGGCCGTGCTTATCGGTGATCAGTGGAGTAAACTGGTTCAGCAACTTGCATCTTCCATTAAAATCAATCAGTATATCCCGTTGGCTGAGTCGTCCCGCATTCAGACACCGATTGTGATCGGATATATAAAGCCGATGATTCTTTTCCCGGTCGGAATTTGTTCAGGGCTTTCAATGGAACAACTTGAAAGTATTATTCTGCACGAGCTGGTCCATATCAAAAGAAAAGACTATCTGGTGAATATTGTCCAGTCATTTATGGAGGCGATTTACTTCTTCAATCCTTTCGTGTGGATAATTTCCGGCATTATGAAACGGGAACGGGAACACTGTTGTGATGATGCCGTTGTACAATCGAACAGAAATCCGTTAGCCTATGTACGGGCACTGGCTATGTTAGAAGAGGCCAGGCTTTCAAAACCCGGCTTAGCACTTTCTTTCGCCGACAATAAAAACCAACTCTTGAACAGAATCAAACGTCTTATGGAAAAATCAGTCAGAAATTATTCAGGCCGTGAACGTATTGTTCCTTTTGCCCTGCTCATCATTGGGTTGATATGTGCATCATGGCTTACGATACAGTCTCGTGAGGCTGACGGTAATGCTCCGCGATGGAACCAATTAAGCCATTCATTGTTAGCGATACTACGGGTAAAGGAAAGTAATCCCTTCACCGGATACAAAAAGTTGTTGACGTGAATACCGTGGTTGAAGTTGAAGAGGTTATCGAAGTCAATAACGATGTGTTGTTTGATATGAGTCATGAGATACATCCTGTTCCACCAATTCCTGATACTGATATTGTAGTTCCGGTTGATATACGCGACGTATATGATTTGAATACGGATATTGCTATTCCACAGGACATCGAACTACCAAAAATAAACTTTTCATTTCCTCCTCATTTTGATATGGATACCATTCCCGGAAATTGGATAAGCCGGGACTGGGATAAATTCAGTAAGGAAAGAAGTTGGGATAAATTCATTAAGGAATTTGAAACGGAATTTGCAGACAAGTTTGGCTGTAAGTCCCCCAGAAGGACGTTCAAGGAATGATGGATGAACTGGAACGCAAGTTTGATCCCAGTTTGAGAATGACTGGACCTTATGCCGATGGTAAACCACTGCCTCGAAGTATGAGCGAACTATGTGGTAACGCATGCATTACCCATGAGCAACAATGACGAGATTAAATGGTCAGCATGACTGAACGCCGGAAGGCCGAAGATGGAAGTCAGGTAGGAAACATTTTCCATCATTGCTGCGCAAAGGCGAGAGCACAATATGAAAGAAGAAGCTCCAATGAAGGTTTAACAAGAAATTAAACGTGGAAAGCGGAGAATTAAAGCAACTAAGTTAGGAAAATACTAAAGACGGTATCTGGAACAGGAGAAAAAGTGACCCGCGTTTAAAATAAAGGATGAAAGAATCATTCTTAACAAGAAGGAGATCAAGTCTTCAGATGTATAAAAAATATCAAAAGCAATTTGAAAAGATTCTCCCAGGGTCACGGACAGAACTAAAAAGGAAATTTACAACTTCCACTACCGGGAGGATGGAGTGAGGCTTCGGAACATGGGAATATAGACAGGATAGAACAACGCTTAAATTCTCTCCACACCCAACCCAGGCCAGGTTTGTCTGAGCAGGACATATAGCCATCCTTAAGAATAAACCCTCCCTTCACCACATCACGGGCAAGGTCAAGACTACCGTCCAGATCAATATACTTGGTATTACTGCAGGCAAAGGCTGCGTGTAATGCTGCCGTGATACTAACAATGCTTTCATCATTACATCCCCAGAAAAGATCAATACCCTCGTGGAGGCCAATATCAGCAATCTTTAAAGCCTGGCTTACTCCTCCGCATTTCATCAATTTAATGTTAAAGATAGCCGCCGCTTTGGGTGGCTTTAATAGTTCTATGGCATCGGCCGGTGTCAGCAAAGATTCATCTGCTGCAACCACTTGCCGGACTTCTTTTGGCAAGCTCTTCATTTCGGATATCGCTTTTGCCGGAAGAGGTTGTTCAATAAGTTCAATATCCAGATCATATGTCCGCCCATAAAACTGGATCGTTTGCTCTACCGAATATCCCTGATTGCAATCAACCCGGATCACGATACTCGTGCCGAATTTTTCGCGCAACTTCATTACCCTTTCTACATCCTCGTCGAGGTCTTGTCCCAACTTAACCTTGATCACCTTAAAACCACGCTGAATGTATTCCTGCGCCTCCCTCAGGGTTTCTTCAACATTTTTGATACCTATCGTATTTGAGGTCGGAAGTTTTTTTATTTTCTGGCCCAGGAACTTTACGAGAGGCACATCCAGGAATTTTGCAAAAACATCGTGTAATGCAATGTCCAGAGCAGCTCTTGCCGACGGGTTTCCAGGGAAATTTTTCCACACCTCAAACGTGAGCTGGTTAAAAGTACGGATGTCGCGGCCAATCAGGAATTCCAGATTTTTTTCCTGAAGTGCTTCCAGACATTGATCCAGCGTTTCACCAACGACATATTCACTCGGGTTGCCCGCACCGATACCCGTCAATCCATTCTCCAACGTAATCTCCACGAAAGCATTTCTAACCTCATCAATTGTTTTGAAAGCGATCGTATATGGTTTTGTGTTTCCTAAGTCTACACTCCAGACTTTTATTTCTTTGATTTTCATTCTATTTGTCCTGTTGATATGAATAGTAACTAAGCCTGGGCTAAACTTTTCCTGATCATCTTTTCGAAAACCGGTACGAGAGCGTCGACGCCATCTTCCAGCGGTAATATCACCGGGATGCCAAGTTCATTCTGATATCTCAACGCTGTGCTCCTCACTTCCTGCTCGGTCATTTGTGACGAATTAAGTGTAATGGCTACAGTGGGCGCACCGTAAATCCTAATGAGTTCTACTTCATCCTTAAGGTCCGGCAGGTAGGCAGGATAGTACTCCATATCTTTGTATTGCTTGCGGGCTGGGTTATGTTGCAACACAACGGCATCTGCATCCGCGGAAACAATCCATTCTGCACCTGCAGGTCCACTCGGATTGCGCAACGATGACTGACCTTCAATAAATATGATATCGGGTTTCGCTTCGTGGTAGCACGTAACAACGGCATGCTCCATTTCGCCGGATATAAAATCATTAAGGGTGGAATCAAAGACGAATCCATATCTGGCTCCTTGCATCCATCCCGTTTGTCCTGTGTAAATCATTTCGGCTTTGAATCCGGCCTTCTGCATAGCCTGCACCAGAAATCGAGTCGTGGTACGTTTTCCTAAAGAACAATCGGTTCCCAACACAGCGATTTTAGGACACTTAACCTCTTTAATTTTCCCTGACCAGAAATGAAGGTCCTGAAACTTTTTGGGCTTCCGCACATCAATAATCTGAAGCCCCTTTTGTAATGCCAGTGATGCCAGTTCAGGTATATCTGAAATGTATTGGTGCAACCCATTGACTAAATTGAAACCATTTTCCAATGCGTCCCTCAGAATTGTCAGAAGCGAATCGGGGATCACCCCGCCCTTTGTGGCAACACCGATTATACAATGCGTGGCAGGTTGGCCTGTTTTAATAAAATCCTGGATAGTGGCATAAATGGGAATATTGCGATTTTTCCCGTCCAGCACTTCACCGGCATCTCTTCCGGCATTTTTATGGTCAACAAAACTTACGATCTTAAAACGATCAGTACCTCGTATCAGCCCATGAGCAGTTTTAGCGTTACTGCTGTCGAGGTACCCTCCCGTGATAACGATTGCATTACTTTTCTCCATGCAGTTTGTTTGAAGGGCGAAAATTTCGGCTAATAAACTGAGTTTTCAAAAGGACAATGTCCCGGAACGGGCTTATTTAAAGGACACTGCATGGATATTTTTGATGCTGGTAAATTTAAGTAGCAATAGTCCCTCCGGAGAACGGCCTGAATTTTGATTAAATTTGATTAAACTAAACGTGGCCATGAAAACAATCACCATGTTACTTCTTCTTATCCCTGTGGCAATTTACGGCCAGTCCATCTCAATCGTCGGGAAATGGCAAGTGGTAAGGCAAAGTAATTGCGTGGAGGATGAAATGGGTGAGGATGACGCCGAAACGCAGGCGCTCATCGAAGACATGAAAGGGATGTCGGGCCAAACTCCGCAAGTATTAGAGTTTAAGGACAATAATGGTGTCCACGAAAGCACCAAAATTATCAACAAGCGTAAATCATACAACTCAAAATCGATGTTATACAGGTTGAATGAAAATGGATTGTATTTCCTTGATAAAAAGTCCCGAACGATTATCGAATCGTTTACTGTAGAACAGCTTACCGCCGATTCCCTCATCATCTCCAACATGTCCCGTGTCTGTGAAACAAAAATATTTGTGCGGATAAAATGAATCGTTCAGCCGGTACACATGGTGGTTCCCGGTTTGTCTGCTAGTTCGTTCCATCCTGAAGTTAAGCATCTGGCAATTCCACGAAAAAAGGTTAACCTGTTTTCTCTACCTTTGTGCCATGGTGGATACAACGTCCAAACGGGATATACGGAAACTCAAGCTTGAGGAATTAAAGGAATTCTTTGCAGAACACGGCGAAAAGGCATTTCGGGCCCAGCAGGTGTACGAGTGGTTATGGAATAAGTCAGCGAAGAGTTTTGACCAGATGACTAATCTATCCATTGGTCTCCGCGACATGCTTAAGGAGCATTTTACTATCAACCATATTAAAGTAGACCACATGCAGCGTAGTGCCGACGGCACAATAAAGAACGCGGTAACGCTATTTGACGGGATGGTTGTGGAATCTGTTCTTATACCGGCAGAAAAGCGTATTACTGCCTGTGTCTCGTCGCAGGTCGGTTGCAGTCTGGCCTGCAAATTTTGTGCGACAGCACGTCTAAAGCGTCAGCGCAACCTTAGTCCGGATGAAATTTATGATCAGGTGGTTGCCATCAAAGAACAGGCTGACCTTTTCTTTGGACGGCCTTTGACGAATATTGTCTTCATGGGGATGGGTGAACCATTACTGAACTACGCCAATGTAATTTCGGCTATTGAAAAAATTACCTCGCAAAAGGGATTGAACATGGCATCGAAACGAATTACCGTATCTACGGTAGGCATTGCAAAGATGATCATAAAGATGGCTGATGATGATGTTAAGTTTAATCTTGCGGTATCACTACACGCCGCACTCGATAAGACACGGTCATCTATCATGCCCATTAATGACACTAATCCTCTTCAGGAATTGGGAGCCGCGCTGAAGTACTGGTATCAAAAGACGAACAAAAAAGTGACTTATGAATATGTGGTTTGGAAGGGGATCAACGACACCGAAGAACACGCAAAGGCACTGCTCAAATTTTGTAAGATTGTTCCTTCGAAAGTTAATCTGATAGAATATAATCCCATCGATGACGGAGAATTTCAACAAGCCTCTGATGAAGCACTGGCGATGTATATGGACCTTCTGGAGAGGAATGGAATTACTACCCGGATCCGAAAAAGCCGGGGCAAGGATATAGATGCTGCCTGTGGACAGCTGGCCAATAAAACTTAATTGAGCTTCCTGTCATCTTATACATAAACAAATAGCCTTAGTCGGACCACAGCAGCATGTATTGTTGTATTAAAGCATTCTTGTTCTCAACGCTGTTATTCGTTGCCGTGGTTTCTGGTTTCGCCCAGAAAACAACACGCGGCATCGTGGTGGATTCCCTTACTTTGAAGGCATTACCAGGGGTCCACGTACGGGTAAAAAACAGTGAACGCGGAGCAGTAACCAATTCCGCAGGCGTTTTTACATTGTCCACTCTTCCTGCCGATACACTTGTGTTGTCTTCGGTTGGCTACAATACACTTGAGCTGCCACTACTCTTTGAAGAAGAGGATATCCTTATACGGCTGAGTGAGCGAATACGAATGCTCAAAGAAATTACCATTACGGGAACGCGGCTCTATGAATCAGAAATCGTCAGAACCCCGAGGACACAACCCCGAAAGATGTCGGTGGCTGATGGGTTTTCCTCACCGTGGGAGTATTTCTCCAGAGGACAAAAAGAGAAGCGCAAGGTGACGCAGCTAATTAATGAAAACGACCGGATAAGAACATATGTCGAAGTGATTCATGATCAGGAGCTGAGAGAAGATATCATGGGAGAACATGGATTGACAGAAGTGGAGTTTTATAATTCACTTGCAAAGTTCAACCAGCAAAGCAGGGATGTTCTTTATTCAACAGATCGCTATACGATTATGAACTCGCTGAAGTCATTTTTTAACTCTATATATCCGTGAGTTCCTTTTATTACAGGATTAAAGATTTGATGACTAATCCTACTTTGTCAACTTACAATTTATGCTGCAATATTCTGCCTCGTATAATGATAGGACAGTTCATCAGAACATTGTTTGGTCGCATTTCATAGCCCCCTCCCGGGCCGCCCCGACGCGTCGGGGGCATGTTCCATCAGGGCTGCACCCAATCCACACATGCCCTGCCAGGCCGAAGATTGGCTGAGGCCCGGATGAAACATGCTGGAAGTTTGTGTGAGCATGTGATTGGTGTGTGTAATACAAATATTACGTATGCATTAATTCAGGAAAGTTGACAAAGTAGGACTAATCACACCGCAATGAATTTACGGGATTTGTCCGTGCGGCCTTCCAGGTTTCATAACTCACAGTGAGCATCGTGAGGAGGAGCAAACCTAACAGGCTTGCTACAAATACCTCAACGCTGATGGGTGAACGGTACACAAAACTTTCGAGCCAGTAGTCAGCAAGGAAATATGCTGCAGGCATAGCTATTGCACTGGCTATCAGGAAAATTTTAACAAACACCCAAACGAACATTCTTATTACCTGCGACACTTCTGCGCCCAGAACTTTCCGAATGCCCACTTCTTTAGTTTTTTGCTCAGCTGTATAGGAGGCCAACCCGAACACACCCATGATCGTGATCAGGATGGCGAGTACGGCAAAACTTTTGGATAAGGAGGAAACCCGACTTTCCATAAGATACATCCGGTTAAACTCATCACTGACAAACCAATAATCGAAGCCTAGTCCGGGAAATATTTCTTTCCACTTTTTTTCAATAGAGGCTATTTTTTCCTGAAATTTTCCTGCAGGAAGTTTTATGTAGGCAATTCTGTCAATGGCATGCAGGTGTGGGTTAAGCAATAATGGGCCTATAGCCTGATGCATAGACTTGTAGGGAAAATCTTTCACCACTCCGATTACAGTCATTGACCGCGTTTCCTGGCGTCTTGCGTTGAAATTGAAGAAGGTTTCCACTACAGTAGACCCAATTACTTTTTCAACAGGCTGGTTCAATGCTTTTAAGGCTGACTCATTGAGTATCTACTGCGCTTGAGTCGGCGAGACTCTCTGCGTTAAAATCCCTTCCTGCAATAAATTCTAACTGGTATGTTTTTGGAAAATCAAATTCAACATTTAACTGTTGCCAATCGAGGTCTTTGTTTTCAAGCTCAGGAAATTTGATACGTGCTCCGATGAATCCAAAGTAATCAAGTCTGGGTAGATGGTTTGCCATCGTGACATGCTCAATATCCTTATCCTGTAAAACTGCTTGCTTGAAAATTTCAAACTTGTCCTGCGGTGCCGTCCCTCCGTACCGTATGGAGAGCAATTGACTGCCCGCCTGATTGAGTTTTGTACTTTGCATATAGCTCATCTGACGCACAACAATGATCGTGGAGATGATTAATATCAGAGAGACGGCATATTGTATGGTGACAAGGCTTTTTCGAAACAGTTCAGCGCCTAACCCCCGGACTACCTGCCCCTTTAACACCTCTGCCGGACTAAAACCAGAAAGGTAAATGGCGGGATAACTTCCCGCTACAATAGCCATCAGCAATACGATCGCTACCATGATTATGATCATTGTCGGATTTAGCAAGGAGGCAATAACGAAAGTTTTATGCGCCAATGCGTTAAATGGGTTCAGAAACGCAATCACCAGCAACAAGGCAATGAGCAACGAACCTAGCGTCATTAGAAAGGACTCGTAGAAGAATTGCTTAGCGATTTCCCCCCGCTTGCTTCCCAGTGATTTTCGCAGTCCCACTTCCCGTGCCCTTCTCGCCGATCGTGCAGTGGCCAGGTTCATATAATTTATACACGCTATCAAAAGAATAAGAAGGGCTACAGAACTGAAAATTGCCAGATAGGTCTTATCTCCCCGGGTGGCGTCGTTTTCCCACAGATTCTTTGCGTCAAAGTGCAGATCTTCAACCTTTGTCAGGAAAGCCGACATTTTAAATCCTGCGGCCGCTGAAGCTGAGTCCGCCTGAATCATCTGATCACACAGTTTCTTTAGACTTTCTTCTAAGGACTTTGTGTCGGCACCTCGTTTAAGAACAAGATAACTTTCAAAAAAAGAAATATCCCGAAAGTGCATGCCTTCCATGTAGTTATCAAAATTTGGGCACAACACCGCGAAACGCATTGATATTTAGAATATACTTTGGTTTAAAATGTGAATTGGACGGAAAATCATGGAACACGCCGGTTACTACCACATCGATTTCACGGCCATTAGTTGCGAAATTATGTTTAACGGTAATCACTTCTCCGATACGGATCCTTGTCGCCAAACATCCTGCTTGGCAGCCAGTCTCACTCAGAACAATGGAATTATGATTTTCGAACATTTTCTCCTCATTTCCCTTCACCAGTTCAAACCAAATTACTTTGTTAAAATTTGGTTCTGCCCATTTGATTTCTTCAGTCAGAATTATTTTGTCGGAGGCCTTGTGGTGTAACGAAGTTGGATATCCGATATAATCAATACGCGTGATCTCTGTTACTTCAGGCCGGGTATCCTTTAGCTGCCGGGTAAGAAACCCGGGAGCAGTAGTATTGTCAAAGACCTCGCCTTCGGGGTTGGTGAAACTTACACCAAGGCGATAGGTATCTTTGTAATGCGGGTGCATTACATCATACTGAAGTTCATCACTCACATACAGGAATATCAGGATCGCGCTGGCAAGACCCAGTGCAAGTCCAAACATGTTGAGTATTGAAAAGAGTTTTTGCCGTTGAAAATTGCGGAGGGCAATCAGCGAGATAATTTCTGAGCATATGTTGAAGGGTTGGTATGTTTAAGAACGATGGATCGCACGTACTAATGTTATCCCCCAAATGGAATGATTTTTCGCGGACGGGTTTCGAATCTGCTTCTGAGAGTGCTAGGCTAGATTGTAACGGTCCGTTGGCCAATATTGAAAGAGACGATATCCGCGGGAAAGCGTTAATTGTAAAATCCCTTCTAATCTGTAAATTGATCGCTTAAATTCTACTAATAATGAACCTGAATATTGAGGCGGAAAAACAGAACACCTATGATGCCATTGTTGTGGGCACAGGTATCAGCGGGGGATGGGCAGCAAAGGAATTGACTGAAAAAGGGCTTAAAACACTGGTATTGGAAAGAGGGCGGGATGTGCGGCATGTTGTGGATTATCCCACCATGACCAAAGAGCCCTGGCAACTCCCGCACGCCGATAAACTTCCTGCAGAAGAAATGAAATTTTATCCCGTTCAATCCCGGACGAATTGGGTGACGCAGGCCAATAAACACTGGTGGGTAAAGGACAATGAAAACCCATATACGGAAGTAAAACCATTTGACTGGATTCGAGGCTATCATGCCGGTGGCCGATCGATAACGTGGGGGAGGCAAACCTACCGGTTATCGGATTTGGACTTCGAGGCCAATCTGAAAGATGGAGTTGGTGTTGATTGGCCAATCCGTTACAAGGATCTGTCGCCCTGGTATGATTATGTTGAATCATACATCGGTGTAAGCGGACAGGCAGAAGGACTCCCACAATTACCCGATGGAAAATTTCTGCCGCCAATGGAATTGAACTGTGTGGAACAGTCATTTAGAGATAAAATGGCGGAGAAATTCAACAGGACCATTACAATCGGTAGAGTGGCACATCTTACCGCCGCACTTCCGCACGATCCGAGTCGTGGGATTTGTCAATCCAGGAATATGTGTGGTAGGGGATGTCCCTACGGAGCGTACTTCAGCAGCAACTCTTCCACCTTACCGGCAGCTACCAAAACAGGTAACATGACGTTGCGACCACATTCCATTGTACATTCTATTCTCTATGATGATAAGAAGGGAAAGGCAATCGGCGTAAAGGTCCTCGATGCCGAAACAAAGCAGGAGATGGATTTTTTTGCTAAGATTATTTTTCTGAATGCATCAACGTTAGGAAGTACGTTCATTATGTTGAACTCTATTTCCAAGCAGATTTCCAAACGGACTGGGCAATGGAAGTGATCAGCTAGGTCGTAACCTGATGGACCACCAATATCGTGCAGGTGCTGATGCCAACGTGGATGGTTTTGAGGACAAATATTATGTCGGTCGCAGACCGAATGGAATTTATATTCCGCGCTTCCGGAATATCGGTAATGACAAGAGGACAGATTATATCCGGGGATTCGGATATCAGGGCTCAGCCAGTCGCGGTGATTGGTCAAGAGGTGTCAGCGAGATGGCATTCGGAGAAGAGTTGAAAGAATCGTTAACAACGCCGGGAGGCTGGAGTATCGGAATCACTGGTTTTGGTGAATGTTTGCCGAGCAGCGAAAACAGGGTAACCATCAATTCGGACAAGAAGGATATCTACGGACTTCCAACGTTAAACATTGATGCGACGTGGGGGGAAAATGAAAAGGCAATGCGCAAAGACATGAAAGAGGCCGCAGCGGAAATGTTGGAGGCTGCAGGTTTTAAGAATGTGAATATGTATGATAATCCTGATAACATGGGACTGGGTATTCATGAGATGGGCACAGCCCGTATGGGTAAAGATCCAAAGACATCGGTGCTCAACAAATGGAATCAGGTACACGAAGCACCTAACGTTTTTGTTACCGATGGTGCTGCAATGACTTCTTCTGGTTGTCAGAATCCTTCGCTTACGTATATGGCGCTAACTGCGAGGGCTGCAGATTATGCAGTAGCAGAATTGAAGAAAGGTAATTTATGAAAGGTCAAATAAGATCAAAACATTATGAATCGGAGAGAAGCAATACAACGCACGGCCATGGTATTCGGTTATGCGATATCTGCCCCTGCATTGGCAGGAGTCTTAAATGGATGCAAGGCAACACCCGAGTTAACCTACAAACCCGTATTTTTTACGGAAGATCAGGCGCGTTCGATAGCAGAGCTGGCGGAAATTATCATACCTAAAACCGCAACTCCAGGAGCCAAAGACGCTGGTGTTCCTGCATTTATTGATAGTATGCTGAAGGAAGTGTATGGAAAAGAAGACCAGGATAAGTTTTTGAAGGGTCTGCAGAATTTGAGGAAGATGCGCAAAAAACATATGGGGACTCGTTTGCCGCATGTAAACCTGAAGAACGAGTTGCACTTTTCAGGAAGCATCACGATGCCGCAATTGCATCTGCGGGCACCGGTGGTCCTACCGGCTGGTGGAATACTGCTGGTGGAGCTGATAAGCCATTCATTCTAAAAGTAAAGGAGCTCACCTTACTGGGATTCTTTACGAGTGAACCAGGCGCTACGCAGGTACTTCAATACAATGCGGTGCCTGGTCCTTTCAAAGGATGTGTTCCGTTGACAGAGGTTGGAAAGGCCTGGGCGACCTGAGTCCGGTTCAACTGGACCGTTCGCTTGTGATTTAATGAATGTGATTAAATGGACAGGGCTAATTGGTTCCCACACCTTCGGTTTTTGCTAACTCCCAGCCGATAATACTTTTCTTACGGGTTGAGCTCCATCGATAAGGTCCCAGAATTCCGTCTTTACGGATCACACGGTGGCAGGGAATCAGATAGGCAATATGATTGGCGCCAACGGCTGAGCCAACAGCTTGCATTGCTTTCGGGTGTTCGATTGTTTCGGCGACACCCTGATAGGTAGTAACTGCTCCCATGGGAATCTTCAGCAATGCCTCCCACACTTTGAGTTGAAAATTTGTTCCTTTAACAAAGACATTAAGCTTCCCGGGGAAATTTTATGCTGGTTGTATTGAAAATCCTGTTCCACAAAGACCGAGGTCGAATTATGATTCAGTATAATCTGGCATTGTGCCAGTGTTCTTTCATGGCCTCCACTTCCTCCTCAGAATCTTCGCCCGACGGGAAAGTTAACCAACAAATGCCGCGTTCTGTGATGCCTATCAGGCAGAGCCCAAAGGGTGTTTCATGAAATCCATATTCAATTCTGATACCGGATCCGTGCTGTTTGAATTCCAGTGGGGTAACGCCTTCCAGTGTAGTGAATAAATCGTACACTCTCGATTGACTGGATAGTCCAGCATCTTCTGCAGCTTCAACCAGGTTCTTTGATTGATGAAGTTTTTCTTTCAGGTAGTCAACGGTAAGGAATTGGAGAAATCGCTTCGGACTTACGCCGGCCCATTCAGTAAAAATTCTTTGAAAATGGAACGGGGATAGGTGTACTTTATCTGCCACTTCATCCAGCTCTGGTTGTTCTTTAAAGTTTCTCTCCAGGAATTGAATAGCCTCCTGAATTCGCTGGTAATTGATATGGGTTTCTGGTGCTTCCAAGATCATAAAACTATGTTATTTTAGGATTCAAAGTTGCGTGGCTTACAGGAAATCCTCAACCCGTTTCTTGCGCAAAAACCGTTAATGGTTATCCGTTAATCGTAATAAGTTTAATAGCTTTAGCCTGGGAAACCAGAAAGGGAAGGTTAAAAATTAACTTCAATAGAGTATGAAATACATTCTGACAATCTCAACAGCTATGATGGTTTGGTGTTCGGTACTGGCGCAGAACAATTTTGATACGGTTAGTATCCGGCCTGTAAAAGTGACTGATCAGATTTATATGCTGAAGGGATCGGGCGGAAATATCGGTGTTATGATCGGAAAGGACGGCACGCTTATGATTGATGATCAGTTCGCGCCGCTTTCCAACAAAATAAACGGTGCCATTAAAACACTGGACCCGGGCGAAATCAGATTTCTTATTAATACGCATTTGCATGGGGACCATTCCGGAGGAAATGAGAATTTTAAACGAATGGGAGTGACAGTCGTCGCACATGATATGGTACGCGAGCGGATGAGTAAGGAAAAAACGAACCCCGCTACAAAGGAGGTTACTCCGCCACGGGATAAGGATGCACTGCCGGTTATTACATTCGCTAACAAACTTAATTTTCACCTGAATGATGAAGATATTGAGTTGATACACCTTGATCCTGGGCACACCGATGGAGATGTAATCGTGCACTTCAGGAAGGCCAACGTATATCACATGGGTGATATGTTTGTGACCTACGGTTACCCTTATATTGATTACTCAAGTGGAGGATCAGTGAACGGGTTTATCACAGCACTGGATAAATTTTTGGGTATGATGGATGATAACACCAAAATTATCCCGGGGCATGGGGAGCTTGTGTTCCAAAGCAGATATGAAAAAATTCAGGGACCGTTTAGCGGACATTCGTGATCAGGTTGCTGCCGCATTGAAGAAAGGGAAGAAACCATCGGAAATTACCGGGCTGGGAATTACCGACAAGTATGAGGCTGAATGGGGTAAAGGATTTATAAAAGGCAAAGATTTTGTGCTTACGCATTGCGGACAGCCTCAAGCCACCTGCCAATTAAGATTACAGCACTCTTAATCTGATGCAGGCACCTGATTGTATTGCCATTAAAGAACCGGATTCGAATTATTGTTGCTTCTTCCATTGTATGTACCTGGAGCGCAAACAGTGTCCGCAAGGTCGGAAGTTTGAAGAAATGGCCTCAGCTTCTGTTTCAAAAAAGACCCTGTTTTCTTTTTTCATTCTTTTGCCGGAGGAACAACCAAGTGTTCCGTATATCCTGGCCGGGATATTCCCGGCAAAGGCAATTTTACCATTTCGAATGAAATACCTTACCTCTCCCGGGCTATGTTTTTGATGTCTGATCATAGTCAAAAGAGGTGTGTGAAAATAATAAATTAAAAAAATACTTTGCCAGAAACCCGGGAGTCAGTCTCGAACTATCTGTGTAGTTTTGAAGTTATATATTCTATCTTTACCGTATGCCCAGCATCCTGCCAGGTTACGAGTACGACATTTTTATTTCCTATCGGCATAAAGATAATAAAGGTGAGTACTGGGTAACTGAATTTGTGAAAGTTTTGAAAGCTGAACTTGAAACCACATTCAAGGAGGATGTATCTATTTATTTTGATGCAAATCCCCGCGATGGCCTGCTGGAAACGCATGATGTTGACAAGAGTATTGAGGGGAAGCTCAAATGTCTGGTATTTATTCCTGTGTTCTCGCAGACGTATTGTGATACAAAAAGCTATGCCTGGAATAATGAGTTTTGCGCTTTTAATAAGCTGGCCAACGAGGATACTTTTGGGCGGGATATCAAACTTCGAAGTGGTAATATTGCCAGTCGGGTGCTTCCCGTCGCCATTCATGATCTTGATCCTGAAGACAAGGAAATGATTGAGCAAGTACTTCAGACAAAAGTCCGCTCCATCGATTTTATTTTCCGTTCGCCAGGTGTAAATCGAGCGCTTCGCCGGGACGATAAACGCGAAGAGAACACCAACCGCCTGTTTTACCGGGATCAGATTAACAAAGTAGCCAATGCAATAAAGGAGATCATTAACGGGATGAAGTATCCGGATAGAGCCGCTGATACTTCGTATCATGGCATCGAACAAGAGGAAGAAATCTTACCCGCTACAGCCTCAGGTAAATCCAGGGGAGGGAAGGAAAAAGAGCTTCAGGATAAGTCGGTGGCGGTTCTGCCTTTTGTAAGCCTAAATCCGGATGTATCGCAGGAGTATTTTGCTGATGGAATTACCGAGAATATTCTCATACAGCTTGCCAGTCTCAGGAACCTTCGTGTCATATCCCGGACGTCAGTGATGCGCTATAAGAAGACCACGAAGTCCGCTCCGGAAATAGCCAGTGAGTTGAACGTCAAGTATATTTTGGAGGGCAGCGTTCAAACTCATGGCAATAAGGTTCGCGTAAATGTTCAGCTAATCGATGCTCAGAAAGATCATCACGTTTGGGCTAAAGCTTTTGTTGAGAGCCTTGATGATATTTTTACAATTCAGGGCATTGTTGCCGAGGCGGTAGCAGGGCAATTACAGTCGGCGTTGAACCCGAAGGAGAATGAGAAATTAAAAGAAATCCCTACAACAAACCCGGAGGCATATGATCTTTTTTTGAAAGGGCGACACGCATTCAATCAATGGGGTGTGGCCGGCTACCGGGCGGCATCGGAATACTTTAAGCGGGCACTGCAAAAAGACCCTGAATTCAAGCAGGCGTATTCATATCTGGCCAGTTCATATTCAGCGCGAATGTCGTGGAATGGCGATCTATCGCCTGGAGAAGCATTGGTCAACATCAACAAATATTTGGATGAAGCCTGGAAACGAGGAGCCACCGATAATGATTACCTGACGAAAGCTTTTGTCGAGTTCTTTATTAATAAGGATTTTGCGAAGGCAGATAAATTGCTGCTTAAGGCGATCGAACTTGGCCCCAACAACGCTACGGTTTTTTATACCCACAGTTACCTAAAGTGTATGTTGGGTCAGTACAAGGACGCTTTGGCGTTAATCGAGGCAGCGAAGGCCATAGAACCTAACAGCGTTGCCTACTTCAATTATTACGGAATTTGTTTATATCTCCTTGGAAAACACGAGGAGGCTATTGCTGTTTTTGAAGAGGCCTTACAGCTTTTTCCACAGGTGTTACGATTTTATGATCACCTGGGCAGGGTTTACCTGACTATGGGTAATTTTGAAGAAGCGATCACGACCCTGAATTCTGGTCTTCGATTTGCCAACGTGCGACCTCCGTCGATGCTGGCTTATCTGGCAATGGCCCATCTGAATCTTAAACAGGAAGCCCGGGCGCAGGAATTAGTAAATGAATTAATTCAGCGAAGCGAAAAGAATGAGAAGGGCGTGAACTTTTATATTGCTCATATTTTTACTGCATGGGGCAATGTTAAAGAAGCGACAGCATGGATCAGGAAGGCTGAAGTCACGAATGATATCGATCTCATTTGGCGGGACGTTGATCCCTTGCTGGAAGGACTTCGCGCAGGTAGCACTCAGGTTGTTCCGGCTCTAGATTTTGAGGGCGCTGAAAATTTAATTATCCGCAGGCTGAAAGACGAGTTGCCAAAAAATCTGCATTATCACAATATTGACCATACCCGGGATGTTGTCCAGGCGGCTGTGGAAATTGCCAACCAGGAAAAAGTGAGCAAACAGGACATTCTTTTCCTTCGGATTGCTGCATTATTACACGACTCCGGTTTCATCCTGTCACTCAAGAATCACGAGGAAAATGGATGTGTTATTGCGCGCGATGTATTACCTGCTTTTGGATTTGACACACCTCAGATTGATCTGATTTGCGGGATGATTATGGCCACAAAAGTTCCACAAACACCGCACACATTACTGGAGAAGATTATTTGCGACGCCGATCTTGACTATCTGGGGCGTGATGATTTTTATGCCGTCGGAAGCAGACTTTATGAAGAAATGAAGGTCAGGGGATTTGTGGAAAGTGAACGTGAGTGGAACCTTATTCAGAAGACTTTCCTGGAATCACATCGCTATCATACACCCTATGCCAGAAAGCATCGCGAAAGTAAAAAGCAGCAATACCTTCAGGAGATCATTGCTAAATTTGTACGTTAATCAGGCAAGTTGAAGAGCGGGTTTTGTAATTGTACTCTCCACAAAATACATATCTACCTCGCCGATGTTTTTCGCCGAAATTTTCCCTCGGTGCAAACACTGATAATGTTCTTTTATAAGATCGTAGGTAGCTGAAGATATATTCACTTTTCCAGCCTCTCCATTTGACTCCATCCTACTGGCGACATTTACTGTGTCTCCCCAGATATCGTAGGCGTACTTCTTTTTCCCTACAACTCCCGCTACGATCGGACCCGTATGAATACCAATTCTTAGTTCCCAGCCTTGTTCTCCCCGGGATGCCCTGTCCTGATTTTGTTTCTTCATATATTCCTGCATAGCCAGGGCGGCCATCACCGCATTTAGTGGATGAGTGTCATTTGCCAGCGGGATACCGCCAGCGCACATGTAAGCATCTCCAATGGTCTTGATTTTCTCGAGACCAAACTGCCCGACAATTTCGTCAAAGGTTCCAAAGTAGTCATTAAGCTCGGCTACCAACGCTTGCGGCGTGAGTTTGCCAGCTATTGTTGAAAAGCCTTTGAAGTCCGTAAATAAAACGGTTACACTCTCATAATACCTCGTCTTTGCATAGCCGCTGGTTTCCAGTTCACGGGCTGTTTCCTCGGGGAGAATATTTAGCAACAATTCATTAGACTTGTCTCGCTCAGTCTGAATAATCTTATTCGTTCGCCGAACGTATTTATAGCGATTATAGAACCCTAAAATAACCAGCACTAGCAGAAATCCGGTGACTGCAGCTGCATAGTTGACTATTTTCTGGCGTTTAATGGTTTCCTCCTTTAATGCCTGATCTTTAGTTAACAAGTCAATGGCTGCTTCTTTCTTGTTGATGTCAAAGTTGAATTGAAGCTGTTGAATCTTGTTTACCTCGTCATTATTGAGAAGGGTATCCTTGATGGCGGTATAAAGGGTTTGATAGGTATACGCGTTTCTGAAGTCGCCTAAGCTCGAGTAGGACTTTGAGAGACTGTCATAAGCCTCCTTGATTTCTGTCATAGCGTTTACTGATTTTCCAATAATCTCGGCTCGCTTGTAGGTTGCTATAGCGTCCTTTGCCTTGCCCTCTTTTCGCTGGGTCCCAGCCAGCCCCAGTAGCGACTGGGTTAGTTCAAGCTTGGCATCCAGCTTGCCCGCAATATCAATAGCCTGGTTGTGATAGTGGTGGGCAGTCTGAAAATCTTCCCGCTGTGCATAAATCTTTCCCAGCATGGTCAATGGAAAAGTAGCATCGATTGTGCCAGCATACATTCTCAATGAGGTTACGAAGTACGGCAGCGCCTTGTCGTACTGCTTTCTGTCAAAGTATATTTCTCCGATATTTCCGGAAGCGGTGCCTATTCCGGCATCGTAATTGACCTCTTCAAATATCGGGAGCGCTTTTAGAAAATACTCCAATCCCTTGTCGACAGTTGCCGGATTGCTTTTATAGACACTCCCAATATTATTCATGGAAGTTCCAATTCTGACCTTATCGTTAATCTCTTCCGAGACTTTGAGCGACTTCAAATGATAGTCAATGGCCTTGGTGTTGTTTCCGGTGTAATAATAGATTGCTCCCAGATTGCTAAGAATGTTTGAAATCCCTGTCTTGAATTTTATGGATTCGAAGACGTCCAGCGACTTTTGAAACTGAATGATCGCTTCCGGATAGTTGGATTGATTGAAATATCCAAGCGCGATCGCTTTGTAGGCATAGGCCAATCCTTTCCGGAATCCTGCTTTATCGGCAATGGTTCTGGCCTGGTTTGCATAGGCGATTGCTTTGTCGAGATCGACAGACAAATAGAGTCCGCTGAGCTCAATCAGGCCATTTACCGTAACGGAGTCAGTCTTGGATTTTGAAATGAGGTTCTTGAGGCTGTCAATTTTTTGGTCTTGCGACCAGGCAATAGTTACCAGGGAGATCAGAAAAACAGCAATAACAATCCTTGAACCATTCATGTCTTCGAAATCAATACAAGTTACAATCAATATCGTCGAAGCGCAATGTTTTTCAGAAAAGCAAAGAGGAACGGAAGTATGCTCCCGTTCCTCTTGGATATGTGCAACCGATTGAGTGGCCTCTATTCGGATTCTTTGACTACACGAACTGTTTTGAAGCCAGCTTTTGTCTTCACCCGGATGAAGTAAATTCCAGTTCCCATTGGTGTAAAGTCGAGTCCAAGCTCCTTATTCTGAGCATCCCATCCCGAATTAACGGGATACGACCTGCCTATCCGGTCAAGGATATTGATGTCAGCGTTAGCTGGTTTCTCTGTCAATTCATCAATCTGAATAGTCACATGATCACGCACCGGGTTTGGATAAGCGCGCGCGTTGTTTTGGGGTTCTTCAAAAAGCGGAACTTCTTCAACCGGAGTGTTGCTGGCGATAGGCGTGTTGCTTCTTCCGGAAGATGAACCAGACCTGCTTTGTCCCGGCTTGATTGCTATTTGCTGAGCAACCCAAACTTCTTCTTTCGAAGGCTTAGCGGTCTTCGATCCCGTTGCCCCAGGCTGTGCCTTAACATAATAGGCCATCATGTTGGAGGTAAGTCCTTGCTGCGTATTCGGTCTGTCATACAGTTCAGTCGTTCCACTTGGAGGCGTCCAGGTGGCGTCCTTTTTGTTCGTATAAAAAGCCATAACCAAGGCGTTGGTAACATTGGTTGTAATGGATGGCGCTTTTACATCATCATCATCGTCATGGCCGGAGTCGCCACCATGCGCGTTGATGGGATTATTAGCATCTGCACCTTCCACGCGCGTAATGCCAATCGACCATTTTGGACCATTAGTCATTGTAAATGTATACGCCATTGGTTCATTGCTTCCAGCAACCTTGTAATACGTAGCCATTCCAACATAGTTTGACTTATTGTCTCTTCGTATCAGTGTCCATCCGGATGGTGGTGTTGGCGTAGTACTGCTACCTTTTTCAAACATCAGGCCGACGATCAGCAAATCGCCCTTCGTTGTACCTGCTGGCTTGTTAACAGTGGCCGGATTGGACCCAGCCCCTACTGCTGTTTCAAATGACTTGATTACAGGAGGAGGAGGACTAGCAATTTTAAATTCACCCGGTACCAGCGACAACGTATAATTAGTATTCAGCGCAAGTGTACCAATTTTGATGGCATACGTACCAACACTTTCGCCAGCATCTCGCTTGAGGGCTCCTGTAAATAAATCACCTACGACTAATGCGCCAGTTGTAATCGTGTACGCTAAGATCGGATCTGTTTCGCCAACGTATTTGAACTGACCGGCAACTGGAGTAACAGTGATTGGTCTCGGTGTGATCGTGAAGTTGGCTGGAACGTAAGACAGAAGATAATTTCCATTCAGCGCCAATGTTCCTTGTTCTATGCCGTAGCTTCCAACATTCTCACCGGCCACTCTGGACAATGCTCCTGTAAATGAATCGCCAGGAACCAAGGTGCCCATTGTAATTGAGTACGCCAGCGTAGGATCTGCATTGCCATAAACTTTAGCCTGGTTTGGATTGGCAGTTACCGCAATAGCACGTTTTGTTATTTCAAAATTGGCAGGGACAAACGATAAAGTGTAATTGTTGTTCAATAAAAGCGTTCCCTGATTGATGGCATATAGCCCAACATTGTTACCAGCGGCTCTCGCCAATGCCCCAGTAAAAGTGTCGCCGGGAATCAGTGCACCAGAAGTGACCGAATATGTCAGCACAGCTGGATCCGGATTGCCGTAAATCTTGCCTTGATCGACATTTGCAGTTATTGTTATCAGGGCCTTGCTTACGTCAAGTTTACCCGCCGGCGACCCATATTCAACAACATAGTTGAAAGGTAGACCTGGCTGAAGGTCAGTCTCAATGAGAGTAGCATGGGGAACAATATCAAATAACCCTGCACCAACAGGGCCAGTGCCTGGTGTCAGATTTCCTTGGGAATCTTTTAGTTGATAGGTGATCGATTCGATAACTTCGTCTTCATCTTCTTCATATTGCAAGCCTTCAACTGTTGATGTGTACTCAGGCTGAACCTCACCATAACTAATCTGTTTGTTTTCTGAAGTAACGGTCAGGGTACGCTGCGTTATGGTTAATGAACCCAGGCCATAACTGATGTCAAAGTTGCCGGAAAGGTAGGCGCCCGGAACAATAGAATGCGTTCCAGCCGTAGTTCCTGTAACCATATTAATCGAGAACAACAGGGGTATTACATACACTTCTTCACCATCGTCATTCATTACCGGATCGCTGTACACGTCAAGGGAGTCTACTATGACCATTACGTCCGCATTGCTTGGTTCTTCCCCCTCACCAACGGTTGAGCCATTTACAAGTGCCGAGCTGGCATTGGAATTAACCAACTGTCTGCTGGCATTGACCAGCTGTCTGGAGGCGCTTACCAATGCGGTACCGTTCACCAATTGTCTGGAGTTCACCAGGGCCCTGGATCGATTCACTAACTGCCTGGAGTTTACTACGGGCGTGGTCAGCGTATCCACAAATGGAACGTCATCTGTCTGGGCATCCCGGTAATTGAAAATGGATCGCTGATCGAAATCGACGACGTTCGTCGTCGTATTAACTAATTGTCTGGAAGCATTGACAAGTTGCCTTGAATTTACCAGGGCACGTGAACTTGACATGAAGCCCAGGTTTGCCAAATCAGAATTGACCAATTGCCGCGAAGCATTAACCAGCTGCCGGGAATCTACGAAGGCAACAGCATTATCATATAGCTGAGTGTCGTGTTGTTGCGTCACGTCGGTCACGATTGTTTGCAGCGTGGAGGGGTTCAGATTGGAGAGATCGTAGTTAGGTCCACCAACTGCATAGGTGAAAGTAATCAGATCATCAAATTTCTCACCGTAAACAGACGTCAGGTCATTGGGTGTAATTTTTAGCGGCATCTTCTCAACAACGAGTCGACCCGTCTCATAGTTTTCAGTGTCATACGTGTACAGTTCTCCGAACGAGATGTCAGGCACCGCATGCGAAGGAATCAGGATGTATCCGGTGGCGTTCGCGTCGATTAATTCATTGGTGGGACCTGAGATCACAACGGGGACTAACTGCCTACCTGATCCATCTGTTTCACCAGCCGGGTTGTTAGTAAGACCAACATCTGCGAGTGTCAGGGAATTAGGAACGAGGGTTCCGCTAACATCCTTTAGAACGCTGGCTGTATAAGCAGGGATTTTTTCTCCGTATTTCTTTGACTTCACATCTGCCTTAATGACGACGCGTGTTTTAGTGGTTCCAAAGAAAAATAATGGGTCAGATGTACCACCATCGGCATTGGCAATGGCAGCGTTTCTAACCGATATGGCCGGGTTACCCTCGAATACTGGAATGGGGGCCGATAATTGTCCGGTTCCTTCATTAAAGGAAGTCGGTAAGGGGTTGCCCCTGAAAAGTACTTCAGAATCGTCATTCAGATTGGTCCCGTTTATGAGTACCGTAAAGGGTACGTCACCCGGGGTAACACCTTCCGGAACGATCAGCGGGTTGATAATGGCTGGATCCGGAGCAGCGATAGTAAGTAACGCCTGGTCAGCACGAATAAACCCGGCGCCGGATTTTACATCATAACCGGTTCCATACATATTCCTTCGCCGTGGATTTCAGTAAGGTACGGATTTGGCTTGGCTGGAACGGAGCTAACGATGGCTGATACTTCGCTCGTGCTTCCATGATCAGTGCGGCAACGGCTGCGGCATGCGGCGCGGCAGCGGATGTTCCAAAGAAATTAGGTATTCCATCTCCATTTGGACTTGCCGGAAGATCAATGTCTTTTCCGCCAAGAAAAACCGTTGTGTTAACTCCGTTGGGAGCGATGAAGTCAGGTTTTATTCTATCGGGGGCACCTATTGTAGTACCTCCGGTGGATGAAAAACTGGCCACACCAAATTCTTCTGAACCATCCGGACGGCTATAGTTAAACGCAGGTGTGTTACTGTACAAAACAGCCCCAACAGTCATGGCACCTGGCAGATTGGCTTGACCTACAATGGTAGAAAATCCATTTCCGTTATTATTGTGCTCATTGAAGACAATGTTATCACCACGGAAAACAATGTATTTGAATTTTACGTTGTCGGTGCCGGCGGCTCTTACAACCATGATATCCGTTGTGGTGTTTTCGCGAATTGTGAACGTGAGCACTTCAACAGGGTCGCCTCCTACGTTATTGCGGTTAAAACCAAATCGGGTGAGTCCCTGGTCATTGGAGAGATAAATATCGAGATCATTCTGCGTTCCGCCAGCGCCTGTCGAAAATACAGGGTCCTGCCACTGCAATACAATAGTATAGGTGGTAGGGTCCATTAGCCCCGGGTCCAACGGTTATACTCTGCCCGGCATCGCCGCCTCCGTAGTTGTGCGCAACCAGACCATTGACTGTTGTTGGATTAAAAATCCCTTCATAGGATTTACTCCCAAAATTACCCGCGGCGGTAAAATAGGAAACACCGAGGTCCGCTACGTCATCAACTGCCTTGGAGACTACACCATCTCCGAAAAACGGCTCCGTTACATAGGTAATGTCATCGGTGATAATATCACATCCTGCTTCTTCCAGTTCTCTTATTCCTTTGGCGAAATCATTGGCCGTTACAAATCCGGTTCTAAAAGCAAGCGTTGCCTTCGGAGCTATATCGTGAATGATTTGCAGCATAGCTCTGCCTTCATCGTTCCTCGGACCATAAGGATATTCCTTCACAACCTGTACCGGTGTGGTATTTCCGAACGGATTGCCCACTCCCGGAAGGTCGCCATTGGTGACATCGGTGTTGGTAAGTGTATTGTAGCTATCAGATAACACACCAATTTTTACTCCTGCTCCTCCAATACCATATCCCAATCTTACCAGATCAGAACGCAAAGCCTTATCTCCTTGAGTTGTGACGGTGCCTGTGTTTCCAATCGGCGGAGGTGTCGGGCGGACATAATTAATAAGGGTCCCTAGTGGATTTAGCTGGGTTAAATTGGCGATGGGGAAGAATCCGGTGATGATCAATGTACCATCCTCATTTACCTGATCGTTAACGACGTAGTCCGTTAAGCCCAAACCGGGGAGTATTGTTAAGAGTTGAGATAGGCCGGATGGAAAATAGATGATGTCAATAAGTACGTTATCCCCGATGATGAAAAACACTTCACTGGAAGTCGGGTGTCCGCCTTCGTCGAAAATCTTAAATAAAGAGGTTAATTCCGCTCCAATAAGGTCATTTGTTTTTCCTGACGCTGGGGCGCAGATTCCAAAAGATTGCTTATCATTAACCGTAACCGTAAATGTGGCAGAACTGGTACAGGAAGGGGAACTAGTAGCAGTCACGGTTACCACATCACCTGTTGTTGCAAGATAGGAATTGGGTGTTGTTACGGCAGAACCATTGACGCTGAATGCTGCCGTAGCACCACCACCTAAGGTAATGTAATCGTTAAGATTAACGGTCGCTGTATTTCCACCTTCGGCAGCACTACAAACAATTGCATCAACAACCGTCAGTGTTGGCGGTACACAACTTCCAAAGGGAGCGTGAACGATCGTTACATTATTCCGGATATTTACTTGTGTTCCACTCCATAGAGCACCGGTAACATTAGAACTTCCGGACCCTGAACCGATATTGATCGCCGAGTATGGACACCACACCGGTTCCTAACCATTTAGTGGCAGAGCCGCCGGATGAACCATTTGACAAGTCGAATCCATAGAGCTTGTTCGACCATCCCAATCCATGAACTTCAGTATAAATTCTGGAAGCGCTCCCACCGTTAATCATCGCGACACCAACCTTATCCAGATCCACATTTTTGTGGACATAGATTAGGAAAGTTCCGGTAGGACTATTTTGAAAATCAAAAACAAAATTATTGCTATTCCTATTTTGGATTTCCTTGAACACGTAAATACCCGGACCTTTTAGCGTGAGTGTCTTACCTCCTGAGAGTTCAACTTCGCCATATGATCCAGGGGTGATCGTTTTTGTTGTGCTAATATCCGAATTACCATAGTTAGGAAATGTTGTGACGGGTGGCAAGGCCGGAAAGGTGGGTAGCGTAGGGGTACCCGTAATATTGCCCCCTGCTGGGGCCGGACCGGTGTAGGCAGTGCCTGGCGGGTGGGTGACTTTTGATTTTACCATTCCGCTCGACACCACGATTTTTCCTTGCACATCGATGGTATTCACTGTACTAAGGCCAAGGTTGGCGTTCGTTCCCACTGAAAGAATAGTCCCGCTCGAGTTAAATGAATTGGCGGAAGCAATGTTACCCGTTACAACATTGTTATTTGCCATTACAATGGTGCCCTTGCTGAAAACATTTCCAGTAACGGTCACCGGACCTGTAGTATTAATCAGCTTTAAACTCCCAATGCTGCCACCGGTGATGGTAGAGGAGGAACTGATTACCGTGGCGTAGCCAGGACTGTAACAAGAAGCAGTGTTTGCTCCACCAGCTCCGGAAAACAATACAAAATCAGACATTTTGAGCTGTTGCGCCTTGCTGATTCCTGTAAAGCACAAGAGCAGTAGAAGAGCAAAAAGGCAGCGATGAAAGAAGACAGCAATTCCGTTAGAAGTCCTAGACAAAAGACTTGAGCACAGGGGTTCCATAAGTTAAGACAGATTAGTTAGATTAAAGTCTTTTAAATGTAATGTAATAATTGCGATTGTTAGTAAGAAAAATTGAATATTTTACCTAAAGTTGCCGGTAACGAATACTATACAACATGATTGATATACTTTATCTTATGAAAATAAATAGAGTATTGCTTGTGGAATTCGCAAAAGAATCAGGACGTAAGGTTTCGGAATAGGAAAAGAATTATCCATGTTAAGGACCACCCCCCATAAATGGGGGATAAATATAATATAAGCTAACGAACATTCAATAACCACTATGTAGTGAGTAGTGGAAAGTTTTGAATTAAATACGTTGATTTAGCAGAACAATCCGGAAAGCAATCTTAGGGTATTAGTTCTTCGGCAACTTATGACTCGTTCAGTTTGATATCCAACTGTTCCGTGACGAAAGCCTTTTCTGTTTCCGGCAGATCTTTCGTACGCATTTTTATTGCAGCATTAGCGCTGGCTATTACTTCAACACGTTGTCCTTCAAATCCGTGTTCTTCAATTTTAAGAAGATGATCATATGGCCCTTGTGGTGAAATTAACTTCACAAAGACCGGAGCGGTTTCAAGCGCAATAAATAGCAAGCATGATGAAAATATTTGTCCACCAGATGGCATCGCTCTTTTGCGTTAGCCGGCTCAATGCCTCCATCCGGGAGGCTGGGCCGTCCAGTTTTTGTTTTGAAAGCGAGGAAATCTCAGCAGCCACCAGCGAGTCTCCCCGGGAAAGGCTTCTTAGTTTCTGTTGAATAAGCAGGTCATTTTTTCTTCGAACTGGTCCAACTCCTGGCCTACTTTGTCGGCATCAGCTTTTTTTATCTTGTAAATCGGGCCTGCATTTCTGATTTTACTTCCGCCTGTTCCATCGGCCTCTTGCTGTGCGATTTGATAGAGGGCATCACGGTTGATTGTTTTTTCACCGATTTCATTCTTTAAGGCGATGATTTCATTTTTTAGTTTTTCCTGATCACTTTGAAACCGAATTTTGATTTCACTTTCCTGCGCCGCGAACGTCTGCTGCTCCATCATTACCAACTCTGATCGGATTTCCTTCTCAAAAATTTTCAACTCCAGCGGCTTGGCAATAATGATCGAAATTAAAACTGCCAGAATGATCCGGGGCAGTGCTGTCTTTATTTCCTGTAGGGCATTTCCTTCCTTGCGCATACTGGAGACAATGTACCTGTCGAGATTGAAGATCATCAGCCCCCACACAATCCCCAATATCGTGGCAATCCAGGGGTTATCAAACACCGTGTACAAGGCATAAGACCCAGCCAGTGCAGCAAAGATCCCTGTAAAAAGAATAGTTGCACCAATGCCTAGCATATTTGCTGGATTCGGACTCTGCTTTTTTCAGCAGCGGTATATGTGCCCCCGAGCATAGCCAGAAGAAATGCTTTATTCTTTCCATGTAAACCTAACGACGCAAAGAAATATTATTTTGAATGATCAAGCCCTATGCCAAGCATGAATACAGGCTATTGGACCGAATCGAGGCCAATAAACTTCAAGGGGTTGTACAATTACGAACAGGTGGATGTTCAATTATGAATGGTTTTACATGGGTTGGTTTGTCGTAAGGAGCGGGATTAGGGGTGAGGTTAGGCGTGCAGGCGATGAGTGTGGTTAGGGTCAAATGATTGGTAACTTGGTATCAATAAATTGAATCTAATGGCGGTTCCCTTTATAAAAGAACTTCCGATTCAGCCAAGTCACAAACTCGCGTAACTCATAATCATCATAACTCATAACTTATAACTCTGACTAATTTTGTCCATGACCTTTACCCTCCCTGTTCCCACTGAATTTAGTTTCGACCTTTGCCTTAGCTTTTTGAAACGCTCGCCGAAAGAGTTGCTACACCGGTGTGGAGAAAGTACCGTTCGCAAATTGGTAAATGTTGAAGGTAAAAATATTCTTCTTGAGCTCCGTCCCGGAGATGATGCATTAGAGGTAGCTGTACTGAATTCTGCCGTTACCGAACATCAAAGACAATATTTGGCACAATATATAATAGAGTGGTTTGACCTTGAAACTGACCTCCGGCCATTTTATGCACTTGCACAGAAAGATCGATTACTAAAAAATCTTGTAAGAAATTCTATGGCTACCGGATTGTTGGTCAGCCCGATTTGTTCGAGTCGCTCGTATGGGCGGTATTAGGTCAGCAAATCAATTTACAGTTTGCCTATACGCTTAAGCATCGATTCGTGGAACAATTTGGAACAAAGTTATTCTTTGAGGATCAGGACTATTTTCTATTTCCACAACCCGAAGCCGTAGCGGTGCTCTCGGACCAACATTTACTGCCACTTCAGTTTTCGCGACAGAAGAGCCGCTATACGGTGTTGATTGCAGAAGCATTTGCCAGCGGAGAGGTATCCAAGGAAAGACTTAAAGGATTGTCGCTGGAGCAGGCAAAGGAAGAGCTGATGAAGATTAAGGGCGTTGGCAATTGGACAGCCAATTACGCGTTGATGAAAACATTCCGGTATCCAAATGCCTTTCCGCTGGAAGATGCCGGTATTCACAATGCTATGAGGAATTTGAAGAATATGGAACGCAAACCAACATTGGACGAAGTCAAAAAGATTTTCAAAAAATACAAGGGATGGGAGGCTTACGCTACGTTGTACTTATGGAAGAGTTTATAAAAATAATTGGTGCAAACGAATTAACAAGATAATTAATTATCCGGTTCTGCTATGGTAATTCGTGGAAACAAAAGTGACCTAAGAATAATTGATTTAGTGAAGGAAAATGACAATTTGATTTTGATGTATCTTTTAAGTAGTATTAGAATTCTTAAACCTAAATCACTCTCCTCATGCCTTCTATCGTTCCGGGATTTGAATATGATATTTTCATCAGTTACCGGCAAAACGACAATAAGTATGATCAATGGGTTTCAGAGTTTGTTCACAATCTCACATTGGAACTTGTCGCTACCTTAAAAGACAGGCTCTCCATTTATTTTGACGAAAACCCTGAAGATGGGATTCTCGAAACGCACAATGTGGATAAATCGCTTTCGGGGAAATTAAACTCACTCATTTTTATTCCGATCATTTCGAATACGTACTGCGACACATCCAGCTTCGCATGGCAGCAGGAATTTCTTCCTTTTAAAAATGCAGCATCCGCAGGGAATGATTTTGGCATTGATGTGACATTGCCTAACGGGAACGTTGCCAGCCGTATTTTACCGATCAGGATTCATGAAATTGAAATGGAGGATGTACGGTTGCTGGAGAAAGAACTGTCCGGCACCCTCCGTTCCATTGATCTTATTTATAAATCGGCAGGAGTAAACCGGCCGTCTGCGACCGAAAGACGATAGCCTCGCCGACAATCAGAATGGTACCATTTACAGAAATCAAATCAACAAGGTTGCGAACGCCATCAAGGAGATAATTTTCGGGATTAAAAAATCAAGGTCTGTATGCAGCCCTGGGCGCTCCCTCTTTTTCAGCCACATTAAAAGACATTTCTACTGCTTCGGTCAGCGCATCCGTACCCGAAAATATCCGTTATGCAGTAATTAAAAACACAGGGCCTACTGTTTATCTGGCATGGACTTCCTTTGAGCTGAAAGCAAAGCGAGAGGAAATGTCATCATTCTTCAGAAGGCAGGCTTCAACGTTGTACCCGCAATTGATTGCCCATCGGATGAAAATATGTTTGAACAGAAGACAGGTGAGGCGCTTTTGAAAGCGCAGTGCTCTTTACATATCCTGGGCACAGAATTCGGACGAAGATTTGAAACGAATGAGGATATTTCCTTTCCGCGTTATCAGTTTGATGAGGCCAAGAAAAGGTCGGAAAACACGTCTGATGATTTTCAAACCTTTGTCTGGTTTGCTCCTGAACCGGGGCAGGAAATGAAGGCTTCTCAATCGACGTTTATTAATTACATCCGGAATAATATCACCCGTAACATGATATTCTCCAATAGCTACGGGGCCGATGCAACTGGTGGATGACATGCGTGCAATGATGTTCAAAAAAGAGACGGCACATGATGGACACAAAGGATACAGACATCTTCTTTATTTTCAATCAGCAGGATGAAATGGATGCGCAAAGCATCACGGATATCATTGGGCATGCTTATCCCATCGAAACGATGAACATCACGCCGGATGGCGAAGAGGAATACCGAGAGCTGTCAAAGCAACAAATTCAACGAAGCAAACTGGCCGTGATTTATTTCAAGTACGCCGCCGATTGGGCGCTGCCCTTTATCAAACAGATTTGGAAACAGGTAGGTGGTGCCTCATCTCCAACCCCCATCATGCTGGTCGGTGAAGACGATCCTAAAACCAATGCTGCCCGGATATTCAAAGCCCCTAAAGTAGTATCCTTCATCGTTTCGAAAGAAGAAGTACCTGAAGAAATAAAAAGGGTATATATAAAAGTAATCGAACCCTAGCCGCTTCAACCTTCCAAGTATGTTCGAAGAATATCAAGATATGTCCTTATACTGGATTACGGCCCTTCACCGAGGACGAGTCCATTTATTTCAAAGGGCGTGATGAACATATTGAGCAAGCAACAAAGCAATTGGAAAAGAATAAATTTATTATGCTTACTGGTGCATCCGGTGATGGAAAGTCCTCTCTTGTTTATGCAGGGATTATCCCCAACGCTAAGGCTGGATTTCTGAAAGCTTCATTTTCAAATTGGGCATTGCTGATTTTCGGCCTGAACGGAAACCACTCGCTAACCTGAGCGAGCGGTTGCTGCGCAACTGGGTGTTAATGCCGATACGGTCAGGACTGAACTGGGATATGGATTCTCTGCGCTCGTTGATATTTACAAAGCGTCTCCCTTATATTATGATACCCGTGGCACGGAATGGCTGGAAGGCGATGATCGAACCAGGAATGAGAAAAAGAGAAAGGCAGCGAACCTTATCATTTTAGCCGATCAGTTTGAAGAGTTTTTTACCAATCCTGAAAATTTTCAAAAAGGCATTCCTTCTCAGGAGGCATGTCGGTTACCAATCTTTTGCTGGAGACGGCTCGCATCGCATTGGAGGAAAATCTGCCGATCTATGTGATCATTACCATGCGCTCCGACTTTATTGGTCAGTGTGCTGCTTTCCGGGGGTTGCCCGAGTATATCGGCTTTTCACAATTCTTTGTTCCGCGGCTCAATCGAAATGAACTGCGTGAAGTAATTGAAGAACCAGCGGTGCTGAGTGGAAACACAATTTCCCGGCGACTCACGGAACGGTTGATTCATGATATCGTCGAAGGCACGGATCAGCTGCCAATACTTCAGCATGCGTTGAATCAGATCTGGAAGATGGCAGACGAAGGCAAGGCAGAGATGGACCTGTTGCATTATGCAATGGTGGGTGGAATGGCAGGTGATGAATTGCCGGGAGAGGATGTTGAAAAATTCAGACAATGGTTTGGCAACCTTCCTAAAAAGGTCCAGGACTGTTACGACCGGCCTAGTTTGCAGAATGTATTGAATACACATGCCAATAAGTTATACAATCAGGCCGCGGACTATCTGAATGGTGGCAATAAAGAGGAAATAACGGATGATGATGCTAAGCTGATCATCAGAACTTCTTTCAAGTGTTTAACAAAAATTGATGATAGCCGGGCGGTTCGAAACCGAATGACGCTTGGGGAAATTACCGCCATTATTAACGAGCCTCACCTTGATTTTGTAAAGGTCGGAAGTGTTCTCGATATTTTCCGTGAACCAGGCAATACGTTACTTCGACCATTTTTAGAGGATACTCCAGCTTTAGCTGAAAGCGATGTATTGGACATCACGCATGAAAGTTTAATTCGGAACTGGGAAAACCTGGAGCAATGGGCGAAGGAAGAGTTCGACAGTTATACCATCTCGCTGGATTTCGAGCGTCAGCTGAAACGGTGGACCGATAGCAACAAATCAGATGATTTTCTGCTCTACATTGGCCCACTCACATATTTTGAAGGTTGGATAAACAGGGTGAAACCGAATGCCGCATGGATTGCCCGTTACCTGAAGGATGACCTTGATAAACACGAAAAACTTGAAAAGGCAACAAAAGTCCAGCGCAATGCTTCAGAGTTCCTAAAGCGCAGCGCCCGGAAACATATCGTTACAAGTGCAGTAATCAAGTATGGACCAAGGCGTATTGTTGCTGTGTTGAGTATTATTGCTTTGCTGACGTTGAGTTCCTTTGTGTTGAGGAATTATATGCAACGTCAGAATTCCCATGTATTAAATAGCCTTAAGGAGACAACATTGGCGCTTGCCTCTAATTCCAACGTCGTATTGCGGAATCAGGGCCATGTTGATCTGCGAAGAACTTAGGCTGGGAGAGATTACAATACCCGAGGTAATAAGCAACATAAATGATCCTGTTGAAAGGATGAATGTCACTGCTGCAATTGCCACTCTCCTAATTTATCAAGGAACGAATGAACCGAAGAGAGAGATTTTTCAAAGCCTCACGTTGGCGGATAGCCTGATGGATGCCTATCCTATTTCTGATAAGAGTATAGTAAACATCTCGGGGGTACTAAAGGGCATAAATGACTTTCGGGAGACGTTGGAGTTAGGATTCTTCTATAACCCTGCGGCCGAAATGGATTCCCTTCGCAGGAAGAATGCTGCGCGTTCTGCCCGTTGGGTACTTCAGATACTGCGATCATCGCCGGAAGGGTTTACGTTGGTTAATGATTTGAATATCGCCCTCGAGCATGCAATTTATTATCGTGCGTTCACCAGTCGTGGAAATCGAGGAAATTATTAAAATACTTTCTCCTTTCGAAGGGACAACGCGGTCGGATTGGGTAGCCAACCATTATCAGCGGGACAATTTGGCGGTCAGAGGGGCGAGTAACAAAAGTTTTAATTTTAATGGTCTGTTTCAGGAATTGGCATATCTGTATGCCGCCTCCGGGAATGTCCCCAGAGTGCTTCAATCCATGGATACCCTATTGCGGTATAATCAGAATTATTTCCAGAATGATTACGGAACGATACCCGACAATGCCGCGCACATTGCTGCCTGTTTTTACCGGTACGCAAAAACGGATCAATTGAACGAATTCGTCAGTGGTTATTGCCAACGAAAGAAAATCAGCGAACAGGAATTTTATGCGCGGCTTTTGGCGAGGTGCAAATTATACGAGTTCTCCACAGGTGTGTTAAACTTTCCCACGTTTGACTGGGATTTTAATCTGAGCCTGGAGTACAGCGACGATAAACAACTTGATTTCTTTTTCACCAAGTATCGCGAAGTGATAAACAGAACTGTTATTGATCTCAATGAACGGAAGTTTCAATTGGCACTTTCCTTCAAGGATGAAGGCATCATCCGCATCCGTAAGTTAGAAGTAGCAGGAATGGATTCCTTGCGGAAGAAATATACGTTGCATTGTTTGACAAAGCATTGATGTTTTACAGAAGTGTTGAGCCGGGGTACCTGGAAGAAGAAATAGAAGTGGTGGAGCTTAGAAATAATGATAATTTAACCGTAGCGCGGAAATTCCTGTTCCTATACCCGGACATTCGTACTCCTTTTCATCCAAACGAGCCAAATCTTTGGCATTACTTTTATGTGTCCGGCTGTTTTCTTGAGTACGTTCTTGACAATAAGTTGTTCGGCGAATTTTATAAGACTGAAGCGGAACTGAAATATATTCAACTGTTTTTGCGCGATTACCATTTTATTGAAACGGATATCGTTTATACAGCTTCGAAGAGGATGAGTTATGGTTTGCTGGCGGAGTTAGAAGAAAATTTGACAAAAGCCAACGCCGGGCAATATACAAATCTTGATTTTCTGTACTTCTACCTGGGTCATCTGGCGGCGCAAAACAATGAAGGCGACCGATCACTTTATTACTACAATCAATTAACGGCTGAAAAAACGAAGGCGCTATTTCTTAATTCATTCAATCCTGATTTTGCTTTTCAATATGTCGCGTTGGCAATCGCCGATCTTACGAGGTTTAATCATCCGGCTGAAGCAGACAGGCTGGTTAAATTTTTTGATGGTACCGTAAATCGTTCTTCGCTGTATGCCTATGCAGCAAGTGAATTACTGCTAAAGGGATTAATGATTCGCGTGTCGATCAACTCATCGATTCTGCCAGCGCGCAGGCAGCCCAAACCAGAAATCTAAGTACTGTACAAGCAAACCGGATCCAGTTAGCGTATGCACTGGCGATGCGAGATAGAAATTCGGATATTGATGAAGCTTATAAGACGATTAAGAATGTTCAATTGAAGTTTGTGGGAATGGCGTGGATTTCACGTTCGTATGCTCACCATGGAGAGTTATTTGAGGCACTACAAAATCATGCCGGACAACATTTCAGATCCTGACGTCCTTGTCTTCACCTGGGATATGTTGGTGGGTTATGGGAAGAGTATACAGTCAGGCTGAAAACACACCTCAATGGAAGCAATATGTAAATAACCGCCTTAGGAACTTTTATCGTCCGATCAAATACGTCGATGAAAATAACTGAAACATCCCAACTCTGCCCATACACCGGCCTTCGTTCATTTACTGAGGAGGAAAGCCTGTATTTTAAAGGCCGGGATGAACAGGTGGACCAGGTTACAGCGCAATTGCAGGAGCGTAAATTTCTAATGCTAACGGGTGCGTCAGGGGAAGGAAAGTCATCGTTGATTTATGCGGGACTAATTCCGAATGCCCGTGCAGGATTTTTCAAGGCCCGCTATGCGAATTGGGCAGTTGTCGATTTCAGGCCGGAACGCTCTCCAATCAAAAGTATGGCCCGTGCGTTGGCGGATAAATTTGCAATTCAGCCGGCTAACAATAGAAACAGAGATGAGAAGGGGATTTTCATCGCTGGTTGACTTGTATTTGAATTCGGATTTTTATGTGGATGAAAATGATGAAGGCTGGAAAGAACTGTCGGATTCGGAGAAGAAATTAAAAACAAGGAATGCGTCAAACCTCCTTATCATAGTAGATCAGTTTGAAGAGTTTTTTACAAATCCGGAAAACTACTACAACGAAAGCCCTTCACAGGATTCTCAGATCGTAGTTAATCTAGTACTGGAGACAGCCAGGATTGCATTGCAGCAGAATCTACCCATCTATGTAGTCTGCACCATGCGTTCCGACTATATCGGTCAATGTTCATCCTTCCGTGGACTGCCCGAATACATCGGGTACTCGCAGTTTTTTGTGCCTCGATTAAAGCGCAAAGAACTGAAGCAGGTGATCGAAGAGCCTGCCTTGTTAAGCGGTAACCGGATCACACAACGATTGACAGAACGCCTGGTCTATGATCTGGCGGAAGGGGTAGATCAGTTGCCTATCCTCCAACATGCACTTAGCCAGATCTGGCTGATGGCCAATCGCGGAGCAGGAAGAAATGGATCTTGTTCATTATGCCATGGTTGGTGGAATGCCATCCAGTGAATTACCACCGTCTGATTTGATTCGCTTTGAGGAATGGTTTAAAGGCCTTCCGGATTATCAGCAAAAGTTTTATAGTGAAACAGGACTCAACAAAGTAATTGAAAATCACGCAAGCAGGTTATATGAAAGTGCCGCTGAGTATTACAACACTGACCATCCGGAAACTCCAATAACGACGAAAGATGCAAAAAATATTATTGCGCTTACCTTTTCATGCCTGACTAAAATTGACAACAGTCGCGCGGTACGCAACAGGATGACCCTTGCAGAGATAACAGCCATTATCAATCGATCACATTTGTCTGCTGAGATCGTTGGAAGGGTATTGAATATTTTCAGAGAAGAAGGAAATTCCTTTGTCCGGCCTTTTAAGACGGATGACAAAGCAACGCATGTTGCTTTCTCCTGATTCAGTATTGGATATCACCCATGAAAGTCTTATTCGTAACTGGGGAATGTTGCACAAATGGGCCAGCCAGGAATTTGAGTACTATTCAACTTTTCTTGATCTGAAAAAGCAATTGGATCGATGGAAGGAACATCGTAAAAGCAGTGGTTACCTGTTGCCCATCGGACCGCTTTCTTATTTTGAAAACTGGTATACCAAGTGCGCCCCGAATACAGCATGGATCAACCGTTATGCTGAACGGAAGGACGATCCGTCAACTACCTGGAAGGATTCCGAAAACCTGCTTCTTGATATTCGTGAATTTTTGAAACGCAGTGCGAAGCATGTCATGATTAGTCGCGCATTCCTAAAATATGGAGCACAGAAAATAGGTGTTCGTTTCTGCTATTGGCATTTTATTGATACTATGTGGTTTTTATTGGTTCGATGCGGAGCAGAAGAAAAATGAGCGGGTTACTTGAAAATGTACGCGCGGAAGCCCGTGCGCTTCTTTCCGGTCGCGAAATTTCGAATCAAGCAAAGGCGAAGTACTTGCTTACCGAAGAACGGTTTAGTCGTGGATTCGCGGCGCCCTATCTGGAAAGTATAAAGGACCCAAATGACAGGATCGGCTTGTCCATCGCTACATATCAGCAGCTTATTTTCTTTGATAAGAATTTTACCGGACCAGCGAAATTTGATTTGATCAGTACCATACAGAGGGATTTTAATTCAGCCCTTTCTCGTCCCAATGATTTTGAAGCCACACTGACTCATTTCAATCAAGTTTATCCTTCTGTTAGCATATGACAATTATTACAATCCTAACGATGGATTAGAGAAGACCTTGAAAGAGACTACCTCACTTCTTTATGATTTGCTTTTAAGTTTTACAACAACAAGCAACTGTATAAAATAAACGTAGCCATCAATCTCAACCAGGGTATTCAGTACTGGCTTGCCTTTGGAGATGCATCACAGGATAAAATCAGTGCGCTATTGGCGATGATCTCTCCGCTTGGTGATGAACAGGCTAAAGCAACGTTTGATGTTTTCTACCCCAAAGGGAGTTTTGAACCAAATGGTTTTCGTGCCGTTGACTTTAATGCGGGATACCATACATTGGCATCACTTATACGCGGCAGCAGGAGATGTTGGTAAAGTCAATTGGTGTTATGACCAACTTCGAACACAGCCCGATTACTTTACCGATAAGGTATTTAATAACTACTTAAACATAATCGGTTACCTGTATCAGTTTGGACATCGGAAATTGGTACCGCAAGTAGTAGCCCGTATCAGTTCGGATTATCCGGCAAACACTCCACAAACAATTTACAGGGATCTGATAATCCGATCCGGCTACCTGAGCCCCAAGTTCCGCGTAAACTTTCAGATAAGTTATGCCCAAATTGAAAATGGAAATTTTCACTTAAACCTATGCTGGCAAACCGAGATCAGTTTAGGTGCCATCCAGGAAGATTATGAGCGATCACTGGAATCGGAATCCGCGATGTATCTGAAAGGAATTTCTTATGCGCAATGCACTTCAAAAGAAGGGCGATGTATGAACATAAATATAGTTTTGATCGCGGCCTTCCAATATCCCAGGACTATCTGGACAGTCTATTTGACAAAGCCTGGAGTTATTTTTCACAGATTAAGGAAGTGGACCTGGAGAAAAGGATAACGATAAACACTTCTTTTGTGAACGATAACAACAAAAGAGTATAGCCGAAGACAACTCTTTCTTTATCCCGATTATATGGGAGGGTGGTTAAGTCTGACATATCACTCCGATAGATTTTTGCAATACCTGGATAAGAAAGATCTACTAAGGAAATCTTTCAAAACAACGGAAGACTTAAACCTGCTGCATAATTGGATTGCGAACATGTTTGAGCTCAAGATTATCGGACATGCTGAAGCTTTTACACACGACTTTCCGGTATCCGATACTACGTTAGCTCGCGTTTTGGATTTCGTTGCGCAACATCCGGCTGGTAGGGACTTTGACAATAATTTGATTCTGCTGGTGCTGGCCAATCACTCCTTTCAACAAGGTGATACGCTTCGCGGAAAGGGTTATTATGGCAAATGAAACAGCAGGATATTCTCCAGTCTTCTAACCGGTATGAAATCTGGAAGAAGAACTTCTTTGCGAATCAGTTGATGGAGCTTATCCAAGAATCTGTTGCTGGCAGGAAAGTGAAAAGGAAGCTATTTGGCTGACTGAGAAACTGCAGGGTAATGCCGCTCTCATATATAAGTTACAACTATTGCGCAAGTAAGGTGTATGATAAGGACTATAATCCAGCTACTTTCATCTTACTGGATTCGGCGTTATCGAAAATGAAAGAAGATGATCCTTCCCGGCTACCCGGCTTTCTGGAGTATAGGGGTAAAGTCATTTATGTCTTGGACAAAATCGGCGGTGAAAAAATGATCGATGTCCGAAACAAAATACTCAGGACAATTCCGGAGGGCAGAAAATTCCAGGCAACAGGAGCAATGGTTCAGGGTATTACGAGCGAGGAGATTTTTATGCGGCCAGGATGTCAATACCCAGTACGTTGACTGAAGAGCAAGATCTTATTTGCCGGACGATCATCCTTTTGCAGGCAGCAAGGGAAAGAGAGAAATTAAATAACAGCCCAGGTTGGGAGGCGATGGATCAGTATTATGCCTGGGAGGAGTATGTATTATTTTTTGGTTTTATTTCATGAGGCGATACGCAACGATTTATTATTTACTTTTCGTCCTCCTCGTGATGGGTGCTTTTGCTTCCATGGCCCAGAACGCTTATGGACTTAAGAATCTGTGGTGTAGCATGTCTTGGGTTTGCCTTGACTTTTCTGCATGAGATCTTTTTTACATCAATTCGGACGGATCGATCAGATAGTGGCTCCTTGGATGGTGTATGCTGAACTGATATGTCTTTCTGTTATTGCGTTGGTTTTTTTATTTAGAGATTTTTCGAGTTGACTTTCCTTTTGCTGACGTGTTTTTGATTTTTTCATCTACCGTCTTACTCCTGCTTTTCTTTTACCAGGCAATTTTACAACTCAAGATAGCAAGACGATTTCAAAGTATGCTTCCATACATGGTCGCTCTTTACTATGGAGCGGTACTATTTTTCGTCCTTTCAATTTTGTCGGGCATTGTTCTTCCGGGTTTGACAAGCCAGTTGGCACTTGTCGCCATAGTATTGGTATTCATTTTTGCAGTGCTTACACTGATTTTTAAGACTTTTAGAGTTAGCGAAGAGGCAATTTCTATCTGGCAGTACATCCGGCAAATGAAAAATAAGTCGTCAATCGTCTTGATAGCCAGTCTTCTGATATCCGGATATAGTTTATTGTATTCTGTCGGGATTTTACCCTCGTTTTATTATGGAACTCCAAGAGGGTACCAGCAGCTTATTGAACTTAGTAATGCCGGAGATGGTACCGTGGGCAAGGAAAGACCCCGCGAGTTTAAGGAGCGCTACGATGCATTTATAACAAAACACACTGCCGACTAGGGGTTCATGGTATAGTAAATCACTCCCGTTACCATGCGAGGGGCAACAAAAGTCCATAAAATCAATTGTAATACTTAACTTCTTCCTGTAAATAAGCGGTATATTTTAGACTATGAGCGATATCGGGCAGCTTGAGAACCTAATCTACCTTGGACATTATGCTCAGGCAAGAACACGTGCCCAGGACTTATTACAAACAAATGACGATCTGCGAATCAAACAGATCTATGCCTTGTCCTTGTCTAAATCGGGTGTTCCGGAGGCTGCACAGGAATATCTGGAATCAATCACTTTAGATCACCCGGATGATCCCGAAACAATGGGCATTTTGGGAGGTATTTATAAAGAGTTGTTTAAGAAAAACCAAAGCTCAAAGTATGCCCTCCTCTCGCGTGACACCTACGACAAGAACTTTCAGTTAACGAAGAATTATTATACGGGCATAAATGCCGCTTCGATGTCCACACTGGCAGGCCAGGCACGACGGGGTAAAGAGATTGCGCAGGAAGTACTGACAGTACTAAAGGATCCGGAACACGATTTCTGGGAGGCAGTCTCGCAAGCGGAGGCCTTGCTGCTGCTGAAAGACCGTGCGAAATCGGTGGAGGCATTTCTACGCGCCCGTAAATTGGCGGGCACTGATTGGGGTAAAATCAATTCGGTATACAACCAGCTTTGGCTGCTGAAGCATTATCTTCCGGTTCCGGCAGAAGTACTGCTGGCATACAGCCCTCCAGTGGTAGTGGCGTTTGCCGGTCATATGATTGACCACCCGAATCGTCCGCAACCCCGGTTTCCGGCTTTTCTGGAACCTGAAATTAAACGCGCGTTGGTAAATGCACTCCGAACACTGAATGCTAAGATTGGATATTGTTCTCTGGCGTGTGGTGGTGACATCATGTTTGCGGAGGCCGTGGAGGAAGTGGGAGGTGAATTGAATTTGTTTCTACCGTTCAAGCAGTCAGATTTTATTGCAGCAAGCGTTCGGTTCGCGGGCGACGACTGGATAAAGCGTTTTGAAAGACTTGTTAACAAGTATCCGGTCACCTACATGACTCAGGAGTCGTACGAAGGACACGCCGACCTTTTCGCCTTACAAATCAGCATCATATTTGGACTTTCGGTTTTGCGCGGATTGGGCAATCACCAGGAGCCAACGTTAGTGACAATATTATCAGAGCGTGATCGCAAACGAAAGACCGGCGGTACGCGCGACACCATAGCCTTGTGGCCTTTTCAAAAGAACCATGTTACCATTAATCCCGATGTATTTCTGGCAGCGGTTCCTGAACCGACACCCGATGTGGCTCAGCCATCAAAACCACTTTCCAATCGCCCGGTTTTATATGTAGTGTGCACTGATCTTTCTTCCGATCCCAAAGCAAACGCCGCCTTGCTGGCCGAGATGGAAGGTTCAACTCTTCCGCCGTTAGCGTTAGACTTGCGCAACGATCACCTTATTGCAGGCTTCAAAACGATCTTCAGTGCAATGGAGTTTTGTGAAATTGTTTCCAGAACGATGGTTCGATCTTTTCAGCAAAAAAACTTTCTGAGGATAAGTTTGCACGCAGGCCCGGTACATATCCATTCAGAGGAGGTACGACAAAACCTCGTCGGTGATGTCATTGAGATGGTCGAAAGACTCCACAAGCTAACGTTGCCGGGCTCTATGTACGCTACTGGTATCATTGCGGCTATTCTTGCACTGGATAGTTCCAGGTATTCTTTTGATTACATCGACACACTGGAAACGAAAGGTGCTGCTAAAGACCTCGACGTGTTCAGGGTTAGAATACAAAAACCTGTGATTGTGTAAGATCGTAAGTAATCCTGCCTCGTTACTGTGATGTATGCATCTATTCAACCAGATTGATATGGAGGGATTTATTGGTCCGGTCAAAAACGTCTGATAATAATGGCAAGAATACACATTGAACTTCCTGATAAGGTTCTATTTACAGCCGAGGTTGTGATACGGGTTGCCGACTTGAATTATGGTGGACATGTAGGCAACGATACGATTCTCACCTTAATGCAGGAAGCACGGGTTCAGTACTATCGCAGTCTTGGATTTCGGGATGCGGTAAGCTTTGAAGGTTCCGTGGGAGAGATTATAGCGGATGCGGCTATCCAATATAAGGCACAATCATTTTTGGCGGACGAATTGAAGATTGAAATCGGAGTCGCTGAATTGAACAAGTATGGATTCGATATGTTTTACAAAATCACCAACAAGGCAAGTGGAAAGGAAGTCGCGCGAGCGAAAACAGGAATTGTTTGTTTTGATTATTCAAAGGGAAAAGTAGCCAGTATACCCACAACGTTGCTTGAAAAGTTACAGTAATTTTATTTCAGAAATTTGATAACAATGCCGATGACTATTAAAATGGCCCAGGAGGAAGTTGATCGATGGATCAAAACCAATGGTGTAAGGTACTTTAGTGAGCTCACCAACACCGCGATATTGACGGAAGAGGTAGGGGAAGTTGCGCGTATTATGGCCAGGCGTTATGGTGAACAGTCGGAGAAAGAATCCGACAAGGTATTGGACCTGGGTGATGAGATGGCCGATGTACTTTGGGTATTGATTTGCCTCGCGAATCAGACTGGAGTTGATTTGACGGAAGCATTTCAGAAAAACCTCGAAAAGAAAACACTTCGGGACAAAGACCGTCATCGTAATAATCCAAAGCTCCAGTGATACGCTTATTGCCTGCAATCACGTAATCCTAATATCCGAGACAAACCCATGTTATGAAACTTTTCCATGTATCTATTTTAATTATGGCAGTGCTTGCTTCATGCACTGTACCAGAGCAACCCGCTGATTGGATCATCGTAGGCAAAATATGGACTGCTAATCCTGAACAACCATGGGCTGAAGCAATGGCGCTGCGAGGCGATTCCATTATTGGCTTAGGTAGTGAGGCTGACATGAAAAAATGGAGAGGTGAGAAAACAAAACAAAGTAACTATTCGAAAAATGAATTGATCGTTCCTGGGTTCATCGATACACATGTTCATTTTGTGGAAGGCGGACTCGCTTTGTCGTCCGTTAAGTTGCGGGATGCCAGTTCGCCGGAAGAATTTATTAAACGTATCGGGGCATATGCTCAAACTCTTGCCAAAGGTACCTGGATAACCTCAGGGAGATTGGGATCATGAAAACTGGGGTGGTGTGTTACCAACGCGGGAGTGGATAGATTCTGTAACCAGGGATCATCCGGTATGGATAAATCGCCTCGATGGACATATGAGCCTGGCCAATTCATTAGCCTTGAAGTTAGCGGGGATTACGGATGCGGTGAAAGAAATTCCAGGAGGAACGATTGTGCGAGAAAAGAATGGAAAAATTACTGGAATCTTCAAAGACAATGCCACAGGGTTGATCAACAAAGCTGTCCCCAGACCAACCGACGAACAGGAAGATGCGGCACTTGATGCGGCGATGAATTATGTTGCTGAGCGGGGAGTGACATCGGTTCATAATATGAGTGACTTTCAGGGTGCCTTCGAGCGTGCTCATGACAAAAAGAAACTTAAGACCCGCATCTATGCGGGAATGACTTTGTCCGAATGGAAGGTTTTGGATTCCAAAATAAGACAACAGGGCAGAGGTGACGAATGGCTTCGAAGAGGTGGGTTGAAGGAATATGTGGATGGGTCGTTGGGTTCACGTACAGCCGCATTCTTCAAGCCATTTGAAAACTCTCCATCGGATTCCGGTTTTTTTGTCAACAAGCCGGACTATTTATACCGGCAAATAAAATCAGCTGATAGCGCTGGCCTTCAGGTGATGGTGCATGCAATTGGCGACAGAGCGATCCATACGTTGCTGGAAATTTTTGACCGGGTAGCGAAAGAAAACGGTGAACGCGACCGGCGGTTCCGTATAGAACATGCTCAACATATTCACCCCGACGATATAAGCCGTTTCGCGGCTCAAAAAATAATTCCCAGTATGCAGCCCTATCATGCCATAGATGATGGCCGGTGGGCTGAAAAAATTATTGGTCATGATCGATCCAAAACAACATATGCATTCCGTTCATTGCTGGATTCACATGCAGCCCTGGTTTTTGGAAGCGATTGGTATGTTGCGCCACCAACCCCGCTGATGGGAATTTATGCGGCCGTTACGCGAAGGACTTTGGATGGCAAGAATGATGGTGGCTGGATTCCAGAGCAAAAAATAACAGTAGAAGAGGCACTCCGGGCTTATACGATCAGTGCTGCATACGCTTCGTTTGAAGAAAACTTTAAAGGATCATTGCAGCCAGGCAAGCTTGCTGATTTTGTAGTGCTTGAACAAGACATCACGACCATACCTGCTCAAGACATCAAAGATGTTGCTGTTTTGATGACTGTTGTAGGAGGAAAGGAAGTGTACACAAAGTAAAGTACATCGAAGCTGCGAGAGCGTTAGCCGTGTGTGTGGGTGGTTGCATGTTAACCCTGCCTACCGGCAGGCAGCCGCAGAGGCGCGATGGCGCTAAGGAAATCGCAAAGTCCAATTAAGAATCTTTATACAACTTTGCGCCATAGCGCCATTGCGAGATAAATGCATTTTTTCGTAAATGGCATGCCCTATTCTTTGAGGCATAGATTGATATTGAATTCTTTTCCGAATACATAGCTGCTCTTGCACGGCTGATAAAAATCTAAGGGCTTTAATTTTGCCTAGACCGTAGAGCCTACAATTCCAACACACCATTTCTCAACACGGGTACTACAGCGTATTGATCGGGTGTTAAGCAAAACCGAATGTCCTTGTGAATATTCAGTTTTGCAAGGCGCTTCACGTGACTGGAATTTTGTAAGAATCCGTTCAAATCATTTTTTGCTAACCGATATAAATGTTGGGCAGCCAATGGTGCATCACAATCGGGTTCAATATGATCTCCTAAAAGATCTATTACGGCGCCGGCAAAAAGAGTGTCTTCAAGATTTACTTTACCTTTCCAGCCCGCACAGACTACCAAAACATTGTTTGCCCCTTTGAAAAGATACTCCGTCACTGCGGAGAGGTTCAGAAATGATCCAATAACAATCTCCTTAGCTCCGATAGATTTGGCGATGGCTTGTGTTCCGTTGGTTGTCGTAAAGGCAATCTTCTTTCCCCTTAATTTTTCATCCATGTATTCAAACGGTGAATTACCGAGATCGAACCCTTCTACCTTTTTACCATCGCGTTCGCCTGCCGTGAAATAGTCCTTCTCTTTCATAGCCAGACAATCCTCCAGCTTGGCAAAGGGTGTTATGCTTTTAATTCCATACGCGAATGCCGTACACATACACGACGTCGCACGCAAGTATATCGACTACCACGACGGTCTTATCCTGAACCTCATAGAGATGCATTAATTCCGGACTAAGGCAAACATCTATTGTTTTCATTCAGAGCAGTACCCAATCATAGTATACAATAATTCTGTCGGACGTATTATCCTAAATAAGGGGAAGTTTGCTAACCAGGGCTTTTAATGCACGACCACGTATATCAATAAAAATTTCTGATCCGGGACTGCTGTGCTCCAGCGTGACATAGCCAAGCCCAACCCCCTGACCCAATACGGGCGACATAGTTCCGGAGGTGACTTTGCCAATGACGTTTCCCTGCAGCGTCTTTAATTCCGTAATCATGGCGAGGTATGCCCTTGTCTATCATCTTAAATCCAACAAGCCTGCGGTTTACTCCCGATTCTTTTTGTTTTTTGAGATTTGCGGAGTTGGTAAAATCCTTCGTGAATTTCGTGATCCAGCCTAACCCAGCCTCCAGCGGAGACGTGGTATCATCAATGTCATTACCATAAAGGCAAAAACCCATTTCCAACCGAAGTGTATCGCGTGCACCCAGACCGATAGGTTTTATTCCCTCATCCTTGCCGGCCTCGAAGATGGAGTTCCAAACTTTTTCTGCGTATTTCTTATTCACATAGATCTCAAAACCTCCTGCACCGGTATACCCGGTATTCGAAACAACGGCATCCGGCACGCCCGCAAGTTCACCAATACTGAAGTGGTAGTACTTGATAGAAGCAAGGTCAATTTTTGTAAGCTTTTGCAGCACTTCCGTTGCCTTTGGTCCCTGTACGGCAAACAAACAGATGGTATCTGAAATATTTTCCAACTGCGCTCCTTTTGTGTTGAATTTGCTGATCCAGTTCCAGTCCTTCTCAATATTTCCGGCATTTACCACCAGCAGATAGTCGTTATCTTTTATCTTATAAACCAATAAATCGTCGACGATACCGCCGGTCTCATTCGGAAGACAGGAATACTGTGCCTGACCATCAGCTAGTTTGGAGGCATCATTACTGGTAACGCGTTGAATCAGATCGAGTGCATTGGGACCTTTCACCGTAAATTCACCCATGTGAGAGACATCAAAAACGCCTACACCATTTCGTACAGCCATGTGTTCTTCGATATCAGACGAATAGCGCACAGGCATGTTGAAGCCGGCAAAGGGAACCATCTTGGCGCCGAGTTTTGTATGTAGATCACTAAGTGGTACTGACTTTATTTCCATGGGATCAATATTGAAGTGCACAAAGGTAAAAGATTTCTGAAAAGGAGGAGAATAATTACATCAACGAAATGAAAATCGAGTGAACTGAGTCGATCTGATAGCCGACTGTCAGAGATGACTACTGCACTACTTGTACCCAGCCCTTGAATTGCTTCTTCTTTTGCTCAGGATCGCGCATATCAAATCGAACATTCACCAAATAGAAATAAATACCGGAACTTACTTCTTTACCTGTGTTAGTCAGACCATTCCACAAAACATAGTTGCTTTCAGGTGAAATTGAATTTTTGGAATATACTTCTGAGCCCCAGCGATCATAAACACTGAGGTCCATGTCGATAACGAATCTCGCACACTTCGTGGAATCTTTTGATGCCCCGGTAAAAGCCATGAAGAAATCGTTTAGCTCATCCTTATTGGGTGTGAAAACATTGGGTAGTTCAAAATAGGGACAGTTGTCACCGCATACTGTCTCGCTATAGCCACTCTCATTTCCAGCGTAATCCAACGGCTGTCACCCGGTAACATTTGGTCCGTGTTTGGAGGTTGGAATGGGTAAACGAATTTCCGGTTGTTGTTGCCAAAGGAATAAATTCACCATCGGGCATATCGCTTACATAAACTTTAAAAGAGACAATATCAGCAGCACAATTATCGGATGAATTGACCCAGCTAACCTTATTAAAGTAATTTTTTCCGGAGCATGGAAAAGTCTGGCAGTCTATTTTGTCGAGTGTTACAAGTGGCGGGCAGGGAGGTATGGTATCCAATAGAATGTTGACGCTTGTTTGTGAAAAATTCTCAAGGGGTTGGATAATTTTTGGATTCCCATATGATCCCCTGGTGAGTATTTTATAATAATACTTCGTGTTTGCCATTAAATTTTCATTCTGAAATGTTCCCCTGTCGGCATAGGTAAATCCATTTTCATTAACATCAATGCTGTCAATCAAAGTAAACCCGGCATTCAAATCGATTGTGCGGTAAATCAAGTGATAAGGAAATTGTTGCGAGTAGTTATACCAGGGAGTATTTCCCTCCCAGTTCAGGAGAATACTATTAGGTTTGGATGCCGTCGTTAGAAAGAACGATGAAGCAACCGACGAAGTATCAACGGGTAATGCAGTCAACGCAGGGACGTAAAGTTCGATCTTGTAATGAAACGGAAATTCTTCCGAATTGATACCAGCATCGGTATAGACAGTATCTCCGATTGCATTTGCCGTAACGAGTTCGTAGGGAGGTGCCTTCTAACAAACCAGTAGCACGGTAAACCTTGTACCGGTAGGGAGGGGGATATTGTATAGGATCAATATCAAAAGGAGATGTCCAGCGAATCAGAATTTGACCTTCATCCGGACTGGTCTTTGCAACAGAGACATGCGTGATGACGGGCGCTTCCGCAGGTTTTGGGATTATGCAGGTATCGAGCGATATCCTGCTGGGAATTTTGTTGCTTCCAACCAGGGCCACAATCCGATAACAATACTGCGCACCGATGGCCAGGTCTTTGTCAGTATAGCTAGTTGCATCGGCAGGAAGGTCACGCAGTAGTTGATACCGAAGATAGTAGGGCATTCCATTATCACATGCTGGTTGTTCAAAATCATATTTCGCGACCCTTCGCCATACCTGAAAAGTTTTCACGTTCTCACAGCTGTAATCTTTCCATTGTAACACGACCTGTTTATTTACCGGGTTCACGGAAACACTTTGGTATTCAGGAGCCGGGGCAAGAACTTTGATTTGAACGGTCTTGAATCTGACAAGCCGCGGACCTGAAGGAGGCCGGTCGGTAATTTTAAAAATGATTTTATAGGGCTGTTGCTTCACATGTGCACAGGTTGTGATCCACGTAAAGTGTACCGCAGCTGTGTCGTTGGGGGGTAAAGTAGATTGTATGACGCCATTGTCAGGTGTAACCACGGCGGGATTTTCTGACAGGCTCAATACATCCGCGAATGTTTCAATCACTACGTTATCATTGTCGGGATCCGCGCCAAAAGCAGTGAACGTAACTACAGTTCCGGCGACCACACAAAAATACTCAGGTACTGTCAGGTCTGGTTTTTGATTCAGACAGTCTTCCACGATGATCTGCATATCCCGCACGATATGACCAACCTTAAACCATGTGGAGTCCGATAAATTCAATCTCCATTCAGTGATCATGATTGCAATAGCATATTCGCCAATAGCCCCCGGGGCATCCCAGGTTAATGTGCCATCAACTGGATCAAAAAATATAGAGGGAGGGCCGTCATGATTTTCATTCCCCTGATTAAAACCAGGACCATAAAATTTTGGATCGGTGGGGAATGCGTAACCAACAACAGATTCATTTGTACCTTTTTGGGGTATTACAAGCTGATACGAGAGACTATCATCATCGGGATCAATAGCTCCTGGATTATGATAAAAAGCAACACCTTGGCAAGCACGATCTACAGGGGGGACAGATAGTCTCGGTGTAGAATTGCAAATTCCCGCGTCAACAAGTATGAGAGTTTGTGTATTAAGAGGTGTAGTAATAGAGGATTCCATGTTGAGGACGCCCTCATTTCTGTTGGCTTCAGTATACGTTAATGTATAACTCCCAGGAAGATTGTACGTGTAGACTGTTTTGAATTCTACTCTGCCAACGTTGAGAACGGGATCAATCACCTGAGGCGTCAACTCCGGGACAATTAGGCTTTGACCATCGCCAAATAAAAGGATACTACCATCGCCCCCAAAGCTTACGCCGGAAACGGTATTTACATATCCAATGATTGTGATCTCGAATGTGAGTGAATTACAGGAGACTCGCCTGGCGATGATTTCTGCAGACCTCAAATGTGAGGCCGAGACTTCTACCGTGAGTGTAGATAGGAGTGCAATCGTAAACAGGATTTGTAACGTTTTCATGCCCAGGCTAATCTAACGATTAGAACGGTAAATTCCCTGTTGATATTATCTTACAACACTGTTATAGGTTTGTATTGGAGATGCGGCTGTTTCCAGTGCTATTACAAACCTGCAAATCCTTTTCCTTTGTACGGTATTACTGTTCCGCCCCGGCCCTGTCTAGTGCTTCCTGTATATCTTCTTTAACCTTTTTTACCTTTTCCATTTCGTTCTCCAGGTATTCACGGGCCTGTTCCTCACCCAGGCTATCGGGTAACGGATTGAAGTTTCGCATCCAGACCATCATGCTTTCACTCGCGGAATCAATCTTGGCAATTGTTCCCTCAATCTCTTTTTTCTTTTCCTCCACCATACCGGGCGTGTTGGTGATCTGGTTCTTAAGTTCTTCCTTCATTTTATAGAGGTCATTCATCCTGGGCATAACCTCATCGTGGACCTTCATGACCTCATCGTACAATGCCTGGTTTCCTTCTTGTTCGACAGCATCGCCGGTACCATGATCATGCTCTCCGTGATCTTGCGACTTTTGACCACAGCTGCAGGCGAGAGCACACACGACAATGACAAGGACTTTTGGAAACATCGTTTTCATATAAGAAGCTTGGTTTTTTGTCAAAGATAAACAATAGTTCCTGCTCACAGTCGGTCCCCAGTACCGTCATTAATGGCATTCTGACCACACGCTAACAACCATTAGTTTCTGAAAATATTTCCTGAAAGTCACGGGTCATAGTTGCAACTCACAAAAAAAACATTTTATCTTTGATCACTTCAACAGAAGACATGAAAATTAACAGCACCTCTTTTTACTTTTATTATTTCTTTTTTAGTACCCGAGCGGGACTTTAAGAGCGGTGTGTTGTTAACTAACGATAACTAGAAACTCAAAAAGTCCCGGAAAACCGGGACTTTTTTATTTTAAGGACTTTTTGAAAATGGCAAAGAAGAAAAAATTAAGTATTGCAATTCAAGGTATCGCGACCAGCTTTCATGAAATCGCGGCGCTCACCTATTTCGAAGAACCTATCGAAACCATCGAGTGTCTTACGTTTCATCAGCTGTGCGAAAACCTGAGAAATGGCACCGCCGATTACGCGGTTATGGCTATTGAAAATTCCATTGCCGGGAGCATCTTGCCGAATTATTTCCTCTTACAGGATTATCATTTCAGTATTGTAGGTGAAATATATCTGCCCATTCACATGCACTTGCTGGTTTTGCCGGGCGTGAAACTCAGTGATATCAAAACGATTGAATCTCATCCCATGGCCATCCGGCAATGCTCAGAGTATTTGCACTCATTGAAAGGAGTGGAGCTCCGGGAAAGCGATGATACGGCCCTCTCTGCAAAACGGGTGGCTGAATTGAAACTGAAAGACACCGCAGCAATAGCCAACGAGTATGCTGCAAAAAAATACGGACTTCAGATTCTGGAACGACGTATTGAAACGCACAAGAAAAATTTCACACGTTTTCTTATTCTTACAAAACGAGGCAATGGAAAAGCAGAATGTAACAAGGCATCGTTATGTTTTGAGGTTGCGAACGAAGTGGGTAGTCTGGCGGATGCACTGATGACTTTTAAGAACAACAGCATTAACCTCACCAAAATACAATCCATTCCCGATCATCGGAAGACCGAGTGAATATTCAATACATATTGATGTGGAATGGAAACGAAGAAAAAACTACGATGAAGCGATGCACCAGGTATTGCGACAAGTGAAGAATCTGAACGTATTAGGGGAGTATAAAAAAGGAAAAATAGAGTATAACTAACCTCACAAAGAGGACTTCGCTCCTTTCTCCTTCGGAGAAGGGCCGGGGATGAGGCCAAACAGTAATTAAAATGATAAAAACTGCAAACAGAATCGCGAATGTAGAGGAGTACTACTTCAGCCGTAAACTTGCTGAAGTGAGGGGTCTTGATACGCCGGATTTTCGGGTTATTAACCTGGGAATTGGTAGCCCGGATCAGGCTCCTTCAGAGGCAACGATCGACGCGCTGACTACGTCCGCGAAAAATCCCGCCCATCACGGGTACCAGAATTATAAAGGTATTCCCCAATTGCGAAAGGCCATCGCTGATTTTTATCATCGGACGTACGAGGTATCCATCGATCCCGAGACCATGATCCTTCCGTTGATGGGTTCTAAGGAAGGTATCATGCACATTGCCATGGCATTTGTCAACGAAGGGGATGAAGTATTGATTCCTAACCCAGGTTACCCGACGTATTCTTCGGTGGCCACACTGGTCGGAGCCAGGCTGAGACCTTATGCCTTGCGAGAGGACTTGAATTGGGGTATTGACATTAAGGCATTAAAAGAAAGTGACCTCTCTAGAGTAAAAATCATGTGGGTTAATTTTCCCCATATGCCTACCGGTAGGACAGCGTCTCGCTCGGAGTTGAAAGAGTTGGTCGACCTCGCCCGCGAACATCAGTTCCTGATTGTAAATGACAATCCGTATAGCCTGATATTGAACGACTCCCCCATGAGTATACTCTCCATCGAAGGAGCAGACGAGGTTGCGCTTGAATTAAACTCCCTCAGCAAGTCGCACAATATGGCCGGCTGGCGGATCGGCTGGGTTGCTGGCAAGAAGGAATATGTTGATGCCGTCCTGAAAGTGAAGAGCAACATGGATTCCGGAATGTTTTTAGGATTGCAGCATGCGGCTGTGGAGGCGTTGAAGAATGGTGACGACTGGTTTACTGTATTAAACAAAGTCTATAAGGACCGCAAGGAGGTTGCTACAAAACTTCTGGACGTACTCGGTTGTTCTTACTCAAAGGAACAATCCGGATTATTTGTCTGGGCAAAGGCGCCGGCCGGATTGCGGATGTTGAGAAATGGATTGACGAGATACTTTATGGAACTAAAGTGTTTATCACACCAGGCTTTATTTTTGGTGAAGCCGGAAGAAGGTTTATTAGAATCTCGTTGTGTTGTACGGTTGAGATGTTGAATGAAGCATTGCAGCGAATCGAGAAATTTATCAAAGATTCCCCAGTGGCTTCCATCCGGAAGACTGTGAGTGTTTAATAATAAACAGATGAAGACAACGGTAATAGGTTTGGGATTAATAGGTGGCAGTATTGCACTGGACTTAAAACGTGCAGGGCTAGCCTCCGAGTTGGTCGGTATGGATCTCAATCCTGAACATGCCCGCAAAGCGTTGGAACTGGGACTGGTTGATAGTCTGGCCACAGAAGATGAGTCCCTCTCGAATTCGGACCTTGTTGTACTGGCTATTCCCGTTAATGCACTGAGCAAACTTTTACCCCTGATACTGGATGTGGTGAAAAAGGATGCTGTGGTTATTGATGCGGGCTCCACGAAGAGTCTGATTTGCCGCGCTGTTGCCAACCATCCAAATCGTGCACAGTTTGTTGCATCGCACCCTATTGCGGGTACTGAAAACTCGGGACCGGAAGCAGCTTTTCATGGACTGTTTAAGAATAAAACCAATATCATTTGTGAGGCTGAAAAATCGTCGGAAAAAGCGTTGGCTGTTGCCGGAAAAGTATTCGATGCGTTGGGTATGAACACCATATTTATGGAATCGGAGGAACACGATAAACATGTTGCATACGTTTCCCATTTATCACACGTGAGTTCATTCCTTCTTGGGCAAACCGTTCTGGATATTGAACGCGATGAAAAAAATATTTTTGCGCTGGCAGGAAGTGGTTTTGCATCGACAGTCCGTCTTGGCAAAAAGCTCTCCCGATATGTGGGCGCCGATATTTGAACAGAATGCTGAATACCTCAGCCAGGCATTGCATGAATACATCATGCACCTGCAGAAATTTCAGCATGCCCTCATGAAACGTGATGGAAAAGAATTACACCGCATTATGACGGACGCTAACAGAATCAGAGAAATCTTAAATGGAATTGAATACAAACAACCTAAACAAGTAGTAGAAAAATAAAAAATTGACAACGGATATGAAAAACGTATTAAAACTTGAATCAATTACAAAATGGCTTCCGACGAATAGCAAGCCGATCATTATCAGCGGGCCGTGCAGCGCTGAAACAGAAGACCAGATGATTGCTACGGCAAAACAACTGGCCGCCACGGGTAAAGTACACGCATTGCGTGCCGGTATCTGGAAGCCGCGCACAAGACCCGGCCAATACGAAGGTGCCGGCGAAGAGGGATTGAAGTGGCTTGTTCAGGCAAAGAAAGAAACAGGTCTTCCGGTAACTACCGAAGTTGCTAATGCGGCTCACGTAGAAGCCTGTCTTAAAGCAGGAGTTGATATTCTGTGGGTGGGAGCACGTACCACGGTGAATCCTTTTTCCGTTCAGGAAGTGGCCGATTCACTTAAAGGCGTTGATATCCCGGTGATGGTGAAGAATCCGATCAACCCTGATCTGGAATTATGGATTGGTGCCCTTGAGCGATTGAACAAGGCAGGCCTCACGAAACTGGCAGCTATTCATCGCGGATTTTCTTCCTTCGAAAAAGGTCCGTTCAGAAACGCACCGATGTGGGATATGGCAATCGAATTTAAGACCCGTATTCCGGAACTGGACATACTCTGCGATCCAAGTCATATCGCTGGTAATCGTGAACTCATCTCATTTATCAGCCAGAAGGCGCTTGACCTGGATATGGTTGGTTTGATGATTGAGAGTCATATTGATCCTGATGCTGCGTGGAGCGATGCAAAACAACAGGTTACACCGGCTGTTCTGGGTAGGATTGTTGAGGCATTGGTTGTAAGAACCGTTTCATCGGAGAATAAAACGTTCAAGGATACTCTGAGCATTTTGCGTGAGCAGATTGACCAACTGGATGATGAGATCATGTCAAAGATGGCTGCCCGGATGAAAATATCAGAGAAGATTGGTCAGTACAAAAAAGAAAATGGTGTGACCATCCTTCAGGTACAGCGTTGGGAGGAAATCATCCAGACTCGTATTACCTTGGAAAGGCCATGGGATTAAATCCATCCTTTACCAATGATTTGTTGAAACTTATTCACCAGGAATCGATACAGGTTCAAACAAAGGTGATGAACAAGGTAGAGGAAAGAGTTTAAAAGAAAGTGTGACCTACCCTCATAAAAAACCCTTCTACTGGAAGGGTTTTTTGTTTTAATTGGAATCAGTGTGTCTAGTCCTGAAATAGGTTACACATATTGTTAATTCACCCTACTTTGCTCCGGAGGAGCACCCTGTTTGGTGTGCTGGGCATATAGTAATACTCAAGGGTGCGAGGAAGACGTCCTCTAGTCCCGAAGGAGCCGTAATGACCGGAATCCTATAGTCGAAAGCAAGGGTGTCTATTGTGAGATAGGATCCGAAGGAAGCTGAAGACAAACATTTGGTGTGACGTACAGAAACCTGATAAGGCCTATCTCTCTGGGTAATTGACCCATGAATCAAGAAGCCCTAAAGTCATTCGGCAAGGGAGGGGGGTAAATCAGGCTCAGCAAATGGAAAGCATTACTACTTACCCCAGGAGATCTGATAGTCCTATCTGAGGCGGAGGTACGCGAGAGTGTCCGAGCAAGGAAAGGAATCAGAAGTCAGCAGCGAGCGTAGTACCGAAGCATGATCATTTGGGAAGGCTCAAATTTATTAACAAAGGAAGGCGTCGAAGATGCGTAAAGACAAACAGCAACGGAAAAAGACGAAAGAACAACTGGATTTATTCAGGGAAGCAATCGAACCTGTTGGAACAACTATCGGCCGCACTGATGGGAACTTCCAGTCAGGAGTTGAATTGTCATCGCGATTGGAGAAACAGCGAACCTTAACAGCAAACCTTTTAACAAAGATTGTAGATTATGAAAACCTGAACAGAGCGTACAAACAAGTAAAGCGTAATGACGGAAGTAGTGGGGTGGACAAAATGGAGATTGAAGATCTTGGGCAATGGCTAAAAGAAAACCTGAACGAACTTCGGACATCACTACTCACAGAACAGTATGAGGTGATGGCAGTCTGTAAAGTTGAAATCCCCAAGCCCTCAGGAGGCACAAGGATGTTGGGAATTCCTACAGTTAAAGACCGATTTATTCAACAGGCCATCCATCAAGAGCTAAACCGGTTTTACGACCCACATTTCAGTGAACACAGTTATGGTTTTCGCCCCGGTAAGGATGCGCATCAAGCAATCCTTCAAGCGACTCAATACATAAAGGACGGCAAGGAATGGGTAGTGGATATAGACTTAGAGAAATTCTTCGATAAGATAAACCACGATCGATTAATGCAAAGATTAAGCAAAGGCATAGGAGACAAAAGACTCTTGCGCCTCATCAATGCATACCTTAAAACTGGGATGATGGAAGGAGGGGTTTTAGAGCAGCGCACAGCAGGCACACCACAAGGAGGCCCGCTATCACCGTTACTGTCCAATATCGTCTTGGATGAACTGGATAAGGAGCTGAAAAGTCGAGGCCACAGCTTCTGTCGATATGCTGATGACTGTAACATTTATGTTAAAAGCAGAAAGGCAGGAGAGCGCGTGATGAAATCAGTAATCGACTTCATTGAAAGGAAGTTGAAATTGAAAGTCAACCGCACCAAGAGTGGAGTAAGACACTGTTCGGAGGTCAAATTTTTGGGATACACTTTACTTCCCGAAGGCGGGATACGGATTGCTGATAAATCCATAGCACGTTTAAAGGAAAAGGTGAAGGAGATCACGAAAAGAAACCGAGGTGTAAACTTCGAGCAGGTGATCAAGGAGTTGAACTTAATAATTGTAGGATGGTCGAATTACTTCTCTTTAGCTAACAAATGGTTGGCTACGATCCGAGACCTTGATGGTTGGATACGAAGAAAGCTAAGATGTTATAAGCTTAAACAATGCGGAAGGAAATACACCATTTACAAACTCCTTAGAAGTTTTGGCATACCTAAAGGCACAAGCTGGAATGTTGTTATGTACTCACATGGTTGGTGGAGCATGACGAATACACTGGCGGTAAGACAGGCGATGAATCTCAAATGGTTTGCCCTTCACGGGCTACATTCTTTGTATTTAAAATTGCAGGTGTAAAAGTTAATAGAAACCGCCTTGGTACGAAAGACGTATGCCGGGTGGTGTGGGGGGACAGCGGTGATGAGCCGCTTCCTACCCAATTAGCAAAACCCTTCTACTGGAAGGGTTTTTGTTTTAATCAGAATCAGTGGCAGTGCCGTCAGAGTCCCAGAGACTGGAGACTCTGCGACGATATTTAACTGGATTAATATCTGATATCTAATATCCATTCACCTTTATCAAAACGCATACAATCCTTTCTCTGTAACCCGCATCGGTTTCAACTTTTTTGTCGACTCAAAATCATCATAAACCACTTTCAGGTTTTCCCAGAAGGCAACAGTGCTGGAGGGGTATTCCTGTTTCAATGCAATAAGTTGGTTTGGAGTTAAGTTTCGCTGGGAAAATGTGAACCGGAATTTTTTCCTGCCCGTTGTTCCTCGCCTCAACAGCCAGTACATAAAGTTCCTTGATCTTATCATCCGTAAGCGGAATACATCCGATGGTAACACAATTGCCATGCAGGTATATATTGCCCCCTGGTTTGCGTGGATCGCTTAAAATTCTATCGGAAGCATTCGGATAGTTTATTCCCAATGACAAATAAAAATTGCTTTGCGGATTAAAATGATTGATGGTATATACTCCCTCCGGTATCTGAAGGTCGCCTTCCTTACGCTTGGGCCCCAGTGTTCCAGAAGTTTCACAGAAATCATACGTGTTTAGTAAGATGTATTTTTCTTTTTCCGCTTCCTTCACCCAAACCTCCAGCAACTTTTCTTTCTTGAAGGCCCTGATGAACAACTGGAAATTCTTGTACGATATTTCTTTTCGTGCGAAGTAAGACTTGACGACATCTTCCTTTTCTTCATAAGCACTTCGTACCCTCGGGTAGGTCAGTTGGTTTTCTTTAAAGGTTGCCGGTGTCAGCATTAACAGGAGTCCGATGAGAATCTTGCCCATTCATCAGGTAGTTACAGGTTCCTTACTCATAAATATTGTTTGAGATGGATAAGCAAACTGTATGCCTTTTTCCCTGAATGCTTCGAAGATTTTAAGATTGACCTCCTGATGAATATCGGCATACCGGTTATAATCTGAGGACTCAACGAAATAGACAACCTCAAATGTCAGACTATATGCGCCATAAGTGAGAAAATGCACGCGGTCGAGGGTTGTATCACTTTGTTCATTGATAATTTTTTTGATAATAACAGGAATCTCTTTGAGCTGATCTGAAGTAGTTTCATAAATGACTCCCAGGTTGAACGCAATTCTTCTGTGCTCCATACGTTTGTAATTGTGGATACGCGAATTGGTTAAGTCGCTATTCGAAAACACAAGCTGTTCGCCGCTAATACTCTTCAGCCTCGTCGTTTTGATGCCGATGTGTTCGACATTTCCTTTCTTATCATCCACAACAATAAAGTCGCCAATTTCAAACGGCCTGTCAAAAAAGATCACGAAGTAGTTGAAAAGGTCTCCCAATATATTTTGCGCGGCAAGGGCAATGGCAATACCCCCTATTCCAAGGCCGGCAATGATAGCCGTGACATCATATCCCAGGTTTGCGAATAAAAAAAGAATACCCAGGCTCCAGATCACAATATTTAACAGGAGCATAACTCCGCCAATCTGTTTGACCTTCTCTTCGCCTTGTTCCTGCTTTCGGATATTTGATTGCAGGATCAGCAAAATAGTGGAAGAAATGAGACGGAGTGCGAAATAGGTAATTACTACAGAAACGGCACCGTGTACATATTTTGACGCGTTTTCTGAAAGGGTAAGGTAGTTTATGCCGAAATAGAGAATGGTCAGATTGAGGATGGGTAGACCAAATCGCCTAATTCCATCTACAATGTAATCGTCTACGGGAGTCGATGTTGTTTCGGACCATTTTACTAAACGCTTCAGAAGCGTTTTTCGAAACAATCGCAGTAAAGACATCCCTAACAGTATAGAACCAAAGACAATCAGGTAATCCTGGACCGTATTATGGAAGTAACTTTTGGAAAGTATTTCTTGCATGATTTTATTTATATGTGGCAGGTAAAAGTATGGAATTTTTCTCGCTGCCTCGTAAATTCATGAGCTGAAGTATCGGCAAAATAATTTCTTGCAATGTGTTCCAGACGGACAGGCAAACGGTTTTGTTTGCGCGAACATTTCGAAAACTAAATTTATGTCTGGACTTCTTTTGTCACTGCCATTTATCCTTCTATTTTCATCCCGGATAATGTTAGGCAGAAATGGGATACGATGTTTTTATGTTGGTTTCAATGATCGCTGTACTCGGCGTGTTGGCTGCGATGTATTATTCTCAGACTGCCCGAAGGCAATTGCGCGAGGAAACCTTAATCAAGGAAAATGATCAGCTAAAACAGGTGCTTAAAGATCAGCAGGAATTGCTGGAAGACGAGCGTGTTCGCATTGGTCATGATCTCCACGACGACCTGGCCCAGTTACTGGCCGGTACCCGGTTGGCATTAGGGAACTTACGACTGGAACCCAGCTTGTCCGGAAGGAATAAGAGTTTATTGATGAGAATTGACCACGACCTGAATGACCTGCTGAATCGTGTACAAAACATCATTTGGAATCTTTCGCCCGAGGCCCTTCGTGAAAAAGGACTTTCGTATGCACTCTGGAAGATGTGTGATCAGCTCAAGGATCTTCGGTCGTTTCACATTGAATTTCTCGAGTTGGGTCCGGCTCGCAGACTGCCAGACACAGTTGAACTGATACTATTTAGAATTGTTCAGGAGATCGTCAACAATGCTATGCGTCATTCTCTTGCCTGGAATATCAATATGAAAATGTATTGGTCTGATGAACACTTGAAAATCGAAGTTAAGGACGATGGCATCGGGAGAGATAAGTCAACTCCTGAACGCAAGGAGAGTGGAAGGGGATTGCCCGGTATTCAAAAAAGGGCTGAACTGGTAGGCGCAAAGGTTACGGCTGACCCGATTCCCAAGGGAACATTGTTTGTTGTTTCCATCGGGCTAAGAAGTAACAATTCCATTGCTTAGCGCATAGTGGATGAGTTCATTTGTATTTTTGGTATTCGTCTTCTTAATGATTTCTTTCCGGTAACCTTCAATGGTGTGTTCGCTTAGGAAGAGTTTTTCCGCAATATCTTTTGTGCTAAACCCGCGACACAACAACGCAATCACTTCAAACTCACGTGCTGATAATTTAATCCTGGGTGGGTGTTGCATACCATCCGGTTTTGAATGGAGGATAATACTCACCTTTTCATGATAGTAGTGCTTTCCCTCCAACACTGTCGCTATAGCTGTAAAGATTTCCTGTTGATGCGTAGTTTTTTTGAAAATGATTCCTGCAACATCTGCCCGCAACAAGTTGAAGATCATCGCCTCCTCATCAAATGCGGTTAATGCAATAATACGGGTGGAAAGCGCCTGTCGCTGAACATATTCAATTACTTCAAATCCATCGACCAGTGGCATTCGAATATCGAGTAGCAATACATGAATAGGTTCCAGTTTTAACATTTCTATTGCCTGCTTCCCATTCTCCACTTCATAAACGGTTTTCACCAACTGATTTTTTTCCAACATGGCGCGAAGACTTTCACGCACAAATAAGTGGTCATCCGCAACGAGTATAGTAAGATTGTTCTTCACAAATTCTAGTCAATCAAAGAGGATCAAAGATACCTTGAAAACAGGGCGCAAAAAAACAGGACACTGGTGCTTATTACTGTTGTGAAGATTTCGGAAGAGGTAATCTCTACATTCCTTATCCGATCATGTTCGAAGTCTTTGTGGCAACATGTAAATGATCATTTTTTTAGGAAGTGAAGTAAGAAATTAGTCTTTTTTGGACCCCCCTGTTTTCAGGGGTTTTTCAGTTGGCTATTGTCTCGATCACTTCTTCATGAGTATCTTTAAACAATAAGGTTTTAGGGCCCATAGATTGTTTCTCGCATGTGGGTACCTCGGGCTCCAAGTAGGTAATAATTTCGTAATCAATTCGTACGATCCATACGAATGATCATTTCGGATGATTCACCGCGTGATCGGATCTATTGGTTCTGACTCCTTATTAACAACACGTTAGCAAGATAAAAGCCTCTTACTGGGTAAGAGGCTTATTTTTTTATCCCTTCCGATGTTCCGATTTTAAGGAATAAGTATGGGTATCTCTAAAAACTTCCGTCGTCCTTCTCCAAACGGAGAAGGGAAACCTGTCTGCCGGTAGGCAGGGGATGAGGTCGTTAAAAAAAACAGTTTTTGAGATGCCCTTATTTAAGATGGAATTTCTTCCTAAGGTTACTTTTTAAACCGATAAACAGGTTCAAGCGGTATTTTTTTCGATCTTTTACGCCAAATCTCATTCGATTATGCAAACCCTCTCCTGGAAAAAGATCACTATCGGTCTGGTAGCCGTTGGTATTGTTGCCTTTGGTATTTTTTACGTGACGAACAGCAAGGGAACAAAACCTCCCGTCACTTTTATAAACCCTGCATTTGGGGAGTTCATCGCTTCTTATACGGCAGGTGTTATCGAATCCGGATCCACCATCCGCATCATACTCACCCAGGATGTCGTGGATTCTATTGATGTCGGACAGGAGACTTCCGTAAAGTTATTCTCTTTCAGTCCCTCTTTAAAGGGAAAAACTGTTTGGATTGACCGAAGGACAGTACAGTTTACTCCGGAATCCAGATTGACGTCCGGTCAGCTCTACGAAGTGGAGTTTGCACTTTATAGATTGATCGACGTTCCCGAAGGAATTAAAGGATTTTGCGTTTCACCTTTCAGGTTATCCCACAAAATTTTGAGGTGTCGATAGAAAACACCAGACCTTATGTGAAGACCGAATTGAACAGGCAAAAAATTGAAGGTACTCTCAGTACCGCTGATGTTGCCGATAACGACGTAGTAGAAGAGATCATAAAAGCCGAACAGGAAGGCAAATCCCTTCAGGTTAACTGGACTCATACGGCAGATGGAAAACAGCATGCTTTTACCGTAGAGGAGGTAATTCGTAAAGAGGCTGCCAGCAAGGTGAAACTCGATGTCGACGGAGCCAGCCTTGGTATAAGTCAAGCGCAGGATTTGGAAGTGGAAATTCCGGCGTTGGGGGATTTTAAGGTAATGAGTGTAAAGGTTGATCAACGCTCAAATCAACATGTGGTGATCCAATTCTCCGATCCGTTGACCGAAAAACAGAATCTGGAAGGGTTGATCAATATAAATGATGTGGGAACTATTGATTTTGAAATCAAAGACAACGAGATCAGGGTTTACCCTTCAGTCCGTCAGACCGGCACTAAAACGCTTACACTCGAACCCGGAATCAGGAACATTCTGGACTATAAAATGACAGGGCGTATTTCTATGGACGTTGTTTTTGAACAACTGAATCCTGCGGTACGATTTACCGGAAAAGGATCCATACTACCCGGTACAAACGGACTTATTATGCCTTTTGAGGCCGTAAATCTGAAAATGGTAGATGTGGAGATTATCCGGATCTATGAAAGGAATATTATTCAGTTCTTCCAGATAAATGATTTTGAAGGAGGTTCTGAATTGCGTAGGGTCGGAAAACCAGTGCTTAAAAAGCCTGTTGCGTTGGATAACGCGGGAATAACGGATCTGGCTAAATGGAATCGGTTTACGCTTGATCTTTCCAAAATGATCAATACTGAGCCCGGAGCAATCTATCAGGTTCGAATCGGATTCAAAAGAGCGTATGTAGCGTATGGTTGTGAAGAAGGTGGCGACGAAATGAATCGCAGCACTGGGCTAATGAATCTTGGCGACGAAAATTGGGAAGAGCAGGAGGAAGGAGAGGCTAGTAACTGGGATTCTTATGAAGAATACTATTATGGCGACGACTACGATTGGGAACAACGGGATAATCCATGCCATAATTCCTACTACACAGGAAATAGAAATATCAAAAAGAATGTATTGGCATCAGACCTCGGTCTCCTGGCAAAACGCGGAAGCGATGGTAATACTATTGTCTTCGTGAATGACCTGAAGTCAACACAACCACTTTCCGGTGTTATTCTCGAATTATACGATTACCAGCAGCAACTAATCGGAACATCATCATCCGATACGGATGGAAAGGCAGCTATTGCGACGAAACAAACTCCCTTTTTGCTTCTTGCCAGAACCGGGGCACAACGTGGATATTTAAAACTTCCCGAAGGTGAGTCTCTTTCTATCAGCAATTTTGATGTGAGTGGTGAACGGGTATCGAAAGGCTTAAAAGGATTTCTGTATGGTGAAAGAGGTGTATGGCGTCCGGGAGATTCGTTATATATGACTTTTATCCTGGAGGATAAATTGAAATTATTACCATCAGCTCATCCGGTTGTTTTTGAATTGCAAAATCCCCAGGGACAAGTGACGGAACGGTTGGTACGTTCCGGAGGCGAAAACGGATTTTATCGATTTACAACATACACGTCTCCTGATGCCCCGACGGGAAATTGGAGCGCAAGGGTAAAAGTTGGTGGTGCTGAATTTACCCAGCAGGTAAGAATTGAAACGGTTAAACCCAATCGCCTGAAAATAAACCTGGATTTCGGAGTGGATAAACTCACCGCCGAAAACAATAACATCTCGGGTTCTTTGCAGGTCAACTGGCTACACGGTGCACCGGGCAGGAATCTGAAGGCGGAATTTGAAGTTCTGCTTACCAAAGCCACAACAACGTTTCAGCGTTATCCGGATTTTACTTTTGATGATCCGTCGCGGGAATTCAACAGTGAAACGCAAACAATTTTTGAGGGGTATACCGACGAATCCGGTCATGCGACTGTTAACACAACACTGGAAACGTCAGAATCAGCTCCAGGTATGCTGAATGCAGTATTTCGTGGGAAGGCATTTGAGGAAAGTGGGAATTTTAGCATTGATCGCTTTTCTATTCCGTACTATCCCTATAAGTCTTTTACCGGGATACGACTGCCAGCCGGCGATAAAGCAAGAGGTATGTTGTTGACAGACACAACGCACCGTGTAGACGTCGTGACCGTGGATGCTGAGGGAAATCCGGTTTCGCGTGATCGCCTTGAAATGTCTATGTATAAACTTGAATGGCGCTGGTGGTGGGATAGTGAAGGGGAAGATGCTAACTACATGTCATCGGCTTATTCGCAGCCAGTTGCGAAGGGTACCGTAAAAACAACTAATGGAAAAGGAAACTGGTCATTTAAAATAAAATATCCGGAATGGGGTCGCTATTTTGTAAAGGCATATGATCCGGTTTCAGGCCACTCAACGGGCAAGGTAGTGTACATCGATTGGCCGGGATGGGCTGGCAGGTCTAGGGAAGGAAGTCAGGGTGCGACCATGCTTTCGTTTACATCGGATAAACCAAGCTATTCAATCGGGGAAAAGGTTACTCTGACGATCCCCGGAAGTGAGAAGGGACGTGCGTTAGTGAGCCTCGAAAATGGAAGTAGTGTCATTCAAACGTACTGGATTGAAACAAAGAAAGGCGATAACCCTTTCACCTTTGAAGTGACCCGGGCGATGACGCCTAATATTTTTGCTCACATTACCTTGATCCAACCGCATGCCCAGACAACGAATGACTTACCGATCAGGTTGTATGGCGTAATCCCCATTAAGGTGGAGGATGCAACTACGCATCTGAACCCGGTGATCACGATGCCGGAAGTGCTGGAGCCGGGCAAGGAAGTTGTGATAAAAATTTCGGAGCAGTCAAAACGTAAAATGACTTATACACTTGCGTTGGTCGATGAGGGTTTGCTGGATCTTACACGGTTTAAGGCACCTGATCCCTGGAACAGGTTTTATGCGCGAGAAGCACTTGGTGTAAGAACCTGGGACTTGTACGACGACGTGATGGGGGCGTTTGGTTCGCGAATCGAAAGATTACTAGCTATTGGTGGTGATGCAGAGTTAGGGGCAGGAAAAGAGGATGATGCCAAAGCCAACCGGTTTAAGCCTGTGGTGAAATTCCTGGGTCCTTTTACTTTGCAAGGGGGTAGCAACGAACACCGGTTCATCATGCCACAATACATCGGTTCCGTAAAAACAATGGTAGTTGCCGGTTATGATGGAGCCTATGGAAAAGCGGAAAAAGTTACGCCGGTGAGGAAACCGCTGATGGTACTTGCTACCCTTCCGCGTGTTCTTGGACCGGAAGAAAAACTGAAACTGCCCGTGACATTGTTTTCAATGGAAAAGAGTATCCGGCAGGTAAAAATTGATATCAAGGCAACCGGACCACTACAGGTTTTGTCGTCTACACAGACCGTTGAAATGGTGGATGCCGATATGACAGTAGAGTTTGATCTGGCGGTAAAAAGTGCTCTTGGTGTTGGCCGCATTGAAGTGACCGCAACATCAGGAAGTTATTCAGCTACGGACATTATTGAGATTGATATCCGTAACCCAAATCCGCCCGTCACGACCGTTCAGGAAGTGCTGCTGGAAGCCGGAAAAATATGGAACAATTCCCTTTTGCCGGCAGGCATGGTCGGAACAAATTCAGCACTCCTGGAGGTATCCAGTCTCCCTCCCGTCAATCTTGGACAACGGATGCGGTATTTACTTCAGTATCCGCATGGATGTATCGAACAAACTACATCTGCTGTTTTTCCTCAGTTGTATCTTGATCAGGTTAAGGCTTTGTCAGAAGGCGAGAAAGTAATGATTCAGAACAATGTGAAGGCGGGTATTGAGCGGCTTAAACTATTTGTCACCCGCGATGGTGGTTTTGCTTACTGGCCCGGTGGCGAAGATTCTGAAAGCTGGGCAGCAACGTATGCTGGGCACTTTCTTCTTGAAGCAGAGCGAAAGGGATATTTGGTACCCAGTGGACATGGTTAAGCGCTGGAAGAAATATGAAAGGAATAAGGCTCAGGCCTGGCGACCCAGACAGGAATCATACAGCAGCGAACTCATTCAAGCCTATCGGCTATATACCCTGGCGTTGGCAGGTGACCCCGAACTTGGTGCGATGAACAGGTTACTGGAACAACCAGGTATTCCAACTACTGCGCGATGGATGCTTGCGGCCGCGTATTTGAAGGCTGGTCAGCCAGAAGCTGGTAAAAAGTTAATTGAGAATTTACCCGTCGACAGTGAAGCCATACCAGGAGATGTCCTATTCATATGGCTCTGATCTTCGGGACAAGGCGATTATCCTGGAAACACTGTTGCTGCTTCAGGACCGCACAAGGGGCTTTGCCCTGCTGAAGGATATTTCGAATTCGTTAAGCAATTCATCGTATTGGATGAGTACACAAACAGTTGCCTGGTGTTTGAAAGCGGTTGGCGCGTTCGCCAGTGCGGAGCAAAAAGGAGAGCTGAAGTTTTCGTATAGCTATAACGGTAAGGAGGTATCTGCCAAAACAGAGTTGCCCATAGCCCAGGTTCAGCTTCCTGTTGATGGAATAAAATCGACTGGATTAAAAGTAGTTAATGAAAGCAAAGGGGTATTGTTTGTGCGGGTGATATCTGAGGGGATACCCGCCCGGGGCAATGAAGACGAAGCCGAGAATAATTTGAAGTTATCGGTGGCGTACACTGATTCTGATGGAGCTCTTGTTGATCCGGGTAAACTGGAACAGGGAACTTCCTTCCTTGCCACGGTATCAATCGCTAATCCGGGAATAAGAGGAGATTACCGGAACCTGGTGCTAAACCAGATTTTTCCTTCCGGATGGGAGATCAATAACCTGAGGCTTGATGATGCGGAGGAGACGACAACGGGAGACATTGCAACCTATCAGGATATCCGCGATGACAGAGTTTACACGTACTTTGATCTCGGCCCGGGTCAGCGCAAATCATTTACCAGTTTTACTTACCGCAGGGTATGCCGGAACTTACTATCTGCCTGCTGTCAGCTGCGAAGCCATGTACGACCATGGTGTCTATGCAAGAAAAAAAGGACAAGTTGTTGAAGTGGTGAAAACCATTGCACAGTAACACAGATTAAATCAGATTACTTGTAGGGCTGCTTGAACAGAGGAAGGAGAAAAAGAATGATGAAGAGGCTCATTCAATATAAGTGGTACTTCTTGGGAGTTTTTTTACTCCTGGGAATTTACCTGAGCGTTCTTCCCCGGGAGCTTTTTCACGATCCTTATTCAACCGTTCTGGAGGATACTAACGGAGAGTTAATGAGTGCCTCCATCGCCTCGGATGGTCAGTGGAGATTTCCCCACAGAGATGCTGTACCTCAAAAATTTTCCGCAGCGCTTATTTGTTACGAAGACAAAAGATTCAGAAGCCATCCGGGGGTTGATGTGCTTTCTCTGGGACGCGCCATTCAACAGAATATTCACGAAGGGCGGGTGATCAGTGGTGGAAGTACGATCAGTATGCAGGTAATACGGCTGTCGCGAAAAGGAAAACCCAGAACAATATTTCAAAAGGTGATCGAGATCATCCTGGCTACTCGATTGGAACTGCGATATACGAAAGAAGAAATTTTGGCGCAGTATGCATCGCACGCTCCATTTGGTGGAAATGTTGTTGGGCTCCAGGCCGCCTGCTGGAGGTATTTTGCAAGGGATCCTCAGGAACTTTCGTGGGGCGACGCTGCGTTGCTCGCCGTTTTACCGAATGCTCCATCGTTGATTCATCCTGGCAAGAATCGCGACCTGCTGAAAGAAAAACGCAACAGACTTCTGGACAGGTTAAAGGAACAAGGAACCATTGATGCATTCACCTGCGCACTTGCGAAAGATGAACCTATCCCACAGGAGCCACAACCTTTGCCGCGCCACGCGAAACATCTTCTTTCGCGCGCCATGCTAGAAGGCTATGCGGGAAAGGTCGTCCGTTCGACCATTCAATCCGCCTTGCAGATCAGGGTCTCGCAAATCGTTCAACAGCATCATAAAAGATTGTTGGGAAACAGGATTTACAATGCAGCGGCAGTGGTTGCTGATGTTCATACGGGTAATGTTTTGGCCTATGTAGGAAACACAGACGTTGAGGAAGCAGGTGACTATGGCGAAGCCGTTGATGTTGTTATGGCATCACGAAGCACAGGGAGTATCCTCAAACCTTTTCTTTATGCGGCTATGCTGGATGCTGGCAAGATTCTTCCCAGGACTTTACTGGCAGATGTTCCTATTGTAATTAATGGATTCTCTCCTAAAAACTTTACAAAAGAGTATGACGGCGTTGTCCCGGCTGATAATGCGCTGATCCGGTCCCTGAATATTCCGGCAGTAAACCTGTTGCGAAACTACCGTTATGAAAAATTTCACTCGCTGCTGCGAAGTATTGGAATGAGCACGCTGACACTTCCACCTGACCACTATGGGCTGTCATTAATTCTAGGCGGAGCAGAGGGAACGTTGTGGGATATCACTGGTATGTATGCATCCCTGGCCAGAACCCTGACGAATTATTTCGATCATCCGGGAAACAACAGGTATAACAAAAATGACTTTCATCCATTGAATTATTTCTTGGCAGATTCAAAAAATCACCCGAAGAAGGAAGGTTCAGGATTGGTTACTGCCAGTGATTACGCTTCAGTACCGATCGAAGCGACTTCATGGCTAAGTGCGGCATCCATATTTCAGACTTTTGATGCCCTGAAGGAAGTATATCGGCCGGGCGAGGAAACAGGGTGGAAGTACTTTAACAGCGGAAGAAAAATTGCGTGGAAAACCGGAACTAGTTTTGGCTTTCGCGACGGTTGGGCTATTGGGGTTACTCCGGAGTATGTCGTTGGTGTGTGGGTTGGAAATGCCGACGGTGAGGGAAGGCCCGGACTTACCGGAACAGATGCCGCTTCTCCGGTAATGTTTGATATCTTTTCGCAGTTGGATGGACAACGTTGGTTTGAGCAGCCATTGATGGAAATGAAACGGATTAGTGTTTGTGCAATCAGTGGCCACCGAAATACACCCTATTGCACTGACCTTGATTCCGTTTGGGTAACAATCCAAGGACTTCAAAGTCCTGCATGCCCCTATCACAAAATGATACACCTTTCTCCTGACGGCAAATTCCGTGTGAATAGCGCGTGCGAACGGGTGGATCATCAGCGGGAAGAAAACTGGTTTATTCTTCCTCCAGTGCAAGAGCATTACTTCAGGACAAAAAATCTGTCGTACAAATCATTGCCCCCTTTTCGGACCGATTGTATGATAAGTTCTCCAGTCATGTCAATGGACTTAATCTATCCTAAACCCAGTTCCAGGATATTTATTCCGCGGGAGTTAGATGGAAGATTAGGGAAGTACTGTATTCCAATTGGCACATCGTAACCCACAAAGTACGGTTCATTGGCATCTGGATGGCACCTATCTGGGCAGTACACAAAAGCGTCATAACCTTGCCCTTAGTCCGGCTGAAGGCAAGCATACCATAGTTCTCGTGGATGAAAACGGAGAGTCCCTCGAGGGGCAGTTCGAAGTGATTTCCAGTATGTAAATAATTGGCAGGGAGAAGATTAATTGAAAATTATTAAATCTTTGCTATCTTCGTAGCACTTTTTGCGCTTCACAATAAACCCAGTGTTATGAAGACCCCTAAATTTTTTGCACTGGTAGGCTTGTTATTCTTTGGAGTACTTTTTGAGCCTACCGTTGCTGCATGTTTGAACAGGATAATCAAGACGATATTCCAAACTATGTCGTGATTGGAGCTTTCTCCAAGCAAGTAAATGCCGTTCGGTTCACGGACCGGGCCCAAAAGGCGCTCAATCTTGAGGCTAAGTTTGAGATGAATCCCAAAAGAAACCTGTACTATGTATATGTAATACGAACAGAAGATCTTGCTTTGGCTGTTCGTGAAGCAAAGCGATTAAGGGCGGAGTCTGAGTTCCGGGATACCTGGGTATACCGGGGATCCTTTACCGATAATTCCGGTGTGGATGGACAGGTCATTATCCCGGTCGATACCGATCCCATTCCTGAAGTCAAAGTGTCGAGACAACTCCAGAAGTGAAGGTCGATACGACTGCGGCATAGTGGCGGCTGTTGACTCGGCTTCCTTAGCGCCAAAAATACCGGCTGCAGCATTCCACCAGCGGATGACGGATCTGAGGGTATTAGATTCTTATTCAAAATTTCCAGGCAGTCGGATCATGAAACGGATACGCGGTGATGTTGACGTCATTGACGTTGACCGGTCCCGCAAGATGGGTACGTACAAAGGAAATTTGGCCGTTAAGGTTAGTTCTCCTGACAGCAAGTCTGGCAAAATGCAATTGGTTTGTGATGTATTTGGTTACAAAAAAGTGATGCGCGATATCAACTATAATGACCCCGAGTCCGGAGATGGAGTGATAAGGGATGCCAATGGTGCTGTCGTCATTCCCTTTGAACTAACCCGACTTAAGAAAGGAGATATTTCAGTAATGTATAATGTTTACTTCTTCAAAGATGCGGCTATCATGCGACCTGAATCCAGGGCGGAAGTGAACAGCCTGTTGGAGATGATGAAGGAAAACCCCAAATACAAGATTCGAATCCATGGACATACCAATGGAAATGCTGCAGGTAAAATCATTTCTATGGAAAAGGACAGCCAGAACTTCTTCGCGTTAACCGATACAAAAGAAGGCGTTGGTTCGGCAAAAAAATTATCTGAGGAACGTGCCAACATCATTCGTGAGTTCCTGATCAGTAATGGTATTGATGCTAAGCGTATGGAAATTAAGGCATGGGGAGGCAAGCGTCCAATCTACGACAAGCTTAGCACTAAGGCACAGGAAAATGTGCGCGTTGAAATTGAAATACTGGAGGACATGTAACCTCCGTTCATTCGGTCAGGTTCCACATCAACAAGCTAGCTTGTCATTGCTCTCAGAACATCGTGCTGGGTAATGATGTGCACCTTATCCAGCGTATCCCTTACAAGAACGGCTTTGTTGTCTTTGTTTAAGAGGGAGGACAGAACATCCAACGTGCTGTCTGGGGCAACAAAAGGCATAGGCTTATCCATGATTTCCCCAACATGTCTTATTCTGAAGCTGAGGATCGTGTATAATTTTTTCCAGCAAGCTTGATGCACTGACACTTCCAACAAAATTTTCATTTTCCGTAACAGGAATCTGGTCGATACCTTCCCGATTCATCACCCGAATAGCGTCACTCACACTGGCCAGTTTGTCAACGGTATGGAGGCTGTTTTTTCCGTTCCGTCCGGAAATGATTTCGCGTGCCGATCCGAAGGAACGTGTTTCCAGGAACCCGTGATCTTTCATCCATTGGTCATTGTAAACCTTGGCCAGATACCGGGTACCATGATCAGGCAGAAGGATAACCATGACATCATCTTTTTTGAGGAATTCGCGCGCGTACTCCAATGCGCCATGAATAGCGGATCCACTTGACCATCCTACAAAGAGACCTTCTTCCCGTGACAACCTTCGTGCACCAATGGCACCATCCTTGTCAGTCACTTTAATAAAGTGATCAATCACATCGAAGTTGACATTTTTCGGGAGGATATCTTCACCAAAGCCTTCGGTCAAATATGGATAGATTTCATTCTCATCAAATATTCCGGTCTCCTTGTACTTCTTGAAAACAGAGCCATAGGTATCTATTCCAATGGTGACCAGGTTTGGATTTTGTTCTTTGAGATACTTTGCTGTACCACACATAGATCCACCTGTGCCTACCGTTGCAACATAATGAGTAATTTTTCCTTCCGTCTGTTTCCAGATTTCAGGACCAGTGGTTTCATAATGTGCAGCCGTGTTGGACAGGTTGTCGTATTGGTTCGGATAAAAAGAGTTTGGAATCTCCTTGTTTAGCTTTCGCGCGATGGAATAATAAGATCTGGGATCGTCCGGAGAAACATTGGTTGGGCATACGATTACTTCCGCACCAACTGACTTAAGAATATTTATCTTTTCCTGGGATTGTTTGTCCGCCATCGTAAAAATGCAACGATACCCTTTGGCAATTGCTGTGAGCGCAAGTCCCATACCGGTATTTCCGGATGTACCTTCGATAATCGTACCTCCCGGTTTAAGCAATCCGGCCTTTTCCGCATCTTCAACCATTTTCAATGCCATCCGGTCTTTCGTGGAATTGCCAGGATTGAAATATTCGAGCTTCGCCAGTATTGATCCGGCTATTCCCGTTGTCATTTTGTTCAACCTTACGATTGGAGTATTGCCGATGGTTTCAATGATGGACTGATATATCATGATCTTCTTTTTTCCTTGACAAAATTACAAAATAAGCCCGAACTGAGAGACAGGAATAGGGCTTGCCAGAATATAGCGATTGTGCTACTTGGTACCCGCCAGGAGATAGAGTACAGCCATTCTTACAGCCACACCATTCTCTACCTGATCCAGAATGATGGAGTGTTGCGAATCAGCTGCATCACTACTTAGTTCAACGCCGCGGTTTATTGGTCCCGGATGCATAATGACAATCTGCTTCTTTAGGCTGTCAAGAAGTTTCTTGTTAATGCCATAATAAAGGGAATATTCGCGTAAGGAAGGAAAATATTTTATCTGCTGCCGTTCCAACTGAATACGAAGCACGTTCGCGACATCGCACCATTGGAGCGCTTTTTTGACATCGAATTCAACCTCCACGCCGAGCTGTCCGATAAATTTCGGAAGTAGCGTGGGAGGGCCGCACACCATGATCTTCGCGCCAAGTTTCTGCAGGGCAAAAATATTGGACAGCGCAACCCGCGAATGAAGGATATCACCAATTATCGCGATCTTTTTTCCTGCAACGCCACCTAATTTTTCACGGATCGAAAACGCATCCAGCAGTGCCTGGGTGGGATGCTCGTGTGTTCCATCGCCTGCGTTGATGATATTGGCATGGATGTGTTTCGCCAAATAGTGAGGAGCGCCAGGACTGGCATGTCGCATCACGATCATATCTACCTTCATGGCGAGGATATTATTGACCGTGTCCAGCAACGTCTCCCCTTTTTTCACCGAACTGTTAGAGGCCGAGAAGTTGATGACATCGGCCGATAATCGTTTTTGAGCCAACTCAAATGATAACCTTGTACGGGTTGAGTTTTCAAAGAAGACATTGGCAATCGTAACATCGCGCAATGAGGGTACTTTCTTTATAGGACGGTTGATTACCTCCTTGAAATTATCGGCCGTTTCGAAAATCAGTTCAATGTCCTGAAGGGTAATGTCTTTGATACCGAGCAAGTGTTTTTGACTGAGTTTAGACATAGACCTAATCCTTGTTGATCAACCAGATTTTGTTTTGCTTATAACCTTGTGCTTCCAACTCTACCAGGACACGCTGGGAGGCTAACGTATTCACTTCTTTGCCTACATAATCAGCGGCAATAGGTAATTCCCTGTTTCGTTTTCTATCAATCAGTACCAGTAATTCAACGGTGGCAGGTCGTCCAAAAGCAATCATCGCATCCATGGCGGCTCGAATGGATCGCCCCGTAAAAAGGACATCATCAACTAATACCACTCTTTTGCCTTCAATAACAAAAGGAACTCTGGTTTCATTTGCCTTTGCCGGGATTTCACGTCTCCTGAAATCGTCGCGATGGAAGGTAGCATCCAGATAGCCCAGTGGTATATCCGTTTTGGTGTCTTTTTTTAAT
>CAVZHJ010000004.1:0-105711 GCA_963774995.1 uncultured Alphaproteobacteria bacterium
GGCGTGCGCGCGAGAATGCGGCCTGCGTCATCGACAACAAACACGTGCCGGCCAGCCGCTATACCCCAGGAGGGAATCAGGCCCGGCAACAAGGCCTGAAAACGTTCGGCGGCGGCCGCACGGTCTTGACGGGTCGATGTGAGACGCTCAAGCCGATCGGCGATCAGATCGGCCAGCGCCGTCACTTCCTTTCGGGCGAAGGTGAATTGCAGGCGGCTCTGGTCGATCACCTGAACAAAGGCGCCGACGCAAATGGTCACCAGAAACGCAATGATCAAGGTTGGAACGGCCCGGCGCAGCGTCGGCTCGGCCAGAACCAGCCGATGGTACGCCGGCTTGGCAATCGATTGCGCCAATCCCTTGATCGAATTGGATTGAACGCACGCGTCCGCAGCACGCACACGCGCCATGCCTTAACCCCCTTGGGATGAAGCCCCATCATCCAAGTCCGGAAGGATGTAAGCATCTTCCCGAATCAATTTGATTTGAATCGACGTGCGGTGATTTGTCGAGAGTCAACGAATTGTTAATTCGAAATAAATTTGTCCCAAGAAGATTTAGAGGCTCGTGGCGTTCATCCGGTGAGTTCCGAAACATGAACCGCGCACGACTGCAATTTATTTTGCGCACGAATCCGCCTGCATGATCCCGAAAAGTGGAAGCCGGGTTTCGGATTGGATCACGCCCCGGAGAAGTCTCAACGCTCGGGCTCTGCGTGACTGATCACGCGCTTCACGGTCGGAAACGCACGGCGGAGCGCGCGTTCGATCTCGTCGATCCGCTGATGCACCTCGGTCACCCTCATGGCCGGCCTGGTGCGGCAATGAAAGTTCACGAACTCGCCGGCGTCGCTGTTGCGGACCCGGACGTTGTGGATGTCGTGCAGCACCCCGTCGGCGGCGGCCAGCCGCGACAGCTCCTTCAGGATGACATCGACCCGCCCGGGTTCCGCCTCGGCGCCATGAGGCAGCTCCGGCTCGAGCGGCTCGATGTGGGTGTCGACCTCGACGTCGGCGCCGAAGTCGGAGCGGATCGCCGCTTCCAGCGTCCTGGTAATCTCGTGCGCGTCGCCGAGCGGCATCTCGCCATCAACTTCGAGGTCGATGCCGACCGTGAGCCTGTCGCCGAGGTCGTGCACCGTGACGTGATGGATCGCCAGCCCGGAGTTCCGCGCGATCACCATAATGCGCTCGCGGACGCTCTCGTTGTCACGCGCCACCGGAATGGCGGTAAAGGTAAGGTCGGCGTCGCGCAAAACGTCATCAACGGCGGCCTGCGCCTGCCGCTTGATGTCATTCAGGCGATCGATCGGCAGCGTGCGCGGCACCTTCACGCTGGCATCGACAAAATGCGTCGGTCCGACCAGGCGTACGCGCACCCGCTCGACATCGATGACACCGGGAATGGTGCGGATGGTCGCCTCGGCTTTCTCCGCGGCGCCTTCCGGCGCGCGATCCATCAGCGTCTCGATGGTCGAACGGCCGAGCCGCAGGCCCAGCAAGGAAATCAGCACGGCGATGCCGATTGCTGCCGCAGCATCTCCCCATTTGTAACCCCAGGCGCTGAGAGCGAGCCCGATGATGACGGCGACCGAGCCGTAGACGTCCGACGCGAAATGCAGGGCGTCGGCCGCGAGCGCCTCGCTCTTGGTTTCGCGCGCGGTCTTCTGCAAGGCCCGCGCGCGCCAGAAATTGACGGCCATGTCGACCAGCAGCACGATAAAGGGGAGGGCAGAGATCGCCGACGGCGCGACACCCTCGCGCAGCCGGCTGACCGCCTCGACCGCGATGCCGCCCGCAAGCACATAGAGCATTGCGATGACGCCAAGCGCCGACAGGCTCTCGATCTTGCCGTGGCCATAGTGGTGTTCGGTGTCGGCCGGCCGGTCCGAGAAGCGCACGACGATCCAGGTCACGACGGTGGCAAAGAAATCGACCAGGCTGTGCAGCGCATCGGAGATCAGGGCCAGGCTGCCGATCGCTACACCGACGGCGAATTTCAGCGCCGCCATGCTGGCGCTCGCCGCGATCGATATCGCCGCAACCCTCTGTTTGACGTTGGCCATGTCCGGTCCTGCTTCGGCCGCTCCGTTTAGCAGCAGGCCGCGCCCGGTCAATTCCGGACCGCCATCTTGTCCAGACCGGATGTCTTGCAAGCTTTATGCAAATGAATACGGTTCGCAACTCGCGGGCGCGAATCCGGTCCGCGCGGGAGTTATCCGATGCAGTCGCTCGATCGAGCCAGTCTGATCTCAGTTCTCGATCGCTATCTGGATGTTCGTCACGGCGGTGGCGATGCGAGCGACTTGCTCGCTCCGAATGCAAGATCGACCGAGAACGGGTTGCCGATCGCCGATGCAGGCTTCTGGACCAGGGCGAAACCGACCGCCTATCGCGTGACATTTGCCGATGAGGCCGGGGGCGAGGTGGGCTGCCATGCGACATTTACCGAAAACGACCTCGTCGGAATTTACGGCCTGCGCCTCAAGGTCGATCGCAGCGGACGTATCATCGAGGCGGAGAGCCTGATCGCCCGCAAAGGTGACTCGAATGCGTTCGCCGCGCACAGGCTGACCGCGCCGGATCCGATCTATGATCGGGTAGAGCCGCCTGCAACAAGACTGTCACGCAAGCAACTGGTGGCCGCGGCCAATTCATATTTCGACGCGGTGGAAAAGTCCGATGCCACAGGCGCGCCGATCGCCGAGCGATGCGATCGCGTCGAAAACGGATTGCGAACGACCAACAACCCGGCGGGAGGACTGCCGTTCAACTGCCGCGAGGGCATGAAGATCTTTGGCTATATCGAGCGCGTCCGTGACCGGCGTTATCCGCTGGTCGACGAGGCGAGGGGATTGGTGTGGTCGCTTGCGTCGCTTGAGGTGCCGAAGGACAGCGTGCTGCGGCTTGTTGTCGACGGCAAACAGATCGAACGTCCGCAGGCGGAACGATCGATATTCCTGTCGGAACTGTTCAAGATCGCCGACGGTGAAATCGTCGCCATCGACGTCGTTGTGCGCAACATGCCCAAGAGCGCCGGCTTCGGCTGGCCGGCCTGATCACATGCGCAGCACGATCTTGCCGAAATGCCTGTTGGCCGTCATGTGTGCATAGGCGTCGTCGGTCTCGGCAAACGGGAATACCTTGTCGATCGGCAGGTTCAGTTTTCCCGAGACCACGGAATCCCAGATGTCGTTCTTCACCGCCGTCGTGATCGCGCGGATTTCATCGATGGTGCGCGATCGGAAGGTCACGCCGATATAGTTGATCCGCCGCAGCGCATGCAGGTCGAAGTCGAACTCGCCCTTCATGCCGCCGAGCCGGCCGACATTGACGATGCGGCCCTCGTATCTGGTTGCCCGCAGGTTGTCGTTGGCAACGCCACCGGAGACCTGATCGACGATCAGATCGACGCCCTCGCCATCGGTCGCCTTCAGCACCTGATCGACCCAGGAGGAATCGCGCGAGTCGAGCGCCAGGTCCGCGCCGTATTCGTTCAGCCGCGCGCGGCGGCCGGCGTCGGTCGATGTGCCGATCACGAGGCGCGCGCCTTTCAGCTTGGCGATCTGCATCGCCATCAGGCCGACGCCGGAGCTTGCGCCCTGGATCAGCACCGTCTGTCCGGATTTAAGCGCACCCGCGGTGACGACCGCGTTGTGCATCGTGTTCAGCGCGACCGGCAAGGTGGCCGCCTGTTCGTAGCTCATGTTGTTGGCGGGGATCGTGAACGCGCGTCCGGCATCCATCAGGCCGAATTCGGCGAATGCGCCCGCGATCGAGCCCATGACGCGGTCGCCGACCTTGATCCCTCTGGCTCCAGGTCCGACCGCCACGACTTCGCCTGCGCCTTCGCCACCGAGCGTCGCGCCAGAGCCGCCACGGTTGCCGTGCGCCCGGCCCTTCGCCATGGCGAGATCGGCCCGGTTGAGGCAGGCCGCGCGAACGCGCACCAGCACCTGCTCGCCGGCGGCCTGCGGCTGGGGGACTTCGACAATCGATGGACCGTTGTCGCCGAGAACATAGGCTTTCATGACGTCACCTCATCCAACTGCTGCTTATTGAACAGCTACATCGCGCCGCCGCCTCCGGTCAGGCCGCCGTCGATCGTCATGATCACGCCGGTCGTATAGGCCGAGCGATCCGACGCCAGAAACGCCATCATGTCAGCGATCTCGCGTGAGCTGGCAGCACGGCCGAGCGGGTAGTTCTTGATCAGTTCGCGCCAGCGGTTCTCGTCGCCGAATTGCTGCCTGGCGGTCTCCTTCAGCCGGGTGGTCATGCGGTCGGTTTCGACCGGGCCGGGGTTGATGCCGACCACCCTTATATTGTCCGCCAGGCTACGGCCGCCGAGGGTTCGCGTGAACGCCATCAGGCCTGCATTGCCCGTGGAGCCGGCGATATATCCTGCGTTCAACCGCTCGCCGGCCGCGCCGAGAATATTGACGATGACGCCGTGGCCCTGCGCTTTCATCTTCGTGTAGGCATGGCGCGTGAGATTGATGTAGCCGAACACCTTCAACTCCCACGCGTGGCGCCATTTCTCCTCATTGACGGTCTCGATCGTTCCCTGCGGAATATCGCCGGCGTTGTTGACGAGAATGTCGAACGGCCAGGCGGTCTCCGCCAATCGCGCCAGAGCCGCGCCGTCGCGCAAATCCACCACATGCGGCGTGACGTTGACCTGGTTTGAGGAACGCAGCCGCTGCGCCAGCTGATCGAGTGCCGCGCCATTGCGCGCGGCAATGACGACATCGCAGCCTTCTTCGGCGAAGACCTCCGCGGCGGCAGCGCCAATTCCCTTCGAAGCGCCGGTGATGAGCACGCGTTTGCCGCGCAGTCGAAGATCCATGGCCGCCTCCGATAATAGCTTCTTGAAAGTCAGAAGCGCAGATCATGGATCTGCGCTTCTGTATTCTTTGGAACCGTCCGGGGAGGGGTCAGGCCGCCGCGCCGCGTTTGGCTCCGCCTGAAATCATGCCCTCGAGACGCGTGCGAATGATCTGCTCCGCGTCGCGTACGATGCGGGAAATCAGTTCGGCGCAGGTCGGAATGTCGTGGATCAGCCCCTGGATCTGTCCGGCAGACCAGATGCCGTCCTTCCAGTCGCCGGTGGCGTAAACCTGCTTGCCGCGGGCGCCAGCGACGAGATCGCGAACGTCCTCGAACTTGGCCCCTTCCTTTTCCATCTGCACGACCTGGGTGCTGATCGGGTTCTTCGCCACGCGCGAGGTGTTGCGCATGGTGCGGAAGATCAACTCGGTCGAACGCTCGTCATTGGCGACGATCTGTTCCTTCACGAGTTGATGGATCGGGCTCTCCTTGGTCGCCATGAAGCGGGTGCCCATGTTGATGCCCTCGGCGCCCAGTGCAAGAGCAGCGGCGAGCCCGCGGCCGTCGCCGAAGCCGCCCGAGGCGATCATCGGGATTTTCACCTTGTCGGCCGCGGCCGGGATCAGGATCAGGCCGGGCGTGTCGTCCTCACCCGGGTGACCGGCGCACTCGAAACCGTCGATCGAAATCGCATCCACGCCCATGCGCTCCGCGGACAGCGCGTGACGCACGCTGGTGCATTTGTGGATGACCTTGATGCCGTTCTTCTTGAACTCGTCGACATGCTCCTGCGGCTTGTTGCCCGCGGTTTCGACGATCTTGATGCCGCTGTCGATGATTGCCTGACGGTACTCGGCGTAGGGCGGTGGCTTGATCGTCGGCAGGATCGTCAGGTTCACCGCGATCGGCTTCTTGGTCAGCGTCCGCGCCCGTGCGATCTCCTTGCGCAGGTCGTCAGGGGTCGGCTGGGTCAAAGCCGTGATGATGCCGAGGCCGCCGGCCTCGGACACCGCCGCGGCAAGTTCCGCGCGGCCGACCCATTGCATCCCGCCTTGCACAATCGGGTGCTCGATACCGACGAGATCAGTGAAGCGTGTTCTCAACATTCTTGTTCCCCTGCCGTTTCCAGGATTTATCGCCGCGCTGGCGGCGTGTTCTGCTTATGAAGTCAGATTGCCGCCGCGGGACGTGATTGTCCACCGTCCGAGACCCTGCCTCGGCGCGTAAGGCCCATGCTTCAGGCACGGGTTGCAGTGTGCTCTTGCCGCACTGCACTAAAGTCAGCGCCGCAAGGCTGCTGGAACTTTGCAAGGCTTGCGACCACGCGGTTGCCTCCCTTAAGAATGGGCGACAGACAACACTGGCGCCTTCGGGCGCCCAGCGCTCGCCATCGCCGCGGGTCACACAGGGGCCGAACATGACAAACCCATCCAGAACAAAAGGTCCGCTCGACGGCGTGCATGTACTCGAAATCGCGCATTTCATCGCCGGCCCGCACGCGGCGATGATCCTTTGCGACCACGGCGCCGACGTGATCAAGATCGAGCCGCCGACCGGCGAGCACGCGCGCAATGCGGCCGCGGTCGACCAATACGGCAACAGCCTCTTTTTCGCCTGCCACAACCGCGGCAAGCGCGCGGTTGCGCTCGACCTCGGCCATGCGGACGCAAAGAAAGTGCTGGATCCGCTGTTGAAGTGGGCCGACGTGATCGTCACCAACTACGCCGCAGGCGTGCCGGACCGGCTCGGCTTCGGCTTCGAGCGGCTGCAGCAGATCAATCCTCGCGCCATTCTCGTGCACATTACCGGCTTCGGAAGCTGGAGCGACAAGAAGAAGTATGTCGCGTTTGACGGCATCATCCAGGCGATGAGCGGCGTCTGGAATCTCAACGGCCACCCGGATGGACCGCCGCTGAACTGCCAGGTGCTGGTTGGCGACCACGGAACGGCGGCGCATGCGGCGAATGCCGCGCTTTGTGCCTTGTTCGAACGGACGCGGACCGGAAAGGGGCAGTTCATCGAGGTCGGCATGCTCGAGGTGCTGTCCTCGATGCTGAACACGCTCGTGCCGGACTATGAGGTCAACGGCGAGCCTGCGAGGCGCTACGGGCAGCGGCCGTTCGACCGTTTCGGAGGGTCGTTCAAGGCGAAAGACGCATATTTCACCGTCGCGCCGGCAACCCCGAAGATGTGGAAGGACCTTTGCACTCTGATGGGGCATCCGGAATGGGCGCATCCGGGCGTCGGCCGTCGGCCGGGCTACATCGCGGATCCTGAGCTTCGCAAGCAGGTCGACAAGACCGTCGATGAGTGGGCGGCGCAGCGGACGGCGGAAGAGGCGGTCGAGACGTTTCAGAAACTCGGCATTCCAAGCGGGGTGGTCCGAACCATCGAGCGCATCATGGAAGAGGAGGGGGCGAAGCCGAACTCGCGCGTGCTGACCAAGGTCAAGCTGCCGAACAATCCGAAGCCGGTCACAGTGCCGGGCCGCTCGTTCCGTTTTCCCGATGAGACGACGGATATCAAGTCGGCGCCCGCGTTCAATGGCGATACCTTTGCAGTTCTCGCGGAATTGGGCCTCTCGTCAAACGAGCTTGATGGGCTTGTTTCGTCAGGAGTTCTGGCGCGGCCCGCGGAGCAAACCGGCGACGTTGCAGCAGGCTAGGGCGCTTTCCATTTGGCTTGCGCCAGTCTTTCCACCGCCATGCCCGGCCAAAGCCGTTCGAAGAACGGCGTCGTCCTTGCTGCCGGAAACGAAGACGGATGGCCGGGACGAGCCCGGCCATGACGACGTTTGATTCAGCATTTGTGGAAAATGCTCTAATCTACCTGCTGACTGACGGCCTGAAGCAGTTCGCGGACCTCGTGGAGGTCGCGCGCGACCCGTAAGCAAAGCTTGCGGATGTCTTCGGTGGGCTGGATCAGATCCGGCACCATGATCGTCATCATGCCCGCAGCCGATGCGGCGCGGACGCCGTTGGACGAATCTTCCAGTGCGAGGCAGTCCTCGGGCGCCGTTTCCAGCTTTTCCGCGGCTTTCAGGAACGGGTCGGGATTCGGTTTTCCGCGCGCGTAGTCACCCTGCGCGATGATGACGTGAAACTGGGTTTCAAGATCATGCGCCGACAGGTTCCGCTGCACGTCCAGGTGGCGGGATGAGGTGGCGATCGCGCGTCTCAGGCCTGAGCGATCCAGCAGCCCAAGCAGTTCGATCACGCCGGTCTTCAGGAACTGTCTGCCCGTCGACAGTTTGTGAAAGTCGCTCGCTGACTCGGTCCAGAAAGTGTCGACGTCGAAGCTGTTGCCATAGTGACTGCGTAGATGCGCGCGGCTCGCATCCGGCGGCAAACCCACCATCGCAAGAAAGACCTGGTCCGGCATCTCGAATCCCAGCCGCAAGGCTGTCGCGATCATCGCCTCGCGATAGATCGCCTCGGTGTCGAACAGCAGTCCATCCATGTCGAACACGACGGCTTGCGGGATTCGGGGAAGGCTCATGGCGCGGGCTTAACGGCCGGGCTGCGCTCCGTAAAATCAAGATTTACGTCATCCAATGATGGCGGCAATGACGGCGCCAAAGACAGCACGATGCCCGACTGCGGTATGACAAGGGCGTGGCGCCGTCTGTCGGCGCTGCATCCGCGACCGACTCACACGCATGACTCGCACGCATTACGTCATGCTGTGCTGCAAATCCGGACGTGCGTTCCGACGCATTTTGACGCACGGCGTTGTAATGCTTCATTGTTTGACACCCTCAGGGAAAGCTGTAACGTTTCCAGTTAACGAAAGTCGTACGGCTTGGATCGGCCAAAACGACTTAGGGAGGGGTGACGTTTGCGGCGTCGCTAACAAAAAGAGAATACCAAGACACGAAATACCAAGACACGAGAAGTATGCCGCACTCGCTCTAAAGTCCGATCCAATGGATTCGATATGGGACGTCAGATCGTCCATCGGCTGCTGATCTCGCTCCCGGCGTTGCTGGGCGTGCTGTTCCTTTGTTTTTGTCTGATGCAGGTCGTGCCAGCGGATCCTGCGGCGATCATCGCAGGCCCCGACGCGCGGGCCGAGACCATCGCCGCGATCCGGCTCGAGCTTGGTCTCGACCGGCCGATCATGGTCCAGTTTGCCGAGTATATCTGGCGGGTGATGCACGGCGATCTCGGCCGTTCGATCATTTCCAACAAGATGGTGATCGAAGAGATCGCCTCGACGATCGGCCCGACGCTGGAATTGATGATCGCAGGCATGTTGTTTGCGATCCCGATCGGCATGGCGCTCGGAACTGTCGCCGCGGTCAAGCGCGGCACGCTGGTGGATCGGGCCATCATGGCGGTCGCTGTTGCCGGCGTCTCGATGCCGATTTTCTTCATCGGACTGATCCTGATCCAGTATGTCGGCTACAAGTGGGATCTGCTGCCGTTCCTCGGCCGCGCGGGTCCGATCTGGGCCGGCGGCTTGCCCAACCTGATCCTTCCTTCGCTGACGCTTGGCGCCGTGCTGATCGGCCCGATCGCGCGGTTGACGCGCACGTCGGTGCTCGAAGTGCTCGGCGCCGATTATGTGCGCACGGCGCGGGCGAAGGGACTGCGCGAACGCGTCGTGATCGTTCACCACGCGCTCAGGAATGCGCTGATCCCCGTGGTGACGCTGATCGGCTTGCAGGCGGCGTTCCTGCTGGGCGGCGCGGTGGTCACGGAAACGATGTTTTCATGGCCGGGCGTCGGCCGTCTTGCGGTGGGGGCGATCATCTCGAGCGATTTCCCGACCGCGCAGGGCGCGATCATGATCCTCGCGCTGGCGTTTTTGATGATCAACCTGCTCGTCGACGTGATGTACGTCTATCTCGATCCAAGGGTGGCGCGCCAATGAATATGCAGGCACCGCTCGCTCTCGACGCTACCACCGACGCTGCCGTTGCCGAACAGCAAGCGGTGCTGCCCGGCCGTGCGGGCATCATGCGAAGGCTGACGCGTGACAAGGCCGCGGCGCTCGCCTCGACCTTTCTGTCGCTTGTCGTGCTGGCCGCGATCTTCGCGCCGATCGTTGCACCCTACGATCCCTACTACACTGACCTCAGCAAGGCGATGCAGTCGCCGAGTGCCGCGCACTGGTTCGGCACCGATACGGCTGGCCGCGACGTGCTGAGCCGGGTGATCTACGGTTCGCGCAACACATTGGCGATCGGTCTCATCGGCGTGATCTTCGGCGGGCTGCTCGGCGGATTGCTGGGGATCCTGGCCGCGTATTTTCGCAGGCTGGATGGCTGGATCATGCGCATCGTCGATATCATGCTGGCGTTTCCGGCGATCCTGCTCGGGCTCGCGGTTGCCGCGATCTTCGGCGCGGGTCTGCGGGCGGTCATCGTCGCCGTCGTTGTCGCGACAATTCCCGACGTCGCCCGCGTTGCGCGAGGCGCCGCGATCGGCGTGATGGGGCAGGAGTTCATGGAGGCGGGGCGCGCCGTCGGCGTGTCGGACACGGCGCTGATCTGGCGCTATCTCACGCTGAACTGCATATCGACGATCTTCGTGTTTCTGACGTTGCGGTTCGGCCAGATCATCCTGATCGGATCGGCGCTCAGCTTCCTCGGCCTCGGCGCGCAGCCGCCGACCGCCGAACTCGGCATGATGGCATCGCAGGGACGCGACTTCCTGTTCATCTCCGAGCATATCGCGATCATTCCAAGCCTCGTGATCTTCCTGATCGTGCTGGCCGCCAACATTCTTGGCGACGCGTTCCGCGACGTGCTCGATCCAAGACTTCAGCAATGAGACTTCAGCAATGAGACTTCAACGATAGGGCTGCTGCAGTAGTCGTCAGGTTTTCGAACTGGTTTTCTCCACGGGCGCGCAACGGTGCGACAGAGAGGGTTACGATGAAGAAGGTTCTGCTGGGAGCGGCAGTTGCGATCGGCGCGATGTCGTATGCGCAGGCGCAGACGCTGACGGTCATGAATTCCGTGGAGGCGGCGCATCACGATCCGGCGCGCACCAGCGCGGGGTCCATGCAGATGTACATGTTCGGCGACACGCTGGTGTCGCTCGACTACGACCTGAAAACGATCAAGCCGCTGCTGGCCAAGTCATGGGCCATCAGCGAGGACGGCAAGACCTACACCTTCAACCTGCGCGACGACGTGACGTTCTGCAGCGGCAAGAAGTTCACGGCGAAGGACGTCGTCTATACCGTCAATCGCGTCATGGACAAGGAGACCAAGTCGCCGTTCACCTGGCGCATGGGCAAGGTCAAGGAAGTCCGTGCCAAGGATGACGTCACGGTCGAGTACGAGCTGGAGGAGCCCTTCAGCGAGCTTCTGCAGAATCTCACCGTATTCCAGGCGACCATCGTCAACGAAGACAACGTGAAGGCGCTCGGCCGCGATTTCGGCGTGAAGGGTGTCGACGGCACCGGACCGTTCTGCTTCACCAGCTGGGAGCCGCGCAACCAGATGGTGCTCACGCGGCGGCCTGAATATAAATGGGGGCCTCCCTTCTACCAGAACCCCGGTCCCGCCAAGTTCGAGAAGATCGTCTTCAAGATCGTGCCGGAAGAGGCCGCGCGGCTTGCGGCGATGGCGAGCGGTCAGGTGGACATCACCACCACCATGCCCGATCAGTACCTGCCGCAGGTTTCGAAAATGCCGAACCTGCAGGTGCTGCGGCCGGTGAGCGAGCAGCGGACCTTTTATCTGGGGTTCAAGACGTCCCGGGAGAACGTTTCGGACGTGAAGGTTCGCACGGCACTCAACCTGGCCATCGAACGCAAGCCGATCGCCGATCAGGTGTATTTCGGCAACGCCGAGCCCGCATCGACCTACATTCATCCGAAGACGCCGGGCTTCAGTTCTGAGATACCGACCCATCTCGGCAAGTATGATCCGGTCGGGGCGGGCAAGATGCTCGATGAAGCCGGCTGGAAAATGGGCCCGGACAGTTTTCGCTACAAGGACGGCAAGAAGCTGACCCTGCAGCTTTACGGCTTCGCCGGCGGGCGTTCGCCGAAGGTCGCCGAAGCGGTGCAGGGTTCCTGGCGCAAGATCGGCGTCGACCTGCAGATTCAGATGTGGGACGGCACCATCGTGTTCTCGAAGCTCGCGCAGCAGGATTACGACATCTGGTCCATCGCCTATCCCTACGCCAGCGTCGGCGACGCGGCGTTGCTGTACTTCCACTCGAAGAACGTTCCGACGCCGAACCGCATGAACTGGAAGGACAAGGAAACCGACGACTGGCTCGATGCGGGTGGTGCGGCGCTGACCGAGAAGGCGAAGGACGAGAATTTCACGAAGGTCATGAAGAAGGTGCACGAGGCTGCGGTGTGGGTGCCGATCGTGCACGAAGGCGTAGTGATGGTCGCCAACAAGAAAATCAAGAACCTGAAGGCGCACAACCCGTATCCGTCCTACATGCTCTACAAAGCCCTCGACGTTTCTCCGTAACGCTGTCGAGGGTGCAAGCGGTCTGCGCGTTACTTGATGTCCGTGACCTGTGTGCCTTCAAGGCCTTCAGGCGCGGGCGGGATGCGGGGGGAGGATCTCAATGAGGAAGCTTCTGCTGGGCGCCGCCGTCGCGATCGGCACGATGTCGTACGCGCAAGCGCAGACACTGACCGTGATGAACGCCATCGAAGTGGCGCATCTCGACCCGATGCGGACGAGTTCGCCGTCCTACATCGCCTATCTTGTCAGCGACACGCTGGTGTCGCTCGACTTCGATCTGAAAACCATCCACCCGTTGCTGGCGAAATCCTGGACCATCAGCGAGGACGGCAAGCTATATACCTTCAAGCTGCGTGATGACGTCACCTTCTGCAGCGGCAAGAAATTCAGCGCAGCCGACGTCGTGTATTCGGTCAAGCGCATGGTTAGCAAAGAGACCAAGTCGCCGTTCTACTGGCGCATGGGCAAGGTGAAGGACGTTCGCGCACCGGATCCGCTGACGGTCGAATACGAACTGGAAGAGCCGTTCAGCGAATTGCTGCCCAACCTGGCGATGTTCCAGGCCTCGATCCTCAACGAGGAGAATGTGAATGCATTGGGCCGCGACTTCGGCGTCAAGGGGATCGACGGCACCGGCCCATACTGCTTCACCTCGTGGGAGCCGCGCAATCAGACCGTGATAACCCGCCGCCCCGAGTACAAATGGGGGCCGCCGTTCTATGCCAACAAGGGACCGGCCAAGTTCGAAAAGATCGTCACCAAGATTGTTCCTGAAGAAGCTGCACGGCTTGCCGCGATGGCCTCGGGACAGATGGATGTGACCACGACGATGGCGGATCAGTATCTTCCGCAGATCGCCAAGATGCCGACGCTGTCGATCCTGCATCCGGAGCGGGAGACGCGGACGTTCTATCTTGGCTTCAAGATTTCGCGCGAGAATGTTTCGGATGTGAAGGTGCGAACCGCGCTCAGTCTTGCCGTGCAACGCAAGCCGATTGCCGATCAGGTTTATTTCGGCAACGCCGAGCCGGCTGCGACCTACATCCATCCAAAGACGCTGGACTTCAACCCCGATACGCCGACGCATCTCGGCAAGTACGATCCGGCTGAGGCGGGCAAAATGCTCGACGAAGCGGGCTGGAAGATGGGGCCGGACAATTTCCGCTACAAGGACGGCAAGAAGCTGACGCTGCAGCTTTACGGTTTTGCCGGCGGGCGCTCGCCGAAGGTCGCTGAAGCGGTCCAGGGTGACTGGCGCAAGATCGGCGTCGATCTGCAAATGCAGATGTGGGACGGCACGATCGTGTTCTCCAAGCTGTCGCAGCAGGATTACGACGTCTGGTCGATTGCCTATCCCTATTCCAGCGTCGGTGATGCCGCGAACCTCTACTGGCATTCGAGAAATGTTCCGACACCCAACCGGATGAACTGGAAGGACAAGGAGACCGATGACTGGCTCGACGCGGGCAGCGCCGCGCTGACCGACAAGGAGCGGTATGAAAACTTCTCCAAGGTGATGAAAAAGGTGCACGATAATGCGGTTTGGGTGCCGATCGTGCATGAGGGCGTGGTGATGGTGGCCAGCAAGAAGCTCAAGAATCTCAAGGCGCACAACATTTACGGGTCGATGCTCTACAAGGGTCTCGATGTTGGACCGTAGAGTGGAGAGCGGTGAGAAGTCGTAAAGCGGGAGCAGGTGGCAAGTAATGTCTGACGCGTTGCTGGAGGTCCGCGATCTGCGTACCTATTTCGATACCGAGCGGGGGCTCTTCAAAGCGGTTGACGGCATCAGCTTCAAGGTCGAGCGAGGCCGGACGGTCGGGCTTGTCGGAGAATCCGGCTGCGGCAAGAGCGTCACGTCGCTGTCGGTGATGGGGCTGGTCGCCGATACCGGTCGCGTCGAAGGCGAAGCCGTCATCTTCGAGGGCCGCGATCTTCTGAAGATGTCGAAGGAGGAACGGCGGCTTCTGCGCGGGCAGAAGCTGTCGATGATCTTCCAGGAGCCGATGACCTCGCTCAATCCGGTGCACACCATCGGCCACCAGATCGTCGAAGGCCTGCGCGCCCACATGAATCTGTCGCCGCAGGCGGCGCGCGACCGCGCCATCGAAATGCTCGAACTTGTGCGCATTCCTTCCGCGATCGCGCGGTTCGACGACTATCCCCACCACATGTCGGGCGGCATGCGGCAGCGGGTGATGATCGCGATGGCGCTCGCCTGCGATCCGACCCTGCTGATCGCCGATGAGCCGACCACTGCGCTCGACGTGACGATCCAGGCGCAGATCCTCGATCTGCTTGCCGGCCTTCAGGAGCGCCTCGGCATGGCGATCCTCATCATCACTCACGATCTCGGCGTCATCGCCGAAATCGCCGATGAGGTCGTCGTGATGTACGCCGGCAAGATCGTGGAGAGCGGCCCGGTGAGGGAGTTGTTCGCCGACCCGCAGCACCCCTATACGATCGGTCTCCTCGGCTCGATTGCGCGCATGGACGTCGAACGGCAGCGGCTTGCGACGATCGAGGGCATGGTGCCGAGCGCGCACAATCAGCCGAAGGGCTGCCGGTTCGCGCCACGCTGCCCCTTTGCCGACCGGCGCTGCCATGCAGAGCCGCCGCCGCTGCTCGATATCACGCCGGGACACCGGGTTGCGTGCTGGAAGGCTCCAGTGGAATTGCTTTCGGGAGCTGCAGCATGAGCGCCGAGCCGGTCCTCAACGTCAAGAATCTGGTCAAGCATTTCGGCGTGAAGCGTGGAGTGATCATTTCCAAGACTGTCGGGCTGGTGCGCGCGGTCGACGACGTCAGTTTCGAGATCAAGCGCGGCGAGACGCTGGCGCTTGTGGGCGAATCCGGGTGTGGCAAGTCGACCACGGGACGTCTGATCCTGCGGCTGCTCGACCCGACCACCGGCTCGATCGAATTCAAGGGCACGGATATTGCCGGGATGGATAAAGGATCGCTGCGGCGCATGCGCCGCCACATGCAGATCATTTTCCAGGACCCGTATGCATCGCTCAATCCGCGGATGACGGTCGGGGAGATTCTGGCCGAACCGATGAAAGTGCATGACATCGCCGAAGGCAAGGAGCGCGACGACCGGGTGCGGGAGCTGTTGCAGGTGGTTGGCCTCGCGCCCGAGCATGCGAGCCGTTACTCGCATCAGTTCTCCGGCGGCCAGCGCCAGCGCATCGGTATCGCGCGCGCTTTGGCGGTCAATCCCGATCTGATCGTCTGCGATGAACCGGTCTCGGCGCTCGACGTTTCGATTCAGGCGCAGGTCATCAATCTGTTGCAGAACCTGCAGCAGCGCTTCGGCCTCTCATACCTTTTCATCGCGCATGACCTTGCGGTCGTGAAGCATATCAGCGACCGCGTCGCGGTAATGTATCTCGGCAAGCTGGTCGAGATCGCCGACAAGCGTACGCTTTATGCGAAACCGTCGCATCCCTACACGCAGGCGCTGTTGTCCGCGATCCCGCGTCCCGATCCGACGATCGAGCGCAATCGCATTCTGCTGCCGGGCGATGTGCCGAGCCCGCTCAATCCGCCGTCGGGTTGCCGGTTCCATACCCGCTGCGCCTACGCCCAGCCGCGCTGCAAGCAGGAAGAGCCGCTGCTGCGCGAGGCCGGCCCCGGTCATCGCGTCGCCTGCCATTTCTACGACACGATCCCGCAACAGGGCGGGGTCAAGGCGGGCAGCGCCGCAAACGGTAAATTTGCCGAGCGGCTGGCGGCATTCGAGGCCGCGAAGGTCCGCAACGTGGCGTCGCACCTTCCGAGCTGAAACGTCTCATTCCGGACGCCGCCACGGGTCTGCGCGAAGCGCGGCGCCGGCGCGCCCTGGAATGACAACCAGTCGGTCTTGCGGCAGTTCGCAGTCGTTGCTATTCGCCATGGCTAACAAAGCGGCCCCCGGGAATCCGGCAGGAATGCCGAGCGCGACGGGAAGGGGCCGGCTTTGGATACCACGATACTGCTTTTCCTGCTTCAGGACGGGATCACCAACGGGGCGATCTATGCGCTGTTGGGCCTGGCCCTTGTACTGGTCTTCGCAGTCACCCGCGTCATCCTTATTCCGCAGGGCGAGTTCGTCACCTTCGGCGCGCTCACTTATTCGCTGCTCGCGGTCGGCAAGATGCCGGGTACCGTCTGGCTTGCCGTCCTGATGGGCGCGGTCGCATTCGTGTTCGACCTGTGGTCGATGCGGCGGTCGTTTCGCCTTCGGCCGCTCATGCGCTCTGCCGCGCTCTATTTGCTGCTGCCGCTTGCAATCCTTGCTCTGACGATCGTTGTTGCGCCCCGCGCGAATGGTGTGGCGATGAACGTCATCCTGTCGCTGATCATCGTCGCGCCGCTCGGGCCGTATCTTTATCGCATCGCCTATCAGCCGATGGCCGAGGCGTCGGTGCTGACCTTGCTGATTGCCTCGGTCGGCGCGCACTATGCTCTGCTCGGCCTCGGCCTGGTGTTCTTCGGGCCCGAGGGCTTCCGCGGACCGGCTCTCTCGTCGGGAAGCATCGCGCTCGGGCCGGTGCCGGTCACGGGGCAAAGTCTTGCAGTCTATGGCGTGACCTCCGGCCTGATCGTCGCGCTATGGATGTTCTTTGGCTACACGCTTTACGGAAAGGCGCTGCGCGCCACTGCCGTCAACCGCATCGGCGCGCGCCTGTCCGGCATTCGCACCTCGCTGTCGGGCCAACTGGCGTTTCTGCTGGCCGCGATCATCGGCGCGACGTCCGGCATCCTGATCGTGCCGATCACGACGATCTACTACGACACCGGCTTCCTGACCGGATTGAAGGGCTTCGTCGCGGCCATCATCGGCGGCCTGGTCAGCTATCCGCTGACCGCGGTTGCCGCCATCGTCGTCGGCTGTGTCGAGGCGTTCTCCTCATTCTACGCCAGCAACTACAAGGAGGCGATCGTCTTTACGCTGCTGCTGCCGGTACTGATCCTGCGGTCGCTTGCCGCGCCCGCTGTCGAAGAAGAGCACGACTAGATGGCGCAGCGCTGGCCAGTCATTGTCTTTGCTTTCGTGATGGCGGTCGTGCCGTTCGTACCGGGCTTGCCGCCGTTCTGGCTGGTGCTGCTCGACAACATCGGCCTCGCCGCGCTGGTGGCAATCGGCCTCGTCATCCTCACCGGCGTCGGCGGACTGACCTCGTTCGGCCAGGCGGCATTTTGCGGCTTCGGGGCTTACACGACGGCGGTGCTGACGACGCAGTACGGCTGGTCGCCCTGGTTGACGTTGCCGGCCTCGCTGCTTGTCTCTGGCGGCGCGGCCGTGCTGCTTGGTCTCATTACCGTGCGGCTCTCGGGCCACTACCTGCCGCTTGGCACCATCGCCTGGGGCATCAGCCTCTACTACATTTTCGGCAAGGTGGAGTTGCTCGGCCGCAACGACGGCATCTCCGGAATCCCGCCGCTTGTCATCGGCTCGGTGCGCTTTGGCGATCCGCGCGCGATCTACTTCATCATCTGGCTCGCCGTGATTGTCGCCGCTGTCTTGACCATGAACCTGCTCGACTCGCGAACCGGCCGCGCCGTTCGCGCACTGCGGCGCGGACATGTGGCCGCGGAAGCGTTCGGCGTTCCGACCGCGCGGATGAAGCTGCTTGTCTTTATTCATGCGGCGGTGCTGGCCGGACTTTCCGGGTGGCTCTACGCCCATTTTCAGTTCTTTGTGAATCCGACGCCGTTCGGTTTAAATGCCGGCATCGAGTATCTGTTCGTCGCGGTGGTCGGCGGCGCGGGCTATGTCTGGGGCGCGGTGCTGGGGGCGGGCGTCGTCACCATCCTGAAGGATATTCTTCAAGGTGTGCTGCCGGCCCTGTTCAAGATCAACGCGCAGCTCGAGACGATCGTGTTCGGCGCGATGCTGGTGCTGTTGCTGCAGGTGGCTCCGGGCGGACTGTGGCCGCGCTTGATGGCGCTGCTTCCGGCACGTGCGCCGCGAAGCAGGGGAATTGCGACCAACGCGGCCCCGCTGCCGGCGCGCGAAAAATCCGAGGCAGGCTCCGGGTTGCTGCTGGATGTCCGCGAAGCCCGCAAGCAGTTCGGCGGCGTCGTTGCCGTCAACAACGTGTCGTTTGATGTGAAGGCTGCCGAGATCGTTGCGCTGATCGGGCCGAATGGCGCCGGCAAGAGCACGACCTTCAACCTGATCACCGGCGTGCTTCGTTCCGACAGCGGACGGATTTCGACCCAAGGTCACAGAATCGATCGTGAGACTCCGCAGCGCATTGTCAGGCACGGCGTCGCGCGGACGTTTCAGCACGTGAAGCTGGTCCCCGACATGACCGTGCTCGAAAACGTCGCGCTGGGCGCGCATGTGCGCGGACATGCGGGGGCGCTCGCTAGCCTGCTGCGGCTCGATCGCGGCGAGGAGGGGCGTCTGCTCGCCGAAGCCGCACGTCAGATCGAACGCGTTGGCCTGGCCGACCGGATGAATCAGCTCGCGGGCAGCCTGCCGCTTGGTCAGCAGCGCATCGTCGAGATTGCCCGTGCGCTCTGCGCCGATCCGGTTCTGCTGCTGCTCGATGAACCGGCGGCGGGACTGCGGCACATGGAAAAGCAGAATCTGGCGGCGCTGCTGCGCCAGCTTCGCAGCGACGGCATGGGCGTGCTGCTGGTCGAGCACGACATGGGTTTTGTCATGCAACTGGCCGACCGCGTCATCGTGCTTGAGTTTGGAACGAAGATCGCCGAAGGCGTGCCGGAGGCGATCAAGAACAATCCCGCCGTGATCGAGGCCTATCTCGGTGTTGCGGCATGAATGAACCGCTGCTTTCGGTGGTCGCTGCGTCGGTCGCCTACGGCAATGTCGAGGCGGTACGCTCCGTCTCGCTCGACGTACGGCAGAACGAGATCGTCACCATCATCGGCGCGAACGGCGCCGGCAAGACCACGCTCTTGAATGCAATCATCGGCATCCAGCGGCTGAAGGGCGGGCTGACGTTCGACTCCCGCAACCTGGTACCGCTCGAAATCGAGGATCGCGTCGCGACCGGGCTTTGCCTGGTCCCGGAGCATCGTGAGCTGTTTGGCACGATGCCGGTCGAGGACAACCTGCTGCTCGGCGCGTTCCGCATCAAGGCTGCGCGATCGGCAGAGACGCTGGAGAAAGTCTTCGCGCTGTTTCCGCGCCTGAAGGAGCGCCGCCGCCAGCTCGCCGGCACGCTCTCCGGCGGCGAGCAGCAGATGCTTGCGATGGGCCGGGCGCTGATGGGTCACCCGCGTCTGTTGATGCTGGACGAACCGAGCCTCGGCCTCGCGCCGCGCATTGCCGCCGACATCTTCCGTACCGTTGCGGAGTTGCGGCAGGCGGGCGTGTCGATCCTGCTCGTTGAGCAGAATGCACGCGCTGCCCTGCAGGTCGCCGACCGCGCCTATGTCATGGAACTCGGCGAATTCATCCTCAGCGGCACGGCTGGCGAGGTGGCCGCCGATCCGCGGGTGGCCGCGAGTTATCTCGGGTTCTAGTGCTGGTTTGCTCTTGATCCTCATCCCGAGGAGCGCCTCAAACAGGCGCTCCCGGGTCGAAGGTTGGGGGCTCCAACGTCTGGCGCGGAGCCCCACCGTCACGCGTTACTTGATCACCGCGAACTTGCCGTCCTTCACCGTCAAGAGGATGCGTGCGCGATCATCGACGCCGTAGCGGTCCTTTTCCGTGAAGTTGTAGACGCCCTGGCTGGCCGCGAAATTCTTTTCGCTCATCAGCGCCTGGCGAATGGCCTCACGGAATTCCGGAGTGCCGGGCTTGGCCGTCTTCAGCGCGACCGGAATGACGCGCTTGAGAATCTCGAACGCGTCGTAGATGTGCGCGCCGAACTGGTTGCGAGTGTTTGCGCCATACTTGCCTTCATAGGCGGCGTTCAGCGCGATGCCGGGCTTCTTCGTCAGCGCGCTGTCATCCTGGCCCTCAGGCGCCATCACCGGGCCTGATGCCATGATCACGTTCTCCGCAGCCTTGCCGGCGATGCGGATGAAATCCATGCTTACCGCGCCGTGGGTCTGGTAGATCGGCCCGGCATAGTTGCGCTCGCGCAGGGTTGCCTGGGGCAGGGCGGCGCCGGTGCCGGATGCGGCGACCAGCACGGCGTCCGGCTTCACGGAGACGAGCTTCAGCACTTGTCCCGCGACCGACGTATCGGGGCGTGCAAAGCGCTCGTCGGCGACCAGTTCGAGCCCCATCGGCACACCCTGGTTCTTGAACTCGTTCAGCCACAGGTCGCCCCATGAATCGGAGAAGCCGATCAGGCCCACCGTCTTCACGTTGTTCTTCTTCATGTGCTCGAACATCACCTTCGCCATCAGCGGCACCGGCTGCGGCATCACCACCGACCATTTTGCGCGGGCTTCATTGACCGGCATCGGCGCCAGCGAGAAGTGCGGAATGCTGCTTTCGTTGGCGACGGTAGAGACCGCGATCGTCGGCGGCGTGGTCGACGAGCCGATCAGCACGTCGACCTTCGATTCCGTGATCAGGCGGCGGGCGTTGGTTGTCGCCGTCGTCGAGTCACCGGCATCATCAAGCTGAATGACCTTGACCTTGACGCCGCCGATCTCGGTCGGCAGGAAATCGATCGTGTTCTTGATCGGGATGCCGAGCGCTGCGGCAGGCCCAGTGGCCGAGATCGTCACGCCGACGGTAATCTCGTTCGATTGCGCCAGTACCGGCGTAGCTGCCGCGAGAAAAGCCGCGGCGGATGCCGCGGAGATCATTGCCTTCAACATAGTGTCCTCCCATGAACCGCTTTGCTCGCGGCTTCCCCGACGATCGCCCATACCAGGCGACGCCTCGGTCCTGACCCCAATCGATGCCACAGGATCAGACCCGCCTCAATGACCATCTGGATGCGGCAAAGCTTCGCGTCTGCGAGAAGCGGGCCGGTCGCCCGGAAACCCGCCGCACTAGCCCCCCGTGGCTTTCGCGGCTATCCTTGACCGCTCGGACGGCGGGGCTTTGGGAAAACGATGAAATGAAAGTCACAATTGAAGTCGACTGCACGCCGATCGAGGCGCGAGACTTCCTCGGGTTGCCGAACGTGAAGCCCATGCAGGAAGCCATGATGGACCAGATGCAGGCGAAGATGCAGGAAAATATGGACAGCTTCACGCCGGAAGCCCTGATGAAAACCTGGTTTTCATTCGATCCCAAGATCGCCGAGCGTTTCCAGGATATGTTCATGAACATGACCGGCCTCGGCGGGCGGAAGGAGAAGTAGACCAGCCTCTGGGTTACGGCGGCGCGATCCTGGCCGGCATGATCGGCGCCGCGAGATCTGCGTGCGTCCAGACGTTTGGCCGAGCGTGCCAGTTTGCGATTGCATCGGCATCGGCAATGATTGCAAAATCCCGATCTGGATCTGAAACGGCAAGAAGCGCCACAAGGCGCCGGAGGCTCCGTTCTCCCGGGAGGGATCATGAGCAACGCACCACGCAAACTGTCTTCGGTTGACGCCTCCTTCCTTTATCTCGAGACGCCCGAGATGCCGATGCATGTCGGCAGCATGGCGGTCTTCCGCCTGAAGGACGGCTATCAGGGCGACTTCTTCGAAGACTTCAAGGCGATGATCGCAAGCCGCCTGCACGTCGCGCCGATCCTGAAAGCGCGACTGGCCAAGACGCCGCTCGACATCGATCATCCGAGCTGGGTCGAGGACGAACAGTTCGACATCGATCGCCACATCTTCCGCGCCAGCCTGCCGGCGCCGCACAACCGCGCCATCCTCGAGCGCACGGTCGGATGGATGCACGCCAAGCTGCTCAATCGCGCGCGTCCGTTGTGGGAGTTCTATGTGTTCGAGGGCATGGCCAACAACGAGATCGGGCTCTACTCGAAAATCCACCATGCCTGCATCGACGGCGGCGCCGGTGCTGCGCTCACCAACATGATCTACGACGTCAGCCCGGTGCCGCGCGACGTGCCGAAGCCCGCCGGGCAGCCGCGGGCGCCGCGCGAGACGCGCGACATCGCGGCCCACTTCATCGATTCCTATCAACAGCTCTGGAGCCAGCCACTTAACTCTGCCTCGGCCAAGGACATCGCGTTGCCCCGCATGGGCAAGGGCGATCTCGGTTCGGTGCTGTTCGACAATGCAATGTTCCAGATCGAAAGCGCCGTGAAGTTCGCGGGCAATGTCCCGACGATGCTCAAGAGCATATCGGACATGGCGACCCGCGCCGCCGATCCGAAGTCGCGCGACAGCATCGCCGGCATGATGTCGCCGTCGACCGTGCTCAACAAGGCGATTTCTTCGGAGCGCAGCTACGCCACCGTGTCGATTTCACTGTCGCAGGCGAAGGATATCGCCAAGCGCTCGGGCGGCAAGCTTAACGACGTCGTGCTTGCGCTGTCGAGCGGCGTGCTGCGCCGCTATCTGCTCGAGCGCGGTGAGTTGCCGGGGCGGCCGCTGACCGCGGCTGTGCCCATCTCGCTGCGCGAGGAGGGCAATGCGGACGCGAACAACCAGGTCTTCGCCATGGTGTGCTCGCTCGCGACCCATATCGAGGATCCGAAGGAACGGCTGCAGGCGATCATCGGCGAGTCCACGAAGTCGAAGGAGCTGTCGCACCCGATGCGTGCGCTGGTGCCGCAACTTTCGAACGTATCGATGCTCGGCGCGCCGATCGTCGTGCAAATTCTGGCGCTGCTCTATAGCCGTTCCAACCTCTCCGACGTGCTGCCGCCGGCGGCCAATGTCACGATCTCCAACGTGCCGGGGCCGCGGCAAACACTTTATGCGGCAGGCGCCGAGCTGCTGCATATCTTCCCGGTTTCGATCCCGGCGCATGGGCTCGCGCTCAACATCACGGTGCAGAGCTATTGCGATTCTCTCGACTTCGGATTTATCGCAGGCGCGAACGTCATTCCAAATCTACGTCCAATGGCCGATCTGCTGCCGGAGGAACTTGCCCTGCTTGCAGCAGCCTATGAGACCAAGGTCGAAGCGAAGAACGAGACCAAGAGCGAATCCAACGGCGACGCGGGCCGGGCCGCGGGTTGAACACGCATTGCGTATGCGCTGGATGAATTTGTCATGATCGAAATGCCGCCGCTGAAGTTTGCCAACACGAACGGCATCCGCATGGGCTACTACGAAGCAGGGCCGTCAGACGGCAAGGTACCGGTCGTGTTCTGTCACGGCTGGCCGGAGCTTGCGTTTTCCTGGCGGCATCAGATCAAGGCGCTGGGTGACGCCGGCATCCGGGTGATCGCGCCGGACCAGCGCGGTTATGGCGCGACCGACAGGCCCGAAAATGTCGCGGACTACGATCTCGATCATTTGACCGGCGATCTCGCGGGCTTGCTGGATCACCTCGGCGTCGAACGCGCCGTGTTCGTCGGGCACGACTGGGGTGGTTTCGTCGTCTGGGCCATGCCGATGCGGCATCCGTCGCGGGTGGCGGGCGTGGTCGGCGTCAACACGCCGCATATGCCGCGCGCGCCGATTGATCCGATTGCACTGTTCCGCAAGCGCTTCGGCGACATGATGTACATCGTGCAGTTTCAGGACCCCGCCCGCGAGCCCGACAGAATCTTCGCCTCCCGGGTCGAACAGACATTCGACATGTTCATGCGCCGGCCGGGACCGCGTCCGGCGATGCCGCAGTCGGGCGTCGCGAGCCACGACGACAAGCCGTCTCAGTTGAACCTGGCGTTTCCTCAATTCGTCGCCGTCTACGATGCGAAGAATGATCCACGCGAACCGATCCTGTCGGCGGAGGAGAAGAAGGTGTTCGTGGACACTTTCACGAAGACGGGATTTACCGGTGGTATCAACTGGTACCGCAATTTTACGCGCAACTGGGAGCGCTCGGCCGATCTCGATTTTACGGTGCGCGTTCCCTCGCTGATGATCATGGCCGAGCACGATGCGGTGCTGCCGCCATCGGCCGCCGACGGCATGGAGAAGCTCGTGCCGGATCTGGAGAAGTATCTGGTGAAGGGCTCGGGGCATTGGACGCAGCAGGAAAAGCCGGCTGAAGTGAGCGACAAGCTGATCGAGTGGTATCGCCGCCGCATCGGCTGAAAGGAGTTGAAGCCGAATCCGAACGTCGTGCCCTAGGCAAAGCCGAAAGGCCGCAGTAGCCTTTGGCAAAGTCCGGCGCCTCGCCGGGCCGCACGCCGCGGAGGAAACCTTTAGCTATGGCGCTGACAAACTCACTCAGCTCGATTCCGCATCCGCCGAAGAAGCCGATCGTCGGCAATATGCTGTCGCTGGATTCGACGTCGCCGGTCCAGCACCTGGCGCGCCTCGTCAAGGAACTCGGTCCGATCTTCTGGCTCGACATGATGGGCTCGCCGATCGTGATCGTTTCCGGCGCGTCGCTGGTCGACGAGCTCAGCGATGAAAAGCGTTTCGACAAGGCGGTGCGCGGCGCGCTGCGCCGTGTACGCGCGATCGCCGGTGACGGACTGTTCACCGCGGATACGACCGAGCCGAACTGGGGCAAGGCGCACAACATCCTGATGCAGCCGTTCGGCAATCGTGCGATGCAATCCTACCATCCGATGATGGTCGATATCGCCGAGCAACTCGTCAAGAAATGGGAGCGGCTGAACGGCGACGAAGAGATCGACGTCGTCCACGACATGACGGCGCTGACGCTCGACACGATCGGCCTGTGCGGTTTCGATTACCGCTTCAATTCGTTTTACCGGCGCGATTACCATCCATTCGTCGAATCGCTGGTGCGTTCGCTGGAAACCGTGATGATGACGCGGGGATTGCCGCTCGAAAATTTGTGGATGCGCGGCCGCCGGCAGGACATGACCAAGGACGTCGCGTTCATGAACGCGATGGTGGACGAGATCGTCGCCGAGCGGCGCAAGAATGCGGAGGCCGCGGCGTCCAAGAAGGACATGCTTGGCGCGATGATGACGGGCGTCGACCGGGCAACCGGCGAACAGCTCGACGACGTCAACATCCGCTACCAGATCAATACGTTTCTGATCGCCGGCCACGAGACCACCAGCGGCCTGCTGTCCTGCACGCTCTATGCGCTGTTGAAGCATCCTGACGTGCTGAAGAAGGCCTATGAGGAAGTCGATCGGGTGCTGGGGCCGGACATCAACGTGAGGCCAACCTATCAGCAGGTCGTGCAGCTCACCTACATCTCGCAGATCCTGAAAGAGGCGCTGCGGCTCTGGCCGCCGGCGCCGGCCTACGGCATCCACCCGCTCAAGGACGAGACCATCGGCGGCGGCAAGTACACGCTGAAGAAGGGCACGTTCATCACCGTGCTGGCGCTGGCGCTGCATCGCGACCCGTCGGTCTGGGGACCTAACCCTGACGCGTTCGATCCGGAGAATTTCAGCCCCGAGGCCGAAGCGGCCCGCCCGATCAATGCCTGGAAGCCGTTCGGCAACGGCCAGCGCGCCTGTATCGGCCGCGGTTTTGCGATGCATGAAGCCGCGCTCGCGATCGGCATGGTCCTGCAGCGATTCAGGCTCATCGATCACAATCGCTACCAGATGGTGCTGAAGGAGACGCTGACGATCAAGCCGGACGGCTTCAAGATCAAGGTTCGCGCGCGCGGCGACGGCGAACGAACGACGGCCGCGGGACGCTCGGTTCAGCCAGCCGCGGCATCAACCGGGGCGAGGGCGGCGCCTGTCGCGCGGCCGGGCCACAACACGCCGCTGCTTGTGCTGTACGGCTCCAACCTCGGCACGGCCGAGGAACTCGGAACCCGTATGGCCGATCTCGCCCAGGTGAACGGCTTTGCGACGAAACTCATGCCGCTCGACGAGGCTGCAGGCGAGCTTCCGACGGAGGGCGGCGTTCTGATCATCTGCGCGTCCTACAATGGCGCGCCTCCGGACAATGCGAGCCAGTTCGTCAAATGGCTGGACAGCGGTCTCAGGAAGGATGCGCTGGCGAACGTCCGCTACGCCGTCTTCGGCTGCGGCAACAAGGACTGGGCTGCCACCTATCAGCACGTTCCGCGCTACATCGACCAGAAACTGGCTGAGGCTGGCGCGCGCAATGTCTGTCAGCGCGGCGAGGGCGATGCCCGCGGCGGCGATCTCGAGGGGCAGTTTGAAGCCTGGTTCGCGAAGCTGCGACCGTTGGCTGCGAAGGAGTTCGGGATCGAGACCGGCTTCAATCGCGACGGCAGCGAGACCCCGCTCTATGCGATCGAGCCGGTCGCCTCAAGCGTCGTCCATGCGATCGCCGGTGCGAGCGGCGCCTTGCCGATGAAGATCGTCACCAACGCCGAACTCCAGAACAAATCCGGGCCGAACGCGTCGCCACGCTCGACCCGGCATATCGAGGTCGAACTTCCCTCGGGCGTCGCCTATCGCGTCGGCGATCACCTGAGCGTGCTGCCGCGCAACGAGGCAGCACTTGTCGAAGCCGTTGCACGGCGGTTCGGATTCATGTCCGCGGACCGCATCCGTCTCAATGTCGGCGAGGGGCGCCGTTCGCAGCTGCCGGTCGGCGAAATCATTTCCATCGGTCGGCTGCTGACCGAGTTCGTCGAATTGCAGCAGGTCGCTACGCGCAAACATATCCAGACGATGGCGGACAACACGCGCTGTCCGATGACCAAGCCGAAGCTGCTCGCCCTGTGCGGTGAGGACGCGGAGTCCTCGGAGCGCTACCGCTCGGAGGTTCTGGGCAAGCGCAAGTCGGTGTTCGATCTGATGCAGGAGCATCCGGCCTGCGAGTTGCCGTTTCACCTTTATCTGGAAATGCTGTCGCTGTTGTCGCCGCGCTATTATTCGATCTCGTCGTCGACTGCGGTCGCCGGGGCCCGTTGCAGCGTGACGGTGGCCGTTGTCGACGGTCCGGCGAGTTCGGGCAATGGCGTCTTCAAGGGCGTGTGTTCGAACTATCTTGCCGACCGCAGGCCGGGCGACGTGGTTCACGCGCTTGTCCGCGAGACCAAGGCGGGTTTCCGCCTTCCTGACGATCCGGGTAAACCCGTCATCATGGTCGGTCCGGGCACGGGCCTCGCGCCGTTCCGCGGCTTCCTGCAGGAGCGCGCGTCGCAGCAGGCGGGCGGCAAGGCGCTGGGACCCGCGATGCTGTTCTTCGGCTGCCGTCACCCCGATCAGGATTTCCTCTACGCCGATGAACTGAAGGCGTTCGCCGACCAGGGAGTTTGCGAACTGCACGTCGCGTTCTCGCGCGGCACCGGGCCGAAAACCTATGTGCAGGACCTGATCGCCGCGCAAAAGGATCGCGTTTGGAGCCTGATGCGGGACGGTGCGATCGTTTTTGTCTGCGGCGACGGCGGCAAGATGGAACCCGACGTCAAGCGCAAGCTGATGGACATCTACCGCGAGAAGGCAGGCGCCGATGGAGCGGCGGCGCAGCGCTGGATCGACGACATGGGCACGCAGAACCGTTACGTGCTGGATGTGTGGGCGGGGGGTTAGTCGTCGTCATTCCGGGCCCGCGCCGCGAGCGCGTCCCGAATGACAGGAAGTAATGCACAGGTTTTCGCACAGGTATCATCCCTGATTATTGTCTCTCTCGTTGACTTTGCTCCTAGTAGAGATAATTTTCCTCCATCCCGCTCCGGCCAAAGAGGTGCGCCGGTTTCGTGACCGGCGCAGGAGCGGGATGCGACGGACCCGTCGCGTCTGTGGGCCTTTCGTGCGGGGCGTGCCGTGAGGTGCGCGACTCGCAGGGTAGTGAAAGGACCACGACCCGCAGACGAGGTGGGCGGCCCGAGGACCCAGCAATGCGGCGATGCCCAGCATTCAGTCAAGGCGCCAAGCGGCGTGGTGCCGCTGGGAGTTGCAAGCCGATAAAACCGTCGCGTGCGGAACGCAGGCGTATGCACTGCGTCTGAGGCTGCTGTTTGCCGTGTGCTGCTCTACCAGCACACGGTGTCATGTGCCTGGAAAGCACATGATGCCACGTGGTCACCCACGTGGCGCCGCGGGCGCGGTGAAACGCCCTGTGTTCCGCACGCCCCTTCGGGGGAGATGAGGAGCAGGAAGACCGGCGAACCCCGAGCCGGAGCTGGACGAGGGGCGATGACGCGTGTCTGGCCTTGGCCGAGACGCGAACTCTCACCTCAACCTTCAGGATGAGAATTTAAAGGTGGGTGCGCGTGCCCGGCGAAGCGAGCGGAGCCGGGGGCTGTTCGACAACTGAATTCCTACGCCGCCTTCTTCGCCGCCGCCTGCGCGTGGTCGGCGATGGCGCCGATGATCTGCGGCCACATCGGGATCGGCATTGCATGTCCCATGCCTTCGACCTTCAACAGTTTTGCGCCGGGAATTGCGTTCGCGGTGTCCACACCCGCCTCGGGCGGCACCAGCGGATCGACGGTACCGTGGATGACCAGAGTCGGCGTCATGACGCTGGCCAGTGCCTTGTTGCGGGCGCCGGAGGCGAGAACGGCACGCAGTTGCCGGCCGACGCCCGCCGGATTGAGACCGCGCGCATAGCAGCGCTCGGCGAGATCGCGGTCCCTGGCTTCGTCGAGCGGGAAGCTGCCCTGGCGCAGGATCTTCCAGTTCCTTGCGAAGGTCGTAACGTACTCTTCCTTTGTCTTCGGCGGCGGCGACATCAACAGCAACATCGCCTCTCGCTTCGGCTGCGGCAATTTGAGGTTGCCCGTGGACGACATGATCGAGGTCAGCGAGCGGATGCGCTGTGGATGTTCGATAGCGATCGTCTGTGCGATCATGCCGCCCATCGACGCGCCGACGACATGCGCAGAGCCAATGCCGAGCGCGTCCATCAGGCCGATCGTGTCCAGTGCCATGTCGCGCAACTTGTAGGTCGCCTGCGGCAGGATGCCGAACAGACGCATTTTCAGGATATCGATTGGTGTAATGCGCTTGCCGCCCGACATCTTGGTCGAATGACCGATGTCGCGATTGTCGAAGCGAACGACGCGGAAGCCGCGCATCGCAAGCTGCTGGCAGAACTCGTCGTCCCAAAGCACCATCTGCGCGCTGAGGCCCATGATCAGCAACAGCGGTTCGGCGTCCGCCGATCCGAAGATGTCGTGGCAAATCTCGATGCCGTTGGCCTTCGCAAGCTGCGGCGGAGTATAGGGGACGTCGGCCATCGGCGCACTCCTTCCAGGGACAACTTGTTCAACCACTATTGCATGCTTCGCCACGGCGCAGAAGTGCACCACTGGTGCCGCCGATCTGAAATTCCTGCACCATTTGCCGCGAGTCCGTCTCAGGAATTTCAGATCGAAAACCGGGTACCAGCCCGACGCGAGCAGGCCAAACAATAGTCGAATGTTGACCGCGCCGTTCAGGCGGTATGGAATGCGAGCAAGAGCGGGGTGTCACTCGCCTGTACCACGAGTTTCGGAGGAAAGCGCATGGCCGACAAGGGCACCGATCCTGCACAAATGTGGCAGAGCTTCCTCGGCGACATGGAGAAGCAGTTCAATTCGTTCTCCAATCAGGCCATGGGGTCTGAGGACTTCAGCCGCTTCATGCATCAGATGACCGGTGCGTCGGTCGGCGCCAAGAAGGCCTTTGGCGATTTCATGGAGAAGTATCTTGCGGCCATGAATCTGCCGAGCCGCAGCGAACTGATCGATCTCGGCGAGCGCCTGCACGGTATCGAAGGCCGTCTGAACGACATCATGTCGCTTTTGCAGCGGGTCCACGCCGACGTTGTCGCGTCGGATGCCGCGGCCACCGGCACGCCGCGGCCACCGCGCACGAAACGTCCGCCTTCGCAGAGCGGAGGAAAGACATGACGGCGGCCGCGCAGAAGCAACCCTCGTCGGTTCCCGATCGCATCCAGCTTGAGGTGCAGCGCGCAATCCAGCGCAGCATTAAGGGCGTCGAATACATCGCCTCGGCCGCGCCCGTCGTCGGAACAACGGCGAAGGATATCCTGCACTCGCGCGGTACGATGAAGCTCTATCATTACCGTCCGCTGTCGGACGAAATCTATCGCGTGCCGATCCTGTTTGTGATGGCGACCACCAATCGCGGCTACATCCTCGACATGGTGCCCGGCCAGAGCCTGGTCGAGTTCCTTTTGAAGCGCGGCTTCGACGTCTACATGCTCGACTGGACCGCGCCGCGGCCCGAGGAGCGGGGGCTGAAATTCGAGGACTACGTGCTCGATTTCATTCCCGATTGCGTTCGCCGCGTGCAGCAGGATTCCGGCGAGAACGATGTCAGCGTGATCGGCTACTGTTTTGGCGGCGTGCTGTCGCTGCTCTATGCGTCGATTTTCAACGACGGGCCGATGAAGAACCTGATCTGCTTCACGACGCCGGTAGACTTCAGGCAGATGAAGCTGTTCCAGAATTTCTCCGACCGGCGCTATTTCGATGTCGACAAGCTGGTCGACAGCGTCGGCAACGTCCCGCCGGAGCTTATTTTCCAGTCGTTCGAGATGCTGCGCCCGGCGTCGCGCTCGATCAGCCAGATCCAGCTGTGGGAAAACATGTGGAGTGACGAGTTCGTCAAGTCGTATCGCATGTTCGACCGCTGGGCGCAGGACACGCTGCCGCTCGCCGGCGAATACTTCCGTCAGACCACCAAGGACCTGATGTGGGGCAACAAGCTCCATGAGAAGACCATGACGGTGGGCGGCCGGCGCGCCGACATCTCGCGGATCAAGGTGCCGATCCTGCACGCGGTCGCCGAGCACGATCACATCGTGCCGTACGATGCGGCAAAGCCGCTGATCGCGAATGTCGGTTCGACCGACAGGGAAGAAGTCATTCTCAAAGGCGGTCACGTCAGTCTGGTCGCCGGGCCGAATGCAATGAAGCGGCTGTGGCCGAAACTGGACTCCTGGCTGAGCGAGCGATCGACATGAGTGACAAGCGTTCCTATCCCCGTAGCGTTGCCTGCGATGCCGGCAACATCGAGTTCCGCCACATGACGCAGGCGGACGAGGCCGCTGTGCTCGATTTCGCCCGCAAGCTGCCGGTGCACGATCTGCTGTTCCTGCCGCGCAACATCGGCGAGCCGAAGGTGCTGAGCGCCTGGATCAAGGAAATCGAGCGCGGCGCCATCGTCAGCCTGCTCGCGGTGAAGGCCGGCAAGGTGGTCGGCTGCGGCACGATCGTCCGCGACGCGCATTCCTGGTCGCCGCATGTCGGCGAAATCCGCAACGTCGTGGCGCAGGAGGTGCGGGGCCTCGGTGTGGGGCGGGCGCTGACGCAGGAGACGTTCGCGCTGGCACTGGAGATGGGGCTGGAGAAGCTGGTCGTGCAGATGACGGTCGATCAGGTCTCGGCCATTGCCCTGTTCGAGGGAATGGGTTTCCGCGGCGAGGCGCTGCTGCGCGAGCATGTGCGCGACCGCGACGGCAACACCCACGACATCGTCGTGCTGGGGCACAATGTGGCGCAGGTGCGCGCCCAGCTTGAGGCCTATGGGTTGCCCGAGGCAGTGCAGGCGCAGGCCTGAGTGCCTTTCCCGCGAAGTACCTAACTACCTCTGGCGGCTTCACGGAGCCGTGATATCGCGATGCAACATTAATGTTGCGACGCACCATCAAGCGTGCCATATAGAGATCACCCTGGGCCAAACGGACGGGGCGAGCCATAGCTCAAACCCGAGGATGGAGAAGACCATGACCACGAATACCTACGAGGCCGCGTTCGACACCGCCAAGCAAGCCTTCGCGCCGATCGCCGACACTCTCAAGGCCCTTCAGAACAGCATTCAGGTTCCGGAAGCTGCGCGCGACTTCGTCAAGCGCGTGTCCGTGGACGCCACCTCGCGCGCTGCCGACCTTCATGCCGGTGCCGAGAAGGTGACTGTCGCGATCCAGACGGCAGTGGCCGAACAGGTCGACGAGACCGCCAAGATCACCCGCAACATCCAGCAGGCGCTGCTCGACGACACGCAGGCGTTCTTCGCCGGTATCGAGAAGCTGGCGTCCGCCCAGTCGCTCAGCGAAGCGTTCCAGATCCAGAGCGAGATGGTTCGTGCGCGGGCCGACGTTGCGGTGTCCCGTGCCCGCGCAACCGCCGACTACGTCGGCGAGCGTCTCGCGACCAGCGCCAAGACCGCCCAGGAGAACATCTCCAAGGTCGTGTCGCTGAACGCCAAAGCCGCCTGACAAGGCAGCCCGATCGGGGACTTCAAGGCTGCGAAAGCCCGCGCAAGCGGGCTTTCTTTTTGCCTGGCGCGGTCTATCTCCCGATGGTGCGGTGAATTTGAAATTCCTGCCGGTTTCGCGGCTGGTTCGTCGCGGGAATTTTAAATTCAAAACTGCACTGAAATCATCAAGTTGCCGTGCTCCGTTGATTTCGACGTTCGCATGAGAGTGTGCCGCAAAGTGATGCGAGCTTTGAAACTGGAGCATTAGGCGTCCACAGCACGGGACAACCCCATGACGGGCCAGCAAAGGCTCCTGTCTGACGGCCTTGCGGTCGATGCCGCGCGCGCGGCCGAGCTGCGCCGCGTCAAGGCCGTTGCGGCGGCGGTGCTCGTTGCCTGCCTGGTCGTGCTCGTGTTGGCGAAGATCATGGAGCCGCGGCACGCAGCCTTCGGCTTCCTTGCGGCATTCGCGGAGGCGGCCGCGATCGGCGGGCTCGCCGACTGGTATGCGGTGGTCGCGCTGTTTCGCCGCCCGCTCGGCTTGCCGATCCCGCATACCGCGATCATCCCGGCCAATCAGCAGCGGATCGCAGAGAAACTCGGTGAATTCGTCGAGCGGCATTTCCTTGATCCCGCCCCGGTCGACGCGAAACTTCGCAGCATCGACTTCGCGTCGTTCGTCGCCGATTGGCTTGCCAGCGAGCGGCGAAGCGCGGAACTCGCCCGCTTCGTCGTCAAGCTTTTGCCGGACGCGGTCGACGCCGCGGAGAGCTCAGGGCTGCGCGGCTTTCTGGCGCAGCAGATCACCGGACGGCTGCAGGCCCTTGACCTCGCGCCGCTTGCAGCCGGCACGCTGCGCTCGTTCGTCCGGGAAGGCCGCCACCGCTCGCTGCTCGACGATCTCCTGGGCGCCATCCACAAGGCGATCAACGAGCCTTCGATGCTTGCGGCGATCCGCGAAAAAATTCGCGATGAGTTGCCGACCATCCTGCGGTTCTATCGCGCCGATGCATACGTCATGAAGAAGGTCGCCGCTTCCGCAACGGCATTCTTCGAGGATGTGCGCACCGATGCCGATCATCCGTTCCGCGGCGAGTTCGACAGGCTCATCCTGTCGTTCGTCGACAAGCTCGAACACGAACAGCTCTACGCAACCCGGATCGACGAGTTGAAGCGCGAACTGCTGTCGCGGCCGGAGATCGGTCGGCTCGCGCAAAATCTGTGGGCCGGCGTACGCGATTTCGTGGTGAAGAATGCCGGCGGCGAGACCGATGTGCTGCAGCGGCATCTTGCCGCCGCGTTCGTCCAGGTCGGCCGTCAGCTTGCCGCCGATGCAGACATGCGCGGCGAGATCAACCAGGGCATGGTCGTCGTACTGCGCAGCTTCGTCGCCGAGCAGAAGAGCGGCGTGTCGACCTTTATCGCCGATCAGGTCAAGGCGTGGGACATGCGCCAGCTGATTGCCCTGATCGAAACCAACATCGGCAAGGACTTGCAGTACATCCGCTTCAACGGCACCTTGATCGGCGGTCTCGCAGGCCTCACGCTGCATGGCGTGGAAGTTCTGATTCGAGCGATGTGAGGGGAACGAACCATGCCCTCAAGCATTGCAAAGTCGATTCCGAATACCGACTTGTATGGCTGGTTCACCAGCTTGCGAGCGGGCCTTGATGACGTCCATACTGGCTGACTTGCAAACGACCGGGCGACTGACTTGAACGAGGGAAGGCTGTTCGTATGACCGCTGCTGCGCAAACGCTCCGTCCGCCATCGCGGGCTCTCATGCTGCTCGAGGGCAGGGCGATTCCGGAATTCGGTGCGTTCCTCGGCGCGCTGCCGCTGCTGAGCCTTGCGCCGCGCGGCGATGGTCATCCGGTGCTGGTGTTGCCCGGTCTTGTCACCAGCGATATCTCGACGCGGCCGCTGCGTTCATTTCTGAAACGTCAGGGTTATGCGGTGAGCGGCTGGGGTCTCGGGCGCAATTTCGGTCCGCGTCCCGGCGTTCAGGATGGCATGCTCGCGTTGATCCGCGAGTTGAATGAAACCCACGGCCGCAAGGTGAGCCTGGTCGGCTGGAGTCTCGGCGGCGTTTACGCACGCCAGCTGGCGAAGATGGAGCCCGACCGCGTTCGCTCGGTGATTACGCTCGGCAGCCCGTTCGGCGGCAAGCCGCACGCGACCAATGCTTGGCGCATCTACGAAATGGTGAGTGGAAAAAACGCAGCCGACCAGGACTCAAGTTTTGGCGGCGCGCTGGCTGATCCGCCATCGGTGCCGACGACGGCGATCTACAGCCGGACGGACGGTATCTGCGCCTGGCAGATTTGCATCGAGCAGCCGTCAGCCAAGGCTGAGAACATCGAGGTGCAGGGCAGCCATTGCGGCCTCGGTCACAACCCGGCCGTCGTCTATGCGGTTGCCGATCGTCTGGCGCAGGCCGAAGGCGAGTGGCGACCATTCCAGCGCTCAGGGTGGCGCAGCCTCGTCTACGCCGATCCGAACCGGTAAATCTCTATCAGGCAAGGCCGAGCTTCTCGGCAAGGCCGATGCGCTGCAGCTTGCCCGTGGCGCCGAGCGGAATCTGGTCGAGGAACACGATCTTGCGCGGCACCTTGAAGGCGGCCAGCCGCTGCGAGCAGAAGTCGCGCAATTGTTTTTCGTCCGCGCTCGCGCCTTCGCGCAGCACGATCGCTGCGGCGACTTCCTCGCCGAGCTTGTCGTGCGGCATCGCGAACACCACTACCTGCTGCACGGCCGGATGATCCATCAGGATTTCGTCGACCTCGCGCGGTGAAATCTTCTCGCCGCCGCGGTTGATGATCTCCTTCAGCCGGCCGGTCAGGCTGATATAGCCGTCGTCGTCCATCACGCCCTGATCGCCGGTGCGGAACCAGCCGTTGGCGAACGCCGTCGCATTGGCTGACGGATTGTTCTCGTAGCCGCGGGTGACGTTGTCGCCGCGGATGACGATCTCGCCGATCTCGCCGGGCATCAAGAGTTGGTCGTTGTCGCCCATGATGGCGATCTCAGGCCCCGCCGCGATCCCGACCGCGCCGGGTTTTCGCGCACCGCGCAGCGGGTTCGAGGCCATCTGATGCGAGGCTTCGGTCATGCCGTAGGACTCGATCAAGGGCGCGCCGAACGTGCTTTCGACTTCGGTGATCACCTGCGGCGGCATCGACGACGATGAGGAGCGCACGAAGCGCAGCGGGTGCCTTGCAATGATCTCCTTGTTGCCGCCGGCGCGGGTCAGGATCGCCTGATGCATGGTCGGCACGGCCGTGTACCAGGTCGGCTTCGCCTCATCCATCCACGCGAAGAAGCGAAGCGCGTTGAATCCCGGTGTGCAGAACACGCGCCCGCCCGCGGACAATGGCGCGAGCACGCCGGCCATCAGGCCGTGGATGTGAAACAGCGGCATGATGTTGAGGCCGCAGTCCTTCGGCGTAAAGGCGAGGGTCTCGGCGATATTGCCCGAGGAGACGCTGACGTTGCGCTGCGACAGCGGCACGATCTTCGGCCGCGAGGTCGTGCCGGAGGTATGCAGGATCAGCGCGACTTCGTCCGGTTCGGCAAAACCCTTCAGGCAATCTCCCGAAGCGCCGGCACACGTGAGCGAGAATGCGCCCGCGCCGTTCGCGTGGTCCGGCTGGAGAACAATGATCTTCATGCCGAGCTTTTTCGCGACACCGACCGCGGGCGAGTTGCTGCCGGCCTCGACGACCAGCGCCTTGGCCTTGACGTCCGACATGTAGAACTCGAACTCGTCGGCCTTGTAGGTCGGGTTCAGCGGCGCTGCGGTTGCGCCGGAGGCAATGCCGATGAAGGCGGTCGCCATGTCCGGCCCGTTCGGCAGCACGATCGCGACCCGATCGTTGCGGCCGATGCCGAAACCGTTGAGCGAGGCGATGGTCTTTTCGACCAGCGTGCGCAGGGCGCGATAGCTCAGCGGCACGGTGCCGGGCGCGGCGATGGCCGGGGCCTCATCGGCGCCTGCCGACATCAACTGGCGAAGGGTCGAACGTCTGGACATGTGTTCATCTCATCGGGTCTGCAACTGGGTTAGGTCGAGGCGACGCGCAGCCGGCCGTGTTGATCGGACAATGTCTTGCTGAGAAGCTTGACCAGCGCGTAGGCGGTGTCGAGATGCGGCGTCGGCACGTTCACGATCCGCCCGAGTTCGATCACCGAGCCGAGCAGCGCGTCCGCCTCGACCGGCCGCCCGGCCTCAATGTCCTGCAGCATCGACGTCTTGTGCGGGCCCACAGCTTCGCCGCCGGCGATGCGCTTTTCGATGCCGATGCGGAAACGGATGCCGAGCGCTTCGCCGACGCCTTGCGCCTCGCGCATCATGTCGGCGACCAGCGCGCGCGTCAGTGGAAAGCGGCAAAGGTCTTCGAGGGTTGCGTGGGTGAGGGCGCTGACCGGATTGAAGCTGAGATTGCCCCACAGCTTCGTCCACAGATTCAGCCCGGATATCGGAGACGACCGGCGCCTTGAAGCCGGCGGTCTTGAGCGTGTCCGAGACCAGCTTGATGCGCGGCGTCTCGGTGTTGTCGATTTCCGAAAGCGAGAAGCGGTTGCCCTCGATGTGCTTGATCACACCGGGCTGAATGATCTCGGCCGCCGGATAGACCACCGAGGCGAGCACGCGCTCGATCGGCAAGTTGGCTGCAACCACGCCGCCGGGATCGACACTTTCGAGTTGCCGGCCTTCGTACGCGCCGCCGTGCCTGAAGAAGTACCACCACGGAATGCCGTTCTGCGCCGTCAGCACCATGGTCTCGTCCGTGTAGAGCTGCTTGAGGTCGGCGGCGACGGCTGCGACCTGATGCGCCTTCATGCCCAGGATCACGAGGTCCTGCTGGCCGGCTTCCGCAATCTTGTCTGTGGCGGCCACGCGCGCGACGATCTCGTTGCCGTCGTCCTCAATCAGCTTGAGGCCGTTGGCCTTGATCGCTGCGAAGTGAGGCCCGCGCGCGATCACGCTGACCTGGTCGCCGGATTGCTGCAGCTTTGCTGCGAGCAGCCCGCCGATCGCACCCGCACCGACAACGCAGATCCTCATGTGCAGTCCCGTAGGCAAGAGCTCGTTGGCAGCATGGGTCCTTCAACCAAAGATCGGCTGTTGCTTCAAGGCTTGCAACGCCACTATAGATGCATCCCTTGCAGATTGATCGGGCAATGCTGATGTCCAAAACCTCACCAACGTCTCATGACGCCGCACCGGTCTGGACACCGGTTCCGCTGCCGGATCAGGCGCCGGTCAAGGAAGGCATTGCCAAGCTTCCGGGCACGTCGCTTTGGTACTGGGACACGGGAGGCGAGGGGCCTGCCGTCGTGCTGCTGCACGCCGCATCGGGCAGCGGCGCGTTCTGGGGCTATCAGCAGCCGGTGCTCGCCAAGGCCGGCTATCGCGTCATCAGCTACTCGCGGCGCGGGTACCTGAAATCCGATCCGGGCGATCCGAAGGATCCGGGCGTTGCATCCGAAGACCTGCAAAATCTTCTTGGGTTGCTCGGTGTCGACAGGTTTCACGCCGTCGGTCTTGCGGCAGGTGGCATTGTTGCGACCGACTATGCGCTGTCCTACCCGGAGCGGCTGACGAGCGTCACGCTGGCGTCGACGATCATGGGCGTAACGGACAAGAGCTATCTCGATCTCTGCAGCACCTTCCGGCCAGCGTTCTTCGCGCAGCTGCCGAAGGATTTTCAGGAACTCAGCCCGACCTATCGCGCCGGTAACCCCGAGGGCGCAGCGGTGTGGAGCGCGATGGCCAAACAGTCGATGATCGGAGAGCGCTTCAATCAGAAGAACGCGAATGTCATCACCTGGGCCAAGGTCGAGACGATCAAGGTGCCGACATTGCTGTTGACCGGTGATTCCGATTTGTGGACGCCGCCATCGATTTTGCGCCTCGAGGCAAGCCACATGAAGCATGCCGAGGTCCGGGTCATAAAGGAAGCTGGCCATGCGCCCAGTTGGGAGCAGCCCGAAGCCTTCAACGGGGCATTGCTGGATTTTCTCAAGCGGCACTCCGGCTGACATTCGGGCAAGCCGGCGCGCGGCATAACGCCTGAGCCTAGAAAGGCGGCTTGCTGAAATTCTCCAAACATGCCCTTATGTTGGCAGGAAACGTTTACTCCGGGCGTGCGAGACGATCACCAAGATCGCGGGTCGGCCGGAATGGGGGAAAAAGACCGGCATGCTGGATTTCATTCAGCAGCTCGTGAGCGGAATCGCGCTCGGCTGCATCTACGGGCTAATCGCGCTCGGCTTTGTGCTCATCTACAAGACAACGGAAGTCGTCAACTTCGCCCAGGGCGAACTTCTGATGCTGGGCGGCTTCTTCGCCTTCACTTTCATCGCACTGATGGGCCTGAACTACTGGATCGGGTTCGCGCTCGCGGTGGTATGCATGGCCGCGCTCGGTGCCGCCGGCGAGCGCTTCGTTCTGCGCCCGGTGCTGGGGAGTCCGCAATTCTCGATCGTCATGGCGACGATCGGACTTGGTTACTTCCTGCGCTCGATCGCCGGCATGATCTGGGGTACGGACGATCTGAAGATCGACACGCCGTTTTCCAACGGAGTGCTGCGGATCGGCGACCTGGTGCTTGCACATGACAAGCTGTCGGTGATCGTCGCCACCGCCATCCTTTGCACCGTGCTCTACCTGTTCTTCACCAAGACCCAACTCGGCACGGCGATGCGTGCGACCTCCGAGAACATGCTGGCCGCCTATTACATGGGCATTCCTGTGAAGACCGTGGTGGCGCTGACCTGGGCGATCAGCGCGGCGGTCGCCGCATGCGCCGGCGTGCTGCTCGCGCCGATTACCTTCGTGCATTCGAACGTTGGCCTTGCGCTGGCCCTGAAGGCCTTTCCGGCCGCGGTCCTCGGCGGCTTCGGCAGCATTCCGGGCGCGGTCGTCGGCGGCATCATCATCGGTGTGATCGAGAACATGGCGGGATTTTATCTCGCGCAAGGATGGAAGGACGTCGCGCCGCACATCGTGCTGCTCACGATGCTGCTTCTGAAGCCGGAAGGCCTGTTCGGCCATTCCGGTCGGAAGAAAGTGTAGGAGCCGCCGTCATGCGTTTCATATTCAAGACGGATTACGATCAGGATATCCGCATCTTCAAGCACAGCGGCTACTGGTGGTCGTATAGCGTGCTGTTGCTGGTGCTCGCCGCTGCGCCCTTCATGCTCGGCAACTATATGCAGAGCCAGCTCGTGTTCGTGTTCATCTACGCGATCGTCGGCGTCTCGCTGCTGATTCTCGTCGGGTTCACCGGACAGGCCTCGCTCGGGCACGCGGCGTTTCTTGCCATCGGGGCCTATACGTCGGCCTACTGTCAGCAGCACGGCGTGCCGTTCGTGGTCTATTTTCCGCTTGCAGGAATCCTCACGGGCATCGTCGGCGTGATCGTCGGCTTCCCGGCGCTGCGGTTACAAGGCATCTATCTTGTCATCGCGACGATCTCCTTCGGTGCGATTGTCGAGGAAATCCTTGCGCGCTGGGAAAGTGTTACCCACGGCAACGAAGGCATGAAGCTGCGGACGCTTGAGCTGTTCGGACAACTCGTGCCGCGCGACAGCCCTGGCTTCTATTTCCTTTGCCTCGGCGTGCTGATCTTCGTGATCATTGCGGCGTTGAACCTGCTGCGCTCGCCGACCGGCCGGGCTTTCGTGGCGATCCGCGACAGTGAGACGGCGGCCAAGAGCATGGGCATCGACATCGCCGCCTACAAGGTCCGCTCGTTCGGCATCAGCGCGACGATTACCGGGCTGGCCGGCTGCCTTTACGCGCACAAGCTCTCGTTCATCAGTCCGGAAATGTTCACGCTGCTGCTGTCGATCGAGTTCATTATCGTCATCATCATCGGCGGCGTGTTCAGCCTGCACGGCGCGGTGCTGGGTGCGATCTTCATCGTCATGATTGATCCGTTTCTCACCGCGTTGAAGGACGACTTGCCGGGGCTGATCGGAAGCTTTGTCGACGTGTTTGGCGCCGACGCGCCGACTGCGGCCAAGGTGCAGGACAAGGCGGCGAGCCTCGCGTCTGCGCCCGGACTTAAAGGGGCGATCTATGGCCTGATCATCCTCGGCTTCATCCTGTTCGAGCCGACAGGCCTTTACGGCCGATGGCTCAAGATCAAGCTCTATTTCCAGACCTTCCCGATGTACAAGGCGGCAACCTTCAAGCGGCAGAAGACCTACGTGAAATCGGAGCGCAACCGATGAGCTTCCTGGTTGCGGAAAACATCTCGCTGCAGTTCGGCGGCCTGAAGGCGGTCGATCAGGTTTCCTTCGCGGTGGAGAAGAGCGAGATCTTCACGATCATCGGGCCCAACGGGGCGGGCAAGACCTCGATCTTCAATCTGATCTCGCGGCTGTACAATCCGACCTCGGGCCGGCTGCTTTTCGATGGCGAGGACTTCACCGCAGCGCCGCCGCATCGCATTGCCAAGATGGGCATCGCGCGAACCTTCCAGAATATCGAATTGTTCGACAACGCCTCGGTGCTGAGCAACCTCCTGGTTGGACGGCACTGTCATGCGACGACCAATCTCATTCAGGAGGTCCTGTTCCTGCCGGCGGTGCGGCGCGCGGAATTCGACCATCGCCACAGGGTCGAGCAGGTGATCGAGCTGCTCGATCTCGAGCCGTATCGCGACAAGCTTATTTCGGGATTGCCCTATGGCGTCCGCAAGGTGATCGAGCTCGCGCGCGCGCTGTGCTCCGAGCCAAAGCTGATGCTGCTCGACGAGCCGTCGTCGGGACTGAATGTCGAGGAAACCGACGACATGTCGTACTGGATTCGCGACATTCGCAGCGAACTCGGCATCACGGTGCTGATGGTCGAGCACGACATGAGCCTCGTTTCACGCGTGTCGGATCGGGTGCTGGCGCTCAACTATGGCCGCGAACTGGTGACCGGGACGCCCTCCGAGGTGCAGAGCCATCCGGAAGTCGTCGCCGCCTATCTCGGCACGTGAGCCAAGGACCGAGTGAGATGAGCGACGCACAGCCGATTCTGAAGGTTTCGAATATCGAAAGCTACTACGGGCCGATCATGGCGATCCGGGGCGTGAGCCTCAGCGTACCGGAGGGCAAGGTGGTGACCGTGCTTGGCGCCAACGGCGCCGGCAAGACCACGATCCTGAAGACCATCTCCGGCGTGCTCGACCCCCTGAAGGGGTCGGTCGAATTCGTGGGGAAGCCGATCCAGCGGATGGACCCGGACAAGATCGTTCGGCTCGGCGTCAGTCACGTGCCGGAGGGGCGGGAGGTGTTTCCGTTCCTGACCGTGCGGGAAAACCTGGCCATGGGGGGCTACCTGCGGACCAACCGCGACGAGGTGGCGCAGGATTTGGAACGGATTTACGGGTATTTTCCTCGGCTTAAGGAGCGGCTGGACCAGCCGGCCGGACAGCTTTCGGGCGGCGAGCAGCAGATGCTGGCGATCAGCCGGGCGCTGATGAACAGGCCCAGGCTGCTGCTTCTGGACGAGCCGTCGCTCGGTCTGTCGCCGTTGCTGGTAAAGGAGATTTTCGGCATCATCCGCAGGGTGAACGCGGAGCAGGGCGTATCGATCCTGCTGGTCGAGCAGAATGCGAAGAAGGCGCTGGAAACGGCGGACTATGGCTACGTTCTCGAGGTCGGTCGCGTGGTGATGGACGATACCTGCGCGCGGTTGATGCAGAGCAAGGACATTCAAGAGTTCTATCTCGGGGCGAAGGAAGACAGCGCGCGCGGCGAGCGGCGGTGGAAGAAGAAGAAGACCTGGCGATAAAGAGGCTGGCGATAAAGAACCTGACGCTAAGTCGGGCTGCTTTAGGAAGACGCGGATTGGCGCACAGACTTCGGCAAGAGACCGAAGACACGCCAATACGCGAAGTTTGAGGGAGCGCTATCGATGCATGCGAAGTCAGCCCTGACGGTCGGTGAGACGTTGCCGAAGTCGTTTCTGCTTGCCGTCGAGGCGCGGGGCGATCGGCCGGCGATCCGCGAGAAGCGGCACGGGGTCTGGAAGCCGGTGTCGTGGCGGCAGTGGCTGCAGACGACCAAGGAGGTCGCCTACGCACTCGACGCGATCGGCTTCAAGCCCGGCGATGTGGCATCCATCCTGAGCAACACCGTCGTTGAATGGCTTTACGCCGACATGGGCGTGCTGTGCGCGGGCGGCGTCTCGTCGGGTATCTATCCGACCGATTCCGTCAAGCAGGTCGAATATCTCATCAACGACAGCCGCACCAAGGTGATCTTCGCCGAGGACGACGAGCAACTCGACAAGGTGCTCGAATGCCGCGGCCGTTGTCCGACGCTCGAGAAGATCGTCGTGTTCGACATGGAAGGATTGGCGGCCTTCGCCGATCCGATGGTGGTATCGCTCGAGATGTTCATCACCTCCGGCCGCCAGCACATGGTCGGACGCGAGGGCCTGTGGGAACAGATGGTCGCGTCGCGCGGACGCAACGATCTCGCCATCCTCGTCTACACATCGGGGACCACCGGCCCGCCCAAGGGCGCGATGCATAACCATCACAGCGTCTGTTTCCAGATTGCGCACGCGGACGCGCTGTTCCCGGTCATCGAGAACGACGAGCGGCTCTTGTTCCTGCCGCTGTGTCACGTCGCCGAACGCATCGGCGGCTACTACTACAGCATTGCAACCGGCTCGATCATGAACTTCGCCGAAAGCCCGGAAACGGTGCCCGACAACATTCGCGAGGTTCAGCCGACCGCATTCCTCGCGGTGCCGCGTGTCTGGGAAAAGTTCTACTCAGCGGTGATGATTTCCCTGAAGGACGCAACGCCGCTGGAGAAGTGGATTTACAGCAAGGCGATTGCCGTCGGCTATGAGCTCGCCGACACGAGGCTGCAGGGCGACGAGCCGTCGCTCGCGCTGAAGGCAAAATTCCAGGTCGCCTACTGGCTCGCACTGCGCAACATCCGCAAGGCGCTGGGCATCGACCGTTGCAAATACCTGTACACGGGCGCGGCGCCGATCGCGCCGGAACTGATCCGCTGGTATCTCGCGCTTGGCCTGGGAATGTACGAAGTCTACGGCCAGACCGAAAATTGCGGTGTGGCGACCATCATGCCGCATGACCAGATCAAGCTCGGCACAGTCGGCAAGGTCGTCCCGTGGGCCGAGGTGAAACTGTCGCCCGAGAAGGAGATTTTGCTGCGCGGTGAGTTCCTGTTCAGCGGCTACCTCAACCAGCCCGAGAAAACCGCCGAGACGATCGACAAGGATGGCTGGCTGCACACCGGCGATGTCGGCGAGATCGACAATCAGGGTTTTGTAAAGATCAGCGACCGCATGAAGGATCTGATCATCACCGCGGGCGGCAAGAATATCACGCCCTCGGAGATCGAGAACCAGCTCAAGTTCTCGCCCTACATTTCCGACGCAGTCGTGATCGGTGACCGGCGGCCTTATCTGACCTGCCTGATCATGATCGAGCAGGACACCGTCGAGAAGTTCGCGCAGGATAAGGGCATCCCTTTCACCAACTATGTGAGTCTGTGCCGCTCGCCACAGGTGCAGCAATTGATCTTTGACGAGATCGAACAGGTGAACGCCAACTTCGCGCGCGTGGAGACGATCAAGCGCTTTTACCTGATCGAGCGCCAGCTGACGCCGGAAGACGAGGAACTGACGCCGACGATGAAGCTCAAGCGCAAGTTCGTGAACCAGAAATACATCAAGGAAATCGAGGCGATGTACGGAGCGAAGGAAGCTGCCAAAGTCGCCTGACAGACGAAGGGCCGTGCAAGCCGGAGCGAATGGCCCAGCGTTAAGCTCGACAAGCAAGAACGATCCGGACAACTGAAGGAGGAAGTACTTCCAATGAAGCATATCGCACTTAAGGCAAGTCTGCTGGGTACGGCGATCGCTCTTGCAGCGACACCCGCGTTTGCCCAGACCAAGACCACCAACCAGGGAATTTCCGCGACCGAAATCGTGGTGGGCACCCACCAGGATTTGTCCGGGCCGATCAAGGGCTGGGGCGTGCCGGTCTCTAACGGCATGAAGATGGCGGCCGACGAGATCAATGCCGCCGGCGGCATCCATGGCCGCAAGATCAAGCTTGTTGTCGAGGACTCCGGCTACGATCCGAAGAAGGCGGTGCTTGCGACACAAAAGATGATCGAGAAGGACAAGGTCTTTTCGATGGTCGGAGCGATGGGCTCGCCCACCGTGCTCGCCGCACAGGATGCGGTGCTTGACGCGGGCATCACCCAGCTGTTTCCGCTGACCGCGGCTGAATTTACCTTCAAGTTCGATCCGGCCAAACCGCAGGAACGGCTAAAGTTCAGCAATCTGCTGCCTTACATCGAGAGCACCCGGGCGGCCGTGAAGTATATGGTCGAGGCCAACAAGTCGCAGAAGCCTTGCATCATGTACCAGGACGACGAGTACGGGAAGAACGTGCTCGACGAATTCACGCAGCAACTCGACGTAATGAAGATCAAGCCGGCTTCGGTCACGAGCTACAAGCGTGGCGTGTCGGAGTTCAGCGCGCAGGTTTCGAAGATGAAGTCTGACGGCTGCGATCTGGTCGTGCTTGGCACGGTCATTCGCGAGACCATCGGCGCCATCGCGGAGGCCAGAAAGCTCGGCTGGAACGTCCAGTTCCTCGGCGCGACGCCGGTGAACGTGCTGGAAATTCCGCTGCTCGGCAAGGAGGTCGTCGAAGGCCTGTATGCCGCGGCCGCCTTCGAAGTGCCTTACGAGGATACGGCAAAGGGCAAGGTCAAGGATTGGCTTGCCAACTACAAGAAGGCGTTCGGCTCGGATGCCAATACGCAGGCGATCATCGGTTACAATGCGATCATGACGTTTGCGCATTACGCCAAGGAGGCCGGCAAGGATCTGACCGGTCAGAAGCTTCTCGACGCGCTCGAGAGCGGCAAGGCGTTTGATGACATCTTTGGCAACCCGACCACCAAGTTCTCCAAGACCAATCACCTCGCATCGACCGTGACGCAGGTGCAGAAGGTCGAGAAGGGCCGTTGGGTCGTCGTCAAGGGCGGACTGATGTTCTAAACGCGCCGGACTTCCGGACATAACCGGACCCGGGACAACCCGGGTTCGGCATCGCAATGCGGCTCGTTCAATTTGTGGACGAGCCGTTTTGTTTGCACGGCACCGTGCCTTGCGGACACGGAATAGGAATCGACAAACCCCGGTTCCACGGTAAGATTTGAGCAGACGCCTTCAAAAAAGATGTCGCCGGCGAACTCCGCGGATAGGCCGGCGGAAAAAGAAAAGAGAAAGGGAAGGAAGCGCCGTCGTGTCCGGAGATGGCGCGCCTCAACGATCTGCGGGTCAACGATGATCCGGATTCCAGGGAGGAACGCGCTTATGAAGCATTCAGTTCTCAAGGCCGGCCTGCTCGGCACGGCCATGGTGCTCGCGGCCACATCGTCGTTTGCGCAAACGAAAGTCACCAATCAAGGCATTTCGAACACGGAGATCGTCGTCGGTTTCCACGGCGATTTTTCCGGTCCGGTCAAGGTCTGGGGCGTGCCGGTCCATAACGGCATGAAGATGGCGGTCGACGAGATCAATGCCGCCGGCGGAATCCACGGCCGCAAGATCAAGATGGTGGTCGAGGACACCGGCTACGATCCGAAGAAGGCGGTGCTCGCGACGCAGAAGCTCGTTGAGAAGGACAAGATCTTCGTCATGGTCGGCGCAATGGGGTCACCCACCGTGCTCGCTGCCCAGGACATCCTGCTCGATGCGGGCGTTCCGCAGCTATTCCCGCTGACCGCGGCCGAGTTCACCTTCAAGTTCGATCCGGCCAAGCCCCAGGAGCGGTTGAAGTTCAACAATCTGCTGCCTTACATCGAAAGCACACGCGCAGCCTTGAAGCACGTCATCGAGGCGAAGAAGTCGCAGAAGCCCTGCGTCATGCATCAGGACGACGAGTACGGAAAGAACGTGCTCGACGCCTTCAACATGCAGCTCGACGCCATGAAGATCAAACCGGCGTCAGTCACGAGCTACAAGCGCGGGGTGTCCGACTTCAGTGCGCAGGTCTCGAAGATGAAAGCCGACGGCTGCGATCTGGTTCTGCTGGGAACCGTCATTCGCGAAACCATCGGCGCGATGGCGGAAGCCAGGAAGCTCGGCTGGGACGTCACCTTCCTTGGCGCCACGCCGGTGAACGTGATGGAAGTGCCTCAACTCGGCAAGGAGGTCGTCGAAGGCCTCTATGCCGCGGCCGCGTTCGAAGTGCCGTACGAAGACACGGCCAAGGGCAAGGTGAAGGACTGGATCGTGAGCTACAAGAAGGCGTTCAACTCCGAGGCCAACACGCAGGCGGTCATCGGCTACAATGCGATGATGACGTTCGGTCACTACGCCAAGCTCGCGGGCAAGGATTTGACCGGTCAGAAGCTTCTCGACGCGCTGGAGAGCGGAAATCCGTACGACGACATCTTCGGTAGCCCGACGACGAAATTCTCCAAGACCAATCACCTGGCATCGACCGTGACGCAGGTGCAGAAGGTCGAAAAGGGCCGCTGGGTCGTGGTCAAGGGCGGCTTGATGTTCTGACCGGCGCACAGCGACAACGAGACGAGAAAGCCCGGGCGAACGTCCGGGCTTTTTCCTGGGCAGGGCTTGCCAAAAAGGCGACGCGCGTCTTCAATCGGAGCGCTGTCAAAACAATCCTCTCGTCTGCAGAAAAAAGGGCCTGCTGGAGCGTCTTCCGCCGACCAGCCCGGAGGGAACCATGAACATCAGAACAGACATCGAAGAAACCGGAAAACTCGACGCGTTTCGCGCGGAAGTCCGGGCCTGGATCGCAGAAAATCTTCCCGCGTCGGTCAAGGACAGGATCGACGAATTTTACGCCATGCAGCCACGCTATCCGGAAGGGGCGGACTGGAAGCTCTGGAAGGATCGCGTCATTGAAAAGGGCTGGGGAACGCCCTCCTGGCCCAAAGCCTATGGCGGTGCCGGGCTTGCGACGGCGGAAGCGCGGATCGTCGAGCAGGAAATCATCAGGATGGATGGCTGCAATCCCATGCTGGGGATGGGAACGAGGATGCTCGGACCCACGCTGCTCGAACATGGCAACGAGGAGCAGAAGAAGCTGCACCTGACCCGCATCTCGCGTGGCGAGAAGCGGTGGTGTCAGGGGTACTCCGAGCCAGGCTCGGGCTCCGATCTCGCAAGCTTGCAGACCAGGGCGGAAGACAAGGGCGACCACTATCTGGTGAATGGCCAGAAGATCTGGACGTCGGGCAGTCTCCATGCGGACTGGTGCTTCTGTCTCGTCCGTACCGACCCGAAAGTGAAGCACGACGGCATCAGTTTCCTCCTGATCGACATGAAGACGCCGGGCATCGATGTTCGCCCGATCCGCATCATTTCGGGGAGTTCGCCCTTCTCGGAGGTCTTCTTCACCGACGTGAAGGTGCCAAAGGAGAATCTGGTGGGCAAGCTCAACAAGGGCTGGACCATCGCAAAGCGCCTGCTGCAGTTCGAGCGCGATGCGACGACCAACAACCGCCGCGCCGCCGGCGGCGATTTCCGCCCCATCGACCAGATCGCCAAGGACTACATCGGTGTCGATGACAAGGGACAGATTGCCGATCCCGATCTCAGGCAGAGGATCGTCAAGCACATGATGGAGTTCAGGACGCTGCAGCTGATGCAGAAGCGGATGCTCGACCTGACCAGGGCCGGAGAGGGGCCAAACGAGTATACGTCAGTCGCCAAGAACGCGCGGGCCCGCATCACGCAGGATCGCGAAGAACTCCTTGTCGAGATCATGGGGCAGCAGGGATTGGGCTGGACCGGCGACGAGTTCAAGGAGTCCGAACTGGGAATGACACGTGCCTTCCTCGCTAACAAGGCGATGACGATCTACAGCGGCACGAGTGAAGTGCAGAACAACGTCATCGCCAAACGGATGCTGGGTCTGCTCGACCATCAGTGACACTCTGGCGCCGCAGGCCTGGACTTTCGGGAGCGACCCGCATAGCGCGGCTCGCTCCCGCTACACGTCCACCAGCACGTAACTCTCGTCGACCGTGACCGGGAAGGTTTCGGCAACGTAAGGACCCTCGGTCAGTTCGCCCCCCGATGTGACGATGACCGGATACGAGCGCGCCCTCGTGTGAACGGGATCGAAGTACGACTGGCCGGTGCGCATGTCGAACTCCCAGCCATGCCAGGGGCAGCGCAGCAACTCACCGATGCGGGAGCGTTTGTATTCGCCGGGCTCGCTCGAATGCAGATGGGCGACACAGGCCGCATGTGACAGCGGCGCACCCTCATGCGGGCAGCGGTTGAGCAGCGCGAAGAACTCGCCGTTCACGTGGAAGATGACGATCTCGCGTCCGCCGACGGTGACGACCTTATTGCCGCCGGGCGGGATATCCGAGGTTTTAGCCGCAACGTGACGGGTCATGCGGTCAATCGAACTTGTAGACCGCGCGGGCGTTGCCATTGAACAGCAGCGTGCGTTCGGTGTCGGAAAGCGGCGTTTTGAACGCGTAGCGCGGATCGTCGAAATCCCAATGCGGGTAGTCGGACGAGAACAGCAGCCGGTCCACGCCGATCCAGTCGATCATGCTGCGCAAATGCTGCGCCTTGTCCGGCTCTTCCATCGGCTGGGTTGTGAACCAGAAATGCTCGCGCACGTACTCCGACGGCTTGCGCTTCAGATGCGGGACTTCGCTGCGGAAGCGCTCGAAATGCGTGTCCATGCGCCAGGTGATGCCCGGCACCCAGCCGAACCCGCCCTCGATGAAGACGAACTTCAATTTCGGAAATCGCTCCGGCACGCCCTCGATGACGAGGCTTGCAAGTTGCGCTGCCATCGTCTGCGCGTTCGAATGGTGCTCCTCGTTGTAAAACGACGGCCAGCCGCTGCCGGTCGGCACATGGCCGCCATAGCCACCGACATGAATGCCGAGCGGCAAGCCGGCTGCTTCGGCGGCAGCGTAGATGGGCCAGTATTTGCGCCGTCCGAGCGGCTCGTTGGCGCGCGGCGAAATATTGACCTGGGCATGCCGCCCGAGCGCGGCGCATCGTTCGATCTCGGCGACGGCTGCGACCGCGTCTTCCTGACCGACCACGATCGATCCTCTCAGGCGCGGATCGGGCTTCGAGAAGAACTCGATCTGCCACTCGTTGATAGCGTGCTGCAGCGCGGCCCCGAATTCGAGATTTACCTGCGAGGGAATGCCGAGGTCGAGCACCTGGAGCAACCCGAATTCGACATCAAACGGATCGAGGTGCTGCTTCTGCATGAAGGCGAGATCGGAGCCCGGCGGTCCGCCGGTCGGCGGCCAGGCGTCGCGACGCGAGATCAGCGGCGACGAGCGCGGGTAGGGGGTGGTCGAGGTGAACGGATTGCGGACATGGCCGCCGAAGGTTTTTAGATGTTCCTGCCAGCGCTTCGGCAAGAAAGCGTTCAGATCGTTGCGGGAGGCAAGCGCCGGGTGAATATCGCAGTCGATGATTTTCAGCCGGTTCTGCCCGTCCTTCCGGGGGGCGGTCCGCTCATCGGTGCGATCGAGGACGTCGGTCATCTCGCTCCTCCTTCAGGATCTTGCTTGCAGGCGCGGAAAGGTCTCGAGCGGATTTTCCGAACACATGCGTTTTGCAATGGATGCAGGAATGTGCGCGGGCATCGGCTCGACGCCGTCGAATTGCCAGTGCGGGTAATCGGTTGAGAACAGCAGCATCTTGTCCGAGCCGATCTGATCGATCAGCTGTTCGACGCTGGCGCGGTCGGGCGGGCCGTCGAACGGCTGCGTCGTCAATCGCACATGGTCGCGCATGATATCGGCCGGCGGCCGTTCGACCCATGGCACCTCGACGCGCACGCCCTTCCACGTCTTGTTGGCGCGCCACATGAAGGCCGGAAGCCAGCTCACGCCGGATTCCATCAGCACCACCTTCAAACCAGGAAACTTGCCGAACACACCTTCAAGGATGAGGCTCAGAAGCTGCGCTTGAAACGCCTGCGATTCGGCCATGTAGTATTCGTAGCGATAGGACGGCCAGCCGGCCGAACTCGGCGCCATGCGGTACTGACTGCCGGCGTGGATTGCGATCGGCAGCTTGTGTTGTTCGGCGAGTTTGTAGATCGGCCAGTATTGCCGGCGCCCGAGCAGGTCTTCGCCCTGCGCCAGAACGAGGATCGATACGAAGCGATGGTCGCCCGCCAGCCGCTCGATTTCCTCGATAGCCAAATCCGGCGCCTGCAGCGGAATGACGATTGATGCGCGCAGCCGCGGATCGCGCGCCAGCCATTCAGTGGCGATCCAGTCGTTGATTGCGCGGCAAAAGGCCAGCGCCATGTAAGGGTCGTGCACCGCCTGCGCGCCGTAAAGCACGTTGCAGATCGCGAGCGATGAGCCGAAGCCGTCGAGCGCCTGCGCCTTGAACTGATCAAAATCGCTGCCGGGCTTGCCCTTCTTCGGCCGCCAGTCGGGGCGGCAGCACAACGGCATGCCGGGCGGATAGCTGTTGAGGTCGAGGCCATCGATTGCGCGGCTGACGACCTGTTCCTTCCAGTGATCGTCCAGATAGGGAAGCAGCGTTGTGCGGGTTCCTTCGAGCCCCGGATGAACGTCACAGTCGATTTGCATGACCGATACCGCAGCTTGAAATTTATAGTGTTGGCAATGCGGATGCTTCGTCAGGCATTATAGCTGAGAAAGCATGGACGCGTCTCCCCTGAGTTCAATTCGGCCCATGCAAGCTATGCTGCGGCGCGGCGATGGTGCAAACTCACGAGGCTTTGCAGCGCCTGCATTCCAGCCGGGTCACGAATGACTGCCGTTTGCACAAACTATCGCGAATTCCGCCCGCCGGCCCAAGTGGCTGACCGGCTTGTGTGTCTCTGGGCGTCGAGGGTGGAATGCGCCGGACCGACATACGAGCAGCCGGTGCTTCCGGATGGATGCGTCGATATCGTCTGGGTCGGTGACGCAGCGCCGACCGTCGCGGGCCCTGCAACGCACCACGTTCGCGTTCCGCTGCCGGTTGGTCTCGACATCGTGGGCTTGCGATTTCAGCCGGGGCATGCGGAAGCGCTGCTTGGTCTGCCCGCCCACAAATTGCTCAATGCCAGCGCCCGGCTTGCCGATATCTGGGGCGCCGGGGCTGTTGAATTTGGCGACCCCGTTCGTGAGAAGCGTTCCGCGTGTGAGAAAATCGATCTGCTGCGCGATCTGTCGGTGAGGAAATTCACCAACGGACGGGAAAGCGACGCGATGATCGCGGCCTGCGTCAAGTGGTTGGCGTCCCGTCCTGCCGGACGCGTCAGCGAGTTGCAGCAAGTCTCTGATGTGAGCCCGCGGCAATTGCAGCGTCGATTCCAGTCCGCAGTTGGTTACGGCCCGAAAACGTTCCAGCGGATCGTTCGTCTGCAGCGTTTGCTCGATCTTTCGGCGCGTGAAGCCATCCGGCACTCGGGTCTCGCGGCATTGTCCGATGCGGCCGGTTATGCGGACCAGGCGCACATGAGCCGCGAGGTCCGCGACCTGACCGGCAGTCTGCCGTCGTCGCTGCTTGCAGGCAGCGGAAGCACGCTCTCGATGTCCGATTTATTCAAGACCGGCGACGGCGAAAGCCGCTAGTCAGGGCGGATCAACGCAAATCGGAAAACCAGGAGCGCCGATGGAACAGCGATTGTCATTGATTACCCTGGGTGTGTCCGACCTGAAGCGCGCCATCGACTTCTATGAGAACGTCCTTGGCTGGAAGAAAGCGGAAAGCCCTGACGGTGTCGCGTTCTTCGATCTGGACGGCATCATACTCGGGCTCTTTCCGCACGCCGAGCTTGCCAAGGACATGAACGTTCCTGCGGAAGCTCTTGCCCGCTATAGGGGATTTACGCTGGCCTTGAATCTTCGCAACAAGGTTGAGGTGGACCGGCTATTCGCCGAGCTCAAAGACAAGGGTGTGTCCATCATCAAGCAACCGGAGCAGGTGTTCTGGGGCGGCTATTCCGGCTATTTCGCCGACATTGAGGGCAACCATTGGGAGGTCGCCTTCAACCCGTTCTGGAGCGTGCTCCCCGACGGGCGCATGTCGATGAGTGCGCCCAAATAGTCTTCAGGGATAACCGCGGATCGTCATCCGGTCGGAGCGCACCTCCCAGCTTTCCAGCCGGTCGAGGAAGCTCATGCCGAGCAGGTTGTTTCTCGACTGCCCGCGCGGCACCACCAGGGCCGGAACCGATCGTTCGACAACAGTGCCCACTGCAAGCCGGTCGAGCGTCAGCCGTGCGGCGCGGGTGCGTCCCGAGGCGGTTTCGAGTTCGACGTCGTATTCGAGCAGTTCCAGCGGCAGGCCGATCGCCTTGGCAGTTTCGTAAGTCAGCACGACGGAAGTGGCGCCGGTATCGACCAGCATCGGTGCGTGGAAACTGTTGATCTTGGCGCGCACCGCGAATTCGCCACCGTTCTTGCGAGGAATGTCGACCGCGCGCAGGCTCGCGGCGGAATGCGTGCGCAAGGCCGCCGAGACGTTGGTGGCTGTCGCCGCCATGGTCTTCTGGACGTAGGCAATGCGGTTGGCGTCGCCGTAGATCAGCGCACCGGCGCCGAGCAGCAAACAGGTGATGACGATCAGCAGTCTGTTCACTTCGCACCTGCCGTCAGGTGCTGATCTTCACCGGCGAGAGTCCGGCGTTCAGCAGGCGCTGAGAGAGCGTCGACATGATCGACAGCCGCTCGGCGCTTTCCATCCGGCCCCAGCGCGCGATTTCCGGCAGCGTACGGCCGCAGCCGAGACACAGGTTGGTCTTCGGATCCATCAGACACACTGCGACGCAGGGTGTCTCTTTCTTCTTTTCGCTCATTCGGCATCAGATACATATTTCCCCGACACGCGGCAAGCGTCACTCCTTGAGGCCGGTGCCTGCATTCATGATCGGTGCGTTGCGTGCGCGATGGTTTTCGTGGGTCGGATCGTCATTCCATTCAGGCTGCAGCGACGGCGACGGTTCGAGCATCGGCGCGAGCGCCGACATCACGCGTTCCGGCGGGAACGTCACCGTCACCTCGGTGCCTATCCGCAGCTTGGATTTCAGCGTGAACGTGCCGCCGTGCATGTCGATCAGGTTCTTGGCGATCGGCAGCCCGAGGCCTGCGCCTTGTTCTGCGGACTTGATCGAATTCGATCCTTGCCCGAACGATGCGAGCACGATCGGGATTTCTTCCTCGGCGATACCGGTGCCGGAGTCCTTGCAGGTAAGATACTGTCCGCCCGACGCGGTCCAGCCGACCTTCAGCCAGATGTCTCCGCCCGGCGGCGTAAACTTGATCGCGTTCGACAGCAGGTTCAGCACCACCTGCCGGACCGCCCGCTCGTCGGCCCAAAGCCGCGGCATGCCGCCTTCGAAAACTTCGTGAATGGTCAGGCCGCGGCTTGAGGCGCGCAGCTTCAACAAGTGATGACAGTCGGCGACGACGTGAACCAGCGCAACCGGTTCCTCGTTCAATTCGTAGCGCCCGGCCTCGATGCGCGACAGGTCGAGAATCTCGTTGATCAGATTGAGCAGATGGACGCCGGAGTTGTGAATGTCGGCCGAGTAATCCTTGTAGACCGGGACGGCGTGCTGTCCGAAGATCTCACTCTTCATGACTTCCGAAAAGCCGAGAATGGCGTTGAGCGGCGTGCGCAGCTCATGGCTCATCTGTGCGAGAAAGCGCGACTTGGCGACATTGGCGGATTCCGCGCGAAAGCGCGCCTCGTCGGAGATGGCTTTGGCCTGTTCGAGTTCGCCGATCAAGCGCATCCTTCTCGGCGCGGGCCTCGAGTGCTGCGAGCGTCGTCGAATGCAGCCGATGCGCAAGCAGCGCGAAGTAGCCTTCCGCCGCGATCGCCAGGACCGCCAGCACGTAATCGTCGAACGAGCCGCGCAGTGCGAAGTTCAGGGCGATGGCCGTCGTCACCGGAACCGTCGCGGCGAACGCCGCCATCGGCAGGCTGGCGGCGAGCATGCTCGAGACCGCAACCACCAGCAGCATCAGGAACACGAGCAGCGTGTTCGAGACCACGTCGAAGCCGGCCGGATGGATCAGGATGAATGTCCACGACACGCCGAACAGCAAATCGAGCAGGATGAAGCGGGTGCGCCAGCGACGGGTCGTCGCCGGGGAGGCCGTTTCATTAAGGAAGCGGCGGCAATTGGCGATCATGACGGCGTGCACGCCGAGGATCACGAAGGTCCAGATCGCAGCGGCGAGCGGCTTGACCCAGAGACTGGACAGGAGCCCGGCGAGGACCACCAGCAGGACGACGACGAGCGAGGCGGATAGCCGGGTCTGGGCGTACTGGCGGAGCAGTTCGTGGTCGAAGGCGGGGCGGGTGCCGCTGGTCGATGTCAGGCGGTCACGGGCTTCGCGGACGCGCTGACTGGCCACGCGGCGACCGCGCGGCTGGGGAGACGCCGGCTGTTCAGTCGGAACAGCGACGATCTCAGGCCTTTCCCCGGACTTAGTCATTGACGGACACGCACCCAGACCGCACTCGGACGCAACAAATGCTCGATCATTATTTCTGGCGCTAAAGAGTTAAGGGCTGACTTAAACAGCCGTCCAATCCGGATAATGAATCCTTAAATTTCCCGCAGAACGAGAGTTTTGCACCGCAGCATGGGTCGGGCGGCATCGGGCCGCACCCCCGCGATCCCCCTTTGCGTGATGCACCGCACAGAGCGGCTGAACGACCATAGGTATGAAGTGGACGAATGGACGGTGAGACCTAATCCCAAAAGGGGAATGTCATGTCTGCTTCGTTTCAACCATCGCTCAAGGCCCGACTGCTGGCCGCAGCTTTCGCCTGCTTCCTCGCAATCGGGACGTTAAATCCGGCCTCCGCCGGACCTGTCTTTGCCCAATCCGATGCGCCGAATCTCGGCGCTTCCCGCGGGACCGAGGTGCTGCCGTCCACGCCGTATGCTCAGACGCCGCAGTCAGCCAATGTCGGCAATCCCTCCGTTGCCACCGGCACCGAGAAGCGCGTCGCGCTCGTGATCGGCAACTCGGCCTACGAGAACGTCACGGCGTTGCCGAACCCGGCAAACGACGCCAAGGCGATCGGCCAGTTCCTGAACTCGGCCGGTTTCGAAGTCATTCAGGCGACCGACCTCGATCATGACGAGATGATCCAGGTGTTGCAGGACTTCTCCGCCAGGATTTCCGCGCGCGGTCCGAACACCGTCGCTTTCGTCTACTATGCGGGTCACGGCCTGCAGATAGCCGGCGACAACTACCTCGTCCCGGTCGATGCCAAGATCGCAGCGGAAGGCGACGTGCCGAACGCGGCCATCCGTCTGGTCGACGTGATGGCGACGTTGCAGGCAGTGCCGAGCCGCATGCGGGTCGTCGTGCTCGATGCATGCCGCAACAATCCGTTCTCGCAGCTCAAGGACACCGGCCGTGGCCTTGCCATCGTCGATGCGCCGAACGGCTCGATCGTCGGCTATTCCACCGCCCCGGGCACCGAGGCGTTCGACGGCGAGGGCAAGAACAGCCCGTACACCTCGGCGTTCCTGCGCCTTGGCCGCGAGCCGAACCTGCCGATCGAACAGTTCTTCAAGAAGGTGCGCGTCGTCGTCAACGACGTGACCGAAGGCAAGCAGACGCCGTGGGAAAGCTCGTCCCTGACCAGCGATTTCTACTTCTTCGGCGACACCGCGGTTGCTGCCGCCAAGAACGTCGATCCGGCCACTGCAGGCGAATGCGTCCGCCAACAGGCCGGTGCAGGTTGCGTCGAACATGCGCACCCGCACGCCGCGTGAAGCCTACAACATGGCGATCGCGGAAAACTCGACCGAGTACTATCAGGAGTTCGTGCGGGTCTATCCGTACGATCCGTTCGCCGATCACATCCGTCGCCTGCTTGCCGCGAAGCTGCTTGCTGCGGCCTGGCACGGTGCGGTGCTTGCGAACTCGCCGCACGCCTACAAGAACTTCTACAGCCAGTATTCGGACAGCCCGTATGCGCACATCGCGCTGAAGCTTGAATCCCAGCCGAAGCTGCTGCCGCTCTATCAGCCGACCAAGATCATGGTTGCGCCGCAGATCGCGCCGCAGGTGAAGCTCACCAACTTCAACGGTGTGAACATCGGCCAGGGCAATAATGCGCCGCTCGGGCTCGGTGGCAATGGCTCGCTGTTCAACAAGAAGTTCGTCGGAACGCAGGGCCTGGGCAACCAGGGTCAAGGCCTCGGCAACCAGGGTCTCGGTGGCCAGAATCCTGGCGGCCAGAAGCTTGGCCTGCCGGGCCTCGGCCAGAACGGCAACCCGATCGCCATCAACAATGGCGGCCAGGGCCTGTCGAACAACGGTGCAGTCAAGACCTTGCCGGGCGTCGACCTTGCCAAGGGCGTGAAGCGCATCGACACCAACATCGGTGGCGGCCGGCTTACAACGCTGCCGGGCGGTTCGAATGGAACCGGCTCGCCTGCGAACGGTGTCGGCACCGTCATCAACAAGGACGTGAAGGTCCTGAATGGCAATACCGGTATCGCCGGCCGCATCAACCCGACGGGTACGGGTAACGGCAATCCGATGATCTCCGGCCCGACCAATGGTCAGCCGCTGATCAAGCGCCTCGACACGCCGCGCGTTACCAGCATGCCGGCAAAGCAGGTGTTCACGACCCCGCAGGGTTCGGGGCAGGCGCCGGTCGTCAAGAAGTTCCAGCCGGGCCAGCGCATGCTGCTCAACGGCAACAATGGCGGCGGTAACGGTGGCGGCGGTTCCAGCCTGCAGTTCCGCAGCACCAAGACCATGTCGCTCGGCACCGGCAGCGGTGGCGGCAACAGCGGTGGCAATGGTGGCCGCTTCGCCAGTGGAGGAACGGGCTTCGGACGTTCGTTCCGCTGATCGCCGCAGCAACGACAAGAAAAGAGAAGCCGGCCCTTGCGGCCGGCTTCTGCTTTTTTTTATCAGCGGGCAGGGAAAGTCCTAGCGCTCAAGCCGCGCAAACAGGCTCGACGTATCCCAGCGGCTGCCGCCCATCTTCTGCACTTCCGAATAGAAATTATCGACCAGCGCCGTCACCGGCAGGCTCGCGCCGTTGCGCCGCGCTTCGGCAAGACAGATCGACAGATCCTTGCGCATCCACTCGACAGCGAAGCCGAAGTCGAATTTTCCCTCGTTCATCGTCTTGTAGCGGTTTTCCATCTGCCAGGACTGCGCCGCGCCCTTCGAGATCGTCTCGATCACGGCGTTGACGTCGAGGCCGGCCTTCTTGGCGAAATGAATGCCCTCCGACAAAGCTTCGACGAGGCCGGCAATGCAAATCTGGTTGACCATCTTGGTGAGCTGGCCGGAACCGGCAGGACCGAGCCGCTTGCACATCCGCGCATAGGCGGCGATCACCGGCTCGGCGGCCGCGTAGGCCTTCTCGTCGCCGCCGCACATCACCGTCAGCGCCCCGTTCTCGGCGCCGGCCTGGCCGCCCGAGACCGGCGCATCGACAAATCCGAAGCCGCGTTTCGTGGCCTCCGCATTCAACTCACGCGCAACCTCTGCGGAGGCTGTCGTATGATCCACGAACACCGCGCCTGACTTCAGGCCGGCGAGCACGCCGTCGGAGCCAAGCGCGATCGCGCGCAAATCGTTGTCGTTGCCGACGCACGCCATCACGAAGTCCTGGCCCTGAGCCGCTTCCTTCGGTGTCGGCGCGGCGCGGCCTCCGAATTTCTCGCACCACGCCTTGGCCTTCGCCGGCGTGCGGTTGTAAACCGTGACCTCGTGCTTGCCCTTGCTGACAAGATGTCCCGCCATGGGGAAGCCCATCACGCCGAGACCGATGAACGCGACTTTAGCCATATCTGAGCCTTTGCCTGAATTGCTGAAACGTGATTTCGATGGATACGCCATGCCGCAATGAGGAACAGGTGCGCTGCGATACGCGGCATCGGCATCGTTGCGCGTTGCGTTGGATCGCAGCATAAGGAATGCTGCGTGAAGGGCAACGGGGATCGTCTCGGACGGGAGGTGGATATGGGCGTCGGTGTTCTGGATCACTTCAATATTCGTACCCGGGATCTCGGGGAGACCGTGCGATTTTACGAAGAGCTTCTCGGCCTGGAGAACGGGCCGCGGCCGAATTTTGCGTTTCCCGGCGCATGGCTTTACAGCGAGGGGCGGGCGGTGGTGCATCTTGTCGATATTTCACCGACCGATGAGGCTCAAAAGCCCGATTCCGGCGTTGTGCATCACGTGGCTTTCGCCAGCCAGGGTTTTCACGGCATGAAACAACGGCTTCAGACAAGGGGCGTCGAGTTTGAGGCGCGCGAGGTGCCCGGTGGAGACTTGTGGCAGATTTTCATTCGCGATCCGAACGGCGTGATGATCGAACTCAACTACGAGGCCGCAAAAGAGCAGTGATGCCGGCTGTCTTGAGTTGTCAGTGTTTGAACGGGCGGGTGCCGGCGCGCTGCGCCTGCAATCGTCGAGGTGTTTGCAATGGATATGACGCAGTGAGGGTGATGCAGTGAGTGTGACCGCGCAGCAGATTCGCGAGGCGCTCGCCAAGGTCGTGTCGCCGCGCGGTGCGCCGCTACCCGAGGCCGGCGTGTTGTCGGAAATCGTCGTCAACGACGGCAAGGTCTTCTTCTCGATCAATGTCGATGCGGCCGAGGCGAAGACCTGGGAAGACGTTCGCGCCAGGGCGGACGCGGCGGTGCGCGCTTTGCCGGGCGTCACCTCATCGATGATCGCGCTGACGGCGGAGCGCAAGGCCGGCGGCGCCGCAGCGCCGCATTCGACGGCAAAAGCACGGCAAGGCGTGCCGCCGGTAGCCTCGCATCGTCCGCCGCAAAATGCACACGGATCGCCGATGGGGAAGCAGGCGCCGGTGCCCGGCGTCGGGGCAATCATTGCGGTTGCGTCCGGCAAGGGCGGCGTCGGCAAATCGACCACGGCGCTCAACCTCGCGCTGGGTTTGCGCGATCTTGGTCTTCGGGTCGGCGTTCTGGACGCCGACATCTACGGTCCGTCGATGCCGAAGCTGACCGGGATTCGCGAGAAGCCGCAACTCAACGAAGCCAAGCGAATGATTCCGATCATGCGCTTCGGCCTTGCCGTGATGTCGATCGGCTTCCTCGTCGAGGAAGACACCCCGATGATCTGGCGCGGGCCGATGGTGATGTCGGCGATCACGCAGATGCTGCGCGAGGTGGAGTGGGGCACGCTCGACGTGATGGTGGTCGACATGCCGCCTGGAACGGGCGACGCGCAGCTCACGCTCGCGCAACAGGTGCCGCTGCAAGGCGCGATCATCGTCTCGACGCCGCAGGATCTCGCATTGATCGATGCGCGGCGAGGGCTCGCCATGTTCACGCGGGTCAACGTGCCGGTGCTCGGTATCGTCGAGAACATGAGCTATTTCCAGTGTCCGCACTGCGGCACCCGCTCGGATATTTTCGGTCATGGCGGAGCGCGGCGCGAAGCGGAGAAGCTCGGCGTTCCGTTCCTTGGCGAGGTTCCGTTGCACATGGACATCCGCGCTACATCCGACGCCGGCACGCCGCTGGTCGACAGCGAACCAAAGAGCGATCACGCAGGGATCTATCGTGCGATCGCAGCTGCCATCAAGGATCGGCTCAAGATCGCCACAACGGCTGCATAATTGCGCCCGACAGCCGGGCTAAAGCTGTCATTCAACTTTCGTTCAAGCGTGTTTGCTCGCGTTTTCGTTCGCGAACGTCCGTGTTAGACGGCGCCCGTTCGGGGACCGGAGCGGCGTCCCCCAAAAACCAGGAGATGCTCATGAAGCGTCGCGATTTTCTCAAAACTTCCGTCACCGGAGCTGCGGTCGCCGCGGTGGCCTCGCCGGCGATCGCCCAGTCGTCACCGGAGATCAAATGGCGCATGACGTCGAGCTTTCCGAAGTCGCTCGACACGATCTACGGCGCATCGGAGTATTTCGCGAGGCAGGTCGCGGAGCTGACCGACAACAAGTTTCAGATCCAGGTGTTCGCCGCGGGCGAACTTGTGCCAGCCTTGCAGGCGCTCGATGCGACCAGCAACGGAACAGTCGAGGCTTCGCACACGGTCTCGTACTACTACGTCGGCAAGGATCCGACCTATGCGATTTTTTCGGCGGTGCCGTTCGGTCTCAACGCGCGCATGCAGAACTCGTGGCTGTATCAGGCCGGGGGCAACGAACTTGCCAATGCGTTTTTCAGGAAGGCGAATGTGATCGGCTTTCCCTGCGGCAACACCGGCACGCAGATGGGCGGCTGGTTTCGCAAGGAGATCAAGACCGTCGCCGATCTGTCCGGACTGAAATTCCGGATCGGCGGGATCGCGGGCCAGGTGCTGCAAAAGATCGGCGTGGTGCCGCAACAGATCGCCGGCGGCGACATTTATCCAGCGCTGGAGAAGGGCACCATCGACGCTGCCGAATGGGTCGGTCCTTACGATGACGAGAAGCTCGGCTTCGCGAAGGTCGCCCAGTACTACTACTATCCAGGCTTCTGGGAAGGCGGCCCGACGGTCCACTCGTTTTTCAATCTCGAGAAGTACAACGGATTGCCCAAGGCCTATCAGGCAGCGCTCTACAATGCCGCAACAAACGCCAACACGTGGATGCTGGCGCGCTACGACATGCAGAACCCGGCGGCGATCAAGCGGTTGGTTGCGGGCGGCGTGCAACTCCGTCCGTTCCCGGAGGATGTCCTGAACGCGGCGCTCACTGCGACCAACGAGCTTTGGGCCGAAATCTCGGCCAGGAACGCCGATTTCAAAAAGGCTATCGATGCCATGCTGGCCTATCGGTCGGATCAATATCTGTGGTGGCGGGTCGCGGAATACACCAACGACACGTTCATGATCCGCTCGCGCACGCGCGGCTAATTCTGCAGCATTTCCACCAGGCTATGCGACTAAAGGCCCAGCCGCCCGGCTGGGCTTTTTTTGCATTGCGGGACGGCAATTCGATGTATGTTGGAACCAAAGTCCATGCAGGACCAAGCCCCCAAAAAGAAGGGGCGTCGGGAGAAATACGTTCAGGAGAACAGATTCCATGAAGAGACGAGACTTTATCAAGAGTGCCGGCCTTGGCGTGGCTGGCGCAGCGGTTGCTGCACCTGCGATCGCCCAGTCGATGCCGGAGCTCAAATGGCGGATGACATCGAGTTTTCCGAAGTCGCTCGATACCATCTACGGTGCGAGCGAAGTCTTCGTCAAAGCGGTGGCTGAGGCGACCGACAACAAGTTCCAGATTCAGCTGTTTGCCGCGGGTGAAATCGTCCCGGGCCTGCAGGCCGCGGATGCGGTGAGCAACGGCACCGTTGAGATGTGCCATACGGCTTCGTACTACTACGTCGGCAAGGACCCGACCTACGCATTTGGTACTGCGGTGCCGTTTGGCTTGAACAGCCGGATGCAGACTGCGTGGCTGCAGGTGGGCGGCGGCGGTGAACTGCTGAATGAGTTCTACAAGAAAGCGAACATCATCGGTTTCCTGGCGGGAAACACCGGCTGCCAGATGGGCGGCTGGTATCGTAAGGAGATCAAGGAGCCGAAGGATCTCACCGGGCTGAAGATGCGTATCGGCGGCTTCGCCGGTCAGGTTCTGTCAAAGCTGGGTGCTGTGCCGCAACAGATCGCCGGCGGCGACATTTATCCGTCGCTCGAAAAGGGTACGATCGACGCAGCCGAGTGGGTTGGCCCCTACGACGACGAAAAGCTCGGCTTCCAGAAGGTTGCGAAGTACTACTACTATCCGGGTTGGTGGGAGGGCGGACCGTCGCTGCACAACTTCGTCAACCTCGAAAAGTGGAACGCGCTGCCGGCTGCCTACAAGTCGATCATCAAGACCGCATCCTCGCTCGCAAACGAGACAATGCAGGCTCGCTACGACGCATACAATCCGCCGGCACTGAAGCGGCTCATTGCAGGCGGCGCGGAACTCAAGGCGTTCTCGCCGGCCGTGTTGGAGGCATGTTTGAAGGCCGCGAATGAGGTCTATGCTGAAACGACCGCTAAGAATGCGGACTTCAAGAAAGTCTATGACCACATGACGGCGTTCCGCAACGACCAGTACTTTATGTGGCAGGTCGCCGAATTCAGCTACGACAATTTCATGATCCGCTCGCGTCCGCGCAGCTGAGCCGAATCGCGCGTCGTACAGTCAACGGCCCGGCATCGCCGGGCCGTTTTGCATCTGGCGGGCGCTAGTTTTTCGGCGGTCCGAGATCGAGCGGCGGCGGCTCCAGTTGAGGAATCTGGAAATCGACCTTGTTCGGATCGATCCCCGTGCCTGCGCCCTTGTAGTGCATCACCATCTGCGGGAACGCGATCACCAGCCCGACCATGATGCACTGAATGATGACGAACGGCACCGCGCCCCAGTAGATCTGCCCGGTCGTTACAGGCTCCATGCGTTTGCCGCTGACGCGGTCGATATAAGATTCGCGCGGCGCGACGGATCGAAGATAGAACAGCGCAAAACCGAACGGCGGGTGCATGAAGCTCGTTTGCATGTTGACGCCGAGAATGACGCCAAACCAGATGAGATCGATGCCAAGCTTTTCTGCCGGAGGGCCGAGCAACGGCACAATGATGAAGGCAAGTTCGAAAAAGTCGAGGAAGAACGCCAGCAGGAAGACGATGACGTTCACGAAGACCAGGAATCCAACCTGTCCGCCGGGCAGGGACGTCAGCAGTTCCTCCACCCAACGATGTCCATCGACGCCATAGAAGGTAAGCGAAAACACGCGTGCGCCGATCAGGATGAAGACGACAAACGCCGACAGCTTTGCGGTCAATTCTGCGGCCTGGCGCGTGAGGTCGAAGGTGAGACGGCGCTTCATGATCGCGAGAATGATCGCGCCTGCTGCCCCCATCGCGCCGCCTTCAGTCGGGGTCGCGACGCCGATGAAGATCGTGCCAAGCACAAGAAACACAAGTCCGAGCGGCGGGACCATCACAAACACGACCTGCTCGGCGAGTTTCGACAGCATGTTCAGCCCGCCATAGCGGTTGATGACGGCGATCAGGAAAGAAACGGCCACACCGGCTGTCATCGTCAGGACGACATAGTCCGCGCCGGCGCGGACGTTCGTAAAGCTCATGGCGTAAATAGCGATCGCGGCAGATCCGGCGACCACAAGGAAGAGCGACATCGTCATCGTACGGATGATGCCGACGAACGGCTTTGTAAGAAGCGCCGTCACGGCGACGATCCAGACCACATGCGCGGTGGTGCGGCCGAGCGAAAGCTTTTCGAAGGCCGGGATTGTCCAGTCGAGCAGGCCGAGCCTCGATACGACGAGCCATGCGGTTGCCGCCGCGGCGATGGTCGCGAGCGGGAAGATCAACGGGTGCCTGGCGGTCTCGGGCTCGCGGAGCGTTTGAGCTTCAAGCGGCAGGCCGGGCGCAGCGTTCGGCGCGAACGTCGCGACGAGAAAAATGTAGAACGCATACATCAGCGACAGCACAAGACCAGGAATAAACGCACCCTCGTACATGTCGCCCACAGAGCGGCCAAGCTGATCCGCCATGACGATCAAGACCAGCGACGGCGGGATGATCTGCGCCAGCGTGCCGGAGGCTGCGATCACGCCGCTTGCGACGCGCCGGTCATAGCCGTAGCGCAGCATGATGGGGAGCGAGATCAGGCCCATCGAGATCACCGATGCGGCGACCACACCGGTGGTGGCCGCAAGCAGTGCGCCGACGAAGATCACGGCATACGCGATGCCGCCGCGTATACTGCCGAACAGTTGCCCGATCGTCTCGAGCAGATCCTCGGCCATGCCCGACCGCTCCAGGATCAAGCCCATGAAGGTGAAGAACGGAATGGCCAACAGCGTGTCGTTGTTCATCACCCCGTAGATGCGTTCGGGTAGCGCTTGCAGAAAATCCGGCCTGAACAGGCCGAGTTCGATGCCGATGAAAGCGAACATGAGGCCGTTTGCGGCCAGCGAGAATGCGACCGGATAGCCCAGCAACAGAAACACAACGAGCGCCGCGAACATGAGCGGCGCCATGTTGTGAATGATGAACGCAGTCATTAAGCGTATCCCCCGCGCGCCGGCCGGCGCCTATTTTCGTTGCGCCGCGATCTCGGCTGCGAGCTTGGCAGCCTCTGCTTCGGCGAGTTCATGGGCACTGAGCACGTGGGCGTTCGGATCGGGGATGGCCCCGGTCATCGCCGCCGCGCGCTTGATGATTTCCGAGATCGCCTGAAGCAGCAGCAACGCCATCCCGATCATGATCAGGGATTTGGCCGGCCATTGCGGCAGGCCTCCGGCGCTGAACGACTGCTCGTTGAGGCGGTAGGATGTCAGAAAGAACGGAATCGACGTCCAGAGCAGGACGATGGTGAACGGCACAAGAAAAAAGACGTGCCCGATCATGTCGATCCAGCTGCGCACCTTGAGCGGCAGCGAATGATTGATCACGTCGATGCGGATATGCTCGTTCTTGAGCAGCGTCCATGGCGAGCAGAGCAGGAAGATGATGCTGAACAGCACCCATTGCAGCTCAAGAAAGGAGTTCGACGACATGTCGAACAGCTTTCGGACAACGGCGTTGATTGAGGACACGGCGACCGCTGCGACCACCAGCCACGACAGTAGTTTTCCAAACCGCTCGCTGAAAGCGTCGATTGCGCTGCTTACGCGCAGAAGTGCCTGCAACTTGAGTCCCCTCTCTAAAAGCTTCGAAATTCTTGTTATTGTTGGCCTAATACCGCGCAACGGCACTCAGAACCATAACATTCCAGCACGAATCGGCGGCGTCAATTGATCATTTGGCGTCGGGACGGCATTTCGATGGGCGATGCGAATTGCGATCGTTGCCGACGCTTGTCGTGCATGTTCCGGCATGTGACGAGGCCGAAATCGTCAAACCGGCAGGCGCAGGCAATCGAAACTTTCGGTCAACCGCCGGTCACGCTCATGTGGCGGCTGACAGCCGGGCCGCTATGGCGTCGGTCGATGATGAAATCGTGACCCTTCGGCTTGGTGCCGATCGCCCGGTCGATCGCCGCGCTGACGAGTTCGTCGCCAGCGGAGGCGCGTAGCGGCCGGCGCAGATCGGCCGCGTCCTCCTGGCCCAGGCAAGTGTGAATCGTTCCGGTGCAAGTGATCCGCACCCGATTGCAGGATTCGCAGAAGTTGTGGGTCAGTGGCGTGATGAATCCGAGCTTGCCGCCGGTCTCGGCCACATGCGCATAGCGGGCAGGGCCGCCCGTCTGCTCGTCGAGATCGGTGAGCGTGAAGTTGCTCTCCAGGCGCGAACGGATCAGTGAAAGCGGCAGATATTGCTCGAGCCGCCCCGCGCCGATGTCGCCGAGCGGCATAACCTCGATCAGGGTCAAATCCATTCCCTCGCCATGCGCCCACGCGATCAACTCGGGGATTTCCTCTTCGTTGATATTCTTCAGCGCGACGGCGTTGATCTTGACGCGCAAACCTGCCGCCTGCGCGGCCTTGATGCCGGCGAGGACCTTGTCCAGTTCGCCCCAGCGTGTGATCTGGCGGAAGCGCGCGGCATCGCGCGTATCGAGCGAGACGTTGATCCTGCGCACGCCGCAGGCCGCAAGCTCGCCGGCGAATTTCGACAGCAGCGATCCGTTGGTGGTGAGCGTCAATTCATCCAGCGCGCCGCTGCCGAGATGGCGCGACAGCGAGCGGACCAGCGATATCATGTTGCGGCGGACGAGCGGCTCGCCGCCGGTCAGCCGAAGCTTGCGCACGCCTTTGCCGATGAACACGGAGCAGAGACGGTCGAGTTCCTCCAAAGTCAGCAAATCCGCCTTCGGCAGGAATGTCATGTCCTCCGACATGCAATAAAAGCAGCGCAGGTCGCAGCGGTCGGTGACTGACACGCGCAGATACGTGATCGTCCGGCCGAACGGGTCGATCATGCCCTTGGGCGTTGCATCGGTCATGGTCATCGCTTGGCAAGAAATCCTGTTCGCGCGCGCACGGCAAAGGGCCGACGGTCACTCAATCTAGGAGGGCCGGGATGCCGGGGCAATGGACCCTTTGGGCCGTCACGTCAGCGTGACGGGAACGGGCTCGATGACGCGGGCGACGGGAACGGGGAGGAGTCAGGGGGCGGCGGGCGCTTGGCGACGCGCTTGGGCGGTGGGCGCTTGGTCGTGCGCTTTGGGGGCGCAGTCGGCGCCAGTTCGGCGAACACCGGGTTTGGATCGAGGTCGATCACGTAGGCAGCCCCGCCGGCATCGACATTCGGATTGACGACGGCTTGCTGTATCGGCTGCACGGAGACGGTTTGTGGCTGGTACCGGTCCAGCGTGTAGGTGACGGTCAGTGGCGCTGCGGCCGGGACCGAGACCGAGCAGGGCGTTCGGCAGGAAGGCCCCGCCGAGGTGCGCGCTTCGGCACCAGGCGGGCGCGATTCGAGCTGGAGGGTTGCCATCTGGGGCGAGGGGGTCAGAAAATCGAGGCCCGGAACTGAGAATGACGCACAGCCGGACAGTGCGATGCCCGCAAGGGAGATCACGATTACGCGCCGCATACTGCACCCGCCTTTTGGTGCGGCGTCCAGCCGCACTCATCCCCGCATCGACCATAGGAGCGTCGCTGTAACGGCGCAACGGCCGGGGAAAGTTTAGTTATCAAAAGGTTAACGCGATCCGCGAAAGTTTGTCTGAGGAGCCGTCCGTGAGAGATTGTCCGGTTTGAAATATCAAGCAAAATCAATATTTTGAAACGGTAGCGCGATGCTCAGCCAGAAGTTCAGAAACAACCCCTGGAAGATCGCTCATCCGCGAGATGACGCGATCAGGCTTTAGCTCCTCGATCGGCGTCTCGGTGTAGCCAAAGGTGACGCCGATGACCGGCACGCTGGCCCTGCGGGCGACGCCGATGTCGGGCCCGGCGTCCCCGACCATGATGGTTGAGGCGATATGTCCGCCCGCGCGCGCAACCGTCTGCCGCAGAAAGGACGGATCGGGCTTGGCGATGCCGAACGTATCGGCGCCACAGACCGCGGCAAACCGATCCGAAAGCTTGAGGCGATCCAGGAGCAGCTTCGACAGCCATTCGAGCTTGTTGGTGCAGACTGCGAACGCTGCTCCCCTTGCTGCGAGTTCGTCGAGCGCTGCTTCAAGCCCCTCGAACGGGCGCGAGAAGTCGGCGATATGCGCAGCGTAATAGGCGATGAAATCCTTCATCATCCGGTCGATTTCGGCGACGGTGCAGGCGTGGTCCCCGGCTTCCAGTCCGCGCTCGATCAGCTTGCGCGCGCCGCCGCCGATCAGGTTGCGCGCCATCGCGAGCGGGAGTTCGGAAATTCCTTCCTTCCGCAGGATGACGTTGAGCGCCCCGATGAGGTCCGGAGCGGTGTCGACGAGGGTGCCGTCGAGATCGAAAACAACAAGAGGGGGGCTGGCCATGACTGTTCGCTACTTGCCGCACCACGCCAGCGCAAGTGGCAACGCCCGGGGGCTCCCTATGCAATTTGGCCGGGAGCGCTCAGACAGGCTGTTCCTTGGAGTTTTTCGACGCTAGACCGGTGCCGGAAACGGTTGGACGATCGCAGGAACAGGCGATGGATTTGGAAGATTTGAAGCGCCAGGCCGCGGCGCGGGCGCTGGACGACGTTCGCGGCGGCATGAAGCTCGGTCTCGGCACCGGCTCGACCGCGCGGCATTTTGTCGACCTTCTGGGCGAGCGCGTGCGCGCCGGCCTGAACGTCGTCGGCGTGCCGACGTCGGAGGCGACACGTGTACAGGCGGAGAGTTGCGGGATTGCGCTGACCACGCTCGACGAGACGCCGCAGCTCGATCTCACGGTCGACGGCGCGGACGAAATCGATCCGGCACTGAACCTCGTCAAGGGCGGCGGCGGCGCATTGTTGCGGGAGAAGATCGTGGCCGCGGCCTCCGGCCGGATGACGGTGATTGCCGATACGACGAAGTGGGTCGATACGCTCGGGCGATTTCCGCTGCCAATCGAGGTGATGCCGTTCGGCCTTGGCGCCACCCGTACCGCTATTGTGAGAACACTGGAATCCCTCGGCTGTCCGGCCGAACTTGTCCTGCGCAAGGGCGGCGACGGCCTTGCTTTTGTCACCGATGGCAGTCACTGGATCGTCGACGCAAAATGCCAGCGAATTCCCGATGCCGGGCGTCTTGCTGCGGCTTTAAACGCCATCCCCGGCGTCGTCGAACACGGGCTTTTTATCGGCCTGGCAACCAAGGTTATTCTCGCCGATCCGGCGGGTGTGCGAATTATCGAGCGGCCCGTCGGCCGCTGATCTGAGGAGACGATCGATGAGAAAGCTTTCGGTTGCGGCATCTGCCGCGGTTTTCGCTCTGACGGCGACGGCGGGAGTCGCGCTGGCGCAGGCTCAGCAGAAGGCGCCCGCAGCCGTGCAGGCCCAGCAAAAGGCAGCGGCGCCGGCGACAAATACCCTGCCTCCGGGCGCCATCGCGGCGGCAAGGGAAATACTGCTGCTGAAGAATGCGTCCGCGGTCTACAGTGGCGCCGTTATCGCCACCATTCAGAACGTCAAGAACTCGCTCACGCAAAGCAACCTCAATCTGCAGAAGGACATCGACGAAGTGTCCTTGAAGCTCGCGCGCGACCTCAACGGCAGGGAAAGCGAGATCGCCGACGGCATGGCCGCGATCTACGCCACCAATTTCTCCGAGCAGGAGTTGAAGGACCTGTTGGCCTTCTACAAATCGCCGCTCGGCAAGAAGAGCCTCGAGCAGGAGCCGAAATCGATCGAGGCCAGCCTGAATTACATGCGCAATTGGGGTGAGGATCTGGCGCAGGAAGTCAATGAGCGGTTTCGCGACGAGATGAAGAAGCGGGGCAAGGATCTTTGAAGCCAAAAATCCTTGACCCATCGTCGATCCCCCTTGGCATGACTGCATTCGCACGAAACAGGAAAGGCTAAGCCTCCATGTCTGATCGGGACGTCGATCTGTTCGTTATCGGCGGCGGTTCGGGCGGCGTGCGCGCGGCGCGGATCGCGGCCGGCTACGGCGCGCGCGTGCTGGTGGCGGAGGAATATAGGGTCGGTGGCACCTGCGTGATCCGCGGCTGCGTGCCGAAGAAGCTCCTGGTGTACGCCTCGCATGTGCATCAGGAGATCGAGGACGCCGCCGGCTACGGCTGGTCGATCCCGCAGGCCTCATTCGACTGGCCGACGCTGATCGCCAACAAGGACAAGGAAATAGCCCGCCTTGAAGCGGCCTACGCTGCCAATCTCGACAAGGCCGGCGCACAGATCGTGAAGGCGCGCGCGGTGTTTGAGGATGCGCATACGCTGTCGCTGTCGAACGGCGAGCGCGTGCGTGCGAAGCATGTGCTGATTGCGGTCGGTGCGACACCCAATCATGGTGCGGAGATCCCGGGCATCGAGCATGTCATCTCTTCCAACGAGGTGTTTCACCTGGAAAAGCAGCCGAAGCGCATCCTGATTCAGGGCGGCGGCTACATTGCGCTGGAATTCGCCTGCATCTTTGCAGGCCTGGGCACCGACGTGACGCTGGTCTATCGCGGCGAAAACATCCTGCGCGGCTTTGACGAAGATGTGCGCGCGCATGTGCGCAAGGAAATGGAGCAGGCGGGTATTACCATCCTCACGGGCTGCACGGTGGCGCGGGTTGGCAAGCATGGCAACGAATTCACGTCACAGCTCTCGAACGGCTCGAGCGTTGCGAGCGATCAGGTGATGTTCGCCATCGGCCGCAACCCCAACGTGGCCAATCTCGGACTTGAGAAGGCCCGTGTCGCCATCAACCCGAAGAACGGCGGCATTGCCGTCGATGGTTTCTCGCGATCCTCGGTGCCGCACATCTATGCGGTCGGCGATGTGACCCATCGCCTGAACCTGACGCCCGTGGCGATCCGCGAGGGCCACGCCTTCGCCGACAGTGTGTTTGGCAGCAAGCCCACCCGGGTCGATCACGCCGACGTGCCGACGGCGGTGTTTTCCCAGCCCGAGGTCGGCACCATCGGCCTCACCGAAGAGCAGGCGCGCGCGCAGTTCGCCCGTGTCGATATCTACAAGGCCGATTTCAAACCGATGAAGGCGACCCTGTCCGGCCGCAATACGCGCGTGCTGATGAAGCTGATTGTCGATGCCGAAAGCGATCGTGTGATCGGTTGCCACATCGTGGGGCCGGAAGCTGGCGAAGTGATTCAGGCCGTCGGCATCGCGGTGAAGATGAAGGCGACCAAGGCCGATTTCGACGCGACAATGGCGGTGCACCCGACCGCCGCTGAAGAACTGGTGACGATGCGCACGCCCAGTGCGCGGCATGTCCGTGGCGTTGCCGCGGAATAGGAGCGCAACGGCATCAGCTGGCTGATTGAGCGACGAGCGAGTTCATCCGGTCATTTCGGCGGGCGATCACTTCGCGAGCAGCCAGTCGGCGCTGTCCTTCCAGAGCGTTTCGCGAAGATTCGGGCCGGAAGAACCCGAAGTGGCCGATCTTGGCGACGCCTGCCTGTTTTGGCTCGATCGAGAGAATTTCCGGCTTGGTCGCGGTGAAGCCCGAGCACAGCAATTCGACCATCGGAAGTGTCGCCCAGGGGTCGTCGGTGAAACTCAGCGCACGCACCGGGTGCGTATACTGGCCGTAGTTGGTCAGCGCCTCGAGTTTCGGGTCGTCGTAGTAGTAGCGCTTGCTCATCACCCAGTCGGCCCACTGGAGAAACACGCCCTTCGGCAGGTCTTCGCCGATACCGAACTTGCCCGGTGTGTAGCCCAGGATATGCGTGATCGGCCGTCCGAGAAAGTTCATCATGGCATAGGCGCGATAGCTTTCCGGCGGCGTCATCAGCGCCCAGTGGCCGGCCTGCGCCGAAACCAGCAGGCTGCGCGCGATCATGTCGTTGTTCGAAAGCAGGCCGATGGCTTGTCCGCCGAAGGAATGTCCGACCACGGCCAACGGCAGGCCTTTGTAGCGCCCGCGCATCCAGGTCACCGTCGATGAGACATCGAGCGCGGCCCAGTCCGACATGGTCGCGGCGAAGCCTTTGAGCGATGCCGGGCGCGATCCGCCGATGCCGCGATAATCGTAGGTCAGAACCACGCAGCCGCGCCCGGCGAGATAGGTTGCGAAACCGCGATAAATCTTGCGTGGCACGGCCGTTGCCGAGTTGATCAGGATCGCACTGTGCTTGGCGCCGCGTGGCAGGAACAGGGTCGCGGCGAGCATGTATCCGTCGCTCGCCGGCAGCATGACATCGTCGACAAAAATGTCCTCAGCTTTGGCCTCCGCCACCGCGTCCCCCGCCGTTTACCTTGAAGCCGATTTACGGCACTGTCAGTCTTGTCTGCAACATCTTGAGTTGCAAGGCTGAATTCCAACTGGCGCAGCCATGGAGGGCTGTGTATAACCCGGCCCGCCGGCGCGTATCGAGATGGATACAGGCCGGATTTCCAGGAGCAAGACCATGTCCGAGCGGTGGACACCCGATAGCTGGCGCAAGAAGACGGCGCTGCAAATGCCGGAATATCCGGACGCGAAAGCCTTGGCCGATGTCGAGGCGCAGCTTGCTACGTTTCCGCCGCTGGTTTTTGCCGGTGAGGCGCGCAACCTGAAGAAGGCGCTGGCGAAGGTCGCCCGGGGCGACGCTTTTCTGTTGCAAGGCGGCGACTGCGCCGAAAGTTTTGCCGAACACGGCGCCAACAACATTCGTGATTTTTTCCGCATCTTCCTGCAGATGGCGGTGGTGCTGACCTATGCCGGCGCATCTCCGGTGGTGAAGGTCGGCCGCATCGCCGGCCAGTTTGCCAAACCGCGCTCCTCGCCGACCGAAAAACTCAATGGCATTGAGCTGCCGAGCTATCGCGGCGACATCGTCAACGACAGCGCCTTTACGGCCGAAGCGCGCGTGCCGAATCCGGAGCGGCAGTTGATGGCCTTCCGCCAGTCCGCAGCGACGCTCAATCTGCTGCGGGCGTTTGCTACCGGCGGTTTCGCCAACCTCGGCAGTGTGCATCAATGGATGCTCGGCTTCGTGAAAGACTCCGCACAGTCGCGCCGTTATCAGGAGCTTGCGAACCGGATCTCCGAAGCGCTCGACTTCATGCGCGCCTGCGGTCTCGATCTGGAAAGCCATCCGGAGCTGCGCGCGACGGATTTCTACACCAGCCACGAGGCGCTGCTGCTGGGATACGAGCAGGCGATGACCCGCGTCGATTCCACGACCGGCGACTGGTACGCCACTTCCGGCCACATGATCTGGATCGGCGACCGCACGCGGCAACTCGAGAACGGACATGTCGAGTATTTCCGCGGCATCAAGAATCCGATCGGCCTCAAGTGCGGACCGACGTTGAAGCCTGATGAATTGCTGCGGCTGCTCGATGTGCTCAATCCCGACAACGAGCCGGGCCGCATCACTCTGATCAATCGTTTCGGCTCCGACAAGGTCGCCGACTGCCTGCCGGCGCTGGTCCGCGCAGTTCAGCGTGAGGGGCGCATCGCCGTGTGGTCGTGCGATCCGATGCACGGCAACACCATTACATCGACGTCGGGCTACAAGACGCGCCCGTTCGATCGCATCCTTTCGGAAGTGAAATCGTTCTTCGCCATCCATGCGGCGGAAGGCACCCATGCCGGCGGCGTTCATCTGGAGATGACCGGCCAGAACGTCACCGAATGCACCGGCGGCGCGCGCGCTATTACCGACGAGGATCTGAACGACCGCTACCACACGGTCTGCGATCCGCGCCTGAATGCCGAGCAGTCGATCGATCTGGCTTTCCTGATCGCCGAACTGCTCAAGCAGGAGCGCGCGACGCGGGTGAAGCCGTTGCCGGCGGTGGCGGGGCTGTGATTTGAGGCGTCTTTATCTGGCGACGATCAACAGCTGGAACGGGCTGGTAGCCGCCGCTCGGTCCGAGGCGGCGATCCGCGAAGAGCTCGCTATCCTCCTTCTGTCGCTTCCCCTTGCATACTTTATCGGCACGACCACCGCGCGGGCGATCGAGCTCGTGCTGGTCTTGATGCTGCTATTGACTGTCGAACTGCTCAACACGGCGATCGAGAAGCTTTCCGACCGTCTGACCCTCGATCACGACGAACAGATTGGCCGGGTGAAGGACATGGGCTCCGCTGCGGTCGGCGTGGCGCTGCTGATGGCCGGTTTCCTGTGGATATTCGCGATTGCCGAGCGGCTGGGGATCGTCTGATCTGCGTGGCCGATGATTGCGAAAATGCTGGGCAACGCTAGATTTCATCGACCAGTGATGTGACCATATGATCGACAAAGCCGCAGACCGTCTCGCAATCACACTCGCCCAGTTGAATCCGACCATGGGCGATGTGGAAGGTAACGCCGCCAAGGCGCGGGAGGCGCGTGCCGGCGCCGCCGCCGATGGTGCCGACTTGGTCGTTTTTTCCGAGCTGTTCATCTGCGGCTATCCGCCCGAGGACCTGGTCCTGAAGCCCGCCCTGCAGGCGGCCTGCCGAACGGCGATCGAAGCGCTTGCGCGCGAAACCGCCGACGGCGGTCCGGCCATGCTGATCGGCTCGCCCTGGGTCGATGGCGGAAAACTCTACAATGCCTGCGCACTGCTCGATGGCGGGCGGATCGCCGCGATCCGTTACAAGGTCAATCTGCCGAATTATGGCGTGTTTGACGAGCAGCGCGTGTTCGCGGCCGGACCGGTCGCGGGACCGGTTACTCTCAAGGGCGTGCGCATCGGCGTTCCGATCTGCGAGGACATCTGGACCGACGAGTTGCCGGCCTACGAGAACGTCGTGGAGTGCCTTGTCGAGACCGGCGCGGAAATGCTCATCGTGCCGAACGGATCGCCTTACTGGCGCGACAAGGATGACGTGCGCACCAATGTGGCCGTTGCACGCGTCACCGAATGCGGCCTGCCGCTGATCTATGTCAACCAGCTCGGCGGTCAGGACGAACTGGTGTTCGACGGCGCGTCGTTCGCGCTGAATGCCGACCGGTCGCTGGCCGCGCAGCTTCCGGCCTTCGAGGAGTGTCTGACCACCCTGCAGTGGAGGCGGACGGCGAATGGCTGGCACTGCGACGGCCCCGTCGCGCAACTGGTCGACGGCGACAAGGGCGACTATGCCGCCTGCGTGCTGGGCCTGCGCGATTATGTGCGCAAAAACGGATTTCCCGGCGTGCTGCTCGGCGTGTCGGGCGGCATCGACTCGGCATTGTGCGCGGCCATCGCGGTCGATGCGCTCGGCGCCGATCGCGTGCGCGGCGTGATGCTGCCATTCCGTTTCACTGCGCAGATGTCGCTCGACGACGCTGAGGAGCTGTCGAAGCTTCTCGGCATTCGCCACGACGTTCTGCCGATCGCTGATGCGGTGAACGGCATCGAGGCGTCGCTCGGCCACATCTTCGAGGGTCGCGCCCGCGACATCGCCGAGGAAAACATCCAGGCGCGCGCGCGGGGCACGATCCTGATGGCGATCTCCAACAAGTTCAACCTGATGGTCGTGACCACCGGCAACAAGTCGGAAATGTCGGTCGGCTATGCGACGCTCTACGGCGACATGAATGGCGGTTTCAATCCGATCAAGGATATCTACAAGACCGAAGTGTTCCGCCTTTCGAGCCTGCGCAACGCGTGGAAACCCGAGGGCGCGCTCGGACCTTCCGGCATTGTGATTCCGCCGAACATCATCACCCGGCCGCCGAGCGCGGAGTTGCGAGAGAACCAGACGGACCAGGATTCGCTGCCTGCTTACGAGGTGCTCGACGCCATCCTCGAACGGCTGGTCGAGCGTGAGGACTCGCTCGCATCGATCGTCGCCGACGGCTTCGATCGTGAAACGGTCGCGCGCGTCGACCGCCTGCTCAATATCGCCGAATACAAGCGCCGCCAGTCGGCGCCCGGCGTGAAGGTGACGCTGAAGAATTTCGGCCGCGACCGGCGCTACCCGATCACCAATCGCTTCCGCGACTCCGGCAAGCCGCTGGCGAAGCCGGACGATACGCTGGCGGTGCGGCCCAGCCGGACGTCCACGGAAGCCATTGACGTCTGACGCCACGCTGGAAAGGTTGCTTTATTTCGCCGGAATAAACGTCGGCCCGACCGTGCGGATCGGGCGGTCGGCAGACGGCGTTGTTGCCGCAGCCGGGGCTTCAGTCGCGGCCGATGCAGCGCCGCCCTTTGATTGCTGGGCAGGCTGGCGGATCGGCCGGCCTTGCGCGTCGCGCGGCTGCGACATTTGCTTGGACCGCTCGTCGGTGACGATGATGTCGCCCTGTCCGACGGCCGCGCGATCGTCAACGCTCTTCAGCGCCTCCGCCCACGTCTGGCCTTGCGCCTTGCAGGCGCAGGACGGGTTGAACGCCTGGCGATACTTGAACGCGTTCGGAAGCGCGGAATAAGGCTGGCCGTTGACGGATACGGCGCGGCTCATGTCTTCGTTGCTGCGATGGGTAAACAGCGTGGCCTCCGCTGCCGGGCAGAGGCTCCTGCAGGTCTGCTCGTCGTCGCCGAAACGGGCAGGGGTCGTCGCGTACGAAACCGGGAAATAGAACCCGTCGCAGGTGCGCACGCAAACCGTCTTGTAGGTCGACGACGGCGCGCCAAAATCCGAACTGACGTTGTTGTTGTTATTATTGTTGCCGCCGAACAGCGTATCGAAAAATCCGCCGCCCTGATTGCCGCGGCCGGCATATTGCGGTCCGCAGTTGTTTTGCGCGAGCGCGGCCAGCACGGAGCGGCGCTGCTGGTCGCGCTCAAAGCTTGCCGAGCCGCCGCTGCCGCGCAGCCTTTCGAGCGAGGTGGTGATCTGATCCAGGTTGCCGCGCATCTGCTGGATCTGGCTGTTCACCGGGCCGCACTGGGCCGACTGGTTGCTGAACAGCGAAAAGAAGCCGGAGCTGTCGCAGCCCATGCGCTTGGCCTGGACAGTGACACGCTCGAGTTCGGACGACTGGCGTGCCGCCGCGTCCTCATAGCGCTTGATCTGTTCGGCGCGCGAGGGATCGGTCGCACCGCGATCGACAGCCGCAAGCTGGGCTTCGAGCCGCTGGCAGACCGGATTGGCCGAGGCGCCGCCTTGCGACGGCTGCATACCCTGTGCGACGGCTTGCGAGGTCAGCATCGACAGGCAAACCGCGGACAGCAGGCCGATTGCGACGCGGAAGCTCGACAGGGAGAGATCAGACATCATCCGCGGCCATTGGGCCGCAATGCGGCCGGGTGCACTGACATAGCTGCTTCCTGCGGCGAGGTCACGCCGTTTCCAAGGCGCCGATGTGACGAGGCCGGACAACCCTTCGTTACGGCGTCGCAACCGTCATCGTTCGCAGGTGATTGCAACATAATCGGCCGCGCAGGCGCGGCCGGTACACTTTGCACCGCTGGATGCGGGGATCGCACCGGTGACTTCCTCAGGCTCGATACGGCGGTAGTCGGACGCAGTCTTGAACTCATGCGACTCGCAATAGGCGCGCGCCGCCGGTGCACCGCAGCGATCGCCATTGGCGAGGCATTGGTCGATGCCATAGGCGTCCGGCTGATTGGCGACAATGAACACGCGACGGTCCGCAGCGGCGGTCGAAGCTGCCGCCACGAGCGCAGTGGCCAAAAGATATTTTGCAAGTTTCATAAGTCACCGGATCGATCAAAATACCCGCCCGGACTGGTCCGAAACCGTTAAGTTTCATTAACCACGACGGGGCGGCCTGATTGGCACGACGGCGGCGTTGCGGGATAGGGCAGATTGGCCACAATCGCGGTTTTTCTTGACGAAACGGACTTCCTGGGCCAATTGTGCGCCGATGAACGGTCTCCTCGCCATATTCGGCATTTGTTGTGGCATTTGCCGCGAGATTACGAGCTAGCGATTCGCTGGCTGAGGCCGTCTTTTTCTCAAAACAGAGATAAACCGACGCCCGGCCATAGGGGCTAAACGCTATGGAACTGCGCCTTTACGACACGATCACCAAGGAGAAGCGGCCGTTTGCGCCGCTCGATCCCGCAAACGTGCGCATGTACGTCTGCGGACCGACGGTCTACGACTTCGCGCATATCGGCAACGCCCGCCCGGTGATCGTCTTCGACGTGCTGTTCCGCCTGCTGCGGCATGTCTACGGCGAGAAGCATGTCACTTACGTCCGCAACATCACTGACGTGGACGACAAGATCAACGTGCGTGCCGCGCGTGATTATCCCGAACTGCCACTGAACGAAGCGATCCGCAAGGTGACCGAATTGACCGGCGCCCAGTTCCACGCGGACGTGGACGCGCTCGGCGCGCTGCGTCCGACAGTGGAGCCGCGTGCGACCGAGCATATCGCCGAGATGCGCCAGATCATCGAGAAGCTGATCGCGAGCGGCAACGCCTATGTCGAGCAGGACCACGTGCTGTTCGCGGTCGGCACGATGAAGACCTATGGCAGGCTGTCGCGGCGCTCGCTCGACGAAATGGTCGCCGGCGCGCGTGTCGATGTTGCTCCCTACAAGCATGGCGAGATGGACTTCGTGTTGTGGAAGCCATCGAAGCCGGGCGAGCCGTCGTGGCCGTCGCCCGGTGGCATCAAGGTGGACGGGCGCCCCGGCTGGCATATCGAATGCTCGGCGATGGCGTGGAAGCATCTCGGCGAACAGTTCGACATTCACGGCGGCGGCATCGATCTCGTGTTTCCGCATCACGAGAACGAAATCGCGCAGACATGCTGCGCGTTTCACACCGACCGCATGGCGCAGGTCTGGATGCACAACGGCTTCCTGCAGGTCGAAGGCGACAAGATGTCGAAGTCACTCGGCAACTTCGTCACGATCAGGGAGTTGCTGGGTACGGATACGTTTGCCGGGCGCACGTGGCCGGGAGAGGTGCTGCGTCTGAACATGCTGAAGACGCACTATCGATCGCCGATGGATTGGACGGTGAAGGGGCTGGAGGAGAGCGAAACTGTTCTGCGGAACTGGGTCGAACTGCTCGGGCGTCACAGCACGTCGTTCGGCGCATGCGTTTCCGGTCAGAATGAAATCATTGAGGCTTTGGCCGACGATTTGAATACGTCGCAAGCCATAGCAGAGCTGCATCGGTTGGCGGGCTTGGCGAGGGGCGGAGACCTTGGGGCCGCGCAGCGGCTTCACACGTCCCTCGAGTTTCTCGGCGTCATCTCGCGTGCATCGTTTTCTACCCGTCAGAAGCAGGAGCTTGGCGAGGCTGCTGTGCGTTTGATCGACGAGCGGACGGCCGCCCGTGCCCGCAAGGACTTCAAGGAGTCCGATCGCATCCGCGACGAACTCTTGGGGCTGGGGGTTGTATTGAAGGACGGCAAGGACGCCAACGGCAATCCGGTGACGACCTGGGAGGTCAAATGATGGAAAAGCCCGACACACCGTTTCCAAGACACTGGCTGTACTACGTCACCATCAAGTTCGTCGTGATCGCCGGTGCGCTGGCGATTGTGCTGAAGCTGTTTGACGTGTGGTGAGCCTCATGGGTCAGACCATGCCGAAGCCGGGTCTCAGGCCGTATCTGCCCGCGGATGCCGCGGTGTGCGCAGCGATCTATGAGGCGAGCATCCTTGAACTGACGGCGGAGGATTATACCGAGGCGCAGCAGGAGGCCTGGATCGCGGCGCTTGAGGAAGACGAACTCGCAGCCCGGCTCGGCAGGCAATTGACGCTGATCGCAACGTTGCAGGAGACGCCGGTCGGCTTTGCTTCCCTGAAAGGACGGCAATCTGATCGACCTCTTGTTCGTGCATCCGGGTGCTGTCGGGCAGGGGGTTGCGACCGCGCTCTGCGACGCGCTGGAAAGGCTCGCCGAGGGGCGCGGGGCTGCAAAACTCACCGCCGATGTCAGCGACACCGCGCACCATTTCTTTACGCGCCGGGGCTACGTTGGCCAGACCCGCAACACCGTGCCGCTTGGCGACGAGTGGCTCGGCAACACCACGATGCAGAAGACTCTCGGCGAGACGCCGAAGGGGGCGATCCAATGAGCCGCGAACGCCTTTACCTGTTCGACACCACGTTGCGCGATGGCGCGCAGACCAACGGCGTCGATTTTACCGTGCACGACAAGAAGCTGATCGCGGGCATGCTCGATGATCTTGGCGTCGATTATGTCGAGGGCGGATATCCGGGCGCGAATCCCACCGACACGGAATTCTTTGCGACCGACCCGAAGCTCGAGACCGCGACCTTTACTGCGTTCGGCATGACCCGGCGTCCAGGCCGCTCGGCCTCCAACGATCCGGGTATCGCAGCACTTCTGGAAGCGAAGGCGAACGCGATCTGCTTCGTCGCCAAGTCGTCGGAATATCACGTCAGGGTGGCGCTGGAGACGACGAACGAGGAAAACCTCGCCTCGATCCGCGACAGCGTGTCGGCGGTGAAAGCGAAGGGCCGTGAGGTGCTGGTCGATTGCGAGCACTTCTTCGACGGTTACAAGGAAAACGCCGGCTACGCGCTCGCCTGCGCGAAAGCCGCCTACAAGTTCGGCGCGCGCTGGGTGGTGCTGTGCGACACCAATGGCGGCACGCTGCCGCATGAGGTCGAGCGCATCGTTGGCGATGTCGTCAAGCACGTGCCCGGCGCGAATGTGGGTATTCACGCGCATAACGACACCGAGCAGGCGGTGGCGAACTCGCTTGCAGCGGTACGCGCAGGCGCCCGGCAAATTCAGGGAACGCTGAACGGTATCGGTGAGCGCTGCGGCAACGCCAATCTCTGTTCGATCATTCCGACATTGAAGCTGAAGGGCGAGTTCTCCGAGAAGTTCGACATCGGCATTTCACAGGACAAGCTGTCGTCACTGGTGCACGTGTCGCGCTCGCTCGACGACATGCTGAACCGCGCCTCGGACCGGCATGCACCGTATGTCGGCGAGAGTGCCTTCACGACCAAGACCGGCATTCATGCGTCGGCGCTCGCCAAGGATCCGGCAACCTACGAGCATGTGGCGCCGGAATCGGTCGGAAACCACCGGAAGGTTCTCGTGTCCGATCAGGCGGGCCGTTCGAACCTGCTGTCGGAACTCGACCGCATGAAGATTCCCTACGACAGGAACGACACGAAGCTCGCGCGGTTGCTGGACGACGTGAAAGAGCGCGAGGCGATCGGCTACGCCTATGAGTCCGCCGACGCATCGTTCGAGCTGTTGGCGCGGCGGACGCTCGGCCGCGTGCCGGAGTATTTCCGCGTCGAGCAGTTCGACGTGAACGTCGAGCAGCGCTTCAATGCGGGGGGCAGCCGGGTGACGGTCGCGCTGGCGGTGGTGAAAGTGAACGTCGATGGCGAGATGCTGATTTCCGCAGCGGAAGGCAACGGCCCGGTCAACGCGCTGGATGTGGCGCTGCGCAAGGATCTTGGCAAATATCAGAAGTTCATCGACGGGCTGAAGCTGATCGACTACCGCGTGCGTATCCTCAATGGCGGCACCGAGGCCGTGACGCGCGTGCTGATCGAAAGCGAGGACGAGGCGGGCGAGCGCTGGACCACCATCGGTGTGTCGCCGAATATCATCGATGCGTCGTTCCAGGCGCTGATGGACTCGGTGGTCTACAAGCTCGTGAAGTCGAACGCGCCGGCGTGAGGGACATTCTTCGTAGACCGGATGGAGCGAAGCGCAATCCGGGCTGACTCAGCGTTCTGGATTCCCGGATGTCGCCGCAGCCGATGCGACGCATCGGCGTTGTCAAGAACGGCGGCCGAGGGTCGCATATGTCATCCGGGCTACGGTTACGCTACAGCTTCTCGACGACTTCGCGCACCTTGCCGTTGCCGTCCAGCTGCATCGCCGCGCGCAGCTTCGGCAGGATGTCGCCCACCTTGTCAGCCGTGAGCAGGTTGACGCTCAAGCCCGCGCGGATGAATGCCATGTCGCGCATGTGATCGATCAGCTTGAGGAACGGCTCCCAGAAGCCGTCGATGTTGGCGATCAGAATCGGCTTTTTGTGGCGGCCGAGCTGCGCCCAGGTCAGCTGTTCGACCAGTTCCTCAAGCGTGCCGACGCCGCCGGGCATGGCAACGAACGCGTCCGCGCGGTCGAACATGATCTGCTTGCGGGCATGCATGTCGGGCGTGACGATCAGTTCGTGCGTGCCGACGGAGGCGTGCTCGCGCGCCATAAGGAACTCCGGGATGACGCCGGTAACCTTGCCGCCATGATCGAGCACCGATTGGGCGATTGCGCCCATCAGGCCGATCGAGCCGCCGCCATAGACGAGGCTGATGTCGTTGTCGGCGAGAAGCTTACCGAACGCGTTGGCCGCTTCGATGAAGTGGGGGTTTGCGCCAGGGCCGGAGCCGCAATAGACGCAAACGCTGCGAATCTTGTTCATTCGCCATCATGTGGCACTGCACCACGGCAGGTTCAAGACCTGCATAAGGCGTACTCGCGCAGACGTTATGTCCTCAAAATCGTTCGCAACTGCAAAACAATTCTCCCGCGAGGGTGCGCTGCGTTTAGAAACGCTCTATATCGGGCTGACATGACAAAGTGAAAGAAGCGCCAGCGGATGGCACCGGCCGTTCGATGCAGACAATACGAATGACGCAAACCGATACCGCGCCCGAGGCCAAGCACGCGAACGCGGCTGCCCGGCGCTTCACCGAAATCTCCGATCGCGGCGCGCTCGTGCCGACGCTCGTGCACCTTTGGCCGTACATCTGGCCGGGTGACCGGCGCGACCTGAAGATGCGCGTGCTTGCGGCGACGCTGGTGTTGCTGATTGCCAAGGTGGCGACGCTCGCGGTTCCGTTCACCTATAAATGGGCGATCGACGGGCTGACGGGGCAGAGCACCGGGCCGGTCGAGACCGACTGGTGGGTCTGGCTGATCGCCTCGCCGGTGATCATGACGATCGCCTACGGCGGTATGCGCATTGTCATGGCGGCACTGACGCAATTCCGCGATGGCATCTTCGCCAAGGTCGCGATGCATGCGGTGCGCCGGCTTGCCTACCTGACCTTCGTTCACATGCACGAACTGTCGTTGCGCTTTCATCTGGAGCGCAAGACCGGTGGATTGACCCGCATCCTCGAGCGCGGCCGCACCGGTATCGAAGTGATGGTCCGGATGGTGATCCTGCAACTGTTGCCGACGCTGGTCGAGGTCGCGCTGGTGGCAGCTGTGCTGTTCTGGCAATTCGACTGGCGCTATGTGCTGGTCATCTTCGTCACCGTCACCATTTACATGTACTACACCTACATCGCGACCGAGTGGCGGATCGAGATCCGCCGCCGCATGAACGAGTTGGATACGGAAGCCAACACCAAGGCGATCGACTCGCTTCTGAACTACGAGACGGTGAAGTATTTCGGCGCCGAGGCGAGAGAAGCGTCGCGCTACGACCGTTCGATGGAGCGCTACGAGCGCGCCAGCGTCCGTACCTATACGTCGCTCGCGGTGCTGAACGCCGGACAGGCGGTGATCTTCACCTTCGGCCTCGGCGCCGTGATGGTGATGTGTGCGATCGGTGTCCGCAAAGGCACGCACACGGTCGGCGATTTCGTCATGATCAACGCGATGATGATCCAGCTCTATCAGCCGCTGAACTTCATGGGCATGGTCTATCGCGAGATCAAGCAGGCGGTGATCGATATCGAGAAGATGTTCGGCGTGCTTGCACGCGAGCCGGAGGTCAGGGACATTCCAGGCGCTCGGCCGCTCGAGGTTTCGAGCGGGGCAATCCGTTTCGAGGATGTGAGATTTTCCTACGACCCGGATCGCCCGATCCTGCAGGGGCTCAGCTTCGAGGTGCCTGCCGGTAAGACCGTCGCCGTGGTCGGCCCGTCCGGCGCGGGCAAGTCCACTCTCTCGCGCCTGATCTATCGTCTCTACGATGTCGGCGAGGGGTGCATCACCATCGACGGGCAGAACATTGCCGACGTCACGCAGCATTCGTTGCGTGCGGCGATCGGCATGGTGCCGCAGGATACGGTGCTGTTCAACGACACCATTCGTTACAATATTCGCTATGGCCGATGGGATGCGAGCGATGCCGATGTCGAGGAGGCGGCACGGCTCGCGCAGATCGACGGCTTCATCACGCATGTCGCCGAAGGGTTATGAGACCGAAGTCGGCGAACGCGGATTGAAACTGTCCGGCGGCGAGAAGCAGCGCGTGGCGATCGCGCGCACCATTCTCAAAGGGCCGCCGATCCTTCTGCTCGACGAGGCAACCTCGGCGCTCGACAGCCACACCGAGAAGGAAATCCAGGACGCGCTGGAGCGGGTCTCGCAGAACCGCACGACGCTGGTGATCGCGCACCGGCTTTCCACCATCATCAATGCCCATGAGATCATCGTGCTCAGCCAGGGCCGCATTGTCGAACGGGGGACACATGCGGGACTGCTCGCCGCGGACGGCCTCTACGCCAGCATGTGGAACAGACAGCGCGAGGCTGAGGCCGCGCGCGAGAAGCTGGCGCAGGTGGGTGACAGCACGGCGGCGCCCGCGCCGGCCGGTACAGCGGATGTCGATGCGAACGTCGACGGGCCGGCCATACGCATACCGCTGGTCACGCCGAACGCGGCAGAGTAGTTTCAGTCATTCTCTTTTGGCTTGGTGACCGATGTCGATTTTCGATTCCATTCGCGGACAGGTGCCGCCGATCCATCCCGAGGGCTATCCTTTTATCGGCGGCTTCGCGCTGGCAAGTTTGGTCCTCTTCCTGATCTGGACACCGCTCGGGTGGATTGGGACCATTCTGACGGTCTGGTGCGCGCTGTTCTTCCGTGACCCGCGGCGCGTCACGCCATTGCGCGAAGGTATCGTCGTCGCGCCGGCCGATGGCCGCGTCTCGATGGTGGTGCAGGCGGTGCCGCCGGCCGAGCTGGGACTTGGCGACAAGCCGCTGCCGCGCATCTCCATCTTCATGAGCGTGTTCAACTGTCATGTGAACAGGAGCCCGGCGACCGGCCGCGTCGACCGCATCGCCTACCATCCGGGAAAATTCCTCAATGCCGAACTCGACAAGGCAAGCGAGCACAACGAGCGCAATTCGCTGGTGATCGCGACCCCTGCGGGGATGATTGGCGTGATCCAGATTGCTGGCCTGGTTGCGCGGCGCATCGTTTGCTTTGTCCGCGAGGGCCAGTCGATGTCCGCGGGCGAGCGTTTCGGCCTGATCCGGTTCGGTTCGCGGCTCGACGTGTTCCTGCCCGAAGGGTCCAAGCCACTGGTCGCGGAAGGTCAAACTGCGGTCGGGGGCGAAACGGTGCTGGCCGATTTCCGGATCGGCGACGGCGGACGCAGCTACCGGACCGATTAACCAAGGCTGCAGGGACCTGATGGTCGCGGAACTCGCCAGGAGCCGACCATGGCGTGGCCGCTTTCGGACGGCTATATCTAGGCCATGGCCATGACCCCGAATTCCATTCCCCCCGAACGCCGCCGGCGGCGCTTTCGCGCGATTCCGGTGCGGATGCTGGTGCCGAACATCATTACGCTGCTGGCGCTGTGTGCGGGGCTGACAGCGATCCGGCTGACGATCGAGGGGCGGATCGAACTGGCGCTCGGCTTGATTGTGTTTGCCGCCGTGCTCGACGGCATCGACGGCCGCGTGGCGCGCCTGATCAAGGGCCAGTCCCGTTTCGGCGCGGAGCTCGACAGTCTGGCCGACTTCGTGAACTTCGGTGTGACGCCGGCGCTGATCCTCTACTTCTGGAAGTTGAACGAAGTCAGCAATGTCGGCTGGATCGCCGTCATGGTCTTCGCGATTAGCGGCGGACTGCGGCTTGCGCGCTTCAACGCGACCATGGACGATCCGAACAAGCCGGCCTATGCGGAGAACTTCTTTACCGGAGTGCCCGCGCCCGCGGGCGCGCTTTGCGTGCTGCTGCCGATCTACCTGTCGCTGCTCGGTGCGCCGACGGTACCTGCCATCGTCATTGCGCTCTATGTGCTGGCCATTGCGTTCCTGATGGTGTCGCGCGTGCCGGTGTTCTCGGGCAAGAAGGTCGGCTCGCGCGTGCCGCGCGAGATGGTGCTGCCGGTTATCGTATTCGTCATCCTCTTCATTGCGCTGTTGATCGGCTATCCATGGCACGTGCTGAGCGCGGGCACCGTGCTGTTCCTCGGCAGCCTGCCGATCGGCTGGATGTCCTATCGCGAGCATGAACGCCGTGCGGCGGAAGCGATCGCGGCTGCGACGAACCCGGCCGAGGTACAGCCGGATACATTTGCGCCATCAGCGTCCGAGGCGACACAAGACAACCGCCCGCAACGGCTGAACTAGCAGGCCGGACAGCGCTACGGCTGAATGCCGGCCAGCTCACGCAACTCATCCCGGCAGCCGCTGCGATCAAAGGTTAGCAGAGTGTTGACGGCCGGCCTGACGCGGCTCCATTTGCCGACAATTGTACCGAAGCCGCAAAGCTTTACGTAACTTTAATGGCGCGCACGCTAGGGTTCCGACGTGGGCCAGAACGGTCCGCACCGCCGCGCCCGTACGGCCGGTGAGCAAGCGTATGCGTCGGAGTCTTCCATGGATATCGCAACCAGCCTCGGATTGATCGCGGGCATTATCGTCCTTTGCACGCTGATCTTGATGGGCGGCGACTTCAGGATGTTTTACGACATCCATGCGGTCATTATTATCTTTGGCGGGTCGTTTGCGGCCACCTTGATCCGCTTTCCTGTGTCGGCAATGCTTCACGGCATTCCGCTCGGAGCCAAGTACGCCTTCACGCTGCGCCGCACGACGGCGCGCGATCTGGTTGATGAGCTCGCATCGATTGCCGAGATCGCGCGCAAACAAGGACCCGTCGGGCTGGAAAAGGTTGAAACGGACGATACGTTCCTCGCAAAGGGAATTCGCTACGTCGCCGACGGCTACGATGCAAATTTCATTCGCGACAACCTAGAACGCGATCGCGACAACTTCCTGATGCATCTCGATGAGGGTTCCAAGATCTATCGGGCGGTAGGCGATTGCGCTCCTGCTTTCGGCATGATCGGGACGCTGCTCGGCATGGTGCAGATGTTTTCCAATATGTCGGACCCTTCGAAACTTGGCCCGTTCATGGCGGTCGCGTTGCTTGCGACGCTGTATGGCGCACTCGTTGCAAATCTTATTTGCCTGCCGATTGCTGACAAGCTCCATGTCAAATTGCTCGACGAAGAAGACAACCGGACGCTGATTATCGATGGCATTTTGATGATCCGTGACTCCAAGAGCCCTGCGCTGGTTCGCGAGATGCTGCTTGCCTATCTGCCGGAGAAGCATCGCCACGAGGCAGAAGAACCTGTTTCGGCATAGCCGGCAGCCCATATTGGCCGGATCGTAGCAAATGGCGAAAAAGAAACGCGGCGGTGGACACGGAGGACACGGCTGGTTCGTGACCTTCGCCGACCTGATGGCGTTGCTGCTCAGCTTCTTCGTGATGCTGGTGGCCTTTTCGACCCAGGATGCGCAGAAGCTGAAGATTGTCGCAGGTTCGATGCGAGAGGCGTTCGGCGTTCAAATGGATTCGCGTTTCTCCGGCGTTGTCGAGACCGAAGGGCTACCGACACGAACCAAGCTGAAGCACATTCAGCAAAATCCGGACGAGGCGAAGAACCCGGTCACTCCCGAGCAGATCGAGCGCGGCAAGCTCGACGGCGCGCGGCTTAAGGTCGATCGCGAGTTTGCGCTTGCCTCTGCGTCGCTGCGGCAGGCGCTGCAGGATCTGCCGGAACTGACCGAGATGTCGAAGCACATCATGTTCGAAGAGACGAAGGAGGGCCTCAACCTCGAAATCGTGGATCAGGACGGCCGCTCGATGTTCCCTGACGGCTCGAAGGAGCCGTTTGACCGGACGCGATTGCTGATCCAGAAACTTGCCGGCCCGCTGCGCTCGACGCCGCTGCGGGTTGCAGTGGTCGGACACACGGCGGCAAATATTGTTCCGCAACGCTCTGATTACGGTGCCTTCGATTTGTCCGCCGATCGCGCCAATGCGGTGCGCCAAATCCTGCAGAAGGAGGGGCTGCCCGCGGCGCATTTCTTCATGGTGGCCGGCAAGGCGGACACCCAGCCGCTGTTTCCGGATGATCCGAGCCTCGCCGCCAACCGTCGCGTAACCATCACGCTGATGCGGGAAGACCCTCCGCTGCCGCCAAACCTGAAACCGTAGGTCTTTCGGTTTTGAGGTGCTTAAATACCTCTGCTTGAGCCGTGATGGCGCTCTCCGTGCGAATTTCGGACGCCCTGAGCATTGGTAACCTTATGATTCTGATGCGGTTTTTCTAATTTTTAGTTCCTGCGATGGAAACGCCGCAAGAATGGCAGGAATTTCAAACTCACCGCACTAGGGTTTCAAAATCCCGGTGCTATAAGCGCAGCCGAATCCGGCCGTCGAAAGTTCAAGAGTGCTGCGCATTGCAGATCGACGGTGACAGGCGGAGACTGTTTCTTCCATCATGGCTGTCAGTGACACAATCGCCGATGCTCCGGCAGAGCCTCGCGCTCATGCGAGCTTCGCTGCGCTAACCGTCGGTAGCATCGGTGTCGTCTATGGCGATATCGGTACGTCGCCTTTGTATGCGTTCCGCGAAGCGGTGCACGCAGCTTCGCATGGCGGCCCGGTGACGCGCGATATCGTGCTCGGTGTGCTGTCGCTGATCGTCTGGGCACTTCTGATCGTGGTGACGGCAAAATACGTGCTTGTGCTCCTGCGTGCCGACAACAACGGCGAGGGCGGCTCGTTGTCGCTGATGGCGCTAGGTCAGCGCGCGCTCGGACGCCGGACGCTGCCGCTGCTCGCGCTCGGCATTGTTGGCGCATCGATGTTCATCGGCAATTCCATGATTACGCCGGCGATCTCGGTGCTGTCGGCGATGGAGGGGCTGAAGCTCGCGACGCCTGCGTTGAAGGACTATGTCGTTCCGCTGACGGTTGTTGTTCTCGTTGCGCTTTTCTCGGTGCAGAGCCGCGGAACGGCGATGGTTGCCGCAGCCTTCGGGCCCGTGATGATCGTCTGGTTTCTGACGCTTGCCTTGCTCGGCCTGTCGCACATGAGCGACGATCCCGGCGTCCTGTGGGCGATCAATCCGTGGTACGCGATCAAGTTCATCGGCTTGCATCCGGCGATCGGTCTCGTGACGCTAGGTGCAGTTTTTCTGGTCGTCACCGGCGGTGAGGCGCTCTACGCCGATCTCGGCCACTTTGGCCGCAAGCCAATTCAGAGCGCGTGGCTGTTTTTCGTCCTGCCCGCATTGCTCTTGAACTACTTCGGCCAGGGTGCGCTGGTGCTGGCGCATCCCGAAGCGATCGAACACCCGTTCTATCGCCTGGCGCCGGATTGGCTGTTGTTGCCGCTGATTGCGCTGGCAACCGCGGCGACCGTGATTGCGAGCCAGGCCGTGATCACCGGGGCGTTCTCGATCGTCCGGCAGGCCATCCAGCTCGGGCTGCTTCCGCGCTTCGAAGTCCGCTACACATCGGCGACCCATGCCGGCCAGATCTATCTTCCCCGTGTCAACTTGATGCTGCTGATCGGTGTGCTGCTGCTGGTCGGCCTGTTCAGGACATCGAGCGGTTTGGCCGGCGCCTACGGAATAGCTGTTTCGACCACGATGGTTGCCGACGCCATCATGGCTTTCTTCGTGGTCTGGAAACTCTGGAACTGGCGCGCGGCTGCAGCCGCCGCGCTGATCGTTCCTTTCGTCGTCATCGACCTGACCTTCTTCGCTGCGAACCTTCTGAAGCTGTTTGATGGGGCGTGGGTGCCGCTGCTGTTCGGTCTGGTGATGGCCATTGTCGTCTGGACCTGGATGCGCGGTGCATCGATTCTGGTCAAGAAGACGCGCAAGATCGAGGTGCCGATGCAGGATCTCGTCCGCAGCCTCGAGAAACGTCCGCCGCACATCGTTCAGGGTACGGCCGTATTTCTCACCAGCGATCCGGATTTCGTGCCCACATCGCTGATGCACAATCTCAAGCACAACAAGGTCCTGCATCAGAACAACGTCATCCTCACCGTCGAGACCGACAACCTGCCGCGCGTCGATCTTTCCGATCGCGTCAAGCTGCACAAGATCAGCGAACGGTTTACGCAGGTGACGTTGCGTTTCGGCTATATGGAATCGCCCAACGTTCCTTTGGCGCTCGTCCATGCGCGCAAGCTGGGTTGGGAATTCGACATGATGTCGACGTCGTTCTTCGTCTCGCGCCGTTCGCTGAAACCTGCGCCGCATTCCTTCATGCCGCGCTGGCAGGACCGCTTGTTCATCAAGCTCAGCCAGTCGGCGAACGACGCGACCGACTACTTCCACATTCCGACCGGGCGGGTGGTTGAGGTCGGTACGCAGGTCACCATTTAGCAGCCGGCCGGCGCTTGATTTTCGACGCGCCAAAGGCGACTTTGGCTGCCTGCGTTTCTTGAGTTCGGAGGCTTGCGTGGCAGATCAAAATCATAGCGTCGAAGACCTGATGCCGGACGATGTCGCAAAAGGGCTTAGCGAGGGAAAATATCTCCTCGTTGACGTGCGAGAGCCGAATGAAGTTGCTGCGGAAGCCTATCCGGACGCAGCGGTTGTTCCGCTGTCGAGTTTCGATCCGGCGGGCATTCCCGATCCGAAAGGCAGGCAGGTCGTCTTCGCCTGCCGCTCCGGCAAGCGCTCGGTGACGGCGTCGCTTGCCGCTCAGGCGGCGGGGCTTCCTTACGACAAGCATCTCGCCGGCGGCATTCTGGGTTGGAAGGCCGCGGGTCTGCCGACCAGGTCCGGCGGCTGACGGACGCGATGAATCCGGTCTTCGCGAGCCTTCCCGTCACCGTGTTCGAGGTGATGTCGCAGCTTGCGCGCGACCACGACGCGATCAACCTGGGGCAGGGGTTTCCCGACGATCCGGGACCTGAAGACGTTCGCCGCAAGGCCGCCGAGGCGGTGCTGGACGGCTACAACCAGTATCCGTCGATGATGGGTATGCCGGAATTGCGCGAGGCGATCGCAAGACACTACGCGCACTGGCATCGCGTTACGCTCGATCCGCAAACCGAAGTGATGGTCACCTCGGGCGCGACCGAAGCCGTCGCCGGCGCCCTGTTCGGCCTGATCGAGCCGGGTGACGAGGTCATTGTGTTCGCACCCGCCTATGATGCCTATCTGCCGCTCATTCGCCGCGCCGGCGGCATCGTCCGTCTGGTGCGCTTGCAGCCGCCGGGCTGGCGGCTGACGGAAGAGGCGTTGAGCAGCGTCTTCAACACAAAGACGAAACTCGTCGTATTCAACAATCCGCAAAATCCGGCGGCGATCGTCTATCCGCGCGAAGACCTGGAACTGCTTGCGCGCTTCTGCCAGGAGTTCGACACCATCGCGGTGTGCGACGAGGTGTGGGAGCACGTCGTGTTCGATGGCCGCGAACACATTCCGATGATGACCATCCCGGGTATGCGCGATCGCACGGTGAAGATCGGTTCGGCCGGCAAGATATTCTCGCTCACCGGCTGGAAGGTGGGTTTCGTCTGCGCGTCGCCACAGATCCTGCGGGTGCTCGCGAAAGCACACCAGTTCCTGACCTTTACGACGCCGCCCAATCTGCAGGCGGCTGTGGCTTATGGCCTCGGCAAGGCCGACGATTATTTCGTGACCATGCGGTCGCAACTCGTCCGCAGCCGCGATCGGCTGACGCGGGGTCTGTCCTCGATCGGTTTTTCCGTGCTGCCTGCGCAGGGTACCTATTTTCTCAACGTCGACCTGAAGCCGCTTGGCCTGAACGAGACTGATGAAGCGTTTTGCAAGCGGCTGGTTGTCGAACACAAGGTCGCGGCTATTCCGGTCTCGGCACTCTATGAGGACGATCCGGTCACGTCAGTGGTGCGGTTCTGTTTTGCCAAAAAGGATGCGACGCTCGACGGCGCGCTGGAGCGCTTGTCGCGTGTGGTAAGCGGCGGACGCTGACAGCGCGCGCCGGGCTTGCCCCGGTTCGCGCCAAACGCAGCGCGCGCCGGGCTTGCCCGGTTCGCGCCAAACAAGGATCTTCAGGAGAACGCGATGCGGTCTGTTCTGGTTGGTCTGCTCGCCGGTGCGCTTGCACTCACGTCCCTGGCCGCCGAGGCCCAGGAGCGCAAGGTCAACTTCTACAACTGGTCGAATTACATGGCGCCGGGCGTCCTTGAGGATTTCACCAAGGAGACCGGCATCAAGGTCATCTACGACACTTTCGACGCCAACGAGACCCTGGAGACGCGCTTGCTGGCCGGGCAATCCGGCTACGATCTCGTTGTCCCCGGCGCATACTTTCTGGAACGGCAGATCAAGGCCAATGTGTTCCAGAAGCTCGACAAGTCGAAGTTGCCGAATCTCGTTCACGCCTGGCCCGAGGTGATCCAGAAGCTCGCTGCCCACGATCCCGGCAATCAGTACGGCGTCAACTATATGTGGGGCACCACCGGCGTCGGCTACAACGTCAAGAAGGCGAGGGAAGTGCTGGGCCCCAACATCAAGCTCGAAGAGGCGATGGGTACGCTCGACATCGTGTTCAAGCCGGAGAACCTGTCGAAGTTCAAGGATTGCGGCGTCCACATGCTCGATTCCGCCGACGACATTCTGCCGGCGGCGCTGACGTATCTGAAGCTCGACCCGAACTCCTCCAAGCCCGCTGATCTCGACAAGGCGGCCGAACTGGTCGGCAAGATTCGTCCCTTCGTGCGGAAATTCCATTCCTCGGAGTATCTCGCCGCGCTGGCCGGCGGCGAGATCTGCTTCGTGTTCGGCTGGTCGGGCGATATCAAGCAGGCGCAGAGCCGGGCGGAGGAAGCAAAGAACGGCGTCGAGATTGCCTATGCAATTCCAAGAGAAGGCGCGCAGATGTTCTTCGACAATCTCGCGATACCTGCCGATGCGAAAAATGTCGCGGAGGCCTACGCGCTGATCGATTATCTTTATCGGCCGGAGATCGCAGCGAAGAATTCCGACTTTCTGTCCTATGCCAACGGCAATCTTGCCAGCCAGAAGCTGATCAGCGCCAAGGTGATCAATGACAAGACGATCTATCCCGACGAGGCGACCCTGAAGCGGCTGTTCGTGATCAACGCCCGCGATCAGGCAGCGCAGCGTGTGGTCAATCGGGTCTGGACGCGGGTCAAGACGGGGCGGTGAATGCAAGTAGCCGGATGCAGCGAAGAGCGAAATCCGGGCTACGCGCTGTACTCTACCGCCACCTCCGGTGCAGCCACAGCCATTGGTCGGGATACTCGCGAATCCAACCTTCGATGACCGACGTGATTTTCTGCGTCGTTCCCTGGACGTCGATGGCGCCGCTGGAGTCCCGCACCGGCGCTATCTCTTCGGTTACCTCGGCGCGAAACCGGTCACCGGGCAGACGAACGATGCGCGTGCCGTGGATCGGGCATTCGATCTTTTGTGCGAGGCGGGCCAGCAGGGGATTGGCCTTGGCCGGCCTGCCGAAGAATGTGACATCGACGCCCTTGGTATAATACTGGTCGACCAGCATGCCGACATGCACCCCTCGTTGCAGGGCGGCTGCCAGCCGCAGCGGCGCGTCGAGCGACGTCGCGATCATCTCGCCCATGTTGACCGCGCGGATGTCTTGCACGGCGCGGTCCACGGCAGCAATGTTCGGCCGGCGGAACAATACCGCCGAGTCGAGACCGTAAGCGGGTGCAGCCAGCGCCGGCAGTTCCCAATTGCCGAGATGCGCCGAGAAGATCAGCGCACCCTTGCCGTCCTTGATGAGCCTGTCGAAGATGGCGATGGTCGCGCCGGGAAGCTCGATGCGGCTTCTCTCCGGGTGTGCGGGGTCATAATCCCAGACCCTGTCGAGATGGGCGAATTCGCCGCCAAAGCGCCCGAGATTCTCCCAGACCTTTGTCAGCAGCGCATCGATCTCTTCAGCCGTCTTCTCCGGGAAGGCGGCCCGCAGGTTGTCGCGGCCGATCCGGTGCTCGCGCAGGAGCGGGCCGATCAGCCGCGCGGTACGGGCGCCGAAGTTCGCGGTCTTAAGCGGGTCGAACCGCCGCACGCCGCGCAGCATGGAAACGGCAACAGCGCCGAGCACAGCATGCGCCGCCGGTTTCAGCGCCTTGCCGATGCGAGCGCTTGATCGTCGAAGAAAGCGCCGCATCAAAAATGAACGATGATCTTGCCGAACACCTGCCGGTTTTCCATCCGCGCCAGGCCTTCGGCGACGCTGGACAACGGAACCTCGGTGTCGATCACGGGCTTCATGCCGGCCGCCATCTTGTCCAGGCTTTCGGCGATATTCTTGATCGTCTGGCCGAACGATCCGAAGATCCGGTATTGTCGCTGAAACAGCTGCATCAGATTGAGCGTCGTCGTCGGCCCCGACGTCGCTCCGCAGGTGACGAGCCTCCCGCCTGGCTTCAGCACCAGCAGCGAGCCGTTGAAGGTATCTGCGCCGACATGTTCGAACACGACGTCGACACCCTTCTTCTTCGTCAGCTTGCGCACCTCGTGCTCGAAGCGATCCTTGCGATAGTTGATGACGTGGTCGGCGCCGAGCGCCTTGACGCCGTCGATCTTGGAATCGTCGCCAACAGTCGTAATGACCGTGCAGCCGATCGCCTTCGCCATCATGACGCCGACGGTGCCGATACCGCCGGCGCCCCCGTGCACCAGAATGGTTTCGCCAGGCCGAAGTTTGGCGTTGTCGAACAGCATGTGCTGCACGGTCCCGAAGCCGATCGGCGCGCAGGTCGCGTCGCGAAGGCTGACGCCGGCGGGCACCGGGATCACCAGCCGCTCCGGCATGTTGAGCAGTTCGCGGGCAAAGCCGTCGATGTGAAAGCCCAGGATGCCACCGACATTTTCACACAGATTGTCACGGCCATCGCGACATGCGGGACAGGTCCCGCATGTCAGTGCGCCATACATGACGACTGGCTGGCCGGGCTCGAATCGCGTGACGCCAGCGCCGACGCTCGCGATTTCACCGGATGCTTCAGCACCGACGATCAGGGGCAGCTTGCGCTTGGCAAACGCCATGCCGCGGTAACCCCAGACGTCGAGGTGGTTGAGCGCGACCGCGCGCACACGGATCTGCACCTCGCCGGCGGGCGGCGCGGGCGGATCGGCAACGTCCAGCACTTCGAGCTGGCGTTCCTTGACAAGGCTGAGGGCGCGCATCGTCTGCTGTGGGCCTGAATATGACGGTTGCGTATCGCCGGTCCGGACCGCGGCGTCAACCGGGCAGGGCTCCCAAATCAGGCCGGTTCGCGGGTCATGATCATCGACGCGTTCTGGCCGCCGAATCCGAATGAATTCGACATGGCCGCGGTCACGCGCGTATCCCGTGCCTTGTTCGGTACGACGTCGAACGGAATGCCGGGATCGGGAACGTCGTAGTTGATGGTCGGCGGAATCCGCTGATGCTCGAGCGTCAGCAGCGAGAAGATCGCTTCCACTGCGCCTGCGGCCGACAGCGTGTGGCCGATCATCGACTTGTTGGACGAGACCGGAATCTGTTTCGCCCGCTCGCCGAACACCGTGGCAATGCCGAGATACTCCATCTTGTCGTTCTCGGGCGTGCGAGGTGCCGTGCGCGTTGATGTAGTCGATTTGCTCCGGCGCCATCCCGGCATCCGCGAGCGCATTGCGCACGCAGCCGATGATCGGCTTGCCGTCGGGGCTCGAGCGGGTGCGGTGGAACGAGTCGGAAAGCTCGCCGCATCCGGCGATCACGCCCAGGATCTTCGCGCCGCGCGCGGTAGCGGATTCGAGGCTCTCCAGCACCAGCGCGCCGGCGCCTTCGGCCATTACGAACCCGTCGCGGTTCTTCGAAAACGGCTTCGAGGCCTGATGCGGCGCATCGTTCTGCGTCGACAGCGCCGACAGCAGCGAGAAGCGCACCAGTGCCTCGACGTTGACCGAGGAGTCGGTGGCGACACAGAGCGCGGCACCGGTCTCGCCGCGGCGGATCGCCTCGACGCCGAGTTGAATGGCGCTGACGCCGGAGGCGCACGCGGTCGAGATCGAGATTGGCGAGCCTTTTGTGCCGATATTTGTCCGCAAGCTGGTCGGCTGCCGAACCGAACAGGAAACGGCGATGGGCATCCTTGTACTTGCCGCCGCCGCTCAGCTTCAGCATCGCGTCATAATCGATCGATGTGGTCTTGCCGAGGGCGAAGGCGAGTTCGTCGCGCTGCGGCCAGTCGATCTCGACCGGCGCGACCGCAAGAAACAGCGGTCCGGGAAAGTTCCCGCGCGAGCCGATGCCCGATTGTGCGACGGCCTCCTCGGCCGCCACGTCGGCAAAACGATCCGAAAGCTCCGTCGCCGAATTGTGCTCTGTCGGAAGGAAGTCAATGGAGCCAGCCATCGTCGTCTTCAGCCCGTCGGTCGGAAAACGCGTGATCGTGCGGATGCCGGATTCGCCCGCGGTCAGCTTTGTCCAGTTGTCGGTCTTGCCGGCGCCGAGCGACGTCACAATGCCCATGCCGGTGACGACGACAATCGGCCGGCCGGCATGATCTCGCATAGTCCCCATCACCGTTCTCTCCGCTACGTATCGCCTAGTTGACAGCCTCGACCAGCGCCATGCCTTCGCCGCGCCAGTGACCGGTCCCGATCACCACAATCTGGGTCGGCGCGCCGTCATTGCAATCTCGAAGCCCGACGAATCTGCCGGCGGGAACAGCGATGCCCTGGAGAGCGCCAGCGCCGCCAGCGCGATTCCGAGCGGAAACTGCGCTTCCATCGTGTGGCCGAAGCGGGTGCCGGTGGCGCGCACCGGAACATCCTTGTGCGCTTCGAGAAAGCTGCGTTCCTCGCTGGTCGCAGGCTCGGCGCCGGTGGCGCCGGTGATGATCGCGACCTGGCCCGCCTGCGCGCCGGAACCGTTCCATAGCGACTTCAGCGTGTCGCCAATCGCGCCCTGCTGTCTTGCGGAGCGCGCGGTCGGCGCTCACAATGCGACAATTTTGCGTAAGGCTTTGCGCCGCGCGCTTCCGCATGCTTCTTGCAATTCGATGACCAGGAAAACTCCGCCGGAGCCCAACGCGAAGCCGCCCTTGGGGCCGCGCGACCAGACCGGCGCAAACTTCTCCTTCAGATTGAAGTCGCCGAACTCGTAGAGCATCAACAGGTCTTTCCGCTCGCCATTGTGCGCGGCGCCGACGAGCGCGATGTCGCTCTGGCCCGATGCGATGCGTGCGAGCGCGATGCGTACGGCATCGACGCCGGCGGCTTCCTCGCCCATGAAGGTGCGCGAGGAGCCGGTGACGCCGTGAACGATCGAGATGTTGCCGGCCAGCAGATTGGAAAGCTGCGCCAGAAACAGCGTCGGCCGCAGGTCGCTCATCAGCCGCTCGTTCAGGAAATTCGGCGCCGCATTGCCTTGCAGCCTGGCGTTCAGGATTGCGCTGTCGACGGCGAGATCGCGTTCGCCGCCGCCGGCGGCCACGATCATGTCGGTGCGTCCGAGGATTTCGGCGTTGCCCTTGATGCCGGCGGAATCCAGCGCGAGACCCGGCGGCGTAGGTGCCGATGCGCTGCCACGCCTCCATCTGCCGCTGATCGCCCTTCTTCGGGATCTGCTTGTCGAAATTCAGCGGTGCGATCGGATGCACGATGTAGGGCGCAAAGGTCTTGCTCGTCGGCGTTGATCGTGCCGTTCTGCAAGCGCCTCCCAATGCGCGTCGAGCCCTTCGCCGAGCGAAGAGACGATCCCGATGCCGGTGATCCAGGCTTCGGCGTTGCCGATCAGGGCACGTGATCACCTTCAGTCATGAGCGCCCGCCGGCTGTGGCAGGCCGATGCGCTTCGCCACGTCAGCATGTGTTCGCGCAGTTCGTCGTTCGGAAAGGGAACGTGGCTGAAGGTGATCGTCGCGTTGCAGGTCTGTCTTGCCGCCCACTTCGATCTCGGCCGTCGGTCATCGCAAAGCCTGATCCCTCATGCATCGATCTTGCGGTGATCGTCGAGCGTCTCGCCCGGGCTCGACGAAGCGGCGCATTTTGGCTTCCTTGACGCGCGGCCAGAAACGGCATGCGCTTGAAATCCATGGCCGACGATCAGAGCCAGCCCGAGGTCTGCGCCATCGCCTCGATCAGCAGGACTCCAGGCATCAGCGGGCGGCCCGGGAAATGGCCTTCAAAGATCGTGCTGGTCTGCGGGCACCGACCGCCTCGACCGCGATGGTCTTGCTCGGCAAGATCAAGCGACGTGATCCGGTCGATGAGCTGAAAATATTCAAGTTGCATGATGCCGGCGCTATCAGCGCGCTCTTGGCGGCGACCAGCTCGTCGATGCGGGCGCAAAGATTGCCAGCACGAAATACTGCTCGGTCGTCGCCTTGCCGTCGTTGACCTCCTGGGTCCACTTTTCCAGCGGCAGCTTGATCCCGAACGCCTTGTCGATGGCAAACGCGATATCGAGGAAGTCGAGGCTGTCGATCCCGAGGTCGTCGATCGCGTGGCTTTCCGGCGTAATGGTATCGCGCGGAATATCGCAGGTCTCGGCAATGATATTGGCAACTTGATCGAAGGTCGGACATCGTAAGCCTTTGATTTTACGTCTATATCTGTCGCGCGCGAACGGCGCGGGCAGGCTGGGGAGGCGGCCGGGATAGTCCTGCGCCCGCGCTTGAGTCAGGTGGTCGTATATCGGAGCGAGGCCTTGAATTCAATGGCGGCAGGCCGATCCGGCCGAGGTCACTCCGGGCCGGATTCTGCTGGTATCACGCCTACTTGCTGGGCTGGGGCATGACTGCGCAGTCGCGCCGTCCGTAAAGGATGCAGTCCTGGGTCCGCCGCAAGTCGGCAATGCTCATGGCGAGCCACACGCCAAAGCCGATCAGCATAACCGTGAACAGCCCGGCGGCGATGTTCATCCGCATCCGATGGCGATAGTCATCCGGCTCGCTGGTCCGTTCGAACTGCGCCAGATCCTGAGGCTGGTTGCGGACCGGCGCAATCTGCTCGGCGCGAAGTCTTGGGTGCTGCGTCGGCAGCCGTTCGCGGTCGAAACTTGATGACGACATGATCGCCATCGTCCGTTGCTTTGGATTGTTCCTTGGTCATCGACGCTGTCCCCGTCAGGGCCCAACACCTGAGAGACTACCACGCTGTCCGTGTCCGGCACAGCAGCCGCGAGCATGGCGAGCAAGCATGGCTCAATTGCGTCCAGTCATTGGCGACAACAATTTTCGGCGTCAGTGCGGCGGCCCCTGTCAGGGCTGCTTCGGTAGACGGCCCATCAGATAGAATTCGTCGTTCGGGCGCATGCTGGTGACATTGGCCATCCGGTTGGACAGGGCGAAAAACGCGGCAATTGCCGTGATGTCCCACACGTCCTCGTCCTTGAAGCCGTGCGTTTTGACCGCGCCAAGATCGGTATCGGTCACCGTCTGCGCGGAGAGACTGACCTTCATCGCAAAATCGAGCATCGCCTTCTGCCGTCGGTAATGTCCGCCTTGCGGTAGTTGATCGCGATCTGGTCGGCGACCATCGGATTTTTGGCGCGGATGCGCAGGATCGCGCCGTGCGCCACCACGCAGTATTGGCATTGATTGGCGCTTGAGGTGGCGACCACGATCATTTCGCGCTCGGCCTTCGTCAGACCTCCGTCCTTCTCCATCAGCGCGTCGTGATAGGCGAAAAAGGCGCGAAACTCGTCGGGCCGGTGCGCCAGCACGAGAAAGACATTCGGCACGAAGCCGGATTTTTCCTGAACCGCCAGAATGCGTTCGCGGATATCGCTCGGCATCGACTTTAAGGCGGGCACTGGAAATCGGCTGATGGCTGGTGCGGTCATGGCGATCCTCGAGCGGACTGTTATTTCGTTCGAGAGTAGTGGATCGCAGGTGCCGCGGGAAGCTCAGACGACCGAAAGCCGCCGGCGCTCGATCAGCGCAGCGGCTTCTTCAGCAGCGAGAACCGGTCCGGGTCAAGGCCCATCGAAGGTTGCAGCAAGGGGGAGTCGGTCGTTCGCGGCACCGGCCGTTCGGGCTGCATGACCGGATCGCTGGCCTGGGCCTCGCGGTGGGTGGTGGCGCCGCGCCACCGTGCCAGCACCGAACCCACAAAGTTAAGGTCGTGGCCGGCGGACGACGCAGAAACCGATGCGATCGTCGCTTCGCTGCGCGGCAACTGATGCTGCGCCAGTTCCTTGAAGCGAAGCCGCGTCGGCAGTGCTACGCCTTCGCCGAACGCCAGCACTTCGCGCGTGCCGAGCGAAGGCACGAATGACAAAAGGTTGGCGGCGGCATCGGAGACGGCCGAGCGCAGCAGCGTCTGGTCGCGTTCGTTGGCAAGCCGCATCGTGAACAGTGTCGAGCACTGGGAAATGATGGTGGCGTCGAGTTCCGCAGGACGCTGGGTTACGAGGCCGAGGAACACACCGTACTTGCGGCCTTCCTTGGCAATGCGCGAGATCGCCTTGCGGGTCGGGCCGAAGCCGATGCTGCGGTCGGCGGAAGCATATCGGTGCGCCTCTTCGCAGACGAACAGCAGTGGTGATGCGCCGTCGCTCCACAAACCGAAGTCGAACGCCATGCGGCAGACAACCGACACAACGGAGTCGACGACTTCGACCGGAAATCCGGCTAGCTGCATCACCGTCATCGGCCGGCCGTTGGCCGGCATGCGAAACAGATGGCTGATCACGTCCGCCATCGTATCGCCGCCGACATTGGCGTTCTCGAACATGAAGGCGTAACGCGGATCGTTGCGGACGGTGTCGATGCGCGACAGCAGCTTGCTGTAGATCACGCGCGAGGAGCGATTTTCCAGCTTGCCCATGCGCTCGTCGATCAATGCGATGACATCCATCAGCCGGTACGGCACCGGCGTATCGACGGTGTAGCCCACCGTCTTGGGATCGACGCGCTTGAGGCCGACGCGATCCTGAGTCTGGTATTGCGTGTAGATCGCCTTGGCGTACGGAATCACCTCGGACAGAATTTCGAGCTCTTCCGGCACGCCGGGGCGGCCCGCGAAGATCACGTCGACGAATTCCTCGTAGTTGAACAGCCAGAACGGCAGTTTGAGATTGCGCGGATTGAGCACCAGCGCGCGGTCGCCGAAGCAGCGACCGTATTCGTTATGCACGTCGAGCAGGAACAGGCGCAGGTTCGGGCGCACGACCAGAATTTCGTTCAGCAACAGCGATACACCGCTGGATTTTCCGACGCCGGTCGAACCGAGCACGGCAAAGTGCTTGTTGAGCATCTCATCGACGTCGACATACGCGCCGACGGTCGGATCCTGCTGCAGGTGGCCGACATGGATCGCGTCCTTGTGCGATGGCGCGTACACCGTGCGCAGTTCCTGGCTGGTGATCGGATTGACCTCGTCGTTGATGGCCGGATAGACCGTCACGCCGCGCTGGAAACGGGGACCGGACTGACCCGGGTTGATCTCACCAAGCAGATCGACGGAAGCGGTCGCGACGTAGCGGTCGCGATCGACGGGGGCCAAGCCTTCGCACGAGACTTCGGTGATCATGGCGATCACGCTCGAGGTTGAACAACGGATCGCGACGAAACGGCCGACCGTCGCGCGAGCCTCGAACTGGCCCATTTGCGATGTGGCATGGATTCCGATCCGCGCGAGCGATCCCTTGACCGAGATGATCCGGCCGAACGGCGTTGCGATGGAAGGTGGATTCAGCATGTCGAACAGGTGGTTCCCGCGGAGATTTCCGTTGGAATTATGCAGTGTCGTTGCTGCACAAAGCGTTAAATACGCAAAATGCTCACGGGATTGGTTGCGGGGAGGTTGCGGCGGGCGAGCGGGTTGCAATCAGCCCGGTTCTTGGGGCGTTCAAATGCCGCCGGGCGGCACGACCGCGTCAGCTTCGCGGGTGTTTGCCGGGTGAGGCGAGGTGGCTGTCGATTTTGATGGATACGTCCTTGCGCAGGACGAAACCGCCTGCCTGCGAAGCGATGAGCACGAAGCCCGTCATCGCCAGAGGGATCGCGAGAAACTGAAAGAGCTGTTTGAAACTCAACATGGCCATGATTCCACGACCATGCCCCCGGACTTTACGCTCTCAAATCAAGCCTAATGGACCATTAACAACATGATTCAGCGGCGAACGAGCCGCTGTCCGTCTCTGGTAATTGGTAATACGAAAGCGAGCCTGCGTTGGTTTCAGGAGACGTTGCGCGAATATCTCGATCGCGGTGCGTTCGACCGCACGAGGGCGCACAGGCTCAAGGCGGCTAGAGCTCCGCCAACACACAACGCGACGAACATGAACGTCTCCACATCTCTTAACAAGATGCGAACGATTTCGACCAAAATTGATTGATGACCTCTGAACGCCGGCCCGCGGGCGGCCGCAAACCTGAACGAATGGTTAGCGCTGCGCTAACAGCAAGGCAGAGTGCCGGATGCGTGGAGCTCAGGCCGATTGCCGACGCCTGCGGCCGCCTGGTCTGGACCTGCGCACCCTCCCGGAGCCTTGGCTCCGGGAGGGTCGCGGGACTTGACTTACGCGAACACCAGGTCGGTGAAGTCGATCGTGGGTGCGCCGACCATCGTAATGATGTCGTGGTTCACACCGTCGGCGGAAGCGATTTCCCAGTGCGTCGCGTCGAGCTGGTGGAAGGTCGCGCCTTGCGCGACCGTGCCGTAGCCCTCGAACCGCAGCACGTCGCCTGCGCCGGCACCGTTGCCATTGAACTCGTAGATCGCGTCGCCGTGTGCCTGGCCCGGCCGGAACACGAAGGTGTCATTGCCGCCGAGGCCGGACAGCAGTTGGCGGCGCTGCCTCCGTTCAGCACATTGTCACGGGCGTTGCCGAAGATGGTGTTGGCTGAGCCATTGCCGTTGCCGTAAACGCGTCGCTGCCCGTGCGAGGACAAGGGTCTCGACGTTGGCTGTCAGGGTGTAGGCGGAGGCATAAGTGTACACAGTGTCGCGGCCTTCGCCTGCAGCTTCGTTGACGGTGTCGTGACCTTCGACGTCGAGGTAGATGTCATCGCCGGTCCCGCCGCTCATGTTATCCATGCCGAGGCCGGCATTGAAGGTGTCGGCGCCGGCGCCGCCCAGCAGAAAGTCATTGCCTTCGAAGCCGGACAGATAGTCGTCGCCACCGCCGCCCTTCAATGTGTCGTTGCCGCCGTAGCCGGCCAGCACGTTGGCGCCGTCGTTACCGATGAGCAGGTCGTCGTAGTAGCTGGAGCCGTTGACGTTCTCGATACTGAAGAGCGTGTCGCCCCAGGCGGGTGCCAGCGAAACCCTGGCCGCTTGTGAGGTCGACCCACACGGGTTCGCCGGAGTCGTGATAGGAGGCGGTATCGTTGCCGTCCCCCCCATAAATCGCGTCAGCGCCGTAGCCGCCTGTAATCAGGTCGGCGCCGCCGAAGCCTTTCAGCGTGTCGTTGCCGGAGGTGCCATAAAGGAGATCGACACCGTTGGTACCTAGTTTGACTGCCATTGTATCCTCTTGGGGTTGGACGCCCACCCCAACACTGTCGTACTCGCCTCCAGGCGAAGCGTCATTGATTGAGCGTCCGCGGGATTTGACCGGGACGCCAGGCGTGATCTACCGCACGCACTCGCGCGAAGTTGTAGTCGCGTGGTGTTTGCAGATGTGCCGATCAGCGTTGATGAATTGGGAGATGACGCCGTCAGTCGAGGCGAACTGCCAGTCAGACTGTGTGAAAAGCGAAAACAATAGCCGTCCCCGGAGGCTCGTGGCTCCGGGGACGCAGTCGATTGCAAGTCTTAGACGAACACGAGGTCGGTGGTCGTGTCGAACACGGCGCCGGCCGCCAGCGTGACGGTTTCCGAGATCGTGCCGTCGGCCGAGGTGACCTGCCACTCGGTCGCAGTGAGCTGATGGAAGGTCGCGCCTTCGGCGATGGTGCCGTATCCAGCGAACATCAGCACATCGCCTGCACCCGCGCCGTTGCCGTTGAACTCGTGGACGGTGTCTCCGTTGGCCTCACCGGCCTGGAACACGAAGGTGTCGTTACCGCCCATTCCGTTCATGTGGTCGGCTCCGTCGCCGCCGTTCAACGAGTTGTTGTTGGCGTTGCCGAAGATCGTGTTGTTCAGGTCGTTGCCCATGCCGTTGAGACCGACGAGGCTGTCGTCGAGCGACAGGATCTCGACGTTATCGGCCAGCACGTAGTCGGTGATGTTCGAGTATACGACGTCGGCCGTGCCCTGGCCCACGAGTTCGGTCACGATGTCGCCGGCGCTGTCGACGTAATAGCTGTCGTCGCCGATGCCGCCGATCATGGTGTCGTTGCCAGCGCCGCCATCCAGCACGTCGTTGCCGTTTTCACCGCGCAAGGTGTCGATGCCGTCCATGCCGTAGAGCGAGTCGTTGCCGTTGCCGCCGTAGAGCGTGTCGTTACCGCCGAAACCCTTGAGCGAGTCGTTGCCGTCCATGCCCTTGAGCACGTTGGCGCCGTCGCTGCCCCACAGGTCGTCGTGGTACGCGGAGCCGGTGAGGTTCTCGATTGAGTTGAGTTCGTCGCCTTCAGCGTCGCCCCCTGAGGCGACATCGTTGTAGAGCGAGACGAACACGCCTGCACTCGACTCGTTGTAGGCCGCCGTATCGATGCCGGAGCCGCCGTTCAGAGTGTCGGCGCCGCCGCCGCCCTTGAGCGTATCGTTGCCGGAGTCACCGTATAGCGTGTCAGCACCGCCGCCGCCCTTGAGGACGTCATCGCCGCCGAGGCCGGCCAGCACGTTGTTGCCGTCATTGCCGACGAGGAAGTCGTTGAACCAGGAGCCCGTGAGGTTTTCGATGCTGGTGAGGGTGTCGCCCTCGGCGTCGCCGCCATATCCCAGCCCGGTGAGCAGGCTGACGGTGACGCCGGCCGCGGAGTCGCTGTAGCTGGAATAGTCGGAGCCCGCGCCGCCGTTGATGTCGTCGGCGCCGCTGCCGCCATTGATGACATCGTTGCCGCCCCAACCGAAGATGTCGTCGTTGCCGCCGTGACCCCAGATGGTGTCGGCGCCGTTGGTGACGCCGTCGAACATATCAATCGTGTTGCCGAAGTCGTTTCCGTGGATCGTAGCCATGGTGATGGTCCTTTGTGTGTTGGTGTCCAAGTTTTCCCGACGCCCGCGCGCGGAGCATGATCGCCCCCAACACGGCCAGCCCGTTGACCGGACTTGGCGCCAATGCGGGTTGGACGCGCCTTCGCGCATCCGCGTTCGGGCAGGGCGGCCGGACTTCGTTCACGACTTGGTGGTGACCAAACAGGCACACAAAAGGGACCCGGACTTGCGCCCGGGCCCGGTGTTCCGTTGTTAGGCAGACGTTAAGCAAACTTCAGCTGCAGCGTTTCCTGGCGCAAACGTCTCCAGCACACGGGAACGTGAAGACTATGCCAGGACGTATGCCTACACGAACACGAGGTCGCTAAAGTCGACCGTGGGGCCCCCAACCAACGTGATAATGTCGTGGACCGTTCCGTCGGCCGAGCCGATTTCCCAGGTCGTTGCGGTGAGCTGGTGGAAGGTCGCGCCCTCCGCGACCGTGCCATAGCCGACGAACCGGAGCACGTCGCCGGCGCCGGCCCCGTTGCCCGCGAACTCGTAGACGCTGTCGCCATGCGCAAGGCGTGCCTGGAACACGAAGGTGTCGTTGCCGCCGAGCCCGGAGAGCACGTCCGCGCCGCCGCCGCCATTGAGAACGTTGTGGAAGATGTTGCCGAAGATGGTGTTGGCCTGGGCATTGCCGGTGGCCGACACGGCTCTATGTCGAAGGCTTCATTACCCACAAGCGCCAGGACCTCGATATTGTCAGTCAAGGTGTAGCTCTGGGCATAAGAGTATACGACGTCGTAGCCCTCGCCCGCCCGCTCAGTGACGATGTCGGAAGTGCTGTCGACGTAGTAAATGTCGTCGCCCGCGTCGCCGCTCATGGTGTCGACGCCGGCGCCGCCGTCGAGGATGTCGTTGCCGCGAAATCCGCCGTAGATCGTGTCGGCGCCGCCGTAGCCCTTGAGCGTGTCGTGGCCGTCCTCTCCCCTTGAGCACGTTGACGCCGTCATCGCCCCATAGGTTGTCTTGATACGCTGTGCCGGTGAGGTTTTCGATGCTGCCGAGTTCGTCGCCTTCGGCGTCGCCGTAGGCGGCGGCGTCGTGGTAGAGCGAGACGAACACGCCGGCGTTCGAGCCCTCATAGCTGGCCGTATCGTTGCCGGGGCCACCGTAGAGCGTATCGGCGCCGCCGCCGCCCTTCAGCGTGTCGTCGCCGTGTGGCTGGTGCCAGATGGGGTCATCTCCCTTCAGAGTATCGTCGCCGTCGCCACCCACGAGGGTGTCGCTGGCCGCCTTCGCCTTCTGAGAATATTGTGCGCCGTCATTGCCAAGGAGAAAGTCGTCGTGGAGATACGAGCCTCTTTGAGGTTCTCGATGCTGGTGAGGGTGTCGCCTTCGGCGTAGCCGCCGAAGCCTTGCCCCGTCATCAGAGAAACAAACACGCCCTCGTTGGAGTCATAGTAGGTGGAGGTATCAGTGCCGGAGCCGCCGTAGATGTAATCGGCGCCGCCGCGGCCGTCGATGACGTCGTTGCCGCCGTAGCCATAGATGACGTCCACGCCGTTGGTGGCGCCATCGGACAAGATTT
>CAVZHJ010000005.1:0-72334 GCA_963774995.1 uncultured Alphaproteobacteria bacterium
GCCAGTGGCCGTTCGGCATCCGGTCCAGGCTGATGGCGTCGTCGTGGTCGCGGGCGGTTTCGGGATCGACCGTGACGGTGGCCCACGGCCGGAAGTCGGTGCGGCCGGCGACGTCCTCGGGACGGACGCTCCGCGGCACGCCCGCGGCCTCGGCCTCGACCTCCGCCGGGAAGGCGTCGGGCAGGGCGAACTTCGCCATCACGACCTTCAGGTCGACGCCGGGATCCTCGAGGCGACCCAGGACCTCGAGGACCCGGCCCAGGGATTGCGGGTGGCCGTGGCGGGCGGGTGATCTCGGCGGACACCATCTCGCCCGACTGCGGCGCCGGCCTCGTCGCCCGGCGGGATGAAGAGCTCGTGGAGACGCGCTTGTCGAAGGGCACGACGTGGCCGCCGAAGCGGCCGTCGTCCTCGTAGCGGCCGACGATGCGCTGAGGCCGCGCTCGAGGACGCGGATGATGCGGCCCTCGGGCCCCTTGGGCGTCACGCGCTCGACGCGCACGACGACGCGATCGCCGTGCAGGGCTTCCTTCATGTTCACGGCGGAGACGTAGACGTCCTGTCTGCCCGGGCTTGCGCGCTCTCGGGGACCACGAAGCCGTAGCCGGCGGGGTTGCAGGTCAGCCGGCCGGCGACCAGGTTCATCCGGGAGGGCAGGCCGATCCGCGCGCCGCGGATCTTCACGACCTCGCCGTCGGCGATCAGCTGGCGCAGGACCGTCTTCAGCTCGCTGGCGCTCTTCCTTCTCGAGGCCCAGCCGGCGCACCAACTCGCGCACCGAGACCGGCTTGCCGTCCTTGTTCAGGAACTCGAGGATGCGATCACGAAGGGTGATTCTTTGGGTATCGTCATTCAGTGGTCTCTCTATTCTGGTGACGCGCAAGGCGCGACGCCGACGCGTACTTTGTTTCGTACGCTGAGGGCCGGAGGAGTCAGAGGCGGCGGGGTGGTCGCTGTGTGTCGTAGTGACGATCATGAATGGGCTGGTGCCGGAGGTGGGACTTGAACCCACACTAGCCGAAGCCAACACGGCCCTGAACCGTGCGCGTCTGCCAATTCCGCCACTCCGGCAGCGGGACAAACGCGAAGTCTAGCAAGGAAGGCAGGACCCGGCAACCGCGGGACGGCTCAGCGGGGCCGGGAAGGCCATGGCCGTGTCGAAAGTGAAGCCCGTGCCGGGCTCGACGGCGACGGACTTCCCCGGAGGAGGGCCCCGTAAGCGCGTCGTGGGTCACCGTGATGGACCCCGAGGCGCCCGCCAAGCCCGGCAGGGACCCGCGATGTTGGTCACGGTCGTCGCCTGGCCGGCCAGGGGTGAAGCTCTGGCTGCTCAGCAGGGCTCCGGACATGTCCCAGAACCCCAGGGTCCCCTGCACCGGAGACGCGCCCGTGTTCTCCAGAAGCAGGACTGTCACCTGGGTCGCCGAGTTGTTGAACCGCGGGATGTGTCCCGTCGTCTCATAGGCGCCGGATCCGATACACCGCGCTCGCATCGCAGAGCGCCCCGCAACCGCCACTCCCGCACCCGCTCAGGTGCTGGTTCGTCACGGGGAAACCCATCTGCGTTGCGCCAGCGCAGGGAGACCGAAGAGCCGCCGCTCACGGACGTCCCGGACTGCAGCACCGTCACGTTGTCCGCGCCAGGCGCTCCACGATCAAGGGAGGCACGTCCCCCGAAGCGCCGTCCCAGGGAGCCACCTCCCAGGACGAGTGCGGGCTCTGGCCGAGGCGGTAGTAGTCGCGGTCCGCCACGGGGCCCGGAAGAGCCGCGAGGTCCTGGCGCTGGCCCGAGCCGTGGACCAGCTCGTTGAACGAGAGCGACGGCGCGTCGTCGTCGACGATGGTGACCAGGCCCAGATCGTCGCCGATCGTGGAGTTGGTCGGGTTCGAGGAGCTGAAGGAAGAAGAACTCGACCAGCTCGATCACCGAGTCCCCGAACACCGAGGCGGCCACCACTCGCATTCCACTCCCCGGGGGCGAACACGATGGACCCGTTCGCGACGAGGAAGTCCACACCCGGCGTGGCCGTCGCGCCACTACCCGCGTTGGTCTGCCAGTCCACACCGACCTGGAAGCTGCTCGGGTTCGACAGAGAGACCGTCAAGGAAGCATCGACGGTCCCGGCGTCGCCCTCGACCACCGCGCCGTCGCCGATGGAGATCCCCGGCGGCGCGTCGTCGTCCACGATGGTGCCGATGCCCTGGCCGGCGGCGATGGTCGCGTTGGAGGCGTTGCTGAGATTCACGGCGAACGTCTCGTCGGCCTCGTCGTCCTTCTTCCAATCAATTTCTGGCTACAGCACAGGTATATAATCATACCGGTGCCAATGCAAGGCTTATTGCATGGTTTGATTATAATGGGAATGGAGTGTTTGATGCCAGTGAAGCATTAACTCCAATTACTATACCATCATCAACATCTGTTCAGTCAGTTAATTTATTTTGGCCAGGTATATCTTCTTCATTACTCAGCGGCACCTACACTTTTTTCGAGAGTGCGGCTAACCTCTGCTGCTAATGGTATGACTGCTTCTAATGCTACCGGTTATTTTAGTAATGGTGAAGTGGAAGATTATTCTCGCCTTCGAGGCGGTCGAGCGTGTCCGTGTCGGCGAAGTAGTTGCCCTCCGCGTGCGCGATGGGAATGCGCACCACCTGATCCTTGCGGTAGCACTGAGTGTAGAACGTCTTGTCGGTCTCGACGCGCAGGTACACGTCGCGGCACATGAACTTGAGGCTTTGCGTTGCGCATCAGCACGCCGGGGAGAAGCCGCAACTCGCAGAGGATCTGGAAGCCGTTGCAGATGCCGAGCACGAGCGTGCCGGCCTCGGCCTTGGCGTTCACGTCGCTCATGATCGGCGAAAACGCGGCGATGGCCCCGCAGCGGAGATAGTCGCCGTAGGAGAACCCGCCGGGTAGCACGATGAGGTCCAGGAGGGCACCGAGGCGTCGCCGTGCCAGACCATCTTCACAGGGAAGCCCGTGATCTGTTCGAGCGCGACCTTGACGTCGCGATCGCAGCCCACGACACGGTGCAGCAGCAGGCCGCAAAACTGCAGGAACAGACCGTTCAGCTCAAGGACTGGAACAAATCGCTCGAGGAGCGCGTCGCAACCCAGCTCGCGGAGATCGGGCGTATCAGCAAACTCGAACGGTTCCTGGCTCCGCAGGTCGCCCAACTGATCGCGTCTTCGGACGGCGCCGAGGCGCTGCTTGCCAGTCATCGCGGCGAAGTGACGGTCGTGTTCTGCGACCTGCGCGGCTTTACCGCGTTCACCGAAAGCAACGAACCCGAAGAAGTCATGAATGTGCTGCGCGAATATCACGCCGCGCTCGGCGAGTTGATCTTCCGCTACGAAGGAACGCTCGACCGCTATGCAGGCGACGGTGTCATGGTGCTGTTCAATGCGCCCATTCCGCTGCCCGACCACGCCAAGCGCGCGGTCCGCATGGCGGTGGAAATGCGAGATGCAGTCGGCATTCTGACGCATAAATGGCGTAGCCGCGGCCATACGCTCGGCTTCGGCATCGGCATTGCGGTCGGCTACGCAACACTGGGGCAGATCGGATTTGACCGCCGCCTGGAATACGCGGCGGTCGGAAGCGTCACAAATCTCGCGTCGCGCCTGTGCGACGAGGCAAAGGCCGGACAGATTGTCGTCAGCCAGCGCGCCTACGGTATGGTCGAGGAATGGGCTGAGGCAGCACCGATCCCGGATCTGACCTTGAAAGGATTTGCGCGGCCTGTCCCTGCCGTGGAAATTCTCAATTGGCGGCCGGAGCGCGACGATATGGTGCTACCCTCCCCCGCTATCAGCGTCGGAGCGACATCTTGACGGCTGCTTCCCCTTGGATGTCTGGTCTCTTCTCAATAAAGTCCCGCCCAACCTGAACTGACGGAAATTCCAATGCTGATGACCGGTCGTGAATGGGGGAGCCAAGGCCTGCGCACGGCCGCGCTGGTGCTCGCCGTTGCGTGGGCGCCCCTGCCGGAGGCAGCGTTCGCGCAAGGCGCGGCGGACAATCAAAAAGGCGTCACGGTAACTGTGGTCAAGGCCACAAAGACCTGCTTCACGGCCGACCGCGGAGGTCTTCGGCGTTTTGCTGCCGATGGAGGAAATCACCGTCACGCCTGCGCGCGAGGGTTTGCGGATATCGCAGGTGCTGGTCGATCCGGGCACGACGGTGACGTCGGGTCAGGCCCTGGTTCGTCTTGCCCAACCGGAAGGCGGCGAGATCACCCTTGTTGCGCCGGTTGCAGGCACGATCAGCAATGTCAGCGCCGTGGTCGGAAGCCTCGCCTCGGCGCGGGCCGATCCGCTGTTTCGCATCATCGCGCGCGGCGAATTCGAAATGATCGGCGATGTGCCCGGCAAGGATATGCCGGCGCTGGCAGTGGGACAGGTTGCGACCATCAAGGTGGTCGGCGCTCCCTCGGTGCAGGGCCGGGTTCGCAGCGTCTCGTCGACGATCGACCCGATCACGCAGCTCGGCCAGGTCCGCATTCAGGTGATCACGCAAAGGGCACGACTGCTCGTCAATTCTTCCGGCAGAGCCACAATCAAGACCGGCGAAAGCTGCAATGTCGCGGTGCCTTTGACCGCCATTCTTTACGGCAGCAGCGGCGCAGTTATCCAGGTCGTGCGGCGGCAACGGGTCGAGACCCGGCGCATCGAGGTCGGATTGATGTCTGGCTGGCCAGGTCGAGATCAAGGAAGGATTGAGCGAGGGCGACATCGTCGTCGCACGCGCCGGCGGGCTGTTACGCGAGGGCGATCCGGTACGCACCGTCGCGGTTGACGAAACCGCCAAGAAATAGCGGGTTTCTCTCTGTTCGACGTCTTGAGTTCGCATTCGCCGAGGGCACGATTCCGCGTGGATGGATCAGCCGACGAGTCTGCATTCAGCGAAGCTCGATCAGGCAGACTTCGGCTTAGCTTCCACTCTTGGTGACCGAACCGAAGCGGATTTCCTCGATCAGCGACGACGACACGGTCGGCACCTGCTGGCCTTCGGAATTGCGCGACACCGCGATGCGCGTGCGGGTGAAGACCTGCTCGGCGCCGGCGGCCTGCGTATTCATGCTCTTCAGCAGTTCGGTGACCAGCTCGCTGTTCTCGGCCCTGGAAGTCGTCAATCACCTTGCCGGGTGTCGCCGACGACAGGATCAACGCGTTCTGCGGCGCGTCGATCGCAGCAAGACCGTGCGAAAAGGTCCGGAAACGGCGCTCGAACGGGTTCCTGCGCGATGCATCGAGCACAACCAGGCTTGCGCGCGCGCCCCGATCCTTCAGTGCGTCGAGAACGGACTCGACACTGGTGCCGTGGCGGCGGACATCGCCTTCCTTCCAGATCGTCGCATCGACCGGGATCATGTAGCTCTCGCGGCCCGCCTGGATGCCGTAGCCGCTGTAGAACAGCATGACCACGGAGTCGCGCTTCACCTTCGACTTCAGCCGATCGACCGCACGGCGCATGTCTTCCTTGTTGGCGTCTTCGACGACATCGACCTGGAAGCCGTCCTGTCGCAGTGCAGCGGTCAGCGCACGCGCGTCATTGATCGGCTGGGCAAGCGGCGCGCTGGCGTCCGGATAACGGCCATTGCCGATCACCAGCGCAAGGCGGGAGGGACCGGTGTCCTTTTCCACGGCCTCGCCGCCGATATTGAAGACGGCCTGCCGGGCATCGTTGCTGATCTTGTTCAGCGCCGCGTTGGCGCCGATGCCGAGCGAAATCACGGTGGCGACCGCGGCAGCTGCAATGACAAGAGAACGGCGGGAAATCCCCAGGTTTCTCAAACTCATGGTCTTCTTCCTCTTACCCCGGCGCGCGACTTAGGCCGTCGTGCTGCCACAAGCGGGCTTAATGAACTTTGCGTTTCAGTTGCCGGACAAATGTGCTCAATTTGCGGCACTGCAGCATTAGCAAACCCTTCATACTCTTGGCAAACTTGCCCTGAGGGTCTGTTTTACCTCGGGAAAACGGCCTTGCAGGTCGCGCTCAGATTTGCGCGGTTTTTGCGCATGCAGGCGGTGATCGCCGAAACGTTCGGGATTTCGCTGGCGCAGAGACCGGAAAGCGTCGGGCGTGCAGGCGGAGCGTTGCTCGGCGGTAAAACCTTCGGCGCTGCTGGCGCCAACGGAACCCAGCAGCGAAGCCGCGACGGCGAATGCAAAGCCGCTCGTGCGAAGAATTCTGGTGAAATCTTTGGTCATGGCCGTCCTCCTGGTCATGGCCGCCGCTTGCGGGCGGCCGCAATTCATGCCGGGAAGATGCCGCCAGCCTGCCGCAAACTCTGTGATCTTGATCACAGTTGCTGCTGCGTCGAAATATGAATGATTACAATTGCTTGAACCATTTCCGAGGCCTGACGGGAGTGACCATGAGCGGAATTTCACAAGCAAATGACGCCGGGCGGCGGACATGTAATAGTCATTTCCCGAAGGGGCGGGGCCGGCATGAACATTCCTCAGATGGCGGGAGCGGCGTTTCGTGCGCTGACGGCCCGGAAAGATGGCCCTTCCATTTATGACGTCTGCGACCCCGTTCTGCTGAACGGACACAACGGCGACGCGCATCTCGGCAAGTTCTACAAGACGGCGCTGCGGAACCCGGCCCTGATGGCCCTGTTGCGCCGGGCGGGAATTCCCGAGCTTGCCGATGAAAGCGCGGCTTGCCGCCATCCGCAGCGCTCTGGCGCAGGCGCGCGATCAGGAAAATCCCGACTGGGCGGAGATCGGCCGGCCGTTTGCCGACCTGCTCGATACGATCGACCTCAGCCACCCGAAGCCTAAAGCCCGTGGCATTGCCCGCGCAGCCGCCGAAGGCGGCGGAGATCGACCAGATCATCCGCGCCTGCGGCAAGCATCTCTTGAAATCGTTTGCCCGCAACGGCTTCATACCCGACCTATGCGGCCTTCAACCTGGTCGGCGACCCGGATTTTCGCGGACGCGAACTGATCATGGCGCTGACAGGGTCTCAACGCGCGCGGCTACAAGAATTCGACGCTGATGTTCAGCCTCGCGCGCGTGTTCATTGCACGCTCGGCGACCGGCGCAGTCATCAATCCGCCGTGGAAGGGCATCGCCGAGCCGATGTGGGAGCCGGTGCAAATCCGGCATCGTTCGGCCTACTACGATGCATTCTTCATCGAGGCGATGCTGGGTTTTCTCGAAACCGGCCTGCACGTCGGAAGAGGAAGCCGCTTCCGCGCGCCGCGCGGTCGACGACATGGTGGAGTTCTGTCTCAAGACCAGCCGGGAAGACGTGCAATCGCACGACGGCGCAACGTTCAGCGTCATCACGGCGCTGGCGCCGCCGCCGCATCCGCGGTTCTCGAGCTATTTCTCGCAGATCAAGGAGGAACTGGGTTTCGGCATCTATGTGCCCGATTGCGACACGACCGCATGCTCGTTCTCCGCAGCGACGCAGGCAGGCTCGGACGATCCAATTCTCAATCAGCCGCTGCTCGATTTCTACGCCGGCTATCAGGTGAGGTCCGGCAGCAACGAACCGCTGATCACGGTGCCGCTGAACGACAACATCGAATATGACGGCGCGATCGCGACCTGGATCGACAACCTCGCCGGCGAACGGCCCTACGGCAACGATCTCGATCCGACGCTGAACCTGGATGTGCTCGAAGTCAGCTTCCGCAATTGCGACCGATGGAAAATCCTCGAAACCCGCATCGCGGCTCGAGACAGTCCAGCGCATCATCGGCTTCCAGCGCGGCATTGCGGAAAGCGGCGCGTTCGCCGACCCGCGCTCGCACATCTACTACCTGCCTGAACTCTATTCGGCGTATTTCGGCCGCTGCTACGCGGCGTTCCACATGTTGCCGCCGGCGACACAGCGCATCATCGACCCGGATGAATTCGTTCTCGTTGATACGCGCTGCAGTGCTCGCCTACGTTCAGGATGAGCTCGTTGCAAATGAGATGAACACGTTCGATGCGGCGCTGGCGCTGATGGCGCTGGGTCATCTTGGCGGCGACCGCGACAGCTTCACGCCGGCGCTGAATACGATCGTCGCGAGCCTCGGCGAAGGTGGCTTCCGCGCGCCGTTCAAGGCTTATGAATGGAACAAGATGAAGACTCCGACGCGGATTCTTGTCGGCGGCCCGGAGGTGACGTCCGCGTTCGTGTTGATGGGCCTTGCGATCGCCAAACAGGCGCTGCGGTCTGTACATCACTCCTGAAACTAATTTCTAATGTACAAATCGCCTCGACGTTGTTGATGGCGAGCGATTAAACGGCACGCATCGCGAAGATGCGGAAATTGCTGTTGTGTCGTTTCCGATCCTTGAAATAGATTGCCGAATGACCAGTGCGGGCCCCTCTGACAGCTCTCGAGCTGTGATGTCGGACTGGAAGATGCAAAGCGGCCCACAATGACCTGCATTCCAGCTCAATCGCCGCTTTGCATTGATGCGCGCCAGGCTCGGTCGCACCGCGACGGAACAGCTGTCGCGCTCCGCAACAACAACCAGCCGACGGCGGCAGAAGCCGCCGCAGTGGAGGACAGACCTTGGATATGAATCAAACGGCGTTCTGGCTCGCGCTCGGCCAGATCATCTGGATCAACATTCTGCTGTCGGGTGACAATGCCGTCGTCATCGCGATGGCCTGCCGCTCGCTGCCGGATCGTTCGCGCAAGTGGGGCATGATCCTCGGCGCGGGCCTTGCCGTCGTTCTGCGTATTATTTTCACCGGCATCGTCACGACGCTGATGAACATCCAGTTCCTCAAGGCCGCCGGCGCAATCGCGCTGCTCTATATCGCCATCGATCTCATCAAACCAAAATCACACGATGAAGGGAACGCGGTCAACGCTGCGGATACGCTGTTCAAGGCGATGATCACCATTGCCATGGCGGACGTCGTCATGAGCCTCGACAATGTCGTCGCCATCGCCGCCGTCGCCAAGGGAAGCTGGCTTTTGCTGCTGATCGGTCTCGGAATTTCGATTCCGATGATCGTCGCGGGCAGCGCGCTCGTGATGGCGATGCTCGACCGCTTTCCGGTGCTGGTCTGGGCCGGTGCGGCGCTGCTCGGCTGGATTGCCGGCGAGTTGTTCGTGACTGACGTCGGAGTCGTAAGCTATCTCGGCGCAGAGCGTGCTCACGCCTACGAAATACCTGCCGCGATCGCAGGCGCGCTGTTCGTGGTGGCGGTCGGCGCCTGGCTTCGCTACGGCCGGCGCCGCGAGGCCGTGGCCGACCAGCATCAGACACCAGGCTGACGCAAACGATCATCGCCGGATTAATGCCGCGGATCGCGCTCCTTCAGGAGCGCGATTTCGTTTGGGAATGATCCCGAAAGGCTGCCGCCGGACTTGATCCGGGGGTGGATAGATGGGCGAGGAGTTTGAATTCAGCCAGGTTCGATCCTGGTCTAGACCAGCGCTGCTAGCTGCGGCGCAAAGCGACTGACGTGGTCCATCAATTCTGCGAGCATGAATTCGATCTTCTGATCGAGGACAGCGCGAAAGGCGCAGAGACCGACCAGCGTGCGGGCGATGAACGACGGGCGCCCGCGTTTGGTCAGCATCGTCGCGGCAGCCTCGGCTACTCGCTCGAGACGGGCCCCCTCGGTGACAACAAATCCAGCACCGTCCTCGAGCACATAAAGCCGGCCGACGCGCGTCACGCACATGATGCAATCAAGCTCAGGTGCTTCGCCGACGATATAGAACTGAGGGTCTCCGATCTCCGTCAGGCCGACGCTCCAGGAAGCTTTCCCGCCGCGCGAGCCGTGCGCGGAATAGAGCGAGACCAGCTCCTGCAATTCCTCCGGACGCCAGCAATGCGGCCGTTCAGGTGCGTGGAATGTGACGACGTTTTGCGCTTTCATTTCTGATCCTCGAACAGCAGCCGGTGGAGCTCTGGGTCATAGAATTCGAGCAGCTTTCGCGCGAACGATGCGGGAGATTCGCCGAGCGCCTTCGCCCAACCTTCCATCAACTCGGTCGGGACGCGGCCGAAGCCGTTCTCCACCTGCGAGATGAAAGTGTAGTACTTCAGGCCCAGCTGGTCAGCGAGTTCGACCTGCGACAAACCGGCCCGGTTCCTCAACCCCTTCAGCCAAGCCCCTGCCTGCTTTCGCAGCAGCTTCGCCTCCGGTTCCGCCTTGGCAAAATGCATCGGCTCCTCCCCGACATCAAAACTATTGATCTGTCTGTAGTTTCAAGTGTACTAAACTATCAATAACTGAATGCGCGTCCGCGAGTTTAGACTTAGCACACCCCGGCTATGGCTCAAACTCCGTTGTGGCGCCACTTGCCGGCATCGATCGCAAGACGGGCTTGGCACGTGCCAAGGAAGATCCCCCGTGCCGACCCGGCTTCCGATCCCGAATCCGCCTGAACGCTACGGTGCGTGGAACGGACCAGGATTGCTCGCCGCGGGTGTTGCATTCGCCGGCGCTGCCGCGACCTGCATTCTCATTTGGGCATTGCCGCCACCGCTCGTCCTGCCCGCCGTCGGCGTGCTGGCGATCGCTGGCGCGATCGCGGTCGCCTGGCTGACGGCGCAGCGCATGACCGCGACTGTCGATTACTGGGACATCGCCGGCGCCCTCACCTTCGTCGGCATCTTCGCCGCGCTGCTCAGCGACCCCGAGCTGGCGCTTCCTCTCCTTAAATCGCAACGAACCGAATAACGGACCGGACCCGGAATGATGGACGAACTTTTTACCGCCCAGGCGCTAACCGCATTACTGCAGGTCATCATGATCGACCTGGTGCTTGCCGGCGACAATGCGATCGTCATCGGGCTCGCCGCGGCAGGGCTGCCGGCGGAGCAGCGTGCCCGCGCGATCCTGATCGGCATCATCGCGGCGACCGTGCTCCGCATCGGCTTCGCAGCGGTGACCACGCAACTGCTGCAACTCGTCGGCCTGTTGCTCGCCGGCGGATTGCTGTTGTTATGGGTGTGCTGGAAAATGTGGCGCGAACTTCGCGCTCAGCATGGCGCCGTCGCCGAAGGCCAGGAGGCGTTCGACATCGATGTCAATGCCGACGGCACCGCCTCGGTCCGTGGCCAGCTCAAGACGCTGTCGCAGGCAACCTGGCAGATCATCATCGCAGATGTCTCGATGTCACTCGACAATGTTCTCGCCGTCGCCGGCGCCGCGCGCGACCATCCAACGGTGCTTGTGTTCGGCCTCGTGCTGTCAATCGCCTTGATGGGCATCGCAGCAAGCTTCATCGCGCGACTGCTGCAGAATCACCGCTGGATCGCCTATGCCGGCCTCGCCGTCATCCTCTACGTCTCGGGCGAGATGATCTATCGGGGAACCCGCGAGGTTCTGCCTCATGTTGCGTCGCTTGCGATGTTTCAATAGCGGCGCAGTTGCTAGGCGGGAGCAGTCCGCCGCTGCTGCTCGATCATCAGCACGACGACTGCAGCGATGATGCAAAGCGCGCCGGCGGCGAAGAAGGCCGGCAGATAGGTCGCGAGCATCGTACGAGAAAAGCCGGCGGCGAAGGCGGCGATTGCCGCGCCGATCTGATGACCCGCAAATATCCAGCCGAACACGAGATTGGCCCGCTCGGCGCCGAATGTCTGCGCGGTCAGCTTCACGGTCGGCGGCACCGTCGCAATCCAGTCCAGACCGTAGAATACCGCGAACAGCGACAAGCCGAAGAAGGTGAAATCGGTGAACGGCAGAAACAGCAGCGATAGCCCGCGCAAGCCGTAATACCAGAACAACAGCCACCGGTTGTCGTATCGGTCGGCGAGCCATCCCGAGGCGATCGTGCCGATGAAGTCGAACACGCCGATGGCCGCGAGCAATCCGGCCGCGTGCGTTTGCGTCAGACCGAAGTCCACGCACATCGGAATGAAGTGTGTCTGGATCAGGCCGTTGGTGCTGGCGCCGCAGATGAAGAAGGTTCCGAACAGAATCCAGAACGTCCTCGTGCGCGCCGCGTCCCTCAGTGCGCCGAAGGCCGCCGCGGTGACCGATACGGGTACAGGCGGCACCGGCGGAGGCGGACCTTGATGGCCGTAAGGCAGCAGGCCCACATCCGAGGGCCGGTCGCGCATCACCAGCAGCACCACCAGCGCCGCACAAACAACCGCCGCACAGACGACAAGCAACGCCGTGCGCCAGCCGTAGCTCACCGCCAGCGACGTCAGCAGCGGCAGGAAAATCAGCTGGCCGGTTGCGACGCTCGCCGTCAGGATGCCGACAACAAGTCCGCGCCGGGCGACGAACCAGCGCGTGGCCACCGTCGCGCCGAGTACCAGCGCCGTCATTCCCGTACCGAGGCCGACGCCGATGCCCCAGAGCAGCAGGAGCTGCCAAAGGCTCGTCATCCAGAGCGACGTCACAAGGCAAACCGCCACGATTGCCTGGGCGATCAGCACGATCCTGCGCACGCCGTACTTGTTCATCAAGGCGGCCGCGAACGGCGCCATGATGCCGAACAGGAAGAAGCGAATGGCCAGGGCCGCCGAGATGTCCGAGGTCGACCAGCCGAACTCCTGCTGCAGCGGAATAATGAAGATGCCCGGCGCGCCGACCGCGCCGGCCATGATCAGGCCCGAAAGGAAGGTGGCGCCGGCGACGACCCAGCCATAGTGAAGTCTGGCGCCCAACGGCGTTTCGGCCGGCAATGCGGAAGTCATGTAGAGATGTCTCACGGCATGATTTTGTATATTATTATCATAATATAATACTGCGAGTTATGTCATAATCGCAAGGCGGCATGCTTGCCGGCGAGCCACGACGCTGCTCGAGTTGAAATGGCGGCTTAAATCACCACAGCGATTTTTGCGCACGCTCCGGCCAGGCGCGATCGTATTCCTCACCGCCGACGCGGTTGTCGCTCATGCTGGCGAGAATCTGGCCTGGGCTCGGCAGATCCTTCGCGCTGAGATGCTTTGCCGGGTTCCACAGATCGGACCTGACGATCGCACGCGCGCACTGGAAGTAGATCTCGTCGATCGTCATCACCACAACCGAGCGCGGCGCTTTCCCCTCGGTCAGGAAGGACTCGCACAGCGCTGCGTCGACCGAGACGTGAGCGTGCCCGTTGATCCGCAGCGTGCTGCCGACGCCCGGGATCAGGAACAACAGCGCAACGCGCGGGTCGCGCACAATATTGCGCAGGGAATCGACGCGATTGTTGCCCCGCCGATCCGGCATCATCAGCGTCTTCTCATCGTCAATGTGGACGAAGCCTGCAGTGTCGCCGCGTGGCGAACAATCGAGCCCTTCCGGCCCGCTCGTCGCCAGCGCGGCAAACGGCGAGGCGGCAATCAGCTTGCGGTATTCCGGCGTGATCCTGTCGGCGACCTTGACTGTCGAGGCGTCGTTGGGCTGCCCGTAGATCGCTTCCAGTTCTGCAACGGATGCAACAATCGACATCGGTCTCTCCAACATGCGCTGTGCGCTTGTATCGTTCGATCATCGCTCCGGCAAGATTGGGAGACGCGAAGTGGCGCGTTACGGGATCAACCCGAAACGCGCCACCAGGCTGGTGTCCTTATCGAATTCGCTCCCGAGCGCGCTGCGAAGTCCAGCGAACTCCGGATTCGGGACACTGATCTTGTTGCGCCGATGCGAGCCGCACCGGAATTGTGTTTCACTTCGCCTTCAGAAAATCGCCGACTTCGAGCAGCACGAATTCGTTGTCGTCGGCCTTGTTCGGTTCGCGGCTGGTCGAGAATGGCAGGTTGTTGTCGTTGCCGACGATGATGTGCCGGTGCATCAACGACATCGACGTTCTCGATGGTGAAGAACGGGAACGGCGAGCATGCCGTCGTTCAGCGGCTTGCGCGCCTTCTTGTTCGGGGTCCCTGATCTTCAACAGGTCGATATAGCCGATCTTGCGAACCGGCTTGCCGGCGTTCGCATCGGTACAGTTCGATCTTGTAGACGCGCTTGAATTTGGCGAGGTCGGCGAAGCAGTTCTCGCCGCGCTGGCCTTGCGGGCAGGCCTTGTCGGGCGTGCCTTCGCCGTTGTCGCGCTCGATGACGAGGCCCGTCGTCGCGTCGATCATGTTGAAGTCGCCGATGGCATGGCCGTTGTGCTTCGAACACGTAGTGCCAGAAGCGGCCGGTGAACTTTTCCGCGGCCACATCGAATTCGAGGATGCGCGCGGCGTCCTTGCCGTCGACCTTCTCGATGTCCTTCTTCGTCCGCGTCCCACAGCGCGCCCTCCAGCATCGGATAGAGGAACTTGCCGTCCTTGGACGCGGCAAAACCCTCATAGCCCTTGGAGCGGCGGAGGTTGACAGTCGTGTAGCTCGCGCCGGGCGCGCCCGGCGACTGCACCGATAGATGTCGGGCGAGCGCACCGGCTTGCCGTCGGCCACGGTCTCGAACACGGCGAGCACCTTGCCGGTCTTGTCGGCCTTGAGGACGTAGGGGCCGAACTCGTCGCCGATCCAGAACTTGTCGCCGATCGAGCTGGAAGCCCTCGATGTCGAAGTCGGCGCCGGTGAGATAGCGCTTCGTCGGTATCCTCGTGGACGATGCGGAACGGCACTTTCCTGTCGGGATCGTGCAGGAAAATGGTCTCGAGCCGCTCGAAGGTGCCGTTCTCCCAATCGATCTTGTAGCCGGTTGAGGTAGAGCATCGAGTCGGCCGAGTTGTACCTTGCGAGCCCAAAGCCGTTGTCGGTGATCACCCAGAACGTGCCGTCGGCCATCTTCTTGATGCCGGAATGGCCTTGTAGCGGCTGGCCCTTGAACGGCAGCGAGACGCCGGTCGGGCGATCGGAGGACTTGCCCATCACCGAGCCGAGCGCGTCGACGCGGCTGCCGGTCGTGTACTTGCCGGAGGTCTTCAGATCGGCCGGCGCATCGGCGGGCGCATCGATGAAGGTCTGCGCGGGCAGGATGGCATGGCCCGCGAGCGTGGCCGGAAAATCGCCTTCCGCGAACGCCGCGGTCGAAACCGTCAAAGCCAGTGAAACAGAGCAGAGAAACGAAAATCGCATGGCGAGCCTCCTTGAGGTGAGCCTGCGTTCTGCAAAGCGGACGTTGCGTGGCGTTGACGGAACAGTGAAGGCTCGATGACATTCGGCCGAACTGCGCCGGGTCCGTTTATCATATTGTTTTAGCTATAGATTTCTCGTCGCGACAAAACCGACCGGCTGTGGATGCCGGCGGCCGGCGGCTGGATGCCCGCGATCCTTGGACCGACCGCACATGACGTTCGCGCGGATCCTCCGCCTGCCGCACAAACAGGCAAAGATAGACAATGCGGCCCGGAAGCAGGTAGCAGATGGACTGAAGCTCAAGGCCGCGACAAGAAGACGGAGCACAAGCGACATGGCCGACATCGTTGCCGGGTCGGACCGGGCTGAGACGCAGTCGGAACTGCGCAGCCTGACCGTCATCTCGATCGCGCACTGGCTCAGCCACTATTTCATCCTCGTGCTGCCGATGCTGTTTCCGTTCCTGAAAGAACGGCTCGGTGTCGGCTTCGTCGAGCTCGGCTTTGCGATGACCGTGTTCGCCGTCGTGTCGGGCCTGACGCAGGCGCCGCTCGGCTACGTCGTCGACCGCTTCGGCGCACGCAAGCTCCTGATCCTCGGCGTGTGTCTCGGCGGCGCGTCGTTCGTCATGCTGGGCATGAATCTGAGCTATCCCTGGCTGATCGCTTGCGCGGCGCTGCTGGGTCTCGCCAACAGCGTCTATCACCCGTCGGACTACGCGCTGCTGGCCGCGAACATCGACGGCAAGCGGATCGGCCGCGCTTTCTCGATCCACACCTTCTCCGGATTTCTTCGGTGGCGCGGTTGCGCCTGCGGTGGTTGCGGCGCTTGTCGCGATGGTCGGTGGCGCGGGCGCGCTGATCGCCTCGGGCGCGCTTGGCTTTCTGGTCGCGCTGCTGATCATTGCCTTCCCGATTCCCGAGGCGAGCGCTGCGACGGCATCCACGAACGACGACCGAGGCGAACGCCGGCTCGTCCAGCGTGCTGACACCCGCGATCATCATGCTGATGGTGTTCTTCATGCTGCTCGGCCTGTCGAACAGCGGCATCAGCACCTTTGGCGTCAGTCGCGCTGATGACCGGCTACGATCTCCTGTTCTCGACCGCCAACATCGCGCTGACCGCCTATCTTGGCGCGAGCGCGGTCGGCGTTCTCGCCGGCGGGTATCTGGCTGACCGCACGCACCGGCACGGCGACGTTGCCGCCATCTGTTTCGCGGCCAATGTCGTGATCATCGTACTGATCGCCATGTTCACGCCGCATCCGGTGCTGCTGATCGCGATGATGACGCGTGGCGGGCTTTCTCGGCGGCGTGATCGCGCCCTCGCGCGACATGCTGGTGCGCAAATCGGCGCCTCCCGGCGCCGCCGGCCGCGCCTTCGGCATCGTCTCGACCGGCTTCAACATGAGCGGCATCATTTCGCCGCTGCTGTTCGGCTGGATCATGGATCAGTCGATGCCGCGCGGCGTGTTCTGGCTGGCGGCCTTCTTCATGGCGCTCACCGTCGCGCTCGCGCTTCTGACGGAGCGCAGGCGTCCGGCGAGTGTCGAGGCGGCCTGAGGCGGTATCCCTCGGGATGACGGATCGGTTGTGGTCGTGCGCGACGAATTCTACGACGCCTTCTGCTTCTCGCCGCTCAGCCTGGCATTCGCAAAACTCACATACCAGTCGAGACAGCCTGGGTTGGCCATCGCATCCTTGTTGATGACCTTCTCGATCGGCTGCCCCAGCAGCAGCTTCTTGATCGGCAGTTCCTGCTTCTTGCCGGAAAGCGTGCGCGGAATCTCGGCCACCTGAAAAATTCCGTTCGGCACGAAGCGCGGCGACAGGGCGGTACGGATCGCACCGCTGATCTTCGCCTTGACCACCTCGTCGAGCTTGATGCCTTCGCGCAACACGACGAACAGCGGCATGTAGCTTTCGCGGCCGAGATATTCGAGATCGACCACCATCGAATCGAGCACCTCCGGCAGCGCCTCGACCGCGCTGTAGAGCTCGCTGGTCCCCATCCGCAGGCCATGGCGATTGATGGTCGCGTCACTGCGGCCGTAAATGATGCATCCGCCATTCGGCGTGATCTTCAGCCAGTCACCGTGACGCCACGCCGGCCCGCGGCCCGAGCCATCGAAGTTCGCCGGATACGTATCGAAATAGCTCGACAGATAACGCTTGTTGTCCGTGTCGCCCCAGAAATAGAGCGGCATCGACGGCAACGGTTCGACGCAAACCAGCTCGCCGACTTCATCGACGACAGGCTGGCCCTGCTCGTTGAACGCTTCGACCGCGCAACCCAGCATCCGGCACTGCATCTCGCCTGGAATCACCGGCAGTTCGCGATTGCCGCCGACGAATGCGCCGGCGAAATCCGTACCGCCCGACATGTTGCACCACCAGATATCCTTCTGAGCGGCACTGCCATTGATACTTGCCAGTCTGGCGAACTGCTGCGTGCCCCATCGCTGGGTATCCTCGCTCAGCGGCGAGCCGGTTGTCCCCACCGCGCGGATCCTCGACAGATCGCCGCAGCTTGCGAGATCGATCTCCGCCTTCATGCAGCTGGCAAAGAACGCTGCACCTGCGCCGAAGAACGTAACGCCGAGGTCGGCGCCGAACCGCCATAATGTCGTCCAGTCCGGCTTGTCCGTTACACCGCCGGGATTGCCGTCATAGATGCAGCAGGTCGTGCCGCCGAGCAGACCGTTGGTCTGGCAATTCCACATCACCCAGCCGGTCGACGAATACCAGTGAAAGCGCTCGCGACAGGAATTCGGCGCGTAGCTGGCTCCGAGATCATTGTGGATCACGTTCAGCGTGAGCGACATCAGAATGATGCCGCCATGGCCATGCACGATCGGCTTCGGCAGGCCGGTGGTTCCGCTGGAATAGACGATCCACAGCGGATGATCGAACGGCATCCATTCCGGCTCGAACGCCTTCGTCTGTGCGTCATCGCGCGCGATCGTATCCTTGAAACGAACGGTGTCGGCGATGCCGGCGGTGGTCCCCAGATTGTCGTGCAGGATGACGTGCTGCACGCTCGGCAGCGCTGCACGCAGCTCCGTCACGACCTGCGTCCGGTCATGATCCTTGCCGGCATAGCTGACACCGTCGCAGGCGATCAGGATCTTCGGCTCGATCTGCGTGAAGCGATCGAGTACCGCCGCGGTTCCCATGTCCGGCGCACACAGGCTCCACACGCCGCCGATGCTGGCGGTCGCGAAAAACGCGATCATCGCTTCGATGATGTTCGGCAGGTAGGCCGCCACGCGATCGCCGCGTTGGACGCCCTGTGCTTTGAGATGCAGCGCGAGCGACGCGGACTGCCGCTTCAACTCCGGCCAGGAGAGCTCGTGATGGACTCCCTTCTCGTTGCGGCTGACGACCGCCGGCAAACCGGCCGCGCTCGCCGCTTCCACGTGCCGGAAAATCTGCTTCGTGTAGTTGACCTGCGCGCCGGGGAACCAGACCGCATTCGGCATGTCGCGCCGGCCGAGCACAGCGCTGTGCGGCGTCGGCGATGCAATCGAAAAATAATCCCAGATGCTCTGCCAATAGGCATCGAGATCGGTGACCGACCAGCGCCACATCGCATCGTAGCTGTCGAACGACAGGCCGCGCGTATCCTTCAGCCACTGGCGGTAAAGGGCGATCTGGGGAATGTATGGCGCGCTCATGAGGGCCGTCTCTGGCGTTTCCGTGTCGTTTTCGTTGATGAGGAAATTACGAACAGAGCTCGCATTAGTCGATAGCGCGAGGCGAGAAAAATCGGATAGTCTTTGCGCCGCAAAGGAAGCCCCGCCTATGACGCTCAATTCCTCGTTCTGGTCGTTCCCCTACGTGTCGCAGCGCATGCCGCTGCTCGCCGAAAACGTTGTCAGCACGTCGCAACCGCTGGCGTCCGCCGCAGGCCTTGCGATGTTCCTGCGCGGCGGCAACGCCGTCGATGCCGCGCTCGCCACTGCGATCACGCTGACGGTGGTCGAGCCGTGCATGAACGGCATCGGCGGCGACGCCTTCGCGCTGATCTGGGCGGACGGCAAGCTGCACGGTCTGAATGCCTCGGGCCGCGCGCCGAAGCGGATGACGCCGGAGCATTTCAAGGGGCGCGAGGCCATGCCCGCGCGCGGCTGGGATTCGGTGACCGTTCCGGGCGCCGTGTCGGCCTGGCGCGCCGTGTCGGAAAAATTCGGCAAGCTGCCGTTCGCCGACCTGTTCGAGCCGGCGATCCGTTACGCGACCGACGGCTATCTGGTGTCGCCGACGGTGCAACGGCAATGGCAGGCGCAGGTCGCCGACTTGCTGCCGCATCCAGGCTATCGCGAGGCTTTTGCGCCGAAGGGCCGCGCGCCGCTGCCGGGCGAAAAATTCATTTGTCCCGGACAGGCGCGGACGCTGACGCGGATCGCCGAGAGCAAGGGCGAGGATTTTTATCATGGCGAACTGGCCGCGGCGATCGCCGCGCACGCGCGCAACACCGGCGGCCTGATCGAGGAGGCCGATCTTGCGGGCCACAAAGCGGACTGGGTCGAGCCGATCTCGGTGAACTATCGCGATGTAACGCTGCACGAGATCGGCCCGAACGGCCAGGGCATCGGCGCGCTGATCGCGCTCGGCATCCTCGACAACTTCAACATCGATCCGGCCGACGCGGACGGGCCGCTCACGCAGCATCTGAAGATCGAGGCGATCAAGCTCGCGATTGCCGACATGGCTGAATATGTCGGCGATCCCGACACGATGCGCAACGTGACCGCAGGCCACCTGCTCGATCCGGCCTATCTGCACAAGCGCGCAACCTTGATCGATACCGGACCGCGCAGCGCCGGCGCGCGCCGGCTCGCCGCTGAACGGCGGCACGGTGTATCTGACCGCGGCCGACAAGAACGGCATGATGGTCTCGTTCATCCAGTCGAACTTCAAGGGCTTCGGCTCCGGCGTCGTCGTGCCCAACACCGGCATCGCGCTGCAGAACCGCGCCTTCGGCTTCAGCCTGAAGCAGGGTCATCCGAACCAGGTCGGGCCCGGCAAGCGGCCGTTCCACACCATCATCCCGGGCTTCGTGACGAAGGGCGGCGCGCCGCTGATGAGCTTTGGCGTGATGGGCGGATCGATGCAGGCGCAGGGCCACCTGCAGATCGTCTCCCGCCTCGCCGACCACGGCCAGAACCCGCAGGCCGCCAGCGACGCGCCGCGCTGGCGCGTGCAGGACGACAATTCGACGGTGTCGGTCGAGTGGAATTTTCCGAAGGACGCCATCGACGGCCTGAAGCGCGCGGCCACAAGGTGGTGGTCGCACCGCGCTTCGACACCGAGTTCGGCTGCGGCCAGTTCGCGATGAAGGTCGACGGCGGCTATATCGCCGCCTCCGATCATCGCAAGGACGGGTATCCGGTGGGGATATAGACCACGTCATTGCAACCCGGCGTCGCCTTGCCCGGCGTAGCCCGCAGCGGCGAAGCCGGATCGCAATGGCGCTCAATCCGCGGCCGACGCCGCGCGCCGCTCCGCCGGCATACATCGGCATGATTTCGCGGCGAACCAGTTCGACCGTCTTCAGCGAAGCCGCTTTCGGCAGATTGCCGAACGCCAGGCGGCACAGCAGATAATTCACGCCGGCCTCGGAGACTTGCGCGCGCAACTTGTCCCGCACCGTGGCAAGCGAACCCACCAGACAAACGCCTGCTGCATCGGCGGCTTCAAAATCCTCGGGGAAGTTCGACGGTCGGCTTGATGTTGTTCTTGCGCCAGAGCAGCAGGAGATTGTCGATCCATTGCTTGTAAGCAGGCCGCGCAAGCTCTCGCGCCTCGGCGTCAGTGTCGGCGATGATCATGTGACGGCTCATGCCCATCAGCGGAAGCGTGTCGGAGCTTTTGCCGGCCTCCTGCCAGATCGCGCGATAGCGATCGGTGACCCGCCGCGTCATCGCCGCCGGCCCGTTGCCGATGATGTTGATGCCGTGGCTGGCGACCCAATCGAGGCTTTCGGGGCGGCCAAGGCCGTACCAAAGCGGCGGCATCGGCTTTTGATAAGGCCGCAGCTCGATCGGCACATTCTCAAAACTGAAGTGCTTGCCGCGATGGCTGAGCACATCCGAGGTAAAACCCTTCAGGAGGATCTCCGTCACCTCCTGAAAGATGGCCGGCAAGTCGTCCGGATCGATTCCATAGAATCCAAGTTCGATCGGCGAGATGCCGCGGCCGATGCCGACATCGAGCCGACCGTTGCTCAAGTGATCGAGCATGCAGATTTCATCGAGAATGCGCAAAGGATGGTAGAGGCTCAGCGTGAACACCAGCGCGCCGAGGCGCAGCGTCTTGGTCCGCTGCGCGGCCGCTGCGAGAAACACGCTCGGCGACGGTGCGAGCCCGAGCGGCGTGCCGTGATGCTCGGCGAGATGATAGCTGTAGAAGCCGGCGCGGTCGCAGGCTTCCAGAATCTGCAGGCGGGTTTCGTATTGGGCCGACGTGTCTTCGCCGGACCGGTCCATGTGGTCGAACAGGCCAAACCGCATCAGCCTCCCCCTTCGATCGTTCCGTTATCCGGATTCCGTCGAATTATAGGGAGGCGATTTTACTTTAGCCAGCCGCAGCAAACAGCGGCACCGCGCGGCTGGACTGAACGCAAGGTATGTCTTGCGCCACGCGAATCTCCTTCTGGAAACGCACCAGCGTCCAGTCGCCCGGCGGATGCGTGAAGTGATAGCCGCGCCTGCGCGCAAGGGAGAGCATGTCCTTGTTGGTGTTCAGCGCATCACCGAAAATTCGTTCCGCGCCAAGGGCCGCGGCTCGACATTCGAGGTTCGTCAAAAGTGCCGAACCTGCGCCCTGTCCGTGCCAGTCGTCGGCCACGGAAATCCCGAACTCGACGGACTGAGTCTCGGGATCAAGCGCGTAACGTGCTTCACCAACGATCGTCTTCGCATCGCCCTGCCCCACTTCGGCCACCACGGCGAAATGGCTGCCATGGCCGGTGCGAAGCATCCTCTCGAATTCGGAACTTGGAACTCTACGGGCCGCACCCAGGAAACGGTTGTAGTGGGTGCGCACCGAGAGAGCCTCGAAGTACCGGCGCAGGCTTTCGACATCGCCGGGCTCGACGAAGCGAACGGTCACCGCCGCGCCCGTCCGCAGCCGCAGGACGTCTGCGAACTGGCGCAGTTCATCGAGGTGCAGCGGGATCATGGCGGCCTCGTCCGTCGGAGGGTCAGGCGCGCCAGAACGGCTTGTTCACTTCCGCCGCGACGTCGGACCAGGACACGCCGATATCGTGCAGGTCGCGCTCGCCCCAATGGGCCAGTTCACGCCGCGCCCGGGTGCGCTCCTGCCAGATCCGGAACGTACCAAGGGCGCTTCGAAAGAAACCAAACTCATGACTATTTGTCACTGCAGAAAGGATGAATGCGGTCATAGGAACCTCCATAGATGACTTGTTAGCAGCAATCTCTGCCCGTTTCTGTCAGTTGACAAACGACACTTTGTCCGTAAATATATGAGATAATCTCATGTAAAATGACGAGTTTTTGATGGCCCGGCTCCCTTCCCTCACCGGACTGCGCGCGTTCGAAGCCGCAGCGCGGCATTTGAGCTTCACCAAGGCCGCCGCAGAGCTGAACGTGACGCAGACGGCGATCAGCCATCAGATCAAGCGGCTCGAAGAAGAACTCGGCCTCCAGCTGTTCGTCCGTCAGAACCGCAGTCTGGCGTTGACTGCCGAGGCGCGCGATTACCTGCCAGGTATACGCGCGGCCTTTCAGGATCTGCGGCTGGCGACCGATCGACTGAAACGCAATGACAACGCGAACGTGCTGACCGTCAGCACGCTCACATCATTCGCCACCAAATGGCTGGTGCCACGGCTGTCACGCTTCCAGGAGCTGCATCCGTCGATCGACGTCCGTGTCACGACGTCGATGGCGCTGGTCGATTTCGCGCGCGACGGCGTCGATGTTGGAATCCGCTATGGCCACGGCAAATGGCAAGGCCTGCACGCCGACTGGCTGATGGCCGACCAACTGTTTCCGGTTTGCAGTCCGGCGTTGCTGAAGGGCGATCCGCCGTTGCGCAAGCCGGAAGACCTCGCCAATCATACGCTGCTGCATACGTCGCACGACATGGAAGATGACTGGCGCATGTGGCTGACGGCCTCCGGCCTGCCAGCAAACCTGTCCGCCCAGCCAGGACTTACCTTCGATCTGCAGTTCATGACGGTTCAGGCGGCGATCGACGGTCTTGGCGTCGCGATCGGCAGAACAGCCATCGTCGAAAGCGACGTCGCCAAAGGACGGCTGGTCGTTCCGTTCGAAATGACGTTGCCGGCCGATGCCGGATATTACCTGGTCTGTCCGCAAGCAGCCACGGACACGCCGAAAATAGCAGCTTTCCGTGACTGGCTGATTGCCATCGCCCGGCGCGACAAGCATCGGCCGACGCTGGTCGCGACTGAGCCGCGCACGGCGGCGGGCTGATAACTCACGCAGAGAAAAGCAAAGGGAGGGCATGAAGCCCTCCCTCGTTTCGTCGCAGCGCAATGCGGCCAGCGTTACATCTTCTTGTACGCATCCACGAGCGTCTTGCCTTCTCCGCCCGCCTTCTTCAGCCAATCTTCGGTCAATTGCTCGCCGATCTTCTTGAAGCCGTCTTTCAATGCGGCGCTCGGCGGCTGCACCTTCATGCCCTTGGCCTTGAGCTCGCCGAGATACCAGCTGGTCTTTTCTTCCCATGCCTTCCAGCCGCGCGTCCTCGGCGGTCGCCGCGGCCTTGAGGATGGCCTCCTGCGTCGGCTTGTCGAGCGCATCGAACGCCGCCTTGTTGACGAAGGTGAAGTTCTTCGGAATCCAGGCCTGCACGTCATAGAAGTGCGTCAGCGACTCCCAGACCTTGCTGTCGTAGCCCGTGCCGCCCGACGAGATGAACGAGTTGACGATGCCGGTGGCGAGCGCCTGCGGCAGTTCGGCCGCCTGGATCGTCACCGACTGCGCGCCGACCAGTTCGCCGATGCGCGTGGTGCCGACATTGTAGGCGCGCCACTTCAGGCCCTTCATGTCGGCGACCGAGTTCGAGGTCCTTCTTGGCGTAGATGCCCTGCGGCGCCCACGGCACCGCGAACAGCAGCATCAGGCCTTGCGCGGCGAGCTTCTTCTCGATCGCCGGCTTCGAGGCCTTGTACAGCTTCATCGCCTCCGGGAAGCTGGCGGCCAGGAACGGCACCACATCGACGCCGAACAGCGGGTCCTCGTTCTCGTGGATCGACAGCAGCACCTCGCCCATCTGCGCCTGTCCGGTCGCGACCGCGCGCTTGATCTCCGGCGCCTTGAACAGCGACGCGGCGGCATGCACGGTGATCTTCAGCTTGCCGCCGGTCGCGGTCTCGACGTCCTTGGCGAACGCCACCAGGTTTTCCGTATGCGGATTGGCGGCGGGATAGGCCGCTGGCAGGTTCCACGCGGTCTGGGCGCCGGCCGCGCTGACGCCGATGGCCAGGCATGCGGCGGTGGCAAGAATGGTTCTGCGGTTGATCATCGGATACTCCCTCATTTGATCCAATCTTAGCCGGTTCAGCTAACCGGGAAAGACATACTTTGGCAGCCACATCACGATCTGCGGAAACACCGTGATGATCGCGACGGCAACGACCAGCAGAAAGAAGAACGGAAGCGCGGCCAGCGCAACCGTGTTGGAAGTCCTTGCCGCTCATGGTCTGCAGCACGAACAGGTTGAAGCCGACCGGCGGCGACACCTCCGCCATCTCGACGATCAGGACGACGAAAATCCCGAACCAGACCAGATCGAAGCCCGCCTTCTGCACCATCGGCAGCACCACGGCCGTGGTCAGCACGATCATCGAGATACCGTCGAGCGCGGTGCCGAGCACGATGTACATGACCGTCAGTGCGGCGATCAGCGCATAGGGGCCGAGTTGCATGCCGTCGACCCAGTCCGCGAGCGCGACGGGAATGCCGGTGTATCCCATCGACTGCTTCATGAAGGACGCGCCGGCCAGGATCAGCATGATCATGCAGGTGGTGCGCGTCGTGCCCATTACGCTCTGCCAGAACGCGTCGCGACTGAGCGAGCCGCCCCACCACGCGATCAGCGAGCGAGCCGAGCACGCCCCAGGCCGCGCATTCGGTCGCGGACGCCCAGCCCGAGATCAGCACGCCGAATACGAGCAGGATCAGCAGCGTCAGCGGAATGAGATTGGCCAACTCCTTGAGCTTCTCGCGAAAGCTCATGCGAGGTTCGGGTGGCGGCATCTTGTCGCTGTTCACGAGCGACCAGCCGGCGATGTAACCCGAATAGAGCCCCATCACGAGCAGACCGGGGATGAAGCCCGCGAGAAAAATCTGGATGATGGAGACGTTCGCCGCGACCGCATAGACGACCATGGTGATCGACGGCGGAATCAGAATGCCGAGCGTTCCGGCGCCGGCGAGCGAACCGAGGCTGAGCTTCTCGTCGTAGCCGCGCCGCTTCAACTCCGGCAGCGCAATTTTCGCAACGGTCGCGCACGTCGCCGCCGAGGAGCCCGACACCGAGCCGAACAGTCCCGAGGCGATCACGTTGACATGCATCAGCCGCCCCGGCACCCAGCCGAGCCACGGCGCAAGCCCGCGAAACATCTCCTCCGACAATCTTGTGCGGAACAGGATTTCGCCCATCCAGATGAACAGTGGCAGCGCTGCGAGCTCCCACGACGCGCTGTTGCCCCACACGGTGGTCGCAAGCACCGAGCCCGCGGGAATGCCGCCGACGAACAGCATGCCGAGCCAGCCGACGGCGAGCAGGCTGACGGCGATCCAGACGCCGCCGGCCAGAAGACCTGCCAGCACCGCGAACAGCAGCGCCGCGATCTCAAGAAGCTGGATGCCCGCCATCAACCCCTCATACCGCGCTCGCGGCTGCGCGTTCGACCGCTTCTTCGGCCGTCTTCGGCGGCTCTCGTTCGTAGCGCGGCCGGTTGCCGGCAAGCACGTAGACAAGTTCGTCGATCATGGCGATGGTCAGGATCGCAAGACCGCCGGAATAGCCGAGCTGCGGAATCCACATCTTGAGCGGCACGATGCCGGTCGCAACCTCGTTGGTCAGCCACGAGAAATAAGTGAAGTTGATGGCGTGCCATGTGAAATAGCCGACGAAGACAATGCCGACCAGCAATGCGGCCACTTCGATGACCTGGCGGGTGCGTCCGCTGAAGCGATCGATCAGCAATCCAACACGGATCATCTCACCGGATTTGAACGTATGCGCGAGACCGAGAAACGCCATCGCAGCCATCGACCAGGCGGCAAAATCGTCGCCCGCGGGAATGTTGAGGCCGAACTTGCGGCCCGCGGACAAGCCCATCATCAGAAGAAAGATGGCGATCAGGAACAGGCCGGCGAGCCAGCCCGCGCCGAGATAAAGCCCATCGAGCAGGTTGCGCACCAGTCTACCGAGCATCCGCACCGATCATCCCCGCCGCACTCCGACTATCCTAGGCCGCGAACCGTGCCGGCGTATAGGGCGTCATATCCAGTCCAGGCGTCTCGCCGTTGACCATGGCGGCGAGCAGCCGCCCGGTTTTCGGTCCCGTGGTCAGCCCGACATGATGATGACCAAAAGCAAGGAATATGCCGCGATGCCGCGGCACTTCGCCGATCAACGGCAGGCTGTCGCTCGGCGCGGGCCGATGACCTAGCCATTCGTCGTAGTGCGTGTACGTCAGCGTCGGGAATGCCTGCTTCACCTGCCGCAGCATCAGCTCGATCGGCGGCCTGGACGGGGGAAGATCGAGGCCGCCGAATTCGACGATCCCGGCGCAGCGCACGCCATCGGCCATCGGCGTCGCGACGAACTTGCCGCTCGTCACCATCGTCGGTTGACGCGGCTTCAATGACGCGCCGTACAGCATCACATGATAGCCGCGTTCGGACTCCAGCGGCACATCGAGACCAAGCTGCGCGGTCAGCGCCTTCGACCAGGCGCCGGTGGCGATCACCGCGGCTTCGGCCTCGATCTCGCCGTTCGTGGTGACGACAGCCTGCACCGAGCCGTCAGCGGCAAGACGAAATTCGCGCGCCTCGGCAGCCACCGCAACCGCGCCAAGCGACATCGCAACCTCGCGCAGGTCGGCGATGTAGCCGCCCGGACTGAGCACGAAGCCATGATCCGGCACGAGGATGCCGAAGCCGATTTTCGGACCCAGCGCAGGATCGAATTCGCGCAGCGCTTCGCCCTCGAACTCCTGCCAGGTGAAACCGGCGTCACGCCGCAAACTCCAGCCGAATGCATCAGCCTCGAAGGCTGCCCGCGAACTCGTACGCGAAGAAATATCCCGAGCCCTGGATCCAGCGTTCGGCAGGCGTGCCGCCCGCCAGCGCCTTGTGCTGGGCGAACGTGTCGCGCGTGAGCTGTGCGAGCCCCTTCGAGATGCGCGCGGTGTCGGTTTTATTCGCATGCTTGAGGTAGCGGACAAGCCATGGCGCAAGTCGCGGCAGATAGCTCCAGCGCACATACAGCGGCGCGTTCGGATCGAGCAAAAGCAGCGGCGCTTTCGCGATCAGGCCCGGCACCGTGACGGGAACGACCGAGCATGCGGCGAGCACGCCGGCGTTGCCGAAACTCGCAGGCCTGCGCGCGATCCCGGGATCGACGATCGTCACCGGCCGTCCGCTGCGCAGCAGCCAGATCGCGGTGGACAGTCCCATGATGCCGCCGCCGATCACAACGACACGTTTGTTGTCGTGACCGCTCATGCCTTCTCCGCGCTCGTTGCCGCATGCCCGCGCGCCGGCTCTCGCAAGGCCTGCCAGATCTTTTCCGGCGTTGCCGGCATGTCGATGTGGCGAATGCCGCGCGCGGCGAGCGCGTCGACGATGGCGTTGATGACGGCAGGTGCGGCTCCCATCGTCCCGCACTCGCCCGCGCCTTTTATGCCAAGGCTGTTGTTTGCGGTCGCCGTCTCGATGAAGCTGACGTCGATCGCAGGCACATCGTCCGCGTGCGGCAGCGTGTAGTCCATGAACGATGCGGTCAGAAGCTGCCCGCTGTCCGCATCGTAACGAACGTGCTCGTAGAGCGCCTGACCGAGCCCCTGGGCAATCCCGCCGACAAGCTGACCAGTAGCCATCGCCGGATGGATCACCTGGCCAAGATCGTCAACCGACAGGTAATTCAGGATCGCGACCGTGCCGGTGTCGGAATCGATCTCAACTTCCGCGACCTGACAGCCGTAAGGAAAGCTCGCGTTGTTCTCGGCGAATTTGGCCGTGCCCTCGAGCGGCTGCGGCAAACGCGCCGCGAGTTCAAACAGGCCGAGCCGCACATCCGTGCCCTTCACGGCGAATACGCCATCGCGATATTCGACGTCATCGCCGGCGACTTCCAGTTCGCGCGCCGCCAGTTCCGCGGCCTTGTCGATCATCTCCCGGCCGGCCGCGACCATCGCAACGCCGCCGATGATCAGCGAGGACGACCCGCCCGAGCCGCCGCCGCGCATCGCCGTCGTGCTGTTGCCCTGACGGATATCGACGCTCTCGACCGGAACACCAAGCCGGTCGGCGAGAATCTGCGCATAGACCGTGCGGTGGCCCTGACCGGAATCCTGCCGGCTTGTGTAGGCGGCGAGCACGCCGGACGGCTCAGCAACAACCTTGCTGGTTTCGTTGGGGTCGCCGCCGGTGCCATGGATGTAGAACGAGAATCCGAAGCCGCGAAGGCGGCCGGTCTTCACCGAGCGTTTGCGCCGCCTTTCGAAGCCGGCCGCATCGCCGAGCTTCAGCGCCTCGCTCAACGCGCGCGCAAAGTCGCCGGCATCGTAGGTTTGTCCGGCCGCAGTCTTGTACGGCATCATTCCGGGCTGGATCAGGTTGCGCCGGCGCAACTCGGCAGGATCGATGCCCATCTCACGCGCGGCGGTGTCGATCAATCGCTCCAGCACGAACAACGCCTCGGGCTTGCCCGCGCCGCGATAGGCATCGGTCGGCGCGGTGTTGGTGAACACCCCGCGCACGCGAATGTGCATGACCGCCAGATCGTAGACGCTCGGCGCCATCTTGGCGTAGCCGACCGTCGGCACCGTCGGCGACACGGCCGACAGATACGCGCCGAGGCTGGCGATGACGTCATGCTTCAGCGCCAGGAAGCGGCCTTTTGCATCGAGCGCGAGGGATGCGCGCGTGACGTGGTCGCGCGCGTGCGTGTCGGTCAGGAACGATTCGCTGCGCTCGGAAATCCAGACGACCGGCCGCCCCGTGACTTTCGCGGCCCACAGCACGCAAGCGTGCTCCGGATACGGTGATATCTTCATGCCGAACGCGCCGCCGACGTCGCCGGTCACAACCTCAAGCCGCTCCGGCGCGATGCGAAACACCTGTTCCGCGAGGCAATCGCGGACGAAGAACACGCCCTGGCTCGGCGTGTGCAGGAAATAGCGGTCCGCGGTGGCGTCGTAGCGTCCCCACGCACACCGCGTCTCGATCGGTGCCACTGCAACGCGGTTGTTGACGATATCGAGACTGACAATGCGTGCGGCGGCGGCGAACGCCCGCTCGGTTGCAGCAGCGTCGCCGGCGGACCAGTCGAACGAGATGTTATCCGCTGCCTGCGGCCAGATTTGCGCGCCACCGATGGCGCGGCCGGTGTCGGTCACGGATACAAGCGAATGATAGTCGACAACGATCCGTTCGGCCGCGTCGGTTGCCTGGGCAAGGGTCTCGGCGACCACGCAGACCACCGCTTCGCCGACAAAGCGCGCAGTGCCGTCCGCCAGAATCGACCGATGCGGATCGAACATGTCGTGGCCGGGCAATCCGCGCGGGCATCGCAGTTCGCCGAGGCCATCGGATTTCGCATCCGCAGCCGTCAGGACTGCCAGCACGCCGGGCGCCTGGCGCGCGGCCTCGATGTCGATCGAGGCGATCCTGGCATGTGCATGGGTCGAACGAAGGAAGACGGCGTGCGCAGCATCAAGCGGCCAGACATCTGCGGTGAATCGGCCACGGCCGGTCAGCAGCTGTCGATCCTCAAGGCGTACGATGGATGTCCCGATTGTGGTCACGTTTGGCGGCTTCCCCGAAACCTGCGAGGTGCCGTTTAATCATCATCCGCGCTGCGCGGCAAACCTAAGACAGCACCTCAAGCTCGTCTTCGAACAGCGATCGCAAGGCTCCCATTTCCTGTTCCGAGATCCGGTGCGCCGTCATCATCAGTTCGAGGCGTGCCATTGCAACCAGCTGGGCGGAAAAATCCTGTCCGACGTCCTTCAATTCGTCGATCACTCCATCAAGACGGGAAACGATATCGAGGAGTGCCACAGGATCGGAACACCTGGGACTGGAAGGTCCGGGACTGGAAGGCATGAGATCGTCAGACGCGTGATTCATGCCGCGCGGTTCTGCTTGTTGCCGTTGAAGCGATCCAGGAGTGCGTTGAACAGACATCGCCGTAGAGCTCCACTATTCTCGATATGACACCATGAACTTCGGAAGCATCGAATTCCCCAAGCTCGTGACTAGCCGATGCGTCCTCCAGGAAGGTTAATTTTTGCCCCCTGTGGAACGCATCGATCACTGTCGCGAGGCATGCGCCTTCGCCGGCGAATCCCGCCAAAACGATATGATTGCCGGCATGCGCCATCATGTCGGCGAACGCCGCACTCGCGTAACAGGACGGCCGGCTCCGTTCGAACACGGCGTCGTCCCGTGTCGGCACGAAACCCTCGATCCACTCCGAAAACGGCGTCGCCGGATTGAAGAACGGAGACATCCCGCGCCAGCGCACGAACGCCACGGGAATTCTCGCATATCGCGCATGCACAAGTGCGCGGCGGCAGTTATCGAGCGCCTTGTCGGCGCCGCTGAGCGACAGCGCGCGTGAGCTCGCGACATACTCTTTTTGCATGTCGATCAGCACCAGTGTCGGAATATGGGTCGGGTCGGTGAATGCCCGAAGCGGGATGATCTTGTTCACGCGGTCTTCTCAACGGTTAAATCAACTGACGGGCGAGAGACCGCGCGATTGCTCGACGCTTCAAGCACGCCTGGAAGATGCCAGCGCCCTTCCGGCCGGATGACGACGTAGGGATCCTGGCCGATCGCGATCGCGTCGGGATCGCGCGGAGCCGTCATCACCATCTCGACATAGTCGAAATCCGAGAACACCAGCTCACGGCCGCCTTCAAGAATCTCGAAGCCGAACCTGCTCCAGAATTTCACCAGCCGCTTTTGCGCATGACCGTAGAGCCGCTGATAGCCCTTTGCCCGGCACAACTGGATTGCCGCGCGCACGAGCTGGAATGACAGACGCGTATTGCGAAATTCCTTGCGCACGGCAAGTCGCTCGATCTTGGCAAAGTCCGCGAAGTATCGAATGCGGATGCAACCGGCCGGCTCGTCGCCGACGTAGCCGAGCAGATTTGTCCCGCTGAAGTCGTTGCCGTCGAACTCTTCGTCGTACGGGCATTCCTGCTCGCCGATGTAGACCGCGCTACGCATCGCGACGATGCGCATCATGTCGTCGATCGTTCGCACAACGGTTACGGAGATCGCGGTCCGCGACCCGGCGCCGCGATAGCCATCATACAGCGGATGCCTGTCCCGTTCCGCTGCGATCGACCGGCGGAACATGTGCATGTGCGCGTTCTTCACGCCGCCGTAGCTGGCGCCGCGCTCGAAGCCGAGCGCATCGAGAAACCGGTATCCATCCACCGTAACGCCGCGCGAATAGAGGTCGGCGTCGCAATAGGTTGGGGTCCAGACCTTCTCGAACGCGAGCGGTATTCCGCCCACAAGCACGCCAGGCGCATAGGCCGCCCAGACGTAAATTCCTGCTGGCTTCTCGTTCTGCGCAGTGATGAGCGAGATGTCCGGATCGGATGCGTCCAGCTGGCCGGCGATCAGCTGCTGCATGCCGGCATGGTTCAGCGGCAGGAATGCCAGAAATCCTTCTCCCTTCGGCGCTGCCGAGTTGAAGTGCCGCCTGCGTGCAATCGCCCATAGCGCGTCTGGGTTGTGCGATACAACCCGATGAACGACTGACGCCTGTGCCAGTCCAGGCAATGCCACCCGCGCGCGTCCCACGAGCGCGTCGATCTCCCGCCCACCGGGCGTAAAGATGACAAGCCGTTTGGCCAGCTTTTGCGTGTCGATGCCGCTGAGAGAGTGTCCCGGAAGCTTGAGTGGTTCGTTCAGGCGGGCAGCGACGCGGCCCATTGCAGGATCATGCGCAGTCATTTTTCCCTCTTTGCCGTTTTCTGCTACGGTGCCTTTGCAAAGCTCACCGCAGCCGATGAAAGCGCTGGACGGAGACTAGATTGAGCAGCGACAGGCGTCTGTATCGGGTCATAGAAAGGGGTGTTTCGCCAGACGAACACCCGCAGATGCTGGGCCCGGGACGGGCGCCGGATTGGGAAGGCATTCGCCTGTTTCTGGAAATTGCCCGCCGCGGCAGTTTTCGTTCCGCCTCGGAATCCTTGGGGGTTTCGATCAATGTCCTGCGCCGCAAGATCGACGAACTCGAACGCGAGCTGGGCCTCAAGCTTCTGACGCGGCGTGTCGATGGCGTACGGGTCACGAGCGAAGCTGAGAAAATTTTCAATACCGCGGAGCAAATGGAGCAGGCCGCTTTCGGCCTGTTGCGCGCGCGGGATCAGACCGGGCCGCTGCTCGAAGGCCAGGTGCGCATCGCCATCACCGAAGGCCTCGGCACGTTCTGGCTCACGCCGCGATTGATCGAATTTCAGCGCGCGTATCCGCAGTTGCAGATCAATCTGTCCTGCACGATGCGGTCGGCCGACCTGCTGCGCGCAGAAACCGACATCGCCATTCAGTTGTCGATGCCGACATCGCCGGACCTGATGGTCACGAAGCTCGGCTGCATGCACATCATGCCGTTCGCAGGATTGCCCTACATTGATACTTACGGGATCCCGAAGAACGAAGACGAGTTCATCAAGCACAAGATCGTGCTGCAGTCGTCCGACCAGACGGAAACTCCCGCGCTCTACAACAAGTGGTTTTCGCACGTGCCGCAGGCGGGTTTCGTGACGATGGTAAACAATGTCAGCAGCGCCAACTACTGGGCCGTGGCCAAGGGCGCCGGCATCGGCTGGTTGCCGACCTATGCGGCGGCGATCGGCGCCCGCATCGTTCCGATCGATGTCGGCTACCGGCACTCGTTCGATATCCTGCTGGCGTTTCACCCCGACGCCAACAAGATCCCGCGGGTCCGTCGCGTGATCGACTGGCTGGTCGATGCGTTTTCGCCAGCCCGCTTCCCATGGTTCCGGGACGAATTCATCCATCCGGACACACTGCAGAGCATGTACACCGGCGGACCGCTGATCAACATGTTCGAGGGGTTTGCCGGCTTCCCCTCCGAGAGATAATCGCCGGAGGCAAGCGGCCGGCTGTTTTGCTCACTGGACGGTAGCGCACAGTTCTGCCCACCCTGCTGCGGCGCAAGCCGGACAGCGCTCGCTTCCGGCGTTCGTGCCGCAAGGCAGCACCACCTCGCATCGGAGGGCGCCGGTTGCGCTGCGATGCCGCGACCTGCCGGCATTGCGGCCACGGCGGGCCGGTGACATGATCGGCACAACAAGAAGCGAGAATTCGCGCCAGACACACACAACGGGAGGGACTTGATGATCCGTCAGATCATTCGATTTGCTATGTCCGTCGCCTTGGCTGGGACCGCGATCATCGCGACCGAAGCCAATGCGCAGGTCAAGCTGCCGCCGACGCTGACAATGACGGCCTATGACACCGGCACCGCCGGTTTCAATATCACCGTCGCCATCGGCAAGGCGATGAAGGACAAATACAACAGCGACGTGCGGGTGCTGCCCGCTGGCAACGACGTGGCTCGCCTCCAGCCGGTTCGCGCCGGACGCGCCATTGCCGCCGGCATGGGCGCGGGCGTGTATTACTCGCAGGAAGGCGTGTTCGAGTTCGCCACCAGGGAGTGGGGACCACAGCCGGTGCAGGTCACGCTGTCCACCGTCGACTGCAATGCCGGCAACCTCGGCGTCGCCAAGGACACCGGCGTCACCAAGATGTCCGACCTCAGGGGCAAGCGGGTCGGCCATGTCGTCGGAGCGCCGGCGCTGAACCAGACCGCGCTCGGCGCGCTTGCATTCGGCGGCCTCACCGCCAAGGACGTGAAGATCGTCGAGTTCTCGAGCTACGGCGCGATGTGGAAGGGCATGGTCAACAACGACGTCGATGCGGCGTTCGCCACGACCATCACGGGGCCTGCGAAAGAGCTTGAGACGTCGCCGCGCGGCATCGTCTGGCCGCCGCTGCCGCACAGCGACAAGGAGGGCTGGGCGCGCGTTCAGAAGGTCATTCCATTCTATAAGCCCCATGTCGCCACCTGCGGCGCGGGTGGCATCTCGAAGGAGAAGCCGATCGAGATGGGCAACTATCCCTATCCGATCTACACGGTCTACGGAACCACGTCCGAGGCTGACGTCTACAACTTCACCAAGGCGATGATCGACGGCTTCGACGCATACAAGGACGGCGCTCCGGGTGCGATGGGCATGGCGGCGAAGGCGCAAACCAAGAACTGGGCGGTGCCGATCCACAAGGGCGCAGTGAAGGCGTTGAAGGAAGTGGGCGCCTGGAGCGACGACCAGGAGAAGCACAACAACGCGCTGCTGAAGCGGCAGGACGTCCTCCTTGCGGCATGGGCCGACTTCAACAAGAACAATCCGCCGGCGGATCAGGCGCAATTCACGGAAGCCTGGATGAAGGCGCGCAATGCAGCACTCGCAAAGGCGCAGCTGCCGAACGAGTTCGCGTCAGGATCCTGACGAAGATCGAAATCGGTGTGAAACGGCGCAACGCCGTTTCACACCAGCTGTGCCTGGCATGGTCGGTCGACCGTTGCGCAACGTGATGCGCATCGGCAGGTGGACCTTGCGCTATTCCGGCTGAATGCCCGACTGCTCGATCATCTGCCTTGTCTTGACCCGCTCCTGATCGAGGAAGGCCGTCAACTCAGCCGGCCCAAAGCCGGTCATCAGTCGCGATCCGCGGTCGGCATAGTATTTGGCGATCGCCGGATCCTTCAGCAGGTCGGCGATCGCGGCCGACAGCTTGTCGATGATCGGCTTCGGCGTACCGGCCGGCGCGACCACGATTGAAAACGCGCTGACGAGAACACTCTTGTATCCCTGTTCGACGAAGGTCGGCACGGCCGGCATGGTCGGCAACCGCTCGTTCGCAGCGACGCCGAGTGCAAGGATCTTGCCGGCCTCGACCAGCGGCGCGAGTTGCAGCTGATAGTCGATCATGAGGTCGATCGAGCCTCCGAGAAAATCGGTGAAGGCCGCCGTCGCGCCCTTGTAGGGAATGTGCGTCATCTTCACACCCGCCTCCTTCTGCAGGAGTTCCGCGAGCATGTGATGGGCCGAGCCCTGGCCGACCGTGGCGAAGTTGATCTTCTCCGGGTTCTTCTTCGCGTAATCGATGAGTTCAGCGAACGTCTTGTATGGTGCGTCCGCGCGCACGGCGATCATCAACGGTGAGATCGACACGCCATGGATCGGCGTGAAATCCTTCTGCGGATCGTACGACAGTTTCTTGAACAGAAACGGGAAGCTCACTACGGCGCCGTTGCTTGCAACAAGCAGTGTGTATCCGTCCGGCTTGGCGTGGGCGACGTATTCCGCCCCGACGATGCCGCCGGCGCCGGCCTTGTTCTCGACGATGACGGGCTGGCCCATGATGCCCGACATCGCTTTCGCCACCACACGGCCGCCGGCATCGGCGATGCCTCCCGCCGGGAACGGCACCACCAGTGAGACGGGGCGATTGGGATAATCCTGAGCCACGGCCGGGCTGCAAACGAAGACTGCAAGCGCGGCCAGCGCAATTGAAAGACGTCGCATGGTTGTTTCCATTGTTGCTGTTGTTCGCAAGGTGCGTCATCAAGCACGGCGCACCGAGGCGGGCTACAGCAAGAGCGGATGAGGCCCATGCGCTTCGGTTTCTGGTACGAGACCTGTTCCTAACTCGAACGGGCTAAACCCACTCGCCATTGCGCATCAACGGTTCCGAGCTGCCGTTCGCGCTGACCCCATCGACGTTGATTTTGTCGGAGCCGATCATCCAGTCGATATGGATCAGGCTGGCGTTGGCGCCCTTCCCGGCCAATTGCTGAGGCGTGAGAGCTGATCCGTTGCGGATGCATTTGCTGTAGGCTTGGCCGAGCGCGATATGGCTGGAGGCGTTTTCATCAAACAGCGTGTTCAGGAACAGGACGCCGCTCTTCGAGATCGGCGAGGAATGCGGAACCAGCGCCACTTCACCGAGCCTCGACGCGCCCTCATCGGTCGCAAGCACTTTTGCCAGCACGTCCGCTCCGGTTCGCGCACTCGATTGAACGATGCGGCCGCCTTCAAAGCGAACGGAAATATCCTGAATGAGCGTGCCCTGATACGACAGCGGCTTCGTGCTGCGGACAACGCCCTCGACGCGGGCCTTGTGCGGCGTCGTAAAGACCTCTTCCGTCGGAATATTCGGATTGCAGACGATGCCGTTGTTCGCCTTCGACGCCCCGCCCTCCCACCAATGGTCGTCCGCGAGGCCAACGGTCAGGTCGGTTTCCGCGCCATGAAAGTGCAGCGCCGAGAACCGCTTCTCATTCAGGTAAGTCGTCCGGCGATTGAGCGCCGCGTTGTGCTGCGTCCATTCTGCGACCGGATCGGCGCCGTCAACGCGCGACGCCGCGAAGATTGCGTCCCACAACCGCGCTACGGCTGCGTCTTCCGGCTCGTTCGGAAAAACCGCCCTCGCCCAGGCCGGCGTTGCATAGGCGACAATGTTCCAGTTGATGTCGAAATTCACAATTCGCTCGAGCGCGGGACGATAGGCCGCCGAGCGCGCGCGATTGGCTCGCGCAACCTTGTCGGCGTCCTGCGCCGACAACAGGGACGGATCATCTCCGACCACGGCCAGTCGCGCCGCGCCATTCTTGAAAGCCGCCGCCATGCCGTCGAAAAGCCAGCCGCTGGCCTTGTCGAAACTTTCGTCAGGCGCGTATCGAAAGCGGTGCAGCGTCAACATGTCATCGGAAAGCAGCGGCGTGACCAGCGACGACCCCGCCTGGTAGGCGTGCGCGGTGATGCGACGGACGAGCGGGAGCGCCTCGACCGGCGCAGTGATGACGAGCTCCTGCCCCTTCGCCAGCTGCAGCCCGACCTTGATCGCGACTTCGGCGAGGCGATCGAGACGTTGCTCAAAGTTCGACATTCATTGTCTCCGGATTCTTCATTCCCGGCAGTGTATCATTTTGCAGCCGGATATTTCAGTCTGCGGATATGGCGACATGGAGGAACACCTGCACGTCAACCGTCCCCTAGGTCCCGGGACGGGCCATCTTCGCGATGCGGCGCGCCATTGTTGCCCAATAGGTTCCGGGCTTGAGGCGCTGCAGCAGGTCCATCCGCCGCGCGTCCGGGCCGATCAGAATGCGCGGCTCGTTCTTTTCGACACCCCGGATGATTCGCTGTGCTGCTTCCTGCGGCGTTTTCTTCGGCACCTGGTTGAACCGGTCGATCGCCTCGGCGCGGCGCTGATTGTCGGTCATGGCAACACCGACCCGCGAGCTGTTGACGATGTTGGTCGCGACACCGCCCGGATGCACCACTGACAGCCGCACCGGGCTGTTGTTCGTCTGCAATTCGTGCCGCAGCGATTCCGAGAAACCTCGCACCGCGAATTTTGCCGCCGAATAGGCGGTCTGTCCCGGCGGCGCGACGATGCCGAAGATGCTGGACACGTTGATGATATGCGCCTCGCGCTGGCGTTGCAGATGCGGCAGGAACGCGCGCGTCCCATGCACCACACCCCAGAAGTTGATGTTCATGAGCCATTCCAGCTGGGCCTGGTCGATTTCATGGAACTGGCCGAACAGGGCCACGCCCGCATTGTTCATGACAATGTTGAGCCCCGGATGGGCGGCGATCGCGGCCCTGGCCAATTCCTCGATCTGCGGCGGCTCCGAAACATCGACGCGATGCACCGACACTTTCCGCTGATGCGCGCGCTGAATGTCCGCGGCAACCGACTTCAAGCCGGCCTCATCCATATCCGCGAGCGCGACATCGCAGCCGCGCGCCGCGAGTTCAAGCGCCATGGCGCGGCCGATACCGCTTGCGGCACCGGTAATAACGGCGGCAGAACCGCTTATGGCAGTCATCTCATAAAACCTTTTCGCATCGGACAGGCGTTTCAACGTACGTTTTCAAAGCATGTCTGATCAAGGGACAAGAACCGTTCTGAATCCGATATGCGAGGCGCCGCTCGAGCCGTCACCTGCCTGGCGCGCCGCCGGCCGATAGCGCATGCAGAAATTGTTGGCGCAAAGGAAGGAACCACCCTTGATCACGTAAAGCCCCGCGGAGGTATCGGTGACAGCTGCCACCTTGCCGATCAGCTCGGCGTTCGTGGCCATGTTCACGTTTCGGCGATTGGCGGCGTTGCTCAATTGCTGACCGGTGGCCCAGCTATCCCGGGTCCACTGCCAGACATTTCCCGCCATGTCGTAGAGTCCGAACCTGTTCGCCGGGAAGCAGCCGACCGGCGAGGTGCCCTTGTAACCCTTGCTGCCCTGATTGAGGACGGGAAAGACGCCGCGCCAATAATTCGCCTGCGGCGCGTCATCCGAATCCGGCGCGGCGCCCCACACGAACGGATCGCCGTCCCGGCCGCCGCGGGCCGCAAACTCCCATTGCGCTTCCGTCGGCAGCGTGCGGCCCGCCCATCTGGCGTAAGCTCGCGCGTCTTCATGCGACACGTGCACGACCGGATGTGACTGCCGATGTGAGAGATCGCTGCCCTGTCCCTCCGGGTGACGCCAATTAGCGGCGGGCTCGACCCGCCACCATTGGGAAATATTCTGCAGATCCCGCACATTCTGCGGTGGGCTGAACAGCAGCGATCCCGCGGGCACGCCGCTCAGCATGCGTTCCGCGGTCGTCACATAGCCGGTCTCGGCGACGAACTTCGCGAACTGGGCGTTCGTTACATCATGCGCGTCGATCCAGAAGCCATCGACAAACGTCTCGCGCACAGGCGCTTCCTCGGGCCGGAACTGCTCCGAACCCATCGCGAAACGACCAGGCGCGATCCATTGCATGCCGGCATCGGGCGTCCCCGGGCGATCGCTCACAGCGATGCACGCATCAGGGACGCGCGCGACCATCAAAACGGATGCCGCAACGGCAGCGGTTGCGAGCAGCAGGCCAGCCACGAGCACAATCCGCACGCGACGCGGCGAGCGCCACCAATCGAATACCACGCTCCAGCGCACCAGCGATCCCCTGCCTAGTTCGCCCAATAGATAAACTCGTCGTCCTTGCCGGCCGGCGTACCGAGCGGACGATCTATTCGCACCGGGGCTTCCAGCAACGACGGCCAGAGCGGCTTTGCCTGCTGCGAGTCGACCGCCGCCAGCTCCCCTTGCAGCTCCGCAACCTTGTCCGGCATGGCCCCGGCGAGATTCTTCTGTTCCGTCGGATCGTCGCGCAGGTTGAACAACCAGACCTTCCCGGGACGCTCGGCGGTCTGCAGCTTCCAGCCGTTTGTCAGCAGCACCTTGTAGTCTCCGTCGCGCCAGAACAGCGACTTGTGCGGCGCGCCCCTGGCTGGATCGCGTGACAAAGGCGGCGAGGTCGACGCCATCCATCACGCGATCCCCGGGCGCATCCGCGGCGGCAGCAGCGGCCGCGGTGGCGAAGATATCGACGTGACCGACCGGCTGTTCATAGCGAACGGACCTGGGCAGCCTGGCCGGCCATTTCATGAAGAACGGCACATGGATGCCGCCCTCGAAGAACGTCGCCTTCCAGCCCCGGAACGGCTTGTTGATATCCGGGCAACCCGATGTAGTTGGCGCCGCCATTGTCGGTCGTGAAAATGACGAGCGTGTTCTCCTCGAGCCCCTGCGCCTTCAACGCATCGAGAACAAGCCCGACGTTGCGATCGAGCGCGCGGATCATTGCGCCATAGACGCGCAAACGATGGTCCTTGATGTCTGCAAGCGCGTCATAGTCGGACTTCAGGGCTTGCAGCGGCGTATGCGGCGCGTTGAAGCTCAGATACATGAAGAACGGCCGGTTCCTGTTGGCCTCGATGGCGCGGACAGCTTCCCGGCCCAGATAGTCGGTCATGTAGACGTCGGGCTCGAACTGCCTGCTGGCGTTGTAGCGGACGCCGAAGCGGAAGATTCGGCCACAGGAACTTGTCGATCGGGTCGAACTCCTGCTTGGAATTGACGACGTTCGCGCGTCCTTCCGGCAAGTACATCGATGCGCCGTCATAGAAGGCGAGTGCTTCATCAAAGCCGCGCGCTTCCGGCCGCGTCGTCGGCGTGCCGCCCAGGTGCCACTTGCCCAGCATGAGCGTGTGATAGTTCCGGGTCTTCATCATCTGGCCGATCATGATCTCCGACGTCGGCACGGTCAGATCGTTGATCGAATCCGGAATGTCCTTTTCGCGTTCGCTGTAGTAGCGGCTGGGGATGCCTGCGCCGGAATTGAACGTGCTGATGAGTTTCGAGAACTCCTTCGGCGCCGGCGTGTATTCGAAGCCGAAGCGTGTGGCGTAGCGGCCGGTCAGGATCGCCGCGCGCGCCGGCGCACAGGTGGCATTGCCGGCGTACGCCTGCGTGAACGTGACCCCGTCGGTACCGATCGAGTTGATGCGCGGTGTCGGAACCGCGCCGTCCGCCACGCCGCCGCCGTTGAACGTCAGATCGTTCCAGCCGAGATCGTCGGCAAGGATGACGATGACGTTGGGCGGGCGCGCACCGCTCGATGGCGACTGCGGCCCAGCCTGCCACGTCACCGGTTGATTGGCACCGACCGGATCGCGCAGTGACCCCATGATGCCCGGCAGATAATACCAGTAGCGCTCAAACACCTGCCAGCCGGTCACGCCGAGAATGGCAACCGCGCCAAGCGCGATCAGCCCACGATGAACTCTCATGCAGCCTTTTCCTTATCCAGGCCGACCAGCACGCCGACGCGTCGCAGGCGGGGAATTTTCATATCGAGCAGGCGTTCGCCGCCAAGCGTCTTGAGCCACACCCGCACGGCCTGCTGTTCGACCGGCGCCATCGCCGCATGGACATCGAGCAGACGCTGCATTTTCCAGAGCGTGAACGGCAGCGCGCTGCGCTCGAACCGGGCATTGCCCATCGGATGGGGGATCGGGCCGAGGCCGCGTGGAATCAATTGCTGCCGGGACGCCGAGCCGATGGCTTTGGCCAGTTCGGCGTTGATGGCTTCTGCCATGGGAAGAAACTCGTCGACGATCAGGCGCAGGACCGGCGCAAGACTCGCGGGCAAACCGTCATCCGGCGGCAAGCCGCCGATGTGCGGAGGCGGCATCCGCGCCATGCGATCGATCCAGGCCCGCAGGTGCGGACGCGGCGCAATCAATTCGCGCCTGGGCCACGGATCGCGGCCAAGATGGCCGTACATCGGTCCGATCAAACCGAAATCACCGATGGTCGGTCTGTCGCCAAGCAGGTAGGCGTTGGCCGTGAAGTGACCCTCAAGCAGATCGAGCGTGCGAACGGTCCATCCGTCCATCATGGCGAACTGCGCGGGCACGATGCCGACGCGCGGCAGATAGGAGCGCAACAGCCGGGCAACGTAGGCGACGGCGAGGCGCTGCACGAGCCTCGGGAAGCGCGGCAGCAGCGCCTGCCCGGCATCATGTTCGAACAGCGCGTAGTTTTCCGGATAGCTCCAGCGCGTGTGCATGGCGATCGGCATCCACCATTCATCACCCCAGGTCTCGAGCAGATACGCGGCGAAGCGCTGCACCGGCGAGGCCGGAATCACCGAGCGATCGGGAAATTCGTGTTCCAGACGGTCGATGATGGCGCTGCTGTCCTGCAGCCATTCATTCATCGGCGTGACCACGACAGGCATCACCGGGATTCCAAATCGCCGTTTGATGCGCCGCGTCAGTGTCCAGAAATCGACCTGTGTGTCGGCGAACGGTATGTTCTTGTGTTGCAAATAGCAGCGCACCTTGCCGGCGAAATACGACAGGTGCCAGCCATACAGGACATACGCGTTGCTCATGGACGACCACCTGTTGCCCGCTCTCGCCAACCGCAGTACCGGGCAGCACCCTCTGAAACTTCAATAACCGGACCAGCGGCGCTAGCCGCCCCGCGCCTCGACCACGGCCTTGCACGCGCCAGACAGTTTGGCCTTGTTCGCGCGCAGGCATGCGTTCATGTCGGCCGGCTTCCCGGCATGCGTCGCGCAATATCGGGTCGCGTCACCCCGGCAGGCGGCCTGTTCCTCACGCGAGGACGTCGCCTGCTGCGCATCGGCCGCAGTGGAGGCCAGGACAACAGCCAGGGACATCCAGATCGGACCATTCATCGTGATTTTCATCTTCATTGCTTACCCCTCGCTGCGGCACTGATTTGTTGGCTGAACGTTAGCCCCGCTCACGCCGATGCCCGGCGCCTGATGAGATCATCGATCAGCCGGGCAATTTGCTCCGGCTGATCCTCCTGCAGGAAATGGCCTGCCCTCCTGATGGTCGTGTGCGGCTGCCCTTTGGTGCCGGGCACGCGCTCCTGGAAGACACGGTCGCCGCCACGCGTGATCGGATCCCGGTCGCTGAACGCCGTCAGGAACGGCTTGTCGAACCGGGACAGCACCTCCCACGCCTGCTTGCATTCCTCGACAGAGGCGTGAGCGTCGGTGATCGGGACCAGCACCGGAAACTGGCGAGCGCCCTGCTTGTAGCTCTCGTCCGGAAACGGCGCGTCATAGGCTGCCGTCTCAGCCGGCGTCAGCCCGCGCACGGTGCCTTTCGAAACCAGCCATCCAGTCGGAAACCGCGGCACCCATTGGCTGAAGGCGACCCATATCCGGAACGGCAGCGGCGCCTTTCGGCCGCCGGTCGGCAGACCGGTATTGGCGGCCACGACCGCGGCGAACCTATCCGGAAAACGCGCGACGAGCCGCAACCCGATCAAGCCGCCCCAGTCCTGGCAGAACAGCGTGATGCGACTGAGATCGAGCGATGTCAGCCATGCGCTCATCCAGTCGACATGGCGCTCGAACGTGTAATCGGTGCGCTCGGCAGGCTTGTCGGAGCGGCCGAAGCCGATCAGATCAGGGGCGAGGACGCGATGGCCCCGTGCGACCAGCAACGGAATGATGTGCCGATAGAGGTAGCACCAGCTCGGCTCTCCGTGCAGCAGAAGCACGGGAGCCGCCTCGCGCGGGCCTTCGTCGAGGTAGTGCATGCGCAGCGACGGTCCCGTGCCACCCGCAATTTCAAAGTAGTGAGGCACAAACGGAAAATCCGGCAGGCCGGCAAATCGCGCGTCGGGGGTCCGCAACGCCTGCATCAAGTCTCACTCCCCTGACCATACCGGCGGAGATCGAACAATCGGCAAACCTGTCATCCGCAATCTATTGACATATCTAGTGTCATAACATGGGATGCCGGTCAAGGAGACGCTGCAGGGCTCCGGGGTAGCGGTACGCATGACACGCTGGAAAAAGACGCTGCTGGCGCTCGCGGGCGGATGCGCGCTGCTCGGCGGTCTCGCCTATCTGTGGCGCGGCGACATTGCCGTTGCCGTAATGAGAAGAACCATCGCAAAGTCCTTCGCGACAGATGCAATCGCCGGGTTGCCCGATGGGTTGCATGTCGGACTATGCGGCGCGGGCTCACCCTTTCCCGATGCCCTTCGGTCCGGGCCGTGCATTGCGGTGGTCGCGGGCCGCCGCCTGTTCGTGGTCGATGCCGGCGACGGAGCCGCACGAAACCTCCAGCGCATGGCGCTCACGACCGGCCGCGTCGAGGCGGTGCTGCTGACACATTTTCATTCCGATCACATCGACGGGCTTGGCGCCCTCATGCTGCAGCGCTGGGTGGGCGGCTTCAACGCCACACCGCTCCCCGTGCACGGACCTCAAGGCGTCGACGCGGTCGTTGCGGGGTTCAATGCCGCCTATGCCATGGATCGCGGTTACCGGATCGCGCATCACGGGCCGCAGGCGATACCGCCGGGCGGCTTCGGCGGCGTCGCCAGGCCGTTCACCATCACCGCATCGACGCCGTTCACCCGCACGGACGACCGGCCGGACGTGATCGTCATCAACGATGGCGATCTGAAGGTGTCGGCCTTTCCCGTCAGCCATGCGCCGATCGAACCGTCGGTCGGCTACGTCTTCGAGTACAAGGACCGCAAGGTGGTGATCAGCGGCGACACGACACCATCGGCACGCGTCGAGTCCGCGGCCAGGGGCGCCGATCTGCTGGTGCACGAAGCGCTCGCCCCCAACCTTGTGGCGCTGCTCGTGGATGGTGCTCGGGCGGCCGGCAGGTCAAACCTGAAAAAGATCTTCACGGATATTCTGGATTATCATACGACACCCGAGCAGGCAGCGGACATCGCCCGGCGCGCCGGCGTCGGCTACCTGCTGTTGCATCATATCGTGCCGGCGCTACCGCTTGCGGCATTGGAGCAACCGTTCCTCGGCTCCGCCCGCACGCGGTTCAACGGCCCGTTGAAACTTGGCCGCGATGGCGATTTTATTTCGATGCCGGTCGGCACGAAGGCGATCAGCGCGACGAACCGATTGCAGTGACGTTGGATGAAGAAAACGCACACAGCCCTGACTCACATCCTCACACCGGTCGAGCCGTCGGAGCAATCCGACGGCCGCATCAAGCGCTCGCAGGACAGCCAGCAGCGAATCGTGACAGCGCTGCTCGAACTCGTGTCCGAAGGACACATGACGCCGAGCGCGGAGCAGGTCGCCGAGCGCGCGCGGATCGGGCTGCGTTCGGTGTTCCGGCACTTCAAGGACATGGACAGTCTCTATCGCGAGATGGCCGATGCGCTCTCCGCGACAACCGACGAGGCGGTCGCACAACCGTTCAAGGCGACCGGATGGCGCGAGCAGGTGCTGGAACTTGTGGACCGCCGCGCCGCCGTCTTCGAGAAGCTGGCGCCATTCCTGCGGGCAGCGCACGCCCACCGGCAACGCTCGCTGTTTCTGAAGGCCGGCCACGAACGTTTCATCAAGGCGCTGCGGGACATCCTGCTCGGGCTCCTGCCGCCGAAAGTCGCGCGCGACGGACCGTTGGTCGAGGCATTCGACCTTCTGCTCAGTTTCGAGGCGTGGCGCCGATTGCGCGAGGATCAGGGCCTCGACGTCGCAAAAGCGCGGCGCGTGCTCAAGGCGACGATCGGTTCGCTGCTGCGCGAACATGACCGGGATGACTGAATGCCGGCGACATGATCCCGCGACGCAGAGGAGGTTCAGATCATGACCAGAACGGTTCTCATCACGGGTGCAGGCACCGGCATCGGGCACGACGCGGCCTTTGCGCTAGCAAGGCGCGGGCATACGGTTATCGCAACGACGTATGACGAGGCGCAGGCCGACGCGCTGCGCGCCGAATGCGTGACGCGCCGGCAGCCCATGAACGTCTTCAAGATGGACATCACATCCGCGGCTGACCGTGAGCAAGTGGCAACGCTCGTGATCGATGTGCTGATCAACAATGCCGCCATCGGCGATTCGGGATCGCTGGCCGAAGTTGACGTCAACCGTATCCGCGGCACGTTCGAGGTCAACGTCTTCGCCACGCTGGAGCTCACGCAACTCGTGCTGAAAGGCATGATCGCGCGCGAGCGCGGGACGGTCATTTTCATCAGCTCGGTTGCCGGCCGGATCCCGGTGCCCTTCCTGATGCCCTACGCGATGACCAAATTCGCGCTGTCGGCCGCCGGCGCCGGCCTGCGCGCGGAAATGGACGTCCTGGGCAAGAACATCAATGTCGCGATCGTCGAGCCCGGCGCCATTCACACCGGCTTCAACCAGGCCATGATGGGCCGCAAATACGCGTGGATGCAGCAACAGTCCTACTTCAGCGGCAGGATCGACAAAATGAAAGCGAAGGAGGCGCGCGATATGGCGTTCGCCGAGGCCAAAAGTACGGATTCGATCGTCGCACAGATCATCAAGGCCGCAGAGGCGACCCGCCCCAGGCTACGTTACGTCGCCCCGTGGATACAGGGCGTCTACGTCAGGCTGGCGCGCATGATGGGCGCATGACTGAATGCATCGCAGGACCATCGGCGACACAGCGCGTCGCGCCCGCAGCCGGCCACTTCGTGATCGCTGATCCGCCTGGGGCCGCCGGCCGAAAGCAAAGTCGAAAGGTCCCTCGCTTCGTTCGCAATGACAGCGGAGTCGTAACGCCGATGCGCGTTGGACTCTCACGCGTTCGCGTAAGGCTTGATGATCTCCTCGCCGAAGCGGGTCAGCGTCGTTTCGAGATCGGGCAGGAACGCCGTCACCGGCAGTGCAAGGCGGCCCGCGCCGTGCGCGATGCGCTCCTCGACGGCCGCGCGCGGGTCGGTGCCGGAATTCGGCAGCGCACCGGGACAGCCGAGGGTCAGTTCCACCTTCGCCGGATCGCGGCCGGCCTGCTCGGCCGAACGGCGCACGACGTCGAGCAACGGCATGATGTCGACCTGGGAGCCGATCGAGGGGAAGAAGCCGTCGCCCAGGCGGCCGGCGCGGCGGGCGGCCGCCTCGGAGTGGCCACCGACGACGATCGGCACCGATTTCGCGACCGGCTTGGGATTGCTGCTGACCTTGTTGAAATTCACGAACTCGCCCGCGAAGCTGGCGCCGTCGTCGGCCCACAATGCGCGCATCGCCGCGATATATTCGTCGGCGCGCTTGCCGCGACGCTCGAAAGGAACGCCGAGCGCCTCGAACTCCTCCTTCAGCCAGCCCACCCCGATGCCGAGTTCGATCCGGCCGCCGCTGAGATAGTCGAGCGTGGCGACTTCCTTGGCCAGCACCAGCGGGTTGCGCTGCGGCAGGATCATCACGCCGGTCATGAAGCGCAGCCGCGTGGTGGCGGCAGCGACCCAGGTCAGCCAGATCAGCGGATCCGGCAGTTTCGCCGACGGACCGCCCGGTAACCGGCCGCCCGGCGCATAGGGATAGACGCTGGTGTAGTTGTCGGGGAACACGACGTGCTCGACAGCGAATACCGAATCAAAACCGGCCGCCTCGGCCAGGCGCACCAGACGGCGCGCGCCTTCGGGGTCGGGGAACATGTTGTTGCCGAAGTGCAGGGCGAATTTCATGGCGGCCGCTCCTTCCCGATTGTGCAGCGCCTTCGACCGGCGCCTTGCCGGACACAATCATGGCACGCGGCGAGGCTATCGGGGAGCCGCGATTTCATGGCAGCTTCCCGAAACGCGCCGACACCTGTTCAAGCAGCCCAGCGCTTCGTATCCTCGCGCCAACGGGAGGACACAACATGAAACTTGGTCTGTCGATAGGCTATTCGAAAGCGCAGCTGGACGTTCCGGTCGAACTCGTGCAGCGCGCCGAAGAGCTGGGCTACGACTCGGTCTGGTCGGCCGAAGCCTACGGCTCCGACGCGATCACGCCGCTGGCGTTCCTCGCCGCCAAGACCAACCGCATCAGGCTCGGCACCGGCATCATGCAGCTGGCGGCGCGCACGCCCGCCAACGCCGCCATGTCGGCCGCCAGCATCGACGCGATGGCCGGCGGCGGCCGCTTCATCGCCGGCCTCGGCGTCTCGGGCCCGCAGATCGTCGAGGGCTGGTACGGCCAGCCGTGGGGCAAGCCCTACTATCGCGTCAAGGACTACGTCGCGATCATGCGCAAGATCTTCAAGCGCGAAGGGCCGGTGACGCACGAGGGCCGCGAGATCAGCCTGCCCTATCAGGGCGACGGCTCCGCCGGGCTCGCCAAGCCGCTGAAGTCGATCCTGCACATGAACCCCGACATCCCGATCTGTCTCGCCACCGGCGGCGAGAGCATGGTCAAGCTGACGGCCGAGATCGCCGACGGCTGGCTGCCGATGGGTTTCGTGCCCGGCGCCATGGACGAGTATCGGCCCGTGGCTGGAGGAAGGCTTTCGCCGCGCCGGCAACGGCAAGAGCATGAAGGATTTCACCATCCAGGCCTCCGTCCATGTCGAGGTCGACAACGACGTGAAGGGAGCGCTGGCGCGCCTCAAGCCGGAGGTGGCGCTCTATGTCGGCGGCATGGGTCACAAGACCAAGAATTTCCACAACGACATCATGGTCCGGCGCGGCTTCGGCGACGCCGCCAAGCGCATCCAGGAACTGTACCTCGCGGGCCACAAGGACGAAGCCATCGCCACCGTGCCCGACGAGTGGGTCGATCTGAAATCGCTGGTCGGGCCGCCCGCGCGCATCCGCGAACGCTACCGCGCCTGGGAGGACAGCGGCGCGGATTCGCTCAGCGTGCGATCGCGCCAGCCCGAGGCCATCGAGACGATGGCCAGGCCGCGCGGCTGAACTGAGAACAAGCGCGATGAGAACAGATCAATTCAAACTTCATGAGTCGTCCGCGAAAGCGGGACCCATACGCCGTGTCGCCAGTAAGTCGGTGAGTGCACGTTGCCTTCACTAACTCGGTGGTATGGGTCCTGCTTTCGCAGGGACGACACTGAAAATGCGGGAGCGTGCGATGCGAGCTTCGGAAACGGATCATTAGTATGCGTCCAGCCCTTCGCGTCGGCGCCGTCTACGATTTTCGCAACACGCCGGAATCGGGCCTGGACATGCCGGGCCTGTACGCCGCGATCCTGGACCAGGTCGTGATGCTCGACGGGCTCGGACTCGATCTCGTGTGGTTCACCGAGCATCACTTCCTCGACGACGGCTACCTGCCGTCGTGGGTGCCGATGGCGGGCGCGATCGCCGCACGCACCAGACGCGTGCGGATGTCGAGCGACGTCTGCCTGCTGCCGTTCAACCATCCGGTGCGGCTGGCCGAGGACCTCGCGGTGCTCGACAATATCAGCAACGGCCGGATCGAGATCGGCGTCGGCATGGGCTACGCGCCGCACGAGTTCCGCGGCTTCGGCCTGCCCGTCTCGCGCCGCGTGTCGCTGACCGACGAAGGCATCGAGGTGCTGCGCCATTGCTTCACCGGCGAGAAGTTCAGTTTCCATGGCAAGCGCTACGATTTCGACGACGTGGTGATCCGCCCGCGCTACGTGCAGCAGGGCGGCCCGCCGCTCTGGATCGCCGCGATGTCGGAGCCCGGCGCGCAGCGCGCGGCGCGTTATGACGGCAACTTCCTGCCGCAGGGCGCGCGCTCGATGGTGCTCGATCCGTGGCGCGCGACGCTGAAGGCGTCGGGCCGCAACCCCGACAGCTACCGCGTCGGCATCATCCGCTCCTGCCTCGTAACCGACGACGCCGAACGCGACTGGCCGGCCGTGCGCGCCGCCGAGCGCTATCGCGGCCAGGTCTATCGCAGCTTCAACAAGGACGAGAGCGGTGCCGGCGGCGTGTCGGGCAACACGCGCGAGGCCAGCATCCCGCAGACATGGGTGGTCGGCAACGTCGAGCACTGCGTGAAGGAGCTGACATCTTTCGTGCGCGAATACGGCATCACCGACCTCGTCACCTGGGCGGTGCCGCCGGGCATGCGGCCCGAACAGATGAACGGCAGTCTCGAACGCTTCGTGCGCGACGTCGCGCCCCGCGTCAAAGCCGCCGCCGCGGCGACCTAGTATCGTGGTTCAGCTCAATCCTCACCGCAAGGTCGTCGAGCGACTTTTTCAATCATACGTCCGTGTCGAACGTTCTGGATTTGCTTCCGCTTTCGGCGAATGGCGGACATGACCAGACCTGCTGCCGCTTCGGCCCGATCGCGATTGACCCACAAGCGACATCCGACCCGCAACGCCCGCATGGGCGGCAGTTGGACTAGGCGAGACCGTCGACGCTTATACGGTTACTGTTTGTCCCATCTCGACCAGGCGGTGAACGGGGGAACCAATGTCGGTAAAAATATGCGTCTATGCGGGCGCCACTGCGCTCATGGTAGTGACCGGCTTCGCCGGATCGGCGGCAGCTCAGAAGTCGCAAGCTTGGACGTGGTGCGTGAACAAGGAAAATGCATCACCCGACATTCAGATCGGCGGCTGCACGACGGTGATTTAGTCGGACGAGGAAACGAAGGAAAACCTCGCGAGCGCCTTCTTCAACCGCGGCCTCGCCCACGTCAACAAGGGTCAGCACGACCGTGCCATCCGGGACTTCGACCAGGTCATCAAGCTCGATCCGAACGACGCCGATGCATTCAACAACCGCTGCTTGGTGCGCGCACTCATCGGGCAACTGGAGCAGGCGCTCATGGATTGCGATACGTCGGTGAACTTCAAGCCCGACGATGCGAACATGCTCGACAGCCGGGGAATAGTCCATCTCAAGCGAAACGATCTTGGCAAAGCCATCGCCGACTATGATGCTGCCTTAAAGATCGATCCAGAAAAGGCTGGGTCGCTATACGGACGAGGGCTTGCTAAGCAGAAGACAGGCGACAGCGTCGGCGGTAATTCCGACATGACCGCGGCAAAGGCCATCAATGCGACAATTGACGACGCATTCGCAGGTTTCGGCGTGAAATAATCACGCCATCAAAGCGAAACAAGTGTGATCTGGTTCGTTCAGATACGGCGAAGAGTTTCGCTGCGGTTTTGCGTCGCGGCGAATGACGCGATTGGCCCTTCGCGTCACAACTAACGGCTTGGATTGACGTGCGGTTTCGGGGCGAACCGACATGGCCAGACGCGCCGGATTGTGCTCCACGGCATCCTGCTAGGGCGTTATATTGTCTCGCTCGTGGAAAGGTGGTCGAAGCGGGTGGCAAGCCGTGCACCCAGCTGATTCATGAGTTCACGGCCCAGGGCGAAAGAAAGAGCAGCTCATGAGCGTCGCGATCGGGTTGGGTTGCGCGGAGTTTCCGTTTTCCGGCGCGGCGGCGTACTGGCGCTGGATCGACATGTGCGAGGAAGGCCACGTCGATTCGATCTGGCAGACCGACCGGATCGTCGGCCGCCAGCCGTTCCTCGAATCGATGACCACGATGGCGGCCCTGGCAGGGCGAACGCGGCGCATGCGGTTCGGCATGAACGTCGTGTCGCTGACGTTCCGCGACCCGGTGCTGCTGGCCAAGCAATGCGCCACCATCGACATGCTGTCGGAGGGCCGCCTGCTGCCGGCCTTCGGAATCGGCAGCCCGCTGGCACCCGAATGGCAGGTGCTGGGGATGGACACGAAGACGCGCGGTCGCAAGACCGACGAGTGCCTCGAGATCATCCGCCGCCTGTGGCGAGAGGAGTCGGTCGACTTCGACGGCGCCTTCTACAAACTGAAGGGCGCCACCATCGCGCCGAAGCCCGTGCAGCCCGATCTGCCGATGTGGATCGGCGGCTCGACCGACGCCGCCATCCGCCGCACCGCGCGCATCGGCACCGGCTGGCAGTCCGGCGGCGACCCGCCGGCCGAGGCCGGTCGCGTCGTGGCCGCGATCAAGGCCGCAGCCACCAGAGCCGGCCGATCGATCGACGACGACCACTACGGCGCCGGCTTCGCGTTCCACTTCGGCAATCGGGACACGCCCGGCATTGCCAGGGCGATGGATGCCTACACCAAACGCACCGGACGCGACGCCACCCATGTGTTCGCGGTCGGCGACGCCGACACGATCCTCGCGCGCGTCGGCGAATACGTCGATGCCGGCGTCTCGAAGTTCATTCTGCGGCCGCTGGGCAGCGACGATGACACAATCCTGGCGCAGACCCGTATGCTGATCGAACAGGTGCTGCCACGCGCGGTGGCGCGGTGGCCGAGACGTGCGCAGGTCGCCACGATAAACTGATATTGATAACGGCAATCCGTCGCCGACCACCTGGTCTGCGACACCATAAGGGAGAGACCGATGCGCATTGGCGCGGCCATGTTTTTCACCGACTATTCGATGTCGCCGACCGAACTGGCGCTGGCGCTGGAGAGCCGCGGCTTCGAGTCGCTCTGGACGCCCGAACACTCCCACATTCCGTTGACCCGCAAGACGCCCTTCCCCAGCGGCGGCGATCTGCCGAAGAAGTACTACGACGTGATGGACCCGTTCGTGTCGCTGGGTGCGGCCGCGGCGGTGACGAAGACGTTGCTGCTCGGGACCGGCATTTGCCTGATCGCCCAGCGCGACCCGATCCAGACCGCCAAGCAGGTCGCTTCGATCGACCAGATCTCGGGCGGCCGTTTCCTGTTCGGCGTCGGCAACGGCTGGAACGAGGACGAGATGGCCAACCACGGCACCGCCTTCGCGAGCCGCCACAAGCTGGCGCGCGAGCGTATCGAGGCCATGAAGGAGATCTGGACGAAGTCGAAGGCCGAGTATCATGGCGAGTTCGTGAACTTCGATCCGATGATGACCTGGCCGAAGCCCGTCCAGAAACCGCATCCGCCGATCCTCGTCGGTGGCGCCTTCCCTTACGGCGCGCGGCGGGCCTTGCGCTACGGCGACGGCTGGATGCCTCACCGCGCACGCACCCAGTACGCCGACGTGCAGGCCCTGCTGCCGAAGTTCCGCGAGATGGCGACTGAGGCGAACCGCGATCCGGCGTCGGTGCCGATCACGATCTGGGGCGCCACGGAGAACCTCGACCTGCTCAAGCGCGACCGCGACGACGGCGTGTCGCGCCTGGTCGTCAGCCTTGATTCCGGCAACGCCGACAAGATCCTGCCGGAACTCGATCGCTGGGCAACGTTGATCCGCCAGCTCGGGAGCTGAGACGGCGAGCGGAGGGCGAACAGCATGGCAGCGCGCGGATCAGGTGGACTGCTCCTTTGCGTGGGTCTCCTGCTTGCGATGCCGGCGCTGGCCGCCACGCCGGCCGACCGGGGCGAATGCGCCGCCAGCGCCGACAAGCCCGACGTCGGGGGCGCGGCCTGCAGCCGCATCATCGACGATGCAGGCGAGTCGGTGGCAGAACGCGTCAAGGCTTTCAAGAACCGCGGCCGCGGCTCCTTCGACAGGAAGGATTTCGACCGCGCGATTGCCGACTACAGCGAGGCCGTCAAGCTCAGCCCGAAGGACGCCTGGGCCTTTGCGCATCGGTGTCAGGCTTACGAGAGCAAAGAGGACCATGACGCGGCCATTGCGGATTGCACCGAGGCGATCAGGATCGATCCGAACTATGGCTGGGCCTACAACAACCGTGGCGTCGCCCGGTATGGTCTGCATGACTATGACGCAGCGCTGGCCGACCACGCCGAGGCGATCAGGGTCGATTCCAGGGACGTGTGGGCCTATACCCGGCGCGGCATGGCGTGGACCGAAAAGGGTGAATTCGACCAGGCGGTCGCCGATATCACCAGGGCGATCACGATCGATCCGAAATACGCCTTTGGTTTCGGTCAAAGGGGTCACGCGCTTTTCAAGAAGAGGTTGATCACGAAAAAGGACGGATGGGAGCCCGCGATCGCGGACTACAGCGAGGCAATCAGGCTCGATCAAAATCTGCTTTGGCTGTACAGCTCGCGCGGGGTTGCCTACAGCAACAATCGCCAATACGACCGCGCCGTTGCGGATTGCAGCGAGGTCGTCAAACGCGACCCCGGAAATTCCGGCGGGTACAATTGCCGCGGCGTCGCTTACGAAGGCTTGAGGGACTATAGCCGCGCGATCGCCGACTATGATCGGTCGATCGGCATCAATCCGAAAAACGGCGTGGCATACTGGAATCGCGGCAATGCCTATATGGCGCTGCGCAGGATCGATGACGCGATTCGCGGACTATGACCAGGCGATTGCGATCAACCCCAAGGACTTCAATTCTTTCAACTCCCGCGGCAAGGCCTGGGTCGCAAAGGCCGACAGCAACCGCGCGATCACGGATTTCACGCAAGCGATCCAGTTCGATCCGTCCTATGTCGAGGCCTACAACAACCGCGGCTTCTCCCATGAAGCGCTGGGCCGCCGCGCCGAGGCGATCGTCGATTTCCGCAAGGCGCAATCGATCGACCAGGCCGACCGGGTCAGCAGGCAGCAGCTCCGCATGCTCGGCTTCTGACCGCGCGGCCGAACTCCCGTGTCGATGGCGAGTTTCGCCGCCTCCGGAAAACGCTCCTACACGAGCGGCAAGACCTCGGCCCTGAATTTTTGCATGCGGCCGAGGACTTCGTCGGCCGTCGCGCCGCCGAAGCTGAAGTCGATGCAGCCGACACCCATGTCGCGCAGCGCCCTGATGTCGGCGGCGACGATCGCCGGCGCACCTGCGAACAGGCGATGTTCGCCGTCACCGGCCTGCGGCGGCGCGGTCTCGCCGAACACCGTGCAGCGTAACGTCAGGCCGACCGCCTTCGGATCGCGCCCCGCCTCGGTGGTCATCTTGCGCAGGCGCGCGACCTGGGTCTTGAAACGCGTCAGGCTGTCGAGCGGATTCTGCGGGTTGGTACCGATCGGATACCACGCATCACCGATACGGGCAGTTCGCCGCAGCGCCGGACCGCTCTCGCCTCCGACCCAGATCGGCGGATGCGGCTTCTGCACGGGCTTCGGCTCGAAGCCTATGTTGGAGAATCGGACATGCTTGCCGTCGAATTTCGGCGTAGCGCTGGTCCAGAGCTCGATGAAGGCGCGCACATATTCGTCGGTCACCGTTCCGCGCGCATCGAAGTCCGGCGCGTCGATGGCCTCGAACTCCTCGCGCATCCAGCCCGCACCGATACCCAGTGTCAGCCGGCCACCCGAGAGAGCGTCGATGGTCGAGAGAATCTTGGCGGTCAGCACGGCTGGTCGATGCGGCACCACCATGACGGAGGTCACGAGACGCAGGCGCGTCGTTTTCGCGGCGATCCAGGCGATCTCCGTCAGCTGTTCATGCCGCTCGCCGTTGGCGCCGCGGGGAAATTCCCCGGAAGCGCTGTAGGGATATTCGGCCGCGATCGCGGTCGGAATCACGACATGGTCGCTGAACGTCGCGTAGTCGAAGCCCATCGCCTCGCCCCCAACCACGATTTTCGCAAGATTGTCCGGGGTCGACAGCGGTCCGGCGGTCGGTGCGTTGAAGCCGATCTGCATTTGTGGGGTCCTCCGTTGCATTGCATCGCTCGCGTCAATGCGACACCATGCGACCGTGGACGGGTGTCGGCAAGCGGCAGTGGAATATGACGGCAACAGGCAGACAGACGAGACGGCAGCGGTTCGACGCCCCGCTGGCCGAACTGATGGCGGAAGCCGCGGCCGCGCGCGATTCCGTCCACGGCCGGCTGATCTCCTACTCGCGCAAGGTCTTCATTCCGCTCACCAAACTCTGCCGCGACGTCTGTCACTACTGCACGTTCGCGGAAGTGCCGCGCGCAGGCCAGCCCGTCTACCTGTCGCCCGACGAGGTGCTCGCCATCGCGCGCGCCGGCGCGGCGGCGGGCTGCACCGAAGCGCTGTTCACGCTGGGCGACAAGCCCGAGCTGCGCTACCAGGCCGCGCGCGACGCGCTGAAGGCGCTCGGCCACGAAACGACGATCTCCTATCTCACCGCAATGTGCGCGCTGGTGCTGCGCGAGACCGGACTGCTGCCGCATGCCAATCCCGGCGTGATGACGCGCGAGGAGATCGCCGGCTCTGCGCAAGGTGACCGCCAGCCAGGGCATCATGCTGGAGTCGACCAGCGAGCGGCTCCTGCATGAAGGGCGGCGTGCACTACGGTTCGCCCGACAAACATCCTGCGGTCAGGCTGGAGACCCTGCGTCTGGCCGGCGAACTGAAGGTTCCGTTCACGACCGGCATCCTGATCGGCATCGGCGAGACGCGCGACGAGCGGATCGACGCGCTGGAGGCCATTCGCGATCTGCACGCCGCGCACGGCCACATCCAGGAAGTCATCGTCCAGAACTTCCGCGCCAAGCCCGACACCAAGCTCGCCGATTCCGAAGAACCCGATCTCGACGACCTGCTGTGGACCATCGCCGTGGCGCGTCTGATTCTCGGGCCCGAGATGAATATCCAGGCGCCGCCGAATCTGTCGCCCGGCGTCTACCAGAGGCTGGTCGACGCCGGGCTCAACGACTGGGGCGGCATCTCGCCGGTCACGCCCGATCACGTGAATCCCGAAGCGCCGTGGCCCGCCATCGCCGAACTCGCGCGCAAGAGCGCGGACGCCGGCAAGCTGCTGGTGAACCGCCTGCCCGCTCTACCCCGCCTACGCGCGCGCCGCCGATACGTGGCTGGCTCCGGACATCGCCACCCGCGTGCGGCGCATGAGCGATGCCGAAGGTTTTGCGCGCGACGACGACTGGGCGCCGGGCAACACCACGCCGCCGCCGGCGCCGCTGGTGCTCGCCCGCAGCGTCGACGCCAGCATCGCGAGAATCGTCGAGCGCGCGACATCGGGCGAACGGCTCGCCTCGAACGACATCGTGCGCCTGTTCGCGGCACGCGACGCCGACTACCGGCACGTCACGCAGGCCGCCGACGCGCTGCGCCGCGCGGTCAGCGGCGACGTCGTGCGCTACGTCGTCAACCGCAACATCAACTACACCAACATCTGCTACTTCCGCTGCAAGTTCTGCGCCTTCTCGAAGGGCCGCACGCACGAGGATCTGCGCGGCGCGCCCTATGATCTCGCCATCGAGGAAGTTACGCGTCGCGTCGATCGAGGCCTGGGATCGCGGCGCGACCGAAGTGTGCCTGCAGGGCGGCATCCATCCCGACTACACCGGCGAGACCTACGTAGCGATCTGCAAGGCGATCAAGGCGGCCGTGCCCGAGATGCACATCCACGCCTTCTCGGCGCTGGAAGTGACGCAGGGTGCGGCCACGCTCGGACTGCCGATCCCCGCGTTCCTCGCGCAGCTGAAGGAGGCCGGTCTCGGCACCCTGCCCGGCACGGCGGCCGAGATCCTCGACGACGAAGTCCGCGCCATCATCTGCCCCGACAAGATCAACACCGGCGCAATGGCTCGACGTGCAGCGCGCCGCGCACCAGGCTGGGCCTGCGCACCACCTCGACCATCATGTACGGCCATGTCGAGACATCCGCGTTCCTGGGCGCGGCATCTGCTCGCGCTGCGCGACCTGCAGGCCGAGACCGGCGGCTTCACCGAGTTCGTGCCGCTTCCCTTCGTCCACATGGAAGCGCCGATGTACCGCCAGGGCATGGCGCGCCGCGGACCGACATTCCGCGAAGCGGTGATCATGCATGCGGTCGCGCGGCTGGCGCTGCATCCGCTGATCCCCAACATCCAGACGTCCTGGGTGAAGATGGGGCCGGCGGGCGCCGCGATCTGCCTGAAGTCCGGCGCCAACGATCTCGGCGGCACGCTGATGAACGAGAGCATCTCGCGCGCCGCCGGCACCCAGCACGGCCAGGAGTTTCCGCCGGACGCGATGGAAGCGCTGATCCGCTCGATCGGCCGCGAACCGCATGCAGCGCGACACGCTCTATCGGCCGGTCGCCGGAGGAGCGCCGCGCGGCATCGCATGATCGCGGCCGACCTGGCGCCGATCGTGCTGACACCGCCGCGCAAGCAGGCGGCGGCGGCTTAGGCGATGCCCCGCTCGGCCAGCAGCGCGGGCACGCCAGTTCGTCGAGCAGCGTGCGGGTGCGCGTGCCGGCTGATTGCGGCAGGCGCAGGAAGCGCTGCGAGATCGACCGGATGGTCGATATCCATGGCGATGCCGGGCTGACGGATCACCGTCGGCTCGATGCCCTGCAGACGCGCCGCGTCGAGATGCGGGAAGTAGCTGTTGTCGCCGAAGCGCAGCGGCACCGATTCCGGCGGCGAGCAGACGACGGCATTGGATCCGAGATCGTCATGCGCCGGCGAGATCGTGAAGGACGGCGCGGCGAGATGCGCCGACAACACCGCGTCGATCTCGCCGGCGCGGGTGGCTGGAATGTCGCCGGGCATCGTGATCATGCCGCCACGCCCTTCGCCCGCGAGAAGGCGGCGGCCGGCGTTCACGCTGCCGGTATGTCCGTCGCGCGCGCCGTCGGTCACGATCGCGCGCACCGATCTTGTCGCCAAGCGCCGTCGCCTGCGGGTCGAGCGTGACGATCATCATGCCGGCCAGACGCGCGCGAGCCGGCAACGGCGTCGAGCACGTCGCGTCAGCATGGTCTCGGCGAGGGCGCGGCGCTGTGGCGGCGACAGCAGGCCCGACAGCCGCTGCTTGGCGCCATCGAATTCCTTGACCGGAATGACCGCCCAGATGTCGCTCATCGCGCTCACGGCCAGCGCGTCCGCCGCGTCGAGCGTCGACGCGCGCCAGCGCCTCGCGGTCTGCGAGGCTCGTCATCAGGGTTGTGGCGATCGTGCACCTCGCGCGCCGACATTGCCGACCGCATCGGCGTCGGCGTGGTCGACGACATAGCCGTCGAGCAGGTCGCCGTAGCGCGCGGCGACGGCGGCGGCACTCGGCCTCGAGGCCAAGCTCGCGCATCATCTTGGCGGTCGGGCCCTTGACGGCCTGGCCGCCGATGATCGGCGACACCGCGACGACCGGCGCGCCGCTCGCCTTGATCGCCTCGCGCATGCCGGGCACGCCAGGATCGGCTCGACGCTGATGAAGGGATTGGACGGGCAGATCGATCACGGCCCGCACGTCGCCCGAGCGCAGCGCCGCCATGATGTCGGCTTGCGGCCGGGCGTCGCGTCACGCCGTCGAAAGCCAGCTCATGCACGACCGGCCGGCACTGCTGGCGCACGAAATAGTCCTGGAAGTCGATCCAGCCCGCGTCGGTGCGCACGCGGGTGCGCACGCGGTCGTCGCTCATCGGCAGGACGCGGGCGCCGATGCCGAGGCGCCGGCAAATGTCGGCGGTGACCTCGGACAGTGTCTGCCCCGCGCGCAGCCGCCGCGTGCGCTCGACATGCAGCGCAAGATCGCGATCGCCGAGCCGGAACCAGTCCTCGCCGCCCAGCGCGCCGATGCTGTCCATGAACGACCACGTCTCGTCGCGCCGGCCCCAGCCGGTGGCGGGATTGTCGAGGCCGGCGAGCGTGTAGATCAGCGTGTCGATGTCGGGCGAGATGCTGAAGCCCGAGATGCTCGAAATCGTCGCCGGTGTTGGCGACGACCAGCAGATCGTCCGGCCGGCAGCACGCGGCTCAGGCCGAGCGCCAGCTTGGCGCCGCCGACGCCGCCGGACAGCGCCACGACCAGTCCTTTGCTCACCGGAACAGGTCCTCCGCGGCCGGGCGCACGAGATCGGACGCGGCATTGGCGGGCCCGCGCCAGGTCGAGGCCGCGCACGAGCACGACAGGCTGCGCCTTCGTCGCCCTGGCCCATCACCAGCGATGCCGCGGCGGCGATCTCGTCGGCAGGCCGATGATGCTGACCTGCAGCGTGCGGCCGAACAGGTCGGGCGTGCCGCGCAGGTCGATCAGCGACGGCAGGCCGGCCGCGCCGATCGCGACGCCCGCACGTGCCGCGCCGCCAGGCGCGGCCGAAGCTGTCGTTGATGACCACCGCCAGCGGCACGCCGAAACGTTGCGACAGGCGCGTCCGCAGCGTCTCGGCGCTGCCGTCGGGATCGACCGGCAGCAGCAGGGCGCGCTGCGGGCCGTCCGGCGCGGCCACGTTGGACTGGTCGACGCCGGCATTGGCCATGACGAAGCCCAGCCGGTGCTCGACGATCAGGACGTTGGGCCGCGCGCGCACGACGCGCACCGATTCCGACAGGATCAGCTCGACGAGGCGCGGGTCCTTCTGGACTTCCTCGGCGAGCTCGATCGCCTCGCGCCGAGGGTTCGACGGTCGCGAGATCGACGCATGCGCCCTTCGGCCTTGGAGACGATCTTCTGCGCCAGCACGAAGACGTCGCCGCCGCGCGGCGCGATGCCGCCGCGCGCCAGCCCCTCGGCGATCAGGGCGACGAGATCGTCGCCTGGCGCGACCAGCGGAATGCCGGGGACCGCGAGGATCTCGACGGCGTGACTGCGCTCCATCAGCCCGCCTCAGCCGAAGCGCTTGCGCAGGCGCGGCAGCACCTGCTCGCCGTACAGCTTCAGGAAGCGCTCCTGGTCGGGGCCCGGCGCATGGAACACCAGATGCCGGAAGCCGAGATCGACATAGGAGCCGATCCTCTCGACATGCTCGTCGGGATCGCTCGACACGATCCAGCGGCTGGCGGCGCGCTCGAGCGGCAGCGCGTCGGCGAGCCGCTCCATCTCGACCGGGTCCTCGACCGACATCTTTTCCTCGGGCGTCAGCGCCAGCGCCGCCCAGTGGCGCGTGTCCTCGAGCGCGCGCGTCTTGTCGGTGTCGAACGACACCTTCACCTCGATCATGCGGTCGTAGGGCGCTTCGCGGATTCGTCCGACGCCGGCGATTCCCTCGGCGACCTTCGGCAGCAGCGTCTCGGTGTAGAGCTCCGGCTTCTTGCCGCTGGTGCAGATGAAGCCGTCGCCGGAGCGGCCGGCGTAGTTCGCGACCAGCGCGCCCGCGCGCCGCGACATAGATCGGCACCGGCGTGGCGGGGCGGTCGTAGATCGTCGCCTTCTCGGTCTTGTAGTACTCGCCTTCGAAGCTGACGCGCTCCTCGCGTCCACAGCGTGCGGATCAGCGTGACGGCCTCGCGCAGGCGCGCGAAGCGCTCCTTGAATTCCGGCCAGGGCTGGCCGGTCGACGGCACTTCGTTCAGCGATTCGCCGGTGCCGATGCCGAGGATGACGCGTCCCGGAGAACATCGCGCCCAGCGTGCCGAAGGCCTGCGCGACGATCGAGGGATGGTAGCGGAAAGTCGGCGTCAGCACGCTGGTGCCCATGACGATGCGCGAGGTCCTGGCGCCCAGCGCGCCCAGCCAGGCCAGCGAGAACGGCGCATGGCCGTCGACGTGCCTCCATGGCTGGAAGTGGTCGCTGATGAAGACCGACTCGAAACCGACTTCCTCCGCGAGGCACGAGAAGTCCAGCAGCTTGCCCGGCGGCGAACTGCTCCGCCGAAGCCTTGTATCCGAGCTTGATCACGCATGTCTCCTGGTCGGCGACGGTCGATGGTAGCCTTCCCCGAAATCTATAGACTGGCGTGCAGCGAGCAACCAGCCATAGCAAGGAAGCCACCCATGCATCTCGGAATTGCCCTGCCTTTCGGCGACATCGGCGGCGATGGCCCGATCGTGCGCGAATACGCCCAGCTTGCCGAGGCCGAAGGCTACGAAGGCCTGACGCTGGCGGACCATGTGCTCGGCGGCAACCCGGCCAACCCCGCCAGCGGCCGCGGGGGCGGACTCGGGCTGTTTCACGACCCCTTCGTGGCGTTCGGGTTCATCGCGGCCTGCACGAAAAAGGTCGAACTCTCCACCCAGGTGCTGATCCTCGCGCAGCGCCAGACCGCGCTGGTCGCCAAGCAGGCCGCCAGCCTCGACGTGCTCAGCGGCGGCCGCTTTCGCTTCGGCGTCGGCGTCGGCTGGAACGAGATGGAGTTCGTCGGCCTCAACGAGAATTTCCACAACCGGGGCAAGCGGTCCGAGGAGCAGGTCCAGGTGATGAAAGCGCTGTGGGCCGATCCCTACGTCACGTTCGAGGGCAAGTGGCATCGCCTCCCGGACATCGGCATCAACCCGCTGCCGCCACGCCGCAAGATTCCGCTCTGGTTCGGCGGTCATATGGACGTGACGCTGCAGCGGATCGCCAAGTGGGGCGACGGCTGGATGATGCTGTCCGAACCGCCCGGGCCGAAGGCCATCACGGAATTCGACAAGCTGCGCCGCCTGGTGGAAGCCGAAGGGCGCGATCCGGCATCAGTCGGCCTCGAAGTCTGGACCTCGACCGGTACAGGCTCTGAGAAGGACTGGCGCGAGGACATCAGTTTCTGGAAGAAGGCGGGCGTCACGCATGTGACGCTGCACAACACCTTCGGCGGTTACCACCACAAGCGCATGAAGGGGCGAAGCATGACCGAGCATGTGGACGCCATGCGCCGCTACCGCAACGCCGTCGCCGATCTGCTCTAGTGACGGCGCCACGTACGCATTCTCGCTTCACCCTCGCTCCCCTTGAAGACAATATGCGTTTGCAAACCAAGGCGACGTTCACCTCGCATGCAAAATGAATAAGACGAGCATCACTGTCAGTACGAGCTCACCCGCCAAGTAGTAGATGCCGCCCCGGTAGCGCTCCAGCCACTTGGACAGTCGGTGCGTGAAACCCATGGCAGTCACGGCTGTCAGGTATCCGCAAGCGCGGCCAGCATGCGGTCGCGGGCGGCGAAATCGCCATCCGTGTGGACGGGCTGCAGACAGACATGGGTGGCGCCGGCCGTGAAGTGTGCCCGCAGGCCGCGCTTGATGGTGTCGGCGTCGCCCCACAGCACCATCGCGTCGATGAAGCGGTCGCTGCCGCCATCGGCGAGTTCGGCCTCGGTAAAGCCCTCGCGCAGCCAGTTGTTGCGGTAGTTCGGCAGCCCCATGTAGCGCGACAGTTCCTTGCGCCCGATCGCCCGCGCCTTCGCGGGATCGGTCTCGAGCGTCACCTTCTGCTCCACCGCGAGCCACTTCGAGGGCCCGAGGATCGCGGCGGCCTTGGCCGTATGCGTCGGCGTCACGTTGTAGGGGACGGCGCCGCGCGACTTGGCGCCGCTCAGCGCCAGCATTTTCGGTCCGAGGGCCGCGACCATGACCGGCGGCAAGTCGCCTTCGGGCGCACCCTTGTTGATGCCGTCGAGATAGGCGCCCATCGCCGCCAGCGGTTTTGCATAAGTGTGGCCGCGCAGGCCCTCGACCATCGGAACGTGGCTGACGCCGAGACCGAGAATGAACCGGTCGCCGTAGAGCTTGTTCAGCGACAGCATGGCGCGCTGCGCGGTGAAGAAATCGCGTGCATAGATGTTGGCGATCGAACTGCCGATCACCAGCTTCTCGCTGCTCGACAAAAGAAACGCCGCCAGCGACATCGACTCGTAGCCCCGCGATTCAGGGTACCACAGGGTCGAGTAGCCATTCTGCTCGACCGTGCGCACGAAATCGCGCAGCTGCGATCCGTCGAGTTTGTCGGTGCCATACCATACGCCAAGGCGTCCGAGTTTCATGTCGATTGTCTCCGGTTGAAGCGGCGCGCGAGCCGCGACCAGGCCGCGCTTGCGAGATCGGTGCGCCGGGCGCGCGCGACACGGAGTGTTTCAAGCAGCACGTCGTCACTCCACGATGAGCAGTTGCCACAACCTGGTGTCCCGAATCCGAAGTTTGCCCTGCATCGCAGCACGTTCGGGCGCGAACTTCGGATTTGATAAGGACACCAGCAAACCTGCGATTCCAGTGTCGTCCATGGTTCAGAAATTCGCTTGACGGACTCGCGGCAGCGATGGAGCGAATTTTTGAACCACGACACTAGGCCGTCAGCGGGGTCAATATCAATCGCTGGCTTCAGAAATTGAAGCGTGATCGCCACACGAAGCCGAGACGCAGGAAGCCGACCGCGATTTGAGGAACGCAAGCAGCTTTTCAAGGTCGATGAAATTTACCCACCCCGATGGCCGATAGACGCATTCGGGCGCGCTCTTCAAGCCCCGGCGACCAAGAACCGGCACGTTGCACCGATCCGAAACGATCCGTCGGCCTGTCGGAACGGCGCCAGAGCCACGCGATGCGCGGCGTTCACAGCCTCTGGGCCAGACAGAGCCATGGCTCTCGCGGAGACGCCCGAAGAGGCCAGTCCGCGCAATGCAGTACTTTCGTCCGGATAGTTCCAGGGACTATCCACATCGATCACGTCTTCTGCTCTAAGTCCGGCGGCCTCGGCGAAAGCACGCAACTTCGTTTCTTCGGACAGGGCGAATGGCCCCGGAGAGCCAGGCGGTGGCGGCGGCAGGAGCGGTCCAAGCGCCGAGACGATCTTTGCTGCCTCCATACCTTCCGGCTTTCCCCAGGTCATGACCACCACCTTGCCACCAGGCCTCGCCACACGCCGTGCTTCCGCAAGGGCGCGCACGGGATCGCCGGCGAACTGGAAGGAATTGAAGCCGGTAACGACATCGAAGGACGCGCTGCCGAATGGCACATTCTCGAGGTCTGCAATGTGGAAAACGCCGACCGGCACGCGATCTCGCGCAATGGCCAGCAGCGCCTCGGCAGCATCGAAACCCGATACTTTCGCTCCAAGGGATGCCGCGATCTGCGCGGCCATACCCGCACCGCAGCCAGCGTCGAGATAGTCTGTCTCAGGGCCGACACGGCAATGCGCAAGGACCGCCTCGTATCCTGCCTTGAACTGGCCTTCCTGGATTGATGCCCAGTCTCCTGCGGACGAACCCCACAATGGGCCGTTCGCCCTGGCGGTCCCCGACGTCGAACTATCTGTCGTCATCCTCGCCCTCATCCTGGTCGCAGCAACTATTCAAGACCGCCGCTCAACTGCATTTCTGAATTCTTTTGCAATTGTTCACGCAAACCGAAATGCGACCTGTAAGACCTTTAATCACCCTCTGATCGCAGTTGGAAAAGCAACGGTCCGCGCACGTGCTGCCTTCCTTACTGTTTGCAGCCGGGGATTTCCGACGCGATGCGCCGGACGAACCCCTACACGCTTGACGCTCCGCTGCTCGACCGCCGACCCATCCGCTCGAAGGATCGCATTGAGCGCCCGCCTTTTTGAGGCATCTGCCTTCTGCGGTCCGCGGAGGATCATGGCATTGCTGAGCAGACGTCCGGCCGCCCATCAGAATCGAGAGGCAAAGGAATGCAAGAATAGCGAAGAGCGCGGGTCGCATGTGAAGCTCCTGCGATTGACGAACCGGCTGACTGATTGCCGTTCGTTGGCCTCGAGCCGATCGGCGGCAGATTGGTGAACTCGGTGGACAAACTCACGGGTGGCGACCGCCATAGCCCTTCCGATTGATCGGCCAGTCTGGCTGCACATCGGCGCCGAGGGTGGCCGCATTCGATGCAGACCATGCGCGGCTGCAACTCCCCGAGCGTCACATCATCAGACCAGCGATCGGCATCGAGACGGGGCTGGTGCCGGCAGCGATCCGCGTTGCCGCAATAGACGAGCAACTGCCGAACGCCATGCAGCCGGATTTCAGCCAAGGCAACCGGCTTGTCGTGCAAATGAAGATCCCGCCGCGACCATCCCATGCTGGAATTGTAGGAGCGCGACGGGCCAGTGCAATCCACGAGCCCTAGCGGCTGACGTCCGAGACAGACGCAGCCGGCGGTATCGTTAGGAGCGAACGCGCACCCCGTAACGCCGCTCCAGGACACGGACGGTAACTCTAACAATCGTCCGATTGAGGGAGCAACTCAGCACCCTCCCGAAGCCATTTGCGCCACGTATCATTCAGTCCTGCAATTCCTTAGCGCGCAATTGCCGAAAAGCGCTACCTAGATCTGAGGATCTCGTATTTCAATGCGCGTCCGTTAGAAAAAGCTCGGAGGTTAGAGGTCCGTTGCGCGAGCTGATGTCGCTCTCTCATACAACGTTCGCGAGGTGACATGAAGCTTGATCGTGTCGAGGGCGTTGACGAGGTATCACATGCGCACTTGCAGAGGATGACCGGCAAGAAGAGCCACTCAGTTTATGAGGAATCATTCGCCGAGTAGCAGGTTACGGAACCGAAGGACTATAGGTACGCGGATCGACGATGAGCAGCTCGCTGTGCCGAACGGCCCAAGGCCATACCCGTCCCAAGCGGTCAGGCGTTGCACTGTGTCACCACTGGACGCGCTCCATATCGGTAAAGACAATCTGGGAACCATCAGCAAGATTGATAGCTCCGTCGGCATCGGCCGAAAAACTGAGTTGATTTGCGTTTTGGCCAACGACACTCCCGGAGGTCAAGGTGACGGTCCAGTCGGTCCCGAGCTGCTGCAATCCAAGGCTCTGGTCGAGTTGGACGGTGTCGATCCAGCTAGCACCAGTCCCGCCATTCACGATATCCGATCCGTTACCCTGCATATAAACGAACACGTCGTGACCTGCTCCGCCGGTCATGGTGTCGTTGCCGGCGCCACCGATCATGATGTCGTTACCCGCGCCGCCATTGAGGACATTGTTGCCGGCATTGCCGGTCAGCGTGTTATTGCCGGTATTGCCGGTGGCGTTGATGTCGCCGCGCCGGTCAATGTGCAGGTTCTCGACATTGGCGCCGAGCGTATAGGCTGACGCTGCCTGGACCGTGTCGGTGCCCTGGCCGGCGAGCTCGGTGACAACGTCGCCGGCCGCGTCGACCCATAGGTATCGTTGCCGGCGCCGCCGCTCATGGTGTCGTTGCCGACGCCGCCGTCGAGCACGTTGTTGCCGCCATTGCCGGTCAGCGTGTTGTTGCCGGTATTGCCGGTGGCGTTGATGTTCGCCGCGCCGGTCAGAGTGCAGGTTCTCGACGTTGGCGCCGAGCGTGTAGCTGATGCTGCACTGCACCGTGTCGGTGCCCTGGCCGGCGAGCTCGGTGACCACGTCGCCGGCAGCATCGACCACGTAGGTGTCGTTGCCGGCGCCGCCGATCATGCGTGTCGTTGCCGGCGCCGCCGTCGAGCACGTTGTTGCCGGCGTTGCCGGTCAGCGTGTTGTCGAGCGTGTTGCCGGTGGCGTTGATGTTGCCGGTGCCGGTCAGCGTCAGGTTCTCGACATTGGCGCCCAGCGTGTAGCTGATCGACGCTCTGGACCGTGTCGGTGCCCTCGCCGGCAGCTTCCGTCACCACGTCGCCGGCCGCGTCGACGACGTAGGTGTCGTTGCCGGCGCCGCCGATCATGGTGTCGTTGCCGGCGCCGCCATCGAGGACGTTGTCGCCGGCAGTTGCCGGTCAGCGATGTTGTTGCGAGCGTGTTGCCGGTGGCGTTGAGTTGCGCCGCTGCCGGTCAGCGTCAGGTTCTCGACATTGGCGCCGAGCGTGTAGCTGATGCTGCGACTGCACCGTGTCGGTGCCTTCGCTGGCAGCCTCGGTGACCACGTCGCCGGCCGCGTCGACCACGTAGGTGTCGTTGCCGGCGCCGCCGATCATGGTGTCGTTGCCGGCGCCGCCATCGAGCGACGTTGTTGCCGGCATTGCCGGTGAGCACGTTGTCGAGCGTGTTGCCGGTGGCGTTGATGTCGCCGCTGCCGGTCAGCGTCAGGTTCTCGACGTTGGCGCCGAGCGTGTAGCTGATCGCTGCACTGCACCGTGTCGGTGCCCTCGCCGGCGAGCTCGGTGACCACGTCGCCGGCCGCGTCGACGACATAGGTGTCGTTGCCGGCGCCGCCGATCATGGTGTCGTTGCCGGCGCCGCCGTCGAGCACGTTGTTGCCGGCGTTGCCGGTGAGCTGTTGTTGCCAGGCTGTTGCCGGTGGCGTTGATGTTGCCGGCGCCCGGTCAGCGTCAGGTTCTCGACATTGGCGCCGAGCGTGTAGCTGATCTGACGTCTGCACCGTGTCGGTGCCCTCGCCGGCAGCCTCGGTGACCACGTCGCCGGCGGCGTCGACCACATAGGTGTCGTTGCCGGCGCCGCCGATCATGGTGTCGTTGCCGGCGCCGCCGTCGAGCGACGTTGTTGCCGGCGTTGCCGGTGAGCGTGTTGTCGAGGGTGTTGCCGGTGGCGTTGATGTTGGCCGGTGCCGGTCAGCGTCAGGTTCTCGACGTTGGCGCCGAGCGTGTAGCTGATCGCCGCTCTGCACCGTGTCGGTGCCCTCGCTGGCCAGCCTCCGTCACCACGTCGCCGGCCGCGTCGACCACATAGGTGTCGTTGCCGGCGCCGCCGCTCATGGTGTCGTTGCCGGCGCCGCCGTCGAGCACGTTGTTGCCGGCGTTGCCGGTCAGCGTGTTGTCGAGGGTGTTGCCGGTGGCGTTGATGTTGGCCGCTGCCGGTCAGCGTCAGGTTCTCGACATTGGCGCCGAGCGTATAGCTGACGACTGCTCTGCACCGTGTCGGTGCCCTCGCCGGCGGCCTCCGTCACCACGTCGCCGGCCGCGTCGACCACATAGGTGTCGTTGCCGGCGCCGCCGATCATGCGTGTCGTTGCCGGCGCCGCCGTCGAGGACGTTGTTGCCGGCGTTGCCGGTGAGCGTGTTGTCGAGGCTGTTGCCGGTGGCGTTGATGTTGCCGCTGCCGGTCAGGGTCAGGTTCTCGACATTGGCGCCGAGCGTGTAGCTGATCGCTGCTCTGGACCGTGTCGGTGCCCTGCGCTGGCAGCTTCGGTGACCACGTCGCCGGCGTTGTCGACGACGTAGGTGTCGTTGCCGGCGCCGCCGATCATGGTGTCGTTGCCGGCGCCGCCGTCGAGCGATGTTGTTGCCGGCGTTGCCGGTCAGCATGTTGGCGAGCGCTGTTGCCGGTGGCGTTGATGTTGCCGCTGCCGGTCAGCGTCAGGTTCTCGACATTGGCGCCGAGCGTGTAGCTGATCGCTGCTCTGGACCGTGTCGGTGCCCTGCGCCGGCGCCTCGGTGACCACGTCGCCGGCGCTGTCGACCACGTAGGTGTCGTTGCCCGCGCCGCCGATCATGGTGTCGCTGCCGGCGCCGCCGTCGAGCGACGTTGTTGCCGGCGTTGCCGGTGAGCATGTTGTCGAGCGTATTGCCGGTGGCGTTGATGTTGCCGCTGCCGGTGAGCGTCAGGTTCTCGACATTGGCGCCGAGCGTGTAGGTGATCGCTGCTCTGCACCGTGTCGGTGCCCTGCGCCGGCAGCCTCGGTCACCACGTCGCCGGCATTGTCGACGACATAGGTGTCGTTGCCGGCGCCGCCGATCATGCGTGTCGTCGCCGGCGCCGCCATCGAGCATGTTGTTGCCGGCGTTGCCGGTGAGCATGTTGTTGAGCGTGTTGCCGGTGGCGTTGATGTTGCCGTGCCGGTGAGCGTCAGGTTCTCGACGTTGGCGCCGAGCGTGTAGCTGATGCTGCTCTGCACCGTGTCGGTGCCCTGGCCGCGAGCTCGGTGACCACGTCGCCGGCCGCATCGACGACATAGGTGTCGTTGCCGGCGCCGCCGCTCATGGTGTCGTTGCCGGCGCCGCCGTCTAGGGTGTCGTTGCCGGCGCCGCCATTGAGCATGTTGTTGCCGGCGTTGCCGGTCAGCATGTTGTCGAGGCTGTTGCCGGTGGCGTTGATGTCGCCGGTGCCGGTCAGCGTCAGGTTCTCGACATTGGCGCCCAGCGTATAGCTGATGCTGCTCTGCACCGTGTCGGTGCCCTGCCCGGCAGGCCTCGGTGACCACGTCGCCGGCCGCGTCGACCACATAGGTGTCGTTGCCAGTACCGCCGCGCATGGCATCGTTGCCGGCGCCACCGCTCAGGGTGTCGTCGCCAGCGCCACCGTCGAGCACGTTGTTGCCGGCATTGCCGGTCAGCGTGTTGTTGAGGCTGTTGCCGGTGGCGTTGATGTTCGCCGACCCGGTCAGCTGCAGGTTCTCGACATTGGCACCGAGCGTATAGCTGATGCTGCTCTGGACCGTGTCGGTGCCCTGGCCGGCGAGCTCGGTGACCACGTCGTCGGCCGAATTGACCACATAAACGTCGTCGCCTGCGCCGCCGATCGTGGTGTCTTCTCCGGTGGTATCTTCTCCGGTGGAGTCCTCTCCGGTGGTGTCTTCTTCCAAGCTGCCTTCTTCGCTGGATCCGGTCAGCACATTGTTTCCGGAGGCCGATGCGGCGGAGCCGGATCGATCGGCGATCTCAGTCGTCAAGGTCTCGGTGCGGCTCAGCCCCGCGGTATCGGTGATCGTCACGGTCAGGTCATACGAGGGTACCGTCTCGTAATCGATCGAGGCTCCAGCTTTCACCCGCACCTCGTTGCCAACTACGTCGAACTTGCCCGAGGGATCTCGGCCAGCGTGTAAGTGAACCCGCTGCCCCCAGTCGCGTCCTCCGCGCCCAGCCTGGCCACCACCGCGCCGTCAGGCGGATTCTCCGGAACGGAGATGGCGGCGAGAGTCATGTTGATCGGCATAATCGTCAACGGCGCTAGCGGCGCTTTGCTAACATCCACTGTTTGACTGAACTCGGCGACGGTAGAAGTAGACGAGGGGCCGGCATGCCCCTGATGGGTGTTTTGAAGATACGAATCCTGCTGGCTGGTCCCTTGTGGAGGAGCAACGGAGTCGCTTGCCTTCTTCAGCGATCGCACCAATTCATCGAGGTCCACGCTGGTCGGCGGCAGAGCGAGTCCGGAATCAGCAGACATATGTGTGGCGCTCCCGCGCGGGACAGACTTGATCTGAAATATCTGTTGCTACTCTTCTCCTCCCAAAGGATTGAAAGCCTGCCGTGAATTTGTCTCAAAGTTTCAAACGGTCGTAAACTTTTTATAAACGCTGTTGAACGGCAACCGATCCGGGCACGCGCCGTGAAAACACCTGCAAAGAAGCGATTTCCGGTTTCAAAGAGCTCCACTCGGGCAATGCGATTTTATGCATACCCGTACGTATCAAGAGAATTAGTGATTTGCATCTATTCTGCGAAGCGAGACTTCTCAATTTGGTAACCAAATGTTCTCTTTCGATCGATCGCGCGATTTATCCGGAGCTGCGCCTAGAGCCGACGCGGGCCTGAGCGCACGCGCACGACACTATCTCCAATCGATCATTCACGATTCGGCGGGCTTTCTTGGACTTCTCGGCCGGACATTGTGGAGCTTGCCGGCCGACGTGCTGGCGGCCTCGGTCTTCATCAACTTGCTTGGCCTCGCTCTCCCACTGGGAATCCTTCAGGTCTACGACCGGATCGTTCCGCATTCGGCAACACCTACGCTCGTCTTCCTGATGATTGGAATTTGTTGCGCCCTGGTCATGGAGACAGTCCTGCGCATCACGCGAAGTCACGTTATCGCATGGAGCGCGATGAAGCTGGCGTGGAAAAACAACGTCGATGCCGCCTCCCGCATCGCGTTGGCGCCAGCCAAGCTGGTGGATGCCCAGCCCGTTGCCCGATGGATTCAACGATTGCAGGCCGTCGCGGCAATCTCCGAATTCAACATCAGTCCGGCGCCTCTGGTGCTGATCGATCTGGCCTTCGTCGGGATCTTCCTCGCTTTACTCACCGCGATCAGCGGTTGGATCGCCGCCGTTCCGCTCGCGATCTTCCTGCTCTTTGGTGTAGCCGCCATCGACCGTGGACGCGAACTGAGGCGCACCACGGCCGAGCGGATGGTCGCCGAGGCCAGGATACAGGATTTCATGATCGAGACGTTGAACGGGATCGTCACTGTGAAGGCGCTGGGAACCGAGCAGCAGATCCTGCGACGCTTCGAGCGCCTGTCAGAGCAGGCCGCCGGGTCCACTCATGATGTTGTGCGCCTCGCCGACGATGCACAGAGCTTCGGCTCGATGATCTCGATCCTCACCCAAATCTCCACTGCAACGATCGGCGCTATCTTGGCGGTCAACGGCGAAATCTCCGTTGGCGTTGTCGCTTGCAGCACCATGCTGGCAGGGCGTGTCATCCAGCCGCTTCTGCGCCTGGTGTCGGCTTGGAACGAGATCCAGGGCGTCATCGTGTCGGAGGAGATCGCTCGACCAATCTTTGATCTGCCGATGAGCAATCGCTCGCGCGCGCCAGTGCCTGACCGTGAGCATTTGCCCGCCCGGCTCGTCTTCAACAATGTTTGGATTGCTCCTGGCGATGGAAAAGCGCCGATCCTCACCGGAGCGAGTTCTGGAGGTCGCGCGTGGCGAGATCATCGCCATCACCGGGAGGGACAATATCGGCAAGTCCACCATCGCGCGACTGGCGGCCGGTCAATTGGTTCCCGAGACCGGCGAGGTGTCGATCGACGGCGTCGCAGCCTCGATGGCGGAGGCTCAAACGCACGGTTCAGTTGCACTGATCGATCACCAGAACGCCACGATACGCGGATCCGTACTCAACAATCTCACATTGTTCCGCACTGAGCGGATCGCGGCGGCCCGCGCGGCGGCCTGCATGCTCGACCTTGAAGGGGACATCAATCGGCTTCCTCGCGGCTACGACACGCGCGTCGGAGAGGCTGCGACCGAGACCTTGCCCGTTGGTTTCCTGCAGCGCGTCGCGATCGCCCGGGCTATCGCCAGCCGTCCTCGCCTGCTCATTCTTGACGAAGCCAATGGCTCGTTCGACTACGACAGCGATCAGGCGCTCGGCAAAGCGCTGCTTTCGCTCAAGGGTGAAATCACCATGGTGGTTATCACCAACCGCCCATCGTTCGCCGCCATCGCCGACCGCCTGTTCACGTTGGTCGATGGCAAGTTCTGTCAGCTCGAGCAAAAGTGGCTACCGACGCAAGCTGCCGGCAGCGCTGCGGAGGCCGTGGCATGAGCCGCTTGCTCGACAGTCTCGGTCACGAGACCGCCAAAACCGAGATCGCGAGAAACGCCGTCCTCGAGCAGCAGCGTCGGCTGGCTGCCGAGTTTGCGGCGTCGAGGACTGACCAGACAAGTTCGCCAGGTGCAACCGGTCCATTCGCGGGCATGCTTTGCGAAGTCCTGGTCAGCGCGGGCTGGGAGGGCAAGCAGCATCAGATTTCGAGGCGCTGCCGCATTTGAATCCGGTCGCGTCGGTGCGGATGCTGCGGGCTGTACTCGGACGTCTCGATGTGAGCCTGATCCCGATTTACCGGCGCACGGACGATTTGACCG